>NZ_CP052860.1:4866732-6083415 GCF_012935715.1 Pseudomonas sp. ADAK13
TCTGCCATGGTGGCACGGGCCGCCAGGCCATCGCGCAGTTCCTGTATCTCTTGCGCCCACTGATCCAGCATCGGATCGAGGGTATTGGCCTGTTGCTCACCAGTATCGACCATCTGCTTCAGGTCTTTCAGCGCGTACTGCAGCTTCTCCTGGGCGTCCTTGAGGGCGTTTGAGTCACGTTGCAGGGTGTCCAGGGTTTGTCGGTATTGCGTGTCCGTGCTCTGAAGGTCTGCCATGCGCTGGTACTGGTTATACAAACCACCGCTTAGCCCGGCGACCGCCAGGCAAAGTAAGCCGACAATGAGGGTTTGAAACGTCGAGGCTCTCATGGGAGTGCCTCCAACAGATGGGGCGAGACGGGTGTGATCAGCGCGACGCCGGCCTCCGTTTTCTGCTGTTCGAAGCAGACCGAACGGCTGACTTCATCGGTCGTGAGTTGCCAGGCGGGGCCAGCCAGCACTTGTAGCGCGCTGCGCAAAGGGATTGGGCCAAGCCGGTAATGGGCCGCCGGCAGGGGCCGGGTAAACAGCACCTTCACCGACGCGGTAACGGGACAGAGCGAATAGCCCGAGCGCTGCAATACGTACTGCAATGCATCCTGCACCGAAGGATTCAGATTGGACGGGATACTCACATCGATGATCTGGGTGAGAAGGTCGCGTTGTTCCGTGGTGGGCTCGGTGCTGACCAGCGTATAACGGCCATAGCGGAGTTCCGCCGTATGGCTTCCTTCAATTGGCCCCCTCGAGAGCTGGGCCCGATTGGAGCTACTGTCGATCTCGGGATGGGTCGAAAATGGGTTGGGAGTTTGCGCGGTGCAAGCGCTCAACAAACCCAGCAGGCAGACAGGCGGGAAAAAGCGCTCCATGGAAAAACCTCAAGTCAGATTCAGTGCAGAACCTGGCATGAGGTGAAGGAGCGATTCAGTGAGAAAGTTGATTTAAGGTGGGTCGTGTTAACGCTGAACACGTTGCTATTCATCGAAAATGGCGAGCCCATCCAAGACGGCAGCGTCGGGGTCGAAGATCAACAATCGCACATCCGCCAATGCCGCCAAATACAGTACGTTGACCAAGGCTTCCGGTGTGCCTGCGTCGAGTTGTTCTTGTCTCAAGCTCGAATAACGATTGCCCTCAATGTTCAGCAAGTTCTCGTCCGTCCAGGGTGTGCCGATCAGTTTGCAACCGATACCGCAGCAATCTGGCAGCGTAAAAAGCTCGAACAAGAGGCCGGTTTGCCTCGGCGCGGAGTGACTGACCCACTCTTCCAGATAAAGCATCGCTTCTTCAGGAAGATGTGCGGTACTGATCTCCCAGGCTCGACTGTAGTGTCCCGTTCCAAAGCTCAAGCGATGGACCATGGCTTGGGCTTCTTCCAGGGAGTACAGGTCGCCGACGTGATGCCGCTCGTTGAGCATTTCGCCCATCACAGCGTAGATTACTTGGCGCACTAGCCCGGTGGACGGGCAGCGTCCATCCAAATCATCCGAAATGGATTGGCCTTCGCTGATCAAGGCGAAATCGTCATTGAACAGGCAGGGGAATAGTTGCAGTGCATGGTCGAGCAGATGGGTCTGTGAGTCGTGTACGGGGCGAAAGCAAGGAGGACAGTCGTCTTCGTAGGTGATCAGTAGCAGCCGTTCGATATGCAGGTTGTCGTAGCCGCGAGCAAATGGATTTGAGGCCGGCAGCAGGGCTGCAGCTTGGGGGGCGCGGTTCATGAGGGTTCTCCAGGATGAAAATGAATAAGGCGCCCGAAGGCGCCTGTGAGGGTTAAAGCCAGCCATATTCGGCAAGGGAGAGCGGACGACCTTCACCCACGATGAAGTGATCCAGTACGCGCACTTCGATCAAGGCCAAGGCCTCCTTCAGCCGTGCGGTCAAAACGCGATCCGCCTGGCTGGGTTCCGTACAACCTGAGGGATGGTTGTGAACAAAAATGGCGGCGGCAGCGTTGTGCGCTAGGGAACGCTTAACGACTTGGCGGGGGTAAACGCTGGCGCCATCAATGCTGCCGTGAAAGAGAACTTCGAACGCCAGCGCCCGGTGCTTGGCATCGAGGAAAATCACTCCGAAGACTTCATGCTCTTGTTGCACAAGGTGCAGTTTTAGGTAGGAGGCCACGGCGTCAGGCGACGTCAGGATAGGGCCGCGGGCGAACAGCCGACGATCCAGAATATGCAGTGCTTCGTCGATCACCTGGTTTTCTTGGACGATACGATCAGCCTCGAAATCCGAGGTCTCAATCAGTGTGAGTGGGGTGCTCATGGTGGTATCTCCGAAGGGAACCATCAGGGGTACACGCCCGAGGGGAGTGGTGTCCCCGAGGTGGGTGTGGAGTCGCGGGCGTTAGCCGATGGCGCGCTGTTTACAGCCGAGTGAATCGGTGGCGTTGACCGTGCAGGGGCGAACCACAGCCGTCGCAGGGCAATGGGGAAAAAGCTTTTATTCCCCAGCCAGTTTCGGGATCGAAGTCGGCACTGATGGGCATTAACCGAACCAGTTCTCGATGGATGCCGGCGATGCGTTTCTCAATTTCATCCGTCGTGTAATAGAGCGATAACGTGCTGTAGTCCTCGTAAGCAGTAGCAAACAGGCAGTCGTCGCAAAGCCAGAAGGATTCCATGTTGGTTCTCCTGTGCGGATTGAAGAAAAGGCGCTCGACGGAGCGCCTTGATGAGGAACATCGTGGACTGTTCAGGCGGACTGAACGGTACGGGTGGCATCACGGCGGGCCGTGCGGGGAGTGGGTGGAGATTCAGGTTCGACCCGAGCCTCTGTTGGGTTTGCGGTCTCCTCAGCTTCGGTATCAGCCGATGAAGGGGATGGCTCACTGTTTGGCGCTTGCTCTGCAGGTGCTGTTACTTCCTGCCTGGCGGGCGCTTTGTATTCGAACGTGCCGTTGACCTTGATCCAGTCAATGAACAGCAAACGACCTTTCAGGCTGGCGCCCGGTTGGCCTTGTTTATCGCCTTTCTCGTAGAGAAACGGATCGATCCACAGGTCGCCGATACGGAACGACAGCAAGACCTTTTTCTCGGCGTTGACGGCGTCCCTATAGAGACGAATCAAGCGTTCAGCTTCACCTCCAGCGACTTTGCAGTCGAAGCGGGTGTACTCCACCGCATCAGTGGCACCGTGCAGGGCTGCGATATCGCAGGCCATGAATGGCTGGCCGCGGCGGACTTGTACTTCACGAACACGGTTGAGGTAGCCGATACCGACGGTGTGCAGATTGAAGTAAGTGGTCGCTTCTTGGGAGTGGTTGGCGTGGGCCATGGTAGTTCTCCTGTTTCAAGGGAAAACGGCGACGCACAATCCCTTACGGGGAAGTGAGTCCCCGTCAGTGTGGGTAAGGCGAAGGCAAGCGATGAACGACTCGCCACCGGCAAGCCGATGACGATCAGAACAATGCGTCTGGGGGAATAGCGGCACAGCAGAGGAACGTCTGCTGTGGTGATCCGCAGGCATGGGGTAGTGGGCATTCATCACCGCTGAAGCGGTAACCGCGCGAGCTTCCGAATGCTGATCGCACTTGGGTGAACCACCACGAACGTGGCGTAGCCTTGAAGGTTCAAGCTACTTGGGCTGGGCTGTCAACGACAGCGAACCACGCCCTTTGTATAAGCCTGTCAAAGGGGAGCGTCAAGACGCTGCAACCCGATTTTTTAAGGCCGGAATACGGTGGAAGTCACTGGGATTAAGAAAATGAAAAAAATGAAGAGTGGGCCTGGAGGGGGCGCCAGGCGAGGAAGAGAAAAGCCACCTTTGGCGGTCTTACGCAGTCGACAAACTCCTCGCAAAACTTGGTTTAACTGCGCCATGATTCGCCAACCGACCCTTGTCGTGGCCTGGGTCGGAACATGCTGGCACGCATCCGCGCACAAAGGGTGCCCAGTGTTTCCCCGGTGGGCTCCGGGACTGAATGCGATCGCCGAAGCGGATGACCGCTGTTGCCCTAGAGGCAACAGTGGTCATCCGCCACTACGATCAGGTCGAGCAAAATACGGGAATGAAATTCCGCAGAACAGAAGGCTCCGAACTCAAGGAGTCCGACCGAGCTACCCGGAGCGAATCGGTCTTGGGTCGCCGTTGGCGATAATCCTGAGGTACTACAGCAGAGAGGATGGGACGAGGTCAAGGCAGAGAGCGCACCATTCTCATGATGATCGTCCCATGACCATCATGAGCGACGCGTATCTTTACTGATCGACACAGTGCCCTTGCAATCCGGGTAGTAGGAGCACGACCAGAACGGCCCTGATTTTCCCGTTCGCCTGAGCATTGAGGCGTTGCACTTGGGGCAGCTCGGGCTCGTTTCGACCGCTATTGCCAAAGTGAGCGAGCGGTAGTGTGCGACCAACTGCGCGATCCAGCTCGCCTGCTTGGCAACGAACGCATCCAGGGTCAGGCGTCCCGATTCGATTTCGTCCAGAGCCTGTTCCCAGATTGCGGTCATACCTGGATCGGCGACTGCTGCCGGTACCGCCTCGATCAGGGTATGGGCCGCGGCGGAGGCCATTAAGGCGCGTTTTTTCTTCAGTAAATAACCGCGATCAATCAACCCTTTGATAATGCCGGCTCGCGTGGCTTCGGTGCCGATACCGGTGGTGTCCCGAAGTTTCTGTTTCAGGCGTGGGTCGTTGACTAGCTTGGCCACATTTTTCATCGCCTTGATCAGATCGCCCTCGGTGAGCGGTTTGGGAGCGGCGGTGCGCATGAACTTGAGTTCGACGTCGTTTACGGCGCACTGAGTACCCTGTTGCAAGACGGGCAATACTTGGTGCTTTTGACTGGGCTCATCGTCCTCGGTGTTGTCGGAGAGCAAGCCTTTCCAGCCCTGGATCAGGATCTGTTTGCCGACAGCGGTCAAACGTTCTTCGCCACATTTCAGTTCTACTTGGGTTCGATCAAACTCATGATGCGGAAGAAATTGCGCCAGGTAGTGGCTACGGATCAGTTCGTAGACCTGGCGTTCTTGTTCGGACATCCGCACCAGGTTTGCGGGCTCGGTGGTGGGAATGATGCCGTGGTGCGCGGTGACCTTGGCATCGTTCCATACGCGGGCGCGCAATGATCGATCGAGGCTCCCGAATGCAGGTCTGAGTGCAGGATCCGTTTTGAGCAGGGCATCGAGTACCGCGGGTGCCTCGTTGAACATACTCTCTGGCAAATAGCGGCAATCGCTGCGCGGGTAGGTGGTGGCTTTGTGGGTTTCATACAGGGCTTGGGTGATGTTCAGGGTTTCCTGAACACCGAGCCCCAGCTTACGCGAGCAGACTTCTTGCAACGTGCTCAGGTCGAAGGGCTGGGGCGGTGGTTCTCGGAACTGCTCAGTCTGCAACGAGAGTACCGTGGCGGACTTCTCGCCGGTGATTGTTTGGACCGCGTGATGGGCAAGCGCCTGTTGCAGGCAACGCCCCGCTTCGTCCCGTCCTGAACGTGGTGGTAACCACGACGCGATGAATCGCTGGCCCATCGACGATAGGTGCACGTCAACGTTCCAGTAAGGCACCGGGACGAAGCTGGCAATCGCGCGATCCCGATCGACCACCAGACGTAAGGTGGGTGTCTGGACGCGCCCCACTGACAAAACGCCGTCGTAACCTACTCGCCGACCGAGAAGGGTAAACAAACGACTGAGGTTCATGCCGATCAGCCAGTCGGCACGGCTGCGGGCGAGCGCCGAGTGATAGAGCGGGAAAGTCTCCTGATCAGACTTCAGCGAGGACAGGGCTTTGCGAATCGACGCCTCGTTGAGGGCGGACAACCAGAGGCGCTGAACCGGGCCTCGGTACTTGCAGAGCTCCAGCAACTCACGGGCAATCATTTCACCTTCGCGATCGGCGTCGGTCGCGATGACAACACTTGAGGCTTCACTCAGCAGGCGTTTGATGATTTCGAACTGCGCGGCGGTCTTGGGTTTGACCTCGACCTGCCACTGCACGGGAATGATTGGTAGATGATCCAGCGACCAGGATTTGTACTGAGCACCATAAGCGTCAGGTGGGGCCGTTTCCAGCAGGTGGCCGATACACCAGGTGACGGTTGTCTCTGTGCCGATTAGGCAACCGTCACCACGCCGAGTGGCCCCGAGCACCTTGGCGATGTCACGACCTTGGGACGGTTTCTCGCAGAGGAAGAGACGCATAGAGCTGCTCCGGATTGATTTAGGAGCAGCGTTGTTCGAAGTAGCGCGGACTAATATGAGAAACCTGAATGGCAGGTTCCTCATATTAGTCCGTGATGGCAGCCTTGAATGGGTCGAAGCTGCTACCTTGTTGTAGCGTGGACGACAGGGCGGGGCTTCACGAGCAGCCAGTAATAACTGGCCAGCAACTTCGCGTAAAGGCGCAATTTTTATGCCTGATGTCTGTCAGGCCGTAGGTGGTTGCCCTCTGCGTTTCTTGGGTTTCGACGCAGGTGAACCGGCCGGCTCTGTATTTTGAGAGGCCGCCGGTTCACTGGAGCGCTCGCGCATGACCACGCCGTTTAACCGGTGAGGTAGGATACCGACGCGACGGGCCTCGATCTTGAAGGTCACCCGCGCGTTATCTTCGCTGTCCTCCCACTCATCGCGCACGGTACGACCTTCAACCAGCACGCGCATGCCTTTCTGGTACAGCGTGCTCCAGTGTTCAGCCTCGCGGTGCCAGAGCTCAACCGGCGCCCAATAACCGCCCCGATCTTCATAGTTACCCTCGCGTGGCACGGGGTTGTCGAAGTACACATTCAGCCGTAGCAAACGTCGTGGCTCGTCATTGCCTGATGGAAATACCTGGAACTCTGGCGCACTGCCGATATTGCCTTCGCCGACGAAAAAAGTACTCATCGTGATACCTCCATTGCGGGTGTGAACTGGCGCAGCAGCTGTTCGGCACTGGCCATTTTGATCGCGCAGGTCGAGGCCTGGCGGTAAAGCGAATGCACCACGCTCATCTGCAGGTTCAGTGCAATGCGCTCGCATTCGAAACGGTGCAATCTCTCGCGTACGACCTGCGGCAAGGCTTTGTTGCAGACCTGGCGTTCCCAGACCGAGACTCCCATACGGGCAAAATCACGGGTGCGCCAACGCAAAAAGGTGCTGCCAGCGCTGGTGTTCTGCAGCACCAATCGGATATCCAGCAGTGAGTAAGGAGGCTGTCCGGCCTGCTGCACCACAGCCTCCATCAGGTGACATAACTGCGCCTCGATTTCCCTCGCTACCTGCGCCAGCTGTTCCAACTCCCCCTTACCCTTAAAAGGTTTTAAAAGGCCTTTTAGGTAGGCTGCGTGTTCGAGTTGTCGATAGGCATCCGGTGTTAACGCTTCGAAGGGCATTGGTTGAGCCGGGATCATCGGATTCATGCTTCGTCCTCCGGCTCATTCACTGTCGCAGAAGACACTCCCACGTCCTCTGCCAACGCGTCGGCGTCATGCACTGCCACCGCACCACGGCGAGTGATTGGCGGCGCGAACTGGGAGCGGCGATGACCCTCCAGGATGTCCATCGGGGGCAAACCCATCTTCTCGATAGCCGCAATGGCACGGGCGTTGTTCGCCGCCATGTCATCGCGTGTGACGCCGGCATGCCGATAGCGCTGGGCCTGGCCGAATAGGCTGCGCAGCAGATGGGCGCCTTCGTCGATCCAGGCTTCCATGTCGATGCGGCCGATCAAGGCGGTGTGATGGGCCAATAGGGTACGACGCACCAGGGTGTCGTAGTCGGTCAGCAGGTAGACCGCCAGAAAACCCAGCTGGCTGCCGATGTACAACGGCAAGGTGACGGGGTGGATGTTGAGGTTGTCGCCCATGTCGATCTGTGTCGGCAGATCCTGTCTGATTCGGTCCAGCTGCTGGGTCAGTTCCAGCATCCCAGCTTTTGCCTGCATCAGCTTTTCTTCGAGTTGCACGATGGCCCAGTCGGCATAGGGGTCGTCTTGGGCCGCGGTTTGTTTGATCAGGTTGGTGACACTGATGTAGCCGGCCATGCCCATGATCGAGTGGACGCCTTCACGTGCGGCCCGACCTTGCCAGATACGGGCGGCGTGGTGGGTGTGCAGGGTCAGGGTGATGCTGCTGCGCAGTGAACCCAGGTTGAGTTGATAGTGATCGGCCACGGTATTGTCCTCGCATAAGCTTGGACGGGAACGTTGCGACAGATGAGGGTCAAGGGCAGCCAAAAAGCTGAATGCGGTCTGTTCGGTTTGGTTTAAAAGGGCTAACTAAGGAGACGTCAGTGAAGGGTGAACCGGCTTTTCCCTAAGAGTTTCATAGTTTGGTCCGATGTGTTCGTAGAGTGGAATTCCATGGATTTGATGCCAGTGGCATCAAATCTACTGACGTCCACCGCGTTTACCGCGCAGTTGGCGCAGCTCATTCAGGCACGCTTGGGCGAGGGCGGATGCGGGTTCGCCCTGTTTTCGAATGGGGCGCGAGGGAGTCGGTGCCGGCGGCTCTGCAATGGGGGACGGTTTGGCCTGACCTGCCCAAGGATGAAAGTCACCTTTCAGCGCACGCTGGATCAGACCCATCAGATACGCCGCTGGCTTGCGGATTCCACCGGCCGCACAGCGTGCCCCTGCTTCGTTGAGCACCACCTGCCGATCCGCGGGTTTGAGCTTGTTTAGCGCCACGGCGACGGCCTGACGCTCGCTTGGGCTCAGTTGCAGCGCAGCGGGCCAGTGCAGGTTATCTACCGCTGGGGTCGCGCGTGGTACTGTACAAATACTTTCTTTTAATACAGTACAGGCGGCGCTCGGATTCCGAACGGTGCCGGAAACGCTGGCGTTCAAGCCTGGTTCGGAATCCGAACCAGGGCCTGCACGATTCAGAACCTGGTGATTTGCTCCCAGTTCGGAATCGTGGAAGGCATCATCGGCCGTCTGGTCCAGTCCTTGCTGTGTCCAGTGTTCGCCCCAGCTGTCGAGTCGCGTCGGTAACCGATCTCGCTCGATATTCTTATCCTGGCGGACTTCCTCCACAATGTGCTGAGCGACAATGCGCACCGCCTTCGTCGCATGACCCAGGGCATGTCCGACCAGCTCCAGGTAATCCTGATCCAGCTCCAAGGCTTCGGCAGGAGTTAACGGCTCATCGTGCAGAACATACAGTGAACCTTGAAGACGTCCACTGAGCGGGTCGCGTCCGCGACTCACCAAGCTGAGCCAACGAGTTAGTCTGAGCATCGTCAACACGCGGGCGATGGTTTCACGGGAGGCTGATGCGCCGTAGGGCACGCTCGACAGGTAAGGCTGCAAATCTTCATAGCGCGGCGTAACCACGCCGTTGCCTTGCAGCATGAGCCGAAACACTTGCCAGGCATTACGCTCCAACGGCGTCAACCGACAATCCAACAGCAGCCGACGTGGCACGACTTCGTGAGCTTGGCCACTGAACAGAAAGCCAGCTTGCATGGCTTGATTGGAGGGATGCTCAGTGGTGGGGCGTGCCGGCCAGCGTTCACTCAGTTGTTGGGTGCATTGCTGCAGGACACGCTGCCAGCGATTGGACGGGGCAGCGTTCATGTGCCGTTGCTGTACTGGTCAATCTGCTGCCAGACGATGGTCAGGCTGATCTGCTGCTCTTCGGCCAGCATCATCATGGCGTCGAGCTGGTCGCCGGTACTGTCCTGAGCGCGCAGCTGGCACCATCGCTGCCAGAGCGCATGTTCCTGGGCTTCGCTCAAATTTTGTGGACGGCCTTTACGGGTTTCTATCTTGAGCATTCGTCGACGTAGGGCGGTTTCCGAATGCGCCAAGCCGAAGCACTGATACATGATTGTGCTGCTGGCGCCCAGCTTGAGCGCTCGATTGATCAATCGCTCGTTCTGCTCGTCACGTTCGGCCTGCTCGATCAAGCGATGCAGCACCGGCGAATCAATTTTGATCTCAACCCAAGGGATGACGGCATGGGCCAGGCGCGACAACGTAGTGGGCGGTAAGGACTGCAACAGGTAGATGTCGTCCTCACTCAGTCCGAGGGCCTTGCAGCGCTTCAGGTTACCTTGGCGCAGCTCATGCAACACCTGGGTCAGCATGGCCTGGTTGAGGACATTGAAGGACAGGCTCATGGCAGCTCCTTCGGTGAGTTGTCTTCAGGGCAAAGCGTTAAATCGATCAGGCGGCGGGCCAGGCGGATCAGACGATACAGCCTGATGAGCAGACCGTCGGGCAGTCGTTCCAGGCCCACATCCGCCGCGGGACGGTTTGGCAGGGGGATTTGGTAAACCCCGAGCAATAGTTGGCCGAACAGGGCAGAGGGCAGCTGCTTGCGATCGTCCCAGTTCACGTCGTCTTGAGCACGCAACAGGGCCAGGAGCAGTAGGTGAATGCCGGTCGAGCGGGACGCGGCAAGATCGAGCCGCTCGATATCCAGAGTGAAGCCCAAGCCGTGCGGTTGATCGATGACGCTTTCGGGATCTCCAGCATAAGCGGCCATTTCACGAGCCAGCTGGGCAACGGCTAAACGCAGTTGCTCGGGGCTATCCAGTGTTGGCGCGATGATCCAGATGTCATCGGTCGTGAAGGCTTCGATGATAGATGTTGCTTTGGTGTTGGTCTCGCGATCGATCTGTTCGCGAATCTGTTGAACACGTGAGAGCGGGCTGGGCACTGATAGGGCATTGGTCTCAGGCGGTGCGAGCAGCTCCTCTCGAGCGGTTTCGGTCTGGGTTCTGGTCTCGGCTGATTGAGTGTGGGACTCGTAGGAGAGGGGTCCTGCCGCGGCTTCATCAACGCCCGGCAGACGGTTGTTCTCTGAGGGTGTGGTCACGACGATGCCCGGCGTTGAGATGACTCGCTGGGTGTCGCTCAGCTCCAGGGCCAACATGCGGTAGGACTGTCCGAGCAAACGGCTCATGCGCTCGAGCAGTTCATCTTGGAGCTGCTCAAGATCGAAGGACTCGGGGTCGGCATCGACGTAGACCAGAGTCTCGAGCCAAAATTCGGCGAACGTAATGGTGGCTGTTGGATAACGGTTCCAGGTTCGCTCTGCCTGACTACGTAGAGCGATCAGGCGTTCGATCTGGGGCTTGCCCAAACCGGCATACAGGGTGTGTGGAATGGCGGGCAATAAGTGTTCGAGGGTGTCGAGCATCCGGCTGATGTGCGACTGTGAAATAGGGTAACCCCCAGCGGCAAGACGTCGTGCCAGTTCACGTTGCGAGAGCACCGCTCCCTCTGCTTCGAGCATGGTTTTGAGTTTGGCCACCGCCAGAGCCCGTTCGATGAAGGTGAGTTGACCGTGCAGATCGCTTTCGGCCAGATGGCCTAGCAGGGCAGTGATTTCATTGCTCCAAGGTCGGAACAGGCAATGAATGCGAAAGAAGCGCTCGTCGCGGGTTTCCTGCCACAGCTCGCCGAGAATTGCCAAACGCGTATTACCGCCGTTGCGGATGATGAAATAGGTTTCACCCGGGCGGCGGGTAATCGGTGGCGGTTGATCCAGCCCGCGTTCACGGATCGAAGCCTTGATATCGTCATATAGCGGATTACGGATGAAGCGCGGGTTATGTTCGTAGGGCCGCAACTGCTCCAGCGTGACCAGCATCGGCGTGTCAGTAAGTGGATCGGACAGCCGCTCCAGTTCTGGCCCTCGAGGGAAATGGTCCTGGTGCAGCTTGCCGGTGATCTCCTCCTGACTGAGCTTCTTCATTTGAATTGCCTCAGTTAAGTTCTGTTGCGCAAATGGTCACCGACCTCGAACTTGACGATCTCGGCAGTCCCTGAACCTTCGAAATGTTGGGAAAGTTCTGCGAGGAACCGACCCATGGCCGAGCGCCCACCCTGGAGGCGAAAGACCACGGTGCAGTATTCTTCGCAAGGTGGATGATGTGATCGAATGGAGGGTGGAACGGTGATGGGAAGCTGATCCAACATTAAATAACTCCTTGCCAAACGCCGTTGGCCTCAAGGTCGATAAAAATGGTTTCGAGAGATGCCGGCTTGGTGCCTCATTTCATCGAGCGTTCGGGCACTTGCCCACCTTAGAGATCGCCTCGCGCCATTCCGGAAACAACTCGATGGCCAGCGCTTGCATGGTTTCCAGCGCTGATGGCGAGCGTCGTTCACGTGACTGGCGCGTCTCGATTCGGTGGACCGGTAGGCCTAGGGAGGCGGCATTGAGATATGCCACTCGGTCTGGAACCACAGTGTCTAAAACCGAGATGTTGGTAGCCTCAGCGAAGGTCTCACGCAGACCACGGATGATCATCCGTGTATCCACTCGAATGGTATTCACCTGGTTCAGTAGCAATCGGAAGGAGGGCAGTGGAATGCCCAGATGACGGAACGGCTCGAGTTCGCTCATTAGCTTCACGGTACCGCGGCGCAGTTCGCGGGCGGCGAGCATTTCCGGGGTTATGGGAGATAGGGCGAGATCGGAGGCCAGGATGGCCATCTCCAGCAACACGCTGCGTGTGCCCTGAGTGTCGATCAAAAGCAGGTCATAGTTGAGACGGAAGTTGTCGAGCAGATTGCGCAGTCGTAAACGTCCGTCAGGTGCATGCAGCAGCAAGTTGCTCAGTCGGCCTTGATCGTCGTTGGAGAGGATCAGATCGAGCCCTGCAATCACTGTCCTGGAAATAATCTGGGCAGGAGTTGTTAGGTTGAGGGCGATGATTTCATACGCACCTGCATTAGCCTTCTGGCTCAAGGCGTAATAGCTGGAGAGGGTGGGTTGATTATCCAGATCGAGCAGCAGAACGCGTTGGCCAGCATCTGCCAGCAGACCACCGAGGTTGGCAGCTATTGTGGTTTTGCCAACCCCACCTTTGGTGGATACCACCGATACCACACGCATGGCATCAGGCCTGCTGCGCCAAGCGCTCGCTGACCCACCGCTCGATTTCCAGCGAGTCCCAGCCCACAGCGCGCAATCCAATGCGTTTAGCCTGAGGAAATTTCCCTTCCTTCATCAGGTTGTAAATGTGCGCACGCTTGAAGCCGGTTTTACGCTCCACCTCGTCACGCCGCATGATGTGACGTTCGACCTGCAGTTGAGGTGCTTCAACGATGGGTGAGGATTGGCTGGACATGCTGGTCACTCCTGGCGCCGATTGGCACTTGGTGGGAAGTGGCCTGAATTGAATAGTAGAAGTGGGGGGAGAGTCATTGCACTGCAATCGTTGGGATTGCAGTGCAATGACTCTGTCTATTGGTTTTTTTTGAGGCTGCGATTCGCCGCGGCGAACTTTTCATCCAGCGTTCGTTTGCTGAGACCAGGGGTATCTGTATGGCGTGCGGTAATCGCATCTACAATTGCTGCTTGATTCTTGAATACGGAGAGAGGCTTACCAGCAGGTGATTGGTCCAGAAAGAGGTTGAGCAAAGCACCGATGATATTCTGATAGGTGAGTTCGCTACGATCGCTGAGCTGTCCGTGCGTTTTGACCATTGCTTTGAGGTCATCTCGTTCAAGTCCGATTGCCCGGAGGTCTACCAAAATATCTTGGAGGTGGTGCTGTAGCGTGCTCACCTCTCGCAGGAGGGTATCCCGGTCCGCTTGTAGCGCAAGAAAGGTCCCGAAACTGACTTTTTCATGAGCGTCTCCGTCGGATTCAAACAGAAAGCCGGGCTTCTGATCGGGATAGTAAACCTGCATCCAATGGCGCAAATCAGAGTGGCGTATTGCCAGTTGAAAGGGCTCCACGTAACTTCCCCTGAAAACCGAAATACCGAGACAGCCATAGGGCAATTCTCCATGGCGTATTGCGTCGTAGATTTTTTCGGTAGTCGCGTGAAGAGCTGGCCATTGAGGGAACAGTGCGGCAAGGTTTTCGGGGGCGGACCAAGCCGCTTGCACTATCTGTGCTTCGTAACGGATGAGATTGCATCAACGCAACGCCGCGTCGATGGGACGATAGAAGGTTTTGGGTTGCGGATTGAAAATATAACCTGACATCTGCGGATAGACCTCCATATCTTGATGAATAGACCTCCCCTGAAACGTCTCTACATCGCAAACCGGCAAACCGAAAATGCTGTGGCTGATTCACTCGGATTTTTACTCAGTGAGGTCATCCCATTTAACTATCTTTACGGTCAACAAAGTCCTCGCCGGGTAATCATCACCGACGGGCAAGGCTCCTGCCAGTTTATTGAAGGCCTCTGGGACTTGGGGGGCGGCCTGGTTGATCAGCGCTTCGTTTCCGCCGCTGTCTATGAAAGGCTCTAGAAAGGGCGCGAAACGATCATTCCGATTGAGTAAGGTATTTATGGAATTTGTATCTTGATAACCGAAGGCCTTAACGTAGCTGGCAAAGGCGCAGCACTGGCTCATGGCTGCACGAAGCAGCAGGTCTGAGAACACCGTCTCCATTAGACGATAGACCTGCGGGTCGAGGTCCTTCATGACCACGGCGTCAATTACGACCTGTTTCATCGTTTCAGCAAGAGTATGCATCGACCCCTTCTCGGTTTCAGTACGATTAGACCTGTCTTAGTCGTAAATAACTCGTTATTCGATCTGAGCCTATGTAAACGGCCGGCGAATACACCTTCAAAACCCCAGCATTAAGGACGATGGTGTCCATCAAAATACGTGGACACCATCGCCCTTATTGTCAGGATCACCATGCGCCAGTGCACCACTTATCCCAAGCTCTTCAAGTCTCAAATCGTCCAGGAATGCCTACAACCTGACGTCTCGATTGCCAGCGTTGCCCTGCGCCATGGCATCAACGCCAACCTGGTTCGCAAATGGATACCGCTTTACCGTGACGGGAAACCAGTCTCTTTACCGGCATTCGTTCCATTGAATATGGAAGCCGCGCCAGTGTCTTCCCCGCAGAGCATGGCCAGCATCGAAATTCCCCTCGGCCCGCAAACGCTCAGAATGAGCTGGACGATCACCGATCCAGAGGGCTGCGCTCGTTTCGTGCGTGGTCTTTTCCAATGATTCGTGTCGATGCTATCTGGCTCGCCACCGAGCCCATGGACATGCGCGCCGGCACTGAGACCGCGTTGGCCAGAGTGGTCGCGGTGTTCGGTGTGGCGAAGCCGCACTGCGCTTACCTCTTTGCCAACCGCCGGGCCAACCGGATGAAAGTCCTAGTGCACGACGGTGTCGGTATCTGGCTGGCGGCGCGGCGCTTGAACCAAGGTAAGTTTCATTGGCCAGGCATCCATCGTGGGATGGAAGTCGAACTTGACCCCGAACAATTTCAGGCGCTGATACTTGGATTGCCTTGGCAGCGAGTCGGTGCGGGTGGCGCAATTACAGTGCTTTAAGTGTCGCCTTTTAGCTGTAGCGGTCGGGCTGTTTTGGTAAAATCCACCCCATGACTTCCTTGCCCGATCTCGACCGAATGCCCCCGAACAACTGCGCACGCTGGCAGCGCAGTTGATGTCCAAGGTCGACTCCATGAGCCAGAAAATCCAACGCCTCGAAACGGTCAACGAGCAACTGGCTCATGAAATCGCCATCCTCAAGCGACACAAGTTCGCCAAGCGCAGGGAGCAACTGAGCCCCGACCAAGGCAGTCTGCTCGATGATCTGCTCGATACCGATATCGCGGCGATTGAGACTGAGCTTCAGGCATTGCAAACGAGACAAAGCAAAAACCTAAACGCACTGCATTCCGGCTGAGTTTCCACGCACACTGATACATCGCGAACCGGACAATACGCACTGCCCATGCGGCTGCGCACTGAAACGCATAGGTGAAGATGTCAGTGAAAAGCTGGGCTACACTCCGGGCGAGTTTACCGTTGAGCGCCATGTGCGTGGCAAGTGGGTTTGCGATGACTGCGAAACGCTGATCCAGGCACGGGTTCCGGCGCAGGTCATCGACAAGGGCATCCCAACGCCGGGTTACTTGCTCACGTCATGATTGCCAAGTTTGCTGACCACCGTGTGTCACGAACACAACCTCCATAGCTGAACGGAGAGTTGTGGTGCTTTATTGAAGATGAGGGTGGGCCCCTCGGAGTCGGTTTGCAGGAGCAGGCTCCAAACCACCTCAAGCTGCTGGGGTAAAGAGCCTTGGTGGTGAGCGTTGAGGAAAAGGCGCGGCATTGACCGCGTCAGGTGCGGTACAGAGAGACGAATGAAAATGAACCGTCGATGTGGTGTCGAAACGTATTCAGATGGTGTCGAAACCGGGCTTTGGTGGTTGGCCCGGGATGAAGGTCGAGGGATGCCTGCCGACTGCTCGACCGGCGCCCGGCATGAAGGCGGCGTGACTCTGTACCAGGCTTCAGTAAGGAACGTGAGAACCTGTCGTCCCGATGTTAAGGGAGAAGTGAATCGCCCCGGGTTTCTTAGGCGCCTCAATGCCTTAAACCGAGGGCAATTAGGAGTCGCCTCATCCAGTTTACTGAAGCGTCAGTTTGATGTCTTGGAACCGAGTAAAGTTTGGGGCACGGACATCGCCTACATCCGCGGGTATGAAGGCGGGCTGTATTTGGCGGTGTGTACTGCCGCGAGCTTCGGCTGCTCTGTGTATTTTTTCATCCCCTCTTATATTGATGTCCAGCATTTGGGGGGCAGATCATTTTTAAGTGGATACCATCGTCCTTATGGCTGGGATCGGGTAGGTGTTCGCCCGCTTACTGACGCGCGCCTATGTCGCGCGATGTTCGATAAGATCCGCAGTGGCATTGTCCAGAATCGTGGGCTAATGGCCTGACTCAATATGACCTCGAAACAAGGGCTTGGCGTGGCCAGCGTTATCTAGCTTGTCAATGAGTTCTTGACATTAAAGTGGACTTTAGATTTAAGGGTATCGTGGGCCAATGACTTTGAAGTCGAGATCAT
Source organism: Pseudomonas sp. ADAK13 (assembly GCF_012935715.1). NCBI lineage: Bacteria > Pseudomonadati > Pseudomonadota > Gammaproteobacteria > Pseudomonadales > Pseudomonadaceae > Pseudomonas > Pseudomonas sp. ADAK13. The sequence continues at coordinate 4,883,469 of NZ_CP052860.1, forward strand.
GATCGCTCAAAGCGTCTCTCCAGCGACCGGTGCCGGCCTACCTGCTGGCGTGCATCACACGTATCCCACTCCGCGCCGTGGCTACGTTCTATCTTTCTTTCTCAATGATCTAAGGACGCAACATGCAAACTATCCTCGGAGCTACCGGCCAGATCGCCGTTGAACTGGCGCGAGAACTACACCGGATCTTTACGGATGACATACGTCTTGTGAGCCGGAACCCGCTCAAGGTGAACGAATCCGACACTCTGGTACCGGCGGATTTGCTGGATGCCGGTCAGGCAGCTAATGCAGTCAAGGGCAGCAGCATCGTTTACTTCACCGTAGGTTTACCGCCGGATACAGAGATGTGGGAAACGCAGTTCTTATTAATGCTGCAAAACTCCCTAAATGCGACTCGCGCAGCTAACGCCAGATTTGTCTATTTCGACAACACCTACATGTATCCGCAAAATAATCGCGTGCTGACCGAGGGCGCACCCTTCGAGCCAGTCGGTCGCAAATGCAAGGTACGTGCCGCAATGGCATACTTGGTGCTACAGGAGATGGAGCGAGGTGATATTCCCGTCGTGATTGGCCGGGCACCCGAGTTCTATGGCCCCAGCAAAACGCAGAGCGTCACCAATAGGTTGGTCATCGACAATTTGAAAGCTGGCAAGATACCTCGTGTGCCCGTACGAGACGATACGAAGCGCACGCTCATATGGACTCCAGACGCGAGCCGCGCGTTGGCAGCCTTGGGAAACGCAGCAAGCACATATGGGCAAACCTGGCACCTTCCATGCGACGACAACCGTCTGACCTACAGGCAGTTTGTAACTCTGGCAACCGAAATTTTTGGCAGACCCCAATCTTACCGAGTCCTCGGCAAGCTCACATTAACGATGGCTGGCCTTGTCTCCAAGCAGGTGAGGGAGCTTCAGGAACTATTGCCACGATACGAGTACGATAACCTATTCGACTCTTCGAAGTTCAAGGAGCGTTTTCCTGAGTTTGACGTGACTACCTATCGTCAGGGGCTTGAACAGATTCTGGCCGAGTCGAATTGCATTTAGTTAAGAAGAGTATATCCATGACCTGCAGCCAAATGGCAGCAGGCCGGTAATTTCCTCGAGGGCTGTGTAGAAAGTCGGGCAGTGCCTCTTTGCGTTAGGCATACGGGTCAAGTGTAGTAATGTGCATATAATTGAGTCAAGCTTATTCTTACTACTACCTGATTGCCGCTTTGTAGCAAGCCAACGAACACCAGTTCGGGTGTCTAATTGCCCACGCTTTATCTGATACTGACTGCCTTACTATCTATGAGTACCGTACCGCCCTCGATGGGGTCAGCGCTGTCCAGCACTTGATGGGTGAAATCAAAAAAAATGGCGATAATCGATCCTTTGGCTAATCAGGTGGGGCCTTGATATTTTCCATAAGATGGGGCTCAGTGCGAATGCGTGACAACAATGCATAAAGTTTTTTAAGTAGTGAAAGAAGCTCCTGCTAGGATTAGTATGTTGTCGCCATGCTCACTGCGGTTTTCTCAGGAAGTTCAAGATGAATAGCCTCAGTTCACTACTGCAGACTATCTAACTAATCACTTTGCGCATTGGTGAAGATCGGGTCTAAGGCAGCAGACGTTTCGCCGGGCAGAATGGGCATCGCGTTGCAAGCAGACGCGGCGCTTGTATAAAGTGAATCATGCCAACAGGATCTGACCTAAGCTAATGTTCGGCTCAATCGCTAGCCGACATGGACGCAAGCGGCGCAGGGGCATACAGCGCACTCTGGAAGTCCGGCACGTACTCGTACTTCATCATCTTGCCTAGCTTCAGCGATTCGATGTACTTGGACAGGCTACCGCCGTTCAACGTCAGCTTCACGGAATCAGCGTCCGAGTTGGAGGCGTGACTCAACAGGCGGGAGACGGCGTAGCCGTACTGTAGTTGACCATTCTTGTCGGCATTGGTGAAGTTGCTCGTCACCATATTAACTTTGTCTGAAAGGTCCTCGAGTTTCTTGGTTTCAAGGGTGATGTCGAGCTTGCCGGTCTCGCTGTCTATGATTTCATAAGTGACTGTACTGTCGCTTTCCCGACGGTTGATACCTGTCAGCCACTTTGGTAGGTTGTAACCAACGACGCCCCTAACTCGGGCTATCTCTGTGTTGACCGGAAGCTTGACTACATATCCCCAAAGGTCATCCGACATGGACTGGCTGATCAGGCTGATGGGGCCGAGGTTCGATCTGCCGGGCTTGTTCGTGGCGATCGCAAGCGCAACCTCGTGGTATGAGTCGTTATCGCAGTAGTTGTACGAGAAGGCAGTCAAGGCGACCACCCCCCTGCCTGGCCATATTTGAATGGGTTGGATATGATTTTGCATTTCGGCAGGTATGAGTTCGCGCAGCCTATCCAGATCAGCAGTGTATATAGCTGTCACCCGGCTGTTTTGGTAGAAGAAGTTAGGAGAATAGGATTCGAAGCCCATGTCGACTTTCTTCTTATCGAGTCCCTTGAACCAACTCAGATCAATGCTAGGAGCTTCGGCCGCGATGACCGAGAGCGGCGGGTTAGAGCGATAGCGATCATACAGTCCCCCCGCAACGACAGGTACTTTGTGGCCGGCGATATTGATGACCACGTTACCGGGATGCTGGGTCTCCGGGGGCTGAGCCCAGGCGGGGATTACAATAACGTTCAGAAATAGTCCTGTTGCGAGCGCAATGCTTCTGAGTTCCATGCTTTCCGTTTCTCCACTATCTATGACTTACTTGTGTTAGCACCTAACAGGGCTGATGCTACCGACGCTAACCTTAAACTAAGCTTTAAGGTCAAGCGGTTGCGTGCGCTACGAGGAGAAAACCCGGTCTGACTTACCCACCAACTTCGTTGAAAGGCCTGCCACATGGGAGTGCGAGGCACTTTACGGTAAGTGTTAATAAATGTGTAACGCTGCTCGATCATGACGCACCCCAGAGTCGTTCACATTCATGCCACCGCCGATGTCTATTTATCGAATTACCCCATCAAGAAAGGACAGCTTACATGCAAACGTTTCCCGCAGTTCAAGTCAGGGCAGTACTCGGTCGCGGTTTCAAAGGGCGGGTGCGATGGTCGGTTTCGGATGAGTCCGAGCCTCGACGAAGTGCGCGAAATCCAGCCGTCGGCTATGTAGTTTTTTCCACAGAATTCCCAAGCGTTTGATGGCTTTGCGGAGTGGCCTAACATGAACACCGAACTTCTATCACCTACTGGACCCGCGACGCCCACTTAATGTTCCTGGCATGCATTGGCCTACTACGTACGACATGGCCTGTGCCGCTTCCGACACTGTGTGTCCTCCTACGCTACAGGGGCTTGATCCGTTCGATACTCCACCTTGATAGTCGCAACACACCATGGCATAGATGCAACACGCATCAGAAACGCAAGCGCTGAGTGAGAAATTTAACCGCATGGTTGAAATTTTTTCCCTCTATGAAAAGGAAGTCAAAGAGTCCGGTTCCAATTTGGCCCGCGAATTGAGAGCACCGTTCAATGCCGCCCAGAGTAGAGTCCAAGGCATGCTGGATGACATGTTTCCGCAGTCAGTGGAACAGTGCGGTTGGTATCAGACCAGCTACAGAGCCTGAATACGTTGGTGGGTTATTTTCACTTACGCTCCCTGTTATGCGCTGGCGAATTTAAAATTCACGTAAGCCGCTTTCATTGCACCGACTGATTAAGGAGCGTCTGGCCTGGTTCTCACTCCCGTTTAAAAAATGAAATGAATGTAATCACGGCGCTGGAATTTACCGAATTCATTGAAGGTGATCGGTTGCGCCTGTGGTAGTTGGTCAATATTCTGATCGAAAACGCAATCAAGTATGCACTCGAAGGCAGGGAGCTTGCTGTGGCTACCTATGGTGAGAGCGGCATGGTGTGCGTGGAGTTTCTGGATAAGGGGCAGGCTATCGATGAAAACGATCTGCGCACATGTTCACCCGATTTTGGCGTGCCGAACAATCGCGCGTGCGGATGACAGATGGCGTAGGGCTTGGGCTTTCGATCGTACAGGCGATTTGTGAAGCTCACGGCGGGAAAATTCTGGCTCTGTACAGGCCCGAAGGCGGTTTGACCCTAAAGGTGTTTTTGCCGTTAAAGCCTCCTGCCCTGAACTGTTACTCCTCTCGTTGAATGTATTTTTCGCGTTATTGATCAGATCTTAACAAAGCCTGAACAGCCTCTTCAGTATTAATCTTTAGAATGCCTTTATCACATACGGCAGAGCAAAAAGCGTGTTGACGTGGTACGGTTTCTTCTTGAAAATTATAAAACTGTGGTGCTCGCAACAATGCTGATCTGTGGATTAAAAAACTTTTTATTCTTCCAGGTCAGCGACAGTCATGAACAAAAAGTTTTTTTCGCCCTTGCAGCATCCATTCTTTTACTCGTCAGCGTTAGTTCCTTGGCGCAGGAAATCAGTGGGTCATCGGAGGTACCTGGAAAGGTGGGTTTACTGGGCGCATAGGCCTCGGTTACGACTGGCGCAGTTGAGAGGCACAGTTCACCACTAATCATCTGGGGCACTAAGACCTCGTGAATTTGCTATGCCTGCGCTCAAAGGTCGAGCAAGGGTAGTAGTGTCATCGGCGGGGCATCACCAATTGGGTATCCGCTGGAACGATGTGCAATTTACGCAGGACTACGACAAGTGGTTGGCAAATGGGCAGCCGAGGACTGCAATTGCACCGTTTGCACCGATGAGGCTTTATCAGTTCACGTATCCGCGGATACTGGCCTGATTAGTGCATGACTAACGCAGGGCTAGAATTAGCGCCCAAATCCGAAGGGGATGCTATGAATAATTGGTCAGTAAATACGGAACATCACTCCCAGGATCGACGTGCTGATGCTTGGCGTCAAGCCTTGCAGCATGTCTATCTGAGTACTGTCTACGATTACGACACCGAGCATTTGAAGGGGTATGTCAGCTACTGCATCTCTCCGCAGGGCATCGAGTTCGTTACCCTGTCCGGTAGCGCTCAGCTGCTGATCGGAGACTATCCGCTGCAGACTGAAAGCCTTTGGTTATCGGTTGTCATCAAAGGCGAAGCCTACCTGCATATCGACGAGCAACGTACTGAGCTTGCCGCTGGAACAATTCTGTATGGCGCCACTGGGGGGGACACAGTCGCTCTTGAGTTAAACGACGATTTTTGCCTGCTGACGCTGGAGCTGCCCCATGCGCTTTTCTACAGGCGCTTGCTTAACCCTCTTTCCATCAGCCACGGCACACTTTCGGGTGAGTCGGCGACCAGCCGCCTTTTAGCTAAACTGCTGGTGTCTGTTGCCGAGGAGCTTGAAGCGCTGGATTCCAGCACCTTCCACCCCGTGGAAACGGCACTCACCGAGCTGCTGATTCAGGCTCTGTCCGAACGCAACGCTATCAATACCTTCAAGGATCCGGCGCACGCCAAACACTTCCAACAAATTTGCCATTGCATCGAACTGCGCCTTGGCGACTCACAATTGAGTTTGGGCAAGATTGCCGAGAAATGTCACACCTCGGAACGCTATATCCAGAAGATCTTCAAAGAAGCGGGGCTTGGGTTTAACCAGTACCTCAGACGCCAGCGTCTGGAGCGTTGTAAGCGTGACATGGCAAGTCAACTGAACGGAGGACTGTCGTTATCGGAGATCTGTTTTCGCTGGGGCTTCAATGACCAGGCTTACTTCAGCCGGGTTTTCAGCGCTGAGTATGGGGTTTCGCCCAGGGCCTACCGCGCCAGGCAGCTGGACGTCCAGGCTAGCAACTAGCCCGGACGCGCATCTGCGCCTCACAAAATGAACTGGCCGCCGTGATAGACCAGCGGGGCCGCCTCGTCCATCACCTGCACTCCCTCTGGACGACCGACCAGGATGCAGTGATCACCACCCTCGTGGATGGCATCAATGTGACATTCGATGCGGGTACAAACCTGTTCCAATAGGGGGCAACCCAAGGCTCCCCAATTGTGCGGGATGCCGACAAATTGCTGATCTCCCTTACGGGCGAAGACATACGCCAGCTCGGCGGCGTCGGCAGTCAGTACGTTGACTGCAAAGCTTCCATGCTGGCGGATGGCTGCGAGCGTGCGGCTGTTTTGGTCCAGGCACACCAGCAGCAGGCGTGGGCGCAACGACACACTACTGAAGGCGCTGACGGTGGTACCCAAGGGGTTGCCCTTGGGATCGGCCGTGGTGATGACCGTCACACCCGAGACAAATTGCCCCATACTGCGTTTCCACAAGAAAAGCTCCGCTTGCTCATCATCAGTAATGTTGTCACCGATGTGGACCAGGGTAGATTGGCTCATGTCACTTCCCTCAGGCTCGACCGCACACGGCCAAAGCCGTCAGTGCGTAAATTTGGGCGCTTTGCAGAAGGTCTTCCGGGGTTGGCAAGAACCGGGGCATACCGCATGTCACGGCCGGAATACGCTGCATATTGAACACGTTGTGGTCACGCCACATGCTCGAATACACCGGGTGAGCCAATTGCAATGGTTGTTCAAGAACCCTCTGTGTTGCTCTCTGGATAGCCGCCACCAGTGGCTCGACAACCTGTTGATCAGCCTCGAAGCCATGTCTGACGACCATCGGTTGCACAGCGAATTCACCGATGTGCATCGCTCGCAGCAGCGCTTCCAGCTCGCGCATGACAGGCGCCAGCGTTTGTTTGGGCGTCAACCCCAATTCCAGATAGAGAGAGAAAACCTCGCTACCGGCACCAAAGGTATGAGGCATTCCAGCGCGGACCGAATCTATTTGCACCTTGGGCACTGAGATTCCGCCGGCTGATTCGTATCGATGTCTGAGTTCATAGCCAATACCCCAACGGTGTAACCCTTCGATCAGCTTGCCGCTGCGATAGATTGGGTTGGGATGTTGTTGCAGATCTTCGGGATGCTCCAGGATCGGTGTAAAGGCCCCTTCCCCCAGTAGGTCGATGCGCAGAAGCGCATAGCCGCATCCCTGCCATGTCACGCCAAAGTCAGTACCTTCTGCCGCAATCGCGTAGTCGGCTGCAACACCGCCATGATGAAACAGGTAGTGGGCACCAATGTCCTTGCCCAGGTTATCCAGCCCGCGATGTTCCTCGATCGGTTCAGGGCCTATTTCCCCGGGGCAGGCGGTCAGGTAAAGCCGCCCCGCCAGTTCGATACCGGCTTTGCGTAATGCCTTGGCAGCGATCAAAAAGCAGCTCATTGGCCCGCGGTCGTTACTGATGGGATAGCCGTGCAGGCGATTGTTCTCCAGCCAGCAACGCGTCCAGTCAGGCCGCTGTACGGTGTTTTCGCGGTACTTGTATTTGTCCAGATCAGGGTTAAATGTTGGACTTTCAGTATCTAGATGCGCGGTGAACAGCAGGTTGGCACCCACGCCGCGACCACCATATTCGCCAATGATGTTAGGTCGTTGCGCAGTAATGCCCACGGCACGAGGTGCTAGCCCCTCTTTCTGCATCCAGCCACGAACGAACTCGGCGGCTTGAAGCTCTTGGCCGGAGCGGCTGGGAATGTTGCCCAGAGTCAGCGCCAGCTGAGTCAGCTCTTCCTTGTCGATTGCCGCCTTGATCGCAGCCGACTCCTGATCCGTCACGTGATAAGGCGCCGGGCAGGCAGTGCGCACCAGCGCAGGTGGAATAACGTCGGGCTTATCCATGTGGAGTACTCCAGGCATTGATGATTGCATCTGTGTCCAGGCGGATCGCAAAGCTCTCGGTCAAGACATTCAGGCTATGCCGGTGCTGTTCGAGGTCGTAGGCACCGCAGGCATCGCCGGCGATGAATACCGAAAAGTCCTGGTGAAACGCATCGCGCACGGTTGAGTCCACACAGCACTCGGTGGTGAAGCCGCAAACTACCAGCGTGTCGATTCCGGCGTTGCGTAGTTGCGTAGCCAGGTCGGTGCCATAAAAAGAGCTATAGCGCTGTTTCCAGATCACCGGCTCACCTGCAAGGGGCTGGACCCCATAAAACTCAGCTCCAGGACTGCCTTCGCGGCACAAGCCATTGCTGATTTCCAACGCTCGGTTCGTGCGTTCCATCCACAGCTGCCAACTGGCCGGGCAACCCTCAGTTGGCTGGCGCAGACCGACAAAGTAAACGGGTACTGCGCTTGATCGGGCCTTGGCCAACAGCGCCTGGACCTGAGCCAACGGCTGCTCCAGAGGAACTACATCCACTCCCAATAGACCCAGGCATCCCTGAGGAGAGATAAAGTCGACTTGCGCATCGATGACGCACAGCGCCGTGCGTTCGGCAGCCAACCAGTCATGCAAGGCCATCTGACTCATGAAAACTCCGCCCGCAGCTGTGGCAGGATTTGTTCACCAAACACTTTCAAGCCACTGGCATAGTCCGGGAAAATCAACATCACGCCATCTAGTTCGCATTCACGCAGCAACTGCGACAACAAGCGTCGACACGTGTCGGGGCTGCCGATAGCGGTGTGGGTCATGAACGCATTGCTGGCGCGCTCCACCATGGCGTTGCCCTTGCCTTCGGTGTCGATTCCGAAACTGTTCAGCATGCCCCGTACCGCGCCCACATCCAGGCCGCTGCGGTAGTGGTCTGCCAGGGCATGAGCTTCTTCGTCAGTAGGAGCACAGATGATTGTAGACATGCAGAATGTCTTGATCGTGGTGCCTTGGTTTGCCGCCATGCTCTTGGCTCGAAGGCTGATTTCCCGCGTTTCAGCATCGTCCTTGCCGCCGATGAAACAGGCGTCTGTATGGCGAACGCTGAAGCCTAGCCCCCGGTCCGATTGTCCGGCACAGACCAAGTAAGGTCGTGGTGTACAGACCGGCTTGGGTTCGGAGATACAATCGTCCAGGTTGAAGAATTCGCCTTTTTCGGTAACCCGAGGCTCGCTCCACAGACGCTTGATCATGCGCGTCCACTCTTCGGTCATCGCGTAGCGTTGGTCATGGGACAGGGAAGCGTCCCATTCCCCCATTTGCGTGAACTCACCCTTGAACGAGCCAGAGACGATATTCAGGCCTGCTCGTCCGCCACTGATCTGATCCAGGGTGGCAATCATTTTTGCGGTGACAGCAGGGTTGTGGAGGCCGGCATGCAGGGTGGCAATGATGCGCGCATGGCTGGTGGCCTCTGCGATCGCTGCCATCATGGTCACCGACTCCAGCGACGTACCCCAATGGTCCGTGTCGCCACCAAAGCCTCTCCACTTTGCCATGGACATGATGAAGTCCAGGCCTAAAGCATCGGCCAGTACCGCTGCCTCGCGGTTCTGCCGGTAAGAGGCATCCAGCGTCGGAGTGGTGGTGGATATGATCCAGCCGCCGTTGGCGATGGGCAGGAACACCCCGAATTCTTTAGTTGTTTGACTCATACTTTTACCCATTACGTTTGGTGCAAGAAAATGTTCAGTTCACGACTGCAGCGGCGTCAGCCTGGACAAGCTTCGGTGGGCGCATCGCCAGGATTGCCAGCAACACCAGCACCGGCACGATGACAATGCTCAAGAACGCAGTGGTGAAGCTCCCGGTACTGTCCTTGATCGCGCCCGCCAGCAGCGGCGAAAAGCAGGCCAGCGTCGAGATCAGGTTCATGACGGAGAACAGCTCAAGGTAAGGGCCACGGCCGAAGTAGTTGGACAACATCACGCTGGTGGCCAGGAACGTCATGCCGTAGCCAATACCGATTCCGCCGCAGAACACCAGAAGGCTCGACCAGGAAGTACCCAGGCTCAGGGCCAGAACGCCGGCGATCAGCAGCGCCAGGCTGCCTGCGAGAAGTTTTTTGGGCTCGAAAATTTCACCGATGGCACCGCCAACAACGCGCGACAGGGCGTTCAGAAAAGCTTGGGCGCTGAGCAGCCCAGCGGCCATTTCAGGGCTGAAACCGCGATCAGTAATGTGCGCCACCGCAAAACTGTTGACCGTGATGCCACACAGCAGAAAGGAGGTGTACGCAGCAGCGATGACATAGAACTGCCAGGTGCGTAGTGCCTGAGAAGCGGTCCACTGATCGTCGGTACGATAAATGCCGGCTTTACCTTGAGACTTACTGTGCTTGGCAACTTGGGCGGCATGCGCCTGCTCGCGCTCACCTTCACGCAGTACCAGGCAGGTAAGTACTCCGGCCACTGCCAGCAGGACACCACACAGGCCCCAGTGCATGCGCCAGCTGCCCCAGACATTAACCGCCAGAAAGTAGATCCAAGGCCCCACCACACCGCCCAGACCACCGAGGGTGAAGTACACGCCGAAAGCCAACGACTGCTTCTCGAACAGGCGACCCAGCACGTGGGTGCCTGGCACGGTGGCGACAAAACTGAAGCCAATCCCCAGCAGTGTCGTGCCAACAAAGTAGGCCGTAATACCGTGAGCGTTATAGAGAGAAGCAAACCCAACAGTCAGGATAAGCGTGCCCAGAAACAGAGTTACGCGTACTCCCGCACGACGGATTATTATCGCTGGCAGGTAACTGGATAGTCCGCACGCTAAACCGAGAAAAGTGAAGCCCAGGCCGGCATCGGCCCAACTCCAGTTCAACTCTTTGATCATGCTCGGCAATACCACGCCAAGGGAGGTAAAGGTCGCTGCGGAAACAAGAAAGAACAACAGGCTGAACAGCGAAAGTACTGTCCATTGATAATATGTGGAATACGAACTGTAAGTGTTGGGCATGGTATAAACTCCGGGCGCAGTCAGGTAATAACGGGTCCCCGTTGAAATTAGAAGAAGCTGTAGCGGATCGACGCCCCGTAACTGACTTGGTCGGTATCGTAATAGCGGGTGCTCTCTATCTTGTATTTGTTCTTGATCGGTTCCACGATCAAGCCGGCCCACAAGTGCCCAGGCTTCTGGCCCATTGCTTTACCCAAGTCATAGTGCAATTCGGGTTTAAAGTCGGTTGTTTTCGCCTGTCCGCTTCCGCCAAAGGTTTGGTCGAAGGTACCGACAATACGGAAGTCACCCAATTTAGTACTGAAGGGGTAGCCATAGTCGATATGAAGGCGACGGTCATTCCAGCCTAGTTGTTCGTTATGTTCAAAGTAGAACATGCTGCGCAGCCAGGCGAACCCAGAGACATTCCAGTCAAGACCGATACCCGGCATGTACTGGTAATCGTAGCCCTGAGTGCGATCAATCCACTGGGCGAAGCTGATGTCCTTCAAGATTCCATAGGACAGGTCAGTATTGAATATCTTGGACATACTCAGGCGCGGCACAAGTTTGTAATAGTAGGTGCTGCCCGTTCCCTGATAGTTGTGGTTGAGGGCGTTCTGCCAGATGCTGTACACATACATGTCGCCAATACTGTAATCGCCAAAAGCCTCAAAGATAGGAGAGATGGTGTCTTGTGGATCCACCTTGTTTCCGCCCTGAACATACAGGCTGGTGTCGAAGCTTTGATAATTTACAAAGTCGCCGGCCTGGGCGCCGAAGGCGGTACACAACAGGGAGATGCAAGCAGCACCCAATGAACCTTTTACAGCAATAGTGGAGTAATTCATGTTTTCTTCACCAAGATCGTTTTATGGCGCTTTTATATAAAGCGTCCCAATAATTTCAACGGCAGGTGGAGTCCGCAAAGTAATAAGTTCAACCCGACTTCCGTGTTCCGCATACACAATGAAGTGCTGCTTTGTCATCCTTGCTAGTCATGTTATGCAAAGCCTTCGCGGAAAACTTGTCCAAATCCGCACCACGTTTTGCACTGTTGCTCGCGATCATGTGTTGGTATATCTAGCCGCCCTGATCGCTATGCAGAGATTCTGCCAACGGCGCGCTTCTTGCAGATTTCCACCTGAAAGTTAAACGAGACTTCATCGGCGCATCTGACCGCACGGGTTATGGCGGTGCGTCAAGGGCAGACCATAGATGCAGATTTCACTTTATAGCGGCACCTTCAACGGGCTGACTCGCAGTTTTATCCCTCTGGCAAGGGTGCCGGTGATTCTGATCACCGTCGCGGCGTTAGTGTTCATGCTCTTACGGGTGCTGCCGCTAGATCCGGCAGCCATGCTGTTATCCCCTAATGCTACACACGAACAAAGCACTCAAATGAGGCGGGTGCTGGGCCTTGATAGGCCCATAGTTGTGCAGCTTTGGTTGTGGGTCAGGAATGCCAGCCACGGCGACCTCGGACAATCTCTTCAGTTTGACGACAGCGTATCCAGCCATATCCTGCATGCCCTGCCGGTTACCTTACAGTTGGTCGGGTGCAGCTTGCTGCTGGGCATTGTCTTGGGCGTGGCCAGTGGTGTGCTGGCGTTTTATAGTCGAAACACGCCCCTGAGGGGAGCACTCGACCTGCTCAATGGCCTGGCGCTGGCTATCCCTGAATACCTCTGGGGCATCGTGCTGATCCTCGTATTTGGCATCACCCTGAAAATGTTGCCTTTCTACGGGCAGATCGACCCTCAACTCCAGGTGCCTGAACATACGGGCCTTCTGCTGTTCGACTGTCTTTTGGCGGGCGATGGCCCTGCTCTGGGCAGTGTCTTCGCGCACCTCTTGCTTCCGGCAACGGCACTGGCGATGAGCATCGCGCCCCCACTAATGAGGGTGCTTTATTCAAGCCTGGACCAGGCCTTCGATCAAGAATATGTGCGCTACGGTCGTCTCAGGGGACTCTCGGAGCGGCGTCTTCTGGTCCATCACGCCCTGCGCAACGCATGGCTACCAGTGGTCACTCTGATGGGCGTGCAAGGCGGGTTATTGATCGGTGGCACACTGCTGGTAGAAAGCATCTTCGGCCTGCCGGGGCTGGGCAATCTGATGATCGACGCCATTGCCAGTCAGGACTTGCCAATGATTCAGGGTGTGGCGCTGGTCTACACCATGGCGGTGTTGTTGAGTAATACCTGCGTGGAGTTGGCACTGGTTCACCTCGACCCTCGCCTGAGGCCGCTATGAGCGTTCGCATCGCCCTCGGCTGGCGAGTCAAATGGGCATCGGGCTACTGGCTCATGTTGACGTTGGTGGCTCTGTTTGCCCCCGTTCTGGCCCCGCACTCCCCACAGATGCAGGATTTGACCCACACATTACAACCCCTGGCGTGGTTACCCGGGGGCAATTGGCACTTCCCTTTGGGCACCGACGTACTGGGACGTTGTCAGTTTTCACGGCTGTTATTCGGCAGCCGTGTGGTGGTTCTGGTAGCGTTTCTGGCAGCACTGGGCAGCGCCGTGATCGGCACTACGCTTGGCTTGCTGGCCGGTTATTTCAAGGGTTCGATCGAACGCACAATAATGTTTGTGGTGGACGTCTGGATGGCATTCCCGGCGGTAGTGCTGGCCATGCTGTTGATTGTCGCGCTCGGCCCAAGCCTGAGCAACGTCGTACTGGCAATCATCCTAGTGGACTGGACGCGTTTCTGTCGGGTGATACGCAGCGATACCCTGCAGTTGGCAAACCAACCCTACGTATTGGCCGCGCGCATTGCCGGGGCTTCGCAGCTGTCTGTGTTGTGTCGTGAATTGCTGCCTGGAGTTCTGCCGACTCTGATCGTGCTGTGCTCACTGCAGATGGGTTCGGCAATCGTTGCGGAAAGTATTCTGGCCTTTGTCGGCATGTCAGTCGGCCCGACTGAGGCCTCCTGGGGGGCGATGATCGCCCAAGGGCTGGGTTATGCGTTCAGCGCCCCATGGCTGGTATTGCCGCCCATCATTGCCACGGTCAGCGCAATACTCGCCAGTATCATGCTGGGGACCGGTCTACGCTATGCCGCCCGTACTACTTCACCACGTCGCTCCCCTAGAGAATCTGAAAGATGACGGCAGCCCATGCACAGTTTGTACCTCCGCACGTGCTCGAAATTCGTGGGCTCAGCGTCGATACGGAGCATGTTCAGATCCTGCAGGGCATTGATTTCAGTCTGGAGCAGGGTCGTATTCTTGGCATCGTAGGTGAATCCGGTGCAGGCAAGAGTCTGTTGAGCAAAGTGCTGGGCCGTGCCTTGCCAGAGGGTTTTCGGGTAAGTCGCGGCAGCCTGATTTTCGCCGGACAGGATTTGTTGGCCGGCCCGTCATCGGCCCATCGCGACTTGTTGGGCAAGCGCATCTGCTTCGTGCCCCAGGATGCCCAGCAGGCATTGAACCCGGTGCTGAGCATAGGCCAGCAACTCAATGAGCATTTCGAACGACTGGGCATACCCCCGGGATCTTGGCCGGCCATGGGGCAGGATACGTTGCGCAGCGTTCAACTGGCGCAACCCGAGCGCGTGTTGCGCCAGTTTCCTCACCAGTTGTCCGGTGGCATGTGCCAGCGCGTTTTGCTCGCCATGGTCTTCGTGAGCCAGCCTGACCTGATTGTCTGTGATGAAGCCACCACGGCGCTGGATCCTGTTACCCAGCTTAAGATTGTCAGCCTGTTGCGTGATCTGCAGCGCGACCGGCGGACCTCAGTGCTTTTCATCACCCATGACCTGGACCTGGCGGCACACTTGTGTGACCAGTTGCTGGTGCTCTACGCGGGCACCATGGTCGAGTACGGGAATACCGAAAAAATTCTTTTGGCTCCTGGCCACCCCTATACCCGCGCGCTGCTCAATGCTCGACCAGCCCTGACCGGTGATTGGCAGCCATTGCAACCCCTTTCAGGGCAGATGCCGAGTATGGAAAGCCTCGCGAACCTTAAAGGCTGCCGCTTTGCGCCGCGCTGTGGCCAAGTCGAATCCTCCTGTCACCATCCGCCACCCCTGCAGCAACAGGCAGACGGCCGTTGGTTACGCTGCTGCGGTGGTCAACAGGTCAGCGTTGCAGCGGACAGCCCGGTAAACTTGGATGCGCGTTACGCCCTGGGACTGCTGGGTGGCGCGCCACCTTTCCTGCGCGTGGAGAACCTGAGTCAAAATGATCGCGTGGGTCGATGGCCCAATCGGCATCTGGAGCCGAGATTGCAAGGGATTGATTTCAGCATCGCTCCCGGCGAGTTCATCGGCTTGGTCGGCCCCAGCGGCAGCGGCAAGTCCAGCCTGGCGCGTATCCTGATGGGCTTGCATGCTCCCGACACCGGTCGCCTATGGCTCAATGGCGAACCACTTGGCCTTGACCGGGCCTCTTGGGAACGGCGCCGGCAAGCAGTTCAGCTCACTTTCCAGAATTCCAGCACCACGCTCAACCCGCGCCGTACCGTGAGCGAACTGTTGACCCAGTCACTGGATCATCAGGCCGTGTTGCGCTCCGAACGCAAGGCTCGTGGCGAGACGTTGGCCAAGGCGGTCGGTTTGCCGCTGGAACTCTTTTCACGGCTACCTGAGCAACTCTCGGGAGGGCAACGCCAGCGCCTGAATATAGGACGGGCGCTCTGTAATTTGCCTCAACTGCTGATAGCCGACGAAATTGTCTCGGGGCTCGACGTCTCGGTGCAGGCACAGATTCTCAATTTGTTGTTGGCGCTCAGGCGTGAGCACAAGATTGCCCTGTTGCTCATCAGTCATGACCTGGGCGTGGTGCGCTACTTGTGCGGCCGCGTGATGGTCATGGATCAGGGACGTATCGTCGAGTCTGGCGACACGGCAAAGGTCTTCTCTGCTCCCAAGCATCCGGTCACCCGGCAACTGCTGGAAGCGGCCCGTTATGAGGTAGAGCATGCTTGATCGTCGTACATTGTTGCGTCACACCCTGGCCTGCATGGCTTTAGGCACGATGCAACGGTTGGCTGCGGCTGCGGATGATGGGGGCATGCCGTTGAGCATTGCCTATCCCACGGACATAAACAGTTGGGACCCCCTGCGCGTCAACCCGCTGCAGTCAGGCCTGATCAAGTGTTTATTTGACCAACCGTTGTCACTGCGTCGAGACCTCAGCCCAGGCCCTAGTGTTATTAGCCAGTATCGCTGGCTGGACTCCAGTTGCCGACAGTTGGAAGTACAACTGCGTGAGGGCGTGCGCTTTCACAATGGTCAGCCGCTGGACGCAGAAGACTTGCGTTTCTCGTTGCTGGAACGTGCACGCCTTGAGCCAGGATCCTTACTTGCCGGTATTTGGGGCGGTCTGGTAGATATCGAGTTGCGCACTCGCTACCGGGCCATCATGCGGCTGAGTTACCCCATGGCCGTCGCCCCGGCAATGCTCGCCGATGTGCCGTCGTACCTTGTACCCAGCCAGTATTATCAGAGGGTAGGCAGCGCTGGTTTTGCTGCAGCGCCTATCGGTTCTGGTCCCTATCGCTTGCTGGAGTACGAGCAAGGCGTTCGTATCCTGTTCGAAGCCAACCGCGACTACTGGCAGGGCGCGCCGGCGATTCGACGTCTCAATGTGCTGATCAGCCGCGACCCGGTCGCCCGTGCGGCGATGCTGCAAGCGGGCAACGCTGGGCTGACAGTGAACCTTCCGGTGAGCGAGAGCCAGCGCCTGGGACGTTTACCGGGCCTGACGCAAACCATTAGCCCAAGTACGGCCATTGTTTTGCTGCAGATGGTCAATCAAGGGGCGTTGAGACGAATTGAGGTACGTCTTGCCTTGCATCATGCCATCGACAAAGTGGCCATTTCTCAGGGCCTGTTCGCGGGCTATGCCGTGCCGATCTGGGTGCCGGCCGGCCCTGATATGCCTGGCCATGTCGAGGGCTTTAAGATTCCGTACGATCCGTCAATGGCACGTGACCTGCTCGCTACCGCGGGCTACGATCAGCAGCATCCTCTGAAAATCAATCTGTACACCACCAAAGGCGTTCTGCCCAGCGACTTGGAAATGGCAATGGCCATCCAATACATGTGGCAGCAAATTGGTGTACAGGTCGACTTGAAGGTGTTGTCGATGAGTATGCTGCTGGCCTACCAGAGCCAGGGTCGCCTGGATGGTCCGGTACTGCGTGGCTGGAACCCCTCAGCGGGGGATCCGGCCACATACTCTGGCTTTTTGATGCACCCCCAGATGAGTTTCGCCCTGTTCAAAAGCGACGATATCGCCCCTCGGCTCGACCCATTAATGGCTGAACCGGACAATCAGGCCCGTATCGCTGGTTTTCGCCTTTTTGACCGATGGCAAGTCGAACAGGGCTATTCCATCCCGCTTTTCCAGAGCCCTTCAATCTGCGTGCATCGTTCTGATTTGCGGTACACGGCGCAACTCAATGGCGTCCTAAAGGCCTGCGAGCTCTACTGGGGCAATGCGCAGGCATAAGGCTGTGAACCGCACGACGTAGCCCTAACAAAGGCAGGCGAATTAACTTGCTTTTGGCAAAGGTGTTCTCGGCCGAAGGGGATGCGCTAATGCACTCGGCGCATTTGGATTCTTGCGCTGATAAAAGTCCCAGGCCGTGAGAAACTTCGTCCGAACTGCAGGCCCAAGGTGTTTTCGCATCTCTGTGTACTTGGGGGCGCACACATCTAGCGTTATCAGGATGATGAGTGCGATGCCATTAGGTTGCCTCGTTGCAATCCCCGAGCCGACCACTTAAACGTGGTCATTTATTTGTTTACTGTTGCGAGAGTGGATTTCGGCGACGCTCCCCTTGTGTGCTTAACAGAAGATGGCGGTCAGCATCACTAGCACAATCATCTGCTATTAGGTCGCGCTCAAGCAGATACTCAAAACTGCAATATCATCTGTCCGCTGATGCGTATACGGCACGATACCCGACTCAAGTCTTCGTCTGATACCAAAGACCAAATCGAGAATTTTGATGGTGACACTACAATCGTTACGTAGCACTCTGCAGGAAAGTGACTCAGCAGGAGCTGACTTGATGGATGGCGCAAACCCGATTTTTACCAAGGAGCGTTTGTTAGAAAGTGCTCCGCGTCTGTTCTGCCAAGAAGGCATTCAAGCAACGGGTATTGCGCGATTGCTAAGTGACGCCGAGGTCGCTGTATGAGAGTTATGGATCCAAGGAAAACCTTTCCGTGCGGTGTTTGATAGCGAAGCCGCAATGTGGTTTTCCTAGTTTGATAAGGAGTTGCCTCAGCGTACGGACGATCCGGAGCTGCGTCTGTTTATTCTGATTGATTTGTTGGATGAGTGATTTGGAGGAGGGCGTTTTTTCAGATGCCTGTTCACCAATGCGGTGGCCCAGCATGACAAAGCCTCGAGTTGGGTGCGTGATCTGGGGCAAGAGCATTTTAACCGGGTGCACGCCCGTATCGAAAACCTGGCCACTGAGGCTGGACTGCGTGAACCCAAATGCGTCGCTCAGCAAATCTGCCTGCTGATTGACGGTGTCATAGCGACCGCAATGGTTTCGCGAAATGCACAGAGTGCCCAAGTCGCTCGCCCCATTTTGCAAATACTGCTTCGCTAAGCGAAAAAGTCCGCCTGAACTCAGCACCAGTAGAAGCGACATTATTTGCGCCGGTGCCTAGTAACATGAAGGTTATTCTTCAAGTATTTGAGTTTGTAATGCAGTAGTGGGATCAGTAATCCTGTCAAGGATTCAGTCTCACAATGGATTTCTCCACAAGGCGAAGAAGAAAGGGTTTGAAGCTTTATACGAAAAAACCGGAAATATCTCTAGATATCAGGCGCTGCAGTATATCGCAAATTCGGTAAAGTTGTGGGCCGAATTAAAAGCGACAGGGGTGTTTGACACTCATGGCCGCTAAGTTGGGACAATCTTGGGGGAGGCTCTGACGCCATGATTGTCCCAAATTGACTAGACCTATCCTAGACAATAAGCTTGAAAAGCTAGCTCTGAGATTCGAGGGCGAAAGCCTCCTCTCGGAGACACTCGAAAGAAAAGACCATCATCCGATGGGCTTTTTTTGTATGTGTGTTTGGTAACCGAATCCATTGTGCACGAGGTTTGGTCGCGGTAGCGATGGCGGTTACCTGCCATCCTAGGACGGGATCCCTACGTGCGGAACTACTGCTTGCGGCTCCTGCCTTGGGTAACAGCATCGGCCCCCGGCTCCCTGTTTACACGGCTCAATGGCTTGCCCATCGGTTTCTCCAATGTGTGTCCGGGATTAGTTGACCACTACATTATCAATCTGCAAAGACTCTAGATGCGTTCGGTTTCGATGCTATAGAGGAGGCCGCCGTCGCAAGCATCGAGCTTCTTTCGGGAGCGCAGACCATCGCGCACGTTCGATCAATGCGTTTGTGGGATGAAGTGCCACCATCGCTCTATAGCATAATTGATACTGAACTGCGTAACTACGTTACACGCCAGCTTGACTCGTTTGGAGTCTTTCAGCGTCCGCTTACTGTCGCAGTGGTGTGGGGCCGCAAACGGTAGCGTTTTGACGAGAGTTCGGGGCTCACGGATACAGCAGCTTTACTTGGCTGGGGCTGAGTCAGGCCCTGCAGTACGGCGGCGCAATTATCGCGTGGCGGTGCCCTGGAACGGCAACCGGACCATCGGCATCTGCCAACCATTTCGCCTCGCAAGCCGCGTATACGAAAAATTCCGGTCGCGCAGCTCTGCGACTAAGAGCGGCTGGCTGGTGCAACGGCCGCAGTGATCGTACCTTGAGCGTGAGTGCATTAATCGGAGGCGAACGCCGGTATGTATGTTCACTGCGCGGTGGGGGAGGGGGACTTTTCGGAAGGAGATCTCGAAAGCTGCGTTCAGCATAGCGCCGACAGCCGAGGCCGCTTATGATGAAAGGCGCCCAACGGTCGTTCCAGCTCAAGCCTCTCTTATTTATAGGAACCGGGCTAACCCGCGTGGATGGGTGGTTTTCGAGGCGAAACCATACAGCCTCGAGCTTGCTTTCTCTCATATTATTTTGGAGTCGGTTTATGTCTAAGGTTGCCAGCCTTGCCGCCTGCCTAATCGGTTTATCATTGCAGCCTGCAGCCCATGCCAGCAGTACCTTTTATGTCAATCCCGAATCAGCCGCCGCACAGTGGGTAAAGCAACATCCTGATTCCCCCGAGAGCGCAAAAATTCGCGCCGCCATCGTCAACGTACCGAGTGCCCTCTGGCTGACCGGCACCAGCCAAACCACCGATAAACTGACGGCTAGGATCAATCTTTACGTTTTGGCCGCCCAAAATGTCCAAAAGGTCCCGATTCTTGTTGCCTACAACCTGCCTCACCGTGACTGCAGCGGTGGCGCGTCCGCGGGCGGCGCAGGAAGTGCCGCTGAGTATCGGGGTTGGATCGACCAGTTGGTCAACGGCGTAAGCTATCAGCAAGCCGTCATCGTTCTAGAACCGGATGCGCTGGCCGATATGCAATGCCTTAATCGCGACAATCGGGATGAACGCCTCGCACTCCTTAACTACGCAATATCCAGCTTCAGGCAGCGCGCGCCGCACGCGGATGTTTACCTGGATGCGGGAAATGCCGGCTGGAAACCCGCGGGACTGATGGCCGATGAACTGAATGCCGCTGGGGTGAAAAATGCGCGTGGTTTTGCCCTGAACATATCCAGCTTTTACACACTGGCTCAGTCCCGCGATTATGGTGCCGCGATCAATGCCAAGTTGTCCGCCGATCACGATTACACAAAATCCATTGTCGTAGATACGAGCCGAAACGGAAATGGCGCCGTCCCCGGCGACTGGTGTAATCCGCCCGGGCGCAGGGTGGGCATTCAGACTCAATCCCTCTCGCCAAACCTGCTGGCCCTGTGGATCAAGTTGCCTGGCAACTCGGACGGCGAATCGTCACCGAAGACCGACTGCCATGGTGGTCCGGCCGCCGGCACATTCAGCGCAGCGCTGGCGGTGCGGCTGATTGATGGCAACTGAAGTTTCTCCTGCGGACAGGACAGGAAGCCTGGGCACACGAAGTGCCTACAGGCTTCAGAATTGCCAGCACGGCATTTCAGGGTCAGCGTTACTTTTCTAGGTATGCACCTGATGTTGATGCAGGGCTCATGGGCGTTTGACGTGCAGGGCTGTTCCGCCAGTAAGTCTTCATTGATGGCGCTTGGGTCGATGCGGACAATGGTCAAGCGATCAAGGCCAACAACCCCGCGACCGGCGAAATCCTCGGTACCGTGCCAAAATGGGCGCGACCGAACCCCGTCGTGCCATTTGAAGCGGCTGACAAGGCGACCTGCGGCCTGGCGTGCACTGACCGGCAAGGACTGCGCCAACAAGCTGCGTCGCTGGTTCGAGCTGATCATCGAGAACCAGGACGACCTGGCTCGCCAGATGACCCTGGAGCAAGGCAAGCCGCTGGCTGAAACCAAGGGCGAAATCGTTTACGCCGCTTCGTTCATCGAGTGGTTCGCCGAAGAAGCCAAGCGCGTCTACGGCGACGTGATTCCGGGCCACCAGCCGGACAAGCGTCTGATTGTGATCAAGCAGCCAATCGGCGTCACCGCCGCCATCACGCCGTGGAACTTCCCCGCCGCGATGATCACCCGTAAGGCCGGCCCAGCCCTGGTTGCCGGTTGCACCATGGTGCTCAAGCCTGCGTCGCAAACCCCGTTCTCGGCGTTCGCCCTAGCTGAACTGGCCCAGCGTGCCGGCATTCCGAACGGCGTGTTCAGCGTGGTCTCCGGCAGCGCCGGCGACATCGGCAGCGAGCTGACCAGTAACCCGATCGTGCGTGAGTTGTCCTTCACTGGCTCCACCGAAATCGGTCGCCAACTGATGGCCGAATGCGCCAAGGACATCAAGAAAGTATCCCTGGAGTTGGTAAGCGCTCCATAAACCCCACCGACTTCAAGATGGGTAATGCGCCTAGCTAGGCGATGCCGGCGAGCAGTTCCACGGTAACAGCGCTTCGTAATCTTCAACCGAGGTCGCCATTGGCAGCCGCTCTAATGCGTGGCGCAGCCACGCATAGGGCTCTTGGCCGTTGGCTTTAGCAGTCTCGACCAGGCTGTAAAGTTGAGCGCTGGCCGTTGCGCCTTTGGGCGTATCGCTGAACAACCAGTTCTTTCTTCCGATGACGAAGGGCCTGATCGCACGCTCGGCGGGGTTGTTGTCGATCGGCAAATAGCCTTCCTCGGTGTACCGTTCGAGTTTGTTCCAGTTACTCGCCAGATAGCCGATGGCTTTGCCTAAGGCGTTCTGAGACGTAACGTGTGGCTGCGTCTTTTCCATCCAGCTTTTTAACTGAGCCAGCACTGGCAGGCTCCGATCATTCCGGCCGGTTTTACGATCGTCGTCGCCCGTATCCTTCAGATCACGCTCGACGCCATAAAGTTTATTGATCAGATTCAGTGCGATATCAGCGCGTCCTGTCTTGCCTTTCGGCTGCACTTTTTGCGCCTCAACAAACTTGCGCCTTGCGTGCGCCCAGCAGCCCAAACGTTCGACTCCAGCCTGCGCGCCCAACGCGTTATAACCGGCGTAATCATCGGTCACCACGTAGCCACGATAGCCATCGAGCAGGCGTGTCGGCACCTCCTGCGCGCGGCTGGTGGAGTAGTCAAAAAGGATCACTGGTTTATCTGGCGGGCCGCCGGTTTGCACCCACATCCAGGACTGGCTGCTTGGGTCTCGGTCAGGCTCTTTCAACACCTGTACCCGTGTTTCATCGCAGTGGATAACACGGCTGCCCAGTAGGCTATCGCGCATTAAATTCAGCAGCGGCTGGAAGTGTTCACCGAACTGGATAACCCAGCGTGCCAAGGTCTGGCGCGGGATATCGACGCCATGGCGGCCCAAGACTTTTTCGAAACGGTGAAGCGGTAGTCCATCGACGTACTTGGTGGTCAGCAACATCGCCAGAACACTTGGGCTGGCCATGCTTTTTTCAATCAGTTGAGCCGGCTTGTCAGCAGTGACCGGCGCCATCTCGCAGTCGCGGCAACCGTAAACTTTCCGAACGTGTCTGATCACACGGATCTGCATCGGAACGATTTCAAGCTGCTCGCTGACTTCTTCGCCAATAGTGTGTTTGCGGCAGCCGCAGACGCACGTCAGTTCATGCTCGGGAAGTTCGTGGATGATCTCGATGCGTGGCAGATCGGCGGGCAGTGGCTTGCGTTTGCCGCGGCGCTTGGTCGGGGCAACGACCTCTTCATCTGAGGCTTCGTCCACAGGCTCGACGACGCTTTCTACTTCATTGAAGAGGGCCAGTTGCGACGTTGCCGCATCAGCTGTTTGCTCGGACTTACGTCCGAACAGACGCTGAAGCAGGAGGGCATTCTGTTCTTCTAGCCGAACAATCTTTCCCTTGTCCAACTGACGCTCGTCGAGCATCTGCCCAAGCATTTGCTTGAGCAGAACGGGATCATCTGGAAGATTTTCGGGCAAGGAATTCATGCCCTGGATTATACCGAATCAGGCTACGAATCGCGGCGTCAAAACTTGATGAGGACGGTTGCGCCAGAGGTCGAAGCCATCGAGCATCCAGTTGAGTTCCTGGACGGTCAGAACGATCGCCTCGTCGGTGGCGTCAGGGGATGTTTTGAATCGTTCGGACTCGAGACGTTTGAGCCAAAGACAGAAGCAGTTGCGCTCCCAATATAAAATTTTCACTCGGTTGCGGGGCTTGTTGAGGAAGACGAAAAGCACGGGGTCGAATACTGCGACTTTAATATCCAGCTCGACTAGCGCAGCCAAGCCGTCGATCGATTTTCGGAAGTCGACCGGCTTGGGGTACAGATACACTTTTTCGACTTTGGCATCGGGTCGCATCATGGCGAGCTGGCTCCTGAGGGAATCGGGAGCACAGCATCCGGGATCCGATAAGCGCTTTGAATGTGGGGTTTATGGAGCGCTTACTGGAGTTGGGCGGCAACGCGCCGTTCATCGTGTTCGACGACGCACACCTGGATACGGCCGTCGAAGGCGCGATCATCTCCAAGTACCGCAACAACGGCAAGACCTGCGTTTGCGCCAACCGTCTGTACATCCAGGATGCGGTGTACGACGCGTTCGCCGAAAAATTGAAAGTGGCTGTGGCCAAGTTGAAGATCGGTAACGGTCTGGAAGAAGGCACCACCACCGGCCCGCTGATCGACGAAAAGGCTGTGGCCAAGGTTCAGGAGCACATCGCTGATGCCCTGAGCAAAGGCGCCAAACTGCTGGCCGGCGGCAAGGTCATTGATGGCAACTTCTTCGAGCCGACCATTCTGGTCAACGTGCCGAAAGACGCTGCCGTGGCCAAGGAAGAAACCTTCGGACCATTGGCGCCATTGTTCCGCTTCAAAGACGAAGATGAAGTGATCGCGATGTCCAACGACACCGAGTTCGGCCTGGCTTCTTACTTCTATGCCCGCGACCTGGGCCGTGTGTTCCGTGTGGCTGAGGCCCTGGAATACGGCATGGTCGGCGTCAACACCGGGTTGATCTCCAACGAAGTGGCACCGTTCTGCGGCATCAAGGCTTCGGGCCTGGGCCGTGAGGGCTCCAAGTACGGGATCGAGGATTATCTGGAAATCAAATACCTATGCCTTAATATCTAAAAACAAGAGAATTGTACAATTTTAGGCCCAGCTTTCAGTTTGGAGGATGCTGCGGAATTCGCTCCGCGGCTTGTCCTCGGGTTAGTTTTTGATAAAGACAGCCAAGCATGGCGGCTAGTAGCACATTAACCACTTGCATTGGGCGTTCTTCGGTTACACAACTGTCTAGGCGCTCTATACGCAGAGTCATGGAGCATGGGCTTACCTTTCATAAATCGCGTCAATACTTTTCTTCGACATCCCGAGATATCTCAGAATTCATTGATTGGAATGGACACGTTGAATTCGCAGCGCTCAACTTTCATCATTACACTGAATCAAAATAGGATACCGATGCACCAGTCCGTATCATTTTACTGGGGATTACGACACCTCCAGAGGCAATATCGCTCTACCCGTCGACTATACGAAGTGTCGAAATCGGCATCCTTGTTGCATCTTTATTGCCTGTATTTCAGATAAAGGCCTGCTCGATCTTAATCGTTGCTCGCACGGGCACATCTCGACGGAAACAGGGCCGGCGGAAGTGAAAGCTCACCCTGGGAGATTGCTGAAAATATTGCGTAATTTATCCTGGATACGGTGAGGGCTCGAACATTATGCAGGGGGTTCAGCAGGGATTACCCGACGATCACGCAACTTAGGTCCGAAGCAGACACTTGCACCGGATTATTTTTTTTGGAGGGGGTGGCTCGGAATGAATTACCATTTCCAAAAAGCAGACTCAGTTCGCTTCACGTCAAGAAGCATAAGTCGATAGCACTCCGTACGGCATCTGAGTCAACACGTATTTTATTATTTGGTTTTCGTCTTAACAATTAAGCGCCACTCAATTTTACGAGCATTTTTACCGATATGTTCATGCGATACTGGAAAAGGCTCCCCTTTGGGTGAAGCAAGTTCATCATCGCACCCTTCGCACCGGTAGATACCTGATGCAGGGGCTAGGTTACCCACTTTGTATGGGGTGTTCCACTCAATATTGGTAAATATGAAACATAGGTTTGAGTTAGGTGCTGAACAGCTTTTTCGAATACAAGTGCCATCTTCTGCTGGTCCTTAATAATAGTGATGATTCAATGATTTTCATCGAGCGAAAATCTGATTCTAAAACCTTTTGCTTTGAGTCTCGCCAACTATAAAAATTTTTACTTTTGTCGGCCTGTTCAAAGCATTATTCATAGTAAATAAATATTTATTTTGCTTTCGGTCATCGATAGCTTGTCGCGCCGAAATCAATAATGTCATTTTTAATCTGTGAGAATTCGTACTCGCTCAGCCCTACCTGTTCAAGGATTTCAGCGCCCACAATTTTCCATTCATAGTCTATTTTTTGGTTGCCAAGGATCTTTGAAGATTTACATATGTTATCTGCCATTTTCAGAATAGCTAGATGTTGTTTGACACGCATAGTGCAAGGTGATTTGTGCTTAAATATAGGTATCACATTATGATGATATGCTATAGAAATACAGAGATCGTCAGGTAGTTGCCAAGCTTTTGAAATGTAATGTCCTACTACAGCATGATTCGTATTAAAATGTATATTTTCATAATCTACGACACGCCTGTTCTCGGAGACTTCAGCATATGCCGTTTCCAATGTAGGGAAATAGTTAGCAAAACGCTTCATCATTAGAGGTATGCCACAGTCATGGAATAAACCCAGTGCGTACATCTCATCCGGATTTTCAGAAGATAAATGCTTCGCCAAGGCTAGCGACGTCATCGCAATGTCCTGAGCGCCATCCCAAAACCTATTGAGTGATATTATTTGATCGTTGCCTAGCGCTTCTCTCACCGATAGTGAGTTAATAATATTTACTACTGATCGGCTTCCCAGGAGAGAGACCGCTTTATGAATGGAAAGAACTTTTGTGCTTAAGCCAAAATAAGAAGAGTTTACGAGTTTTAGTAAGGCCCCTGACAGCCCTGGATCTTGGGCGATCAACTTAGATATCTTGCCAAAGTCCGGATCTGGCATGCACTGCTCAATTTGTAGGTCTACCATGATTTGGGGTTGCGGCGGTATGACAATCCCTTTTAGGAGTTGCTCAATATCCGCGTTAGAAAGCTTATCCTCATTCATGAGTTTTACTCTTATTGAATATATCGTTGTGATCATTTAAAGAGGCTTGCAAATTTTTAATCATGCGCTCCTGTTCCGCACTCTCTAAATCCAATCTTCCGAGTAGGACGTCAAATAGCTCAATTTGCCAATCGATTAGAACAAAGCACTGCTGCAAAGCATAAATTGTAGAGTCTTTCATGCAAATATCAATATTCGTGTCTTCAAAAGTATCGATTATCAGGAGGCAGAACTCCGAGGTTTCTTTCATGCCAGTTTGCATGGCAGATTCGGATAGTTCAAAAAGTGTCTGAAAGAGCTTGGTGCAAGCATCTTTATCATTGGGGAAATGTTCAAAATGCTCAGCGCAAGAACAAAGAACATTGAGCAATGCAGATGCGCGACCAATCAGCAAACCTTGTTTTGTCCTATAAAAATGTGTATCCATGCTTCCTCCCAAAAACCTACAGATCCAAATTTTTAGGCTGCTCCAAACTTGAGTGTGTAAAAGATGCTACGAATTAGCGTCTTGTCGCGCTATTAAAAATTTATGGGTTGAGGTTGTAGAGCAACTCAATCCATTAACTATCTTTTGTGCCAGCTATACTAATGGCTTGCGGTAGCGAGCCAGTGACGGCAAAAACTATTGACTGGTAGTTCAAAGTGTCAATATCAAGGGCAGCAATTGCAACCTGATAAGTCATAAATAAAGCGATGCTACTAGTGCGATATTGTGAAGTGCTGGCATATTCCGAAATCGTATTGCATTCATTCGCAATGAACTAATCGGCATCAAGAGCTAAATAGTTTTAAGATGGGATTTGATTGACAACTAATAGTTCGCTGTCCTAGACAACGTCTGCTCCGATATCAGGACTCTTTGTCTACAGTTGGTTGAATGATCGATAGCAAGAACTCCTCTGTGTCAACCATTATCGCTATTTAATTTGGTTTTCATGATTTTAATAACTCCTCAAAGGCAATAGCTAGCGGATCTGATAAGCGGCTATTGTCTGTTGGTAAAACAGTCAGGCAGCTTCTCATGAAGGTACATAGTTTGCGTATTGCCGGGAAGCTAGCGTTTAATCTCTGGAGGGCGATAACTCCACGCCCTTGTTGCCAGCAGTAATGGCTAAATTCTCCCTTCCATTAAACAGCGCTTACCTGGATTTACCAAAGCTGCCACCATTGATGGCTGTTGATCAATGCATCTGTCCCGCTGCGCAAACATATTTTCTCTATATTCATACCGCGCGACTTTGAAATCCTGACAGGGGCGAGGCTACAAAAGGTAGCTCGGGATCAATTGAGACGGGCCACCCAGCGCAGTGGCAACACCTGCATCAAAACCCCCACCACCTTCCACGGCCAAGCAGGAACACAGGCGCTGACAGGTTCGCGTTCTATTGCGCGTACAAGTGCGTGACATCCGATGTCCTGATCTATCTCAAAAGGCAGCTTTTTAGCTCCAGCATTGAGCTCTGTGCGTATGTAGCCCGGATAAATGGTGCTGACTTTGATGGGAGTACTTAACAACTCTGCTCGTATGCCTTCACAAAGAAACGCCAAGCCGGCCTTGCTAGCGGCATAGGTTGTCAAGTGTTTCGGCAAACCTCGCTTGGCGCTCATTGAAGACATCGCAACAAGGTGGCCGGAGTTTTGTTTTCGGAAGATTTCCACGGCCGCTTCACACTGAGCCAACGCGGCAATGAAATTTGTTTCCGCGGTTTGTCGATTGATGGCAAAGTGTCCAGTGCCTATCCGTCGTCCGTTGCCTACCCCTGCGTTTACGATGATTCGTTCCAGGCTACCGAAGGTTCTTAAAAAGTCCTGAAAGACTTCGAATACTTGGTCGTGGTCATTCACATCCAGAGACCGCACTTCAATACGAACGTCATAAGACTCTTCCAATCTGTTTTGAAGATCGGTTAATCGCTCAGTACGCCGAGCACATAGCGCAAGGTTGTAGCCGCGGGCGGCGAACTCATGGGCGAGACCAGCACCCAGCCCCGAACTTGCGCCCGTAATCAGGACAGTCTTACGCTTTTGCAACATGTCACTCTCCGGATAAATGGGCGTTTAGCGCCATGTCAACATGTGGATATGTTCGCCCCGAAAATGCGCGTGCTCGTTCAAACTCAAAAGCCTATGTTCGCCGCGGCTATTGTTCTGAACGCAGGTTATGCTGGCGTTGGCAAGCGTCCAATTCACCTGCATAGCTACTGTGTCACTTAGTCCGAGAAGAGCCTGTGTTATGACGGCGATGACTCCACCTGAAGTGATCACGATATGGGTTTCGCCGCTTTGCGTAATTCTGAACAACCTTTCCAGCGTAGCCATGACTCGACGTTTGAACTGAGTCCAAGTTTCGTTATATTCGTCATCTGCATTGCCCTCGTACCAGCGTTTCAATGCGGCACTAAACATTTTGGCGAATGCATCCTGAGGCACATTTGCCGCACCAAGCTCATCGAGCATTATTTGGTGATTGTGGTAACGCGGCTCATAGCGCTCGATTACCTCTTGGTGGTCGAACTCATCAAAGCCGCGAAGGCTTTGGGGTAAGAACTCCCAGTCAGCGCCCATGAGCAGGCGCTGAGCTGTTTGTAGGTGACGTCGGAGAGAACCAGTCCATAGGCCATCGATATTTTCGCCGCTCTCTCGCAGGACTCGCCCCAAGTGTTCGGCCTGCTGTATTCCTACATGGGAAAGGGCGTCATAGTTAGCCTCACCAAACGACGCCTGACCGTGGCGAATCAAGATAAGTCGTGCCATGCCTATCCCTTCTCACTCTGGCGAATCAGGCGCAGACAGCGTCTATGCAACGCATGCCCCATAAGCCAAAAATGCTTGAATCCTGGATTACGTGTTTGCTTATGGTAATAGCGGTAGTAGATCTGCTGAATGATGACTGCTAGACGAAACAGGCCGAAGACTTCGTAAAATAACCAGTTTTCAGTCGTTACTCCGGTTTTTTGCTGATAGTAATAAATCACTTCCTGGCGGGTTAGCATCCCCGGCAAGTGAGTCGGCTGCCGTCGTGATGCGCGAAATAGATAGTTGTCGTCGGGCTCCACCCAATAGGCTAGCATCGTGCCGAGATCCATCAGGGGATCCCCCAGAGTTGCCATCTCCCAATCCAGAACGCCGATGACACGTGTTGGTTGCTGCACACACAGCACCACGTTGTCGAAACGCCAGTCGTTGTGGATGATGCAAGTTTTGCTGTCATCGGGAGTATTGGCTTTAAGCCATGCACGCACTTTGCGGTATGACGGAACATTCCATGTCACGCTCTTCTCATACCGCGCGTCCCAGCCCTCGATTTGGCGCTTGCAGTAGCCAGCGCCCTTGCCTAGATTTTCCAATCCTGCCTTGCGGTAATCAACTTGATGCAGGGCTATGAGCTGATCCAACACATTCAAGCACAGCTCTCGAACACGGGTTGCTGTGAAGTTCAAATCGCGAGGAAGGGTGGCGCGAGGGATGATTCCGATAATGCGGTGCATGACATAAAAATCGCAACCGATCACTGAATGATCCAAGCATAGTGCGACCATGGTCGGCACTATGGGGTAAGCCGATTTGAGTTGCTTCTGGATGTGGTACTCACGCGCCATGTCATGTGCGCCGGCAGCTTTTGTACCTGTTGGTGGGCGCCGCAAGATCAAGTCTTGGTCAGGGTATTCCAGTCGATACGTCCAGTTGGACGCTCCGCCTGAATATTGGGTTACCTTTGGTTGACCGATCAAATCTTCGAGCTGTGTTTTGAGCCAGCGATCCACCGCAAGCACATCAAGTTCTTCACCAAGGCGTACTGCTCCCCCCTGATCGATGGCTGTACTGATTAGGCTTGTGCTTTTGCTGAATTTACCGGCCGCGTCGAGGCTGGATTCACGCTTGTTCATTTGCTTGCACCTTTTACACCGGCACTCGACTTCGAAAACCCACGTTTAGCGATCTCTACCTTGGCGATGACTCCTTTATGGACCTCGTCCGGTCCATCGGCCAGGCGAAGGCTACGAGCTTGCGCAAAGAATGCCGTCAGAGGGGCATCGTGACTCAGACCTGCACCTCCGTGTAACTGGATTGCCATATCGACCACTTGTTGCAGAACATTGGGAGCAACCACCTTGATTGCGGATATCTCGGTCATTGCGGCGAAGGTCCCCAGTTTGTCCATTTTCCAAGCGGCATACAGTGTCAAAAGTCGAGCTTGGTCGATCGCAATGCGCGCATCGGCCACCCGCTCGCGATTACCGCCCAAGCTCAGAAGGGGTTTGCCAAAGGCAGATCGTTGCATTCCGCGATCAATAGTCATTTCGAGTGCCTTTTCAGCGGCGCCGATGCATCGCATACAATGGTGAATTCGGCCAGGGCCAAGGCGACCTTGGGCAATTTCAAACCCCATACCTGGGCCGCCGATGAAATTGTCGATTGGGACATGCACATTCGTAAAACTAATCTCGCCATGGCCATGCGGTGCGTCGTATTCGCCAAACACTGGCAGCATGCGTTCAATTTTCACACCTGGGGTATCGAGTGGAACCAGTACCATCGAATGCTGATGATGGCGATCTTTGCTGGCATCCGGTGTATGGGCCATGAAGATGACAACCTTGGCGTTCGGGTCACCAATGCCACTTGCCCACCATTTGCGGCCATTGAGGACTACCTGGCCATCCTCAACGATGGCGGTAGCTTGCATGTTGGTGGCGTCGGAAGAAGCTACTTGAGGCTCTGTCATGCAGAACACAGAGCGAATTTCACCGGCCAACAGAGGCATAAGCCAACGCAGCTTTTGCTCATCACTACCGTAGCGCCAGAGCACTTCCATGTTTCCGGTGTCAGGGGCGTTGCAGTTGAAAACTGTTGGGGCTAATAGACTGCGACCCATTTGCTCCGCGATCAGCGCGTAGTCCTGGATTGGAAGACCTGCACCTAGCGTCTCGTCAGGTAGAAACATGTTCCAAAGTCCCTGGCTGCGGGCCTTAGCCTTGAGGTCTTCGAGAATATGCGGAACCTTCCATTGGCTCCAGGCGCCACCGGGGCAGTTAGCAGCTACCTCTGCCCAGTAAGCCGCTTCAACCGGTTCAATTTCCTCTTTGATGAAGGCTACTACCCGGGTAAAGTAATTACGCCCCTTGGTGCTGCTCTCGAAGTACATAGCCGAATTCTCTGGTGAATTGCGGTCATCCTACAAACTTGCGTATGATGAGCGAAATGATAAATACTCATCGAAAGTCATGAATAAATCTAATGACTCACAAGGTCTAGCAAGGCTTGATCTAAATCTCTTTCGGGTCTTTGCGGTGATTTACCAGGAGCTCAATTTGACTCGCGCGGCTGAACGCCTGTGCATTAGCCAATCAGCGGTCAGTCATTCATTAGCTCGAATGCGTGAACAGCTGGACGATCCTTTATTTGTCCGAGAGTCGCAGGGAGTGCTGCCAACGCCATTAGCGAAGCGTATCTGGCCGGATGTAGAGGAGGGGCTTCGGTATTTTCAGCGGGCGTCCAAGCGCAGTGAGAATTTTGATCCATCACGCGATATTGAACAGATCACCTTCGCCATGAATGACGAAGTAGAGCCCACGCTGCTTCCGATTTTGGTGAGTGCTCTCCGTCAGGAGGCGGCATACATTCGTATCGCTTGCGTCAGGGTCGATCGATCGTCGCTGAAATCTGACTTGGCAACTGGAAGGTTGGATTGCGTCATTGATGTTGCCCAGGCCGCAGATGAACAACTCATGCATACCTCATTGACCAAGGATGATTTTGTTGTCATGAGTCGTAGCCAAGCCGTTATTGATTATGCAACCTACTTGGCGGGTGAGCACGTTACAGTATCGTCCCGAAGGGCAGGGCGCAGCCTGGAAGACTGGGAGCTCGCCAGGTTAGGTATTCATCGCCAAATTACGGTACGTGCTCAGCACTATCAGTCGGCCTGTCGATTGGTCGCAGATAGCGATTTGCTCCTGACCATCCCGCGAAGCCTTGCCCAATCACTGAATGCGGTTTTTAACAACTGCGTCCAAGAGCTGCCGGTGCCCATACGACCCGTCGAACTGCATCTTTTCTGGCATGAAGAGCGGGATAAAAATCCTGGCAGCGTTTGGTTGCGCGATACCGTGTTAAACGCACTCGGTGCTGTGCGAGTGAGCGAACATTTAAGGCACTGAATCCCCCCCCAAAAAAAACCTTGCCGTGATCAGTATCACCTCAATCTGCCGGTAGCCCTGAATCTGCCGGTACGGTGTGGTCTCCCTTATCCGCTTGGATCATCAGATAGCGCACAACCCGTTCAACGGGTATGTCACAGTTCTTCCATGATTAAGGTGCGCCCATATGGTTTGAAATTACCTGGAAAGATCCAACTTGCGGACGGCTGGTGTATTTCACTCCGCAGATGGTCGAAGTCTTCGAGCGGTACATCAAGGGTGAGAACGGTGCAAATGCGGGCGTTATTCTGCTTAATTAGTTTCATGGTATCCACCTGGAGGTCATGCAGCCCAGGTCTAAGGGGCGTGCGGCTGAAGTATTTTTTTTATGTGGAATAGAAATTCAATGGGAGTGAATATTTTTTCTCCTCGTGGCTCCTAATACGCAATCTGTATTTATGATGACTCTCCTTAGCTTTCTACACGTCGATTCATCAATGAAAGCCGCCGCATGTCAGATCACCAGAGAGCGCCCGAATAAGCGTATCAATATAGAAAGGTTATTGCGTAACTAACCAAAAATGCTCAAGGTCGTAGGTCCATATTGTTCGCAAAAGACTCAGCAAAATAATCCATCACAGTACGCACAATTATTGAGCGTTTCATGTCCCGGTGGGTGACTAACCAAATATCACGTGAAAACGACATCCCGTCATGCTCTAACTTTATTAACGCTGAATCTGCATCACCCAAAAAGCAAGGCAGACCGGCAACCCCCACGCCAGATCGAGCGGCAATTAGATGGCTGCTAATATCGCTAAGTTCGCACACCACTTTGCGGTTGCCTGCTATCTCAAGTAGCCATCTTTGTTGGGGCATATCGGAGAACTCTTTTTGATATGCAATGAACGCCCAATTCTCCGGTATCGGAAGATCCGAATAAATATGGCTTGCGTATAGCTCGAACCGCATCGTTCCCACCCGCCGAGCGACGTTACTCGGTTCGCTCGGGCGAACGTGCCGGACGGCGATATCTGCTTCACCACGGCTTAGAGAGACCTGATGCGCCTGCGCGCTGATCGATAACTGAATATCCGGATACTTCTGGCGGAAATCCAACATGCGTGGCGCGATGAAGTGAGTGGTGAGCACAGGGGATGCGCTTAATGTAACGCGCCCATTCAACGACACCTGATCGGACTTCACCTGCCGAGTGACGTCGAACGCGACGCTCTCCATGCGCCTTGCCTGTTCAGCGATCACTGCGCCCGCTGCCGTCAGGCGGCATGCTCGTGGCAGACGCTCGACTAAAACCGTTTGCAGTTCAGCCTCAAGCGCCGCGACTCGTCGACCGACTGTCGCGTGGTCCACTCCCAATTCGCGTGCGGCACCCGAGAGCGTCCCAGATTTCGCCACAGCTAAAAAATTACGCATGTTTTCCCAGTCAAACATCGGTGCAAATTCTCACATTAGCATTGCATGTATGTGGAATTTACATGATAAGCACGCCAAGAATAGCCTTCCGTTTACGGGCTGAAGCCGGATTAACGTATTAGGGGGCAAAGAAAAAATGAATCTTTCTATGGCGATGACGCGAACCGGTGATCCGGATGTCTTACAACCAATTGATATCAAAGTCGGAAGTCCTGGACCCCTTGAGGTGTTAGTTACCCAATCGGTGATCGGCGTCAATTTTGTCGACACCTATTTTCGAAGTGGTCTTTACCCGGTTGCGACGCTTCCAGCCGTTCTCGGCTTCGAAGGTGCTGGCGTGGTGGTTAGTATCGGTAAGGAAGTAAGCCATTTACGACCGGGCGACCGGGTTGCCTATGCAGGCGGAGCGCTCGGAGCCTATACGGAGTCGCGCCTGCTCCCTGAGAGCCGACTCGTTAAGCTTCCTGACGAGGTGTCTTTCGAGGCAGCTGGCAGTTCCATGCTACGCGGGCTCACCGCGCATATGCTCTTACACAAAGTTCATGCGACGAAGCAGGGCGATTGGATTCTTGTCCATGCAGCGGCAGGGGGATTGGGGCAGATCGTTATTCGCTGGGCGAAACGGCTTGGTGCCAACGTCATTGGCACTGTTGGCTCAGTTGAAAAGGTAGCGCTTGCTCGCCAAGCAGGTGCCGACTTTGTGCTTTTGCATCCTAACGGTGATTGGGCAGAAGAAGCCGTGCGCTTGTCAGATGGAAAGGGTGTCCATCTTGCAATCGATGGCATCGGAGGCAGCATGGTGAACCAATCATTGAGCGTCGTCCGACCTTTTGGAGTTGTCGCGAGCCTAGGTCAGCCTGCCGGGCCGATTCCACCGGTACGGGTCGAAGATCTGGGCTTCACCCGCTCAATCTCTCTTATACGACCCAGCTCTCTTCTGTACGCAAATGATCCACAGTTATACAAAACAGGAACCGACGAGCTATTAGAAGTACTGATGGACGGCATGATCACACCGATCGGTGCGCGCTATCCGCTAATAGACGCTGCAAGGGCTCACGCTGACCTGGAATTAGGCAAGACGACGGGGAGTGTGATCCTCATGGTATGACAGCGGACTAAAACGACGCTTAGATTTGACCTTTTCAAGTGTAAGAGCATCAACGAGTCGGGCGCCAAAAACGTTTCGGATTAAATTCGACCACCAAGTTGTAATGGGGCTACAGTCTATTGCTGTCCTTTACTCGCATCTATCTCGCTCGGCGTCCCACCATCCAGAATTGGCACTTTGTCCAGCTTTCGAATCATGCTGTCGAGCTTTTCCAAGTCGCCATCCACAATGGCCCGTTCATCCACCGTCAACGGCACCGCCTCCAGGTAACGTCCAATTGAAACTTTGCTTTCCAGGGCCTGGGCCCGAGCGCTGGCTTTCGGCAGGTTAAAATCACATCCAGCACAAGCCATGCGGTGCGGGCAACTGCTCCAAAACGGATTCGAGCAATACGAGTCGCCTAAGTCATAAAATGCGTAGGGTTCTTGCGCCTGGCGGGAGATGACATCATGGTCAATGAGTAATGACACTATGTGCGACATCTGATCGGCCTTGGCAAAAGAGGCCGCCAGCTTGGTGGATCGGATCCGAATATAATGCAACGTCGAACTCGGTGAGCTGTGTCCCGACCACTGCATCAATTCAATCAGTGACATGCCCTGTGGAACGCTGGCCAGCGCCGTCACTGCGGACGCTCGACCACGGTGACTAGTAATACGGCCACGGCTGTCCTCCAGTGGCACACCGGCTTTAGCGCAAAGCATGGGAATGATCGTGCTATTGATGACACCAGCCCCCATGCGTTTACCGCGAAACTGGAACAGGTAGCTGACTTTTTTCACCCGTCCGCTCATCCAGCAGCGATGCTTGATTGACGGGCCTTTCGAGCAGCCAGCCGTCAATGCGCTCTTTGACTACGGCTGCTACGGGTTTGACGAAGGCTTTAAACGTTTTACTGGCCGGAATATCAAGGTAGCACAAGGTTCCTGCAGGAACGGTGTTACCGTCTTCATGCACGACATCGCTCGACTGAGTATGGGGGCAACCGATGGCAAGTCGCCTAATTTCATTGCTGCGCAGCCCCGAATGCGTCCATACGACGGCCATTGCTTGGACCATGGACAGCGGGTAATGAATTTCCGAGAGCAAATCCTTGCGTTCTAAATTAAGACTGGCCCAGATCAATTTGAGCCAGCTTGAATCGTCAATGATGCGAGGGTTGATACCCGAATTGAAGGCCACGGACTGAGGAGTCGCCAGATGGTGCCGAGGACTGAATTTCAAGCGCGCCCAGCCCCACAGCTCAACGTCGATAAAAAACCGTCGCATGGCATGCAAAAAACAACCTTTTGAATTGGGCGCGATCGGTAGGCCAAGCCTCCTGAGCTTGGTACCACGCCCCGACGGCAGAGCCCATTCACCGACGGTCATGCGATCAACCGATGCAATAAACGCGGCGCAGGTCGACATGCTCCAATCAACAGGGGAGCTAACCCCAGGTTGCTCACGCGCGAGCCAGATGCCGGTTCTCAAGATAAAACTGTAGTTGCTTTCCCGAGTACGGGGACGCAAGGTTGAGGTGTCTCGCCATCGACGACACCAATTGACCCAGCCGGATCAATGCCCTCAATGCTTTTTGTACACCAGCTCACATAGCTGCGCATGCGCAGTGGTTTTTCCAAAATCCCCAGCGCAGCCAGCCCGTGCGAAACCTTTCCAACCGATCTGGCCACACCTTCGCTTCGATGCGCCTGGCCTTTCAACAAAAGCGCTTCTGTGAAGGTTTCAAGCCGCGGGTCGCCATTTTCCAACATCAGTGCACCGAGCACACTGCTCAGAAATTGCTTGAGGTGACGTGCCTCATATCCCAGTGATTTCAACACCTTGCTTAAACGCGCATGTTCAGATTCGAATATCGAGTGGCCAGAGATAAAGGATGCGTAGATCGCCGATTGGCGAAATTTCGCGATGCGTTGGGGCGTATGAAAGCCTCCCAGTTGGTAAGCGACCGCCGCCAGGTACGGACGAGATCCTGCTCGAGTGTTGAGTAAGTCGAGCCATTGCATGTCTGACCAGGCCCAATAGGGGCTGCCAATCTTGCTGATCTGCCACAGTATGGTCGCTACTGACGGC
Source organism: Pseudomonas sp. ADAK13 (assembly GCF_012935715.1). Classification (NCBI taxonomy): domain Bacteria; kingdom Pseudomonadati; phylum Pseudomonadota; class Gammaproteobacteria; order Pseudomonadales; family Pseudomonadaceae; genus Pseudomonas; species Pseudomonas sp. ADAK13. The sequence goes on from NZ_CP052860.1 coordinate 4,920,562, forward strand.
GCGGCCAATCGATCAGACACTCCACTGTAGACGACGAGGTCAATCAGGGGATTTATAAGCCCCGGCATTATCGATTGCAGATAAGGCCAATCAGAACGGTAAAAGTGATTAGAAAGCACGACCTGCTCATCATCGGACAGCACCTCTTGCCGCGTATACCGACCCGCATCAAACGCTACATAATCCGCTACCGGTGCAAGGTTCATGACAATGACTCCGAACTAAAGAGCTCACTGAACAACCGCTCATCCAGGCTACCCACTGATTTCGCCATTTTCGCGGTTAGGTCTGCGCCGGATAAGTGCAGGTATATCCGGGGGGGGGCGGATCGCGATCACCGGCGTAGGCCGTGAGCTCATGGAGCTTCCAGCCTGCGCGAGCCAAATGCGTCAGCCGCAGGTGGCGGAAGGTGTGCGTGCTGAGACCGTCAAGGTCCGACTGCCTGGCCCAGGCCTCTACTGTTTTACTCCAGGTCCAGCGTGTCAGCCCCGCGCCCCGGTTGCGGTCTGAATCGGAGCGAAACAGGGGGCCTTTTGTCCACCCGGTACGGTGAAGCTGTTGAAGGTGGGTCATCAAGACGGGGGGCAATGGCGGGGGTGTAGCACACCACTCGGCTAAGTCGGCCCTTAGTTGTTTCAGCCCGCACCGAGATCAGTCGGTGAGCCACGTCAAGATCTTCGACTCTTAAGGCCACCAATTCCGCGCGCCGTAGTGCCCCACAATAAGCCAGCGAGAGTATCAGTCGGTCGCGCACCGACGCGCTGGCGGCAATGCTCAAGAGATGCCGCCATTGTTCATCGTTGAGGATGTTGGGTAGTTTGACCAGACGAGGCACCAGGCCCCGGGTAAACCCCGCGTGAGTCGGTGGGTGGAGCAGACGCGTATGTTGTCCGCGCGGCACGGGGTTTTGCTCGCGAAGGCCCTGAAAGACCAAGTGGTCGTACCATAAGCGGAGGGCGGTGAGGCGTTGGTGCAAGGTGGCATTCGCCACCGCGTTGGCTTGACCGGGTAGAAGTTGGCGGATGTAGAGGGTGATCTGCTCAAAAGTCACGGCTTCAGCGTCCCACCCAGCGGTTTCGCAGTAGCACAGGTAATGCGCCAGACCCCGCGCATACGCATCGAGCGTAGCCGGTGCACGGCCCAGGTTACCGAGCAGTTGCAGCCACTCGTCAACACTGGAGTAGCGGTTTAAAAATCACGGCATAGGAGGGCGTGGAAGTCATGGGTGTATCCCCAGAACGCCAGAGGGTTCAGCCCAGCTCAAGAAAAAGCCTTCCACCTAACTTACTCGAGCGTTTAGTCGATGGATCACGGTATTGCCGAACGCCGGTGGCGAGATAGCAACAGGTTGGTACGGTTTTTCGGAGAGTTTACGCGCGCATCCTGAAGATCGTCCGGCGCCGTCTGGTTTAGATATCGCGAGTGTCTCGCGGTCAGTGGCTTTTTACTGTCACCCAAGCCGGCCCTCGAATTTACGTTTCAAGACCAATTGCGATTTGAAGATATATCTTGCCAACCTCGCTAGATATCTAGCCGCAGCTATCGGCGTTCTGTCACTTTGTCCGTTGCTGACTTTTTTGCGGATATTAATCACCTTAGCTTTTTCCTGCCCAAGCGGGAAAACGTAAGTGCCTTTGTGCTGGCGTATAACAACGTCATTCTAGAAAACCTAGCCGAATACTTTAATGTTAAAATGGAGCTCAGCGCCAAATCAACAGATAAAGGAGCCTTAAAACATGAAAATTGGCGAGTTGGCGGAGCAAACTGGCCTTGCTCCTTCGCGTATCCGGTTCTACGAAAGCATAGGTCTTTTGAAGATGGTAAAGCGCCAAGCAAACGGCTACCGCGCCTATCCGAGTGAAGCAGTTATGGTACTCAATCTGATCAAGACCGCGCAGAAGGCGGGCTTCAGCCTCGATGAGCTTCGCACACTACTGCCCTCCGACCTATCTCAATGGGAGCATGGTGCATTGCTCGAAACACTCCGTAGCAAGGTGCGGGATATTGAGGCGCTGGAGGAGCGACTGGTGCAGGCCAAGGCGCAAATCGTTGCGCTGACAGCGGAGATTGAGGCGAAGCCAGCAGATATCGACTGCGCTGCCAACGCTAAAAGAGTATTGTCGTGGGTGCAGGGCGAACAGAAAAAATCGCGCCCCACGATCCAAGACAGCTCGTTAAGCGAGCGCGGGCCATCCAAGAGTCGTCCGACCAACAACGGATGACTGCATATCATCAAGTGACACTCCCACCATCGAACTCGCGCCGCCACATAAATGATCACCATGGCCCAACGTATAACCGATGGTGCCACTGATTGACGAAGATACCCGCCCTTGAGCTACCAGAACAGCTTCATCAGGAAGCGTATGGGATTGATGAAGGTGTTCACTATGAATGCCCTTATCGCGACTAAAACTGACAGTGCCTCCATACGGACTCAAACGCCAGCACCCGTCCGCACAACTCCGAAATAGATTACTGGCAGCTAAAACCAGAACATTGGAGCAGCAAGTAATCCCCGCGTTGCTGGCCGCAATGACGAATGAAGCGATCCGAATATCAAAGTCAGTAGCGAGCTTCCCACTTGTCTAGAGGTAACCGACGCTCGAAATACCGAGTCTTTGTTCTGCATCAATCTCAAGTAGAAAACCTCGAAAAGACATGTTGACATTAAAGCCAGCTTTAACCTTAGAGTAAGGGCACGATAAACCGAGGTTTTCCTAATGAACGTGTTCGACAAGTTAACACTCCCCAACGGTTCGAGCATTCCGAACCGCATCGCTAAGGCCGCTATGGAAGAGAACATGGCGGATAATGACCATGCTCCGTCCGAGAAGTTGATGCGTCTCTATCAGGCTTGGGCGGATGGCGCGGCCGGCCTGATCATCACTGGCAACGTAATGGTCGACAACCGCGCAATGACAGGCCCAGGCGGCGTGGTCCTTGAGGATGACAGGCACCTGGATAGGTTCAAGCGCTGGGCCCAGGTTGGCCGCTCCAGAGGGGCGCAATTTTGGCTGCAGATCAATCATCCCGGCCGCCAGATGCGAGCCAATCTGGGACAAAAGACTTGGGCTCCCTCGGCGGTCCCCTTGAATCTGGGCAAGATGTCCAAGCATTTCAACACGCCCTATGAAATGACGCAGAATGTCATCAACGAGGTGATTCAGCGATTCGCCCGTACCGCCCAGCTGGGGGAACTGGCCGGTTTCACTGGTGTGGAAATACATGCAGCCCATGGCTACTTGCTGAGCCAGTTTCTTTCACCACTCACCAATCACAGAACGGATGAGTGGGGGGGATCTTTGGAAAACCGCGCCCGCTTATTGCTGGAGATCGTCAAAGCTGTTCGCGCAGTGGTATCTTCCCGATTTGCGGTTGCTGTCAAGCTCAACTCCGCAGATTTCCAGCGCGGTGGTTTTAGTACTGACGATGCCCTGCACGTGGTCACACTGCTCAACAAGTTGGACGTCGACTTGGTCGAGCTGTCGGGAGGGAGCTACGAAGCCCCCGCCATGCAGGGAGATTCCCGGGACGGCCGCACGCTCGCCCGTGAAGCCTATTTCCTGGAGTTTGCCCGCGAGATCCGGACGGTAGCTAAGATGCCCGTGATGGTCACCGGAGGAATCCGCCGTCAGCCAGTTGCTGAAAAAGTGATTAACAGCGAAGTGGACATGGTCGGTATCGGTACGGCTTTGGCCATCGATCCGTATCTACCGCGTGACTGGCGTATAGGCAAGGACAGTGCCCCAGAACTACAGGCAATAACTTGGAAGAACAAGGCACTGGCTTCCTTGGCGAACATGGCTGTCGTCAAGTTCCAGTTACGCAAGCTGAGCGTGGGTAAGGCGCCCAATCCGCATGTTTCGCCTTTGCGGGCGCTAATCATACAACAGATAGCAAATGCACTCCGTACCCGCCAGTACCGCCGAAGAATGACGCAGCGCGTGCACAACTGACGTCAGATGAGAACGCCAGCAGTGCCGGAAGTAAAACGAAATCCCATAGTTGAGGGGTGTATGGCACAAAATCCATCAGCACACGATCCAAAATAAGGAATTAAAGAAATGGAGCAATCAGTACTGATAGAGATAGGCCTACCGGCTGCGCTGTTCATCATCATGGCAGGCATGGGCATGACGCTCGTGCCGTCGGACTTTTATCGCGTGGCCTCAAGTCCGAAGGCGCTAATATGGGGTAGCGTGGCGGCGCTACTGCTGTTGCCGATAGTGGGCATCCTTTTGGCCATGTTGCTGCGACTACCTCCAGAGATAGCGGTCGGCCTGGTTATTATCGCCGCCTGTCCTATCGGTACTACCTCCAACTTGATCTCGTTCCTGGCGCGAGGCAAGCTTGCACTGTCGATCGCAATGACCGTCGTTGGCAGCCTGGCAACGATCGTGACCTTGCCACTTTTCGTGAACTTTGCCCTTGAGCGTTTCGTCGATGCCGATACACGCGTCTACCTGCCGGTGCTAGAAACCATCAGTATGTTAGTATGTATCGTCCTGATCCCAGTCCTCGTCGGTATGTTTACTCGCTACAAGGCCCCCGCGTTAGCCGCTCGGATTGAGCGCGCAGTGAGTGTCTTCGGTGCGGTCGTGCTACTTACCTTGATCATCGGAATTAGCGTTTCGGTAGTCGACCAATGGGCGAAAATTCTCACCACTGCCGGGCCTGCGGTGGTCGCTCTGAGCATCTGCGGCATTGTGCTCGGGTTTCTCGGATCTCGCCTGCTTGGTATATATGCAGTGGAAGCTATTTCCGTGGTGGTGGGCATGAGCGTCAGGAATGCCGCCATAGGCATGCTGATTGCAATCAACATGATGAACTCACCTGAAACGGCTGTGCCGGCAGCCCTCTACGGCCTGCTCATGTATCTCTTCGGCTTCGGCCTGATCGGCTACGGCCGTATGACGATCAAGTCAGCTGTGTAAAGAGAAACGAATGGACGGCTGACCACCACGTTGCGACGTGTGAAAGGTCACCGTTCTACCACAAGGTAGCAATTTGCATTATGCAACAATCGGCAGGAATGAATGTTCAATAGGCACAACTAGGATTATTTTTTGCTCCACATCTGGCGACAGCACAAATGGGCACCAACTCATCTCTGAAGTGCTATTGACCTAACGTTCCATCGGTCACTCAAGGCCTGCGCAAGTATCAGTTTTTTCGCAACAGAAAGTATCCCGTGTTAAGAATTGTAATCCTAGGCAATGCCAGTGGCAGCAAATTTACCTTTGCCAGAGCAATTGGTAAGGGCATGCTTTCCTCCAGTACACACAGTACACAGGAAAAGCTGTTTAGTGGGAGCCCGCCTGGGTCGGACCTGACGCCAAACAGTTCCGCATATAGCCTGCAAATTGATCGGACCGAATACCTGATTTTTTGAACACACCTATGCCTAGTGTGCGCTCAACGTAAGCGTCTGCCCAAGTCACCTTGCGTGACTCAGAACCCGCTGAGTCGGCAACCAGAAGTCGAAGGTCAGTCAGCGCTGTGGCATACGCAACATATCCTGTTGCCGTCGGGGTCTCTGATGTAAGCACCGTAATAATCCGGAGAGTACTGAGGACGCAGCCCTGGTGCGCCTTCGTCTGATGCCCCGTTAGCCATAGCAATCGCGTAGAAGTCATCAACCTGCGCCCGCGTTTGGGCTTCGAACGCAACCATCGACCCGTTACCTGGTGTCGCGCGTTCGCCATTTAGAGGGCTATAGATGCAGAACGCCGTACCTGAGTCAGTCGTGCTTTGGGTGAATAGAACGCGTTCAGGATTGTGCTTGAGGGCAAGCAACGTGATGCCTAGCGGTGTAAGTAGCCGCCCATAGAAGTTTGTGGCGCTGGCGAGGTCGTTGGTGCCGATTGTGATATGGCTGAACATGAGGCGCTCCGATGGGATTAGGGTATGCGTCCACCCAACTTACCTTGTGTAAGTTAGGCGGGCACCCATTGATGCGGCAAAAGGTTACCGATTTCACTCGCCCTCTGCGTCGGCAGGCGCGTGAGGACGTCCTTCAAATAAGCATACGGATCATGCCCGTTGAGCCGCGCCGACTGGATCAAACTCATGATCGCCGCCGCGCAGTGATCCGGCAAAAAACCAGTTTGAGCGTCCAAGTGCCCACGGGCGGACCTGGTTCTCGACCTGGTTGTTGTCAATGGGCACAGCCCCTTCGTCCAGGTAGCGCGTCAGCGCTACCCAGCGTTTAAGGCTGTAATCCAGGGCTTTGGCTGTTGCCGATCCGTTGGGCGCCAGATCACGCTGGTCCAACATCCAGTCATGCAGCGTTTTGATGATCGGTGCTGCCTTTACCTGGCGTATTCGCCAACGATCCTCATTGCTCATGTCTCGTGCCAGGCGTTCAACCTCGTACAAGCCGCCAATCGAGTGCAGCATCTGTTCGGCCAACTGGCTTTTGTTCGCCACGTGCAGATCGAAAAACTTCCGGCCTGCGTGAGCCATGCGGCCAATTTCAGTCATGCCTTTCTCAAAACCGGCTTTGTAGCCTGCAAAATCGTCGCACACCAGCTTGCCGTTCCACTTCCCAAGGAAGTTGCGCGCATGCTCACCGGCACGGCTGGGACTGAAGTCGTAAACCACGGCCTTGAGCGCCGAAAACGGCGTGGTGCTGTAGGCCCAAACATACGTGCGGTGAGTTTCCCTCTCACCCGGCGCCAGCATTTGAACCGGGGTCTCATCGGCGTGGATCACGCCCTCGGACAGCACCGCTTCGCGCAGCGCATCGACCAAAGGCTGAAGCTGCACGCCGGTTTGTCCAACCCACTGCGCCAGCGTCGAGCGGGCGATCATCAACCCAGCGCGGCCAAAGATTTTCTCTTGCCGGTACAGCGGCAAGTGGTCAGCGAACTTCGCCACCATCACATGAGCCAGCAGGCCGGCAGTGGGGATGCCCTTGTCGATCACCTGCGGCGGCACGGGGGCCTGGATCAGTATTTCGCACTGACGGCAGGCCCATTTTCCACGCACATGCTGCTCGACGGTGAATACGCCAGGTGTGTAATCGAGCTTCTCACTGACGTCTTCGCCAATGCGCTGAAGTTGGCAGCCGCAGACGCACGGGGTGTTTTCTGGCTCGTGACGGATCACAGTCCGTGGGAACTGCGGTGGCAGCGGCGCACGCTTGGGTTTCTGACGTAGCTCGGTCGGTGCAGGTGGCGGATTGACCGCTTTCAGCTCGGCCTCGATAGCCGCGATATCAGTGTCGAGCAGGTCGTCGAGCAAGCTACCTAGGTCAGGGCTTAGCTGTTCGCTGCGCTTGGCGAACTTGTGTCGCTTGAGGATGGCGATCTCATGAGCGAGTTGCTCGTTGACCGTTTCAAGGCGGTGGATTTTCTGGCCCATCGAATCGACCTGGGACAGCAACCGCAAGGCCTGTTCGGCCAAGGCACGCAGCTGTTCCGGTGTCATTTGATCGAGATTGGGCGAGGAAGTCATGCTGCTGATTGTGCCAGAGCAGGCGGCCAGCGGCGATAAACCGATAGGCTAATGGCAGGTGCTACAGCAGTGTGATCGAGCCGCCCGCGCCGACTCGCTGCCACGGTAAACCCAGCACCAAGGCTTGAAGTTGCTCGTTATCGAGTTCGACTTCCGATCCGCGATGGATGCCAGGCCAGTGAAACTTTCCTTGGTTTAATCGTCGTGCCGCAAGCCAAATGCCCACTCCGTCATGCACTAAAACTTTCATCCGGTTGGCTCGGCGATTGGCGAAGAGATAGGCACAGTGCGGCTTCGCCGCACCGAACACCGTGATCACCCTGGCCAACGCGGTCTCTGCCGACGCGCATATCCATGGGCTCGGTGGCGAGCCAGATGGCGTCGATGCGGATCATCGCAGCAGGTCTCGAAGAAAGGTCGCGCAGGCAGCGGCAGAACGGCAATTTGTAAGCGTTTCGTGAACACATCTTCCAATTTGGATGGTCTGCGTGATTTCTGCTCACCAGAACAGCATTCTCAATGCCAGCGCGATTACGATTATATTAAAAACTGACTCCATCCACTGGTCGCCCTTCTGTAACGCAAACTTCGCGCCGGCATTTGCACCCAATAGCGTTCCAGTAACCAGGCAGAGTCCGTAAGGCCAGTTAATGATGCCGCTGACGCCAAAAATTATGAGTGAGCCCACGGAGAGGACTAGCCCACCGACTTTGCGGGTGCCCACCGATTCGCTGATTGTTTTTCTGAAAAAGATAATGAATAAATACGTCGAGAGTTTGGCTTGTCCACCCAATAACCCACCAATCATTCCTACTGGGATGAAGAGGATATAGCCAAACAGGCGCCTGATCGCTGAAGGAGGTGTTTCGCAGCTACGCGGTTTTTTTATAAGGGAGAGTGCCACCAGCAGCAACGTCAGGCCGCCAATTACTTTATGCAGCAGCGCGGGATCTATTTGAAGAAGAAGGCTGGCTCCTCCCAGAGCCCCGGCCAGCCCCAGTGCCGCAGCCCGAACCGCAAGCGCATAATCGACCTTTCCCTTATTATGGAAGTGCCGCAGCCCTGCAACCATGGTGCCTACGGAGGCCAAGCGCGCGGTGGCGATCGACGATTGAGGTGGAATCCCCAGCCAGATCATCACCGGGACGGTTAAAAACACACTCCCACCCGTATTGCTTCCAACGAATCCCGTTATTATTCCGAGGAAAACCAGACCGGCGCCTGTCAACCACTCATGACCAATCATGTTGAAATGCTCGCGTAGGATAGGCATCTGCTGATCACACCTTGTGATCTTCGGGCTTTTAGCTGGCGCTGCTCATTATGTAAAAATCTCTCGGTGATCATCGCCACCGCCTTGGCCGGAGACGTCAGGGTTGTGTCTATAGTAAACAGAGCGTTTTCCCAAGCCTCATATTCTTGATCCAGTACAGATTGCCAGGTCGGTGGAGTCAGCTTCGGAATATCAATTTTCCTGGTTTCTAACCGTCGCTGGTGCTCATGTTTGTCAGAGCAGATCACTTGGATGTTGACTAACGGAGCACCAGAGCGTGCAGCGATATCGCTCCACGCTTTTCGGCTTTCGATTACTGGGTTAACACAGTCAACTATTTCCGTGCTGCCAAAACGAAGAATGCTCAGAGCGAGCTCATTGGCGACCATGTAACCGCTCCGCCCAACGTCTTGTGCAACAGCACCGGAGTTTCGAATAGATTGCTCAATCGTATCAATCCTCAGATACACGGCACTTGTTCTGGTGGCGAGGTCACTTGCGGTAGTCGTTTTTCCGGTACCTGGAAGGCCGCTGAAGACAATGAGCATTTTATCTCCGTAAATTAGTGAGTTAACGCTGTTTGGGTGGCTGCCACTTATGCGGCAGCATCTGATCGATTTCGCTCACCCGTTGCGTCGGCAAGCGCGTGAGCACATCCTTTAAATAAATGTACGAGTCATAACCATTCCGCCGCGCCGACTGGCTCAGACTCATGATTGCTGCCACCCGCTTTCCGCTGCGTAGCGAGCCTGCGAAGAGCCAGTTCTTGCGCCCCAAGAGCCCATGGCCTGATTTGGTTTTCGGCCCAATTGTTGTCTATGGGTACGGCCCCGTCATCAAGGTAGCGCGACAGCGCTGCCCAGCGTTTCAGGCTGTAATCGGGTGCTTTGCTGATGGCTGAGCCTTCGGGCACGAGGTCACGCTGGGTGATCATCCAGGCGTGCAGCCTATTCATCGCCGGCACGGCTTTCTCTTTCCGTATTCGGCGCCGTAAATCCGGCTCCAGATCGCGGACTTCGCTCTCGACTTCGTACAACAGCTGGATGTAGTGCAGGGCCTGCTCAGCGATCTGGCTCTTGTTGGTTGCATGCAACTCAAAGAACTTGCGCCGGGCATGGGCCATGCAGCCGATCTCGGTCACGCCGAGTTCGAAGCAGGCCTTGTAACCGCCAAAATCGTCACAGACCAGTTTGCCTTTCCAGCCGTGCAGAAAGTTACGAGCATGCTCTCCGGCGCGACTGGGGCTGAAGTCATAACCACCGCCGCCACATCCGAGAACTGGCTGGTGGCGTAGGCCCAAACATAGGAGCGGTGGGTTTTTTTTGTTCCCGGCATGAGCATCTACACCGGTGTTTTATCGGCATGAATAACCTGCTGTCCGAGTACCACGTCGCGCAGCGCATCGACCAGCGGCAGCAACTGAACTCCGGTCACGCCAACCCATTGAGCCAAGGTTGAGCGTGGAATCGCCAGGCCCGCTCGACCGAAGATCGATTCCTGACGATAAAGCGGCAGATGGTCAGCAAACTTGGCGATCATGACGTGTGCGAGCAGACCCGAATTCGGGATGCCCTTGTCAATAATTTGCGCAGGTACTGACGCCTGGATCAGCGTTTCGCAGTCATCGCATACCCACTTGCCACGCACATGACGCTCGATGGTAAACACGTCCGGCGTGCAGTCCAGCTTCTCGCTGACATCTTCACCGATACGCTTGAGTGCGCTGCCGCACTGGCAGTGGCTGTAGTCGGGTTCGTGATGGATCAGGGTGCGCGGAAACTGCGGCGGCATCGCGGTGTGTTTAGGTTTTTGCCGAGCCTCGGTCGAAGCCGGCGCAGCTTGCAGCGCCTCAAGTTCGGCTTCGATGGCTGCGATATCGGTGTCGATCAGGTCATCGAGCAGACTGGCTTGATCCGGGCTTAATTGCTCGCTGCGCTTGGCAAACTTGAAGCGCTTGAGTTGCGCGATCTCGTGAGTCAGTTTTTTCGATGACTGTTTGATCACGGTTGATTTTATTGCCCATTGTCTCGACTGTCTGATCGAGACACTCGACACGCGGCATCAACTGCGCTGCCAGAGCGCGCAGTTGTTCAGGGGTTAGGTGGTCGAGATTGGGGAACGAAGTCATGCTGCCGATTTTGCCAGAGTAGGCGAAAACCGACGACAGGCTGATCGGACAATTGCACGGCCAGGCGGGATGTGTCAGAGATTACAGGATGGAAATGGCGCTGCCTGGCCCGACTCTTTGCCAAGGCAAACCCAGCACCAGGGCGTGCAGTCGTTCGGCGCCTAATTCCATCAGAGAGCCGTGTCGAGAACCCGGCCAGAAGAACGTGCCCTGATGCAGGCGGCGCACCGCCAGCCAGATACCCAGCCCGTCATGCACCAGCACTTTCAGGCGATTGGCGCGGCGGTTGGCAAACAGATAAGCACAGTGCGGCTGCGCCGCATCGAACACGGCGACCATGTCCATCGGCTCGATGGCGAGCCAGATGGAGTCGATGCGGATCATCGCAACAGGTCTCGCAAAGGTCGCACGGGTAGCCGTGCTTTCGGTCGGCCAGTTCACTTTGACGGTACCGCGTGGGTCTGGGATTTCGAGGCAGATCATGGCCGGGGTGATATCTGATCGTGACGCCGACGACGGTAAAGCCACGGGGATAAAAGCAGGTTGCAGAACGGCACTTTTCTGCGATTGCAGCCGAATCAACTTGTGGACGAGGTTCGCGTTGAGGCTGTGGCTCAGTGCGACGCTGGCAATCGAAGCGCCGGGCTGGGCGCACTCTTGAATGACCTGGCCCTTGAAGGATTTGGAGTAGGAACGGCGTTGTGGCTGCATGAAAGACCCGCTTAAAAGGCTAGAACTGGCGCCCACTTAGATTTAAGTGCACACCATGTCCTGGCATTGCGGGGTAGGGTAGATAACTTGGCCGGACGCGTACGCATTTCCGTGCTGACAAAAGAGCGATGCAGTTGCCATCAGGCGAGGATTGTCATGTAGTCGCTATCAGTTAGCTGTCGTTCCTGAAGGGAAAAGCCCCGCAACGCTGCGGGGCCTTTGTTCGAGGTTATCAGATTCCTGATTTGATCTTGGTCCATGCCCGCGTTCTGGCGCGCTCTGCATCGCGGCCGAGCGGCTTTAAAGTGTAGAGCGTCGCCATGGCTGCCTCGGTGGGGTACAGGTTGGGGTTATTGCGTATCGCCGGGTCAACCAGTTCGGTGGCGTCCTTGTTCGGATTGGGATAACCGACAAAGTCGCTGATTGGAGCGATCACCTGGGGTTGCAGCAGGTAATTGATAAAGGCGTAGGCAGCTTCCGGATTTTTTGCTCCCTTGGGAATTGCGAGCATATCGTACCAGATCGGTGCGCCCTCTTTCGGTAGACGCATGTCGACTACCACGCCGTTCTTGGCTTCTTTGGCGCGGTTGGCGGCCTGGGAGAAACTACCGGAAAAGCCTACGGCAACGCAGATGTCTCCGTTGGCGATATCTGCCATGTACTTGGAGGAGTGGAAGTAGGCTATGTAGGGACGGATTTTCATCAGCAACGCTTCGGCTTTGACGTAGTCTTTGGGGTTGCTGCTGTTGGGGTCTAAGCCCAGGTGTTGCAGTGCTAGCGGCAACATATCCGCTGGCGAGTCCAGCAGCGTCACCCCGCATTGCTTTAGCTTGCTGACGTTCTCTTCATTGAAGATCAAGTCCCAGCTGTCCACCGGCGCGTTCTCACCTAAGGCAGCCTTCACCTTAGCTGGGTTGAAGCCTATCAGGATGGTGCCGTACATATAAGGCACGGCGAACTTATTGCCGGGGTCGTTGGCCTCGATCAGCTTCATCAACTTGGGATCGAGGTGGTTCCAGTTCGGCAGCTTGCTACGGTCCAGCGGTTGAAATACCCCGGCATCAATCTGCTTGGCGAGGAATACGTTCGACGGCACCACCACGTCATACCCGGAATTTCCGGTCAGCAGTTTTGCTTCCAGCGCCTCATTGGTATCGAAGATATCGTAGACCAGTTTGGTCTGAGGGTTTTGTGCCTTGAAATCTTCAAGAGCTTTTGGGGTGATGTAGTCGAACCAGTTGTAGACGTGTAACGTTTGTTCTTCTGCGTGAACGGCACCACTGAACACCATGAAGCAAAGGGCGGGAGCGATAAGGCATTTGAGTCTGTTCATTGTTCTAATTCCTCATTGGGCGCTTTCAAAACCTTCGAGAACGTTCACGGCATTGATGCCGATTTCTTTTACCGCATAACCGCCTTCCATCACGAACAGCGTCGGCTTGCCGAGCTTCGCGATTCGTTCACCCATAGCCAGGTAATCCGGGCTGTCGAGCTTGAAGTGAGAGATCGGATCATCCTTGAAAGTGTCCACACCCAAGGACACCACCACGATGTCGGCGCCATAGCGTTCGATTTCCTCGCAAGCCTGTTCCAGCGCGGCGCTCCAGGTATCCCAACCTGAGCCTGCGGGTAAGGGATAGTTGAAGTTATAGCCAGCACCCGCACCGTCACCCAACTCCTCTGCGTAACCGAGGAAATACGGATACTCCGCTTCGGGGTGGCCATGTATCGAAGCGAAAAGCACGTCGCTGCGGTTATAGAAAATCGATTGGGTGCCGTTGCCATGGTGATAGTCGACGTCTAGGATCGCGATTTTCTTGTGCCCCTGATCAATGAAGGCCTGTGCAGCAATAGCGGCGTTATTGAAGTAGCAATAGCCGCCCATCAGGTCACTGGCCGCATGATGGCCCGGCGGGCGACACAAGGCGAAAGCACCGCGAGCGCCTTGTTGGACCGCCTGTTGCGCAGTCAATGCCACTTGGGCAGCACTGTAGGCAGCTTGCCAGGTGCCGGCGGTAATCGGTGCGCCGCCGTCGAAGCTGTAATAACCGAGTTGACCATGCAAGCAGGTGGGCATAACCCGGCGCAAGGTGCGAGCGGGCCAGGCGGACGGCAGCAAGTCTCCGTCTCGGCCGAAGGTGGTCCAGCGTTGCCAGGCTCCCTTTAAGAAGTCTAGATAGTCGGCGCTGTGGATGCGTTGCAGCGGCGCCAAGCCGAAGTCGTGGGGCGCGCGTACCTGCCCCAGTTCGCGATCTTTGACCCGTTGCAAAACGTGATCGGCGCGCGATGGCATTTCAAAGCAGGGCATCAGTTGCCCGTGCATCAGTTCGCTCCGGCCGTGGTGCAGATGATGATCATCCGAGTAAATCGTCAGCATATTGTTGTTTTCCGCAGGCTGTGTTTGTGCATGCAGTCTTGCTGCGGGCGGGGTTTATGAGAATGGCAGGAACGGCCACAATGGGATAAATATGGCCAACATGAGTGTCCGAAATTCGCTCCTGAATGAAGCGGTCATGCCCTTAAATGGGGCGAGAGCCGAAATTGACTCGGCGACACTCCGCTCCAGTGCACAAACGCGAGCCTGAAACAGGGGGGTACGCTTAAGCTTAGTGCCTCGGCAATCCCGAAGACCGGTAGCTCATCTTTGGCCCGCAACTACTTGGCCTGATCGAAGCGCCGTTCCGCGAGCAGTTCTTGGTCGCTGAGGCCTTGCTCACGTAGAAGTCGACTCGAGGCGCTAGCCGAGCATCTGGAAGGTTTTCCCAGCAGAGCCAGATAATGCAGCGACGGCCGCAACGCGTCACCGAAAGTTGCACCTACAAGCCGGGCATCGGCAAGCACGCCGCAGTAGGAAACGTGCATGTGCGGGCACAATTATTTGTGTGTTTGCATGATGTTCCATTTTGTTGGCGTTTTTTGTTTTTCTAGCCAACCAGTGGGCAGGTTTCACGGGTTACTTGAAATTGGAAGAGATGCATCATTGCCTCTCAACTTATTAAAAGCGGCTTGGCCCGCTCCTGACAATTTCGCGCATCAGGCTCAGGTAGCGACTTGCCCCCAACCCCAGTGGCCGGTTTTTGACCCAGACGATATCGACCCACAAGCGCATCTGACTAGCCATGTTGTCAAAGACCACTTCAGTCAGGACGCCCGTGGCGATCAACGGTTGGACCAGAGGCTGTGGAAGATAGGCCCATCCCAATCCTGCTTGCACCATGTCCAGCGTCGCCAGATAACTATCGCTGAGCCAGACTCTTCGTGACAGAACCACTCGCGGATCAGAGCCGGTGGGCTCACCCGTTGCCACGATAATCTGGCGGATGTTCACTAACTGCTCTTCATTCAAGGGGCTGTTCTTGCCGGCGGCTGCGGGATGATCCGGAGATGCAACGGCCACCAGTAACTGGCTTCCTGCCTCAAGGAAGGTCTCACGCTCATCAATTCCCGGCCGCTCGAACACCAGTGCCAACTGCACGCTGCCTTCATGGAGCATGCGTACTGCTTCCGATTGAGAAGCAGAGCGAACCTCGATTTCAAGCGTGGGGAACTCCTTGGCCAATGTAGACAGCGGGCGGCTCCAAGCTCCCGTCTGCAGCTCCGGTGCCATGGCCAAAATCAGCCGACTCTCCAAGCCTTGGTGAAGCTGAAGGGCATGCGCGTCCAGCAAGTTCAATTGACTCGCGACTTGTCTTGCCTGGGGTTCCAATGCTCTTGCGGCTGCCGTAGGGATGGCTTTGCGGGTTGAACGGTCGAAAAGCAACATATCCAGTTCCGCCTCAAGCTGCGACACCGCCATGTTGACTGCCGAAGGCACCCGTCCCAGCTTTCGCGCGGCTGCGGAGAAGGAGCCGCCGTCGACGACCGAAAGGAATACTTTTACTGACTCGCTGGTAAATGCCATAGCGTTGTCAACTTATCTGATAACAATCGTCTTTTTTTATCAGATAAATGCACCTAGATTCCAGCCCCACAACAACCGTTCTTGGGGAATGCCATGCAAAACGTTATAGGGCAGGGCCACGTGGCGCTTGTCAGTGGAGCTGGAAGTGAGCTCGGAATCGGTATGGCGATTGCCCGAAGGCTAGGGGCGGCCGGGGCCAAATTGATCGTCACGGCGAGCAGCGCCCGCATTGCAGATCGCGTTGCAGAGTTGCGTGCCGAAGGCTTTGAAGTCGTAGGGCGGTCCGCCGATCTTACCGATGAACATCAAGTGCGTGAGTTTGGCCTGTGGGCCGAGTCTATTTGGGGACGGATCGATATCCTGGTTAACAACGCCGGTATGGCCATGCAAGGAAGTCCCGAGCCGTTCTCGGAGTTAGCGGCTATGGATCTGCATATGTGGAACCTTTCGCTGGTTCGAAACCTAACTACGGCCTTTCTTCTTACGCGAGCACTTTTGCCCGGCATGCAGGCACGCGGATACGGACGCATCGTCAATATCAGCTCCACCACTGGCACTCGATGCAGCAATCCCGGTGAAGCAGCCTATAGCGCCGCAAAGGCTGCAATGGTTGGCATGAGCATGGGGCTGGCGCTTGAGGTGGCCAAGCAAGGGATCACGGTGAACAGCGTCGCTCCTGGCTGGATCGCCACCGGGTCGAGTTCACCCGAGGAAGTCAACGCCGCGGGTTACACACCGGTTGGCAGGGCCGGACGTCCTGCGGAGGTGGCTGCTGCGGTAGCTTTCCTTGCGTCTTCAGAGGCGAGCTACATCACCGGCGAAGTCATTGTGGTGGATGGTGGAAATTGCTTGGTCGAGAACAAGGCTCCTTGAGCCTGACCGCACGCCACATGTTCTTAAACTCTATTTTGGCAGGAGGTTTCATGGGCCCTCGGACTGTACTCATCACTGGTGCAGCAGGTGGTGTTGGTCGCGCGCTGGTTGAACGTTTTTTGAATGAAAACTTCAAGGTTTTCGCGACGGATTTGGACGCAGAAAAGCTCGCAGACCTGCACGTTGACTATCAGGTGTCAGGCATTTTTTGCGGTGATATCCGCCAACCAGCGGTGTGTGCCGCGGCCGTTGCTGCGGCGGTCACAGCAATGGAGCGGCTCGATGTATTGATCAACGCTGCGGGAGTTTGGCGCGAAGGTCCGGTTGAAGATTTTACCGAAGAGGATTTCGACATTGTTCTAGACGTGAACCTCAAGGCCACGTTCTTCATGTGCTCTGCCGCTATACCCCATCTGAAATTGTCAGAGGGCTTGATCCTGAATATTTCAAGCGATGCCGGCCGACAAGGCAATCGAAACGCTGCTGCCTATTGCGCAAGCAAGGGCGGCGTGACCCTGCTGACAAAAACCCTAGCGTTGGACTTGGCACCCTTTGGCGTGCGCTGCAACGCTATTTCACCGGGCGACATCGAAACCCCAATGCTCAAGTTTCAAGCCGCCCACTACGGGCAGGGAAGCCCGCAGGCCTACTACCAAGATTTGCTGGACAAGTACCCCCAAGGTGCCCGGGCAAGGTTCATCCAGCCGCAAGAAGTGGCCGAGCTGGCGCTTTTCTTGTGCCAACCCGGTGCGCGATCCATCACCGGCGCGGACATGGCGATTGATTGCGGCGTCTCTGCTGGAAACTAACAATTGCCCATTGGGCTGATACCTGACAAAAGGGTTTGATCATGTCGAAAAGTGGAATTTGTGAATCGGCGGTGGCTATTTTTGCTGCGAACGAGCGTCGTCGTTTCATCGAAAGCAACCCCAAGTCGGTGGCGCTTGCAGAACGGGCCAAGGCCAATTTGTTCAACGGCGTGCCCATGCACTGGATGAGTGACTGGTCCATGCCCACCCCGCTCTTTGTCCAGCATGCCAAGGCTGCACGCTTCACGGATGTCGATGACCATGAGTACATCGATTTCTGCCTGGGCGACACTGGTACCATGTTCGGCCATTCGCCAGTCCCCATCGCCCGCGCCATCGCTGAGCAGGCGAACAAGGGGCTGACCACTATGCTCCCTGGCGAAGATGCTGTGGTCTGTGGTGAATTGCTTGCCCAGCGCTTTGGCCTGCCTTTCTGGCAAGTCACCGCCACAGCCACCGACGCCAATCGTAATGTGCTGCGTTGGGCACGGGCGATTACGCGGCGCAACACGCTGCTGGTTTTCGACGGCTGTTATCACGGCACAGTGGATGACGTGATGGTGCGCTGTCGCGATGGCAAAACCGTGCACCGTTCCGGCCTCGTCGGTCAGGCCTACGACATGACCCAGTACAGTCGGTCCATCCCCTTCAACGATATCCAGGCGTTGGAAGCCGCGTTGGCCCAATGCGATGTTTGCGCGCTGATGTGCGAACCGGCGATGACCAATATTGGCATGGTGCTGCCCGACCCGGGATTCATGCACAAGTGTCGGGAACTAACCCTCAAATACGGCAGTTTGCTGATCGTCGATGAGACCCACACCATTTCTACCGGCATCGGCGGATGTACTCAACTGTGGGATCTGCAACCCGACTTCTTCGTGGTGGGCAAGCCGATCGCGGGTGGCGTCCCTTGTGCGGTCTTTGGCTTTACCGAGCAGGTTGCCTTGGCAATGACGGACGCGCAGGAGAACGTCCGCAAGGATAGCGGCGGGCATGGTCACAGCGGCATGGGCACGACGCTGTCCGCTAACGCACTGGCGATGCGTTGTATGCGTGCCAACTTGGAGGAGGTTATGACGCAAGCGGCCTACGACTACATGTTGCCGCTCGCCGCAGGGTTGGCCCAGGGGCTTAGGTACTTATTCAAGCAGCACCGCCTGGACTGGTCTGTGGCCGAACTGGGCGCGCGTTGCGAATTCCAGTTCTGTGCCACTCCCCCAAGAAATGGAGCTGAAGCCGAGGCGGCCTTCCATGACAGCCTACAAATAGCTCTGCACCTCTACCTCATCAATCGCGGGATCCTGATCACACCGTTCCACAACATGACGCTGTGCAGTCCACAGACAAGTCATATGGATCTCGACAGGTTGATCGGCGAGTTGGATGGTGCTTTGACCGCCCTCCTTGCCATACCGGGGGCCCGCGTCGCGTCCACATAGCAAAGACATGGAGTAAACATCTCTTTTAAACATTTCCAAGGCGCTTGAATCAACGCTAAGAGGATTGAAATGCAATTTGCTGATCGAAAAGAGGCTGAAGACTATCTTGCAGCCCACCCAGAAGTCCGCAGCATCGAGTTGTTTCTCATCGACGCCAACGGTGTGCCGCGCGGCAAGTTGTTACACCGCGATGAGTTGTTGGCTATTTACGAAAACGGACGACCGCTGCCCAGTTCCATTCTCGCCTTGACCGTACAGGGTGAAGACGTGGAAAGCACTGGCCTGGTCTGGGACGTAGCTGATGCCGATTGCTGGACCTATCCTCTGCCAGGCAGCCTGACCTTGCAACCCTGGCGAGCCACCCCTACGGGGCAGTTGCAGGTGACCATGCACCCGACGCTGGGTTTGCCTGCGGCTCCAGCTGATCCGCGACACGTGTTGGTGCATGCCATCGACCGGCTCAAGGCCGACGGCTACCATCCGGTGATGGCTGTTGAGTTAGAATTTTATCTGCTCGATCAGCAGTGCGACGCCAATGGTCGTCCGCAGCCAGCACTGCAGGCCAACGGCGTGCGCCCCCAGGCACCGCAGGTCTACGGCATCTACGAATTGGAACAGCTTCAACCATTTCTTGATGACCTCTACGCTGCCTGCGCGGTGCAAGGGCTGCCGGTGCGTACGGCGATCTCTGAGTACGCTCCGGGTCAGGTCGAACTGACCCTAGAGCATCGTTTCGATGCGCTGCAAGCAATTGATGAGGGCGTTCGCTACAAACGCCTAGTCAAAGGTGTGGCTAACAAGCATGGACTACAAGCGTGTTTCATGGCCAAGCCGTTTGGCGACCAAGCTGGAAGTGGCCTACATTTACACGTCAGCTTGGCGGATGAACATGGCAACAACCTGTATGCCAGTGACGACCCACAGGGTACGCCGCTGCTGCGTCATTCGATCGGCGGAATGATGGCCACTCTGCTCGATTCGCTGGCGATATTCTGTCCCCACGCTAACTCGTATCGGCGTTTTCAGGCCAGCAGCTATGCGCCGCTTGCCAAGAATTGGGGTGTGAACAATCGCACCGTATCGTTCCGCGTGCCCGGTGGCACCGCGAAAAGCCGGCACATCGAGCACCGCATCTGTGGCGCTGATGCCAACCCCTATCTTGCTGCGGCTGCGTTGCTCGCCGGAATTCACTACGGCATCCGCCACCAGAGCGACCCCGGTGCACCGATTGAGGGCAATGGCTACGAACGGGCGACCGATTTCCTGCCCACCGATTGGCTTACCGCATTGCTAGCACTGCAACGTTCAAGCTGGGCCAGCGAAGCGCTGGGGGCTGAATTCCTCAAAGTGTTTCTGGCGATTAAATGGCGCGAGTATCGCCAGTTCACCGCTGAAGTAGGGGAACAGGATTGGCGCTGGTACCTGACCCACGCCTGAGCTGACCTTCGGTGAGCCTCCATGGCGGCTCACCGAAAGGGCATGATTTCTGCTTGTTATGCTGAGTCTGTTGATCACCTCGTTGGAGGTATCGAAAAACAGCGGTGCAATCGTATAGACACCTTTACCGCCAAAAGTGCAGCAGACTCCCAGGGACAGGGTTCCAGCTACCTAAAAGCCAAGACCATACCGCCTTACGAGGGTTAGAGAGGATGAGTAAATTTTTCGGCAATATTAGTGTCCGGCTCAAACTGGCGCTGGGATTCGGTTTGGTCTTGCTGCTGACTTTGATGATCGCCTTGACCGGCTGGTTTGAGTTGGATTCTTTGGTCCAGCGCGGTGACAAGCAAGCTTCAATATCGGAGCTCGAAAAAGCTAGCCAAGATCTACATATCGCTCGCCAGCTCTATACCTCCAGTTTCGATGCTACTCATGCAGCTGCCGTGTTCAAGTTGCTGGATAATCTCGACCAAAGATTGCTACTCGCTCAAATACAACATAGGTCGCCTCGCGATATCCAAGCGATAGAAGAGAGCATCAATGTTGTCCGCAACTACCGCGAATCGTTTAACCAATTCAGCCAGTCCATCGCGGTTCGCGAATCCACTCGCGACGATTTCGGCAAGTATGGTGATGCCGTCTCGAGCAGCCTCAACGAGGCCGATGACGTACTCCACAAGCGGAACAGCACAGACGAAGATGCTAAGAAACAAGAGCCGTTGCTGGATGCCGTTGCCAATCAGAAACTGTTGATGCAGAAGGCGCGATTAGAGCTGCTTGGCTACACCTATAGCGGTAATTCTGAGCTGGAAAATTCTGCGTTGGACACCATTGATCTAGTTCAGAGCAATATCGAACAGTTGGTCAACAGCATGCCTCCAGAGCTCGCTAAAGGAATGCAAAGCGCCAGTCAGGCACTGGATGGCTTTCGCTCGGCTGTTGGCCAGTTCAGTAATGCGCAATTGGCTACGGAGCGGGCGCGGAAAATTCAGGATGGCTACGCTACTCGATTGTTTGAGTTATCTGAGCAAATGTCGGCTGATCAGATTATGAAACGCAATCAGGAGTCTAAGGACGCTAAGGTACTGATCAGCGTCGCGGCACTTGTGGCTTTGCTGTTGGGGATTTTGGCCGCCTTTATCATCAGTCGTCAGATTACCTTACCGATTCGTGAAACTCTCAACATCGTCGAACGTGTTGCAGCAGGCGATCTCACTCAGGGCCCGGCGGTCACCCGCCGTGATGAATTGGGTGTGTTGCAGCAGGGCATTGAGCATATGGGTGACACCTTGCGTCGCCTCATCCGCGGCATTCAAGACGGGGTGACGCAAATCGCTAGTGCTGCGGAAGAGCTATCGGCCGTAACCGAACAGACCAGCGTAGGAGTGAACAACCAGAAAGTTGAGACCAATCAGGTCGCTACCGCCATGCACGAAATGACCGTTACCGTACAAGAAGTCGTGCGTAATGCAGAGCAAGCCTGGCAAGCTGCCGCAGATGCCGATTGCGAAGCTCTTGAAGGAGAAAAAGTCGTTGGAGAAGCTATCGCGCAAATTGAGCGACTGGCCGCTGAAGTCGCTCGCTCGACCGAAGCCATGATGGTATTGCAGCGGGAGAGCGATAAGATCGGCGGCATTATCGACGTGATCAAGGCTGTGGCCGAGCAAACTAACCTGCTGGCACTCAATGCCGCCATCGAAGCGGCCCGTGCCGGTGAGGCTGGTCGTGGCTTTGCCGTGGTCGCCGACGAAGTTCGTGGTCTTGCCCGGCGTACACAAAAGTCTGCCGGGGAAATCGAAGAGCTTGTTGCCGGTTTGCAGAGCGGAACCGGGCAGGTTGCTAGCATCATGAACAGCAGCAGCGGTCTGACCGACAGCAGCGTGGCGCTGACTCGCAAGGCCGGTGTCTCACTAGGGACCATCACTCGCACCGTTTCAAACATCCAATTGATGAATCAGCAGATTGCGGCGGCTGCCGAGCAACAAGGTATCGTGGCAGAGGAGATAAGCCGCAGTATAATTAACGTACGCAACGTCTCTGAACAGACAGCCGCCGCCAGCAACGAAACCGCCGGGTCCAGTGTTGAATTGGCGCGACTGGGCAACCAGTTGCACATGATGGTCAGCCATTTCAAACTCTGACGAACCCAGTCTGTAAAAGCGGAGTGCTAATCCTGAATAGGCTGCTGTGATGAGCGATAGACACGATATTGCCCACGGAAACTGCAATTTTTTTGATATAGGTCATACCCAGATCTTATTCGCCGAGCCATTTATGCACGCCGATGATGATGGTCCGCTGCAAACCCAGGCCACGGGCGAGACAGTCATGCGCTACCACTTGTGCTGGAAGCACCGAGACTTGGATGGCGTCATGGCGCTGTACCACCCGGACATCCAGTACCACGATTTTTTCCAGAACCGCGTGATGGGGTTGGACGAACTGCGCGAGTACATACGCGACAGCATGCCGCGCAATCCTGGTGAAGCGTTGGAGCATTCGGATCGCATTCGACTGGACGGCAATACCGCGTTTATTCAATACAAAATGACCTTGCGCGGTAGCGAAGGGATGGTGTCGCTCCGCTCCAGCGAAGCTATCACTGTGCGTGACGAGCTCATCTGGAGCATTAACCAATACGCCTCCCTGGTGCGCGAGCAGCCCTCCAGCAAAACCATCACTGCCTTGCGTCCGGCGGCCGTTCGGCTTGGCTTGTCGACGCGGCAACTGAGCTTTCTGGCCGAAGACCTGCAGCAATACTTCGAGCGCCAGCAACCGTATCTGGACCCGGAGCTCGATTTGCAGCGGGTGGCGAAGGAGTGCGGTTACAGCCGCAATCAGATTTCCTACCTCTTAAACCAGGTGCTTGGGCAGAGCTTCTATCGCTACGTTAACCAGGCGCGTTTGCAGCATCTGCTGGCAGCACTGGATAACGCCACACCTCCGCTGCGGGTCGACGAGTTGGCGTTTGCCGCCGGTTTCAACTCGCTGTCGGCGTTTTACAGTTGTTTTCGCCAGCACACCGGCCAGACTCCCAAGGCCTACGTCAAACAAATTTCTTTGCATGCACGCGTGCAAGACGGCCTCTGAGCTCACGCTCTAGGAACGCGATTATCGAAGCTTGAGTGGCTGAATCTTGTATGCAGGCGTGTGGCGCACCACCTGGTGGATGAATCAACTCAGCGACTCGTTGTTAGAGCTCCCGGGGCGGGAACACTACTTGGGTGTCGACGAAACCGATATAGGACTGTAACCATCTGGGCGACTGAATCGCCCCGGATTCTATAGAAACTTTGCAAGCTCATTGCGTAACACTTTTCAAACTCTACCGGTGACAGCTGATTGTTGAAACCATGGCGGCGTTTTACGTTGTAGAACATCTCGATGCAATCGAACACATCGCTACGAGCATCTTCGCGCGTGGAATAGATTTTCCGCTTGATCCGTTCCCGCTTTAGAAGCTGGAAAAAGCTCTCGGCCCCGGCGTTGTCATGACAATTCCCTCGGCGACTCATGCTGGCAACCAAATTGTTCGCCTTCAAAAAGCTGCGCCAATCGGAGCTGCTGTACTGGCTGCCCTGGTCGGAATGAACCATCACCTCTTGCTTCGGTTTACGCCTCCAAACCGCCATCAATAACGCATCAATGGCCAAATCACTGGTCATTTGCGACTTCATTGACCAGCCAACGACCTGACGAGAAAACAGATCCAGCACCACCGCCAAATACAACCAGCCTTCATACGTACGAATGTAGGTGATGTCGGTGACCCAAACCTTGTTGGGTGCCACGACATCGAACTTACGCTTCAGCAAATTGGGTGAGGCGACCGCTGGCTTACCGCCGTACTTTCCAGGGCGGCGTCTATAACCTGTCTGAGAACGCAGACCTTCAAAACGCATCAGCCTCGCCACACGATGACGACCACAATCCTCACCGACCTCGCGCAGATCATCATGAATTTTGCGATAGCCATAAACGCCGCCGCTCTCCAGCCACGAATGCTTGATCAAGCCCAGCAATCGCTGGTCGTCTTTAGCGCGTGCAGCTTGCGGCTCAGACAGCCAGGCGCAATAACCGCTGGGATGGGCTTTAAGCGTCAGGCAAAGCCGTCGAATCGAATAGTCTTCCGAGCTGCTTAATAAAAGCGTACTTCAGCCGCACTCCTTGGCAATGTGCGCGGCGGCCTTTTTAATATGTCTCGCTCTTCTGTGACACGCTTGAGTTCCGCTCGCAGGCGACGCAGTTCGGCGTGCTGATCATCATCCTGCTGCCGTTGTTCTTGAGGTTTGCTGTAGCGCTTTATCTAGCCATAGAGGCTATGCGTCGACACGCCAAGACGTGCCGCCACATCAGCGACGGGTAGCTTCTTTTCGGTCACTTGATTGACCGCTTGGATTTTGAATTCTTCGGCGTAACGCGGGTTGCTCATGGCACCTCCTAATTGGCCTCACTTTAAGGCAAAGAGGTGTCTACGAAACCCGGGGCGATTCAGATACCCGTTGGCGAACTATCATCACAGTGAAATGAACTGCGTCCGCTCCTGAAGGATGCGCCGAGTTCATCCAAGAGCTTGCCCAGTGATCCGAATCGACGCCACCGCCTTGAAACAGTCAATGAGCAACTTGCTCATGAGATCGCGATCCTCAGATGCCACAAGTTCGCCAAGCGCAGTAAACGGCTGAGCCCTGATCAGGGTAGGCTCCTCGACCCCTTGCTGGACATTGATATCGCGGCCATTGAAGCCGAGCTGAAAGCGGTCAATCCGCCAACCGCACCGGCCGAGCCACGCGAGAACCCCAAGCGTGGCCCGCTGCCAGCTTCAGCGTATCGGCGAAGACGTCAGCGAGAAACTGGATTACATGCCGGTCGTGTTTATCGCTGAGCAGCATGTGTGCGGGAAATGGGCCTGTCGCCAGTATGAAACGCTGATCCAGGCGCCGGTACTTGCGTAGGTCATCGATAAAGGCATCCCTACGGCAGGCTTGTTGGCTCACGTAATGGTGGCGAAGTTTGCCGACCAGTTACCGTTCTATCGCCAGGAATCTATTTTCGGTCAGGCCGGCTTGCCGATTGCGCGCTCAACGCTGGCGCAATGGGTTGGACTAACAGGTGTTCAACTCCAGCCGCTAGTTCATGCGTTGCGCGATGCCGTGCTGCCCGCAGCACTTAAGCGTCCAGCGAAGTCACCTTACTAACGCCTCCGCAGCGGGCATGAATGCCTAGCTAATAAGTGCGTCATCTGTCGATGGAAGTCGACTGGGCTACCAATTGCCAAGGGTCGCTATTTAGCAGATGCAGCTAGCGAAGCGCATGAAACTCAAGATCCTAGATGTCGGTCAGATCTACCAACTGCTTGCGCATAGGCACGCATGCCAATTGGAGCCCGGAGGCAGAGTTGAAAACAGCTTGAGCGCTTCTGGTGAAGCCACAGCACTGATAAAAGTTTTCAGCATTCAGCGTGGCTTCAAGGTGGATCTCAGCAAGTCCCGCCTTTCGTGCTAGATGCTCAAGATGAGCGACCATCTTTTTACCTATGCCTTGGCCCATGAATTTGGGTAACACAAAGATTGCCTCCAGTTCCCCGCTCTGGAGATTTATCAGCCCTGTAGCCACAGGAAGTCCATTCACGCACGCCAAGTGATAATCTTTTTCCACCCAGGATCTGTAATTATCCGTGAGTGGAACGCAAGTCCAAGCCACCACTTGAGCATTCGTGTAAACGGTGCGGCATTGGTTCTGAATTGCCTGAAAGCGGATATCGAATGCTGCCTCAGCATCACAACGCTCAGCTCGACGAATCTGCAACATCTTCACACTCCTGAGATTGGCCATTCTGAACGGAGAATGAAAAAGCCCCGTCCATTCCTGACGGGGCTTAAGTCAATGCACCTAGTACCTACGCCGCATCACATTATGGCCCGCCCAAGGCGGTCATCAAGGTATGCATCATTTTCAGTCGGTAGGTAATAGTCATTGATTTATAATCTGGGGATTTATCTCGACTGTCAATATTGGCGTCTATAAATCTATGCATGCTGGCGAGCAGGCGCCAACCGGTGTGGCAGGTAGCGCGACAGCGCTGCCCAGCGTTTCAGGCTGTAGTCCAGCGCTCTGCTGATGGCTGAACCTTTGGGCACAAGATCGCGCTGGGCGAACATCCACGCATGCCGCGCATCCATCACAGGGGCAGCCTTTTCTTGCCGTCTTCGACGGCGTAAATTCGGTTCCACGTCGCAGACTTCTCTTTCGATTTCGTACAGCAACTGAATGCAGCGCAGGGCTTGCTCGGCGAGCATGCTCTTGTTGGTAGCATGCAGTTCGAAAAGCTTGCGCCGCGCATGGGCCATGCAACCGATCTCGGTCACACCGAGTTCGAAGCTGGCCTTATAACCACCAAAATCGTCACAGACCACCTTGCCCTTCCAGCCGTGCAGGAAGTTGCGCGCATGCTCTCCGGCGCGGCTGGGGCTGAAGTCGTAAACGACTGCCGCTGTTTCGCAGAATTGGCTGGTGGCGTAGGCCCAGACATAGGAGCGATGGGTTTTCTGTGAGCCCGGAGCGAGCATCTGAACCGGTGTTTCATCGGCGTGGATGACCAACTGCCCGAGCACCACGTCGCGCAGCGCCTCAACCAGCGGCTGTAACTGAACCCCAGTCACGTCAACCCATTGCACCAAAGTTGAGCGGGCGATGTAGGCCTGCTCGACCAAAAATCGATTCCTGACGGTAAAGCGGTAGTTGAGTGGCGCAGGGGAGTCTCACCCCTGCGCTCTCCCAGAACCGGACATGAACCTCTCGACTCATCCGGCTCCTATCGTCCAGCCATTCGTATCGCTGCACCCCAATGAGGAAATAACGTGGGGGCACGTTGCTGAAGATCAGACAACCACCGCCATGCCATTGAGACATGGCCGCGAAGCTTCTTGTACTTGCGCTGCGCCCATCGCACCAGATGAAAGTCCAGTGTCTTCAGGGAGCGTTGCAAAGTCGATGGATGGAAGAGCCCGTAATAACGCACCCAGCCAACAATTTTCCGGCGAATCAGCGAGAGCAGCTCACCCAGATCATATCGGCTCAGGCGCGAAAGGCCCCAATTACGCATCTCACGTCGCATAGCTTTTGCCGCTTTGTCGCTAACGGCCGGTGAGAAGCTGGTGAACAGCTTCCCCTTCCGATTTATCGACTTCCGGGGCTTAAACGTATAGCCCAGAAAGTCGAATCGCTTCACGCCATATTTACCACGTCGATTGGCATCGACGCAGTACACCACCTGAGTTTTCTCCGGATGCAACTCCAGCTGACACTCCGTCATTCTGACCTTCAGGTCAGCCCATAAAGACTGAGCTTCGGCTTCGCTGTCACAGTGGCAGATAACGTCATCCGCGTAGCGCTCAAACAGCACTGTGGGGTGGTGCCGCTCCATCCATTTATCGAACGCATAATGCAAAAAGAGATTAGCCAGCAATGGGCTGATAACACCACCCTGTGGCGTCCCTCGTTCTCGCATTTGCCGAGTACCATCCGGCAACACCACGTCCGTGGTTAGCCAGCGCTTGATATATAGCGCTGTCCACCGGCAGTCGGTGTGTCGCTGCACAGCCTTCATCAGCAGGTCATGATCAATATTGTCAAAGAACCCTTTGATGTCGAGATCAAGCACCCAAGAATGCCGCCAACTCCGACCTCGGGCGACGCGCAAGGCATCATGTGCAGAGCGCCCCGGTCGGTATCCATAAGAGTCTCTGTGGAATATCGGCTCCAGCAACGGCTCAAGCTGCTGCCGAACGACCATCTGTGCAATCCGGTCAGCAATCGTAGGAATCCCCAGAGGACGCGTGTTGCCATCACCCTTTGGAATGTCCACGCGTTTGACCGGTGACGGAAAGTAGCTACCCGAAGCCATTCGATTCCAGATCCGGTACAGATTTCTACCTAAATCTTGATCGAACTTATCAATGCTGACTTCGTCAACTCCAGCTGCGCCACGATTAGCTTTGACGCGCTTGTACGCGTCCCAAACTTCAAGCTTTGCGATATCAAACGACTTTGCCTCAGACATAGACGTCATCCCCTTTCAGGTTGTGACTATGCTGAGGCCGAACGACGGTGCCCCTTCGATCCAGCCCCATTACAGGGCCTTCAACCCTACTACGAGCACCTCCGTCCCTGTGCCCCGCATCGGTACTCTCGCTCTTGCAGAGGCTGTCTGCTTGAACTTCTCCCTTAACATCGGGACGACAGGTTCTCACGTTCCTTACTGAAGCCTGGTACAGAGTCACGCCGCCTTCATGCCGGGCGCCGGTCGAGCAGTCGGCAGGCATCCCTCGACCTTCATCCCGGGCCAACCACCAAAGCCCGGTTTCGACACCATCTGAATACGTTTCGACACCACATCGACGGTTCATTTTCATTCGTCTCTCTGTACCGCACCTGACGCGGTCAATGCCGCGCCTTTTCCTCAACGCTCACCACCAAGGCTCTTTACCCCAGCAGCTTGAGGTGGTTTGGAGCCTGCTCCTGCAAACCGACTCCGAGGGGCCCACCCTCATCTTCAATAAAGCACCACAACTCTCCGTTCAGCTATGGAGGTTGTGTTCGTGACACACGGTGGTCAGCAAACTTGGCAATCATGACGTGAGCAAGTAACCCGGCGTTGGGATGCCCTTGTCGATGACCTGCGCCGGAACCCGTGCCTGGATCAGCGTTTCGCAGTCATCGCAAACCCACTTGCCACGCACATGGCGCTCAACGGTAAACTCGCCCGGAGTGTAGCCCAGCTTTTCACTGACATCTTCACCTATGCGTTTCAGTGCGCAGCCGCATGGGCAGTGCGTATTGTCCGGTTCGCGATGTATCAGTGTGCGTGGAAACTCAGCCGGAATGCAGTGCGTTTAGGTTTTTGCTTTGTCTCGTTTGCAATGCCTGAAGCTCAGTCTCAATCGCCGCGATATCGGTATCGAGCAGATCATCGAGCAGACTGCCTTGGTCGGGGCTCAGTTGCTCCCTGCGCTTGGCAAACTTGAATCGCTTGAGTTGCGCGATCTCGTGAGTCAGTTTTTCGATGACTGTTTGATCACGGTTGATTTTATTGCCCATTGTCTCGACTGTCTGATCGAGACTCTCGGCACGCTGCATCAACTGCGCCGCCAAAGCGCGCAGTTGTTCAGGGGTTAGGTGGTCGAGGTTTAGAAGCGAAGTCATGCCGCCGATTTTGCCAGAGCAGGCTACAACCGGCGATTGGCTCATCGGACAATTGCACGGCCAGGCGGGATGTGTCAGAGATTACAGGATGGAAATCGCGTTGCCTGGCCCAACTCTTTGCCAAGGCAAAACCAGCACCAGGGCGTGCAGCTGTTCGGCGCCAAATTCCATCTGTGAACCGTGTTGAGAACCCGGCCAGAAGAACGTGCCCTGATGCAGACGGCGTGCCGCCAGCCAGATGCCCAACCCGTCATGCACCAGCACTTTCAGGCGATTGGCGCGGCGGTTGGCAAACAGATAAGCACAGTGCGGCTGCGCCGCACCGAACACGGCGACCACCCGCGCCAGCGCGGTGTCGGTGTCGGTGTCGGCGCGCATGTCCATCGGCTCGGTGGCAAGCCAGATGGAATCGATGCGGATCATCGCAACTAGTCTCGAAGAAAAGTCGCGCGGGTAGCCGCGCTTTCGGTCGGCCAGTTCACTTTGACGGTGCCGCGCGGGTGTGGGATTTCGAGGCAGATCATGGCCGGGGGATATCTGATCGTGACGCCGACGACGGTAAAGCCACGGGGATAAAAGCAGGTTGCAGAGCGCCACTTTTCTGCGATTGCAGCCGAATCCACTTGTGGATGAGGTTCGCGTTGAGGCTGTGGCTCAGTGCGACGCTGGCAAGCGAAGCACCGGGCTGGGCGCACTCTTGAATGTAAGCGGATGGCGAACTCACCTACCGAATCGCCGTTATGGCTGGGATCAGGTAGCTGAGTTCGCCGGACGGTTACGGATTTTCATCGCATTCGTTGTTATATCTCCCATTTTCATGGGACACCTTTATAGTGCGCGTTTAGGCGATCCTCAACGTGTTGGGGCTCCCAGACTTCGCATCGATCCAAGCCTACACACTCTTCTCGGGTAGACGCTGTGATGGTGCCCCCGAGGTATATCTGGAATCCAATGAAGTTCTGGATGAACATGGGACGCGGAGCTAGCAGGTTTTGTGGTGGGGCAATTTTACCCACCTTGAGCCATCGCCCTTGAGACCAGGCGCTTTTGTGTACCCCGACAGTAAAGAGTATAGGTAGGTCGAGTAAGGTTCCTAAGTCTGCTAAAGGGGCTATGGAGCGCGCATCTAAGAAAGCGAAGTCCGCTTCCGGCAGTGTCAGGGCATAAGTGTGCATATCATTGTCCAGAGGGACTCGAAGCACCGCTCCGATCGCACGTTGCTGCCTTTTCATACTGGATGTATTCCTTGAGCTGGGCTTACCTGTTTATTTAAGCGCATGGTGAGCACTCCTTGCGCAGATCAGGCGGGCGTCCATTGATGCGGCAATAGCTGGCCAATGTCACTCGCTCGCTGCGTTGGCAGCCGCACCAGCACATCGTTGAGATACGCATACGGATCGTGCCCATTCATCCGCGCCGACTGGATTAGGCTCATGATCGCAGCCGCCCGCTTGCCGCTGCGTAGCGAGCCTGCGAAGAGCCAGTTCTTACGCCCCAACGCCCAGGGGCGGATCTGGTTCTCCGCCCAATTATTGTCAATGGGTACAGCCCCGTCGTCGAGGTAGCGCGACAGCGCCGTCCAGCGTTTTAGGCTGTAATCCAGAGCTTTGCTTATCGCCGAGCCGTCGTGCACGATCTGGCGCTGGGCGATCATCCAGGCATGTAGAGCATCCATCACCGGCACCGCTTTTTCTTGCCGGTGGCGTAAATATGGTTCCAGGTCGCGGACTTCGCTCTCGACTTCATAAAGTAACTGGATGTAACGCAAGGCATGCTCGGCGAGCTGGCTCTTGTTGGTGGCGTGTAATTCGTAGAACTTGCGCCGCGCATGCGCCATACAGCCGTTCTCGGTGACACCGAGTTCAAAGCTGGCTTTGTAGCCACCAAAATCGTCGCAAACCAGCTTGCCTTTCCAGTCTTGCAGGAAGTTGCGTGCATGCTCTCCGGCGCGGCTGGGGCCGAAGTCGTAAACGACCGCCGCCAAGTCCGAGAACTGGCTGGTGGCGTAGGCCCAGACATACGCACG
The DNA here is from genome assembly GCF_012935715.1 of Pseudomonas sp. ADAK13. Lineage (NCBI taxonomy): Bacteria > Pseudomonadati > Pseudomonadota > Gammaproteobacteria > Pseudomonadales > Pseudomonadaceae > Pseudomonas > Pseudomonas sp. ADAK13. The sequence continues at coordinate 4,951,827 of NZ_CP052860.1, forward strand.
ATGGGTTTTCTTTGCGCCCGGCGTAAGCATCTGCACTGGCGTTTCATCGGCATGGATTACGCCATGTTCAAGAACAGCATCGCGCAGGGCATCTACCAGCGGCTGGAGCTGCACGCCACAGTTGCCGACCCATTGCGCTAAGGTTGAGCGAGCGATGGCCAAACCGGCTCGACCAAAAATAGATTCCTGGCGATAGAGCGGTAACTGGTCGGCAAACTTCGCGATCATCACATGGGCCAGCAGCCCGGCGGTCGGGATGCCCTTGTCGATGACCTGCGCCGGAACCGGTGCCTGGATCAGGGTTTCGCACTGATCGCAGACCCACTTGCCACGGATGTGCCGCTCAACAGTGAACACGTCCGGCGTGTAGTCGAGCTTCTCGCTGACGTCCTCGCCGATACGCTTGAGGGCGCAGCCGCACTGGCAGTGGCTGTTGTCGGGTTCGTGGTGGATCACGGTGCGCGGAAACTGCGGCGGCAAGGCCGTGCGTTTAGGTTTTTGCCGAGCCTCGGTCGAAACAGAAGCGGGTTGCAGCGCCTCAAGTTCGGCTTCGATAGCCGCGATATCGGTGTCGATCAAGTCGTCGAGCAAGCTGGCTTGGTCCGGACTTAGCTGCTCGCTGCGCTTGGCAAATTTGAAGCGTTTGAGCAACGCGATCTCGTGGGCCAGCTTCTCGTTGACCGATTTGTGATGAGTAATTTGCTTGTCCATCGTCTCGACACGCTGGATCAACTGCGCCGCCAAGGCACGCAGTTCTTCAGGGTTTAATTGATCGAGATTCAGATGCGAAGTCATGCCGCCGATTTTGCCAGAGAGGGCTAATGGCGGCGATAGACTGATGGGCGAATTGCGCTGGTAAGCGCGCCATGGCGGGTGTTAAAGCATCGAGATAATTCCGCCTGCACCGACGTGTTGCCAAGGTAAACCGAGTACCAGGGCCTGAAGTTGCTCGGCATCCAACTCAACTTCGGAGCCGTGTCGCACACCAGGCCAAAAGAAGCGCCCTTGATTCAAACGCCGGGCTGCAAGCCAAATCCCCACACCGTCATGCACGAGCACTTTCATGCGATTGGCGCGACGGTTAGCGAACAGATAGGCGCAGTGCGGCTTCGCCGCACCGAACACCGCGATAACTCGCGCGAGCGCGGTTTCAGTTCCGGCCCGCATATCCATGGGCTCGGTGGCGAGCCAGATGGCATCGACGCGAATCATTGCGCGAGTCTACGGACAAAGCGGGCGCAGCCTTCAGGGTTGGAAGTTGGCCATTTCACTGTAATCGATTGCTCGCCAAGCGGCAGCTCAATAATCGCCAACGCTTCCGCCTGCCGTTTGGGTGTAGCTCTTAACGGAACGAAAGCCGGCAACGCCGCTGGCGGCTGGTCTCGGTAAAGTGGTCGCCATTTGCGGATAACGTTGGCGTTGATGCCGTGGCTGATGGCAACGCTGGAGAGGGTCGCGCCGGGTTGCAGGCATTCCTGAACAACCTGGGCCTTGAAGGGGTTCGGATAAGAGCTTCGTTGGCGCATGGAAATCCTGACATTAAGGGCTATCGCGTCCGCTTAAAATACGCGGACACCATCGCCCTTAATGCTGGAGTTCGGAAGGTGTGTTCGCCGGCCCCTTACAGTATTTCGGTCTATCTACCCTTTTTGAGGATGCGATTGGCTGCGGCCAACTTTTCATCCAGCGTTCGTTTGCTGAGGCCTGGCACATCGTTATGGCGTGCGATAACGGCATCGACGATTGCTGCTTGATTTTTGAATACGGAAAGAGGCTTTCCGGCGGGTGAATGGTCCAGAAAGAGGTTGAGCAAAGCACCGATGATGTTCTGGTAGGTGAGTTCGCTACGTTCGCTGAGCTGTCCGTACGTTTTGACCATCGCCTTGAGGTCATCCCGTTCAAGCCCAATGGCCCGGAGATCTACCAAAATATCTTGGAGGTGGTGCTGTAGCGTGTTGAGCTCTCGTAGGAGGGTATCCCGATCCGCTTGTAGCGCAAGGAATGTTCCGATACTGACTTTTTCATGAGTGACTCTGTCTGATCCAAACAGAAAGCCAGGCTTTTGATCGGGATAGTAAACCTGCATCCAGAGGCGTAAATCGGAGTGACGTATCGTTAGCTGACAGGGCTCCACGTAACTTCCTCTGGGAACCGAAATGCCGAGGCAGCCATAAGGCAGTTCTCCGTTACGCAACGCGTCGTAGATTTTGTCGGTAGTCGCCTGTAGGCATGGCCATTGAGAGAACAGTGCGGAGAAATCCTCTGGAATGGCCAAAGCAGCTTGTATTATTTGTACTTCGTAATTTACGAGGTTACACCAACGTAATGCTGCATCTATTGGAAGATAGAAGATTTTGGCGTGTGGGTTAAACACATTAGTGGACATAATAGCAATGGACCTCCATTCCCAATTGATGACCCTCCCACCTGCACCATCAAACCAGTTAGTCGTTTCCTATATATTCGGGTTCGATCCGGTGAAGGTCATTCTATTCGCTTATTTCTCAATGCTATTTACATATGTCATTGCAAGAGTTTGTTTGTCATAGAACTATGATGAGTTTATAGCCTATGTCGATTTGTGGGTTGAGTTCAAGAGCTGTTTCGTAGATTGGAGATAGGTGACTCGTTGTTTCTTGCATGATTGCATATCTGAAGCTCGAGGAATTATTGGGGGGGCATTTATAAAAGATCTGAAGTGCCCAATTATGCTGGATGCTGAAGGCGAAACCGGAGATAACATTGCACCGCTGACCGGTATTTCCTGTCCAAAGATCACCTGCTGGTGCCCGCGTTTCCAGGTTTATCGCTGGATGGATTAGTCGATAATCCGGGACATGGACGCAAATCTTCTTTGCCTGCCGAGACTGTTCGCTTTGTTCTGGAACGGGTTACCCGACCTTGTTCCGGAGAACCGCGCTGGAGTGGGGAACATGGTGACGAACAAGCTTCCCTGCTGGCTGCTTTGGCTGCAATGCAGCCCGGTTTACGTTAGACCACCCAACACATTTCCGGCTCGGCCACTCAACTTTTCTCGGCGGCAGAAGAACTCAACGCTGTTACCGAAGAACCTTCCAAAGGCTTGCAACAACAGAATTTAGAGTGCCCTTTGGGTCTGGCTATCCACGCGAATTTAGGTGATGCTGCTTGCGAGTTTGCACCGACCAAGTGCCTGGGTATTCGCTACTGCTGATTACAGGATCGCTTCGGGCATGGGTAGATCCAATAGCCTTGCTTAGAATTACCCCTTTTTTCTCTCTTGAAACACGCCAAAAACAAGTCCAGAATCGAGTCTTTTCCGGCTTCGGAAAGAAAATAAACCCCTTAGATTTCAATGGGTCGGACGCTAGATGTGAGTCTCGTTTCCCGCTCCAAATATAGAAAAGCGCCACTCATTGAGTGGCGCTTTTTTTTGCCTTTTTTTATTCCAGTGGCCCGGTCTCTAGCTGACCCGAGGCACCGCCTTGATGGCCATGTACGCTTCCTTGATCTGCTCAAAACCATATTTCTCTTCAAGCCGTTTGACGATGAAGTGCCCCCGCGCCATGTCCTGATAGAAATGGGTGAACAGGGCATTGATCGTCGCCCCGGTAAAGGCGCCCATCACGGGAACGGCCTGCGCCGCGAACTTGCTGGAGATGGTAAAGCCGAAACGTGTCGCGACTTTGTCGATCAGGATCGCCAGCCATTTTCCGGCTTGCCCAGGCGACAGGCTGCCGATGGCCTTTGAGCCCTGCTTGGCGGCGATCCCCGCGAGTTCCTTCGACAGCTGTTGCATGGCCTGGGTGGTGAAACTGCGGGTGATGTAGTAGCCCGTCTCGGTGGCATCGTCGGCCTGGCTGGCGCCGCCCATGGCAAACACTTCGATACACGCCTGCTTGGTGGCAAAGTCTGCCAGGTCAAATCCCTCGCTGCGCGCCACGTCGGCCACCGAGCGCATCATGATGGTGGTGGAGATCGGTAGCTCGATAAACAACGCCGCAACACCGAATGCTCCGCCAATGGCGCCCGAGGTTGCCGCATAAACCTTGTGCCAGCGGGTCGAGGCGGACTTTTTCGGGTTGTTCTCCAGGCTCCACAGCGCTGCGTCAGCGGAGGATTGCAGTGCCGCTGCCACAGCGCCGTTGATCCTTTTTGAAACCACGGCGGGCAATGCCTTTACCGCACTTTCGATGGGGGAGCCGATCATGCCGGACAGCCTGGCCGTCAGGGAGGGGGACTCCAGCAAGCCGACGGCCCGCTTGAGATCCTGGTAGTCCTCGGGGTGGTCTTTGATGCTCACGGGCGTCTCCTTGAAGTTTTTCTGGCTCTCATAAAAACAAAGACCCGCGAGGAGGGCCATCGTGCCGTCACGCTTTACCCATTCTTTACCTGAGCGAGTGCTTTCTTCGCCAGCGGCTCGGTTAGGCTGCCAGTCATCTTGATCTGAACGACGGTATGCATCGAATGAACCTTCAATCTCGGTACTGGCTGGCTGTGGGCGCCCTGGTGGGTAGCCTGGGATTGATCGCGGGTTGCGCGGGCGACCCGCCAAACCCGCGAGCCGCATTCAGCGAGCGGGTCAACAAAGAGCTGAGCACCGCGTATCAACCGTCCCGCTACGAAACCGCTGGCTGGGGCGCAACCTGGCAGTTCGACCAGCAAGCGGTGGAGGTTGCGTGGCTGGCGCCGGTGACCCATGAGCGCTTGCCGCTGATTATTTACTTGCCCGGTTTGGGTGAGTCGGCCTCGGGCGGGGTGGCGTGGCGCAAGGCGTGGGCACAGGCCGGCTATGGGGTGCTGTCGGTTCAGGGGCACGCCCATGACCCGTCGGTGTTCGCCTCGCAGCAGGCGTTGTATGGTGATTTTCGCGGGATGGCGAGCGGTCATTACTCCGCCGCCTCCTTGCGGGACAGGCTGTCTACGTTGCAGAAAGTCCTGGCCGAGGTTCGGGCACGGGCCGCCAAAGGTGACCCGCAGCTGGCTGCCATCGACTGGAACCAGGTGGTGGTGGTCGGCTTTGATTTAGGCACGCAGACCGCTGAAGCACTCGCCGGCGCGCTGGAGCCTGGCGCTACGTCGGGCGTCGCGATTCAGCCCAAGGCGCTGTTGCTGCTCAGCCCTTATGTGGACGCCGATGCCCGGCCAGACCGGTTCGCCCGGATATCGGCGCCCGTGCTGTCGATGACCGGGCAGCAGGATGAAGACCCGTTCAACTGGGTCAGTTCTTATCGCCAGCGTGAAGTGTTGGGCGAGTCGGTGACGGCGGCCGGCAGTGTCCAGTTGGAGTTGAACAGTGCGACCCACAAGATCTTGTCGGGTAGCGAACTGTTCAGCCGACCGGCAAAAAAGGCTGACAAGGGCGCTGATGCCTCCGGTGATGCCCCCAAAGGCCGAGGGCACAAGCATAGTTCCAGGCCCGGTGGCGGTAGCCCGATGGCAGGCGAGCCGGCGCCAGACCCCAAGCAAGTGGCTGCGATCCAGGCCATTGGCGTGGCGTTTCTGGACAGCCGCATCAAGCACAATCCCGCGGCCACTGAGTGGTTGCACAACGGCGCGCCAGGCTGGCTGGGTGAGGCGGGGCGGTTGAAGTAGCACAGGTCATGCGTTTTGCGGCGACTGCTTTTTCTGCCAGGCTCGCGCGGGCTGCAGTGGATTCGCTACTATGTGGTTCACCCGAACCCCATCCGCCGTATCCGTTGGAGCCTTGAATGCCAAGCCAGAAGGACATCACCGCCGAGAGCGGCGCACCGATGATTCCTGATCAGCGCCGTGAGCTGATACTGCGTCAGTTACGCAAGCATCAAGTGATGAGTGTTCATCAGTTGATGGAGATGTTCGACTGCTCGCACATGACGGTGCGGCGCGATATTGCGTTGCTGGAACAGGAAGGCCGGGCGTATTCGGTCACCGGCGGGGTGCGCATTGCCAGTCAGCTTCACAGCGAGCCGAGCCATCAGCTCAAGGCCGTGGTCGAGTTACCGCAAAAGCAAGCCATGGCCAGGCTTGCCGCGCGTTTGCTGCGTGCGGACATGACGGTTTACCTGGACGCCGGCACCAGTACGCTGGAGATCGTGCCTTATATCAAGGCACTCGCCGGCATGACGGTGGTGACCAACGACTTCGGCGTGGTGCAGGCGCTGATGGACGCCCCGCAAGTCACGGTGATTCACACGGGCGGGCAGTTGGATCACTCCAACCATTCGTGTGTCGGCGGGCTGGCGGTGGCCACCCTGCGCCAGGTGGTCACCGACATTGCCTTCATCTCCACCAGCTCCTGGGACCTGCGGCGTGGAATCACCACCCCTTCGGCGCTGAAGGTGGAGGTCAAGCAGGTTGCCATGCAGTCGGCGTCGCAAGTGGTGCTGGTGGCCAGCAGTTCCAAGTACGGCACCTTCAGCATGTACAAGATCGCCGGGCTTGAGCAGTTCGATATCGTCATCAGTGATGCAGCGTTGGCGCCCGCCGCGGCAGACGGCATCCGCAAGCAAGGGGTCGAACTGATGTTGCCGTCCGACCCCGAACAGGCCTAGCGCGCTTTTTCGGTCTGCTGCATGAACTGCCCCAACGCCTTCGCATAGAATTTCGCCATGCCGGTGGTGCCATGGCCGCGGGTTTCGGCGCTGGCCGGAATCAGCAGCAACCGAGCATCCTTGAGTTCCCGCAGCGAGGCTTCCAGGCGACCGGTTTCCGGTGGGTTGCGTTCGTCGTCCGCCGAGTTGATGACCAGCACCGGAGCCTGGATTTTGCCCAGGCCTGGTGTTGCGTCGTAGTCGGCCGATGATTGCCACTGGTAGATAAAGTCATTGGCGTCGCCGGTTTGCGGCGCGTTGAGGCGCTCATCCACCAGCTCGTCGGCCAGGGCCCGGGTAGGCGCCGCCGCCTGATAGGCCAGGGTGCCACCGCTGGTGCCGACACCGAACAGTGCATTCGCCAGGCGCAAGGACGGTGGTTGCACGCTGTAGTTGCCCTTGTTCCAGGCCGGGTCCTGTTTGATCGACTCCACCAGCAGCCGGCGCATCATCCAGTTGCGTGACGACATCTCGGTGGGTTGTGAGGCCATAGGCACCAGGGCGTCCATCATCTGTGGCCAGGTCTGCCCCCACATCCAGGTCTGCATGCCGCCCATGGAGTTGCCGATGATCAGCCGCAGGTGCTTGACCCCCAGGCCCTCGGTGATCAGCCGGTACTGGGCCTGGACCATGTCCGTGTAGTTGTACTCGGGGAATTTGGCGCGCAGGCCGTCCGAGGGTTTGCTCGATTGGCCGACACCAATCCCGTCGGTGGAAATGATGTAGTACTTGCTGGCGTCCAGCGGCTGCCCGGGGCCGAACAGTTCGCCACCGAAATCCTTGCTCAACACATCACTGCCGGGCCGATAGGTGCCGTGCAGGTAGAGGATGGCCGGGTGCTTCGGGTTGCCGAGGGTGATGTAGTGCAGTTTCAGGTTGGCGAGCTTTTCACCGGTATGGAAGGTGAACTCGGGGGCTACCCAGTCACCTTCGGTCGCGGCCGGCAACGGCGCGGCGCTCACAGTGGAACCGGTAACGATCAGCGAAAACAGCAGCCCGATAGCGGGCCGGGAAGCGAAGCGCTGCATGGGAAGTGTCCTGTTGTTTTGTTCTGGGAGCCCCTGCGCGAGCGGCGCGCAGGGGAGGGTCGCATTGGCTTAACGTGCCTTCCAGTCCCGCAGCCATTGCAGGCCGGCCGAGGTGTCGCCGCGCGGTCGGTATTCGCAGCCAATCCAGCCGTCATACCCCAGTTCGTCGATCAGCTCGAACAGGTAAGGGTAATTCAGCTCCCCAAGGTTCGGCTCATGCCGGTCAGGCACGCCGGCGATCTGGATATGGCCGATGCCGCCCATGTCGCGACGCAGCTTGACGGCCAGGTCGCCCTCGACGATCTGGCAGTGATAGCAGTCGAACTGCACTTTCAGGTTGCTGGCGCCGACTTCCTTGCAGATGGCCTGTGCCTGGTCCTGGCGGTTGAGGAAAAATCCCGGCATGTCCCGGGTGTTGATCGGTTCCAGCAGTACCGTGATACCGGCCTGCTGCGCCTGGGCGGCAGCGTAGGCGAGGTTCTCCAGGTACACGCCATGGTGGCGCGCACGGTCGCTTTCCGACGGCAGCAAACCGGCCATCACGTGGACGCGGGTATTGCCCAGCACGGCCGCGTATTCCAGCGCCCGGTCGAAGCCGGCGCGAAACTCGTCCTCGCGACCGGGCAAGGTCACGATGCCGCGCTCGCCCGCCGCCCAGTCACCGGGCGGCGCGTTGAACAGGGCTTGTACCAGGCCGTTGTCGGTCAGGCGTTGTTGCAGTTCCTGTGGGCTGTATTCATAGGGAAAGAGGTATTCCACCGCTTCAAAACCATCGGCTGCGGCCGCGGCGAAGCGCTCCAGAAACGGATGTTCGGGGTAGAGCATGCTCAGGTTGGCAGCAAAGCGAGGCATGTGAACTCCTGGTAAAAGCGATCAGACAAAAGGCCAGATCAACAGGGTGATAAGGAAGCCCAGGGTGCCCAGGAGGGTGGTGATCACCGTCCAGGTGCGCAGGCCGTCAGCCACGTTGAGCCCGGCCAGTTTAGTAAAAATCCAATAACCGGCGTCGTTGATGTGCGACATCGCCAGCCCGCCACCGCCCATGGCCAGGCACAGCAGCGCCATATGGTTGGGCGTGAGGTTGAGCGTGGCGATCAACGGGCTGATGATACCCGCAGTCGTCACCAGCGCCACGGTGGTCGAACCCTGCACCGCGCGCAGCAGCATGGTCAGCAAAAAGCCCAGCGCCAGCACCGGCAGCCCGGTGGTGCGCAGCAGGTCGGAGACCACCGCGCCGATCCCGGTGTCCACCAACACCTTGCCGAACACACCGCCGGCGCCCGCGATCAGGATCACCATGGCCACGCCGGGCAATGCCGAGCCGATCACATCGGACACCTGGGTACGGCTCCAGCCGCGACGGGAACCGAGTAACCAGGCGCACAGCAAGGTGTCGAGCAGAAGCGCCACCAGCGGTGCGCCGAGCACGGTCATGATCGCCCGCAGGGTCGATTCGATGGGCAGCAACGACGTCGCGAGGGTGCCCAGCAGAATCAGAATGATGGGCAACAGGATCAGGCTGACGATCAGCCCGAAACCCGGCGCCGGGGCGGGTGGCAGCTTGGCCACGATGCTGCTGGTGGATTCTTCCAGGCCCATGTGCGCGACGGCGCCGGCAGCCTGTTCGACATTCTGGGCATTGCCTTCGTGCCAGGCGCGCAGGTCATCGTTGGTCACGTGCGGCCCGTACACTTCTGCACGGATATCATCGGACATCGGGTAGAAGCGCCGCGTCATGCGTCCCGCCACGCAGTAGCCGACGTAGCACAGGAATGCCGTGAGCGGCAGCCCGAACATCAGTACCCGGCCGAGGTCGGCGCCCAATTGGCTGGCGGCCGCCACGGCACCCGGATGGGGTGGCAGGAACGCATGCACCGTGAGCAATGCCGCGCACATCGGCAAGGCAAACATCAGCAGCGGTTTGCGCGCGCGGCGGGCGACGCCGTACGCCAGCGGCATCAGGATGATCACCCCCACTTCGAAGAACACCGGCACGCCGATGATGAAGCCGGCAATGGTCAGCGCCAGCGGTGTGCGCCGGTTGCCGAAGCGTTCGATCAGGGTTTTCGCCAGCGCCTCGGCGCCGCCGGAGAGTTCGATGATGCGCCCGATCATGGCGCCCAGGGCGATGATGATTGCAATGTGGCCGAGGGTCTTGCCCATCCCGCCTTCGATGGTGGCGACCAGGTCGGCCGGTTTCACCCCGGCGACCAAAGCCACCAGGATGCTCACCAGCATCAGCGCCACAAACGGCTGGAACTTGTATTTGAGGACCAGGAACAGCAGGAGCGCGATCCCGAGACCGGCGGTTGCCATCAGAATAAGCGGGCTCATCGCATCCACCCGTCGCGTCGAACGTGTGAAGGGTGAGCGACACGGTAAGCGTCAACACTGCAGTAGGGCTGGGTCATGCTGGAATGTCCTGTTGTTTTTATTGTTCAGGCACGTTGTCGCGACAGCGTGGCAACCTTGCCGCGAAGGCGTGCATCAAGGGGTTGCGGGTAAATCCCGGCGCCTACCACTGGGCGCCGAACGTCTCCCGCAGTTCGTCCAGTGCGGCCTGGCCCAGTGGCGCCGGTCGCGGGTTGCTCATCAGCCAGAGTCGTGCGGTTTCTTCGAGTTCTTCCAGGGCATAACTGGCCTTGGACACGGAGCTTTCCCAGACCACCGGGCCCAGTCGTTCTAGCATCACGCCGCGCACACGGTTGGCCAGTTGGGCCACCTGTTCGGCGACATTTGGGGCGCCGGGGCGTTGATAGTTGATCAGCGGGATATGGCCGACTTTCATCACCTGGTACGGCGTCAGCGGCGGCAGGATGTCGTCCTGGCTCCACACGCCGGCCAGCGTCAGGGCCACCAGGTGCGTGGAATGGGTATGCACCACGCCACCGACCCCGGGGTTGCGGTCGTAGACCTGACGATGCAGGGCCAGGGTCTTCGACGGCTTGTCCCCCGAGACCCATTTGCCCGCCAGGTCGACCTTGGCAATGGTCGTTGGGTCCAGGCGCCCCAGGCAGGCGTCGGTGGGGGTGATCAGCCAGCCGTCATCGAGCCGGGCGCTGATATTGCCGGCGCTGCCCACGGTAAACCCGCGCTGGTAGAGGCTGTGCCCGACCGTACAAATTTCCTCGCGCAGAGCGTTTTCGCGACTCATTGCGCACCTCCGGCCAGTTGTTTCAGGGCCTTGTCGAAAAAGTCCCGGCCGCCGAAGTTGCCGGACTTGAGGGCCAGCGCCAGCGGCTCGGCAGTGTTGCTCACCGTGGCCGGCACGCCGGGGTCGATCTGTGCGCCAATCTGCAACAGGTGCACGCCGAGGGCTTTCACCACGGCGCCGGAGGTTTCACCGCCGGCTACCACAAAGCGCCGCACACCGCTGTCGCGCAGGGCTTGGGCGATGGCGCCCAGAGCGTTCTCCACCAGCTCGCCGGCATGCTCGACGCCCAGTTGCTGCTGGACCGCCTTGACCTCGTCCGGCGTACTGGTGGCGTAGATCAATACGGTGTGTGGTTGGTTGCGTGCAAAGGCCACGGCGTTTGCCACCACTGGCTCACCGGCTGCCAGGGCCAGTGGATCGATGCGCAGCGCGGGCCGCCCGGCTTCGATCCAGGCCGCTACCTGACCGTTGGTGGCGATCGACGCACTGCCAGCCAGCACTACTTCGCCGCCTTCAACCGTTGGCAGCGAGGCCGGGTCGAAGTCGCGCAGCTTGCCGGCACGGCGGAAGTTTTCCGGAAGCCCCAGGGCCAGGCCCGAGCCGCCGGTCAGTAGCGGCAAGTCGGCGCAGGCAGCGCCGAGGGTATAAAGGTCCTGGTCGGACAGGGCATCGGCAATCGCCATGCCGACACCCTGGGCGCGCAGCTCGGCGATCTTCTCGCGCACCTGCGTAACGCCCTGGGCGATGCTGTCGTAGCGCAGCAGGCCGACGGTATGTGAGGTTTGCGATTGCAGCACGCGCACCAGGTTGGCATCGGTCATCGGGGTCAGCGGATGGTGCTGCATGCCAGACTCATTGAGTAACTGGTCGTGCACGAACAGGTGGCCACGGAAGATCGTCCGGCCGTTTTCCGGAAACGCCGGGCAGGCAAGGGTGAAATCACTGCCCAGCGCCTTGAGCAGGGCCTCGCTGACCTGGCCGATATTGCCAGCGGAGGTTGAGTCGAACGTGGAGCAGTACTTGAAGAAAATCTGCTCGCAACCCTGTGCGCGCAACCATTCCAGGGCTGCCAATGAGTCGGCGACGGCCTCTGCAACGGGCAGGGTGCGGGATTTCAGGGCAATGACGATGGCATCGGCGTCCAGCCCGGCCGCGACTTCGTCGCTCGGGATGCCAATGCTCTGCACGGTACGCATTCCGCCGCGCACCAGCATGTTGGCGAGGTCGGTGGCCCCGGTGAAATCGTCGGCGATGCAGCCCAGCAAAGGGCGTGCGGCAGGTCGGTTCATGAAGCGGTCCTTATACGGAGTCAGGCTTGGCAACCGGCAGTTCGATGCCCGGGAAAATCTTGATGACGGCTGAATCGTCCTCGCGCCCGAACCCCGCGCTGGAGGCCTGCATGAACATCTGGTGAGCGGTGGCCGACAATGGCAGCGGAAACTTGCTGGCGCGTGCGGTATCCAGCACCAGGCCCAGGTCCTTGACGAAAATATCCACGGCGGACAACGGCGTGTAATCGGCCTTGAGAATGTGCGGCACGCGGTTCTCGAACATCCAGGAATTGCCGGCGCTGTGGGTGATCACCTCATACAAGGCGTCGGCGTCGACCCCTTCGCGCAGCCCCAGCGCCATCGCTTCGGCGGAGGCCGCAATGTGCACGCCCGCCAGCAACTGGTTGATGATCTTGACCTTGGAGCCCAGGCCATGCACGTCGCCCAGGCGATAGACCTTGCCGGCCATGCCCGCGAGTACGTCGTCAGCCTTGGCATAGGCCTCGGTCGGGCCGGACGTCATCATGGTCATCTCGCCGGCGGCGGCCTTGGCGGCACCCCCGGAGATAGGGGCGTCGAGGTACAGCAACCCGGCATCGGCCAGGCGCTTGCCCAGCTCCACGGCGTAGGTCGGTGCCACCGTGGCGCAGCCAATCACCAGGCTTCCCGGGCGCAATGCAGCGGCAGCGGAGTGCTCGCCAAACAACACGGTCTCGGTCTGTTCGGCATTCACCACCACGGTGATGATCACATCGCATTCACCTGCCATATGGGCGGGTGAACTGCAGGCCACGCCGCCTTCGCTGGCGAACTGTTGGGTGACGGCTTCGCGCACGTCACAGGCATGCACATTGAAGCCGTTGCGCAGCAACGAGCGGGCAATGCCCAGGCCCATCGCGCCCAGTCCGATAACGCCTACGTTTTTATTATTCATGGGGGTTCCTGTTGGGTTGTCAGGGGTGATGCGTGTTGGCCTGATAATCCACCAGTGATCAGATTATGTGAAGTTATTTTTTCAAATAACATATTTTAACATTGGTGGTTTCGCCGTTTCACAGCGCCGGGCAGGGGGCGGTGGTCGGCATGAAAGCCGCCCAGCAGAGGGCGCAGCGCGGTGTTGCGCTGGCCGATCAAGCAGGTTCGGTAAATAGGTAGGAGCGAAAGGGCGCCCGCGAAGCGGTGGAGGCGCTGAGCAGGCCTCCCGTTCACCGGGTTACAGGGGCGTCAGCACATTCATCACGGTATCCAGCGCCACCCGGGTGTCATCCAGTTGCACCAGGGACGCATGCCGGGCGCCGAGGGCGTCGCGGTTCTGGATCGCGGTAAGGATCGCCTTGTGCCGGGGCAGGCTCAGGCCCTGGATGTCCGGGCGGCGGTTGGTGATGTTGATCGATTCGCGCAGCGGCAGCGACAGCATGTTGCACATGTAGGCGAGCAGGTCGTTGCGGGTCGCGTCGGCAATCGCGCGGTGGAAGTCCAGGTCAGCCTGCAACAGCGCGTCGTGGGTGTTCGCGGTTTCCATGCCGAGGTAGGCTTTTTCGATGGTGGCGATGTCGGCGTCGGTGGCGGTCGTCGCGGCCATGGCGGCGATTTCCGGCTCCAAAATCCGCCGAACACCGGCCAGGGTGTTGAAAAACTCGCTGTGGGGCGTCGACTGCATCAGCCAGGACAGCACGTCCGGGTCCAGCAAGTGCCACTGCGCCCGTGGCCTTACCACTGCGCCGACCTTCGGCTTGGAGATCACCAGGCCCTTGGCGCTCAGCACCCGAGTCGCTTCACGCAAGACCGACCGGCTGACTTTGTATTCCTCGCACAGGCTTGCCTCCATGGGCAGTCGTTCTTCGGGCTTGAAGCGTCCGGAAACGATGTGCATGCCCAAGTCCTGAACGATTTGGGCGTGCATGCTCTTGCGCGGCTTGGTCGGCTGCTGATCCATAACAGGAAGGCTACTCTGGCGAAATTGGCGGCATCATAGCATTCCTCCCGTCCCAATTAGTGGGAATGACGCGGCACTTCGGCACCCCGGCAGCCCACCAGGAAGTCGAAGTCGCAGCCCTGGTCTGCCTGCAATACGTGGTCGATGTACAGCTGCCGGTAACCGCCGACAATCAACTGCTGTGGCGGCGCCAGGTCAGCCATGCGTGCTGCCAGTTCGGCGTCCGGGATGTCCAGGTGCAGGCGCCCGTTGGCGCAATCGAGCTCGATCCAGTCGCCTTCTTTCACCGTGGCCAGCGGCCCGCCGGCCGCCGCTTCCGGCGCCACGTGCAGCACCACGGTGCCGTAGGCGGTACCGCTCATGCGCGCATCGGAAATACGCACCATGTCGGTCACACCCTGGGCCAGCAGCTTGGCCGGCAAGCCCATGTTGCCCACTTCCGCCATGCCTGGGTAACCCTTGGGGCCGCAGTTTTTCATCACCAGGATCGAGTTGGCATCGACGTCCAGTTCCGGGTCGTTGATCCGTGCCTTGTACATGTCGAAGTTCTCGAACACCACCGCGCGCCCGCGATGTTGCATCAGTTCAGCGCTGGCCGCCGAAGGCTTGAGCACCGCACCCAGGGGCGCGAGGTTGCCGCGCAGCACGCAGATCCCACCGTCGGCGCGGATCGGGTTGTCGAGGGTGCGGATCACTTCGTCCTGTCCGTAGATTGGCGCCTCCCTGGTGTTTTCGCCGAGGGACTTGCCGTTGACGGTCAAGGCGTCGGGATGGGGGATCAGGTTGGCTTCCCCGAGGCGGCGCAGCACCGCCGGCAGGCCGCCGGCGTAGTAGAACTCTTCCATCAGGAAGCGCCCGGACGGTTGCAGGTCGACGATGGTCGGCATGCCGCGGCCCATGCGGGTCCAGTCGTCCAGGTCGAGCTCGACGCCGATGCGCCCGGCGATGGCTTTCAAGTGAATCACCGCGTTGGTCGAGCCGCCGATGGCTGCGTTGACGCGAATCGCATTTTCAAAGGCTTCCTTGGTCAGGATCTTCGACAGCTTGAGGTCTTCGCGCACCATCTCAACCGCACGCATGCCAGACATGTGCGCCAGCACATAACGGCGCGCATCCACCGCCGGAATCGCCGCGTTGTGGGGCAGGGAAGTGCCCAGTGCTTCGGCCATGCAGGCCATGGTCGAGGCGGTGCCCATGGTGTTGCAGGTACCCGCCGAGCGCGACATGCCGCCTTCGGCCGCGAGGAAATCGTCCAGGGTGATGGTGCCGGCCTTGACCTGTTCGCTGAGCTGCCACACCACGGTGCCCGAGCCGATGTCCTGGCCCTTGTGCTTGCCGTTGAGCATCGGCCCGCCGGTGACGACGATCGCCGGTACGTCGCAACTGGCGGCACCCATCAGCAGCGCCGGGGTGGTTTTGTCACAGCCGGTCAGCAGTACGACGCCGTCGATGGGGTTGCCGCGAATGGCTTCCTCCACGTCCATGCTGGCCAGGTTGCGGGTGAGCATGGCGGTGGGGCGCAGGTTCGATTCGCCGTTGGAGAACACCGGGAACTCCACCGGAAAGCCACCGGCTTCAATCACCCCGCGTTTCACATGCTCGGCAATCTGGCGGAAGTGCGCGTTGCAGGGCGTCAGCTCCGACCAGGTGTTGCAGATCCCGATGATCGGCTTGCCATGGAACTGATGATCGGCAATCCCCTGATTTTTCATCCAGCTGCGGTACATGAAGCCATTTTTATCGGCAGTACCAAACCAACTGGCGGAGCGCAGGACGGGCTTTTTCTCGGACATGATGTGTTCTCTTATTGTAAGACTATATTGATCTAATCTCGGCTTAACATAGGCGTAAATTCCCTGGTTTGGAAGTGTTGTTGATTAAATAGTAATACTATATAGTCCGGATCAACGAGGCCTGGCCCTGGCGGTTTTCCGCGAGAGGCGACCCGCAACGCTCTATAAAAATAACAATCGGAGACTGCCCGCATGAGCCAGGAACAGCGGCTGATACGTCGCATCACGCTCAAACTGATTCCCTTCCTGATCCTGCTGTACCTGATTGCCTACGTGGACCGCTCGGCCGTGGGCTTCGCCAAATTGCACATGGGTGCGGATGTCGGCATCGGTGATGCGGCGTATGGCTTGGGGGCAGGGCTTTTCTTTATTGGCTACTTCCTTCTCGAAATCCCCAGCAACCTGATGCTCGACCGTTTTGGTGCGCGGCGCTGGTTTGCGCGGATCATGGTCACCTGGGGCGCCATCACCATTGGCATGGCGTTCGTCCAGGGGCCCCACAGTTTCTACGTGATGCGTTTTCTGCTGGGCGCGGCCGAAGCCGGGTTCTTCCCGGGCGTCCTCTACTACATCACCCAATGGTTCCCGGTACGCCACCGCGGCAAGATCCTCGGGCTGTTCATCCTGTCCCAACCCATCGCCATGATGATCACCGGCCCCGTGGCGGGCGGTTTGCTCGGCATGGACGGGATCCTCGGCCTGCACGGCTGGCAGTGGTTATTCATCGTCATCGGCACCCCGGCGATCCTGCTGACCTGGCCGGTGTTGCGTTACCTGCCGGACGGCCCGCAGCAGGTCCGGTGGATGGACCAGGCCGAGAAGGATTGGCTCACCGGCGAGCTGGCCAAAGACCTGCAAGCCTACGGTCAGACCCGGCACGGCAACCCGCTGCACGCGCTGAAAGACAAACGCGTGCTGCTGCTGGCGCTGTTCTACCTGCCGGTGACCTTGAGTATTTATGGCCTGGGCCTGTGGTTGCCGACCCTGATCAAACAGTTCGGCGGCAGCGACCTGACCACCGGGTTCGTGTCGGCAGTGCCCTACATCTTCGGGATCATCGGTTTGCTGATCGTCCCGCGCAGTTCCGACCGCCTGAATGATCGCTATGGCCACCTCGCGGTGCTTTACGTGTTGGGCGCCATCGGCCTGTTCTTCAGCGCCTGGCTGACGGCGCCGCTGTGGCAACTGGCAGCGCTGTGCCTGGTGGCATTCGCGCTGTTCTCTTGCACGGCAGTGTTCTGGACCTTGCCGGGACGGTTCTTTGCCGGCGCCAGTGCGGCGGCGGGCATCGCCTTGATCAACTCGGTGGGCAACCTCGGCGGCTACATCGGCCCGTTCGTGATCGGCGCCCTCAAGGAGTACACCGGCAATCTCGCGTCGGGCTTGTACTTCCTGGCGTGCGTGATGGTGTTGGGGGTGGTGCTGACCGGCGTGGTCTATCGGCTGCTGGAGCGCAAGCACGTGCTGCCGCCCGACCAGTTCGCCGCCAGCGCCCGCGGCGCCACGCGTACTTAATTGGCAATCAGGAGAACACTCATGGGTTTAGTGCAGTTTGAATTGAACAACGGCGAACGCCGGGTGGGCGTGGTCGAGGGCGGGCAGGTACGCGAGGTGCAAACCGCGCGCACGGTGCGCGACCTGGCACTCGCCGCCATCGAGGCCGGCGTCACCTTGCACCAGCAGGTGGAGCGCCTCGGGCTCGGGGCCCGCCACGACTATGCCGAGTTGCTGGCCGGGCAGCGGATCCTGCCGCCACTGGATCACCCGGACCCGGCGCACATGCTGGTCAGCGGTACCGGCCTGACCCACCTGGGCAGCGCGTCGGCGCGGGACAAAATGCACCAGCAGGCCGGTGACGAGAGCGCGATGACCGACAGCATGCGCATCTTCAAATGGGGCGTGGAGGGTGGTAAACCCGCCTCTGGCGAGGTGGGTGTGCAACCGGAGTGGTTCTATAAGGGGGATGGCAGCGTCGTGGTGCGCCCGGGTCAGCCGTTCCCGGTGCCGGCATTTGCCGAAGACGCCGGCGAAGAGCCGGAAATCGCCGGGCTGTATGTGATTGGCCAGGACCGCAAGCCCTACCGGCTGGGCTACGCGGTGGGCAACGAGTTTTCCGACCATGTGATGGAACGCCAGAATTACCTGTACCTGGCCCACTCCAAACTGCGCAGTTGCAGCTACGGGCCCGAGTTGCGTTTGGGTGAACTGCCCCAGCACCTGGCGGGCACCAGTCGCATCGTGCGCAACGGCGAGGTGCTGTGGCAGAGCGAATTCCTCAGCGGCGAGGCCAACATGTGCCACAGCCTGGAAAACCTTGAATACCACCACTTCAAATACACCCAGTTCCTGCGCCCGGGGGATGTGCATATCCACTTCTTTGGCACGGCAACCCTGTCGTTTGCCGAAGGCATTCGTACCCGGCCCGGGGATGTATTTGAAATCAGCCAGGCCGAATTCGGCGCGCCCTTGATCAACGGCATCGCAGTGGCCGATAGCGTCGTGGCCCCCGCCGGCGTAGGCATTCTTTAAAGGAGACAGGCATGACCCGGATCAGCGGCCACAACTACATCGGCGGCCAGCGCAGCGCGGCCGGCAGCGTCACGCTCCAGAGTGTCGACGCCACCACCGGTGAGGCCTTGCCCTTTGATTTCTACCAGGCGACGGCGCAGGAAGTCGACGCTGCGGCCAATGCGGCGGCGGCGGCTTACCCGGCCTATCGAAACTTGAGTGCGCAGCATCGCGCATCGTTCCTGGAGGCGATCGCCGATGAGCTGGACGCCCTTGGCGATGACTTCGTCGCGCTGGTCTGCCGCGAAACGGCATTGCCCGCCGGGCGGATCCAGGGTGAGCGCGGCCGTACCAGCGGCCAGATGCGGCTGTTCGCCAAAGTGCTGCGTCGAGGTGATTTCTACGGTGCGCGTATCGATCGGGCGTTGCCGGACCGGCAGCCTTTGCCACGCCCGGATCTGCGCCAATACCGCATCGGTCTGGGGCCGGTCGCGGTGTTTGGGGCGAGCAATTTTCCCTTGGCCTTTTCCACTGCCGGTGGCGACACCGCCGCCGCGCTGGCCGCCGGCTGCCCGGTGGTGTTCAAGGCCCACAGCGGCCATATGGCCACCGCCGAGCGGGTGGCCGATGCGATCCTGCGGGCGGCCCACACCACCGGCATGCCCGATGGCGTATTCAACATGATCTTCGGCGCCGGTGTGGGGGAAGCGCTGGTCAAGCACCCGGCGATCCTGGCCGTGGGGTTTACCGGTTCGCTCAAGGGCGGCCGAGCCCTGTGTGATATGGCGGCCGCGCGCCCGCAACCGATCCCGGTGTTTGCCGAGATGTCCAGCATCAACCCGGTTATCGTCCTGCCCCAGGCCCTGCAAGACCGGGCAGGCACCGTCGCCCGCGACCTGGTCGCCTCAGTGGTACAAGGCTGCGGCCAGTTCTGCACCAATCCGGGCCTGGTGATCGGGATTGCGTCGCCTGCGTTCCGTGCATTCATCCATCAGGTCGCTCAGTTAATGGGCGGCCAACCGGCACAAACCATGCTCAACGCAGGCACGTTAAGCAGCTATGGCAAAGGCCTGCAAAAGCTTCACGCCCACCCTGGCATTGAACACCTGGCTGGCCAGGCGCAAGCCGGCAACCAGGCGCAGCCCCAGCTGTTTGAAGCGGATGCCAGCCTGCTGATCAACGGCGATGAAGTGCTGCAGGAGGAAGTGTTCGGCCCCACCACGGTCTTTGTGGCGGTCGCCGACCAGGTGCAACTGAGTGCCGCGTTACACGGCCTGCACGGCCAACTGACGGCGACAATCATTGGCGAGCCGGCCGACTTCGCGCAGTTCAGCGAATTGACACCGCTGCTGGAACAGAAAGTCGGCCGCATCCTGCTCAACGGCTACCCCACGGGCGTCGAGGTGTGTGATGCGATGGTCCATGGCGGGCCTTACCCGGCGACTTCAGATGCTCGCGGCACCTCGGTAGGCAGCCTGGCGATCGATCGTTTCCTGCGACCTGTGTGCTTTCAAAATTACCCTGATAGCCTGCTTCCCGACGCACTGAAGAATGCCAACCCGTTGCGCATTCAGCGTCTGGTGGATGGGCAGCCGTCTCGCGAGGCGCTGTAACCCTTACCCTCTGAAAACAACCAGAACGCAGGAGGTTTCATGTCGTGGACCGCAGTGACACCGCACCGGGCCCGGTTGGGCGAAGGCCCGTTCTGGGACGTGCCGGACCAGGCGCTGTATTGGGTGGACATCATCGGCCAGCAGGCGTTGCGCCTGCAGGGCGGGCAACTGCGCACCTGGCAACTGCCGGAGCCCGTCTCGGCCTTTATCCCGTGTGCAAGCGGCGACGCATTGGTGACCCTGAGCAGCGGCGTGTATCGGCTCGACCTCAATTCGGCGCCGACCGATCCACGCCTGACCTTGCTCTGCGTCGCCGACCCGCAACCGGGCAACCGTGCCAACGAAGCCCGTTGCGATGCCCGGGGCCGGCTGTGGCTGGGCACCATGCAGAACAACATCGGCGCCCAGGGTGAAGACCTGCCGGTACTGCGGCGTTCCGGCGGCTTGTTCCGGGTGGATGTCGACGGGCAGGTCACGCCGTTGCTGCAAGGCCTGGGGATTCCCAACACCTTGTTGTGGAACGACGAAGCCACCCACGTGAATTTTGGCGACAGCCTGGACGGCACGCTGTATCGACACGCGATCACCGACGCTGGGCAGCTCGCACCCGCAGAATCCTGGTTTGGGCCTCACCCGCGCGGTGGCCCGGACGGCTCGGCCATGGACGCCGAAGGCTATCTCTGGAACGCCCGCTGGGACGGCAGTTGCCTGCTCCGGTTGACGCCGGGTGGCGAAGTCGACCGCGTGATCGAGCTGCCGGTCAGCCGGCCCACCAGTTGCGTGTTCGCAGGCCCTGACCTCAAGACCTTGTACATCACCAGTGCCGCCAGCCCCCTGAATCACCCGCTGGACGGCGCGGTACTGGCGATCGAGGTCGATGTGCCGGGGAAAATCTGCCACCGGTTTGCAGGATAACCCCCGGGCTACACCGCTGTTCAACGTACTCAAAAACAACAACAAGGAGTCACCCTATGAAACGTCGTCGTGGTATCCGTTCGCTGTGCTGCGCCGCTGTGGCGGTCTCGGCCGTCAGCCTCAGCAGCCTGTTGCTGGCTGCAGAACCGGTGAAGATCGGTTTTCTGGTCAAGCAGGCCGAAGAGCCCTGGTTCCAGACCGAATGGGCTTTCGCCGAAAAAGCCGGCAAGGACAAAGGCTTTGAAGTGATCAAGATCGCCGTGCCCGACGGCGAGAAAACCCTCTCGGCCATCGACAGCCTGGCCGCCAATGGTGCCAAGGGCTTTGTGATTTGCCCGCCGGACGTGTCCCTCGGCCCGGCCATCATGGCCAAGGCCAAAGCCAACGGCTTGAAAGTGATTGCCGTGGATGACCGTTTTGTCGATGCCAAGGGCAACTTCATGGAGGACGTGCCTTACCTGGGCATGGCTGCTTTTGAAGTCGGCGAGAAGCAGGGCAGCGCCATGGCCACCGAAGCGAAAAAACGCGGCTGGGACTGGAAAGACACCTACGCGGTGATCAACACCTACAACGAACTCGACACCGGCAAAAAACGCACCGACGGTTCGGTCAAGTCCCTGAAAGCGGCGGGTATCCCGGACGACCACATTCTGTTCGCCGCCCTCAAGACCCTCGACGTCCCCGGCAGCATGGACGCCACCAACTCGGCGCTGGTGAAACTGCCCGGCGGCGCGAAAAACCTGATCATCGGCGGCATGAATGACAACACCGTGCTTGGCGGCGTGCGTGCGACAGAAAGCGCCGGCTTTGCCGCCGCCAATGTCATCGGTATCGGCATCAACGGCACCGACGCCATCGGCGAGTTGAAGAAAGCCAACAGCGGCTTCTTCGGTTCCATGCTGCCCAGCCCGCACATCGAGGGCTACAACACCGCGAGCATGATGTTCGAGTGGGTCACCACCGGTAAGGAACCCCCGAAGTACACGGCGATGGACGAGGTGACGCTGATCACCCGCGAGAACTTCAAGCAGGAGCTGGAAAAGATCGGTCTGTGGAACTGAAGACCGCTGGCGTTCCCCGGCGGCCCTGCTGACAGGGCTGCCTGACCTGTGTGAAGAGGTGCTTATGCACGCGCAACTGAAACAACCCGACAGTGCCGGCGCCAGCCTGTGCTTCAACGGCATCGGCAAGACGTTTCCCGGGGTCAAGGCGCTGGATGGCATCAGCTTCAGCGCCCACCCCGGACAGGTCCACGCCTTGATGGGCGAGAACGGCGCCGGCAAATCCACGCTGCTGAAAATCCTTGGCGGCGCGTACGTACCGAGCAGCGGCAGCGTGCAGATCGGCGCACACACCATGGCCTTCAAGTGCGCGGCGGACAGCATCGCCAATGGCGTCGCGGTGATCCACCAGGAGTTGCACCTGGTGCCGGAAATGAGCGTGGCCGAAAACCTGTTCCTCGGGCATTTGCCGGCCAGCTTTGGCTTGATCAATCGCAGTGCGTTGCGCCAGCAGGCGTTGGCGTGCCTCAAGGGCCTGGCGGATGAAATCGACCCCCAGGAGAAAGTCGGGCGGCTGTCCCTGGGCCAGCGCCAGTTGGTGGAAATCGCCAAGGCACTGTCTCATGGCGCTCATGTGATTGCCTTCGACGAACCCACTAGCAGCCTGTCGGCGCGGGAGATCGACCGCCTGATGGCAATCATCGGGCGCTTGCGGGACGAAGGCAAAGTGGTGCTGTACGTGTCCCATCGCATGGAAGAGGTGTTCCGTATCTGCAACGCGGTGACGGTGTTCAAGGACGGTCGCTACGTACGCACCTTCGAGGACATGAGCACGCTGACCCATGATCAGTTGGTGACCTGCATGGTCGGTCGCGACATTCAGGACATCTACGATTACCGCCCCCGCGCTCGGGGTGCGGTGGCGCTCAAGGTCACTGGCCTGCTGGGCCGCGGCTTGCGTGAGCCCGTGAGTTTCGAGGCCCACCAGGGCGAGATTCTCGGCCTGTTCGGGCTGGTGGGCGCCGGGCGCACCGAGTTGTTGCGGCTGCTGGGTGGCCTGGAGCGCACGACCGCCGGCGGTCTTGACCTGTGCGGCACGGCCCTGCGCCTGCGCTCACCCCGTGACGCCATCGATGCCGGCATCTTGCTGTGCCCCGAGGACCGCAAGAAGGAGGGCATCGTGCCGCTGTCCAGCGTCGCCGAGAACATCAATATCAGCGCGCGCGGTGCACATTCGCGCTTTGGCTGGTTGTTGCGCGGCCGTTGGGAGAAGCACAACGCCGCCACGCAGATCAAGGCGCTCAAGGTCAAGACACCCACGGCGGCGCAGAAGATCATGTACCTGTCCGGCGGTAATCAGCAGAAGGCCATTCTCGGTCGGTGGCTGTCGATGCCGATGAAAGTGCTGCTGCTGGACGAGCCCACCCGGGGCATCGACATCGGCGCCAAGGCCGAGATTTACCAGATCATCCACGACCTTGCGGCTCGCGGGATTGCGGTGATTGTGGTGTCCAGCGACCTGATGGAAGTGATGGGGATTTCCGACCGGATCCTGGTGCTGTGTGAAGGCGCAATGCGCGGCGAAATGCTGCGCGAACACGCGAATGAATCCAACCTGCTGCAAATGGCCCTGCCGCGCCAACGCGCCGACGGCCAGGGGAACTGACGAGGTGACTATGACAAGCCAAAACACTGCTTTGCCTACGGCGCGCAAGCCCCTGGACCTGCGCAGCCTGCTGGACAACTGGGCGATGCTGTTGGCAGCGGTGGGGATCTTCGTGCTCTGCACCTTGCTGATCGACAACTTCCTGTCGCCGCTCAACATGCGCGGCCTGGGGCTGGCGATCTCCACCACCGGGATTGCCGCGTGCACCATGCTGTATTGCCTGGCGTCCGGGCATTTCGACCTGTCCGTGGGCTCGGTGATTGCCTGCGCCGGGGTGGTAGCGGCGATCGTGATGCGCGACACCGACAGCGTTTTTCTGGGTATCGGTGCAGCGCTGCTGATGGGCCTGGTGGTGGGGTTGATCAACGGAATCGTGATCGCCAAGCTGCGGGTGAATGCGCTGATCACCACGCTGGCGACCATGCAGATCGTGCGCGGGCTGGCCTATATCTTTGCCAATGGCAAGGCGGTAGGTGTGTCCCAGGATTCGTTCTTTGTCTTTGGCAACGGCCAGTTGTTGGGTGTGCCGGTGCCGATCCTGATCACCATCGTGTGCTTCCTGTTCTTCGGCTGGCTGCTCAACTACACCACCTACGGGCGCAACACCATGGCCATCGGCGGCAACCCGGAAGCGGCGTTGCTGGCGGGTGTGAACGTGGATCGCACCAAGATCATCATCTTCGCCGTGCACGGCGTGATTGGCGCCCTGGCCGGCGTGATCCTGGCCTCGCGCATGACCTCCGGCCAGCCGATGATTGGCCAGGGTTTTGAGTTGACGGTGATTTCTGCCTGCGTGCTGGGCGGGGTGTCGTTGAGCGGCGGGGTTGGCATGATTCGCCATGTGATTGCCGGGGTGCTGATCCTGGCGATCATCGAGAATGCGATGAACCTGAAGAACATCGATACCTTCTACCAGTATGTGATCCGGGGCTCGATCCTGCTGCTGGCCGTGGTGATCGACCGCATGAAACAACGTTGATCCCTGTGGGAGCTGCCGCGCTGAAGCCCGGCAGCTCCCATCGGTTTACTCGGCGGAGAATTTCAGCACGGTGTTATGGGTGTAGGTCTGGCCAGGGTCGAGGCGGGTGGAAGGGAAGTTCGGCTGGTTGGGCGCGTCGGGGTAGTGCTGGGTTTCCAGGGTAAACGCGCTCCAGTGGGCGTAAGGCTTGCCACCCTTGCCCTTGAGCGAGCCGTCGAGGAAGTTGCTGGTATAGAACTGCACGCCCGGCTCACTGGTATAGAGTTGCAAGCGGCGGCCGGACTGCGGGTCGCTCACCTCGACGGCCACTTTGCCCACATCGCCCTGGGTATCCAGCACCCAGTTGAAGTCAAAGCCTCCTTGTTTCGGTTCGGCGAATTTCAGCTGGGGATGATCGTCCTTGATGTGCTGGCCGATGGCGGTGGGTTTGAGAAAGTCCATCGGTGTACCGGCGACCGGGGCCAGCTCGCCGGTGGGAATCAAGGTGCTGTTGACCGGGGTGTAATGGCTGGCATGCAGGGTGGCCAGCTGTTTGAGCACGTCACCGTTACCGGCGCCGGCGAGGTTGAAGTAACTGTGGTTGGTGAGGTTCAGCACCGTGGGTTTGTCGGTGGTGGCCTTGTAGTCGATGTGCAGCTCGTTTTTGTCGTTCAGACTATAAGTGACGTCGACTTTGAGGTTGCCGGGAAACCCCATCTCACCGTCCTTCGACAGGTAGCTCAAGGTCACGCCCACCGAATCCTTTTGTTTGACGGGCTGGGCTTTCCACACGTGCTTGTCGAAGCCCTGGGCGCCGCCATGCAACGAGTTCGGCCCGTCGTTGAGGGGCACCTGGAAGTGCTTGCCGTCCAGTTCGAACGCGCCCTTGGCCAGGCGGTTGCCAAACCGGCCGATGGTCGCACCAAAGAACGCAGTGCCGGCCTGATAGCCCTGGACGTTATCGAAGCCCAGTACCACGTCGGCGAACTGACCGTGTTTGTCCGGTACCTTGAGCGACTGCAATACAGCGCCGTAGGTGATGACCGTGGCTTGCATGCCATGGCTGTTACGCAACACGTACTGCTCGACGGCGGTGCCGTCATTGGTCTTGCCGAAAGGTTTGTGTTCGCTGGACAGGCCAGCGGCATGAGCGCCAAGGCTGGCCATCGCCAGGGAGAGGCCAAGGCTGGTAAGCAGGAATCGGGATTGCCGCATGACAGAGCTACCTTTTATTGTTGTTGATTAAATAGTTCGACTATTTATTGTATTTAGATCACATGCAGTGCTGATATATAGACATAAACGCGAAATTTGCAATATAAAATAAGACTAAATGGATCGGAGTGACCGTCACATGAACACTGAGAAACAGCCTGTAGCCCACGCGACGTACCCGGACCTGCGGGATAAAACCGTGTTGATTTCCGGCGGTGCGTCCGGGATTGGCGAGTCCATGGTGCGTGCCTTTGCACGCCAGGGCGCCAAGGTGGCGTTTGTGGACCGGGCACAAGGGCAGGGCGACCGGTTGGCGGCGATATTGTCGGCCGAGGGCCATGCCGTCGAATTCGCCCATTGCGACATCACCGACGAGATCGCCTACAAGGCCGCGATCGGGCGCCTTGCGCAAACCCTGGGGCCGATCAACGTGCTGGTGAACAATGCCGCCAACGACGTTCGGCACACCCTGGATCAAATCGACTCAGCGCTGTTCGACCAGCTGATTTCGGTCAACCTCAAGCACGCTTTTTTTGCCACCAGGGCCGTGGTACCGATGATGAAGGCCGCGGGTGGCGGGTCGATCATTAACCTGGGTTCCGTCGGCTGGATGATGGCCTCCAGCGGCTACCCGGTGTACGCCGCCAGCAAAGCCGCCGCCCACGGCATGACCCGCGCACTGGCACGGGAACTGGGGCCTGGACGGATCCGGGTCAATACCCTGGTGCCGGGTTGGGTGATGACCGAAAAGCAACTGGCGATGTGGGTGGACGATGCAGCCCGGGAACTGATCAGCCGCAGCCAGTGCCTGCCGGGCAGTGTGCAGCCCGAGCATATCGCCAACATGGCGCTGTTTCTGGCGTCTGATGTGTCGGCGATGTGTTCGGCGCAGAATTTTATTGTGGATGGGGGGTGGGTCTGAAACGCCGGTGCCAAACGTGATATCTAAGTTTCTCAAACGTCATCAACCATTTTTTTTCGGCGTGATACGCTAGCGTTACTTTTGAATTGGCACTGGTCGTTCCCGCGTATACGGCGACAGTGAGGAGTGAACATGTCGAAAATTTCCCACCAGGATCTACGGCGCTCGTTTCGCGAGTTGCTGGCCTCCCAACACTGCTTTCACACGGCTTCGGTATTTGACCCGATGTCGGCCAGGATCGCCTCGGACCTGGGCTTTGAAGTCGGTATCCTGGGAGGCTCGGTCGCGTCGCTGCAGGTGCTGGCTGCGCCGGACTTTGCGCTGATTACCCTGAGTGAGTTCGTCGAGCAGGCCACCCGGATCGGCCGGGTGGCGCAACTTCCAGTGATTGCCGACGCCGATCATGGCTACGGCAATGCGCTGAACGTGATGCGCACCGTCCAGGAACTGGAGCGTGCGGGCGTTTCGGCGCTGACGATTGAAGATACCTTGCTGCCCGCACAGTTCGGGCGCAAATCCACCGACCTCATCAGCACCGAAGAGGGCGTGGGCAAGGTCAAGGCGGCGCTGGAGGCACGGGTTGATCCGCAGCTTTCGATCATCGCCCGGACCAACGCCGCCGTGCTGCCGGTGGAAGACGTTATCCATCGCACCAAGGCGTATCAAGAGGCCGGTGCAGACGGCATCTGCATGGTGGGCATCCGTGACTTCGACCATCTTGAACAGATCGCTGAAGGCCTGACGGTTCCGCTGATGCTGGTGACCTACGCCAACCCGAACCTCAACGACAATGAACGCCTGGCCAAACTGGGCGTGCGGATCGTGGTGGCCGGCCACGGCGCCTACTTCGCTTCGATCAAGGCCACCTACGACAGCCTTCGCGAGCAGCGCAACCTCACCCGCAGCACGTCAAACTTGACGGCCAGCGAATTGACCCATACCTACACGTTCCCCGATACCTACGTGAACTGGGCCAAAGAGTTCATGGACGTTCAAGAGTGAAACCCTGCAGGAGCGAGCAAGCTCGCTCCTGCAGAGGCTCTAAGCTAATTCCATAAAATTATTTATTTTATTTTTTATAGATCAATATCATCTAACTGAGTTGACCCTTGGAGAGCCGGGAACCGCGCTGCTCAAGTCTTATCCGCTCAGGAATCTATAAAAATGAAAACGCTGAAACTGGCCCGGAATCTCTTCTCGGCTGTGGGCCTTGCTGTCCTTTCCCTAAGTGCTCAATCCGCTGACCTGACCTTCGGCTACATCAACGGCATCGACCCAATCAAACGCGCGATTGCCGATGGCGAATATGAAAAGGGCATTGGCCAGAAAATCGATTGGCGCGCATTCGATGCGGGCCCGGCCGTGTTGGCGGCCATGGCGTCCGGCGATGTTCAGATCGGCAATCTGGGTTCCAGCCCGCTGGCCGCAGCAGCTTCGCGCAACATGCCGTTGGTGGCGTTCATTGTCAGCGCACAGATTCGCAGTTCCGAGGCTCTGGTGGTGCGCGACGGCAGCGGGATCAAGAACCCTGACGACCTGATCGGCAAAACCATCGCCGTGCCGTTTGTCTCGACCTCCCATTACAGCCTGCTGGGTGCGCTGAAGCACTGGAACCTGGACCCGCGCAAGGTCAACATCGTCAACCTGACACCGGCGCAAATCACCGCCGCCTGGGCCCGTGGCGATATCGACGGGGCATTTACCTGGTCGCCTGCCCTGGGTGAAATCCGCAAGACCGGCAAGATCCTGACCGACGCTGGCGAGGTTTCAAACTGGGGCGCGCCGACCTTTGAAGTGTGGGTCGCACGCAAGGATTTCGCCGAAAAGAACCCCAAGGTCGTGGCCGACTTTGCCAAGGTCAGCCTGGCAGCCATTGCCGATTATGCGGCGCATAAAAAAGACTGGACCGCCGACTCTGCCCCTGTGAAGAGCATCGCCCGGCTCACCGGGGCCAACGCTGCGGACATTCCCGAACTGCTCGATGGCTCTTCGTTCCCGACAGCCGCCGAACAGAAAAGCGCCCAATACCTTGCCGGCGGCACCGCCAAGGAAATCGCCAAGACCGCCGAATTTCTGAAGGAACAAGGGAAAATCGAACAGGTCCTGCCGGACTATTCAGCCTTTGTCAGCGACAAGTTCATCGGAGAGTAATCATGGGCCTGACGCTTCATCCCCTTGGCCCTGCCATCGGCGCCGAGGTTGAGGGGCTGGATATGTCCCGGCCTCTGACTGACCAACAGCGCGACTGGGTGGAGCAAGCACTGCTGCAGCATCAGGTGTTGTTCTTCCGTAACCAGGCCATTACCCCCGCGCAGCACGTAGCGTTTGCCGCGCGGTTTGGTGATTTGCACCGGCATCCGATTTATCCGCACGTCGATCAGCACCCGGAACTGCTGCTGATCGACACCGCCGTGACCGATGTACGCGACAACGCCATCTGGCACACCGACGTGACCTTCCTCGCCGCGCCGGCGATGGGCTCCGTGCTGGCGGCCAGGCAAGTGCCGGCCTTCGGCGGGGATACGTTGTGGGCCAATGGCGTGGCGGCGTTCGAAGCGTTATCGGGCCCCCTCCGGCACCTGCTTGATGGCCTGACCGCTACCCACGAGTTGACCAAGTCCTTTCCCACCGAACGGTTTGGCAGCACGCCCGAAGCATTGGAACGCTACGAAAAAGCCAGGAAGGATCACCCGCCGCTGTCACACCCGGTGGTCAGGAGCCATCCCGCTACGGGTCGCAAGGCATTGTTTGTGAATGAAGGCTTCACCACGCGAATCAACGAGCTTGAGGCGGCAGAAAGCGAGGCGCTGCTGCGGCTGTTGTTCAGCCACGTGAGCCGCCCGGAATTTACCGTGCGTTGGCGGTGGAAGGCGAATGATGTAGCGTTCTGGGATAACCGCATTACCCAGCATTACGCAATTGATGATTACCGGCCGCAAAGGCGGGTGATGCACCGCGCGACGATTTTGGGTGACGTGCCTTTTTGATGGAGGATCAGTCGATGGACCTGCCCTTGGTGATCAACCCGGACGACTATCTGGAAACCGAGTTCGGCAGGGAATTCACGCCTGAGCGAAATCGGCGGGCATGGCAGCTGGCGTATGCACGGTTGAGGCACGTACTGTCAGAAGCCGAAGCGGGCGCTCATGTGTACGTGGTCATGGGCGTGCAAGGGGCTGGCAAGTCGCGGTGGGTGTCGGAAAACCTGGAGCGGTTGGGTCGTGGGGCGATCGTCTTTGATGCGGCCTTGCCGGCGCGGCGTCATCGGGAGGAGCTGCTTTCCATCGTCAGGGAATATGCAATCCCGGTAACGGGCATCCTGGTGAGCGCACCCTTGGAGCTGGCGTTAGCGCGAAACGCACAACGCAGCGCTGACAAGAGGGTGCCGGAGGAGGCGTTGAAAAGCGTGTTCAATATGCTTGAGACGCCTAGTGAAGACGAAGGATTCGTATGGGTGCAAACCATTGAACAACAAGCTCCGCTGCCCACAACCCTGCAAACTGACCGGATGACCCTGGTTGCGCCTGATGTGGCGCTCGCTGAAAAACTCGCCGATGCGTTGAACGCCAGCTACGCACTGCACCGCCAGTTTCTAGTATGGAGCAAGCCGCACTGGACGCTGGAGGACGCGCAGGAAAGCTTGCAGCGGGCGAAAAAAGACTTCGATGAACCTGCCGGGGAGAAAAGGTATTTTCTGTTATCTCGCGACGATCCGCAGATATTGGTGGGCTGTATCGGCCTGCTGCCGCTGGCCGATGAGGTTCACAGCTTCGAAGTTGGCTATTGGGGCAATCAGGCTCACGCCGGCCTGGGGCTGATGAGGGAGGCTTTGGCTGCTCTGGTTTCGCAGTTGACCGGGCACACACTGCGTCTGACCACTTCCTCGGCGAACCTATCCAGCCAACGACTGGCTGAGGCTGCGGGATTTGAATGGGTGGAAACCCTTGAAGGCGCGCGTCGCTGCGAGTACTTCGGAGTGCGCGATACGCTGGTTTACCGCCGGGTCGCACGCTGACCCCTTTATTAACGGTACTCACACTCCCCACGCAGCAGCGAAAGCTGTACCAGGTCTTGGTGACTTCCGTTCCAGTAACCGGCCTGCCTCAGCGTGCCTTCACGCACGAACCCGGCTTTTTCAAGCAGGTTCAGCGACGGTGTGTTGTCGGGGTGGACCAATGCTTCGATCCTGTTGAGCGCCATGTGCTGGAACGCCCATTGAACGGCGGCGTAAACCGCCTCCTTCATGAGCCCGCGGCCTTGTGCCGATGGCGCCAGCTCAAACCCGATGGCGCAACTGCGCCACCCACGATTCCATTTGAAGAAGCCACAGGTGCCGATCAGCGCTGCCGTGGCGGTGTCCTCAATCCCCCAGCGAACCCCCGGATTGGCCGAGGTGCGCCAACTGGCAAACAGCTCGATCAATTGCTCCGCCTGCCGAGGCTCGGTCAGCGGATCGGTGCCGAACCACTTCATCGCCTCCGCATCGCCATGAATCGCAAACAGCACCGCTGCGTCCTGCGGTGTCAGTTCCCTGAGCCGCAGGCGTTCGGTTTTGATGAGGGGGAAGTCGGACACGGTGGCCGTCACCTTTTGGAAAAACGATCCCTACGGTGTGTTGTACGGCGCAAAAAATCAATCAGGCGGAAGGCAAACACATTCTCCTGATCAACCGAGATCCAATGTGGGAGCTGTCGAGCCCCACATTGGTCTGAGCGATCAGTCTTCGCGTTTCACCACCAACGTCAAGATGTCATAACTGGCCACCAACTCACCCAACTGGTTGGTCACCTCCACATCCCACGCCACCACGCCCTGGGGAATGCCTTGCGGGCTCTTCTTGCCCTGGTCAATCTTGCGTTTGCACGTCAGTCGCGCCTGGATGGTGTCGCCAATGCCCACCGGGTTGATAAAGCGCAGGGTGTCGAGCCCGTAGTTCGCCAATACCGGGCCCGGCGCCGGGGACACAAACAGACCGGCCGCCGCCGACAGCACAAAATAACCGTGGGCGATGCGCTTGCCGAATTGCGATTCCTTGGCGGCGATGTCGTCGAAGTGCATGTAGAAGTGGTCGCCCGACAGGCAGCCGAAGTTCACCAGGTCGGCCTCGGTGACGGTGCGGCGGTGGGTCAGCAGCGATTCGCCAATCTGCAGGTCCTGGAAGAACCGGCGGAACGGGTGCACTTCGGTCTCGATGACCTTGGCACCGCGCACGTATTCGCCGGTGACCGCCGCCAGCATGGTCGGCGAGCCCTGGACCGCCGCGCGTTGCAGGTAGTGTTTCACTGCGCGCAGGCCGCCGAGCTCTTCGCCGCCACCGGCGCGGCCCGGGCCGCCGTGTTTGAGCTGGGGCAGGGGGGAGCCGTGACCGGTGGACTCGGCGGCGGATTCGCGGTCGAGCACCAGCAGGCGGCCGTGCCAGGCGGCTGCCACCGGGATGGCTTTGGCGGCAATCTGCGGGTCTTTGGTGATCAGGCTGGCGACGAGGCTGCCTTTGCCGCGTGCGGCCAGGGCGAGGGCTTCGTCCAGGTCGTCGTAGGCCATCAGGGTGCTGACCGGGCCGAAGGCCTCGATGTCGTGGGCGCCACCCTCAGCGTGCGGGTCGCGCGCTTGCAGCAGGGTCGGGGCGAAGAACGCGCCCTGGCTGACGTTTTCACCGCGCGGCTCAAACCCGTCGCGGGCGCCGAACAGCATGTCGCTGCTCTGCAACAGGCTTTCCAGGCGCTCGGCCACGTCTTTCTGTTGGTCGTGGGAGGCCAGCGCACCCATGCGCACGCCTTCCACCGACGGGTCGCCCACCACGACTTTTTTCAGGCGGTCCCGCAGGCGGGTGGCAACCGCATCGATGTGTTTGGCCGGCACAATGGCGCGGCGAATGGCGGTGCATTTCTGCCCGGCCTTGGTGGTCATTTCCCGGGCGACTTCCTTGATGAACAGCTCGAACTCTTCGTCGTCCGGGGTGACGTCCGGGGCGAGGATCGCGCAGTTCAGCGAGTCGGCCTCGGCATTGAACGGCACCGAGTTACGGATCAGGTTCGGGTTGACCCGCAGTTTGGCCGCGGTGTCGGCGGAGCCGGTGAAGGTCACCACGTCCTGGCCTTGCAGGCGGTCGAGCAGGTCGCCGGTGCTGCCTATCACCAGTTGCAGGCTGCCCGGTGGCAGCAGGCCGGATTCGTCCATCAGGCGCACCACGGCTTCTGTCAGGTAGCTGGTGGCGCTGGCCGGCTTGACGATGCACGGCATGCCCGCCAGAAAGCTCGGGGCGAATTTTTCCAGCATGCCCCAGATCGGGAAGTTGAACGCGTTGATGTGCACCACCAGGCCGCCACGGGGCACCAGGATGTGGGTACCGGCAAAACTCCCCAGCTTGCTCAACTGCATTGCCGGGCCTTCGTGGACGATATTGCCCGATGGCAATTCCCGCGAGCCGAGGCTGGCGTAGGTGAACAGCGTGCTGTTGCCGCCTTCGATATCGATCCAGCTGTCGGCGCGGGTCGCGCCGCTGTGGTGGGAGAGGGCGTAGAGCTGCTCTTTGCGCTCGCTCAGGTACAGGGCGATGGCCTTGAGGCGCTGGGCCCGTTGCTGGAAGTCCAGGGCCATCAGCCCGCTGACACCCTGGCGGCGCCCGTGCTCGATGGCTTCGGCGAAGTCCGGACGTTCTTCATGAGTGCGCGCCAGTTCGTGGCCTTCGATGGCGCTGCGCAGCACCTGGGCGCCGTGTTGGCCGATCCAGCGGCCAGCGATAAAACTTTGCAGGGTAGGGGCGTGAGGCATCACGATTCCTCCGGGTTGGATAAAGAGAGTTAGTGTTTGCTGGCGCCTGCGGCACCAATGCCGGTCATGGAGCGAATGAACTGCGCCAGGTAGCGGCCGCGCTCAATGGCGGCGCGGGGCGAACGGTCGGTGACGGAAAAGGCCCAGGCGCTGAAAAACGCCAGGCTCATGGAGAACAGGGCCGGGTTGGAGTACGGGAACAGCGCCTTGTCGTAATGCAGCACGTTGACCCACACCGCCGGGCTCAGCACCAGCAGCACGATGGCCGAGACCAGCCCCGCCAGGCTGCCGGTCACCGCGCCACGGGTGGTCAGGCCCTTCCAGTACATCGAGAGGAACAGCACCGGGAAATTCACCGAGGCGGCGATTGCCAGTACCAGGCCCGACAGGAACGCAATGTTTTGCGACTCAAACAGCAGGCCGAGGATGATCGCCAACACGCCGATGCACAGCGTGGCGATGCGCGACACGCGGATTTCCTGCTGCTCGCTGGCCTGGCCCTTGCGGATCACACAGGCATACAGGTCGTGGGACACCGCCGATGCGCCGGACAATGCCAGCCCGGCCACCACCGCCAGGATCGTCGCGAAGGCCACCGCCGAAATGAACCCGAGGAACAGGTTGCCACCCACGGCCTGGGCCAGGTGCACGGCGATCATGTTGCCGCCGCCGATGATTGCGCCATTGGCATCGCGAAAGCCTGGATCGGTGCCCACCATGACGATGGCACCGAAGCCGACGATGATCAGCAGCAGGTAGAAGTAGCCAATGAAACCGGTGGCGTAGAACACGCTTTTGCGCGCTTCCTTGGCATCGCTGACGGTAAAGAAACGCATCAGGATATGCGGCAGCCCGGCGGTGCCGAACATCATGCCAAGGCCCAGGGAAATCGCATCGATCGGGTTCGACAGCAAGCCGCCCGGCGCCATGATCGCGTTGCCCTTGGCATGCACGGCGGTGGCCCCGGCGAACATCGCTTCGGTGCTGAAACCAAAGTGCTTGAGCACCATGAACGCCATGAAGGTGGTGCCGAACAGCAGCATTACCGCCTTGATGATCTGCACCCAGGTGGTGGCGAGCATGCCGCCGAATGTCACGTAGAACACCATCAGCACGCCCACCAGCATTACCGCATACAGGTAGTCGATGCCGAACAGCAGCTCGATCAGCTTGCCGGCACCAACCATCTGCGCCACCAGGTACATCAGTGCCACGGTCAGGGTGCCGAAGGCCGAGGTCAGGCGCACCGGCGTTTGCTCCAGCCGGTAGGACACCACATCGGCAAAGGTGTATTTGCCCAGGTTGCGCAGGCGTTCGGCGATCAGGAACAGGATGATCGGCCAGCCGGCCAACACACCCAGGGCGTAGAGCAGACCGTCATAGCCGTTGAGGAACATCATCGCCGAGATGCCCAGGAATGACGCGGCGGAGATCATGTCGCCGGCGATCGCCAGGCCATTCTGGAAACCGCTCATGCCACCGCCGGCGGTGTAGAAGTCGCTGGCGGAGCGGGTGCGCAGGGCGGCCCAACGGGTGACGCCAAGGGTGAACAGCACGAACACCAGGAACATGCCGATGGCGTTCCAGTTCAATGGCCGGGACGCGCCATCGGCGGCCACCGCCAAGTCCGTGGCCAACGCCAAAGGCAGGAGAAACCACGCCACCAGCCGGCTCATGCTGCGCACTCCTGCTTGAGTTTGTCGTTCAGCGGGTCGATCACATGATTGGCGCGGTACACATAAAAGCCGGTCAGCGCGAACGCCAGCAGCACAATCACCACACCCACCAACATGCCCACGGTGGTCACGCCGCCGCTCAACGACTGCCCGAGGGTGGCCGGGGAGAACGCCACCAGCAGCACGAAGCCGAAATAGATCACCAGCATGATCAGCGACAGCGACCAGTACAGGTTCTGTTTGCGGCGTACCAACTGGATGAAGTCGGGATGTCGACGGATGCGTTCGATATCGTCGGGGGTCATGACGGTGTGCTCCTTTTTATTGTTGTGGTTGTGGTGTTGCGGCACGCGTTACAGCTGATCGAAATCCAGTACCACCTTGTCGCTGACCGGGAACGCCTGGCACGACAGCACATAGCCGGCGGCTACTTCGTAGTCTTCCAGGGCGTGGTTGCTGTCCATCTCCACTTCGCCTTCGATCACCTTGCATTTGCAGGTGGAGCACACACCGGCCTTGCACGAATACGGCAGCTCGGCGCCCTGGGCGTTGCCCGCGTCAAGAATGCTCTGGCTGTTGCGCGGCAGGTCGAAGGCCAGGGCGCGGCCATCGCTGATCACGGTGATCTGGCTGACCGCCGCATCCACTTGCCGCGCCGCTTCACGCGCCTCGCGTTTGTGCTGGCTGCCGGCGGCGGCGAACAGTTCGAAGTGAATGCGCTCGGGCGCCATGCCCTTGGCCTTGAGGCTGTCGCGCACGGTTTCGGTCATTTCCTGGGGGCCGCAGATAAAAGCCGCGTCGAGGGCTTTTACGTCGAGCCAGCGGGAGAACAGTTGCTCGCATTTGTCGGCGTTGATGCGGCCGTTGTAGAGGTCCACGTCCTGCTGTTCGCGGCTGAACACGAAGATCAGGTTCAGG
The DNA here is from genome assembly GCF_012935715.1 of Pseudomonas sp. ADAK13. NCBI lineage: Bacteria > Pseudomonadati > Pseudomonadota > Gammaproteobacteria > Pseudomonadales > Pseudomonadaceae > Pseudomonas > Pseudomonas sp. ADAK13. The sequence continues at coordinate 4,987,723 of NZ_CP052860.1, forward strand.
CGCTGCAGGTAGCGGTTCTTCAGGTCTTCGAGCTGTTCGCGAAACAGCGCTCCCGAGCTGGAACGGTTGCCGTACAGCAGCGTCACGCGGCTATGGGGCTCGGTTTGCAGGGTGGTCTTGATGATCGACAGGATCGGCGTGATGCCGCTCCCGGCCGCAACCGCCAAGTAATTGCCATGGCGCGCGGGATCAAGGTCCACATGGAAATGCCCGGCGGGCGGCATCACTTCCAGGCTGTGCCCGGCCTTGAGCTGCTCATTGGCAAACGCCGAGAACCGCCCACCGGCCACGCGCTTGATGGCGATGCGCAGTTCACCGTCATTGACCCCGGTGCAGATCGAATAGGAGCGGCGCACTTCCTCGCCATCCAGCCGGGTGCGCATCACCAGGTGCTGGCCCTGGGTGAAGTGGAAACTGTCTTGCAGGTGCTGCGGAATCTCGAAGGCGATGGACACCGCGTCACGGGTCTCGTTGCGCACATCCTTGATGGTCAGGCTGTGAAATTTGCTCATTGTTGTTCTCCAACCAAGCGGGCCGCTGGCCCCTCAGATGCACTTGAAATAGTCGAACGGTTCGAGGCAGTCGCGGCAGCGGTGCAGCGCCTTGCAGGCGGTGGAGCCGAATTCGCTGAGCACTTCGGTGTGAAAGCTGCCGCATTGCGGGCAGGCAATCACCGGGCTTTCGCCGAGCAGGCTGCGCTTGCTGCTACTGCCTTGGGGCGGTGCGATGCCATAGGCCCGCAAGCGTTCGCGGCCACTGTGGGTGATCCAGTCGGTGGTCCAGGCCGGGGTCAACTTGCGTTCCAGTTGCGGCGCACGAAAACCCGCTTGCTCCAGGGCATCGCGGATATCGCCCTCGATCACCTCAGTGGCCGGGCAGCCGGAGTAGGTCGGCGTGACCACCACGTGCAGATGGCCGGCCTGCCAGTCCAGGTCGCGCACTATCCCCAGGTCGACCACGCTCACCACCGGCACTTCCGGGTCCATGACCTGGGCGAGGGTGGCCCACGCGGCGGCCAGGTCGGTGGGTTGCGCCGGCCGTGCGCCCTGGTCGCTGGCGATCAGCTCACCAGGTTGCATCGGGGTACGCTCGGGGCAGGAATTGCATTTCCGCCAGCAAAATCCCCAGGTGCTCGCTGTGCAAACCACGGCGGGCGTCCAGGTAGAAGTAGCTCGCGGCAGGCGGCAGGGGCAGGGTGGCGCTGGTGAAGATCTCGCTGACCTTGGCCTGCCACGCTGCGCCGACCTGGGCGGCGTCCGGCGTGATGCCGGCGGCGTTCAGGCGCTGTTCACTGTCGTCGGCGCTGGTCAGTTCCACGGTAAAGCGCCACAGCTCGGGGATCGCCGCGAGCATGCGCGTGTGGCTTTCGTCGGTGCCGTCTCCCAGGCGCTCCACCCATTCGCCGGAGCGGCGCAGGTGATAGGTGACTTCCTTGACAGCCTTGGCGGCGATGCCGGCGATACGTTCGTCACTGGACTGGGCCAGGCCGCTCAACACCGGCAAGTGCCAGGCGTCATACAGGAATTGCTTGAGGATGGTCACCGCGTAGTCGCCGTTGGGTTGTTCCACCAGCAGCAGGTTGCGATAGGCGCGCTCGTCCCGGCGGAAGGCCAGGTGATCGGCGTCGCGCCCGTCGTCCAGCAACTCGGCGGCGTACTCCAGCCAATTGCGAGCCTGGCCCACCAGGTCGAGGCCGACGTTCATCAGCGCCAACTCTTCTTCCAGCGCCGGCGCGTGGCCACACCACTGGCACAGGCACTGGCCCTGGATCAGGGCGCTGTCGCCGAGGCGCAGCAGGTATTCGATCAGATCGGTTTCAGTGTTCATGGTCGACCTCACATGTGCCCGACTTCAGCCGGCAACTCGTAGAAGCTGGCGTGGCGGTAGACCTTGTCGTCGGCGGGGTCGAACAGTGGGTCTTTCTCGTCCGGCGACGAAGCGGTGATCAGCGCCGAAGGCACCACCCACAGGCTCACGCCTTCACTGCGTCGGGTGTACAACTCCCGGGCGTTTTCGATGGCCATGGTGGTGTCGGCGGCATGCACGCTGCCCACATGCTTGTGATTCAGGCCGTGCTTGCTGCGCACGAAAACTTCAAACAGGGTCCATTCAGACATAACGGTGACTCCACATCAGGTGGCCGATCAGGCGGCGTTCTTGTTCTGTTTTTTGCGGGCGTGGGCGACGGCGGCTTCGCGCACCCAGGCACCGTCTTCAATAGCTTTGCGGCGGGTGGCGACGCGTTCCTGGTTGCACGGGCCATTGCCCTTGAGCACCTCGTAGAACTCGCTCCACTGAATCTCGCCGAAATCGTAATGGCCGCGCTCGGCGTTCCACTTCAGGTCCGGGTCGGGGCAGGTGCAGCCCAGCAACTCCAACTGCGGGATGGTCTGGTCGATAAAGCGCTGGCGCAGCTCGTCGTTGCTCTGGCGCTTGATCTTCCAGGCCATGGACTGGGCGCTGTTGGGGGAGTGTTCGTCGCTGGGGCCGAACATCATCAGCGACGGCCACCACAGGCGGTTGATCGCGTCCTGGACCATGTCTTTTTGCGCCTGGGTGCCCTGGCGCATCATGGTCAGCAGCAGCTCATAGCCCTGGCGCTGGTGAAAACTTTCTTCCTTGCAGATGCGCACCATGGCCCGGGAGTAGGGGCCGTAGGAGGTGCGCTGCAGCACCACCTGGTTGACGATCGCGGCGCCGTCTACCAGCCAGCCCACTGCGCCCATGTCGGCCCAGTTCAGGGTTGGGTAGTTGAAGATGCTGGAGTACTTGGCCTTGCCGCTGTGGAGCTTGGCGATTTCTTCGTCGCGGTCGGCGCCCAGGGTTTCCATGGCGCTGTACAGGTACAGGCCGTGGCCAGCTTCGTCCTGGATCTTGGCCATCAGCTGCAGTTTGCGTTTGAGGGTAGGGGCGCGGGTGACCCAGTTGCCTTCGGGCAGCATGCCGACGATTTCCGAGTGGGCGTGCTGGGAGATCTGGCGGATCAGGGTTTGACGGTAGGCGTCGGGCATCCAGTTCTTGGCTTCGATCTTGATTTCGGCGTCGATCTTTTCCTGGAAGGCGCGCTCCTGGTCGGACATCTCCGAGAGGTCCTTGATGCGCTTTACTCCGGTTTCTACAAGCTGTGCGTACATGGGGGGTCTCCCGCCTTGTGTTTTGTCGTAGGCATGGAGAACTTTATAAGCGATACGGAAATTAATATCAAACACAAAATTTAGTGTCGGTATTTGGTTTTGTATCGCTTTGGGTGGGGGGTATATCCGTTTCTTCGGTAACGGCTTCCTATGGTTTCGCTCTTACAGCGACTCACTTTGGAAAAGCCCCAAAGTAAGCAAAGGGCTCTGCCCCGCCTGTCGGCACCTCGCCTAGGCTCGGTGTTCCCTCACTCCGGCATTGCTCCGCGGGCCGCCGCGACGGGGCGTCCCTGCCCCGTCGCGGCTAAACCGGCGTCCTGCCGGTTTACCCGCTCCTCAATCCCTGCGTTCGGCCTCGGGCTTATTGGGGCAGTCAGATCAAGATCAAAAGCAAGAGCACAGCGGCCTACAGGCCGGCTTGAGTGGTAGAAGCCAGAGCAAAAGCCAAAGCGAAAACCAAATCTGAAACGGATGCGGCTCTGCTTTTCTGTGGGAGCTGGCTTGCCTGCGATGCAGACACCTCGGTTTTTCAGATGCACCGAGGCGAGGCCATCGCAGGCAAGCCAGCTCCTACAGTTGGACCGTGCCCGCTGTAGATTTTGATCTTGATGTTGTCTTTGCTTCACACCACTCAAGCCGGCCTGTAGGCCGCTGTGCTGTTGATCTGCTGTTGATCTTGATCTTAGGCGCCCCGTTAAACCACGCTGGCCGAACGCAGGTAGTACGGAGCGGGTAAACCGGCAGGACGCCGGTTTAACCGCGACGGGGCAGGGACGCCCCGTCGCGGCGGCCCGCGGAGTAATGCCGGAGAGAGGGCACACCGAGCCTAGGCGAGGTGCCGAGTGGTGGGGCAAGAGCGTTTTGCTTACTTTTGCGCTGTTCAAAAGTGAGCCGCTGTAAGAGCGGAACCATAGGCGGCCATCACCCAGATAACGGATATGTACACCACCCAAACGAGCAAAAAAAAGCCCCGCAAAGGCGGGGCTGAAAAGGTGCAGCAGTCATGCTTTAGGACGTCTGTCCATCACGTGGCAAGCCTTGCCCTCGGACCGCTTGATCGAATGCAGTGGCTGCAAAACGATACGCGAGCTGATCCCGATATACGTCTTGATGTGCTTGCTCAACTCACTGGACACCGCTCGCTGCTGCTCATCATTGAGATGCTGATGCTCAGCCTTGAGCTCCACATGCACATCCACGCTGTCCAGGTTCCCGTTGCGATACAGATGAATCTCATAGCACTCGGAAAGCTGTTTTACTTTAAGCACCTGCTCCTCAATCTGCGTGGGAAACACGTTAACCCCGCGAATGATCAGCATGTCGTCACTGCGCCCGGTGATCTTGTCGATACGCCGCATCGGCCGCGCAGTCCCCGGCAGCAACCGCGTCAGGTCGCGGGTGCGGTAGCGAATCATCGGTAACGCTTCCTTGCTCAAGGAGGTAAACACCAGTTCACCCATCTGCCCATCCGGCAATACCTCACCCGTCACCGGGTCAATGATTTCGGGGTAGAAATGGTCCTCCCAGATCGTCGGCCCATCCTTGGTCTCCGCACATTCCATGGCCACCCCCGGGCCCATGATTTCCGACAGCCCGTAGATATCCAGCGCAGTAATCCCCAGCCGCGCCTCGATCGCACTGCGCAGCTCGGCAGTCCACGGCTCGGCACCGAAGATCCCCAATCGCAATGCCAGCTTGTGCGGATCAATGCCCTGGCGCTCGATTTCATCGGCGATGTTGAGCATGTAGGAGGGCGTGACCATGATGATGTCCGGCTGGAAATCCTTGATCAGTTGCACCTGTTTTTCAGTCTGCCCGCCGGACATCGGAATCACCGTGCAACCCAGGCGTTCCGCACCGTAGTGGGCGCCGAGGCCGCCGGTGAACAGCCCGTAGCCATAGGAGATATGTACCTTGTCACCACGTCGGCCACCGGCGGCGCGGATCGAGCGGGCCACCACATTGGCCCAGGTGTCGATGTCGTTTTGGGTGTAACCCACCACCGTCGGCTTGCCGGTGGTGCCGCTGGAGGCGTGCAGGCGCACCACCTCGTTCATCGGCACGGCAAACATGCCGTAGGGGTAGCTGTCCCGCAGGTCGCTCTTGGTGGTGAACGGGAATCTAGCCAGGTCGTCCAGGGACTTGATGTCATCGGGGTGCACCCCCAGCGCGTCGAAACGCTGACGGTACAACGGCACATTCTGGTAGGCGTGGCGCAGGCTCCAGCGCAGGCGCTCCAGTTGATGGGCGCGCAGTTGGTCGACGCTGGCGGTTTCCAGCGGGTCCAGCACAGGGTTAAGCACGGCGTTTGGAATAGGCATGTTCATGAGTTCACTCGAATTATTTTTGTGTATCAGCCCACCGCACACCGTGGGCTTTGAGTGCATGCCCCAAGGATACCGCTAGGTTCCCCGGGAATCGCGAATCTTTAGTCGGACAACCGCTCGATGATCAGTGCGATGCCCTGGCCCACGCCGATGCACATGGTGCACAAGGCGTATCGGCCGCCACGTTCCTCCAGTTCATGCAGGGCGGTGGTCACCAGCCGTGCGCCGCTCATCCCCAGCGGATGGCCGAGGGCGATGGCGCCGCCGTTGGGGTTGACCCGTGGGTCGTTGTCCCCCAGGCCCAGCTCCCGCAGCACCGCCAGACCCTGGGCGGCGAAAGCTTCGTTGAGTTCGATCACGTCCATGTCCGCCAGGCTCAGGTTGGCCAACTCCAGCACCTTGCGGGTCGCCGGCACCGGGCCGATGCCCATGATCCGTGGCTCCACGCCGGCGGTGGCCATTGCCACCACCCGGCCGCGGGCGACCAAGCCGTGACGCTTGGCAACTTCGGCGCTGGCCAGCAGCAGGGCGCAGGCGCCGTCGTTGACCCCGGACGCGTTGCCGGCGGTGATGCTGCCGCCTTCACGGAACGGCGTGCCAAGTTTCTGCAGTTGTTCAAGGGTGGTGTCGCCGCGCGGGTGTTCGTCGTGTTCCACCACCCTGGCCGGGCCTTTGCGCTGGGGGATTTCCACCGCGACGATTTCCCTGGCCAGGCGCCCGCTGGCCTGGGCCGCCGCTGCACGTTGCTGGCTGCGCAGGGCAAATGCATCCTGGTCGGCGCGGGAGATGTTGAACTGCTCGGCGACGTTTTCGGCGGTCTCCGGCATTGAGTCGATCCCGTAGGCTTTTTTCATCAGCGGGTTGACGAAGCGCCAGCCGATGGTGGTGTCGTACAGTTGCGCGTCGCGGGCAAACGCCTGCTCGGCCTTGCCCATTACCAGCGGCGCACGGGACATCGATTCGACGCCGCCCACCAGCATCAATCCTGCCTCGCCACAGCGAATCGCCCGGGCCGCGCTGCCGATGGCGTCCAGCCCCGAACCGCACAAACGGTTGAGGGTGGTGCCCGGCACGCTCACTGGCAACCCGGCCAGCAGCGCCGACATCCGGGCCACGTTGCGGTTGTCCTCACCGGCCTGGTTGGCGCAGCCGTAGATCACATCGTCGACGCTGCTCCAGTCCACTTGCGGGTGGCGGCGCAGCAGTTCACGCAGCGGCACCGCACCGAGGTCGTCGGCGCGCACGCTGCTCAAGGCGCCGGCGTAGCGGCCGATCGGGGTGCGTACCGCGTCGATGATCAAGGCGTCATTCATTCGGATTCTCCTGCGCCAGCACCGTGCCGCGCACTTTGTAGGATTTGCCATGGAACAGCGCAATCAGCTGGCCCAGTTGGTTTTCGATACGGACGTCGTAGTTGCCGGTGCGCCCCGAGCGGCTTTGCTCGCGGCAGTCGGCACTCAAGGTGTCGCCCAGATGCGCCGCAGCGATGTAGTCGATGCTGCAGCCCAGCGCCACGGTGGCGTCGTTGTAGCTGTTGCAGGCCAGGGCAAAGGCCGAGTCCGCCAGCGCAAACAGATAGCCGCCGTGGCAGGTGCCGTGGCCCTGGATCATGTCGGCGCGCACGCTCATGCCCAGTCGCGCGCAGCCCGGCGCCACCGAGAGCAGGCGCATGCCCATGCCCTGGCTCGCGGCGTCGCGGCTGAACATCGCTTGGGCGCATTGGTTCGCCAGGTTCATGGCTTCATGGTTGGTCATGCCGTGCGCTCCCTTAGCGGCCCTTGAAGCTCGGGCTGCGTTTTTCCATGAAGGCGGCGACGCCTTCGCGGTAATCCTCGCTGCGCCCGGCCAGGCGTTGCAGGTCGCGCTCCAGCTCCAGCTGTTCGTCAAAGCTGTTGCTCAGGCTGGCATTCAGGCTGCGCTTGATCAGCGCCAGGCCGTAGGTCGGTTGGGTGGCCAGGTGGCGGGCGAGGGTCAGGGCTTCGTTGCGCAATTCGGCGTCGTCCACGCAGCGGTAGATCAGGCCCCATTGCTCGGCTTGTTCGGCGCTCAGGCGGTTGCCCAGCAAGGCCAGCGCCTTGGCCCGGGCGATGCCCACCAGGCGCGGCAACGTCCAGGTGCCGCCGGAGTCGGGGATCAGGCCGATCTTGCAGAACGCTTGAATGAAATTCGCCGAGCGCGCGGCCAGCACCAGGTCGCAGGCCAGGGGGATATTGGCGCCGGCCCCGGCCGCCACGCCGTTCACCGCGCAGATCACCGGCAGGGGCAGGTCGCGCAGTTGGCGGATCAGCGGGTTGTAGAACTTCTCGATGGACTCCCCCAGGTCCGGCACCGCACTGCCGGGCGCCACGTTGCGGTCGCTGAGGTCTTGCCCGGCGCAAAAGCCGCGGCCTTCGCCAGTCAGCAGCAATACCCGCACGTCGGGATTCTCCCGGACCTGCTGCAGCGCTTGCTGAACCTCGCCGTGCATCTGCGCGTTGAAGCTGTTGAGCTGGTCGGGACGATTGAGGCTGAGCAGGGCGACGCCGGCCTCGATGGAAAACAGGATGTGTTCGAAGTTCATGGTCGTGAGGCCCTCACGGTGCACGCTCGGCGGTCAGCCGGCTCATTATTGGATCGGCCTGGTCAGCCGGTTTTGCCGGAGTATAGCTTTAACGTGATACATAAATGCAACGATAAAATTGATTTGGTGTGTCTTGTTTTGCGATTGGTAAAAATTGATATCCCGCGATATCGGTCTGTGAGCAGCTGATAAACCCCATATTTCATTGGCTTAAACCTGATTTTTAAACGCGCTGCGCACGGTCGCCTCGGCGGTCATATCAAGCGATACGCTTTTTCAGCTTTGTGCTTGCAAAAATGATGTGATACAAAATAAGCCAAGATCGGCATCGCTTTGCGAATACGCCCTATAAGGAATTCTCCATGACCTGCTACAGTCTCGACGGCCTGACTCCGGTGGTCGACCCCACGGCCTACGTTCACCCCTCGGCCGTACTGATCGGCGACGTGATCATCGGCCCCCATTGCTATGTGGGGCCGCTGGCGAGTTTGCGCGGCGACTTCGGGCGCATCGTCCTTGAAGAGGGCGCCAACCTGCAGGACACCTGCGTAATGCACGGCTTCCCGGACAGTGACACGGTGGTTGAGCGCAACGGCCATATCGGCCACGGCGCAGTGCTGCACGGTTGCCGGATCGGCACCGATGCATTGGTGGGCATGAATGCGGTGGTGATGGACAACGCGCGCATTGGCGCTCGCTCGTTCGTCTCGGCGGCGGCCTTTGTCAAAGCCGGTTTCGAATGCCCCGAGCAGTCGTTGGTGATGGGCACACCGGCCAGCGTCAAGCGCAGCCTCAGCGACGAAGAGGTGCACTGGAAGCAAACCGGCACCCGCGAATACCAGCGCCTGGCCCAGCGTTGCCTGGAGCAGATGCACGAATGCGAACCCCTGAGCGCACCGGAAGCCGACCGGCCACGGATCAGCGACAGCGGCCTGCGACCCAAGGGCACGTGAATCGCCTGCATCCTGACGCCGCTAAAAACGGTATATTTTCTCTTTTTGCCTCGGTACGCCCATGTCGTCACTGACACCCCTGAACCAACTGATCACCCGCTTTCAGGAGCAGACGCCGATTCGCGCCAGCTCCCTGATCATCACCTTGTACGGGGACGCCATCGAGCCCCACGGCGGGACGGTGTGGCTGGGCAGCCTGATCCAGTTGCTCGAACCCATCGGCATCAATGAACGGCTGATCCGCACCTCGATCTTCCGCCTGACCAAGGAAGGCTGGCTGACCGCCGAGAAAGTCGGACGCCGCAGCTACTACAGCCTGACCGGTGCCGGGCGTCGTCGTTTCGACAAGGCTTTCAAGCGGGTCTACAGCTCCAGCGTGCCGGCGTGGGATGGTTCGTGGTGCCTGGTGATGCTCACACAGCTGACCCAGGACAAGCGCAAACAGGTGCGTGAAGAGCTGGAGTGGCAAGGTTTTGGTGCGATTGCCCCGACCGTGCTGGCCTGCCCGCGCAGCGACCGCGCCGACGTCAACGCCACGTTGCTCGACCTCGGTGCCCAGGAAGACACCATCGTCTTCGAGACCACGGCGCAGGATGTACTGGCGTCCAAGGCCCTGCGGGTGCAGGTGCGCGAGAGCTGGAACATCGAGGAGCTGGCGGCCCATTACAGCGAGTTCATCCAACTGTTCCGACCGCTCTGGCAAGCGCTTCGCGAGCAGGAACAGCTTGCGCCTGCCGACTGTTTCCTGGCACGGGTCCTGCTTATTCATGAATACCGCAAACTGCTGCTGCGCGACCCGCAATTGCCCGACGAATTGCTCCCCGGCGATTGGGAAGGCCGCGCCGCCCGCCAGTTGTGCCGCAATATTTACCGGTTGATCTACGCCAAGGCCGAGGAATGGCTGAACAGCGCGCTGGAAACTGCCGACGGCCCGTTGCCGGACGTTGGCGAGAGTTTTTACCGGCGGTTCGGAGGCCTGAAATAAGGAGCGACGCTGTTCAGGAGAACGGGTGGAGTGATGTGGCGTAGAGAATAAAAATAAGCCTGCGTGAGGCCTGAACATGATGTCTTCAATTGCACAGCGCTGTGATGGGTTCGACCAATGGATCCATCAGATCAATCAGATCTGCGGCGCGTTTGATGCGCAAATCCTGGGGGATGGTTTTTCCGGGCAGATCCGCGAATACCAGAGCGGCGCGCTGAAGCTCAGCTTTGTCGACGCCTGCCAGGCGCGGCTGTTTCGTACCCCCACGCAAATCGCGGCGGGCGAGGGCGGCAAGTACTTTGCGGTGTTCCAGCTCGACGGTACGGCCGGCATGGCCCAGGGCGACAGCAAGGCGCTGTTGCGTGCGGGCGACATCACCCTGATCGATGCCGCGCACCCCAGTGATTTCACCTACAGCGAGAACTCGCGGCAGTTGTCGCTGATCCTGCCGTCGTACCTGGTGGAGCAGACCTTGCGCTTCAACCCGGTCAAATGCGGGCACCGGATCGAGGCGACATCGCCGATGGCGATGCTCTCCCGCCAACTGATTCTGGAAGCGACCCGCCAGGACAACCTGACCTTGCAGGAAAGTGAAGCGACGCTGGAGGCGATCATCAATTTGTTGCGCCCGGCCATCAGCCAGGCGGGCGAAGGTAGCGACGCCCATGAACGGGTGTTTCGCAAGACCCTGGAGTGCATCGACCAACACATTCGCTCCGAAGAGCTGTGCCCTGAATGGCTGGCGCGGGAGGTGGGAATGTCGGTGCGCGGGCTGTACCGGATCTTTGCGCGCAAGGGTTTGGTGGTGGCGCGGTACATCAAGAACCGGCGGCTGGATTTGTGTGCCGAGTCGCTGCGCCAGTCCAGGGTGGAGGAGAAGCTTTCGGTGCTGGGGTATTCGTGGGGGTTTTCGGATTCCAGCTACTTTTCGACGGCGTTCAAGTCGCGGTTTGGCATTGCGCCGGGTGAGTACCGCAAGCAACACACCTGATCAGGGGATACGCCGATCAAAAATGTGGGAACGGGCTTGCTGTGGTGAGCGGGCTTGCCCCGCGTTGGGCTGCGAAGCAGCCCCATCAATCTGTGGTGAACCCGACGGGGGACAAGCCCCTCACCACAGCAAGCCCGCTCCCACATTTGGATCGCGTTTCGTTCAGTTGGGCATTCCGTCTTCGATCGCAATCCCTTGGGCACGCATCTCCTTGATCAACCCCGCCCGCGTCCCCGGCAGATTGAGCATTGCCTTGTGCCGCAACTCAGTCACCTCCGCCGCGCTATAAGGTTTGTAATCCACCGGCGTACTCTTGCCCGCCATCCCGTCCGGGCGCATCAGCCAGTTCAGCAGGTCCGCCAGTTGCCCATCGTTCAGCGCCGACTGTGACATCCCCGGCACGCGCACCAAAAACTCCCGGCCTCCCGGCACCTTCAGAAAGTTGCCGACAAACCCGGTCATCCTCGGCGTGTCGTTCGCCGCCGAGCCCATGCCGCTGCCCAGATGACAGCCGGCACATTGCAGCTGATAGTTGGTCGCCACGCTGTACCCGGCCTGGGCGATGGGCGTTTGCGGCGATTCATTACCTGGTGCGTGCTTCTGGTTCGGATTGGGAATCGCCCGTGCCTGGGCGAGCGGGGCGGCGAAGACACACATCAAGCTCAGCAAAAACAACGTACGCATGACAAGCCTCTTTGCACTGACCTGTGGCGAGGGAGCTTGCTCCCGTTGGGCTGCGCAGCGGCCCTAAGATCTTTGGGAGCGCTTCGCACTCCAGCGGGAGCAAGCTCCCTCGCCACAGGGGTGAGTTAAACCGCGACGCCGCGAATGATCGAGACCGTGCAGTGGTAGATGTGGGATTTAGCGGCCAGGCACCAGTTCACATCGTTGTTGTTGAACGGGCGGTACGCCGGTTCTTCACTGTCGTTACGCGTGCACGCGCACTGGGCGCAGCTTTGCTTACCGCAGCAGTCGTTATAGGAAATGATGTAGTCCTTGCCATCCGCCGGGTTGCGGCAGGTGCCGATCCAGGTCACCTGGGACGCCTCGGTGCCGGGTGGGCAGGACGTCACCGAACCGCCGCAGCAACTGCACAGGAAGCCGTCGATGGAGCAGTAGCGCCAGTAGTCGCAGCTGTTCGGGTCGCCCGGGTCACCGGCTTTCGGGTTATCGGCGGCCAGCGCCTTGCTGGTGCGGTCCAGGGGCAGCAGCAGGGGCAAGGCGGCGCCTGCGACCATCAGCGAACCCATGCGGGCCAACAGTTTGCGCCGTGACGTGGTGTCGGCCAGGCGACGGGTCGAGCGCTCGAATAACAGATCCAGCAATTTCATGAGAGTCTCCCTGCCTTAATCAGTGGCTATGGCCGTGGCTGTGGTCGTGGGGCTGCGGCTGGCTGTTGAGGTATTCCTGCAGCGTGGCGCTTTTCAGGTGTTCGACTTCGAACAGGCTGTCCAGGTGCTCGCGGGAATTGACCAGGCCCTTGGCGCGCAAGGTGCCGCTCTTGTCGATCAGCGCGGCATACGGCAGCTTGCCGATCTGGTAGGTCATGCCGACTTCCGGGCCGACCACGTAGGTGACGTCGTCCAGCTTGTGCTCGGTGATCAGCGCTTGCTGGGCTTCCATGTCGCCGTCGCTGATAAACACCACATCAAGGCGGTCAGCCTGCTCCTTGGCGATGGATTTGATCGCCGGCAACAGGGATTTGCAGATCGGGCAGGTCGGCGAGAGGAAGAACAGCAACTGGTTCTTCTCACCGGCATAGCCGAAGTTCACCGGGCGACCCTTACGGTCGGAAGCAGTGACTTGCGGCGCCGGCTCATTCACCGCCACGCCCTTGTCCACCATCAGCGCGCCGGCCGGGGCGATGCGCCCGTGCAGTACACCAATCTGGCGCACCAGGCCCATCACGGCAAACGCCAGTGCCAGCAGCAGGACCCACAGCAGTACGTTGGAAACAATCAGGCCTTCCATTGATCACCTACCAATCAGTTTGAGCAGAAGAGGGGAGTTCGCCAGCAGGCCATCGGCTGCGGCGTAAATCAGCAGCGCGACAGCGCTGGCGGCAACAGTGACGAAGCCGTCGAAAAAGCCGAGGTTACGGGCGATCGGCAACACGCTGGCCAGCAGGGCCACGGCCACCAGTGCGCCGTTGCGCAGCAGCAGGATCGGTCGCAACGGCTGCGCCTGGTCGGGCCCGGCGCAACCGCAGTCGATGTTCCGGCGACCGCGCCACAGGTTGATGCCAATCGCGGCGGCGTACAGCGCAATCAGGCCGGCGGCACTGAGGGCTGCCCAGGAACGGGTCGCCGGTACCAGCAGCGCAAAGGCAATCACCAACTCCAGTACCGGAATCACCCGGGCGCCGGGACGGATCACCGCCTCGGGCAGTAACTGGTAGTCCGCCAGTTGCCGGGCAAAGCGTGCCGGTGCGCGCAACTTGTGGGTTGCGGCACTGGCCAGCAACACCGCAATGGCGAGGGCGCTGGCAATGATGAAGATCGGGTCGATATGCATGGCCGAACCTCTTTAGTAGCTCATGATCTGGGTTGCGGTCTTCGCAACCTTGGCCATGCTACCGGTGAGTTTGTTGGTCTTCAGGTCGAAGATCTGCAGGCCGCCTTCGACGTCGGCGCCCAGCAACAGGGGCTTGTCGTCGCCGGTGGCCTGCATGCTCCAGACCGGCGTCGGGGCTTCCAGGGTGGCTATCTTCTTCATGGTCTTGAGGTCGTAGGCCCAGATGATAGTGCTGGGGTCTTCCCACTTCATCGGTTCGTGGTTGTCGTGCATCAGCACGTACAGGCGGTTGAGTTTTGGCGCCACGGCCATCAACTGCCAGCCGCCGGGTGCCCAGCCGGTTTTCTTTTCCGCGTCGGTGGTGAGTAACCACGATGGCAGGATTTTCGGGGTGTCGCCGGAGAAATCGACAGGGCGGATGGTGCCGGTGGTGGTGGTGAAGTAGTAAGTGTCACCCACATTCACCGCGCGTTCGTTGAGCTTCTCGGCGTTGGGGTCGAAGAAGTGCGTGCGGTTGCGTGAGGTTTCCTGGCCCTGGTCGTTGAGGGTGACCACTTGCAGGCTGCCGTCGCCGCACAATGAGGCGAAGCGGCGAGTGCCGACCGGGTAATTGAGCACGCAGCCCGGGATTGCGATTTCGGCGGTGACGGCGCGGGACTGGGTGTCGACCACGGTGACCGACGTCGACGGGGTGAAGTTGTAGACGTAGACGAAGCGGTCATCGCCGCTGGTTTTCAGGCCGTAGCGCTGGGTCAGGGATTCGGCGCGTTTGTTCGGGATCAGCACTTCCCACGACGGCGACAGGCTGGAGCTGTCCCAGGCGGTCAGCACGTCGGTGCGATCGCCACGGGTGCCGCGGGAATAGTAGATATCGGCGCTGTACAGGGTCTTCTGGTCGTGGCTCAGGGCCGAGGGGGCGGCGAAGCCGGTGGGCACCATGCCGAGGACGCGCTTTTTGTCGGGGTCGACGACGGTGACACGGCCGACCACGAAGCTTTCGAACTCGACGTCTACCACGAAGGCGCGGTGGGCTTCCGGCGGGAAGGCCAGGGTGGTCTGGCCGATGGTGTCTGGCGGTAAATCCGCCTGGGCGCTGTTCAAGCCGAGTACAAGCAGGCCCAGACCCAGCGCTGACTGTACGTTGATCCTGTTGCTTCGCATTAGGGGCACTCCCTGAATTATTGTGTTTTGCTAATCGCGGGTGCTTTGGCAGATTCTTGCAAGTGGATTCTGCCTTGTGGGGGGATTGCAAGAATTGTTGTGGCTGCCAAGTGGTTGTGTGTCTGTGCCAATGGTTTGGGGTGGGGTGTATATCCGTTATTTGGGTGATGGCTGATATCGGTTCCGCTCTTACAGCGGGTCACTTTTGAAAGGAGCCCAAAAGTAACCAAAAGGCTCTTGCCCCACCACTCGGCACCTCGCTTAGGCTCGGTGTGCCCTCACTCCGGCTTTGGAGCGTGGGCCGCCGCGATGGGCCATCCTTGGCCCAGCGCGGCTAACCCGGCGTCCTGCCGGGTTACCCACGCTCCAAAGCCTGCGTTCGGCCAGCGTGGTTTAACGGGGCGCCTAAGATCAAGATCAAAAGCAGATCAACAGCACAGCGGCCTACCGGCGTTTTTCAAGGTAGTTGTCGCGTTCACCGTCGTACTACGCGGCTTTTATCACCACTGTCAGCTCCCTTTCAGGGTTCAGATACACCGTCCCGATAGGGTTCCAGTTGCGTGTCTCACCTGACCATCTTTCCGGTCTTCTCTCTCTGGCTTGCCTGTATACCGCATCTCGGCGAGCCAAGATTTCCCGGTCTTTCCCTTCGTGACGTTGAGCGGGTGTCACGAAGCGGATCCGACTATGACGGTGCACGGTGTTGTACTCAGGTCATAAAATTCCTTACCCAGATACGCGCCTCATCCAGGCTGGAAAACCCGTCCTGCGGCCACTGCGGGCAGTATTTCAGCGTTCTGAACAACGATTCCGAGTACGGGTTGTCGTTACTGACCCGTGGTCTACCGCGAGACGGCGTGATGCCCAAGTCGTACATCTTGGTTAGTAGCGTTAACGATTTCATCGGCGCACCGTTGTCCGAGTGAAGCACCAACGGCTGGAGCCAACACTTTTCCTGAGTCACGCTTCGTTGCAGCAACGCGGCTGCTTTTTCACCGCTTTCTGCTTCGTAAACTTCCCAACCCACCGCCTTCCGGCTGTAGATATCCTCGATCAGATAGAGGTAGTAAAACTTTCCGCGAACCGGTGACGGCAAGTAAGTGATGTCCCATGACCACACTTGATTGGCGGCGGTCGCCGCATAAGTCGTGGGCGCCTCATGACGATGCGGCCGCTTGGCACGCGAGCGATGTTGCTGCTGACCTGCCGCGTGCAGTACGCGATAAAATGTCGCCTCCGAGGCCATGTAACGCCCCTCGTCAGCCAGCTGTGGCACGATTTGGCTCGGCGGCAGATGCGCATAGGTTTTGCTGTTGCACAGCGTCACGATACTTTGCCGTTCAAGCTCACTGAGTGCGTTGTTCGGCATCCGCCTGAGCGTCGTCGTGCGCCCATCCGCCAAGATTTCTTCCGGCAAATTCCAGCGTTGCAGTGTCCTCAGTGAAAGGCCTACCTCCTGACAAGCAGGCGCCCTGCGGGCGCCCGCCAGGATGGCTTCATTGAGCCAACCAACGAGTAAATACCGTTCTGGCAACAAGGTCAGTTGTCCTCGTCGTCGCTCCCCAGTAGGCATTGAGCTTTTTTCTCAGCACCAGTAACGCCGCCGTCTCGGCCAGCGCCGCATCCTTGCGGCGTAGTTCGCGCTCAAGCTCACGGATCCTTTTTTTATCATCCCGTGACTGCCCTGAACTCGCCGTTTTCGCAGCTGGTTTTTGGGTGCTACTGGCGATAAACGCATTACGCCAATCGGTAATCTGCTCGGGAAAAATACCTTTTCTTCGGCAATATTCACCGATCTCCAGTTCCGACAGCGAACCGGTCTCTATGATGACCGTCAGTTTGGATTCGGCTGACCAATTTTCGGCGGGTTGTTTAGCGTCGGACAATTGCGTTCCTCTGGCAGCAGCTTGTTTGCGCCAATAATGGAGAGACATATCGCTGCAACCTTCGCGGCGAGCGACCTCCGCTGCTGAAAGGCTCAGGGGCGGAAGCATCATTTTCAGCAGTGCGGCTTTACGTTCATCTGAGTAGAAAGGCATGACCATACTCTTGCCGCCCCCGAAATGTGTTCAAAAAGCGGTGGACGCGACAACTACCCTGACACCGGGGGTCAAGATCAAAATCTAAAGCCAGAGCGGGCACGGTCAAAAATGTGGGAGCTGGCTTGCCTGCGATAGCATCAACTGGTTGTACCTGAAAAACCGAGGTGTCTGCATCGCAGGCAAGCCAGCTCCCACAGAAAAGCAGACCTGCAGCAGTTTCAGATTTGGTTTTCGCTTTGGCTTTTGATCTGGCTTCTACCACTCAAGCCGGCCTGTAGGCCGCTGTGCTCTTGCTTTTGATCTTGATCTGACTGCCCCAATAAGCCCGAGGCCGAACGCAGGGATTGAGGAGCGGGTAAACCGGCAGGACGCCGGTTTAGCCGCGACGGGGCAGGGACGCCCCGTCGCGGCGGCCCGCGGAGCAATGCCGGAGTGAGGGAACACCGAGCCTCGGCGAGGTGCCGACAGGCGGGGCAGAGCCCTTTGCTTACTTTGGGGCTTTTCCAAAGTGAGTCGCTGTAAGAGCGAAACCCTAAGCCGCCGTTACCCAAATAACGGATATGCCCCCAATCTCACGCCCCCACCAACGGCAGCGAAAAACTGAAAACCGCCCCACACGGCTCAAGATTCTGCGCCCAGATATCCCCATGATGCCGACCAATAATGTTCTTGCACAACGCCAACCCAATCCCGTTACCACCCACCTTCGACGAAAAGAACCCGTCAAAGATTTTCTCCCGCGCCACAGCCTGAATCCCACGCCCACAATCCTCGACACTCAACCGCGCCACGCCTCCATCCCGACAGGTATGCAACCGCAGCACCCGACGCTCAAGGGGCAGCTCGCTCATCTCTTCGATGGCATTGAACGCCAGGTTCAGAATCACCTGTCCAATCAACACCCTCTCACACTGCACCATCAGCGGCTCCGCGCTCGGGATGATCTCCAGCCGCACCTGGCCGGGCTCGGCCCGCAGGCTGATGAAGTACTGGGTCTCGTGCAGCAACTCATTCAAGTCCACCAACTCGGCGCTCTGCTCCAGCTTGACCACGTAATCACGCACACTCTTGATGATCAATGAAGCGTGCTCCACCTGCCGCACGGCACTTTGCAGCCCCCAGTTCACCCCCTGGTCGGCACTGTGGGTATCACCCAGGCGAATCAACACCCCTTCGATAAAATTGCGGATGGCCGCCAGCGGCTGGCTCAGCTCATGGGCAATCGCCACAGCCATCTCGCCCATGGCGTTATAGCGCGCCAGATATTCAAGCTGTTGCTCGCTGACACGCCGGGCTTCCTCAGCGCGGATCAAGTCGCGCTTGACCTTGTCTTCCCGGGAAATATCGCGGAACTGCACCATCAGCACATCGCGCCCGTCCAGGTGCACCAGCGTCGCAACAGCCTCCGAAAGAATCTCCACACCGGCCTTGGAGCGGTAACACCATTCGATGGTGCGCTGGCCGCTGCGGGCCGCGCGTTCCAGCCAGCGCAGGCCGATGGACCGCTTGTACTTCGGCGCATCGCGGGTCATGTCCGGGGCTTTCAGCGGGATCAGTTCTTCCAGGGTAAAACCCAGTGCCGACAGCGCGGCGGTGTTGGCCCAGAGGATGTCCTTGCTCTGCGCATCATGAAGGATGGTGCAGATCGGCATGGCTTCGATCAGGGTGTGGAAATCATGGTGATTGGGTTGATACATCGCGTAGCCCTTGGCGGTGGAGGGGACGACTACAGTGGCAAGTTATACCGGTTTGCCTGCGCGGGCACGCTCAGAAGTTATCGGGGGCGCACTAGGGGATTTCTTTAGCCAGGGGGCGGCACGCCCCAATAGTTGACGGCGGATGGGCTTTTTACACTGGACCCATCAACGCCGGCCACGGCGTCCATAACAACGACAACGGAGAAAGCCCATGCTGCGTTCGGCCCTCGTGCAACCAGACGCTTTACCCGACGTGCAGCCCGCGCTGTTCCAGCAGGTGCTGGACGAGGTGCGCCAGCGCCGCGATGAGTTCGATGCCTGCTCCCATGTGCCACGGGACATGATCGAACGCTTCAAGCAGGTGGGCATCTACCGGGCCGCCACGCCGCGTTGTTTCGGCGGCGATGCCCTGGCCCCGGCGACGTTTTTGCAGATGATCGAGCGTATTGCCGAAGCCGACGGTTCGGCCGGCTGGGTCGCCAGTTTCGGCAGCGCCGGGGTGTACCTGGCAGCCTTGCCCAAGGAGACCCTCGCCGAGCTGTATGCCGACAGCCCCGACCTGGTGTTTGCCGGTGGGTTGTTCCCGTTGCAGCCGGCAGAAACCGTCGACGGCGGCTGGCAGGTCAACGGCACCTGGAAGTTTGCCAGCGGCTGCAAAGGCGCCGATCTGCTGGGCGTAGGCATCGGTGCCGCGGGCGGCAAGCCACGCACCGCCGTGTTCAAGCCAGGCCAGGTGGAAATCATCGAAAACTGGGACGTGGTCGGCCTCAAGGGCACCGGCAGCCATGACCTGCGCGTCACCGACCAATACGTCGACGAGCGCTGGACGTTCATCCGTGGTGGCGCCGCCACCGTCGACGAGCCGCTGTTCCGTTACCCGTCGATCGCCTACGCCGCCCAGGTGCTGGCGGTGGTCAACCTGGGCCTGGCCCGGGCCGCCCTCGATGAAATCAGCGCCATGGCCAGCGGCAGCGGCATCACCGGCGCGCCGAAGCTGGCGGACCGCGCCTACGTGCGCATCGAAATCGCCAAGGCCGAAGCCCGGCTGAGCGCCGCCCGTGGCTTCTTCTACGGCGCCACCGAACAAGTGTGGAACTCGATCCTCGCCGGCAACCCGGTCACGCCCGAGCAGACCAGCCTGCTGCGCCTGACCGCCATACACGTCTCCCAGGCCGGCGCCGCCGTGGTGCAGAGCGCCTACAGCCTGGCGGGCACCACCGCGATTTACCTGCGCCACCCGCTGCAACGCTACCTGCGCGACGCCATGGTGGTTACCCAGCACGCCTTCCTCAGCGAAGGCCTGTACGACGGCGCGGGCTCGGTGTTCCTCGGCGTTCCGCCATTCCCTGGCTACATCTGACTTTCAAGGATCAACCCATGTCCCAAGCCACTCAAGAACCGCTGCGCGTTGTGTTTTGCATCGGCATCACCCAGAACTTTTTCGACCTGCCGACCGGCGAAGGCCTGAGCGTGTGGAAAGGCTTCAGCCAGATGATGGGCGACCTCGGCGCCATGCCGGGCATCAATGTGCTCGGGGCGATGGATGACGACCGCTTGATGGTCGGCCCGTCGACCACCGCGCCGTGGACCGTCTACATCATGGCCGACGTGGATTGCCACCAGTCGGTGATCGACGCTTGCAACCTGTTTCGCACCACGCCGGTGGGTGAATACAGCCTGTGGCGCTACGCCAGGATCGAGGCGCGTATCGGCCGGCCGCTGACCATCCCCGACGCGGCCAGGGTGTGAGCCATGGACCTGTTGCAGCGTCTTGAGACCCTTGAAGGGGAGAGCCAGGTCCGGCGCTTGATGGCGCGCTACATGGACTTGTGCGACGTGCCCCGGGCGGCGATGAACGTTCGCGAGTTGGCCGGGTTGTTCAGCGTGGATGCGGTCTGGGAAGGCATTGGCACAACGACTGTGCAAACCTTCGGCCAGCACCGGGGGCGCGACGCGGTGGCGGCGTTTGTCGGCAGCTACCTGCCGCCGTCCGAGCACTTCGCGCTGAACCTGCATTACCTCACCAGCGAGTCGATCCAGGTGGACGGCAGCACGGCTGCGGGTCAGTGGATCATGCAGCAGATTTCCACCTACGCCGACCAGCGCAGCGAGTTGTTCGGCACGCGGCTGAACATCGATTTTCGTCGTGTCGACGGCACCTGGCTGATCGCGCATTTCCGTACGCAGCGCCTGTTCAATACCGTTTTTGGGGTGAACCCATGAGTACCTTCGTCAGCGAATTTTTACTCGGTGGCAGCGGTAAACGCGTGGCCATCAAGGATTCCATCGACATCGCCGGGCACCCGACCCGTTCCGGCAGCCGTGCCTTTGCCGACGCATCGCCCGCGACCCGGCATGCGGACGTGGTGCAGTTGGCGCTCGACGCCGGCTGGCAGATCGTCGGCAAGACCAACCTGCATGAACTGGCATTCGGCGTCACCGGTATCAACGACTGGAGTGGTACGCCGATCAATCCCCAGGCGCCTGACCGGGTGCCGGGCGGTTCGTCCAGCGGTTCGGCGGCGGCGGTTGCGGCAGGCCTGGCGGATATCGCCATCGGCACCGACACCGGCGGCTCGGTGCGGGTGCCGGCGGCGTGCTGCGGGATTGCCGGGTTGAAACCGACTTACGGGCGAGTCAGCCGGGCGGGTGCCCAACCGGCAATGTCCAGTCTCGACTGTGTCGGGCCGTTTGCCGCGAACATGCAGGACCTGATTGAAGCGATGCAGGTGATTTGCCCGGGCTTCGAGCCGCAGGCTGCACCGACTGGCAGTGCTCATGTGGGCTTTCTGGATGTGGCCTGTGAGCCATGGCTGCAGGCGAGCCTGATGGCCGCCGTCGACGCTGCCGGCTGGCGTCAACAGCGCCTGCACCTGGACGATTTCGATGCGGCGTTCGGCGCCGGCCTGACGGTGATCAATGTCGAAAACTGGGCGGCCTTCGGTCACCTCACCGGCAAGGGCCTGATCGGCGCCGACGTCGAACAACGCCTGCTCGCCGCCAGCCGCACCAGCGCCGCTGATTTGGCCCAGGCCGAAGGCGTACGCAGCCGTTTCAGTCACCAGGTGGATGCCGCGCTCGAAACGTTTTCCGTGTTGCTGTTGCCGACCCTGCCAGACCTGCCACCGACCCTGGCCGAAGCCCGCAACGGCAGCCAGGCCGTGGCCGGCATGACGCCGCTGGTGCGGCCCTTCAACCTCAGCGGCCACCCGGCGCTGACGGTGCCGGTCACCCTGGTCGACAGCGGGCTGAAGGTGGGCCTGCAGATTGTCGGCCGCAAGGGCCAGGACGAATGGGTGTGTGCCCTCGGCGCACAACTGCAGCAGAGCATCACGGCTCACCAATAAGAACAACGCCTTGAGGAGGGCTCCATGAGTACCCATGAATACCGGCTGATTGCCAAATCCAAGAGCCTCGACGAACTGGTCAGGCACGACCGCGTCGATGTCTCGCTGTACAACGACCCGGCGCTGTTCGAAGCCGAACTGGAAAAGATCTTCTACCGCACCTGGGTCTGGGTCGCCCATGAAAGCGAAGTGCGCAACAGCGGCGACTTCAAGACCGCCACCATCGGCCGCCGCCCGGTGATCGTGGTGCGCGACAAGAAAGGCGCGATCAACGTGCTGGAGAACCGTTGCCGCCACCGTGGCGCCACGGTCTGCGAAAAGCACAAGGGCAACGCCACCGGCTTCACTTGCCCGTATCACAGCTGGTCCTATGGTTTGGACGGCAAGCTGCGGGCGCTGCCGTACCCGGATGGCTACGAAGGCATTCTGGAGAAATCCGAATTACCCCTGACCAGCCTGCGGGTCGACAGCTACGCCGGGATGGTATTCGCCAGCTACAACGACGACATCGAGCCGTTGGCCGACTTCCTCGGCGGCGCCAAACACTGGATGGACCTGTTCATGAAGCAGGGCGCCGGCTACCCGATCAAGACCCAGGGCGAACACAAATTCAGCTTCAAGGGCAACTGGAAGATCCAGCTGGAAAACACCACCGACGGCTATCACTTCCCCATCGTGCACAAGTCGTTCATGTCGTCGGTGGATGCCGAAACCTCGGAAATGCTTTCGTTCATGACCGACGAGCAAGCCGTCACCCATTCCCTGGGCAATGGCCACAGCGTGATGGTGATGGTGCCCGAGCATGTCGACCTGGACCACGATGACGGTACCGAGCCGTTGCAGGAGCGCTTCGCCCACGTCACCGAAGAACTGTCGAAAACCATGGAGCCGGCGCAGGTGCGGCGCATCGTGCGTTCACTGCATGGCGCCGGGTTCAACCTCAACCTGTTTCCCAACGTCGCCATGTCGATGTCGTTCTTCCGGGTGCTGCGGCCGGTGTCGGTCACCGAGACCGAAATCCGCCACGTTGCCCTCGGCATGGACGGCGGCCCGCAGATTGCCAACCGTGAGCGCCTGCGCATCCACGAACACTTCCAGGGCCCGTTCGGCTTTGGCAGCCCCGATGACGCCGAGGCCTGGGACCGGGTGCAACGCGGTTCGTATGCCGGCGTGGATGCACCGATCCTGGTCAACCGCGGCCTGAACCGCGAAGTGCTGGCCGACAACGGCGATAAGGTTTCCCACGCCACCGATGAAGGCGGCATGCGCGGGGCCTATGACATGTGGAAAAGGATGATGAGCCAATGAACACGCTGACTGGTTTTACTACACCGCTGGCCCAGGCCGTCGAATTCATCTGGCGTGAAGCCGAACTGCTGGACCACAAGGACTATGTGCAATGGGCGGCGTTGTGGAGCGAGAGCGGGCGCTACGTCGTGCCGATCGACCCGGACACCGACGATTTTGAAGCCAGCCTCAACTACGCCTACGACGGCGCGCGCCTGCGTGGTTTGCGGATTGAGCGGCTGACGGCGGGGTATTCGCCGTCGGCGGTGGATGCGGCGAAAACCGTGCGCAGCGTGTCGCGATTCACGCTGGTGGAAGCGGCGGGAGAGGTGGTGGAGGTCAACTGCGCGCAGTTGCTCTATGCCTACAAGCGCGGGGTGCACACGCCGTTCGTGGCCGACCTGAATTACCGCATTCGCTTCAGCGCCGGCACGGCGACCCTGGAGCGCAAGGTGGTGCGGCTGATCAACTCCACCGACAGCCTGAGTGCACTCGGCTTTCTGTTGTAAGCAATATCCAAACAACGACACAAAACCAATGTGGGAGCGGACTTGCTGTGCTGAGCGGGCTTGCAGGGGTGAGCGGGCTTGCTGTGGTGAGCGGGCTTGCCCCGCGCTGGGCTGCGAAGCAGCCCCATCAATCTGTGGTGAACCCGACGGGGGACAACCCCCCTCACCACAGCAAGCCCGCTCCCACAGTTGAGATGAGGACATCCTGATGAACCGAATCGCGCTTGTAACCGGCGCCTCCCGTGGCCTCGGCGAATGCATCGCCCGGCGCCTGCACGCCGCCGGCTACCGCGTGGGCCTGGCAGATGTGCGTCTGGACGGCGTGCAGCGGCTGGCTTCTGAACTCGACACCAGCGGCGAAACCGCCGTCGCTATCGAGCTGGATGTGCGCAACAAAACCGATTTTATCCGCGCCCGGGATCTGCTGTCTGAGCGCTGGGGCGGCACCGATATCCTGGTGAACAACGCCGGGGTGTCGAAAGTCGCGGCGCTGATGGACATCACGCCCGAGGAGTTCGACGAGTCGATGGCGATCAACCTGCGGGGCACGTTCGTGGCCTGCCAGGTGTTCGGCGCGCACTTCGCCGAGCGGGGGTTTGGGCGCATCGTCAACATCGCCTCCCTGGCCGGCCAGAACGGCGGCACCGCCACCGGCGCGCATTACGCCGCGGCCAAGGGCGGCGTGGCCACACTGACCAAGGTCTTCGCCCGTGAACTGGCGCCCCGGGGTGTGACGGTCAACAGCATCTCGCCAGGCCCGCTGGACTTGCCAGTAGTGCGCGAAACCGTGGCCCCGGAGCGCCTGGAGCAGATCCTCAAGATCATCCCCACGGGCACCCTCGGCGACCCGCACACCATCGCCGACACCGTGCTGCTGTTGATTGCCGACCATGCCGCTTCGGTAACGGGTGCGTGCTGGGACATCAACGGTGGCCTGTTCATGCGCTAGTCACCCCTGTGGTGCTTGTCCCCCTTTGGGGTGCGAAGCGCACCCAAGAGAGTGGGCCTGCTGCGCAGGCCAACGGGAGCAAGCTCCCTCGCCACAGGAATAGCGTTCAACCGAAACAACTGTATTCAGGTGCTGCAATGATGAAGGTGAAGATCGAACGCATCGTCGACGAAGCGCTGGATATCCGTTCCTTTCGCCTCGTGCGCAGTGACGGCCAGCCCCTCGACAGTTATGAACCGGGGGCCCATGTGGACATCACCGGGCCCACCGGTGTCACCCGTCAATATTCCCTGTGCAGCCCGCCCCATGATGGCCGCGCGTACCTGGTGGCGGTAAAGAAGGAAGCGCAATCCCGGGGCGGCTCCCTGGCCCTGCACGAGCAGGTGCAAGAGGGCATGGAGCTGGAGATGGGCGCGCCGCGCAACCTGTTCCGCCTCGACCCCGAAGCGCCGGCCCATGCGTTGTTTGCCGCCGGTATCGGGGTGACGCCGCTGTTGAGCATGGCCTATCGACTGGCCGACAGTGGCCAGCCGTGGCGCCTGCATTATTTTGCACGTTCGGCGCAGTACGCGGCGTTTACCCAGCTGCTGGCCGATACGTTCGGCGAGCATGTGCAGTTTCACTATGGCGTCGAACCGGGCGCACTGGATGCGGCCTTGAGCGGCTGTCTGGAGCAGGCCGGTGATGCGGCCCACGTCTACACCTGCGGCCCGGCGCCGTTCATGAACAAGGTGGTGGAAGTCGCCGCGCGCAGCCGTCCCGGGGAGGCGATTCACCTGGAGCACTTCCAGGCCGACCCGGCGGCGAACGCCGGGCCCAGTGGTGGTTTTGAAGTGCAACTGGCCAGCTCCGGCGTGGTGCTGAAGATTCCGCCAAATACCAGCCTGGTGGACGTGCTGCAGGCCCACGGTTGCGACATCGACACCGAGTGCCGCGAAGGCATCTGCGGCACCTGCATTGTCGAGGTGCTGGAGGGCGTGCCCGAGCATCGTGACCACTGCCTGTCGGCCAAGGAAAAGGCCGCCAACCGGCAGATTTGCGCGTGTGTTTCCCGGGCGGTTTCCGCTCGTCTGGTATTGGATATTTGATCGGCAGTGCCAGTAAGATTGCTTGGACCAAAAAAATAAAAAACGTGAGGCCTTGCGGTCATGATGAGTTCAACGGTGCAACGTAACGAATCGTTCGAGCGTTGGTTACATCAGGTCAATCAGGCCTGTGGACGCTTCGATGCCCGTGCCCTGGGCACGGACTTCTATGGCGAATTGAGCGAGTTCCGCAGCGGCGCGATCAAGCTCAGTGTGGTCGACATGGCCCATGTGCACCTGTATCGCAGCAGCAAGGAAGTCAGCACCGGCAACGAGGGGCACTACTACGCGGTGTTCCAGTTGCAGGGCAGCGCGCAACTGGAGCAGGGCGACAACCGGGCGCAACTGGGCTGCGGCGACATCGCCCTGATCGACGCCTGCCGTCCCAGCGACATGACCTACCACGACAACGCCCGGCAACTGTCGCTGATCCTGCCGCGCCAGGTGGTGGAGCGTGGTTCGCACTTCAACGCCGTCAACTGCGCGACGCGGATCTCGGCCCACACGCCGTTGGCGGTAATGGCCCGCCAGATGGTGCTCGACGCCCGCCAGCAAAACGACCTGGGCATGCAGGAAAGCGAAGCGGTGCTGGACGCGCTGGTGAGCCTGTTGCTGCCGGGGATCAGCGCCCGGGACAACGGCGTGGACACCCAGGAACGGCAGTTTCGCAAAACCATCGCCTACATCGACGCGCACATCGGTGCCGAAGAACTCTGCCCCGAGCTGATCGCCCGGGAAGTCGGGGTGTCGGTGCGCGGGCTGTACCGGATGTTCTCCAAGCGCGGGCTGGTGGTGGCGCAATACATCAAGCACCGGCGCCTGGATTTCTGCGCCGAAACCCTGCGCCATTCGCCGGCGGAGCAGAAGCTCTCGGCGCTGTGTTATGCCTGGGGCTTCTCCGATTCCAGCTACTTCTCATCGGCGTTCAAGTCGCGCTTCGGCGTGTCGCCGGGGGAGTACCGCAAGCGCTATAGCCATCATTGATGCGTGCCGCTCCCGGACCTGGAATGCATTTTCCTGTGGGAGCCGGGCTTGCCCGCGATGCAGGCCACTCGGTCTGACAGGCACACCGCCGCGATCCCATCGCAGCCTCGCTAAAGCTCGACAGCTCCCACATTGGAATGAGGTCAACTGTGGGAGCTGGCTTGCCTGCGATGCAGGCCACTCGATACCCCAGGTACACCGCAGCGATCCCTTCGCAGCCTCGCCAAGGCTCGACAGCTCCCACATTGGAATGAGGTCAACTGTGGGAGCTGGCTTGCCTGCGATGCAGACCACTCGATACCCCAGGCTCACGGCCGCGATCCCTTCGCAGCCTCGCTAAAGCTCGACAGCTTCCACATTGGAATGAGGTCAACTGTGGGAGCTGGCTTGCCTGCGATGCAGGCCACTCGATACCCCAGGCACACCGCAGCGATCCCTTCGCAGCCTCGCTAAAGCTCGACAGCTCCCACATTGGAATGAGGTCAACTGTGGGAGCGGGCTTGCCTGCGATGCAGGCCACTCGATACCCCAGGTACACCGCAGCGATCCCTTCGCAGCCTCGCCAAGGCTCGACAGCTCCCACATTCAATCATCGCGCCCTACGGATACAACACCTCACGGACCAGCATGGCAATGCTGGTCACGCCCATCTTTTCCTTGATCTTGGTGCGGTGCACGTCAACGGTCTTCACGCTGATGTTCAGCTCGCGGGCAATCACTTTGCTCGCCTTGCCATCCACCACCAGCATCAACACTTCCCGCTCCCGGCTCGTCAGCAGCGCCAGCTTGCCTTGCAGGTGCTCGCGCTGTTCCTGGTCGGCCTGGGTCTGTACGGCGGTCTTCAGCGCGGCCTGGATACGGTCGATCATCTGTTGCGGGTTATAGGGCTTCTCGACGAAGTCCAGCGCGCCGTTTTTCATCGCGGTGACCGACATCGGGATGTCGCCGTGGGCCGACACGAAGATCGTCGGCAAGGTGCTTCCGCGCCGGTTGAGGATCTCCTGCAACTGGAAGCCGCTGGTCTGCGGCATGCGCACATCCAGCACCAGGCACGCGGGCTGGCGCGGGTCGTAGTGTTCGAGGAACTCTTCGGCCCCGGCGAAGCATTGCGCCTTTACGCTGACTGACTCCAGCAGCCAGGCCAGTGAGGTACGCAGGTCTTTGTCGTCATCAACGATGTAAACGATCGGTGTGCGATTTTCCATCAGGGACTGCCACGAGAATTTCTAATTATTGTTTTCGCACGCAGGCACGCAGCGGCGGACATTGGCTCATCCAGGGAACCTTGCAAGCAGAATACCCAGTGTGAACGGCCCTGACGATAAAGAAACCACCTAGTCGGCATGGGGATCGTCTGAATGGTCGCGCCCCACGGGGCGCCTTAGTCTGGTTGCATCACCCACGGACCGTAAAGGGGCACCGACATGGCCGACCTGAGCCAGCAGCAAATCGACTTTCGCAACGCCATGGCGCAACTGCCGGCCGCGGTGAACATCATCACCACCAACGGCCCGGGCGGGCGTTGTGGGATCACGGCGAGTGCCGTGTGTTCGGTGACGGATTCGCCGCCCACGGTGTTGGTGTGCGTGAACCGAGGCAGCGCGACCCATGATGTGCTCCGCACCAATGGGCAGTTGTGCGTGAACGTGCTGTGCGGCGAGCAGGAAGAGCTGGCGCGGCATTTTGCCGGGATGACCCAGGTGCCCATGGCGGAACGGTTTGCCTGGGACCTGTGGGACGGCGGCGAGGCAGGCGTGCCGGTGCTGCGGGATGCGCTGGTGCAACTGGAAGGGCGGATCAGTGAATGCAAGGAAGTGGGCTCGCATTCGGTGATGTTCGTGGAGTTGTCGCGGGTCGGGGTGCGGGGGCAGGGCGACAGCCTGGTGTACTTCAATCGGCTGTTTCACCGGATTGAACATGCTGGCGCCCATTGCTGAAGGACAACTCGATCGTTCCCACGCTCTGCGTGGGAACGCCGCCCTGGACGCTCCGCGTCCGCTTTTAAAGTCGTGGCGCGGAGCGCCACAAGAGGCATTCTCACGCGGAGCGTGGGAACGATCAGCCTCAAATCCGAAAGCTGCCCACCAGCTGATTCAATCGTTGCGCCTCCCGCTCAAGCTCGGTACAGGCCTGCAGCGTCGACTGCAGGTTTTCCACCCCGGCCTGGTTCAGCATATTGATTTCGGTAATGTCCACATTCAACGCTTCCACCACCGACGTCTGCTCCTCGGTCGCCGCCGCCACCGACTGGTTGACGTTATCAATCTCGCCAATGCGCAACGTCACACTGGCCAGCCGCGTGCCCGCCAGGTTGGCAATGCTGACGCTTTCCTCACTGTGCTGTTGGCTCTCGGTCATGGTGCTGACGGATTCCCGGGCGCCCACTTGCAGCTCTTCGATCATCTGCTGAATTTCCAGCGCCGATTCCTGGGTGCGATAGGCCAGGCTGCGCACCTCATCGGCCACCACCGCAAACCCGCGTCCGGCTTCACCGGCCCGTGCGGCTTCAATGGCGGCGTTCAGCGCCAGCAAGTTGGTCTGTTGGGAGATACCCTTGATCACTTCGAGGATCTGCCCGATGTTCACCGTCTTGTGATTCAGCGCATCGATATGCACGCACGAGGCACTGATCTTGCCCGACAGTTCATTCATCACCGCAATCGTGCGCTCCACCACCTGGCGCCCGTCCTCGGCCTGGTGTCGGGCGCCGGAGGCTTGTTGCGAGGCGTCGGAAGCATTGCGGGCGATTTCCTGGGCGGCGGCGCCCAGCTCATTGATCGCCGCCGCGACGCTGTTGGTGCGGGTGGCCTGTTCGTCGAAGTTGTTCAGCGAGGAGTTCGACGCCAACAACACGCGCTTGACCACCTGGTTGACCCCAAGCCCTGCCGACGACACTTCGCGGATCGACTGGTGGATGCGTTCGACAAAGCGGTTGAACGCACTGGCGAGTTGGCCGATCTCATCCCGGGACTGCACCTCCAGCCGCCGCGTCAGGTCGCCTTCGCCCCGGGAAATATCTTCCATCACCCGGGTCAGGGTTTGCAGCGGGCGGGTAATGCGCAAGGCCGCGTACCAGATCAACAACAAGCCGAGCAGGGCCGAGCCGCCGCCCAGCAGCAGTTCCAGGGCGGTGCTTTTTACCCCTTGGGCGTCCAGTTGCTGTTGCAGAGCGGTGACCGGTGCCAACAGCACCGACTGCGGCACGCCCACCAGCACGCCCCACGGCGCAGCACCGGCGATCGGTGCCAGTGGCTCAAGCAGTTTGATCTGTTGTTGATCGATAAAGGTGTGTGGCTGCCCCTGGCGCAGCGCGTCGAGTATTTGGGCACCGTCCGGCATCACGGTGCTGATTGGCTGCCCCAGGTGGCTGGCATCCTCGCTGTAGGCGGAAACAACCCCCTTGGGGCTGACGATGCTGACTTGCCCGTGGCCGTCGAACAGTTGCCCGGCGCTGGTTTGGCTGGCCTGCTGCAAGGCCGCCAGGTTGATGTCCAGCCCGACCACCGCAATCACCTTGCCGTGTTCCATCAGCGGGAACGCAATGCTGGTCACCAACTTGCGGCTGCCGGACGCCTCGTCGAAATACGGCTCCAGCACACAAGCTTTGGCGGTGTCGCGGGCGCAGGTGTAGAAGGCGTTGTACGGCGCGCCGCTGGGGCCGGGAGAGGTATTGGCCAACAGCGCTTCGTCGCCGACCACCGCCGTCAGCTCGCCCGGTGTGGCCTGGACCCAGTACTGGGCGAAACGCCCGGCTTCGTTACTGCCCACGGCCGCCTGGCCGATGAACTGTGCATCGTCGCCGTCCAGGGCGTTGGCTTCAAAAATGACATAAATCCCGAGCAGGTCGGGCTTGTCGATCAGGGCCTGGTGCAGTTGGGTATTCAGCTCCTGGCGCAGTTGCGGGCGGGTCAGCTTGCCCTGCTGTTGCAGTTGCCGCAGGTACCGCACATAGCGCGACAAGCCCTGGCCGTATTCGTGGGTTTGCATAAAGGTGCGTTGCACTTGCATGGCTTGCACTTGCCCCAGGGCCTGCATGTGTTCCCTGGCGGCGGCGGCGAGCATTTCGCTGCTGGCCTGAGCCACGTGCTGGCTGCTCTGGTGGGTCTGGTACAGCGACAGGCTCATCAGCAAGCCGACTACCAACAACAGGCAGAGGCCGGCGAGCAGGGCGATCTTGCTCTGGATCGTGAGGAATTTCTTGTGCATGGCGAAGGCCTTGGCCAGGCGGGGCGATGGCGGCGCCACCGCCCCGGCCGGGCTTAGAAGTTAGTGGCGAACACCACTTGGCTGTAGAGGTTTTTATCGTGGTTGCCCAGCTGCGTGCCGCCCTGGTCGGCGCTCTTGTCCGGCTGGTACAGGCCAATCAGCGGCATCACCGTCAGGTGTTCGTTGACGTGCCATTCGGCATACAGGTCCAGCTCGTGGCCGTCGTTGTTGCCGAGGTTGCGGTCGATGGTCTTGAAGTCGAACAGCACCGCACCGACGCTGAGGTTTTCCAGGGGCGAGACCTTGAACGTGACGTTCTGGATGCGTGAATTGTTGTTGAACGGCCCGGCGTAGTTGCCCGCCACTTCACCCTGGAACCAGGTGCCATAACCACGGCTGAAGCCGTAGAACAGTGGGTCGAAACCTTCCGAGAAACGGCTGTAGCGGTAGCTCACATACGGCGTCCAGGTCACGTCGGCAAAGGTCCAGCCGGCTTCCAGGTACCAGGCGTCTTCGTTGCCGGTGTGGGGTTTGTCCTGCCAGGCGTACTCGCCGGACAGGAACAGGTTGGTCACCCCGGCATTGCCCGTGGCCCGCAGGCTGTAGGTCTTCATGCCGTCACGCTCCAGCTGGGTGGGGGAGGCGTACTGCTTGTCGACATCGGTGGTGTCGATGTAGGTCAGCCCCACGGTGCCTTCGGTGGCCACGTGTTCGAGGGTGGCGACGTACATTTCGGTCTTGGCCTGGGCGCGATTATCGGACTTGAGCCACATCAGGTCGCTGCGCCAGCCTTCCTTGCCGCCGAGGCGCAACACGGCGGTTTCGTCGAAGGCTTTGCGGGCAGCGATGTAGTAGCCGCCGCCGCGATTGAGATCACCATCGGCCACGCCCTTGCCGAAGTTCAAGGCGTCGCCGTCGATCAGGAAGCCGTCGCCGACCACAATGTTCTGGCGGCCGAAGGACAGGTCTACGCCATTCTCGCCCAGGGCCTCAAACAGCTTGCCCGAGCGCCAGCCGAGGTAGGCGTCTTCGAATTGGGTGGTGTGCTCCGAACCGTCGCTGAAGCCGGCAGCGTCGCCGTCGCCCCAGGTGCCGGAGCTCAGCAGGTTGGCCGCGCCGTAGGTGGTGCCGGCGCCGCTGAAGCTCTTGTCGAAGCTCAGGCCGTACTTGACGTAGCCCTCGCGCCAGGACGAGGAACCTTTGACCAGGCGGCCGGAGGGGGCGTAGTTCTGCTGGCTGTGGAAGGCACCGAATACCGCCTCCAGGGTGGCGTTCAGGTGACTGCTGTCATCGGCGTACAACTCATAAGCGCCGGCCTGGTTGGCGCCGATCATCAGCGCGAGGGTCGAGAGACGAAGCAAGGGGGACTTGAGCATGGTGTGGCATCCATTCTTGTTCATGACCACAGGGTTGGGGTCTGCCGCGATACTAATGCTGGCGAAGTGACGTGCCTTTTGTCTGGTTGCCAAAGACTTGACTGTGCTTGCCAGAATCCATGGTTTGGCAGCCCCGCCAACACAACTGGCACGCAGGGCAAAACCCGAGCGACCTTGAGCCCTGACAATCGTCGGCAACTTCGATGGTTTCCAAGGTCGCTTTTCTATGTTCACTGCACACAGATTGTCCCTGGCCGGCGTGTTGTCGCTGGTCCTCGCCCACAACGCCTTTGCCGCTGAATGCGGCCCTGTCCAGAGCCGTGGCGCCCAGGTGTTCGCCAACGAATGCAGCGTGTGCCACGCGGTCACCCAGGGCGGCGCGACGATGATGGGGCCAAACCTGGCCGGCGTGTACGGGCGCAAATCCGGCTCCCTGGCAGGCTTCAGCTATTCCCAGGCGATGCGTGACAAAAACGTCGAGTGGCAAGCCGAAACCATCGCGCAATTCATCACCCAACCCCAGGCGTTTGTGCCCGGCACCTACATGCCCTACATGGGCCTGGCTTCGGCCGACGATCGCCAAGCGGTCGCCTGCTTTCTCAAAGAACAACAGTGAATACAGGTGAATCATGAACAACGTTGAAATCCTGCCGCAGGTGGCTGCATTCCTCGACCGTCGTCATGGCTGCTTTATCGATGGCCGGTGGGTGTTTGCCGAAGGCGAGCACATCAAGGTGGTCAACCCGGCCACCGGGCAAACCCTGTGCGAAACCCTGGACGCGCCGCTGCACGTGGTGGAGCAGGCGGTGCAGTCATCCCATGCGGCGTTCAAGTCCCGCGTGTGGTCGGGTTTGCGCCCGGCTGACCGCGAGCGGATCCTGCTCAACTTCACCGCGTTGGTAGAGGCCCATGCCGAAGAGCTGGCGCAGCTGGAAACCTTGAGCCAGGGCAAGTCGATCAACCTGGCGCGGGGGCTGGACTTGAACGCCACCGTGGAGTTCATGCGCTACATGTCGGGTTGGGCCACCAAGATCGAAGGACAGACCTTTGACGTGTCGATCCCGTTGCCGCCGGGGGCCAGGTTCACTGCGTTTACCAAGCGCGAGCCGGTGGGCGTGGTGGTGGGCATCGTGCCGTGGAATTTCCCGCTGCTGATTGCGGCCTGGAAATTGATGCCGGCCCTGGCCACCGGGTGCACGGTGATCATCAAGCCGGCGATGGAAACACCGCTGACGGCCATGCGCCTGGCTGAGCTGGCGCTGGAAGCGGGGATTCCGGCGGGGGTGTTCAACGTGGTCACCGGTGGTGGTGCGTCGGTGGGTGGGGTGCTGACGGCGCATCCGCTGGTGAGCAAGGTGTCGTTTACCGGCTCGACTGCGGTGGGCAAGAGCGTGGGTGTGGCGTGCATGGAGAACATGACGCGGTTTGCCCTGGAATTGGGGGGCAAGAATCCGATGATCGTGTTGGCGGATGCGGACATTGATAAGGCGATCCAGGGGGCGATCCTGGGTGGGTTGCTGAACAACGGGCAGGTGTGTGCGGCGGCTTCGCGCTTCTATGTGCATCGTTCGGTGTATGACCGGTTTGTCGAGGGGTTGGCGGCGGCGGTGTCGGCGATGCCGTTGGGGGCCGGGATGGATGGTGAGGCGGCGATTAATCCATTGGTGTCGCGCAAGCAGCAGCAGGGCGTACTGCGCCATATCGAGCAGGCTCGGGCTGAAGGGGCGCGGGTGGTGATCGGTGGGGATGAGGTCGTGGGTGAGGGGTTTTATGTGCGGCCGACGATTTTGGCGGATATCGATCATGGGATGGCGGTGGCCCGGGAGGAGGTGTTTGGGCCGGTGTTGGGGGTGATGGCGTTTGACGATGAGGATGCGGTGATTGCTTTGGCCAACGACAATCGTTATGGGTTGGCGGCGAGCCTTTGGACCAATGATCTGGGTAAGGCGATGAACCTGGTGCCGCGGATCGAGGCGGGGACGGTTTGGGTGAATGCGCATGTGCTGCTGGACCCGGCGATGCCGTTTGGCGGGGTGAAGCAGTCGGGGATGGGGAGGGAGTTTGGGCGGGCGGTGATTGAGGCTTATACCGAGTTGAAGTCGGTGTGTATTGCGCATTGATCGGGTGTATATCCGTTGCTGCGGTAACGGCCGCTTATGGT
Source organism: Pseudomonas sp. ADAK13 (assembly GCF_012935715.1). Lineage (NCBI taxonomy): Bacteria > Pseudomonadati > Pseudomonadota > Gammaproteobacteria > Pseudomonadales > Pseudomonadaceae > Pseudomonas > Pseudomonas sp. ADAK13. The sequence continues at coordinate 5,021,991 of NZ_CP052860.1, forward strand.
TTCGCTCTTACAGCGAGTCACTTTGCAAAAGCGGCAAAGTAACCAAAGCGCTCTGCCCCGCCTGTCGGCACCTCGCCTAGGCTCGGTGTTCCCTCACTCCGGCGATGCTCCGCGGGCCGCCGCGATGGGCCATCCTTGGCCCAGCGCGGCTAAACCGGCGTCCTGCCGGTTTACCCGCTCCGCATCACCTGCGTTCGGCCTCGGGCTTATTGGGGCAGTCAGATCAAGATCAAAAACAAGAGCACAGCGGCCTACAGGCCGGCTTGAGTGGTAGAAGCCAGATCAAAAGCCAAAGCGAAAACCAAATCTGAAACTGATGCAGCTCTGCTTTTCTGTGGGAGCTGGCTTGCCTGCGATGCAGACACCTCGGTTTTTCAGGTACACCGAGGCGATGCCATCGCAGGCAAGCCAGCTCCCACATTTTTGACCGTGCCCGCTCTGGCTTTAGATTTTGATCTTGCCTTTGCTTCACACCACTCAAGCCGGCCTGTAGGCCGCTGTGCTGTTGATCTGCTTTTGATCTTGATCTTAGGCGCCCCGTTAAACCACGCTGGCCGAACGCAGGTAGTACGGAGCGGGTAAACCGGCAGGACGCCGGTTTAGCCGCGACGGGGCAGGGACGCCCCGTCGCGGCGGCCCGCGTAGTAATGCCGGAGTGAGGGCACACCGAGCATTAGCGAGGTGCCGAGTGGTGGGGCAAGAGCCTTTTGGTTACTTTTGGGCTCCTTTCAAAAGTGACCCGCTGTAAGAGCGGAACCCATACCAACCGTTACAAAAATAACGGATATGTACACCCCAGCCCCCCAACCCCCGCATTGCACCCACGCCCCAGAGCCGATAGTCTTGCAAACTGTTACCAACAACCCAATGCCCCAGCACTCCCGGGACCATTGGGTAAAAGGAGAGGTTTGTGAACATCGGACAGTTCGCCTTTCAACGCCAGGTTGAAACTCTATACGTCGACCACAACGGCTGGCTACGCACCGTATTGCGGCGCAAGCTGGGCAACGCGTTCGACGCCGCCGACCTGGCCCACGACGTCTACCTGCAACTCATGCGCAAGGGCCAACTGCCGCCCACCGGCGAGTCCCGGCGTCATCTCACCCAGATCGCCAACGGCCTGGTCATCGACCTCTACCGGCGCCGCCAGATCGAATCCGCCTACCTGCAAGCCCTGGCCCTCTTGCCCGAACCCTCGGCACCGGACGAAGAAACCCGAGCCCTGGCCATCGAGGCCCTCATCCAAATCGACGCCGCCCTGCACAGCCTGCCACCCAAGGCGCGCCAGGCGCTGTTGCTGTGCAAGCTCGACGGCCTGAGCTACCGCGAGATCGCCGCCGAGTTACAGGTCTCCGTCTCGTCGGTGGAAAAATACATCGCCGCCGGCCTGATGGCCTGCTACCAGACCCTGCACGGCTGACCCGCCGCGATGTCGACCGAGCAGCCCATCTCCCCGGATATCATCGAACGCGCCACCGCCTGGATGGCGCGCCTGTGGGCCGATGACGCGAGTGAGGCGGACCACGCCAACTGCCTGAGCTGGCGTGCCGAACACCCCCATCACGAACTGGCCTGGACACGCCTGCTGGGCTTCGAGCAAAAACTTCACAGCGTGCCCGCCTCGGTAGCCAAACACAGCCTGGCCGAACCCGACGCCCCTGACGCCCTCAATCGTCGGAGCACCCTGCGGTTGCTCGGCCTGCTGGTCGCGGCGGGTGGCCTTACCTACGGCGTGCGCCGCACCGACGCCTGGCAACTGGCAAGCGCCGGCCATAGCACGGCCACTGGCGAAGTTCGCGAAGTCGCATTGCCCGACGGCACCCGCGTGGTGCTGGCGTCCGCCTCGGCGATTGACGTGCAGTTCGACGACCATCAGCGCCTGGTGCTGCTGCGGGCCGGCGAGGTGTTCATCACTACCGCGCCGTCACCCCGGCCGTTTCGGGTACAGACGCGCCAGGGCCTGCTTCAGGCCCTGGGCACACGTTTCAGCGTGCGCCAATGCGATGACAGCTGCCAGGTGGCGGTGCTGGAGGGCGCCGTGCACGTCCAGCCCGCGCACGGTGCCGGTGTGCGGGTTGAGGCCGGCCAGGGCACGACGATCTCCAGAGACCAGGTACACCCCGTCACGCAGGTGACTGACCGCAACGTCGCCTGGGTCAAGGGCCTGCTGGTGGCCGACGCTACGCGGCTTGATGAACTGGTCGCCGAGCTGGCGCGCTATCGCCCCGGTGTACTGCGTTGCGCGCCGGAGGTGGCAATGCTGCGGGTCAGCGGGGTGTTGCACCTGGACAATACCGACCTGGCGCTGGACAACCTCGCCGCCGCGTTGCCGATACGCGTGGTGCGGCGGACGCGCTACTGGGTGACCGTCAGCGCCCCTGCCTGAATATTTTTTGCCTGTTCGATTGAGGGTTTTGGCCGCTCGTTCGGAAGACAAGGTAAGGGCGAGCACAGGCTCATTCAGTCAGGGAGACTTCATGAGTAACAAGGACAGGGCTGCGGCCAAACCCGGGGGGCGGGGCGCGGTCTCGCAGGTGTTGAGGCCGGTACGCGGGCGATTGGTCGCTGCGGCGCTGCTGGCCGGTGTGGGTAACATGCTGACGCTGGTGCCGCTGGGCGGGATTGTGCATATCGCGAGGATCGCCCTCGGAGGGCCGTCGATGGCCCAGGCCTCGAGCGAGGTGTGGTTGACGATCGGCGTCAGCCTGGCGAGCCTGTTCACGGGCATGCTGCTGCTGACGCTTGCCGAGACCATTGCGCACCTGGCCGACAATCACCTCACTCGCCACCTGCGGCTGGCGATCGCCCGGCGACTGAGCCAAGTGCCGCTGGGCTGGTTCACCGAGCGGGCGTCCGGCGAGGTCAAGCAGGCGATGCAGGACGATATCGGCATCCTGCATGGCCTCACGGCGCATTTCTACACCACCGTGGGCCGTTGCGCCGGGGCCGTGCTGCTGTCGACGGTCTATCTGTTCACGGTGGACTGGCGCATGGCGCTGGTCTCGCTGCTGCCGTTTCCGGGGTTTTTCCTGTTTTTTGCCCGGGCGATGAACGCCAGCGGCAGCCACATGCAGGCCTTTGTCGAGCGCATGACCCGGGTCAATAACGCGGTGGTCGAGTTCGTCAACGGCATTCCCGTGGTCAAGGCTTTCGGCGCCACCGGCAAGGCCCATGCGGGTTACCGGGAGGCAGTGGATGATTTCAGCGAAGCCTTTGTTGCGTTCACCCGGCCGCTGGTAGGGACGATGGCCAACGCCAACGCGATGATCGCCCCGGTGACGGTGCTCGCGGTGGTGCTGACGTTCGGCATGCTGTTTGTCAGCCTTGGCTGGATCAGCGCCGTGGAGGTGCTGCCGTTTGCCCTGGTTGCGCCGGGCATTTGCGCGCCGCTGATGCTGCTGAGTTACATCGCTCACGATCTGGACAACGCCGCCGGTGCTGCCCAGCGTGTGCAGGCACTGCTGGCAACGCCGGTACTGGCGCAGGTGGAACCGGGTTCCGAGCGGCTACCCAAGGACGCCGAGGTGCGTGTCGAAAACCTCGGCTATGCCTACCACCCACAGAACCCGGTACTTTCCGACATCAGCTTTACCCTCAAGCCCGGCACGGTGACGGCCATTGTCGGGGCCTCGGGTTCGGGCAAGTCGACCCTGGCGCGCCTGTTGCTGCGCTTTTTCGACCCGACCGAAGGGCGTATCACCCTGGGGGGCGTCGACCTGCGGCAGGTCGAGGCCTCGCAGCTCTACAGCCTGATCGGTTTTGTGCTGCAAGAGGTGCGGCTGGTCCACGCCAGCGTGGCCGAGAACATCGCCCTCGGCCGGCCCAGCGCCAGCCAGAAGGAAATCGAGGCGGCCGCGCGGGCGGCGAATATTCATGAGTGCATCATCGGTTTGCCCCGGGGCTACGCCTCGGTGATCGGCGAGGACGCGCAACTGTCCGGTGGCGAGCAGCAGCGCATCAGCATCGCCCGCGCCGTATTGCTGGCGCCGCCGGTGCTGGTGCTGGATGAGCCCACGGCCGCCGCCGATGCGGGGAACGAGGTCGCGATCCAGGAGGCGCTGTCACGCTTTGCCCAGGGCCGCACGCTGCTGGTGATCGCCCATCGCCTCGATACCGTGATGCACGCCGACCACATCATCGTGCTGGAAAACGGCCGCATCGTTGAACAGGGCACCCACCCTCGACTGATCGCGCAGGAGGGCCGCTACGCGCGCCTGTGGGCGTTGGGCGGTTACAAACAGACCCGGGAACAGGCGCTGCCGACATGCTGAAAACCTTTATCGAACTGCTGGGCGACGAGGGCCCGGTGTTCCGTCGTTACGTTGGTAAGGTGGTGTTCTACGGCGCGCTGTGCGGGCTGACCCTCGCCGCGCTGGTGCCGGTGCTGACCGATATGCTCAACGGTGACCTTGCCGAGGCCGCGTTGTGGCTGGTGGTGTTCCTCGCCGCGGTGGTCACGTGTTGGGCCACCCGCCGGGAAGTCGAGAAGGCCGGCGTGGCGGTCGGCGTAGCGGTGCTGCAAGGCGGGCGTCAGCGCATCGGCGACCACGTGGCCAGCTTGCCTGTCGGCTGGTTTACCCCCGATAACACGGCGCGGCTCAACCAGGTGGTGACCCAAGGCATGATGGCCGTGGCCCAGCTTCCCGCCCATGTCTTTACCCCGGTGCTCAGCGGCGTGGTGACGCCGTTGGTGCTGGTGCTGGCGTTGTGTGTGCTGCACTGGAAGCTGGGATTGATCGCGGTGTTGGCGCTGCCGATTCTCGGCGCAGCGTTTTGGTTCAGCGCGCGGCTGGGCCGGCGTGCCGACCGGGCGTTCCAACGCAGCTCGGCGCAGACCAGCCAGCGCATGCTGGAATTCGCCCAGTCGCAGTCGGTGTTGCGCGCATTCAGTGGCAGCGGCAGTGCGGTGTTCCTGCAACGGGCGATTGAACAGCAACACGCAACCGGGGCGCGCCTGATCCTGCTGTCCGCGACGTCGGTGCTGCTGAATATGTGGCTGGTGCAAGGGGTGTTTGCGGCCTTGTTGATCACTGCCGCATTGTGGCTTGACGCCTACCTGGGGAACGCCTTGCACGTGGGCTCGGTGATTGCGGTGATGGTGTCGCTGTTGCTGGTCAGCCGCTTCATTGACCCGCTGCTGGAGGTGGCCGGCTATGGCGAGACCCTGCGCAGCGCCGCGGTGCAGCTTGAGGCGGTACGGGAGATCCTGGCCGCATCACCGCTGCAGGAACCGGGCGCGCCGCACTCTCCACGGGACGCCTCGGTGGAATTGTTCGACGTCAGCTTCCGCCACCCGGGCGGTCCTCGGGACGTGCTGCGCGGGGTAAACCTGCGGATAGAGCCTGGCAGCATGACCGCACTGGTGGGCGCTTCGGGCTCCGGCAAGACCGCGCTGCTGCGGCTGGTCGCGCGGTTTTTCGAAGTCAGCCAAGGGCAAGTATGTGTGGGGGGCGTTGACGTGCGGCAGATGTCCGGCGAACAACTCAACGCGCAGATCAGCCAGATTTTCCAGGACACGTACCTGTTCCAGGGCAGTGTCGCCGACAACATTCGCCTCGGCAAACCCGACGCCAGCGATGCGCAAGTGCTGGAGGCCGCGCGGCAGGCCGGTGTGCAGTCGATTATCGAGCGCCTGCCCATGGGGCTTTCCACCCGTGTCGGCGAGGGCGGGGCGCGCCTGTCCGGCGGCGAGCGCCAGCGCATCGCGATCGCCCGTGCGCTGATCAAGGGCGCGCCGATCCTGCTGGTGGACGAAGCCACGGCGGCACTGGACGCCGAGAACCAGGCGGTGATCGCCGACACCCTGGCACGCTTGCGCGGCACGTGCACGTTGATCGTGATTGCGCATCAGTTGTCGACAGTGGTGATGGCTGACCAGATTGTGGTGCTGGATGAAGGGCGGGTGGTAGAGCAGGGCACGCCTGAACAGTTGACGGCGCGACAGGGGCGCTATGCCCGGTTCCTCGCGCAGCGGCGAGCGTCGAAGGGCTGGCGTATTGCCTAGTGGACCCGCCAGGACGGCGGGTCCGACGGGGAGGGTCAAAGCTTCGGAAGTTGCCCGATGCGGCCCATCATTTCAGTGACAATCTGCAGGTCCAGCAGGAACTGGTCGACGGTCTTGAACTCGTTGTCGGTATGGCCGGTGTACTTGACCTCCGGCCGCGCCAGGCCGAACTGCACGCCATTCGGTAACTCATGCACCGAGGTCGCGCCGGCCGATGTGCCGTACTTGTGCTCCATGCCCAGGTTTTCGCTGGCCACCGCCAACAGTGCCTTGACCCACTCGCCCTCAGGGTTGCGGTACATCGGTTCGGCGATGGAGTAGTCGAAGCTCACGGCCACGTGGTTCTTCTGGGTCCAGGCGGCCAGCTTGTCAGCGATTTCAGCCTTGAGCGCTTCCGGCGACTTACCCTTCGGCACGCGCAGGTTGACGGCCAGTTTGAAGGTGTTGTCATCCTCGCCCACATAGGTCAACGACGTGGTCAGCGGCCCCATGAACGCATCGGAGAAACCCACGCCCAGCTTGCCGCCCAGGTAATCCAGGCCCCAGTTATTGGCGGCATAATGCGCCGCGTCGGTGAACTGGTTGTGCTTGAGCGCCACCTTGCCGTCGAGGCTATTGAGGAAGTCGAGCACCCTGGCCACCGGGTTCACCCCGGACTCCGGCTCGGAGGAGTGGGCGGACACGCCGGTGACGGTCAACTGAACGTCTTTGCCGACCACCTTGGCCGCCACTTCGAAGTCGCCGCCATTGCGCTTGGCGTACTCGCTGCCGGCCTTTTGCAGGCTGGCGGCCAGTTCGGCGGGCTTGTCAGTGAGCAATGTCACCACCGACGCCGAAGGAATCTGATTGGTGGCCTTGCCGCCGGTCATCGAGATGATTTCTGCGCCTTTGCCTTCAGCCTTGCGCTTGGGAAACTTGGCCATGACCGTGCCGTAGCCTTTCTCGGCGATCACCACCGGGTAGCCGCCATCCAGCGCCAGGTTGTAGTTAGGCGTTGGGTTGTGTTCGAAATAGTACGGGATCGCGTCGCCGGAGGTTTCCTCGGTGGTGTCCACCAGCAGCTTGAAGTTGCGCGCCAGGGGCAGCTTCTCTTCCTTGATCACCTTCATCGCGTACATCGCCACCACGATGCCGTTCTTGTCATCCTCTGTGCCACGGCCATACATGCGGTCGCCGATCAGCGTGACCTTGAACGGATCGAGCTTGGTGCCATCTTTCAGCACCCAGTTTTCCGGGGTTACCGGCACCACGTCGGCGTGGGCGTGGATGCCGACGACTTCATCGCCGCTGCCTTCCAGGGAAATCTCGTAGACACGGTTGTCGATGTTGCGGAAGTTCAGGTTGAACGACTCGGCCAGGCTTTTGATCTTGGCGGCGATCTTGGTGAACTCGGGGTTGTCATGCTGGGCTACGCCGGCCACCTGGAAGGTCGGAATCTCCACCAGCTCGCGCAGGGTTTCGGTGGCGGCGGCGCCGTACTTCACCCGCGCATAGAGGCCCAGCAGGCGATGGATTTCGTTCTGCTGGTCGGCGGTCAGGTTCTTGTTGTCGAGGAAGGCACTGATGGCCGGGCCGAGGTTGTCGCTCTTGGCCACGTCGCTCTTGGCCAGGCTGGCGAGGAACTGCCGGAAATCCTTGACCGAAGCATCGCTGAAGGTCTTCAGGATGATCGCGTTCTGTTGTGGCGTGAGGTTGGCTTGAGCCTGGGTGGTAAACACCGAAAGACTGGCGGCCATCAGGGTGGCTACGGCCAGTTGCTTGAGGGAAAAGTCCATTGCTGAGGGCATTCCTTTGCAGGGAGTGAGTGAGAAATGTCTGATCGAAAGGTCAGAAACAATTTCACACACTACCATCGGGAGGTTGGGGTAGGGGAGTGCTTGAGTAGGAAATTTCCCAGAGAAATGCGCGGCGCCCCACAGAGCAGGAAGCTCCGGTATGGTTCTCTGCTTGGGGTGTTATTTGTGAAAAGGAGTGATGTTGATGAAGCTTTCAGACCGTTACCGCGGCAGCCTGCTTGGCCTGGCGTGTGGTGATGCGGTAGGGACCACCGTTGAGTTCATGCGCCGTGGTTCGTTTGCTCCGGTTACCGATATGGTCGGTGGCGGCCCCTTCCAGCTTTTGCCGGGCCAGTGGACGGATGACACGTCCATGGCGCTGTGTCTGGCCGAAAGCCTGCTGCGCAAGAATGGTTTTGACGCTGCCGATCAGATGGGGCGTTATCTGAACTGGTGGAAGTGGGGCTATCTGAGCTCGACGGGGGAGTGTTTCGATATTGGTACGACGGTTCGTGATGCATTGGCGGAGTATCAGCTCAGCGGTGACCCGTTCGCAGGCTCTACGGACCCATACTCGGCGGGTAACGGGTCGATGATGCGCCTGGCTCCGCTGGTGCTGTTCTATTTTCCTGATGCCGAGCGGCTGAGTGAGTTCACCGTCGACAGTTCTCGCACTACCCATGGCGCGTTGGAGGCGATTGAGTGCTGCCTGGTATTGGCGGAGTGTATTGCGAACGCGCTGCGCGGAGATCCGAAAGCGCAGGTAGTGAAGGTGGACTATCTGAAGTTAAGCCAACCCAAAGTTGCCGACATTGCCAGCGGCCACTACCTCGATAAGGCGCGCAGCGACATCGTTGGTTCGGGTTACGCAGTGGCTTCGCTTGAGGCGGCGCTGTGGTGTTTTCATCACACCGACAGCTTTGCCGAAGCCGTTTTGGTCGCGACAAACCTGGGCGATGACGCCGACACCACTGCGGCAATCGTGGGGCAGTTGGCTGGCGCGTATTACGGTGTGCAAAGCATTCCGGCCGAGTGGTTGGACAAGTTGTGGCAGCGTGAAGATATTCAGGAAACTGCCGACGCGTTGTTTCAGGCTGCACAAACCCAGGCTGCCGCATTTTAGATATCCATCAGCCCTTCAACTCCGCCAACTGCTTCCAGTCAATCGAAAACCGCGCCAGGTATTTGCGCAATCGGTCGGCATCGTTCGGTTGCGCCTTGGCTTGTCGGGAGACGCCGAACAGGCGTCTCCCCGCATCGGAAATACTGTCGGACTGGTGGCAGATTTCGATCACGGCGTTGAGTTGCAACTGGTCGAACAGGTCCAGTTCGGTATCGACGCCCAGGCGTGACAGCCAATCGTTTTGCGGCGACTCCACGCCCCAGGCGTAGCGCAGTCGATCGATTTCTTCCTGGGTCTGGCTTTCGTCGATGCGCCCGCTGTCCGCCAGGGTGGCCATGCGCGTGATGGACGCCGACAGTTCGCGAAAGTTGCCCAGCCACGCCGCTTCGCTGGAGCAGGCAAAGGCGAGGTAACGCCGGCGTGCTTCCAGGTTGAAGCGCACCACCTGGCCTTGTTCGCGTGCATGGCGCTCCAGTTCGAAGTCGATGTTGGGCTCGATGTCTTCGCGGCGCCCGGCCAGGCCCGGCAGGTCGAAGGTCCAGAGGTTGATCCGGGCGTACAGGTCTTCGCGGAACAGCCCTTCGGCGACGCGGCCGCGCAGGTCGCGGTGGGTGCCGGCGATGATCAGGAAGTCGCTGGTGACTTCCTGGTCTCCGCCGAGGGGGAAGAAGCGTTTTTCTTCGACGGCCTTGAGCAGCATTGCCTGTTCGTCGAGCCCCAGTTCGCCAATCTCATCCAGGAACAACATGCCGCCATCCGCCGCGCGCAGCAAGCCATCGCGAGCGTTCTGGGCGCCGGTGAAGGCGCCTTTGATATGGCCGAACAGCGCCGACATCGCGCCATCGCCGCGCAAGGTGGCGCAGTTCACTTCGACAAAGCGCCCCTGGACTTGATGCCGGCTGCGCTTGAGTTCGTAGATGCGCCGCGCGAGGAATGACTTGCCGGCACCTGTTGGGCCGATCAGCAGCATCGGCGCTTTGGAGCGTACGGCCACACGTTCGATTTGTTCGATGGAGCGATTGAAGGCCGGGTTGCGGGTGGCGATTCCGGATTTGAGGAAGGCCAGGCTTTCCAGACGCTTGTGGGCGAAGCGCGATGCGATACGGTCGTAGCGTGACAGGTCGAGGTCGATCAGGGCATGGGTGCCGGTGGCGCGCTCTTCTTCGTTGCGACGGCGAGCCGGGGAGGTCTGGATCAAGCGGGCGGGCAGATAGCGCGCTTCCGTCAGCAGGAACCAGCAGATTTGCGCGACGTGGGTGCCGGTCGTGATGTGGACCAGGTAGTCCTCGTGGTCGGTATCGAAGTGGTAAGCGGCGGTGAAGTCGTGCAACGCGCCGTACACCTCCTCGAAATCCCAGGGGTTCTTCAGGTGCATCGGGTGCAGCCGCACCTCGGTTTCCGGCGAAACCTGCTGGATGTCGTCGCGGACTCGCTGAGCCAGGCTGACGTCGCGGGCATCGATGCCGTGAATCAGTTCGAGGCGATTAATCAGTACCTCTTGCTGCTGGCAGAGGCCCACGCTGGGACGCCAATGGTTCCAGCGGTTGGCACCTTTGCCGACCCGGTCGAGGGTTGAGCCGATAAAACCGATGGCAACGGTGCGTTTTTGACTCATGGTGATACCAAAATATATATGACGATATGTAAGGATAAGTAATTTGTGATGCGAATGTCACCGCTGCTGAGCGGTGAAATGACAATAATTAAAAATAACTATATAAAACAAATAGATAAAAAATTTCACGTTCAAAAAATAGAACTGGCATGGCGGCTGCAATAACTCTCGCAACGAAACACACAACAGAGCGAGACGCCACGATGGCCAACTCCCAGGTCTTCAACACCCAGCAGGCGAAACTGCCTGCATGCGACACCTTGAACGCTACACAGGTACCGGCTTATGCCTACAGTGCCAAGCACAAACTGGCCCAGTTGGCAGTCACCGGTTGCTTGAACCAGACCTTCCACGCCTCAGCTGAAAGCCAGCTGGACAGCGTATTGCAACTGGCCGGCGAGCTGGACAGCCGTTATGTCGCCAAGGTCGCGTGTTATGCCCGCCGCCAGGGCCACATGAAAGACATGCCGGCGTTGCTGTTGGCTGCATTGGTGGCCCAGCGTTCGGTGATGGTGCCGCAGGTGTTCGAGCAGGTCGTGGACAGCGGCAAGATGTTGCGCAACTTCGTGCAAATCCTGCGCAGCGGAGTGACCGGACGCAAATCCCTGGGTTCGCAGCCCAAACGCCTGGTACAGAACTGGTTGAACACCGCGACGGAGCGTCAGTTGTTGCAAGCCTCGGTGGGTAATCAACCGTCGTTGGCGGATGTGGTGAAAATGGTTCACCCCAAGCCCACTGAACCATGGCGTGAAGCGTTCTTCGCCTGGTTGATCGGGCGGCCAGTGGATGTACAGGCCTTGCCGGAGTTGACCCGGGCTTTGCTCGCCTTTCGTAGCGGTTCAAGCACCGAAGTACCGGCGGTACCGTTCCAGTTGCTTGGAAACGAGAAGCTCAGCAAGGAACAGTGGGCTGCCCAGGCCGATAACATGGGCTGGCAGGCGCTGCGCATGAACCTCAACACCTTTGCCCGCCAGGGCGCATTCGAGGTGCCAGGGTTTGCATGGCAAGTGGCAGCGCGATTGGCTGATGCAGAGGCGATCGCCAAGGCGCGGGTGTACCCGTACCAGCTGCTGGCGGCGTATCGGATGGCCGGAGATGACGTACCGGCGCGTGTGCGGGAGGCCTTGCAGGATGCTCTTGAGTTGTCCCTGGCCAACGTGCCGGTTTTGCAGGGTTCGGTAGTGGTTTGCCCTGATGTGTCGGGCTCGATGCACAGCCCGGTGACCGGTTACCGCGAGGGCGCCACGAGCGCTGTACGTTGCATCGATGTGGCGGCCTTGATTGGCGCCGCGATCTTGCGCAAGCAGCCGGACGCATGCTTGATGCCGTTTGAAAATCATGTGGTGGATATCCGGCTCAACCCGCGTGACAGTGTGATGAGCAATGCGAAGAAACTGGCAGCCATCGGCGGAGGCGGGACCAACTGTTCGGCGCCGCTGGCCAAGATAGCCGGCGCCAAAATGAAAGTGGACACGGTGATACTGGTGTCCGACAACGAGTCGTGGATTGACGCAAGGCGCCAGCGCGGTACCGAAACCATGCGCCAATGGGAGCTGATCAAACAGATCAACCCGCAAGCGCGGTTGGTGTGTATCGATATGCAGCCGGGCGCGACGACGCAGGCGGCGGACCGCCAGGACATTTTGAATGTAGGAGGCTTCAGTGATGCGGTATTTGATGTGATCGCACAGTTCGCCGAAGGGCGCTACGGTGCGCAACATTGGGTACGGGCGATTGAAGCAATGGAAGTTTGATTTCACTGGCGCTGAATGCCGACGGGACTACATCAAAAGACGTCTCGTCAACCCTTGTCAGCGTCAGTGACGGCACGAATGCCTGTGGCTGTACATCTCTGGTAAGCCGGTATGTTCCGGCGCTCAGTCACACTTTTTGTCGTGCCACCTTTTTACGATTTTGGCAGTGAATGCCACGGGTACTCCTTCGTGTCGCAGGTTCGATTCCTGCCCCGGCAACGGGTAGCTCAGTTGGTAGAGCAGCGTATCCGTGATCCCTTGTCACTGCCTACGGGCCTGGCCCATTTCTTCAAGGACTACGCCGCCTGAGTGTGGCGAATGGAAAAGAGTCGAGAACATGCAAGCACCTACTTTTCAACTGCTGGAAGTTGCCAACGGCAAGCCCATCAAACTCTGGACCCAAGGAGTGCCGGTGGAGCCGGAAGCTCGCCAGCAATTGATGAACACGGCGAAGATGCCGTTCATTTTCAAGCACCTTGCGGTGATGCCGGATGTGCATCTGGGCAAGGGCTCCACCATTGGCAGCGTGATACCCACCGTGGGCGCGATTATCCCGGCCGCCGTTGGCGTGGATATCGGCTGTGGCATGATCGCCGCGCGCACCTCGCTGACTGCCGCTGACCTGCCGGATAACCTCCATGGCCTGCGCTGCGCGATTGAAGCGGCGGTGCCCCATGGTCGCACCAGCGGGCGCAACGGGCGTGACAAGGGTGCCTGGGACAGTGTTCCGCAGCAGGCCGATGTTGCCTGGGCGGCATTGCATCCACGGTTCAAGACGATCACCGACAAGTACCCGAAGCTGCTGAAAACCAACAACCGCCAACACCTCGGGACGTTGGGCTCGGGTAACCACTTTGTCGAAGTCTGCCTGGATGAAGCCGACCGGGTCTGGTTCATGTTGCACAGCGGTTCCCGTGGTGTCGGCAATGCCATCGGCAACCTGTTTATCCAGTTGGCTCAAGAGGACATGCGTCAGCACATCGCCAACTTGCCGGATCGGGACCTGGCGTATTTCGAAGAGGGCAGTGAGCACTTCGATGATTATGTTGAAGCGGTTGGCTGGGCCCAGGACTTCGCCCGGCAGAACCGTGAGCTGATGATGCAGGCGGTGGTTCAGGCGACACGCAAGGTGATCCACAAACCGTTTGAAGTGGCGCTGGAGGCGGTGAACTGCCACCACAACTACGTGCAAAAAGAGCGGCATTTCGGCGAAGACATTCTGGTTACCCGCAAGGGTGCGGTGTCGGCCAAGAAGGGTGAGTTGGGGATTATTCCGGGCTCGATGGGCGCAAAAAGTTTCATTGTGCGCGGGCTGGGTAACGAAGAGTCGTTCTGTTCCTGCAGCCATGGTGCTGGCCGGACCATGAGCCGCACCAAGGCTAAAAACACCTTCACGGTGGCCGATCAGGTACGCGCAACGGCCCACGTGGAATGCCGCAAGGACGCCGCGGTAATCGATGAGATTCCGATGGCCTACAAGGACATCGACCAAGTGATGCATGCCCAGCGCGAGCTGGTGGAAGTGCTGCACACGTTGCGTCAGGTGGTATGCGTAAAAGGGTAAGACAATGAACAGCATGCAGGCGTTGGAGCGTTATCGGGCACTGGATCTCAAGCGTGCTGATGACGCTCAGAGGTATGTGCGGGAAGCTCTGGCCACCCAGGACGTAAAGGAAGCCTGGCTCACCCTTAGCAGGTTCGGTAATGGGTATGTCCGGGAAATAGCGGTTCGCGCGCTGGCTGGGTACGCCTCGCAGCAAGCCCTGGAGGCACTGCTGGAGCGCCTGAATGATTGGGTGCCGCAGGTTCGCGAGCAAGCGGTGCTGGGGGTTGAACGCTTCCTTGTAGAGGAGCGTGCCGAGTTGTGGTTGCAGGTATTGGGCGCGGTGCTGGCGTTGGCAGGAAAGGGCCGTGCTGACCACGACCTGACATTGTCCAAGGTGCGCCGTTTGTTGGTGGCGCAGCAGGTGCGGCCAGCTGCGCAAGCCGCATTTGTTGGCAGCCGTGGCAAGACGGCACGGTTTCTCTTTGAGCTGCTGCAGGATGGCTCACAGGAGTTGGTGGAGTTGGCGCTGGAGCATGCCGATGTGTCGGTTCGCCAGCGGGGCGTTGATGCCAGTGCTGGTCTGCCGGCAGCTCAGGCGTTGCCTTTGCTCGAAAAGGCGATGAGCGACTCTGCCGCCAGCGTACGGGTCATGGTGCTGCGCAGGTTGCTGACGTTGCTCCAGGACCCGCGCGAATACCTGCGCAATGCACTGCTGGAGGCGTCGCCGGCTATGCGCTCGTTGGCAAGATGGGCAGCCCATCGCTGGCAGCTGGATTGTCGTGAAGTGCTGTTGGCGCGGCTGAGTGCAGAACCTGCGCAGACTCGTCGCGAATGGCTGGGACTGATCGGGCTGGTCAAGGACCTGAACGAGGTCTCGGTTGACGAGATGATAGTGCCGGCTTTCATGTCGCCATCGCCGCATGTCCGGCAGCTGGTGCTTGAAGCGCTGGGTGATCGCGGCCTGGCGTTGCAACTCCGGGCCCTCGACGACTCCTCGGCGAAGGTCTTCAGATGTGCAGTGGCGCTCCTGAACCAGCAGTCGTGGGCGGTTATCGATGGCGCGGTGGAGGCGCTGCTGGATAGTCAGTGGTACGCGTTGCCGGACGATCGTCGGCGAGCGCTGTTAGGGCTCAAGCCGCTATGGAGGCAGCTTGAGTACTTGCTGGAGCGTTTTGCGCGGTCGTCGAGTGATTCGGCCTACTGGCTGGAGAGGGTGAGCGCCTGGTGTGATGAGCAATACACCCTGGTCGATCCGCAAACGCCCAAGGCAGTACGCGATGCCTTGTTGATGCAGGTCCAGCAATTAGAGGGCGGTGAGTTGCTGCCTCCTGGGACTTCAAGACGGCTGCACTGAAAGAAACGCTGGAGCACTACGCATAAGGAATGGATATGAACCAGGATGTGATCGAGTTGGACGGCGCCATGGGCGGCGGCCAAGTGTTGCGTAGCGGCCTGAGCCTGTCGATGGTGACCGGGCGTACGCTGCGGATTAAAAATATTCGCGCCAGGCGCAGTCGGCCAGGGCTGTTGCGTCAGCACTTGACGGCAGTGCTGGCCGCCGCCGAGGTATGTGGCGCGCGGGTCGAAGGTGCTGAACTGGGTTCCCAGGCGTTGCTGTTCGAGCCGGGGCGGATCCAGGGTGGGGACTATACGTTCTCTATCGGTACGGCCGGCAGTTGCACCCTGGTATTGCAGACGTTGCTGCCGGCATTGCTGCTGGCTCTGCAGCCCAGCCGTGTCAGCATTTGCGGCGGCACCCACAACCCGATGGCGCCTCCGGTGGATTTCCTTGAGCGTGCCTGGTTGCCGCAACTGCGTCGGATGGGCGCCCGGGTCGAGCTGACGCTGGTGCGTCATGGCTTTGTACCGGCTGGCGGTGGCGAGCTTGTGGCATTTATACATCCAGGCGCATTGATGCCATTGCACCTCACTGAGCGGGGTGAATTGAAGGGCGCCTGTGCCACCGCGTTGAGTGCCGGGCTGCCCGTTCACGTCGCCGAGCGCGAGCTGGGACGTGTTCGTCAGCGGTTGTCCATCAGCCCGGAGCAGTTGCGCGCGGTGAATCTTGATCCGGAGCACGGGCCGGGCAATGTCCTGTTGTTGGAATATGCTCATGCGCACGTCACCGAAGTGTTCAGTGCCTTTGGCCAGGCGCGATTGCGAGCAGCGGCGGTAGCCGACCAGGCTATCGAGCAGGCGCTCGAGTGGCTTGCCAGTGAAGCGGTCGTTGCCGAGCATCTGGCCGACCAGCTATTGCTGCCGATGGCACTTGCCGGCGGCGGCAGTTTCACCACGCTGCGGATGACCGAGCACTTGCAGAGCAACATGGCGGTGATCCAGCGGTTTTTGCCGGTGGTTATTGAATGCCACGATCACGGCCCTCAATTGCTGAGGATTGAATGCCGGGCGCTGTAGCCCGGCAAACGGGACCGCTCTCTAAGCGCTGAGCCGCGACCGTCCGTCTTCTGTCTGCTAATCTGCCGTCGTTGAAATCTCGACCGCCACCCGTGGACCTCTCAATGACTACGCCAACCGATCAGAACCTTGAACCCCAATCCGTCTGCAGCCCGATCACCAGCAGCGCCATTTTCATGGTCGCGACCCTGGCTCCCGGCAGCGATTCAGCCGAGGCGGTACGCAGCTGGTGTGGCGACATTGCTGGCCTGGTGCGTTCGGTCGGCAAGCGCGTTCCGGCCGGCAACCTGTCGTGTGTCGCAGGTTTTGGCTCAAAGGCGTGGGACGCGCTGTTCGGCAGCCCGCGTCCGGCGGCGTTGCATCCGTTCAAGGAAGTGGGCGTGGCCGGGCGGCTGGCACCCGCCACGCCGGGCGATATCCTGCTGCACATTCGCGCCGATCAAATGGACCTGTGTTTTGAATTGGCCACGCAGTTGATGGCCGCGCTGGGCGATGCGGTGACGGTGGTGGATGAGGTCCAGGGTTTCCGCTACTTCGACATGCGCAGCATTATCGGTTTTGTCGACGGTACCGAGAACCCGGTCGGGCGCAAGGCGGTGGGTTTCACCATTGTCGGTGATGAGGACCCGGCGTTCAGCGGCGGCAGCTATGTGCTGGTACAGAAGTACCTGCACAACATGCAGGCCTGGAACGCATTGTCGGTCGAGGCGCAGGAGCGGGTGATCGGGCGCACGAAGCTGTCGGACATCGAACTCGACGATGCGGCCAAGCCGACCAACTCCCACAGTGCGCTGACCACCATCACCAAGGACGGAGAGGAAGTGAAGATCCTGCGGGACAACATGCCGTTTGGCCGGCCGGGTGCAGGGGAGTTTGGGACGTACTTCATTGGCTACGCGCGGTCGCCGGAGCCTTTGGAATTGATGCTGGAGAACATGTTTGTCGGTCGACCTGCCGGCAACTATGACCGCCTGCTGGACTTCAGCACGGCGGTCACCGGTGGCCTGTTCTTCATACCGTCAGCCGATTTGCTTGAAGAACTGGCCGACCGCGCACCGTAGGAGCACGCTCGCTCCTACAGGAACCCGGTGCTCACCGCGACAATCAGGAACACCCCCAGCACCGCGCGGTAAATCACGAACGGCCAGGTGGAGAACCGCTCCAGGAATTTCATCAGGCCCCAGATCGCGAAGAACGCCGAGACGCTGGCAACCACCAGGCCGAAGATCAGGTGCGGCCAGGCGTGGGCGGGCAGTTCGGCGTGGAACAGCACCCACAGCTCCTTCAAGCCCGCCAGGGCGATCGCCGGCAAGCCCAGCAGGAACGAAAACCGCGCGGCTTCTTCACGCTTGAAGTTGAGGAACAGGGCGGCGGTCAGGGTCGAGCCCGAGCGGGAAACCCCCGGAATCAATGCGCCAATCTGCGCAACTCCGACGATCAGTGCATCCCGCAGGCGCATTTCGCCTACCGTGCGCTTATGCCTGGCGCTGAGTTCAGCCGCCGCCAACAGCGCCGCCATCACCAGGCAGGAAATCCCGATCACCATCAGCCCGCGCAACGGCGAGTTGCACGAGTTGAGCGTCGACGACAAGGCAATCCCGGCGATACCAATCGGAATCGTCGCCAATACAATGGCCACCGCCAGCTTGAACCACTGGTTGTTGTAGTCACCCTGGCGCACTGCGCTGATGCTGCCGACCGTGACCTGGCGCACGTCCTTCCAGAAGTAACTGACCACGGCCGCCAGTGCGGCCAACTGCATCGCCGCGGAAAATGCCGAGCCGGGATCCGGCCAGCCGAGCAGGGCGGGCACGATGCGCATGTGGGCGGTGGAAGACACGGGCAACAATTCGGTGATGCCTTGAATGATGCCCAGGAAGCCGATTTGCAGGTAATCCAGGGACGCAAAGCCCACATCGAGGCCGCTGGTGCAGACGTTTGTCAAAGTACTTATCCTGAAAACAAGGGGGGAGGAAGTGCTGCGGAGTTTAGTCTAACTTTGTAATAGTTTTGTCGTTGACAAGAGAAAATCACGATCGGTTCAGCAAGCAGAAAGCTTGGCCGATGTATTGGCATTGCCGCTGGCTTTTGTTGACAATGGCGCCCTGTTTTTTTGCCGAGATGCCCATGCCTGCAATCCCCGATACCACCGTCGAATTGATCGAGACCGGCCCTGAACACGCCGCGCTGATCGCCAACCTCTACCAGTTCTACGCCTACGAGTCCTCGGACTGGGAACAGGAAGACGTCGAGGTGGACGGCCGCTTCTACATTCACGAAGAACACCTGGCCCGCTACTGGGAAGACCCGCAGTGGAGCGCCAACCTGCTGCTGGTCGACGGCTTTATCGCAGGCTTCCTGCTGATCGAAGGCAGCGAATTGCCGGGAATCGACGCACTGGAACTGGCCGACCTGTTCATCTTGAAACGCTACCGCCGCAAGGGCATTGGCCGCGCCATCGCCACCCAAGTGTTGAGCAGTGGCGAGGCGAATTGGCTGGTGCGGTTCTATGACCAGGATGAAGTGAGCCAGGCCTTCTGGCGGACGGTGCTGGATAACCTGCCACGCCCGGTGCAGGCCATCGAGCTGGATGATGAGCCGAACCTGCTGAGCTTCCTGGTGACCCGGGCCGCCCTGCACTAATCCGTCAGCTGAATGCTGCGCCAGCCCCTGCACTGAACAACGCTGCCTGCATCGCCTGTGGCGGCTGGCCGAACGCCCGCAGAAATGCCTGGCGCATGCGCTCGCGATCACCGAACCCGGTCTCGCGGGCGACCACTTCCACTGGATGCCGGCTGGTCTCCATCATCGCCCGGGCGGCTTCCACCCGCAGGGACTCGATGGCTTTGGCCGGGGTTTGCCCGGTTTCCTCGCGGAACACCCGGCTGAATTGGCGCGGGCTGAGCCTGGCGACAGCCGCGAGGGCTTCGACGGAAAGGTCGTGGGTCAGGTTCTCCCGGGCGTAGGCCAGGGCCAGTTGCACGCGGTCAGATTTGGGGTCCAGTTCCAGCAGCGCTGAGAGTTGCGACTGCTCGCTGCCGCGCCGCTGGGCAATCACCAGCTTGCGCGCGATGCGCCGGGCGAGGTCGCTGCCCAGGTCGTTCTCGACCATGGCCAGTGCCAGGTCCACCCCGGCGCTCATCCCGGCGCCGGTCCAGATCTGGCCGTCGACCACAAACAGCTTGTCTTCCTCCAGCCGAATCTGCGGGTAACGCTTGCGAAAAGCCGGTGCGTGCAGCCAGTGGGTGGTTGCGCGCTTGCCCTCCAGCAATCCGGCCTCGGCCAGTACGAAGATGCCCATGCACAGCGAAGCAATTCGCCGCGACTGCTTCGAGGCCGCCTGGACCAGCGTCGGCAGGCTGGCGTCAGGCAGTTGGAACTCCAGGTAACCGCTGACGATCAATGTGTCATAGCCCTCGGGGCGGATCGGCGTGCTGTTCACCGAGAAGCCCTGGGACGTCATGATCGGGCCGCCATTCTCCGACACCAGGTGAAACTCATACGCCTGCTCGCCCCGCAGCAGATTCGCGCACTCGAACACCGAGCCCAGGCTAAGGCTGAGGGATTGAAAGTTCGGGTAAACCATCAGCGCAATGCTGTGCATCTCATTTCTCCAGGGGGCGCGGAGCGGTGATTGTCGGCGTGTACCGGGTAAACGGCAACCGGCTTGGCGCAATGTCCGGAATCCTTGCGGACATGACATTGTGCGGTATTGGCCCGGCTCCTAAGCTTCACTCCATTCCAACCACATCACCCCGAGGCACTGGCACATGAAAGTATTGATGGTTTTGACTTCTCACGACCAGCTTGGCAACACCGGCCGTAAGACCGGGTTCTGGCTCGAAGAATTTGCTGCACCGTACTACGCGTTCAAGGACGCCGGGGCCGACGTGACCCTGGCCTCGCCAGCCGGTGGGCAACCGCCGCTGGACCCGGTCAGTGACCTGCCGGACTCTCAAACCGACCAGACCCGCCGTTTCGCCACCGACCCGGCGGCGCAACAGGCCCTGGCGACTACCGTGAAGCTGGAGTCGGTCAACGCCGGCGACTTCGACACCGTGTTCTACCCAGGCGGCCACGGCCCGCTGTGGGACCTGGCAGAGTCGAAAACCTCCATCGCCCTGATCGAAGCCTTCGAACGAGCCGGCAAGCCCATCGGCTTTGTCTGCCACGCCCCGGGCGCACTGCGTCACGTCAAGGCCGTCAACGGCGAGCCGCTGGTCAAGGGCCGGCGTGTCACTGGCTTCTCCAACTCCGAAGAGGCGGCGGTTGGCCTGACCGACGTGGTGCCATTCCTGATCGAAGATGATTTCAAGGCGCTGGGCGGCAAGTACGAGAAGGGTGCCGACTGGCAGTCCTTTGTGATTGAAGATGGCCTGCTGGTCACCGGGCAGAATCCTGCCAGTTCAAGCGACGTTGCCAAAGCGCTGTTGAAGCTCACCGCGTAACCCGCTAACCCCCCCAAAAAAGCAAGTTGCTGGCGGCTCCCCTGACCGGGAGCCGGCAGCTTCTGCTCGCCTGACATTTACCTCTGGAATTCCCCTCATGAGTAACCGCGCTTTAGGTACCCCGATCAAACTGGGGCGCCACACCCTGAAAAACCGCATCGTCCTGCCGCCGCTCACGCGCCAGCGAAGCGCCCAGCCCGGCGACATCGCCACAGACTTGATGGCCGTCTATTACCGCCAGCGTGCCACGGCCGGGTTCATGGTCAGCGAGGGCACGCAAATCGAGCCCCGCGGCCAGGGTTATGCCTGGACCCCGGGCATCTACACCCCGGCGCAGATCGACGGCTGGCGCACAGTGACCGATGCGGTGCATGCCGAAGGCGGGGTGATCTTCGCCCAGCTTTGGCACGTGGGCCGCGTGTCCCATCCGGACCTGCAACCTGACGGCGCAGCCCCGGTCGCGCCTTCGGCGATCCAGCCGCAGCAAGTCAAGGCGTTCATTGAAACCGGGCCGGGCACCGGCGAGTTGGTACAGCCGCCACAGCCTCGCGCGTTGGCGACCGCTGAGGTCAAGGCGCTGGTTGGGCTTTACGTCCAGGCTGCAAAAAATGCATTGGCCGCCGGGTTTGATGGCGTGGAAATTCATTCGGCCAACGGCTACCTGGTCAACCAGTTCATCTCGGCGCATTCCAACCAGCGCGACGATGAGTACGGCGGCTCGCTGCACAATCGCCTGCGGTTCCTGCGGGAAATCGTCGAGGCGGTGGCCGACGTGGTCGGCCCGGAACGCCTGGGTGTGCGTTTTGCGCCCTTATTCAGTGGCACCGATCAGGACCGGGTCTACATCGGGCTGGTCGAGGAAGACCCGCATCACACCTACATCGAAGCGATCAAAGTGCTCGAAGCCGCCGGCATTGCCTACGTGTCCATTGCCGAGGCCGACTGGGACAACGCGCCCGAGCTGCCCGAGGCGTTCCGCCGCGCGGTGCGCGACACCTTCACCGGTCGCATCATCTACGCCGGCCGCTACACCGCAGAGCGCGGCGTGCGGCTGGTCGAGGCGGGGTTGGCAGACCTGATTGCGTTTGGTCGGCCATACATTGCCAACCCCGACTTGCCCCAGCGCCTTCTCAACGGTTGGCCACTGAACCCGTTAAATGCTGCCGGCCTGTATGGCGGCACGGAAGTGGGCTTCACCGATTACCCGGTGTACGCCGGGTAATCACTCGCTTACTCGATCGGGTACTTGCGGAACGCCGGATGCTGCTCGGCAAGTGCCGCGTGGCGCTGCAAGTGGGGGAACGCCTCGGCCTTGACCACGTCCGCGATCTTGAGCTGGCTGAACGACCAGGCGACCGCCGCCGTCAGGCTCGCCTGGTTCAGTGGCGCCTCGCTGTCGCGCTCGGCCACCCGCGCTTCCAATAGCGAATAAGCCGCCAGCAGTTGCCCGGTCACGCGGTCGATCCACGGCTGATGCAGCTTTTCGGCGGGTCGCAGGTGATGCTCGTAAACGATCTGCACGGTTTTTTCGCACGCGGCCAGCGCCAGGCCGATCACCTGCAGATCCTTGGCAAGCGCTGCTGCCTGTGAGGGCAACAGCTTGCTGCCGGCCGGTGCCAGGGCTTCCAGGTAGTCGAGGATCAGGCCCGAATCCATCAGCACCGTCCCGTCGTCGAGCACCAGCGTCGGCGCCTTGACCACCGGGTTGATCCTGGAAAACTCTTCGAAGGTGCTGAACACCGACAGTGCCTGGTGTTCAAACGCGGCACCGTACAGTTCCAGGGAAATGGCCACGCGGCGCACGTAGGGCGAGTCCAGCATACCGACCAGTTTCATGAAGCCTCCATTTACCGCAGTGTTAAATCCAGATGACTTTGTCGGGCGACTTACCCTCGTAATATCTATCTTTTTTATCATGAAAGGTTAGCCACGCTTACATGAATGTTTTCCCACCCTTGACCGCGTTGCGCAGTCTCGAAGCCACCTCCAGGCTTGGGAGTGTGACACTGGCCGCCACGGGAGCATTGGGCGAACAAGCAGCGGGCATTTTCCGAGGGGGTGTTCGCCCAGGTGGAGGCCTACCTGCGTGATGTGCCCGTGAAAACTGGACAGAATGATGGCTAATTACTAGCTTTATGGCCTAAGGCCGGCACTGAGACCTGCCTCTTACAAGGAACGTAAATGCCATGGAAAGACCCATTGAAGTAAAGCGTGCCATTCAGTGCATGTTGCTTAGTTTTGCACTCGGGATTGTATCGATCCTGATGGACCTGCCCCGCCTGGAGATGCAAGGGCTCACCCTCGGGATGGCGTTTGTGGCGGCGTTGCTGGTATCGATTTTTCCGCTGATTGTTCTCTACAACGTTTACAAGGGCCGGGACTGGGCGCGAATCATTTTTACGATAATGATTGTGGCCGGATCCATATCGACCCTTTCAAGTATTCCTGATCAGATCGTGCGCTCACCGTTGATCGGCATGATCCTTAGCCTTCAGACACTTTTACAGTTTTTTGCCGTGTGGCTTCTGTTTACCTGGCCGGGCAAAGGTTGGTTCATGAAGAACAAACTGCTGATTCATACGAGCGTGCGACGCGTCCAGCCGGGCGATTCACCGCCCGGCGAGGCGGACGCGTCGGGCGGTGTTGACGGCTTGGTGACTGAGGACCGCCGGTGAGGTTATAAACCGTTTTTCTCCCTGTTTCTCAATCCACCCGCAACACAATCTTGCCGATATGATCACCACCTTCCATCCGCGCATGGGCCTGCGCGGCGTCGGTGTAGGCGTACACCTTGTCGATCATCGGCAGGCAACGCCCGGCCGACAACACTGGCCACACGTGTTTGCGCAACTGCGCGGCAATCGCGGCTTTTTCTTCCCGGGTGCGGGAGCGCAACAGCGAGCCGGTGACGATTGCGCGTTTGCCGAGGATCGCCAGCAGGTCGATATCCTTGGCGCGGGCACCGCCGAGGAAACCCAGCATCACCAGTCGACCTTCCATGGCCAGGGCGCTGATGTTGTCGTTCAGGTAGGAGCCACCCATGATGTCGAGGATCACGTCGACGCCCTTGCCAGCGGTTTTGTCAGCGATGACCTCGGCGAAATGCTGTTCACGGTAGTTGATCGGTTCGGCGCCCAGCTCACGGATGGCTGCGCATTTTTCTGCACTGCCGGCGGTGGCGAACGCTTCGATACCCAACTCGCGGCAGAGCATCAGCGCGGTGGTGCCGATGCCGCTGGTGCCGCCATGGATCAATACGCGCTGGCCTTTGTGCGCGCCGCCGATGCCAAACAGGTTGGCCCACACGGTGAAGAAGGTTTCCGGGATCGCTGCTGCCTGAATCCACTCCATGCCGGCGGGAATCGGCAAGGTCTGGCTCGCGGGCACTGCGCAGTACTGCGCATAACCGCCGCCATTGGTCAGGGCGCACAACTTGTCGCCCACTGCGTACTCGCTGACGCCGTCGCCCAGCGCGACCACCACACCGGCCACTTCCAGCCCGGGGATCGGGCTCATGCCGGGTTTCATCGGGTAGGTGCCGGCGCGTTGCAGGGCGTCCGGGCGATTGACGCCGGCGGCGTGTACGCGGATCAGCACTTCGCCGGGGCCGGCAACGGGCATGGGTTCCTGGCGAGGCTTCAGAACCTCGGGGCCGCCGGGGGTGGTGATTTCGATCAGGGTCATTTCGTGGGGCAAAGTCATTTGAGTGCACCTGTAGCAATGAACGTATGGGTTGGGACCGCACCCAGTGAAGGGCGGTTCAGCACGTTGGCGATCCTGAGGATTTTCTCTGGTGCCCAGCATATCCCTGATAAGTGATGCAATTATGCTGCGATTACACGTCACGATGATGCATAAATGCATCACAGGGGGAAGCCATGAACTGGGATGACGCGCGGGTGTTCCTCGCGGTGTGCCGCGAGTCCACGTTACGGGGGGCCGCCCGGGTGCTGGGTGTGGATCAGGCCACGGTCGGGCGGCGGGTCAACGCCCTGGAAAAGTCCTTGAACGCGACGTTGTTCCTGCGCACCTCCGAGGGCTATGCGCTGACGGCCGTGGGTGAAGCCGCCTTGCAATCGGTGGAGAACATGGAGCGCTCGGCGCTGGACCTGGAGCGTCAGGTGCTGGGCCTGGACGACCGCCTGACGGGCACCGTGCGGGTGACCACCACCGATTCCCTGGCCATCGACTTCTTGATCCCGGCCATCGCCCGGCTGCACGACACGCACCCTGACGTGCGCGTGCAGATGGATGCTTCGACCCAGTTCCTTAACCTGGCCAAACGCGAAGCCGACATCGCCGTGCGCAACACCCGCCCCGACAACCCGGACCTGATCGCCCGGCGCATCGCGCGCTGGCCGGTGGGGTTGTTTGCCTCGCAGGGCTATCTCGACCGCCACGGCGAGCCGGAACCGGGCAGCCTGTTCGAGGGCCACGACCTGGTGGTCTATCAGCCGCATCTGCACAGTCAAAAAGACCTGACCCTGGTTTCCGAGCCCCTGGGGCGTGGGCGCATTGTCGCGGCCTTGAGTTCCAGCCTGCTGGTGCGCCGGTCCATTGCCGCCGGGCTCGGCATCGGTGAAATTCCGCTGATTTCCGGTGAGCGGGACGGGCTGGTACGTCTGTGGCCGGACCGCACCCGGCCGTTGCCCTACGATGTGTGGCTGGTGACCCATGCCGACTTGCGCCATACCGCGCGGGTGCGGGTGGTGATCGACGAGATCGTCGCCGGGTTTGCCGGCACGGGCGAGTGAGGTGTCAGGTCAGCACATCGCTGCAATTTCCGCGGCGTCCGTGGCCGCACAATCGGCTCCGGTTCCGGCCTGAAAAGGCCGGTGTAAGTCACGGGCACAGGTCGCTTATGAACGCATCACAACGGGATGAACGGGCACGGGATTTCGGGCTGCTGTTTTTGCGGGTCAGCGGGGGATTGTTCCTGCTGTGGGTCCATGGCCTGCCCAAATTGCTGGACTATGGCGAACAGTTGAAGGTGATCGAGGATCCCTTTCACGTGGGGGCGAGCGTGACACTGTTGCTGGCGATCTTCGCTGAAGTACTCTGCCCGCTGTTGATTGTTGCCGGGGTGCTGGTGCGCCTGGCGTGCTTGCCGATTCTGGCCGTACTGCTGGTGGCGTTGCTGGTGGTGCATCCCGAGTGGTCGTTATTTGAGGGACAGTTTGGCTGGCTGTTGTTGATCCTGTTTACCAGCATTCTGATCGCAGGGCCGGGGCGTCTGGTGCTCAGCCAGCGTGTTGGCTGAATAAAAAAAGGCCGGGCAAGCCCGGCCAAAATAAGGAGAAGAGGGTCCAGCTGCTTCAGCGGCTCAGGAATGCCAGCAGGTCTTCGTTCAACTGCTGGGTGTGAGTGGCCGCGAAGCCGTGTGGCGCATCCTTGTAAACCTTCAGCTCAGCGCCCTTGATCATCTCGGCAGCCACCTTGCCGGTGGTTTCGAACGGTACGATCTGGTCGCCATCGCCGTGGATGACCAGGGTCGGCACGTCGATCCTGGCCATGTCCGGGCGGAAGTCGGTTTCCGAGAACACGGTGACGCAGTCCACGGTGGACTTGAGCGAGGCGAGCAGGGCGATCTGCAAGGTCTGGGTCAGCACGCCGTCGGAGACTTTCTGGCCCTTGTTGATGCCATAGAACGGCGTGTTGAAGTCCGAGATGAACTGCGCGCGGTCCTTCAGCAGGCCGACCTTGATGCCATCGAACACCGCCGTGGGAACGCCTTGCGGGTAGTCGGCTTTCTGGCCGAACAGTGGCGTCACTGCCCCCAGCAAAACCAGGCCGGCCACGCGCGCGCTGCCATGGCGTGCAATATAGCGGGCGACGTCGCCACCGCCCATGGAGAAGCCCACCAGGGTCACGTCTTGCAGGTCCAGGTGGTTGATCAGTTCGGCAATATCGTCGGCGAAGGTGTCGTAGTCGTTACCGGTCCAGGGCTGGTCCGACCGGCCAAACCCGCGGCGGTCAAACGCGAGGGTGCGGTAGCCGCGGCTGCTCAGGTATTCCATCTGGTATTCCCACATGTCGGCGTCCAGCGGCCAGCCGTGGCTGAACAGCACGGGCTTACCGCTGCCCCAGTCCTTGAAGTAGATTTCGGTACCGTCTTTGGTGAGGAAGGTGCTCATGGAAACTCCTTGAGTGCGCGCCTGATCGGCATGCATGGGTGGGGATCAAAGACAAAGGCTGACTATTGCCGAAAAGCCCGGGGCGAGCTTGTACGGGTGTGCTTGGTTGGGTTTACCAACTGAACTTGAGTTCGACCCCCAGGTAATTGCTGTCATGCCCGCCCGCATCCTGCAGCGTCTGGCCGACCGCGTAGTGCACGGCCTCGACGGCGCCGGTGAGGTTGGGGGTAAACCCATAGTCGGTGCGGACTTGCGCATAGGCGCCGGTCCAGCGCTCACCCTGGCCTGCGGTTCCCGCAACGGGGAGGTTTGGCTGAGTGTAGACCGCGTCTGCGGTGGTTTGCCGCCAAAGCAGGCCGACGGCAGTCTGCACGCTCAGCTTGGCGATGGGCTTGACGGTGATCGACGGTTTGACGTGAATCAGGTTGCTGTAGCCCGTATAACCCGCCAGGGAAAAGTAGTAACCATTGGGAAACAGCGGGTTGAACGTGCCGATTGTGCCGTCCCCGGCGTGGCGATCGCCCGAGGCAATATCCATTTGCAGCCCCAGACGCGGTGCCCAGGCCAGGTTGTCGAAGGTGTAGCCCACGCGGCTGCCGCCGCCCCAGGCGCGAATATCCTTGTGGCCCACCGAGCCCCCTTGCAGCATGGCTTCAATGTCCCAGTCGAAGCCCAGGGCCGCGCCGCCCAGCCGCGCGTCGAACAGCTGGCGTTTCTCATCGCCGTCGCCGTCCAGGTAGTGGGCATCGCTGCGTTCATACACCCCGTAATAGGCTGACAGCTCATTCTTGCCACCCACCAGTCGCTCGACCCGCAGCATGTGAAACTGCGCGTCAGCGTTGGATTTATCGTCGAAGTGCCGCTCATCCTGGTATTGCACCGGGTGGCTGGCGATCCCGATAAAACGCCAGTTCGAGGTTTCCCAGTCGGCCCACAGCGCATCAAAGGACTGGCGCACATTCGGCCCGTCCCGTGACGAGATGAAGCGCTGCAAGTCGAAGGCAAAGTCTTGCCGGCCGATGCGCGCCTTGAACGTGCCGGCACGGAAGGTGTTGATGTACTCGGCAAAAGCCAGGCGCAGGTCGACACGGTTCTGGTCGGCGCCACCGATTGAGGTTTTGTCATAGGCCCGCGCGTCCTCCAGCTGGGTAAACACCCGCCAGTTTTCGTTCAGGTGCAGGTCGGCATGCACCTGGAACCGCTGGATCAGGTACCGGTCGCGGGCCACGTTCTTCACACCGAAACCGCCGGCGTCGTTCATCTCGAAGCGCTCCCGCAAGGTCGCACCCAGGGACAGGTAAGTGAACGGGTTCGCATCGGACAGCGAGATGTACTTGAGGTTATCCAGCGGCTGCGTACGCAGCGCCGGGTCTTTGAGCACCGACCAGTCTTCCTGCCAGCGGTTGGCCTTGATCGTCGGGCGCGTCGGTTGATCGTCGGCGTGGACGCCGGCGGCCAGCAGTGGCCACAGCACCGCGAGGCCCCAGCCTGTGCCGCGGATCATTTTGCCCCGCTGAGCTGGTGAATCTCCGCGACGTAACCGCCCGGGAATTCCACCAGCGCGCTGCGCCGGCCCTTACTGTCAAACGCCGGGACCAGCACCTTGGCACCGGAGCCAGTGGCTTTGCCCAGGGTGTCGGTCAGGTCGGCCACCTGGTAGCCGGTGGTTTCATGGCCGAAGGGGTAGGGCAGTTGGCCGTTGGTGACCAGCACCGCCATGCGTCCGAACGGCGACTCGATGTCGACACGGCGGTAGTTGCCACTGGCTTGCCCGATATCCACGGCGGGCGCGTGCTTGTCATCCGCCAGGACCTTGCCGTGGGAAAATCCGAGGAACGCCTTGATAAAGGTGTCGGCGCGATCACCCGAGACATATACCCGGTTTTCCGGAACCGTCTGGAACGCCGCATAGTCCGGCGTTTTGGTGTGCCAATAGAGCTGCATATTCACGCCTCCCGGCCATTGAATCACCGCATCACGGCCGATAGGGTCGGGAAAATCACTGACGATCACTGCCGCGCCGTTTTCCCGGGCGGCCTTCAGGGCAACGTCCATGTCCTTGACCAGGTAGCCGTTACGCTCCTGACCAAATGGATGCGGGACAGGCGTGGTGAAGCCGAACAATGACACGGTGCCCGCCGGCGTCTGCAGCAGTTGCGAGGTGGTGCTGCTGGGCACTGGCAGTACATTCACCACCACCTGGGGCGTGCTTTTGCCACCGAACGTGGCGAGAAAACTCTGGGCAAAGCGGTCCACGTCGGCCGGGGCGACATAGACGTGGCTGGTGTCGTATTGCGGTGCCACGGCCACATTCGGGGTTGCGGCAAACGCATTGCCCGTCATCTGTGCGGCCAACAGCGTCAAGGCCAGGGATATCGTCGTCACTTTCTTGCACATGCCCACTCTCCAGCACTTTTCAGCGTGATCGAAAAGTCGCCAGCTTAGGGGCCTGTCTGTCGGGCGGATTGTATGGACGTGCTCGGTTGAACGGTTCAGCGTCTGTGCGGGTCCACTGATTTCAACGTCTGAACACACAGGTGAACGAAATGGCCAAGACTTACAGCTACGCCGCTCGTGACTCCAAGGATTCACTCAAACCCTTCACATTCGAGCGTCGCGCCCCCGGGGCCGATGACGTGCAGATGGACATCCTCTACTGCGGCGTCTGCCACTCGGACCTGCACACCGTACGCAACGAATGGAACAACACCCTGTACCCGTCGGTGCCGGGCCATGAAATCGTTGGCCGGGTGACCGCAGTGGGCGACAACGTGAGCAAATTCAAGGTAGGCGACCTGGCCGGTGTCGGCTGCATGGTCGACAGCTGCCAGCAGTGCGAATCCTGCGCCGAGGGCGAGGAGCAGTACTGCGAAAACGGTTTCACCGGCACCTACAACGGCCCGGCGTTTGGCGGCGAAAACACCTTCGGCGGCTATTCCGACAATATCGTGGTCAAGGAGAAGTTCGTCCTGCGCATCTCCCATGACGAGAGCAACCTCGCGGCAGTCGCGCCCTTGCTGTGCGCCGGCATCACCACCTATTCGCCGCTGCATCACTGGAACGTCGGGCCGGGCAAGCGCGTCGGCGTCGTTGGCCTGGGTGGCCTGGGGCATATGGCGGTGAAAATCGCCCACGCCATGGGCGCCTACGTGGTGCTGTTCACCACCTCGCCGAACAAGCGCGAAGACGGCCTGCGCCTGGGCGCTGATGAAGTGGTGGTGTCGAAGAACCCGGATGAAATGGCCAAGGTCGCCAACTCCCTGGACTTCATCCTCAACACTGTGGCCGCGTCCCACAACCTGGATGCGTTCCTCAACCTGCTCAAGCGCGACGGCACCATGACCCTGGTGGGCGCGCCGGACAGCCCGCACCCGTCACCGACGGTATTCAACCTGATCTTCAAGCGCCGCAGCCTGGCCGGGTCGTTGATCGGTGGCATCCAGGAAACCCAGGACATGCTGGATTTCTGCGCCAAACACGGGATTGTCTCGGACATCGAAATGATCGACATCCAGAACATCAATGAAGCCTACGAGCGCATGCTCAAGGGCGATGTGAAGTATCGGTTCGTGATCGACATCGACAGCCTGAAGAAAGAAAAACACGCGGCCTGAGGTACGCTCGATAAGTTGCAGCAGATTCAGTGTGGGAGCTGGCTTGCCTGCGATGGCGATGTATCAGTCGATATCATTGTTGACTGACACTCCGTTATCGCAGGCAAGCCAGCTCCCACATTTTTGTATGCGTTGATCAGGCCGACAGGTGCTCATACAAAATCGTCGCACCCACCAGCATCAACACCACGCCGCCGACCATCTCGGCGCGCTTGCCCACCACCGTGCCCAGCACCCGGCCGAGCATCATGCCGAGGGTCACCATGGTCATCGTCGCCAGACCGATAGCCGCGGCGGCCACCAGGATATTCACGTCGACAAACGCCAGGCCCACGCCCACGGCCAGGGCATCAATGCTGGTGGCAAACGCCGTCACGGCAAGGATCATGAAGGAGTGCTGGCTCGGTTTCTCTTCCTCTGGATCATCGGCCTTCAAACCGTTGTAGATCATGTGCAGGCCCAGGCCGACCAGCAGGGTGAAGGCGATCCAGTGGTCCCAGTTTTGCACCCAGCGGGTGGCGGCGTGGCCGATGGCCCAGCCGATAATCGGCGTGATGGCTTCAATCACACCAAAGATCAGGCCGGCCCGCAGGGCTTCGGTCAAGCGTGGTTTGTGCAGGCTGGAGCCTTTGCCGATGGCCGCCGCAAAGGCGTCCGTGGACATGGCAAGGGCGAGAAGGATCAGGGAAATGGGGTTCACGGCAAGATTTCCAGTCGGGCTATATGAGTCAACGACACAACCACACGCCCGACTTCAGGCATGGATGTGTCGCTGGTCTCACCAACCAAAATGGTGTTCGCACCACGGCATGTTGCCGAGAATGTTGATACGAACGCTTCGAGAATCCGAAGCAGGCTACTCCCCAACGAGGTGGCGGATCATAGCCTTGGCCATATGAAAATTTTGTTAACGGATGATCACGGGTGCTCCAGATGGCACCGCACCTGCTGGCTCATGCCCCCCGTCAACCGCTGCGGCCGCTCACACCCTTTGGTGCGCCTCGGGCAGCGGTCGAGAAAGAAACACCCGGCCGGCAATACGCGGTTCCCCGGCAGCTCCGTCGGCGCGCTGACGTAAGCATCATCCAGCGCCACCCCAAGCTTGGGCACCGCCTCCAATAGCAATTGGGTATACGGATGCTTCGGCTGTTCCAGCACCTGCTCGGCACACCCCAGTTCCACAATCTGCCCCAGGTACATCACCGCCACCCGGTCGGCCATGTGCCGCACCACCGAGACGTTGTGGGAGATCAGGATATAGGTCAGCCCCAGCCGGCGTTGCAGCTCGGCCAGCAGGTTGAGGATTTGCGCCTGCACCGAGATGTCCAGCGCCGAGGTGGGTTCGTCCAGCACCAGGATGCTCGGGTTGGAAGCGAGTGCGCGGGCGATGGCGATGCGTTGCCGTTGGCCACCGGAGAACTGGTGCGGGTAGCGGTCCAGGTATTCGGCGCGGATGCCCACTTGGGCAGCGACTTTGGCAGCGATGGTGCGCATTTCGCTCTTGGGCGTGTCACCGAGGGCGAACAGCGGTTCGGTGATGATTTTCCAGATGGGCAGCCGTGGGTCGAGGGACGATTGCGGGTCCTGGAACACGATCTGCACGTGGCGGTGACGTTCCCGGGCGCTTTCGTAGACCCAGTCGACTTCGCCGTCGCTGGGCTTGACCAGGCCCATCAACAGTTGGGCGAGGGTGCTTTTGCCGCAGCCGGATTCGCCGACAATGCCCAGGGTTTCCCCACGGCGCACTTGCAGGTCGATGCCATTGAGGGCATGGGCGTAACCGCGCGGGCGACCCAGCCAGTCGGTTTTTACCGGGAACTTGACCCGTACATCTCGCAGGGCCAGCAGTGAATCCTGGGACACTGTCATTGCACCGACTCCCCGGCAGTCAGCCAGCACGCGCTTTTGCGGGTGCCGACAGGGTTGATCAGATCCAGGCGCGGGCGCTCGATGCATTGGCTCATGGCCTGTGGGCAACGTTCGCGGAAGGTGCAGCCTGAGGGCAGGGCGGCGAGGTTGGGCACCTGGCCGGGGATGGTCAGCAGGTCGTCACCGGGTTTCACCTGTTCCGGCAAACCGCTGAGCAGGCCCTGGGTGTAGGGGTGGCGCGGGTCGCTCATGACCTGGGCGGTGGGGCCTTCTTCCACCACGGCGCCGGTGTACATCACGTACACCCGGTCGCAGAACTGCGAGACCACGGCCATGTCGTGGGTGATCAGCAAAATCGCGGTGCCGCGTTCCCGGGCTTTTTCCCGCAGCAGCAACAGCACCTGGCGTTGCACGGTGACGTCGAGGGCAGTGGTGGGTTCGTCGGCGATCAGCAACTGCGGGTCGCAGGAAAACGCCAGGGCGATCATCACCCGCTGGCGCATGCCGCCGGAGAGTTCGAAGGGGTAGCTGTCGAGCACCTGTTCGGGGTCGGCGATGTGCATGTCCCGCAGCAGGGCGATGGCCTTGGCGCGGGCGTCGGCCTTGCTCAGGCGCTGGTGATGGATGATCACGTCGAGCATCTGCCGGCCGATGCGCCGGGTCGGGTTCAACGCGGTCATCGGCTCCTGGAAGATCATTGCCGCGTCACGCCCGCGAATCTGCAACAGCTCTTTCTCGCTGGCAGCCAGCATGTCGCGGCCCAGCATCTGCAAGCTGCCGGCGGTGATGCGGTAACTGCGCTCCGGCAGCAGGCGCAGGCTGAGCATCGCGGTCACGGATTTGCCGGAGCCGGACTCACCTACCACGCCGACGACTTCGCCGGGGTTGACGTGCAACGACACGCCGTTGAGCGCCTGCACATTATTACGGTAAGCCGGAAATTCCAGGCTCAGGTTGTCGATGGCAAGGACTGCCGAACTGGACATGGTCATTTCCCCTGTTGCCGTGGGTCGAGCAGGTCACGAACACCGTCACCCAGCAGGTTGAAACCGGTGGCGGTGACCAGGATCGCCAGCCCCGGAAAGGTCGAGTACCACCAGTTGTCGAGGATGAAATTGCGCCCGGTGGCAACCATCGCCCCCCATTCGGCGGTGGGCTGTTGCGCACCGAGGCCGATGAAACCCAGGGCCGAGGCCATCAGGATCGCGCTGCCGATGTCCAGGCTCAGTTGCACCAGCAACGGTGGCATCGCATTGCGGCCCACGTGCCACGACACGATGTGCCAGCGCCCGGCGCCGAAGGTCTGGGACGCCTTGACGTAGCCCATCTGGCGAATGCTCAGGGCCTGGCCACGGGCCAGGCGCACGTAGAACGGAATGCGCACCACGGTGATCGCCAGCATCGCGTTGAACAGACTCGGGCCCAGTGCCGCGGCCAGGGCCATGATCAGCACCAGGGACGGCACCGACAGCATGATGTCCATCAGGCGCATGATCAGGCTGTCGAAACGCCCGCCGATAATCCCCGACAGGCAGCCCAACAGGCCACCCACCAGGCAGGATGAAAACGCCACGAACAGCCCGACGCCCACCGATTGGCGGCTGCCGTACAGCACCCGGCTGAACAGGTCGCGGCCGACTTCATCGGTGCCAAACCAGTGTTCAGCCGAGGGCTCGGCGAGACGTTGGGCCAGGTTCAGGGCGTTGGGGTCATGGCTGGCCAGCCAGGGGGCGAACGCCATGCAGATCAGCACGATCAGGGTGATGGTCAGGCCGGCAATGGTCAGCGGGCTGCGGCGTATTTGATACCCCAGGTATTCCAGTCGCGCGCGCCAGGTGGGGCGCTGCTCCAGGGGCACCGGTACGGGCATGGTCACGGGAGCGGTCATCTCAATTCACCTCGCCGATGCGCGGGTCGACCACGCGGTAGAGCAGGTCGATCAGCATGTTGAGCAGTACATAAATAAACGACACCAGGATCGCGAAGCCCATCACTGCCGGGAAGTCCAGGGACTGGATCGACTTGACCACATAGGCGCCCATGCCCGGCCAGGCGAACACGGTTTCGGTGAGCACCGCGCCGTAGAGCAGGTCGCCGAGGGTCAGGCCGAGCACGGTGATCGACGGGATCAGCGCGTTGGGCAAGGCGTGGCGCAGGATGACGGCCCAGCGCGACAAACCATAGGCGCGGGCGGTGCGGATGTAGTCTTCGCCCAACTGGTCGAGCATCGCCGAGCGGATCTGCCGGGCGACCACGCCGAGGTTGACGAAACCCAGGGTCACGGCGGGCAGGATCAGGTGCTCCAGCGCATTCAGGAACAGCGGGATATCGCCGGCCAGCAGCGAGTCGATCAGGTAGAAACCGGTAATCGTGCGCGGAGGTTCGAGGCCTTCGTCCAGCCGACCGCTGCCGGGCAGCCAGCCGAGTTGGCCGTAGAACAACACGATCAAACCCAGGCCGAGCCAGAAGGCCGGGGTGGAAATGCCGGTGACCGCCAGCGTTCGGGCGATCTGGTCGATGGCGCGGTTGTGATACACCGCTGACAGCACGCCCAGCGGCACGCCCACCAGCACCGAGAGCAGCAGGGCGGCCACCGCCAGTTCGAGGGTCGCGGGGAAGAAGGCTTTCAGGTCTTCCAGCACCGGGCGGCTGGTGCGGATCGAGGTGCCGAGGTCGCCGTGTAGCAGGTCGCTCATGTAGCGGCCATATTGCTGATACAGCGGCAGGTCGAGGCCGAGTTGATGGCGGATGTTCTCGACAATGGCGTCGCTGGCCCGGTCGCCGGCAATCAGGCGCGCCGGGTCACCCGGGATCAGGTGGGAGATGCAGAAAGTAATCAGCGAAACGCCGACGACGACCAAAATCAGGCCGAACAGGCGTTTGCGCAACATATTCAGGAAGGCCATGGGTACCTCATTGTGGCGAGGGGGCTTGTCCCCCGTTGGGCTGCGAAGCAGCCCCCAGCAAGATCAGTGCATTTTCCCGGCCAATAACCCGGTGGCGAACTTAGGGCTGCTGCGCAGCCCAACGGGGGACAAGCCCCCTCGCCACAACAGCGGTCGTACCACAGGGTGTATTGGCGCCGGAGCGGTATTTACTTGCTGATCTCAGCCACGTTAAACACCTGCTCCAGCATCGGATGGAACACATAACCCTTCACCGAATCACGCATCGGCAAGGTGTAGTTCTTCTGGTACAGGTAGGCGTACACGCTGTCCTTGAGCACAATCTTCTGTGCTTCCTGGTACAACTCGGTGCGTTTGGCCGTGTCGTTGTTGGCCGCTGCATCGCGGATCAGTTTGTCCACCACCGGGTTGCTGTAGAACGAACGGTTGCCCGGCAGCCCTTGCAGGGAGGAGTCGAACCAGAAGTTCATGTACATGTAGGGGTCGGAGAAGTCCGGTGCCCACGAGCCGATCGACACATCGAAGTCACCCTTGCCCAGGCGCTCGCGCATGGTGGCGTTGGCCAGTTTTTCCATCTTCAGGTTGATCCCCAGCGGCGCCAGGCTGGCTTGCAGGGTCAGGCCGATGGATTCCCAGTCAGGGTCCTTGTCGGAGTACATGTAGTTCAGGTTGGTGATTTTTTGCGGGAGTTTCTTCAGGTTGGCGCCGGCGCCGTCCAGGTCCTGTTTCATCATGGGCAGGCTTGGGTCGTTGGCCCACATGCCGGCGGGAATCGGCCCGTTCATCAGCTTGGCCTGGCCTTTGAGGATGCCGTCGACGATGCCTTTGTAGTCCACCGCATCAACGATCGCCTGGCGGGCGTTCTGGTTGTTCAGCGGGGCTTTCTGGTTGTTCAGGTACAGGTAGGTCACCCGCAGTGACGGGAATTCCTTGATCACTACGTCTTTCTTTTTGGCCAGGTTGGTCAGTTGGTCCTGGGGCATGTCTTCGGCGATGTCCAGGTCACCGCGTTCCAGTTGCAGGCGGCGCACCGAGGC
The DNA here is from genome assembly GCF_012935715.1 of Pseudomonas sp. ADAK13. Taxonomy (NCBI): domain Bacteria; kingdom Pseudomonadati; phylum Pseudomonadota; class Gammaproteobacteria; order Pseudomonadales; family Pseudomonadaceae; genus Pseudomonas; species Pseudomonas sp. ADAK13. Next base: position 5,058,231 of record NZ_CP052860.1, read on the forward strand.
TTCGCTGATGATCTTGATCACCACCTTGTTCAGCGCGGGCTTGGTGCCGGCGTAATAGGTGTTGGGCTCCAGGGTCAGGCTCTGGCCCTTCTGCCAGTTGGTCAGGCGAAACGCACCGGAGCCGGCGGTGTGGGTGGAAAGGTAGGCGTTGACGTCACCCTGTTTCACCACGTCCGGGTTGATGATGCCGGCGCCGTTGTGGGCGAGGGTGTAGAGGAAGGGCGCATAGGGTTTGGTCAGGGTGAAACGCACGGTCAGTGGGTCGACCACCGTGACCTTCATGTCATCCGGGAACGCGCCGGACGGGCCTTGCTTGAGCTGCATCACGCGGTCGAAGGAGAACTTCACCGCATTGGCATCAACGTCGGCGCCGTCATCGAACTTGTTGCCGGGCTTGAGCTTGAAGTCCCACACCAGGCCGTCGGCGGAGGTGGTCCAGCTGTCGGCGAGGTCGCCCTTGACCTCGGTGCTGCCCTTGCCGTTTTCGACTTTGTAGGCCACCAGTTTCTGGTACGCCGGGTATGTCACCGCCCAATCGTTATTGTCGATGGTGACGGCCGGGTCGAGGGTTTGCGGGTCGGCGGCCTTGCCGATCATCAGGGTGTCTTTGGGGGCGGCGGCACTTGCCGATTGCCACGCGCCCAGGCTCAGGGCGGCGCACAGCAGGGAGAGTGCGAGGGTCTTGCGGTTGCTTGGGGTCATGCCGGTTTCCTTGATTATTTAGAGGAAAAAGCGGGTTGGTTTTTTTTTATGAAATCTATAACCGGGCAGTTGGAGCTAAAGGGTGCAGCTAATTATTGTGATGGTACGTTCCCTGGGGTCAGTGCGACTCCTCAATTAATGGGAAAAGTTCGGCATCCGGCAATTCGTAATGCCACCACTCGGTGGCAATCGCCTTGAAGCCGGCACCGAGCATGATCCCCAACAGCAGCAGGCGATTGCGCTGCACCTGTGGGGGCAGGTCGGGGTAGAACTGGTGGGACTTGGGTTCCATGGCATCGAATGCCGTGCCCATGTCCAGCGGGGTACCGTGTTCATCAAGCAGCGTCAGGTCGACGGCCACGCCACGGGTGTGGTGCGAACCCAGGCGCGGGTCGCGCACGTAGTCCGGGTTGGGCAGGGCTTGCCACAGCAGTTGCTGGGCGTAGGCGGGGCGATAGGCGTCGTAGATCAGCAAGGTCATGCCGGCCTGGCGTGCGAGTTCGCTGGCCTTGCGCAGGCAGGCGGCCGCTTCGGTGTGCAGCAGGCAACGGGCGTTGCGGTAGATCACGGTGCCTGCCAGGTTGTCGGCACTGGCGTAGATCAGGTCGACCTGTACCGGGTACTCCGGTGGGGCGATTTCTACCAATGGGCTGGTATTCACTCAAGCATTTCCTTTCAAGGGTCAGGATTCGAACTGGCCGAAGGCCTGTTGCAGGGCGCGGTTTTTCGCCAGGCGGGCATCCAGGCGCTCGCCGTATCGGTCGGCGACGGCAGACACCATCAGGTTGAACAGGCACGTCAGCGGCGCCATGGAGTCCCAGAACTGGCCGACGTCGGTTTTCAGTTGCAGCAGGTCCAGGTCGTAGTCCCGGGCCCAGGGGCATTGCAAGTCGGTGATCAGCGCCAGGGGCAGGCCATGGGCATTCGCGGTCTCGCAGAACGTGGGCGTGATGCTGGAATAGGCGCGAAAATCGGCGGTAATGGCGTAGGGTTTTTCAAAGCCGGAGTTCAGGGTCTCGGCGTAGATCCCCGACAGGCCGTCGACGTAATAGACCTTGGGCCGAATGTATTCCAAGTGGCTGTGGAACGCATTGAGGATGCCTCGGGTGGACTGGACACCGAGGATAAACACCGCGTCGGCGTCCACGATATGCTGCACGATGTCGGCAAACGCCTGGCTGCGGGCCAGGCCGTAGACGTGCTGGATGGCTTCGATCTCGCGGTTGAGCGAGCGGTCGAGGGCGTCTTCCTGGTCATTCTCCTGGCGAAAGGCGCCGAGGCGGTCGGTGATCAGCCAGGACGCTTGCGGGTCGCCACGCAGGCCTTGTTTCACATCATCGAGGTTGCGATAGCCCAGGGTGCGCAGAAAACGGCCCACCGAAATCCCGGTGGTGCCGGCTTGCTGGGCGATGCTGTCGGCGGTTTCGAACGGTAGTTGCTGCAGGTTGCCCAGCAGGTAGGTAGCGATGCGCTTGCCGGTGGGGGTCAGCGTCGGGAACTGCTGTTCCAGCGTGCGCTGGAAGCTGTTTTTATCCATGACACTCTCGCGGCTACCGGTCATTGATGTTACTCGAATGTCGTATTTTTAATTTCTGTTAGAAACATAACATCGGCTGTCGCGATAACACAATGGCTTTTTTTCGAGCGGGTACACAGGGGGGGACAAGCGGCGATCAAGGCCGCTGGGGTTTCACCGAAGTACCAAAGGTATTGCCCATGCGCACGCTGGTCGCCGCCGGTGTGGAAAGCCCGATCTGGTTCGGCTTGCGCTTTTCGATGGGCACTTGTTGCGCCTCCTGGTTCTTCTGCGTCGCCTTGGCGGCATCCGGGTTGTTGCCCATCTGCTGGCTCAGGCAGCCGTAGTCCGGCGCCTTGTAGCCATCCACATTGACCTCGGCGCAGCCACCGGGCTTGCCTTCGGCGTGGGCCGCCAACGGCAGGGCTGCACACAGCAACAGGCTGGCGAGGGTTGGGAACAGGTTCATCAGTGCCTCCTGGCGGGCCCTGGGAAATGGGCCGGTATGGCGCAAAAGTGTAGTGCAGCGGGCTGCCCGTCACCGTGATGTTTTTTTTGCTGGCACCGTAACATCAGGTTCATAAACTGGCCTCAGGATGACGGTTTTGTAGGCTATGTCGGACGTGTTGCGATGCTGAGCAGGAGCGCTTGGAGGCACGCGGGCTGCTGCCTGGCCCTGCTATGGGGCCTGGCGTCGAGCGTGCGGGCCGACGTGATCCTGGACCTGCCTGCGCAGACGCTGGACAGCGCCCTCCAAGCGTTCAGCCATGCCACCGGCATGGCGGTGCTGGTGGATCGCGAACTGACCCGGGGCCGGCGTTCCATCGGCGTGCATGGCCGCTACAGCGCGCAGCAAGCCCTGAGCCTGCTGCTGACAGGGAGTGGCTTGATGGCGCGATATGCCCGCAGTGATGCGTTCACCCTGCAAGTCCCCGAGGTCAGCCAGCCGGCAGCGACCCGAGGAAGGAAGGCGGCGAACGCGGCACGGATCAACAACAGCTACGCCACGGCCTTGCAGCAGGCGATCGAGCGCAGTCTGTGCCGGTCGCCGCTGACCCGTCCCGGCAGTTTCCGGGCGCTGGTGCAGGTGTGGGTCAACGGTGACGGGGTGATCGAACACAGCCGCCTGGTCAGCTCCACCGGTGACCTGCAGCGTGATGAAGCGCTGGTCCTGGGCCTCGGTTCCACCCGGGTCGAACGCCCGGCGCCGAGTTCACTGCGCTTGCCGGTGACCTTACTTTTGATGCCCGACTCAACAGGAACACGCATGGAATGCACAGCAGGGGAAGGAGTTTCCGGGGCATGAAAGACACCGGCCACAGCACGATGGTCAGCCTGTTCCTGGCGTCCTACGAGGACTTCAAGGTACGCCTGCGCAAGCGCCTCGGGTCAGAAGACCTGGCCAACGACGTGCTGCACGAAACCTACCTGCGGGTCGACCGCATGGACGTGCCGCCGAACCTGGCGCAACCCAATGCGTACCTGTACCGCATGGCCTTGAACATCGCCGCCGACCGTCGCCAGGCAGATGCCCGGTTGCTGACCGGCAGCGAAGTCGAAGAACTGTTGCAGACGGTGGATGAAGCCCAGGACCCGTCGCGGGTGGTGGGCGGCCAGCGCGAAATCCAGTCCCTGCTCAAAGCCCTCTACGAACTGCCGGCGCGGCGGCGCCATATCCTCATCGCCGCGCGCCTGGAAGAGGCGCCGCACCTGGAAATCTCCAAGCGTTTCGGGATTTCCACGCGCATGGTTGAAAAGGAAATCAAGGCCGGGTTGGGGCATTGCGCACAGCGCCTTGAAAGAAAAGTGATCCAGCGGTTCGGTCCCGGGGCCGGAAAACCGTCTTAGTGATTGAGTCCCTGAAAAATCCGTGAGTACCTGCGCGCTTGAACATTTTTAACCTCTCCACTGCCCGGGATACGCCAGACAGCCCCCTGCACAACGAAGCGCGTGACTGGCTGGTGCTGCTGACCTCGGGTCGGGCCACCGTCGCCGATGCGAAGGCCTTGCGCCTGTGGTGCGCCCAGAGCCCGGAACATGCCCGGGCGTTCGAGCAGGCCAAGGTGGTGTGGCAGCACTTGGCACCGGCCGCCGAGCAGTTTTCCCGGCCACGGCATTTTGGGCGCCGCGCGTTTTTGGGCGGCGCGATTGCGGCGTCGGCGGCGGTATTTATGGTGCGGTTTACCGTGCCGGGCGGGTTTGCCGGGTTGACGGCGGATTACCGCACGGAGGTCGGTGAGCAGCGGCGGGTGGAGTTGAATGACGGTGTTCGGCTGGAGCTCAATACCCAGACGCGGATCAGTCGGCGTGATGACGGGATTGAGTTGTTGGAGGGGGAGGTTGAGGTGCTGGCCAATGTGGCGATGCCGCTTCGGGTTCAGGCGGGTGGTGGGTGGTTGAGTACGGCGCAGGCGCGGTTCAATGTGCGTAATACGGATCACAGTGTGTGTGTGACGTGCATTGACGGCGCGGTGGCGGTGGCGGTGGGTGGGCGTACGGTTCGGCTTGAAAGCGGGCGGCAGGTGACGTATGACGCTGGCGGTGTGGGTGAGCCGGTGGCGGTGGATGCGCAGGCGGTGGTGGCCTGGCGGGAGCAGGTATTGGTGTTTGATAACGCGACCCTGGCGACGGTGGTGGATGAGATTAATCGCTATCGGCCGGGGATGTTGTTGTTGATGAATGCTGAGCTGGGCAAGCGGCGGGTGCAGGCGCGGTTTAGTTTGCATCAGTTGGCGGGGGTGGCGTTGTTGATTCGCGATGCGTATGGGGCCAAGTGTACGGAGTTGCCTGGCGGTGTCGTTTTGTTGAGTTAGATCGGTGTGTATATCCGTTATTTGGGTAACGGCTGCTATGGGTTCCGCTCTTACAGCGGGTCACTTTGGAAAAGCCCCAAAGTAACCAAAGGGCTCTGCCCCGCCTGTCGGCACCTCGCCTAGGCTCGGTGTTCCCTCACTCCGGCATTGCTCCGCGGGCCGCCGCGACGGGGCGTCCCTGCCCCGTCGCGGCTAAACCGGCGTCCTGCCGGTTTACCCGCTCCTCAATCCCTGCGTTCGGCCTCGGGCTTATTGGGGCAGTCAGAGCCAGATCAAGATCGAAAGCAAGAGCACAGCGGCCTACAGGCCGGCTTGAGTGGTAGAAGCCAGATCAAAAGCCAAAGCGAAAGCCAAAGCTGAAACTGCTGCAGGTCTGCTTTTCTGTGGGAGCTGGCTTGCCTGCGATGCAGACACCTCAGTTTTTCAGGTACACCGAGGCGATGCTATCGCAGGCAAGCCAGCTCCCACATTCGACCGTGCCCTGCTTTAGATCTTGATTTTGCTTTTGCTCCACACCACTCAAGCCGGCCTGTAGGCCGCTGTGTTCTTGATCTGCTTTTGATCTTGATCTTAGGCGCCCCGTTAAACCACGCTGGCCGAACGCAGGTAGTACGGAGCGGGTAAACCGGCAGGACGCCGGTTTAGCCGCGACGGGGCAGGGACGCCCCGTCGCGGCGGCCCGCGGAGTAGTACCGGAGTGAGGGAACACCGAGCCTAGGCGAGGTGCCGAGTGGTGGGGCAAGAGCCTTTTGGTTACTTTTGGGCTCCTTTCAAAAGTGACCCGCTGTAAGAGCGGAACCCATCGAAGCCATCACTCAAATAACGGATATGTACACCACCCAGAAAAGCCCTACCGCAAGGGCCCCAAAACCTGCCGATACCGCTCCACCCCCTGGCCCGTCTCCCGCACCAAAACCACCTCGATCCCTTGCGGATCCTCCTGCCGATTCCCGCTCAGTTGCCGCCACCCCTTATCCCAAACGCGGACCTGCAAATCCCTGACCTGCCCAAGCACCGCCACCGCATCCCGGGGCGCAGGCAGTGGATACCGATCCCGCGCCGGTGCCGCCGCCCGGTACAGTGTGTCGCCCTTGAGCCACCACCGCACCCGCTGCAACCCGTCCCCAGGAATCGGAGCACTGCGGATCACCTCCAGCCGAAACCCCTTGCTGTCCGAACTCCTCACCGACACCGCCGCCAACGCCCCAGGCCTGGGCGCCTCGTCGACAATCGGCGGCCTCAACTCAACCCCCGCCCGCAAGCTCACATCCAGCTGCATCTGGTTCAACGCCCGTAACAGCCCCTCAACCTGCTCGCTGCTGGCCTGCAAATGCTGATCAGCCCGGGTGACGCTGTCCAGCCCGCGCCAGGCAATCACGCTGACCACCGCCATCAGCATGATCGCCACCATCACCTCGATCAGCGTAAAACCCTTTTGATCATTCATGCGCCACCACCCGCAACAACCCTGCCGCATCCCGTTGCACACTCAGGCTGTGCTGCCCATCCGACAGCACCACCCGTACCGGCGGGTTCACCCATTCGGCATCCAGCACCAGGGTTTTCCCCGGCTCGATACGCACCTGCATCGGCGTGTTGTCCCAGGCCCGTGGACGCAGTTGCTGATCACCGCTGAAGTTCTCCAGTCCCAGACCGTCATCCGTAACGCGGCTGAAGCGAAACCCCTTGGCATCGGCCTTCCAGGTAATCACCCGACCATCGGCACGTGCCTCGGCCTGGGCCACCTGCAGCAGTTGGCTCAACCGTTCAGCATCCTTGCGCAGCAGGTGCAGCGGGTCCGGCTTGATGCTCAGGCTGATGGCCGCACTGGCGATGCCGATGATCACCAGCACCACCATCAGCTCGATCAACGTGAAGCCCTGCTGTTTCATTTTTTGCTCCCTGACGGACCGCTGAAATAAAAAGGTGTGAATTGCCCTGTAGCCTGAAGCAACGGACAAACAGGAGGTCCCGCCCATGGCATTCACCCATCGTTTTTCACCCGCCCACGGCGTGCAGGCTGTGGCGCTGCTGGCAGCGCTGGCGGGGGTGGCGACCTGGACGCCGCTGCTGCTCACCTCGGCCGAGTCGCACACCCCGCAGGCCGCGCCCCAGGCGTTGGCTGCCCGCAGCGACAACCCGGCGCTGCAATGGTTTTCCAATACCCCGGCGGTCATGCAGATCAAGGTCTCCGGTGTGCTTGCCGGGGCGCGTGGCGCGGTGGCGATCCTCAGCCTCAACGACGGCCCGCCCCGCAGCTTTCTGTTGGGGGAACGCTTAAGCCCCGGCGTGCGCCTGACGGCCATTGAAGGCGACAGCGTGGAGATCGAACGTGGCGCCGAGAAAATCCGCGTGCCCCTCGACAAGTTGCCCGACGGCCCGGCCTTGCCCAGCCTCACTCGGCAGTGACCGCGCGCTTCACGGGCGGGCGCCCCAGCACCGTCTCCAGGCGTGCCAGGGGCGGCGCTTCACGGGTGGCGTCCAGCACGTGCACGCTGACCTGGAACAGGCGCCCATCCGGCCCGTTGCTGATGGTCTGTTCGCAACGCAGTTTCAGCCGGCCCTGGTCGCAGTCGAACGTCTTGCGCCCCGAGCTCAACCGACCTTCCAGGCGCAGTTCCGCCAGGCGACTCTGGGCCGCCAGCAACGCCATGGATTTGTCCCGCAGCAGGCCGTTGCTGGTGGTCATCAGCCCGGCCACGCGCACGGCAGCGGCCATGGCCACGGCGATGATCGCCAGGGCCACCAACACTTCAATCAGGGTGAAACCTTGCTCGTTGCGGGGGTCGCCCATGGCGTACTCAAAACCGGGAAACAAGCCCGCAGACTAGCCCCGGGAGTTGACCGATTGGCGACCAAAGCTCCCGAGGATTTTCAACGTGACTGACATGTGTTCTTGCAACACTGCGCCACGAAATGCACTCAAGCCAAGGAATGTCGAGATGGATATCGCACACTTCACGTCCCCGCGCAGGCAGCGCGGTTTCACCCTGATCGAGATCATGGTGGTCGTGGTGATTCTGGGGATTCTGGCGGCGCTGGTGGTGCCCAAAGTGCTCGACCGCCCGGACCAGGCACGGGCCACGGCGGCCAAACAGGACATTGGCGGGCTGATGCAGGCCCTGAAACTCTACCGCCTCGACCATGGCTCGTACCCCAGCATGAACCAGGGCCTGAAGGTGCTGGTGGAGCGCCCGGCCGATGCGAAAAACAGCAACTGGCGCGCCTACCTCGAACGCCTGCCCAACGACCCATGGGGCAACCCGTATCACTACCTCAACCCGGGGGCCAACGGCGAGGTGGATGTGTTCTCCCTCGGCGCCGACGGGAAACCGGATGGCGACGGCGTGAACGCCGATATCGGCTCCTGGCAGCTGTAAGGCCGGCGATGAACAGTCATTCGCCCTCCGTGGCGAAGCAGCGCGGCATGGCCATTATCAGTGCCTTGCTGATCGCGGCCGTGGTCGCGGTGATTGCCGGCGCCATGCTCACGCGCCAGACCGTATTTACCCGCAGCCTGGAAGCCGAACAACTTCGCATCCAGGGCCAATGGCTGTTGAACGGCGGCCTGGAAACCAGCCGCCAGATCCTTTGGGACGCGCGCCGCCAGGACGTATTGACCCGGCTTGATCAACAGTGGGCACGGCCCCTCGGCGGTGCGTTCGAAGGTCGGATTGAAGACGAGCAGGGCAAGTTCAACCTGCGCAACCTGGTGACCCAGCAACAGCCGGACGCCGTGCAATTGCAGAGCTTCGAGCGCCTGTGCGAATTGATCGGCATCGACCCGGCCGTGAGCCGGCGCATCAGCCGTCGCGTGATCGACTCCTACGACCAACGCGTGGGCGCGGCCTCATTCACCGGGGGCTTCAACAGCAGCCGCGACACCTCGCCCGGTGCCGCAGTGCCCTTGATTCCGGCCAAATACCCGATGTTGCGCAGCCTCACCGACCTCAGCGGGATTGACGGCCTCGACCCGCGTCAGTTGCGGCGCATGGCGAGCTACGTCAGCGTGCTGCCCGGCAACACTTGGGTCAACGGCAATACCGCCAGCGCCGAGGTGCTCAGTGCTGTGGTGCCGGGGCTCAGCCTGTCGCAGGCCCAGGCACTGGTGGCCGAGCGCGACGGCGGGCGCTGGTTTATCAATCGCGGGGATTTCGTCAACCGGTTGCGCATGCCCCAGGTGGCGGTGGACACGGTGCAGGTGGGGATTACCAGTGAGTGGTTCCGCGTGCAGGGCCAGGCGCGCCGTGAGCAGCGTCGGGTCACCCTGGAGGCGTTGCTGTATCGCCCCGAAGACCGTCAGCCCCAGGTGATCTGGTCGCGGGTGGGCGTATGAAACGTCTGCGCATTGCGTTGCCACCGCTGGATGAACTCACTGCCGAGAGCCCGGTGCAGTTCGCCTGGCTGGACCGCGCCGGGCAGGTCAGCCAGCAAGGGCAGGGCAGCCTGATGCAATGGGCGAATGCCCAGGCGGAGTTTTTTCTGCATCCGCGAGACAGCCTGCTGACCAGCCTGGAGCTGCCGCAATTGGCCTCGGCCAGGATCGACGATGCCGTGACCTGTGCCGCGCAGGCGCTGATCCTCGGCCCGGTGGAGTTGATGCATGTGGCTCACGGTCCACGGGAAAGCAATGGCCTGGTGCAGGTTGGCTGGTTGCCCAAAAGCAGCCTTGAACACTTGGGCCGGGTAACGACCCCGTTGAAAATCAAAGTGCGCGGCCTGTACCCGGCGCCCTACGCGTTGCCGGTCGGCGGGCAACCGAGTGCAGCCTTCAGCGAGGGTTATTTGTTGCTGCGCCACAGCGTGCAGCAGGGCGCCGTGCACCCCCTGGGACAGCAGGCGCTGGATGACCTGCTTGCCACCGGCGTCGAGGTGCAGCAAGTGGCGGGCGACGCCCGCTGGAGCGGCGCGCTGCCGGGCTGGGGGTTGCACGGTCGGCTCCAGCCAGCGGCAACCGGTGGCTGGGGCCGGGCGCTGGCCTGTACGGCGCTGGCGGTGGTGATCTGGACCCTGGGCCTGAACCTCTACGCCGCCCGCCAGGTCGACGAAGGCCAGCGCCTCAAGGCGCTGATGAGTCAACAGGTACGCCAGGCGTTCCCCGAGCTGCCGGTGATTCTCAACCCGCTGCAACAAGCCCGTCAGCAACTGGCCGCCCGCCAGAGTGGTGCGGCGGCCGAGCCCGGCCAGCGCTTCACCGGCTTGCTGGCGCTGGCGGGCAGCAGCCTGCCGTCTTTGGCGGGCAGCGTCGACAGCCTGACCTACGCCCAAGGCCGTCTCCAGGTGAGCCTGCAGCCCGACGCCCGCAGCCCGGCGCTGGCGGCTGACGCGCAAGCGCTGCTGGCCCAGGCCGGTTTCAGCGCCAGCCGCGACGACCAGGGTTGGACCCTCGGCCCGCTCACCGAGCAGGTCGAAACCGATGCGGACGAAGAGGCCGAAGATGAATAAGCGCTGGCAGCTGCTGCGCCGCCAGGCCGAGGTGTTCTGGCGCGGCCTGGCCCTGCGGGAAAAACGCATGCTGGTGGGCGCCGGGTTGGTGTTGGCCGGTTTGCTGATCGGGGTGCTGTTGATTCAGCCACCGCTGAAGAAGATCGATTACTGGCAGGCCGAAACCCCAAAACTGCGCAGCCAGGCCGAGGCGTTGCAGGTGCTGCTGCAAGGTGTCGCCACTGCCCCGCGCAGCGGTGACCTGGAAACCGCCTTGCACCAGTCCCTCGACAACGCCGGGCTACAGGGCCGCTATCAATTGCAGCCGCAGGAAACCGGGAGCTGGCGCCTGACCTTTGAGGACGCTCCGGCGGATGCCGTGGTCGACTGGCTGCTGGCCAGCCCCCGGCCCTTTTCCCTGGAAGTCTCCGAGGCCCGCCTGCAACGCGCAGGCGAGGCCACCCCTTCACACTCGGCCGGCACCTTGTCCGGGACCGTTCGCATGGATCAGGCGCCTGGCGCTAAGGAAGCTTCATGAAGTGGTCATTGCCCAATGCTGCGCCTTTTCGCAAGGTCGCCCCTTTCCTCCTGTTGGCGCTGGGCGCGTGCAGCAACCCCCAACCCTCCAAACCGCTGTTGGTGGACAGCGAACTCGGCCAGCCCCTGGCCGACACCCGGCGCAGCGGCGACACCGCACTGGACCGCCAGCGCGAACCGCTGCCGCCACCACGGGTGCAGCACCCGGTGACCAACAGCGCCCGCAGCCACGCCGCTGCACCGGCCAAGGCGCGCAACCCGCTGGGTGATCAACCGGTGCAACTGAACTTCGTCGACGCTGATATCCAGGCGGTGGTGCGCGCCTTGTCCCGTGCCACCGGCCAGCAGTTTCTGGTAGACCCGCGGGTAAAAGGCAACCTGACCCTGGTCAGCGAGGGTCAGGTGCCGGCGCACCAGGCCTACGACATGCTGCTGGCAGCACTGCGCATGCAGGGCTTCAGCGTGGTCGACGTAGGCGGGGTGGCCCAGGTGGTGCCGGAGGCGGATGCCAAGCTGCTGGGCGGGCCGATCTACAGTGGCGCCAACCCGGGCGGGCAGGGCATGCAGACCCGCACCTTCCGCCTGCAATACGAAAACGCCGTGAACCTGATCCCGGTGCTGCGTCCGATCGTGTCGCCGAACAACCCGATCAACGCCTACCCCGGCAACAACAGCATCGTGATCACCGACTACGCGGAAAACCTCGCGCGGGTGGCGCAGATCATCGACGGCATCGACACCCCGAGCGCCATCGACACTGACGTGGTGAAAGTACAGAACGGCATCGCCGTGGACATCGCCGCCATGGTCTCGGAACTCCTCGAAACCCAGGGCGCCGACCAGACCCAGAAAATCAACGTGATCGGTGACCCGCGCTCCAACTCCATCATCATTCGCGCTGGCAGCCCGGAGCGCACCGAGCTGGCGCGCAACCTGATCTACAAGCTGGACAACGCCCAGAGCAACCCGAGCAACATGCACGTGGTGTACCTGCGCAACGCCCAGGCCGGCAAACTGGCGCAGTCGCTGCGGGGCCTGCTGACCGGCGAGAGCGACACCGGCAGCAGTGACAATGCGCGGGGCAAACTCAGCAGCATGGGCGGCAACACCCAGACCGGCCAGGGCAGCACCCAGAACAGCAGCGGCACCCCCACCGGCAGCGGCACTGCCCAGCCCAGCGGTTATGGCCAGGACGCCAGCGCTACCGGTACTTCCTCCGCCAGCGACCAGAACACCGCGTTCAGCGCCGGTGGCGTGACGATCCAGGCGGACGCCACCACCAACACCTTGCTGATCTCGGCGCCGGACCCGCTGTATCGCAACCTGCGGGAGGTGATCGACATGCTCGACCAGCGTCGCGCCCAGGTGGTGATCGAGAGCCTGATCGTCGAGGTTGGCGAAGACGATGCCAGCGAGTTTGGTGTGCAGTGGCAGGCCGGGAACCTGGGCGGGAAGGGTGGCTTTGGCGGGGTCAACCTGGGGGGCAGCGGGTTGAATGCCGCGCCCACCAGCAAGACCAGCATTGACGTGCTGCCCAAGGGTTTGAACATCGGGCTGGTGGACGGCACGGTGGATATCCCGGGGATTGGCAAGGTGCTGGACCTCAAGGTGCTGGCCCGGGCGTTGAAGAGCAAGGGCGGGACCAATGTGCTGTCGACACCGAACCTGCTGACCCTGGACAACGAGGCGGCGAGCATTTTTGTGGGGCAGACGATTCCGTTTGTCACCGGCAGTTATGTGACGGGTGGCGGGGGCACCAGCAACAACCCGTTCCAGACGGTGCAGCGCGAGGAGGTGGGGTTGAAGCTGAACGTGCGGCCGCAGATTTCCGAGGGGGGGACGGTGAAGCTGGATATCTACCAGGAGGTCAGCAGTGTCGACACGCGCGCCTCGGTGGATGCGGGGACGGTGACGAACAAGCGGGCGATTGATACGAGTATTTTGCTGGATGACGGGCAGATCATGGTGCTCGGCGGGTTGTTGCAGGATGGCTATAGCCAGAGCAATGACGCGGTGCCGTGGTTGTCGGATATCCCTGGGTTGGGGGCGTTGTTCAGGAATGAAAAGCGCAGTGTGACGAAGACGAATTTGATGGTGTTTTTGCGGCCCTACATTATTCGCGACAGTGGGGCGGGGCGCAGTATTACGCTGAATCGCTATGAGTTTATGCGCAGGGCTCAGGGTGGGTTGCAGCCGGAGCACAGCTGGGCGATGCCGGATGTGCAGGCGCCGCAGTTGCCTTCGGTGGATAAGGCGATTCCCGAGGCGCATGGGGTTAGGGCGGTGATTCGGGCGGTGCCGCGGTGATGCTTTTTGGGGGGCGGGATGGTGTGCATATCCGTTTCTTCGGTGACGGCTGCTTAGGGTTCCGCTCTTACAGCGGGTCACTTTGGAAAAGCCCCAAAGTAACCAAAGGGCTCTGCCCCGCCTGTCGGCACCTCGCTAAGGCTCGGCGTTCCCTCACTCCGGCATTGCTCCGCGGGCCGCCGCGACGGGGCGTCCCTGCCCCGTCGCGGCTAAACCGGCGTCCTGCCGGTTTACCCGCTCCTCAATCCCTGCGTTCGGCCTCGGGCTTATTGGGGCAGTCAGAGCCAGATCAAGATCAAAAGCAAGAGCACAGCGGCCTACAGGCCGGCTTGAGTGGTAGAAGCCAGATCAAAAGCCAAAGCGAAAACAGAGCTGCTTTTCTGTAGGAGCCGGCTTGCCGGCGATGGCATCACCTCGGTGTGTCTGATGTACCGAGTTGTCTGCATCTCAGGCAAGTCAGCTCCCACATTTGACCGTGCCCGCTCTGGCTGTAGATTTTGATTTTGCCTTTGCTTCACACCACTCAAGCCGGCCTGTAGGCCGCTGTGCTGTTGATCTGCTTTTGATCTTGATCTTAGGCGCCCCGTTAAACCACGCTGGCCGAACGCAGGTAGTACGGAGCGGGTAAACCGGCAGGACGCCGGTTTAGCCGCGACGGGGCAGGGACGCCCCGTCGCGGCGGCCCGCGTAGTAATGCCGGAGTGAGGGCACACCGAGCCTAGGCGAGGTGCCGAGTGGTGGGGCAAGAGCGTTTTGCTTACTTTTGCGCTGTTCAAAAGTGAGCCGCTGTAAGAGCGGAACCCTAAGTAGCCATAACCGAAGGAATGGATATGTACACCAACCACCGGACACAGCCATGAGCCTACTCCCTTACGCCTGGGCCAAATCCCAACGCATCCTCCTCCACCCGGGAACCCAGGGCCCGACGCTGACCATCTGCCCCTCAACCCCGGGCTGGTCCATCAGCGAAGTCCATCGCCAGTTCGGCCAGACCCAGCTCGTGCAGGTGCGCGACGACGAACTCGACGGCCTCCTGGCCACCGCCTACGCCGACACCGGCAGCGCCGCCGCCGTCGTGGGCGCCGCCGAAAACGAGGTGGACCTCGACCGCCTCATGCAAGACATCCCCGAAATCACCGACCTGCTCGACACCCAGGACGGCGCCCCGGTGATCCGCATGATCAACGCCTTGCTCACCCAGGCCGCCCGCGACGAAGCCAGCGACATCCACATCGAACCCTACGAAACCCACTCCGTGGTGCGCTACCGCGTCGACGGCACCCTGCGTGACGTGGTGTCCCCGCGCAAGGCCCTGCACGGCGCGCTGGTCTCGCGCATCAAGATCATGGCCCAACTCGACATCGCCGAAAAACGCCTGCCCCAGGACGGTCGCATCGCCCTGCGCGTGGCCGGTCGGCCCATCGACATTCGCGTGTCCACCGTGCCCACCGGCCACGGCGAACGCGTGGTGATGCGCCTGCTGGACAAACAAGCCGGGCGCCTGCAGCTGGAAACCCTCGGCATGGACCCCGCCGTGCTCGGCAAACTCGACACCCTGATCCGCCAGCCCCACGGCATCGTGCTGGTCACCGGCCCCACCGGCAGCGGCAAGACCACCAGCCTCTATGCCGCCCTGGCCCGGCTGGATGCGAGCACCAGCAATATCCTGACCGTCGAAGATCCGGTGGAATACGACCTGCCGGGCATCAGCCAGATCCAGGTCAACGCCAAGATCGACATGACCTTCGCCCTGGCCCTGCGGGCGATCCTGCGTCAGGACCCGGACATCATCATGATCGGCGAAATCCGTGACCTGGAGACCGCACAAATTGCCGTGCAAGCCTCGCTCACCGGCCACCTGGTGCTCGCCACCTTGCACACCAACGATGCCGTCTCGGCGGTCAACCGCCTGATCGACATGGGCGTCGAACCGTTTCTGCTGGCGTCCTCTTTGCTCGGCGTATTGGCCCAGCGCCTGGTGCGGCGTCTGTGCCCGCACTGCAAGCAGGAAGACCCGGCAGCGCCCGGCACCTGGCGGCCGATCGGGTGTGCGCAGTGCAACCAGATCGGCTACAGCGGCCGTACCGGCATCCATGAATTGTTCTGTATCGACGACGAGCTGCGCAGCCTGATTCACCAGGGCGCCGGCGAGCAGGACTTGAGAGCCGCCGCCCGCCGGGCCGGCATGTTCAGCATGCGCGAAGACGGTGAGCGCTGGGTGCGCAGCGGCGCCACCGCCCCCGAAGAAATCCTGCGCGTAACACGGGACGCCTGATGAACCGATACCGCTACGAAGCCGCCGACGCCACCGGCAAGCTGGAGTCCGGGCACCTTGAGGCAGACAGCCAGAGCGGCGCCTTTGCCCACCTGCGCAGCCGTGGCCTCACGGCCTTGCGGGTGCAGATCGAGAACAACACCCCGCCAGCCGGCGGTAGCAGTCTGTTCAGCGCCAAGCTCTCGGACAACGACCTGGCGTGGGCCACGCGGCAGCTGGCGAGCCTGCTTGGTGCGAGCCTGCCACTGGAGGCGGCGTTGAGCGCCACGGTGGAGCAAGCCGAGAAAAAACACATCGCCCAGACCCTGAGCGCGGTGCGTGCCGACGTGCGCAGCGGCATGCGCCTGGCCGATGCATTGGCCGCGCGGCCGCGGGATTTTCCGTCGATCTACCGGGCGCTGATCGCGGCGGGGGAGGAGTCCGGCGACCTGGCCCAGGTCATGGAGCGCCTGGCCGATTACATCGAGGAACGCAACAACCTGCGAGGCAAGATTCTCACCGCGTTTATCTACCCGGGCGTGGTGGGGCTGGTGTCCATCGGCATCGTGATTTTCCTGCTGAGCTACGTGGTGCCCCAAGTGGTCAGTGCGTTTTCCCAGGCCCGTCAGGACCTGCCGGGGCTGACCCTGGCGATGCTCAATGCCAGTGACTTTATCCGCGCCTGGGGCTGGTTGTGTTTTGCCGGAATCGTGGGCGGTTTCTGGGGCTGGCGCCTGTACCTGCGCAACCCCGTGGCACGGTTGAGCTGGCACAGTCGCGTGCTGCGCTTGCCGCTGATCGGGCGCTTTGTATTGGGGTTGAATACCGCACGGTTTGCCTCGACCCTGGCGATTCTCGGCGGCGCCGGTGTGCCGTTGTTGCGTGCCCTGGAAGCGGCGCGCCAGACCCTGTCCAACGACCGCCTGAGCCAGTGCGTCACCGACGCCACCGCCAAGGTGCGCGAGGGCGTCAACCTGGCCCCGGCGCTGGCGGTGGAAAAGGTCTTCCCGCCGGTGCTGATCCACCTGATCGCCAGCGGCGAAAAGACCGGCTCGTTGCCGCCGATGCTGGAGCGTGCGGCGCAAACCTTGTCGCGGGATATCGAGCGTCGGGCGATGGGCATGACTGCGTTGCTGGAGCCATTGATGATCGTGGTGATGGGCGCCGTGGTGTTGGTCATCGTCATGGCGGTGCTGCTGCCGATCATCGAAATCAACCAGCTGGTGACCTGACTGCTGACGAAACGCGGTCAACACCATTTTCTTGCGCCGGGCACGCGGGTCCCAACCTCGGGTTCCCCGTTCTGTCATCTTCAACCCTTCTCGCCACGGCCCCTGACGCCTCCAGCCCGGTGCTCGAAACCCGGGCTGAAACCTCGCTGTCACCTCACCCCCAAACCGTTCAAAAGTGTGACCAAAACACCCGAGAATCTTTTTAAAAATCAAGCCGTTCCTCCCGAGGTTTTTTCCTTTGACTGTCATCGGATGCTGCGAGATTTCATACCCATGGCCTCACCCCCGGTGACCCCCGGAACACAGCCTGGGACCGAAGCCATAGCGTCATCTACCCCAACGTACAAACACGACGAAAGGAGCTTCTTCATGTTTAAGCGCAACGTTCTCGCGGTATCCATGACCCTCGCTGCACTGTGCTCGGCCCAGGCTGCAATGGCTGACGTCAACGGCGGCGGCGCCACCCTGCCACAACCGCTGTACCAGACTGCCGGCGTATTGACTGCCGGTTTCGCCCCGTACATCGGCGTGGGCAGCGGCAACGGCAAGGCTGCTTTCCTGAACAACGACTACAGCAAGCTGGACGCCACCGTCACCGGCAAGAACGTGCACTGGGCAGGCAGCGATTCCAAGCTGTCTTCTACCGAGCTGAGCAACTACGTGTCTGCCCATGGTTCTGCCTGGGGCCCGCTGATCCAAGTGCCTTCGGTGGCCACTTCGGTTGCCATTCCGTTCAACAAGGCCGGTGTGGCGGGTAAAACCGTCAACCTCAGTGTCAACGATCTGTGCGGTGTATTCTCGGGTCGTCTGACTACCTGGAACCTGATCCCGGACTCCGGCCGTACCGGCCCGATCACCGTGATCTATCGCAAAGAAAACAGCGGCACCACCGAGCTGTTCACGCGCTTCCTGAACGCCAAGTGCAGCCCGGCCCTGGAAGGCGGCACCTTCGCCGTGACTCAGGCCTTCGGCAGCAGCTTCTCCGGCGGCTTGCCGGCCGGCGCACTTAACCCATTGCAACAAGCCAACCCGGCCGGTGGTTTCTACGCCGACACCAGCGCTGGCGTAATGAGCACGCTGAACGCTGCTGACGGCCGCATCACTTACATGAGCCCGGATTACGCGGCCGCTACCCTGGCCGGTCTGGATGACGCCACCAAGGTGGCAACCGTCGCCGGTGTTTCGCCTGCTCCAGGCAACGTGTCGGCGGCAATCGGCGCGGTGGCTGTACCTGCCATCGCCAACCGTACCCTGCCCAACAACTGGGTCCCAGTGTTTGCGGCTACCACCAGCGCTACCGACCCAAGCGTCGTCGCCTACCCAAGCACCGGTTACCCAATCCTGGGCTTCACCAACGTGGTGTTCAGCCAGTGCTACGCCAACGCTGACCAGACCTCCCAGGTCCGCACGTTCTTCACCCGTCATTACAACACCAACGCGTTCAGCAGCAACGATACGGCTATCCGCAATAACCGCTTCGTGCCACTGCCAACCACCTGGAAAACCGCAATCAACGACACCTTCCTCAGCGCTGGCAGCGACCTGAGCATCGGCAAGTCGAACATCTGCAACGGTATTGGTCGTCCGCTGTAACCCAAGCGTTCCACGACCCCGCAACACCGATCAGCAACGGCCTGTGCCGTTGCTGATTTTTTTTCGTTAACAGCCTCATATGAACTTTCGATGACAGAAGTTCAGTCCCGTCCCTCGCCAACCGCCTAACCCTCATACATGAGCGTGTCTTGCCCCCGGGCGATTACAAATAAGGAAGATTCCTGATGGTCCGCTGCACACCACTGGTTAACCTGAATGCCCGGGCGCCGCGCGCCCAGACAGTCCTGCGCCTGAAGCCACTGGCCCAGGCCATTGCCTTGTTGATGGTGGCGGGCAATGCCCATGCCGCTTCGGCGGCGTTCAGTTCCGGCTGGTTTGCCGACAAGGGCGCCTCCCAGGCCACCACGGCGGCACGTCTCGGCGCCGGGCAGGTGCCGGGGATCCCGGCGTTGAATCAACAGGCAAAGGTCAATCAGCAGCTGGCACGGTCCATCAGCACGTTGAACAACAGCGTCGCGGCGATTGCCGCCCAGCAGGCGGCTCAGGCGGCCGGCCGGCAGGCTGCGCTTGGCCAGGTCTCGACGATTCCCGATGGCCTGGGCAAAGGTGGCCTGCAGGTCGACAATAGCCTGACCCAAGGCTGGGTCAATGCCAAAGGGCCGACCCAAAGCCAGGCCGGCGGCAAGACCACGGTGACCATCGAGCAGACCGCCGACAAGGCGATCCTCAACTGGGAAACCTTCAACGTCGGGCGCAACACCACGGTGGATTTCCAGCAGCAGTCCAACTGGGCCTTGCTCAACCGGGTCAACGATCCCAACGCACGGCCCAGCGAGATTCAGGGTCAGATCACCGGCGCCGGAACGGTGATGATCATGAACCGTAACGGCGTGGTCTTCAGCGGCACCAGCCAGGTCAACGTGCGCAACCTGGTGGCCGCCGCCGCCAACATCACCGATGAGCAGTTCACCCAGCGCGGGATTTACGTCGACATCAACGGCTCCCAGCCGACCTTTACTGATGCCGCGGGCAAGGTCGAGGTGCAACGTGGCGCGCTGATCCAGACCCACACCCCGACGCTGTCCACCGACTCCGGCGGCTACGCCTTGCTGTTGGGCTCCGAGGTCGAGAACGCCGGCACGATCATCACCGCCAAGGGCCAGACCACCCTGGCCGCTGGCGACAGCTTTTATATTCGCCGTGGCGTGGGCACCTCGGGTAACCAGAACTCCACCACCCGTGGCAACGAAGTGGCCACCAGCCTCAAGCCGGGCAGCGGTGCGGGCAAGGTGAGCAACAATGGGCTGATATTGGCTGCTACGGGCGATATCACCCTGACCGGGCACCAGGTGCAGCAAAACGGCGTGGCCCTGGCCAGCACTTCGGTGGACAACCGGGGCACCGTCCACCTGCTCAACTCGGTCACCGATACCACGGGCAGCGTGACCCTGGGGCAGGGCAGCACCACTGCAATCCTTCTCGACAACACCGGCAACACGGCGCTTAACAGCCAGCGCGACAACGGCCTGATCAACCTCGATGGCCGCCCGGACGCGGTCAATATGGCCACCGGGCGCTTCAACAACCTGAGCACGGTCAGTGACCGTATCGATCAGTCCCGGGTGGAGATCGTCAGCGGCGGCACCGTGGAGTTCAAGGACGGCTCGATCACCCTGGCCACCGGCGGCCAGGTCGCGGTGACGGCGGGCCAGCGCAGCCTGGTGCGTGACGGAGCGATGATCGATGTGTCCGGCGCGATTGGCGTCAAGGTGTCGATGGAATCCAACAACATCAAGATCAACGTCCAGGGTAACGAACAGCGCGATGCGCCGGTCAACCGTGACGGCGGCCAGTTGATCAACAACAATGTGTGGGTTGATCTGCGTGACTTGGTGTTTGTGCCTGCGGGCACCAACGGCTACGCCACCGATCGCTGGTACACCGCCGGTGGCCTGCTGGAAGTCGGCGGTTACCTCGGCACCCAGGGGCATACCGTCAGCGAGTGGATGGCCCAGGGCGGCACGCTGACGTTTACCGGCAAGGAAGTGGTGACCGAGCAGGGCGCCCAGTTCAACCTGTCGGGCGGTACGATTGATGTGCAGGACGGCTACATCCGGCAAAGCTGGCTCAAGGGCCCGGACGGCCGCCTCTATGAGCTGTCCAAAGCACCGGGGGACATTCTCTACTCGGGTTTCTACA
The DNA here is from genome assembly GCF_012935715.1 of Pseudomonas sp. ADAK13. NCBI lineage: Bacteria > Pseudomonadati > Pseudomonadota > Gammaproteobacteria > Pseudomonadales > Pseudomonadaceae > Pseudomonas > Pseudomonas sp. ADAK13. The sequence goes on from NZ_CP052860.1 coordinate 5,078,769, forward strand.
AGGGCTTTGAAGACACCAGCGCCCGCTGGGGCCGCACCGACCATTACTACAACCCGCTGATTGCCGCGCAGCAACGCTACGAGGCGGGTTACACCGTAGGCCGCGACGCGGGCAAGCTGGTGATCGGCACCACCAGCGCGGTGCTTGAAGGCCAATTGATCAGCGACGTGTTCCATGGCGATCGCCAGAGCAGCACCCCGACGATCAACATCGATGGCTATCAGCAGTCGCAAAAGGCTGCCGCGCAACGCGCGCAACTGATCATCGGCAGCTACACACCGGTGTTCAATAAAAGTACCGGCACCTTGCGCTACAACCTGAACCCGGTGACCGGCGAGATTCTGTTCGAGCCCGGCGCGCAAAAGATCGCCGATGGCCTGGACCTGGACACGGCCTTGCCCGCTGACCGCCAGGGCAAGGTGATGCTTGACAGTGACCAACTCAACGGCTTCGAACTGGGCGCGATCAAAGCCGCCGCCGCGCAACAGATCAACGTCAACGGTGCGCTTAAAGTGGCCGACGGTGGCGACATCACCCTGTTTGCGCCTCGGGTGGCGGTCAACGCCAATCTGACTGCCCACGGTGGCAGCCTCAATGCGGGCAACCTGCTTAACCAGCCGGACAGAGATCGCAACATGGTTGTCGGCGATGTGTACCTGCTGCCAACGGCAGGTACCCAGGCTTGGGTCAAGGTGACCGAGGGGGCCAGGCTGGATGCTTCCGGGCGCTGGAGCAACCTGGCGCAGGACGGCGTCAACAACGCCGGCGCGGCGTATCTGAATGGCGGCAAGGTGTCGCTGCGCAGCACCGGCGATGTGCAACTGGCGCCAGGCAGTGTGGTGGACGTGTCCTCCGGGGCCACCCTTGGCCTGGACGGCAAGGTCATCGGTGGCAAGGGCGGCAGCGCGACCCTGGCGGCCTTGAACGCGCTTGAGCTGGGCAGCGAGATTCGCGGTTACGGTGTCAGCGGCGGCGGCACGCTGGCCGTACAGGCGCGCAAGGTGCAGATTGGCGATAACGCCGGTTCGCCGGGCGACGACACCCTGCACCTGGCAGGGGACTTCTTCAACAAGGGCTTCTCGGCTTACGACATTACCGGCAACGAAGGGCTGCTGGTCACTGACGGCACCCGGGTCGATGTGTCCATGCCGGTCTACCGTTTGGGCGAACAGGCTCTGTCCACCCCAAGCGGCAGCGACCCGACCACGGCGCTGGAGCGCTGGACACCTGGGCTGTACCAGGAAGACGCCGTCAAAGGCGTGCTGACTCAACGCCGTGGCGCCAGCCTGAACCTCAACGCCGGTACCACCATCGCTTCAGGCGCGCTGGCCGCGACCACCGCCCTGACCGTCGGCAAAGGCGCGGTGATTAGCGTCGACCCCGGCCAGGGGATCAACCTGCGCAGCATCGGCCAATTGACCGTCGACGGCACGCTCAATGCCTGGGGTGGCACGGTGAGCCTGGCGGGCTTGAGCAGCGCTGACTCCACACAAGTCGAAGGCAATGGCCATGGCCGCTCGATCTGGGTCGGCGAAACAGCGGTGATTGACGTGGCCTCGCGGGCGGTGACCGCTGTTGACAATCGTGGCGGTGTGTATGGCCAGGTGCGTAATGGCGGCCAGATCACCGTCGGTGGCGATGTTGATCCGGTCACCGGCATAGCCAAGGCCAGCGACCTGTTTGTGGTGGTGCGCGAAGGTGCACGCCTGGATGCGTCCGGCAGCCAGGCGCTGCTCGATCTGCCGGGCCAGGGCCGCGCGCTGGTGGCCAGTAACGGCGGCAACATTGCTTTTGCTTCCAACAACGGGTTGTACCTGGACGGCAGTTTCGTGGCCAATGCCGGTGGCGCCGGAGCGGCCGGCGGGCGTCTGGCGCTGGCACTGGAGTCGCCGTATTACTTGAAGCTGCACGTCAAGGACCGTGTGCTGCCGGTCCGTGAACTGGTGATCAACCGTCAACATCAGGCCAGCGCCTTGCCCGACAACGCAGAAGCGGCGGCAGACGCGTTGATTTACGGTCACGGCGCACTCGGAATTGACCAGATTCAGGCCGGTGGTTTTGACAACCTGACAGTGCTGGTGCGGGGGGCGTTGAACGTTGACGGTGATGCCTCGCTGCACATGGGGCAAAGCCTGCAGCTGTATTCCGGCGGTATTGGCCTGACCCGTAACGCGAACCCGACTTCGCAGATTAATCTCAGTGCTCCCCATGTGCTGCTCAGCGGCTTGCTTGAGCCGGACAAGCCCGGGATGGAAGCGTGGACCCGGGCGTATATCCGCGATACCTCGCCGACTTTCCGCAGCCAGGGCGTTTTGACCGTCGACAGCGACTTACTGGACATCCGCGACCGCTTCGCCTTTGGTGCCGATCAGGGCTTCGATCAGGTCCGGCTCAACAGCCGTGGCGACCTGCGCTTCCTGGCGGGGAGCGACGGCGGCAATACGCCCAGCGGCTTCAGTACCCTCTTGAGTTCGGCGGGCGACATGACCCTGCGCGCCGCGCGCATCTACCCGGGCTCCGAGATCAAGGCCCAAGTGCTGGTGGGCGGTATCGGCGTCAACGGCAATCAAATGATCTTCGACCCGACGCGCACCCTGACGATTGAGAAGGTCGGCGATGACAATGGCGTTGCACCGGACTCGGTGTTCGGGCGCCTGCAACTGGGTGCCGCCACCATCAAGCAGGGCGGCGTATTGCGTGCGCCGCTGGGGTTGATCGAACTCGGTAACCTGGGCAGTACCCAGGTCGAATTGCTGCCCGGCAGCCTGACCTCGGTCAGCGCCAAGGGCCTGGTGTTGCCGTATGGCGGCACCGTGGATGGCCAGGTTTATCGCTATAACGGCAAGACCGTGGTCTTCACCGGGCAGGGCGGGATCGGAGCGACCAACAGTGGAGAGCTGTCGGTCGGGGTGATTTTGGGCGGCAAGTCGGTGGACGTATTGCCCGACGCCACGCTCGACCTGTCCGGTGGCGGCGAATTGTTGGGTGCCGGCTTTATTTCCGGGCGCGGCGGTTCCACCGATGCGCGTTTCAACCCGCTGGTGCAGTTCGGGGCCAATGGCGGTTTCACCTTGCCGGGGCTGAGCACCAACCCGGTCTATGCCATCGTGCCGGGCGTGCAATCAGGCTATGCGCCGGTGGCTGGCGAAGCCGGCGCCAGTACCCCGCTGCTGGGCCAGCAGATCACCATCGGTGTCGGCGTGCCGGGATTGCCTGCAGGCACCTACACCTTGATGCCGTCCACCTATGCATTGAAACCGGGGGCCTTCCGGGTTGAGATCAACGGTCTCGCGGCACAGGGCAGCGACGGCGCCACCACGCTGATGCGCAACGGTTCGTGGTCGACGGCCGGGCAACTGTCGATTATCAACACCGGCATTCACAACAGCGTGAATAGCCAGGTGATCCTGACCTCGGCCGACACCTTGCGCCGCTACTCCCAGTACAACGAAACCAGCTACGCTCAGTTCGCCATTGCCGATGCCGCCAGGCTCGGTGTACCACGGCCAATGCTGGAAGTGGACGCCAAAACCCTCAAGCTGGCGTTTAACGGCGGCGGGGGCAAAGAGACGTTCTCGTTCCAGGGCGTTGGCAACTTTGAAGCGGCGAAAGGCGGCTACGGCGGCACGGTGGGTGTGATCAACCTGGGCGGTAGCACTGCCGAGAGCCGAGAGACCCAGATCGTTGATGCCAACAGTCCCTTGCCAGCCTACGAGGGCCTGACCCTCACCGCCCAAAGCCTTAATAATCTGGGCGCCAAGCGCCTGATTATTGGCGGTTTGACCCAAGTGGAATATGGCCGTAACGGTAATATCATCCAATTCCCCTACGGCTCTAACACCGTGGGTTACGGAATCACCCTGCGCAGCGGTGCAAGCCTGTCGGCGCCGGAAGTGATCATGGTGTCGGGCACCGGCGATATCGTGGTCGAGCAGGGCGCTTCGATCAGTACTCTTGGGCGCGGTGCGGCGGCCTATGACGCGCGTGACGGCTTTGTTTATAAGGGCGTGCCAAGCATGCTGGCCGTGTCCAACGGCCTGCTCAATGTGCTGCCTTACGTAAACCTGACCAATAACCCCTCGGGCGGAATCAAGATCGGCGTGTGCCCGAGCGGCAATTGCTCGGGCCAGACCTCGATCTATTCCGAGGGCAGTATCATCGCGGCGACCGACACCGCTCTGCAGCTGGACGACCAGGTGCGCTACGGAACCCGCCACCTGGCGCTGGCCCTGAGCAATATCAACGTCGGCAGCGCGGCGGGGCTGGCCGATGCCGCTGCGCGCAATGTGTTGCCATCAGGCCTGACCCTTAACCAGCAAGTGCTCGAACGCTTGATGCGCGGAGACACCCAGGCCGGTGCTCCGGCGCTGGAAACCCTGCAACTGTCGGCCGGCCAGGCGTTCAACTTCTACGGCACCACCACCCTTGATACTTATGATTCGGTGACCGGCAAGTCGTTGCTGAGCAATCTGGTGCTGTCGACGCCGGCGATCTACGGTTCGGGCAATGCCGATGATGTGGCGAGCATTCACACCGCCAACCTGATTTGGCAAGGCGCCACAGGCGGGCCTGGCGCGGTCATCAAGAACGGTGCCGGTAATGGCAGCGGACGCCTGGATATCAACGCCGAGTGTATCGAGTTCGGTTATGGGCCTTTTGCCCAGGCAAACACCAACACGGTCTTTGACCGTTTGGTACTGGGCTTTGCCAACGTCAACCTGAATGCCAGCGAGCGGATTACGGCCAACTACAAAGGCAGCCTGTCGGTGTATCAACGCCAGGGCGCGTATGACCCGGTCACCGGTTTTGCCTACAGCGGCGGCAACCTCAACATCGTGACGCCGCTGATGACCGGTGAAGGCGGCTCGCTGAACCGCATCACCGCTGGCGGCACGATTGATGTCGCAGGGGCTGCCGACACCCGTGGTGCGGCCACAGGCTACGGCGGCGAACTGTCGTTCAAAGGTCAAACCGTTCGCCTGGCCACCGCTGTGGTCTTGCCGAGCGGCAAGGTCACGCTGGAGGCCACTGACGATGTGGTGCTGACCGATCAAGCGTTGATCGACGTGGCCGGTCGTGCGGTGGTGTTCAATGACATCACCCAATATGGCGCAGGCGGCGATGTGCTGCTCGACAGCCGCAATGGCAATATCCGGCAGGCGGCGGGCTCGACCATCGACCTTTCGGCCAAGTACAACCAGGGCGGCAAATTGCGCGCCGTGGCGGTGAATGCGGCCGGTGGGATAGTCGACCTGCAAGGCAAGATCCTGGGGCGCAGCAGCGGTTACTACAACGCGGGTGGCACCTATGTGCCGTATGCAGGCGGCATCGTGGAAATCCAGGCCCAGCGCCTGGGCGCCAGTGGCTCGCTGGATCAGCAGTTTGCTGAACTCAACCAGCGCCTGAACCAGGGCGAAGTGTTCGGCGCGCGCAGCTTCCAGCTCAAGCAGGGCGACCTGACCATCGGCAACGGCCTCAAGGCCAACACCCTCAATGTCTCGGTGGACAACGGCAGCTTGCGTGTCACCGGCTTGGTGGATGCCAGCGGTGAGCGCGTCGGCAGCATCAACCTGGCGGGCAAAACAGGCCTGACCCTCGACGGCAGTGCAGTGCTGGATGCCCACGGCAGCCAGGTGCGGGTCGACAGCTACGGCAAGATCATCGACTCACCGAACCGGGCGATGGTGGTGCTGGGGTCCGGCACCGGGCAACTGACCCTGGGCGATGGCGCGACGATCGACCTGCGTCACGGCACGGCAGGCACGGCAGGCAATGACGGACGTAATCGCGGCACCCTGGAGTTGAACGCACCGCGCATCAACACCAATGACATTGCCATTGATGCCCGTGGCAACCTGACGATCCAAGGCGCACGGGCGATCACCCTCAACGGCATGGCGACTTACGACGATGCGCCGCTGATGACCGACCCGACCGCCAGCGGCAAGCCGTACCAGGTCATCGATCAGGCGTACCTGGATGGCAAGCACGTGCTGAGCACGGCGTTTATCAACGCCGCGTTGCAAAACACCACTCTGTTGAACAACAAACTGGCCGGTTTGAACAACGCCACTTACGCCGACGCGTTCCACCTGCGCCCGGGCGTAGAGATCATCAGCAAGACCCCGGACGGCGACCTGGTGGTGCAGGGAGATGTCGACCTTTCCGGCTACCGCTACGCCAGCCTCAACCCCAACACTCAGAAAACCTCAGTGTATGGTTCGGGCGAGTCCGGCAGCCTGACGTTGCGGGCCGGCGGCGACCTGAACATTTATGGCAGCCTCAACGACGGCTTCTCGCCGCCACCGGAAACGATGAATGACAAGGGCTGGCTGTTACTGGCGGGCCGGGACTTCACCGGCGGCGAGATCATCGTGCCGGGCAATGGCGTGGTCCTGGCCGATGGCACTACCTACATCGGCGGCTCGGTGCTGAACTACGATTTGCCGATCAAAGGCATGACCGTGGTGGCCGGCACCCGCCTGCCAGCCCGGGCAACGCTGGCCCAGGACCTGACCTTGCCGGCAGGCACTGTGCTCGCGGCCGCGATACTGGATGCGTCGGGCACTGTGTTGTTGGCGGCCGGCACGCTGTTGAACCAGCCGTATACCCTGCAAGCCGGGGTGCAACTGGAGGCCGGCACCTTGCTGAACCAGCCCACCCAACTGCGAGCCATGATCTGGCCCAAAGGCGTGCCATTGCCTGGCTTGAACGGGGCTTTGGACGGGGGCAAGAATGTCGTCACCCTGGATGGCAATATCGCCCTGGCGCGTGGCGCGCTGATTCCGGTCGGCACCGATGTCAAGCTGGTGGGCGGGGTGGATTCGGTTGAGTTGCGCCCTGAAGTGGCCGGGCGGCAGGGGCAACTCTGGGCCATTTCCCCGATGCTGGCCGAAGGTTCCCAATCCTGGTCATTGCGTCTGGTCGCCGGGGCTGACACCGAGGCTGCGGACAGTCGGCTGCTCAAGCCGGACCCGAGCAGCGGCACGCTGCGTCTGGCTGACAGCCACTACGGCATGTTCGCCAAAGAGTTGCCGCCTAAAGGGGTATTGGTCTGGACTGCCCATGCGGTTAGCGACCTGGGAGACGCAGGGGTGGTGATCAAAGAGGGCGACCCGGTAGATCAAGCCATTCTGGATGAGTTCGGCCTGGGTTCGATTGCGGATTTCTGCAACAATTTCCCGGATTACTGTGGCGCCAAAGCGGCCTTTGCCTGGAGCAAACAGGCCGCCGATGAACTGGCTGAGCAGGGGATTATTGTTCAGGCCGGAAGTGCGATGGATGACGCCTGGATGCTCGAAATGGTAGGCCAGACCGTGGCGGAATTCTGCCAGGGCACACCGGCGTATTGTGTGGCCATGGGCGGCAAGGAGTACGCGCCAACCCCGTCAAATTCGCTGTTCAGCGTGGTCCGTACCGGCACCGGTGACTTGCAATTGTTGAGCGCGGGCAACCTGACTGTGAACTCGACGTACGGGGTGTACACGGCCGGCACCTCGTCCACCACCACTGAGGCGGGCGACCCTTTCAACCAGCCGCGCGCCCTGGCGGGCGGCACCACGGTACTCAAGGATCCCAACAGCTACTTCGAACAGTTCGTCAATGGCGGCAGCCAGAGCCTGTACCGCGCCTGGTACCCGGAGGCGGGCGGTAACCTGACGCTGAACGTCGGTGGCAACCTGACAGGCCACCTGGATGCCGGAGGTCTCTCAGTCCCTTCGCGCCCCGACCCCTATGACGGGGGCAGCAATACGGCCGAAGTCGGCACCTGGTTGTGGCGACAGGGCAGTGGCAATTTCGCAACCGGCGGGCAGGCCCAGCCCACGGCGTGGTGGATCAACTTTGGCACCTACACCAATATCGTCGCTGACAACCTGGTTGGCTTCACCGGTTTCGGCACCTTGGGTGGCGGTGATCTGGATGTCAATGTGGGCGGCGATGCGGGCACGTTGAACATCCCGAATTTCGTTGGGGATCTCACCAACAAACGTACCCAAGGCCTGGTACTGGCAGTCGGCAGCACCGGCCGGGTAAACAGCGACGGCAGCCTGCAACTGACCGGTGGCGGCGACATGCGGGTGCGCGTCAGCGGTGCGTTCAACCCTGTCGCCACCCTGGAGGTTCCCGACAGTCGTAACGGCGTGCTGGTGAATACTCGCGGCAATGTGCAAGTGCAGGCCGCCAGCATCGGGCGCATCGACTTGCAGTACGGTGTCGGGATCCAGGTTCCTGGCGAGGTCCGTGCGCAGGAACCGCTGCGGGCCAGCCGAAGTGCGCCGCAAGGTGGCCTGACCCTGGTGGCAGGCGACTCTACGTTCAGCTTGCAGACCTTGGGCGACCTGGTGGTGCAGACGGTTGAAGATGCCGGGCGTGTGCGCCAGTACAACCGCTCTGCCTTCAGCCGTGACGGCGTGAACGGTGGCTCCAGCAGTTGGTTTAGCTTATGGACCCCAAACACCGCCATCGATCTGTATGCCGAGGGCGGTAACCTGACGCCTTTTGTCCTCGCTGCGGCTAACACGGATATGGCGGTCGTCTATCCATCGATCGTCAGGGCGACTGCGGCCAGCGGCAGTCTTTACTATGGCAAAGCCGCCACATTTCGTGATTTCCCCAGCTACACCTACCCGCTGCTCCTGGCCCCTGGCAAAAACGGGCAACTGCAGTTCCTGGCGCAGGACTCGATTTACGCCGGTGGTTTTACCGTCACCCAGTCCGGTTCGGCGCCGAGCAGCATGGCGACCCCCTGGAATCCGGCCATTGTTGCCAGCCTGGGAGCGAGCAACTACGGCAACACGTCCAGCACGGGCAACTACAACACCTACGGCAATCAGGGGATGTCGTTGTTCGCTTTCGGCCCGGGCACAGCCGCTGAGCCGTTGAGCAACAGGGCGGATCCTTCACGTTTCTACGCCGTGACCGGGGATCTGGTTGGCGTCAGCAGCGGCCGGATCATCGGCTACAACACCATCAATTTGCCTCATAACGGAGAGACCTGGTACGAAGGCAGCCGGCCGGTATGGATGATGGCCGGGCGCGATATCGTCAGCAGCGGTGCCAACCCCAATGACAATGGCGAGATTTATCCGGGCGTGCTCACCACGGGCAACCTGTTCGTTCACAACAACGCCACCGACATTTCCATCGTTTCTGCCGGACGCGACATTCTCTACAGCAGCTTTAACATCGCAGGGCCTGGCGCGCTGGAGATCACTGCCGGACGCAATATCGTGATGGACGACAAGGTCAGCGTGACGAGTCTCGGGCCGATCCTTGCCGGCGACTTGCGTCCAGGCGCAAGCATCGTCATGCAGGCCGGTGTCGGTGCCAACGGCGGGGATTACCAGCGCTTTGTGGCGGCTTACCTCAACCCGGCCAACCAGCTGGCCGCGGGTGAACCGTTGTCGGCCTCGGGCGGCAAGGTGGCCAAGACCTACGAAAACGAACTGGTGGCGTGGCTGACCGAGCGCTTCGGTTTTGCCGGTGACAGCGAGCAGGCCGTGGCTTACTTCATGCAATTGCCGGCCGAGCAGCAACGGGTGTTTGCCCGTGAGGTGTACTTTGCCGAGCTGGAGGCGGGCGGTCGTGAGTACAACGAGAGCGGCGGCGTACGGCAAGGCAGTTATGCCCGTGGCCGGGCGGCGATTGCGGCACTGTTCCCGGAGAAAGACGTGGCCGGCAACACCATCACCTACCAGGGCGATATCCGCCTGTTTGGCGGGGCAGGTGTACACACCAACTTCGGCGGCTCGATCCAGATGCTCACCCCCGGCGGTAGCCAGACCTTCGGTATCGAAGGCGTGGCACCCCCGGCTTCTGCGGGGGTTATCACGCAGGGCACGGGCAACATTCAGCTGTACTCCCTGGGCAGCATCCTGCTGGGCCAAAGCCGCATCATGACGACCTTCGGCGGCTCGATCATGGGCTGGTCGGCCGAGGGCGACATCAACGCCGGTCGCGGTTCCAAGACCACCGTGGTGTACACGCCGCCCAAGCGTGTCTACGACAACTGGGGCAACGTGAGCCTGTCGCCGGCGGTGCCGAGTACCGGTGCGGGGATTGCCACGTTGAACCCGATTCCGGAGGTGCCGGCCGGCGACATCGACCTGATCGCGCCGCTGGGCACCATCGATGCGGGCGAGGCGGGGATTCGCGTCTCCGGCAACATCAACATCGCCGCGTTGCGGGTGGTGAACGCGGCGAACATCCAGACCCAGGGCAAATCGTCCGGGGTGCCGGTGTCGGCAGCAGTGAACACCGGGGCCATGACGTCAGCGAGCGCGGCCGGTGCGGCGGCGTCCCAGGCGGCGGAAGATGCCGCCCGCAGCCAGCAGGCGGCGGCCAAACAAGGCCGGGCGTCGATTGTCACGGTGGAAGTGTTGAGCTTTGGCAGCGAGCCGGTGCAGCACAAGCCTGAAGACGGGCAGAAGACCTCCGGCTACAACCCCAACAGCCCGGTGCAGGTGCTGGGCGCCGGACCGTTGAGTGACCAGGCGCGGGCGCAGTTGACGGATGAGGAGCGCCAGCAGATCAGCTTGTAGTTTCGGAAAAGGACCTCTCGTTGTATTTGGGGCGATCATTGATCGCCCCTTTTTTTTCGGCTTCTTCAGGGCTGGTCCTTGAGGGTCTCGAACGCCTTCACCCGCTTGACCAGGCTTTTCTTGCTGGCCGAGTCGGCGCTGTTGAACAGGAACGAAAAGTCCGAGGCCAGGGTCGAGCTGCCGGCGATGGTCGCGTACTGGTGACAGGCGTTGCAGTTGTCGCCCTGGACGTAGGTCTCCAGGGTGGTGTTGGCCACGGGCACATTGCCCTGGCTGATAAACGGCCCGTAGGACAGCGGCACCTGCGCGCTGACGCCCGGCTCCGGCTGGGTGGGCGGGTTGGGCGTGAGGGTCCAGAGCACGTTGATCAGTTTGTAGTACTGGAACACCGACTTGCCCTGGCTCTGCTGAGCGAAGTTGGCCTGCACCGCGCCGTTCAGGGCATGCAGCTCAGTGGGCAGCGGATGTTCCCGGGTGGTTTGCACCGGTTGGTCACGTGGATACGGCTCGGTGCAGTCGCGGTCGGGATGATGCTGTTTGCACTGGATACGCGCCACGTTCGGCGTGCATTCGGGGCCGGTGCCACAGTTCGGGTTGTTGAAGGCAAAGCTGTCGGGCGGTGTCTGCTGTGGCGGCACCTGGTCGGGTTCCGGCACGTTGTCCACCTGCTCGAAGGTGGTCCAGATGAAGTTGGGCGAAGCCTGGGTCTTGTTGATGATGTGCAGGCCCACCAGGCCCACCACTTGCTGGGTGCACTGCAACGTGGCCGGGTTTTTGAGCCAGGCGACGGTGGTCAGGTAGCGCCCGTAGAGCTCGGGTTTACCGGTGAGGATCCGCCACGCGGCCTTGACCTCCAGGGCCCCGAGTTGCTCCTGCGGCACCGGGTCTGGCGGCAGCGAGCGCATGGGTTCACCGATGGGCAGGGACAGCCCGCCCGGGTTCTGGTTGTCGAGGTTCTGCGCCACTGTCAGCTGGTTGGCGGCGTCGTACAGCCTTTTGCTGACGATGTAGTCAAACTCGGCCTTGCCGACCTTGCGTTCAAAAAACACCAGGTTCTTCGACTGGTCCGTCAGCCAGCCGCCGGAGGCTTCCATGATCGGGTCCGGAATCGAGGCCAGGGTGCCGCTGGACAGGTGAAACCCGTGCCGCGCGTTGATCGCGCTTTCCGAGGTGGCGGTCATGAACTTGCGTGCCCCCACCGCCATCGCCTTGAGGCTGCCCTGGGTGCTGCAATTGGACGGTACCAGGGTTTGCACGCCCCATCCGGTGGGCACGGGGGCGCCGGGCAGGAAGATATCGTTGGCGTCCTTGTAACTGGCCCACACCGGCGCCACGGTCATCGGCTGCCCGGAGGCGGGCGGCACGCCGAACTGGGCGAGGCTGCTGTGCATGTCCGGCTCACCCGCCAGGGCGGGCGTGGCTGGCCAACCGGGATTCACCGGCCAGTTCAGGGCAATGAACAACTGCCAGCCGAAGCAGTTCATAAAGCTCTGGCCGGTGGCGTTGAAGTTATTGACCGGCAGGAATCCACCGCTGGCCGGGTTGAACACCAACTGTTGCTGGACGCAGGCGTCGGCATCGGATTGTGGCGTCGCATAGGCCGACTGCACCGCAAACAGGCTCAGCACCACACTGGTCAGCAGCGATAAAACACTCAAGCGTAACCTGGACATCATCGCGCTCCTTGCAAGAAGATAAACCTGTGGTGAGGGAGCAAGCGCCCTCACCACAAGGAAGGTGGAACGTTCAGATCAGGCGGCAGGCACCAGCGCCAACCCGGATTCCCATGGGTGCTGCGCCGCGCTGGGGTTATCGGCTTCGCCCGGGTTGAGCGCGCGCACCGTCACCAGCCCCGGTGCGGCGGTGGGGCTCACGGTGATGGTCAGCAGGTAGCCCTGGGTGCCGCCGGAGTTGGTTTGCCCGGGGATGGCCGAGGCGTCGGGCAGGAACTTCGTGACCACCGCCGTGACGCCGGGATTGGAAAACTGCACCCGCGCCGTCTCGGCGGTGGTCTTGAGGTCGGCGCCTTGCACCACCAGGGCAAACTGCCCGCTGGTACCGGGTGCCAGCCACGCTGGCAGGTCGGTGGGCGACTGCCCGTAGAACAGATCCAGCGGCAGCAGTTGTACCGGCCAGGGTTGCACACCGTTGACCCGATCGGTCACGCACGGGCAGGAATCCGGTGTCGGGCTGATGGGCGTGGTGGTCACGCTCAGCCCCACCAGCAGTTGCTGGGCAATCACCCACACGTAGTCGATGGACTGGCCGCTGATGGTGATGTCGTTGATCGAGAACCCGGCGCTGACCGGCACTTCGAACACCGCCTGCAGGATCTGGTCGGAGCCGTTGGCCGCGGATTTTGCGGTGCCCCGGGTGATTTTCCAGTACTGGCTGACGTCCTGGCCCTGAGGACCTTTCCACGCCGAGAAGTCGGTGGGTTGTTGCAGGTACAGGCCGATGGGATTGGTCAGGGACAGCCGGTTATTCACCGCCACGCTGTTGGCCGAAAAGCCGATATGCGGGTCGGAGTTGCGGTAGTTCTGCCCGTATTGCGCGCAGCAGATCAGCGCTTGGGAATTCTGGCTGCTGGCCAGTGGACGCAGGATGGTTGCTGCGGCCGCCAGGTACACCTCGGCGCTCAGGGTGTTGGGGCCGGAGGTCAGGTGCATCGCGCCGCCATATTGGCCGGGCACGCAGGCGGTGCCGGCGTTCCATTTGTTGACCGTGTCATAGGCCGGTTGGCCGGTGGTGGGGTCGATGACCGGGTCGCCGGCCTTGCCGGTCGGGCAGTCGGCGGTGTAGCGCAGGTAGAGGTCTTCGAGTTGCACCTGTGGGTCGATGTAGTCGCGGTACAGCCCCAGCACCGCATTCGGATCGATGCGCCACATGGCCAGGAAATACGCCGGGTTCTCGCAGGTGAAGGTGATCTTGCGCATGTTGCCGTCCGCATCGCGCACGATGGACCACTCGCAATATTCGTCGAGCCAGCCACGGGGCCCCGAGGGCGAGAAATCCTTGTACTTGCCTTGCCAGTCGATGCTCGGGCAGCGGGTCACGGGCAGTTGCAGCAGGGTGCCTTGCTTGTTCGGATCGTAGAGCGTGTACAGGGTGTTGTTGAGGGTGATCTGGCCGTTGTCGGTCAGCTCCATCACCTGCTGCAACGTCATGGCCTTGCCGCCCAATTGCGGAATCACCGCGGTGCCATTGTTGTAGAAGAACGTCCACAGCCGGTTGGGGAAGGGCGCCCAGGTGATCGCCGGTGGCGTGGTGGGGCCGTAGCCTTCCACCAGCGGGTTGTAATAGCCCGAGCGCGGCGCGTCATTGAGGCCCGACCACGGGTTGCCGATGATCGCGGACTGGGTCCAGCCGGTGAGGTCGTTGTTCCAGTCGGTTTCAAACTGCGGCAACTGGTTTTCCAGGCCCAGCTTGTTGTAGTCCTTGGGGGCTTGGCCGGCGGGCGAGGTGAATTGATTGAAGGGTGTGCTCATGTCGGTTCTCCAGGTGTTGTGGTAGTGGAAGCAGAGCAGCAACCGGCACTGGGAGCAGGGCCGGCAATGGCCTGGCGCGGGTCGTCCCACACCAGTTGGGCGATAAAGCCTGGCAGCGGCGCGTACTCTTGCGGCGTCAACACCCGGGCACTATCGAGATGGGTCACCACCACGGACAACTGCGTGGCGTCAGTGGGGCCAAGGTTCAGCGCCCTGGCATTGCGTGCGGCATTCAATGCCCGGGACACGCCCTGGGTGATACAGCGGCCCTTGTCATCCACCAGGCCCATGCCGATGCGACTGAAGCGCCCGACGTAGTGCGGATTGTCGGCACTCACCTGCTGTGGCGTGGCGTCGGGCTGGTTGAGGAATACGTCGATCAGGTAGGTGTCGTGGGTGCAGCGCACATGGTCGAACACCACCCACGGCCCAAGGCCGGCGGCGTTGTTCGTCGCCGGGGCGGGCGCCGAACGGTGTTGGCAGCAGGCCTTCGCCGCCGCCCTGGTCGCGCCAAACTGCGGGGCCACGGGCGTGCCGTAGTCGTAGCCGATATGCCGACTGTCCTGGGCCATGTCACCCAGGGTGGTGTAGCGCCAGGCATCGGCGCTGGTGAAGGTGACGGTGCTGGCGTCGCTCCCGGCAAACGGCTGGAGCAGGCACTGGGTGGTGTACTGCGCCGCCGGGTTGGCGCGGATCCAGACTTCCAGCATCCGGTCGATATTGGCGTGATACGAGCTGAACACCGGGTCGAACGCGGTGTAGGCATTGTCGGCCATGTCGCCGCCGATCCAGCCGTGATAGTTGTCGTGGGGTTGCTCGTAGAGCCCGTCGAAATTCAGTGCGCGGTTGGGGTACAGGTCGTCTTTCTGCGGCGGGTCAAACACCGGAATGTTCGCCCACGGATAGCCCGGCACGCCTTGGGGTTGGCTGAACGAGGTGAACTGCAGCGCATCCACCACTTGTTGCTGGAAAATCCGGCTCATCGCGTACAGCTCCGTGCGCTCATGCCGGAACGGTTCGCCCTGGGTGTAGAACAGCGGGTTGCGCTGCACGAAGCGACAATCCACCCCGTTGACCGCGCCCCTGGCGCACACCTTCGAGGTGCCGTCCTTGGCGGCGGCGTAACGCAACGGGTTGGGCCGCACTTCACCGGTGTGCGGGTGCACGTAGGTTTCATCGAGAAACGCCTGGGGCAAACCGGCCTGGGGGCTGCCGTCGACACTGGCGTCTTCGGCCATCCAGTCCCAATAGGGAATCGGGCAGTCGATCAGCGCCTCCAGGTACAGCAGATAGGCCCGGTGCCACAGGGCAAAGGCTTCCTGGTAATGCAGGCACCAGTTGGTGTGGATATAGGCGTAGCGCTGCCACGGCGAACCGCTGTCGGGGTCGGCCACCTGCATCACGTCATCCAGGCGCGAGCGGTACAGGTTCAGTTGTTCGGTGCTCAGGGCGCGGATGTCCTGGCGCACGCGCTTGACCGGGTGGGGCAGGTCGGGAGGGGGAATGCGCTCGGCGATATCGAACGGTGAGCTGGGGGTCAGGCGCCAGCCCTGGTTGACCCACAGCCTGAAGGTTTCCAGGGCGTCTATGGGCCAGAACTGCTGCGGGTCGAGGGTCAGCGGCATGCTGCGCGAGGCCAGGTGCTGGTAGATGGTTTCGGACCAGGTCTTGACCGACGCCGGGTCTTCGAGGAACACGAAGTAGGCGTTCATGCAGCCCACCCAGGAGGCGGCGACGGCGGCGCGTTGTGCGGGCGGTATCCAGTAAGGGGCGCTGAAGAGGCCGTGGATATCGGTGGCCCATGTCGGTTTCGCGACTATCATAAGATCCCTCTCATGCCGCCCCGATGCCTGATTTGGCTGGGCTGCTAAGCTGGATTGATGTTAGTGCGCCGCTGCGCAGGATTTGTGCAAATTGACGGGGTTTTACGGTGGATTCATTGCAGTTTTTTCAAGGAAGATATGGAAAAAATGACAGATGCCATGGATTTGAAAATTCTGGGGAAGTTGCAAAGGGATTGCAGCCAGAGTCTGGAGTTGTTGAGTGACAGTGTGGGGTTGTCTTCGACCAGCTGCTACCGGCGTATCAGGCGGCTGGAGAGTGTCGGGATTATCAAGGCGAAGGTGGCGGTGCTGGATGAGCGCAAGCTTGGGATTCAGGTGACGGCGTTCTTTTTGATCAAGCTTGATAGGGACAGCAATGACATTGACCGCAAGATGCAGCATATCCTGGCGAGTCATCCGGAGATTCAGGACTGCTATCTGCTGACCGGGGAGTTTGATTTTGTGATGGTGGCGAAGTTTCGGGATGCCACGGAGTACACGGATTATATCTATCGGTTTTTAGACATTTACCGGGATATTCCGATTCGTACTTATTCTTCTACGTTGGTGGTGCGGACGGTTAAGAAGTCTTATGAATTGCCGTTGCCTTTGTCGTTGCTGTGATTGGGGGGCATATCCGTTATTTAGGTAACGGCGGCTTATGGTTTCGCTCTTACAGCGACTCACTTTGGAAAAGCCCCAAAGTAAGCAAAGGGCTCTGCCCCGCCTGTCGGCACCTCGCCTAGGCTCGGTGTTCCCTCACTCCGGCGCTGCTCCGCGGGCCGCCGCGATGGGCCATCCTTGGCCCAGCGCGGCTAAACCGGCGTCCTGCCGGTTTACCCGCTCCGCACCACCTGCGTTCGGCCTCGGGCTGAGTGGGGCAGTCAGAGCCAGATCAAGATCAAAATCTACAGCACAGCGGCCTACAGGCCGGCTTGAGTGGTAGAAGCAAATCAAAATCTAAAGCGGGGCACGATCAAATGTGGGAGCTGGCTTGCCTGCGATGGCATCAACAGGGTGTACCTGAAAAACCGAGGTGTCTGCATCGCAGGCAAGCCAGCTCCCACAGAAAAGCAGAGCTGCAGCAGTTTCAGATTTGGTTTTCGCTTTGGCTTTTGATCTGGCTTCTACCACTCAAGCCGGCCTGTAGGCCGCTGTGCTGTTGATCTGCTTTTGATCTTGATCTTAGGCGCCCCGTTAAACCACGCTGGCCGAACGCAGGCTTTGGAGCGTGGGTAACCCGGCAGGACGCCGGGTTAGCCGCGCTGGGCCAAGGATGGCCCATCGCGGCGGCCCACGGTCCAAAGCCGGAGTGAGGGCACACCGAGCCTAGGCGAGGTGCCGAGTGGTGGGGCAAGAGCGTTTTGCTTACTTTTGCGCTGTTCAAAAGTGAGCCGCTGTAAGAGCGGAACCAATAGTGGCCGTTACCTAAATAACGGATATGCCCCCCAAACCCCCCCGCCCAAAAAAAGAAGCTTTTATGACAAAAGTTCGGTAGTCCCCAGCGACCCCGGTCTTGGCTATGTAACGCGCTCAACAACGCCAAAACAGGCGATGCCAGAGCCGCAAGCAGGATGCCAGGAGTGGGGCGAATGGGAACTATGGAACGTTACTCGAAAGTCGGCATGCAGGAGCTCGACCAGCGCCTGTCAAAGATCGTCGAAGCCGCGCGCAAAAAGCCGGTCTCGGTCTACCGCTATGGCGCACCGTGGGTATGGATCGTCTCCCAGGACGACTGGCAAGGCGCACTCAAGGAAGTCTCCAGCTATATCCCCGCAGGCCATTCACTGGTCCTGCTGCGCCCGCAGATCGACGACATCCTCGACCACCACCGCGACCTGCTCCAGGCCGAACCCGGCACCCGGATCGCCCCCCAGACCGTCTTGCAGATCCTGCTGCTGCAACTCCTGTACTCGGTCCCCAACGAACAGCAACTGCACGAACAGCTCAACTACAACCTGCTGTTCCGCTGGTTCGTCGGCCTCGACCTGAACCAGAAAGTCTGGGGCATCAACCTTCTTCAACGCGACATCGCCACCTTCCTCGGCAACCCGCAGGCGGTGCAACTGATCCAGAAAATCATCGGTGAAGTGTTCTGTGGCGCCTTGCTGCACATGCCGGAGTTCTCCCTGAACTTCGCCCTGCTGCACACCTGGCTCGCACGGCACGGCAACACCTCGATATCCAGCAATTGAACAGGCCAGACGCCGGGCAAACGGCGACGGCAATCATCTTGAGTAAACCAGGGGGCGGTGTGGAGCATCTGTTCAAATCAACGCTGGCGCTGTGCTGGCTGACGCTGGGCGCATTGGCGCAGCCGGTGCAGGCCGAAGAGCAGGGCGCCCAGCCCGAAGCTCCGGCACGGCGGGTGGACGTCAACGAGTACTTTGTGCGCGGCAATACCGTGCTCGATGCCCGGGCGATCGAAGAAGCGGTGTACCCGTTTCTCGGCCCGCAAAAGACCCTGGCCGATATCGAAGGCGCCCGGGATGCCTTGCAGAAGATCTACCAGGAACGCGGCTACCAATCGGTGTTCGTGGAGCTGCCGGAGCAGAAGGTCGACGACGGCATTGTCTACCTGCAAGTCAGCGAGACCAAGGTCGGCCGCGTCCGTGTGGTCGGCGCCAAGCATTATTCGCCAGTGGAAATCCGCGAAGAAGTGCCGGGCCTGAAGGAGGGCGCCGTACCGGACTTCACCCGCGTGCAAACCCAGCTCGCCGGCCTCAACCGCGGCGTCGGGCGCCAGGTCACGCCGCTGGTTCGCGAAGGCCAGCGCCCCGGCACCATGGACGTCGACCTGCAGGTGGAAGACCAGAACCCGTGGCACGCCAGCCTCGGCCTGAACAACGACTACAGCGCCGACACCAAGGAGCTGCGCAGCGTGGCCACGCTGGGTTACGACAACCTCTGGCAGTTGGGCCGCAGCATTTCCCTGACCTACTTTACGGCGCCCCAGGACAGTGACAATGCCAAGGTCTGGTCGGGCTCCTACACCGCACCGCTGAATGATCGCTGGAGCCTGCAGTTCTCCGGTTACCAGTCCGACAGCAACATCGCCACCATCGGCGGCAGCAACGTGTTGGGCAAGGGCCATTCCTACGGCGTGGCGGCGATCTACAGCCTGCCGGCCAGCGGCAGCTGGGCCAACTCGTTCTCGGTCGGTGTGGACTTCAAGGACTTCAAGGAGCAGATGAAGTTTGGCAGCAGCACGGACGATATCCCGCTCAAGTACGCACCGCTCACGTTCGGCTACAACGGCTACCGCTACACCGAGCAGTCGCAGCTGGGCCTGGGCTTGAACCTGATCGTCGGCACCCGCGCGTTTTTTGGCTACGGCAGCGACGCCGAAGAGTTCCAGTACAAACGCGACAAGGCCAGCCCGAGTTTCGCCGTGCTCAAGGGCGACCTGAATTACACCTACACCTTCGGCAACGACTGGCAATCGGCGTCCAAGGCCGGCTTCCAGTTGGCCTCGGGGCCGCTGGTGTCCAACGAGCAATATTCCGCCGGCGGTGCCACCTCGGTACGCGGTTACCTCGCCGCCGAGCGCACCGGTGACGAAGGCTACCTGCTGTCCCAGGAACTGCGCACGCCGTCGCTGGCCAAGTTCCTCGGCAGTTATGTGCAGGAGTGGCGCTTCTACGCGTTTGCCGAAGGCGCGCGCTTGCGCCTGCATGATCCGCTGCCCGAGCAGGAAGACGAATACAGCCTGGCCAGTGTCGGCCTGGGCACCCGCGCCAGTTTGAGCAAGTGGTTGTCCGGCAGCCTGGATTGGGGCTACCCGCTGCTCGATGGCCCAAACACCCAGAAACAGGACTCGCGACTGCACTTCAGTGTGCAGGCGACTTTCTGACCCTTTTTTTCGGAGACTCCTGACATGCAACGCCTATTTCTGAGCCTGTTGATCTGCCTGGGCTTCGCGCTCCCGGCCACCGCCCATGCCTGGTGGCAGGACGACTGGCACTACCGTAAACAGATCACCGTGGACACCACCTCCCAAGGCGCGGCCATCAGCCAGGCCCTGGGCCGCACGGCGCTGTTGGTACGCCTGCACACCGGCAACTTCACTTTTGACGGGGTCAAGGACGACGGTGCCGACCTGCGTTTTGTCAGCGCCGACGACAAGACCGTGTTCAACCACCAGATCGAAAGCTTCGACCCACTGATGGGCATGGCGCTGATCTGGGTCGATGTGCCCAAGGTCGAAGGCGGCCAGCGCCAGGACCTGTGGATGTACTACGGCAATCAGAAGGCCCCGGCCACCGCCAACGGCCAACTGACCTTTGACCCGAACTACACCGCGCTCTACCACTTTGACGGTGCCAATGGCACGCCGCCCCGGGACACCACGGCCTACGGAAACACCGCCCTGAATGCCACCGGCGCGAGCATCGACGGGGTCATCGGCCGCGCGTTGCAGTTCAGCGGCCAGCCGTTGCTGCTGCCGGCCAGTCCGTCGCTGCAACACAGCGCGGGCAGTGCGTTTACCTTCAGTGCCTGGTTGCGGCTGGACCAGGCCAGCGGTGAGCAAGTGGTGATGGCTCGTCGCGAGGGTGCCCACAGCCTGTTGCTGGGCTTGAACCAGGGCATGCCGTTTATCGAAATCGACGGCCAGCGCGCGGTCTCGACCCAGCTGCTGAACCCGGGGCAATGGCAGCACCTGGCGTTCAGCGCCGAGGGCGACAAGGTTTCGCTCTACGTCAATGGCCGCGAAACGGCGAGCCTGGCGATAGCGATGCCGGCGTTCAATTCCCAGCTGGCCATCGGTGCTGACTTGCCGGAAGCCGCCAGCGGGCACTTGCCGTTTGCCGGTGCCATGGACGAGCTGCGCCTGTCCAAGGTCGCGCGCCCGGCAGCCCTGTTGCTGGCCGATGCCACGGCCCAGGGCGCCGAGTCGAAACTGGTGACCTACGGCGTGGATGAAGAACAGTCGGGCTTCGGTTTCGGCAGCCTGGGGTTCCTGCTCAAGGCCGTGCCGGTGGATGCCTGGGTGATCATCCTGGTGCTGGTGGGGATGATGTTCCAGTCGTGGTTCATCATGGTCCGCAAGAACCGCCAGGTCAGTCGCGTGAGTGCGGCCAACGAGATCTTCCGCGAGGAATTCGCGCAGATCGGCACCCGCCTGGAGATGTACTACGACGACGCATTGCTGGCCGAGCGCCTGACCCATTCCTCGCTGTGGCGCCTGTACCGGGTGGCGGTCAAGGAAATCCGAACCCGCCGCGCCCAGGGCGCCGACACCTCGTCGGTTTCGGCGGCGACCATCGAAGCCATTCGCTGCTCCATGGACGGTGTGCGCACCCGGGAAAACCAGTTGCTCGGCGCCAAGCTTTCAACCCTGTCCAACGCCATCGCCGGCGGCCCGTACATCGGCCTGCTGGGCACGGTGCTGGGGATCATGGTGGTGTTCCTCGGCACGGCAATGGCCGGTGACGTGAACATCAACGCCATTGCCCCGGGCATGGCGGCGGCCCTGCTGGCCACGGCCATGGGTCTGTTTGTCGCGATCCCCGCGCTGTTTGGCTACAACCGCCTGATTACCCGCAACAAGGAAGTCAGCGCCGACATGCGCGTGTTCGTCGACGAGTTCATCACTCGCCTGGCGGAGATGCACGGCGAGAGCCAGCACAGTGAAGCGGCGCACCGTCGCGACCACCACGCCACCGTCCCGGCCTGAGGAGAATCAGCATGGCTTCCGTGAATGCCTCCCACGACGATGACGATGACGCACCCGTCGACAGCATCAACATCACGCCCCTGGTGGACGTGCTGATGGTGGTGTTGGTGATGTTTATCCTGACCGCCACCGCCCAGGTCTCGGGGATCCAGATCCACCTGCCCAAGGCCAGCGCCTCGGTGTCGCTGTCGGAGGCCAAGACCAAGGCGATCTCGGTAAACGATGGCGGCCAGGTGTTTCTCGACGCTTACCCGGTGACCTTGCCCGAGTTGGAAGAGCGCCTGCGCATCGAGAAAGCGCAGAACCCGGACTTCCCGGTCATCGTGCGCGGCGACGCCATGGTGCAGTACCAGAAGGTCATCGAAGTGCTCGACTTGCTGCGCCGCCTGGAGCTGTCCCAGGTCGGGCTGGTCACCGGCAAACCGAGCCAGGGCTGACCCATGACCGCACAGATGCCGATCACGCCGACGCCAGTAAAAACCAGGCCGCCGCTGCGTCCATTGAAGTGGGGCGTTGGCCTGTTGCTGGGCGCCGTTGCCGCCTGGTTTCTCTGGCAGTGGGCCAATGACATGAGTGGCGTGCGCCGGGAAGCGCCCAAGGTGCCGACGATTATCCCGTTGCCGCCACCACCGCCACCGCCGCCGGAAAAACCCAAGGAGCCCGAGCCCGAGGTGCAGGAAAAAATCCCGGAGCCGGAACCCACACCGACCCCGGACGAGGTCAAGCCCGAGGAAGAAGCACCGCCTTCACCGGCGGACGACCTGGCCAACCCGATGCAGATCGACGGCGACGCGCAGGCGGGTACCGACGGTTTCAACATCGGCGCCGGCAAGGGCGGCGGCATGGCCGGTTCCGGTGGCGGCGGCCTGGGCACCGGCACGTTCAAGCAGTACCTGGCCGGTGTATTCCAGCGCCTGCTGCGGGAAGACCCGGAGCTGCGCAAGAAGGCCTACACGCTGCAGGCCGACCTGTGGCTGAGCGCCGACGGCGAGGTGACCCGCGTGGAGCTGGCCAAGTCCAGCGGCGACGCCGAGACCGACGCCCAGGTGCTGGCCGCCTTGCGTGCCACGCCGCGCCTGAAGGAACGCACACCCGCGTCGCTGACCCTGCCGGTACGCCTGTCTCTCAAGGGGCGGCGCCCGGATTGATCGAACCCTTTTTTGCAGTTTTCTACAGGAGTTGTGTGCAGATGATTTCCCACGTGAATCGATTGACCCTGGCGGTCGGCATGGTCGTTGCGACCCTGGTCGGCCAGGCGACGGCAGCCACTGCCGCACCTTCGGAAAACGCCACGGTCAACCTGATCCGCCTGCTGGTGCAGCAAGGTGTGCTCAAGCAGGAACAGGCCGACGGGTTGATCGCCCAGGCCGAGAAAGAAGCCCAGCAAGCCCGCCAGGCCAACGCGGCCACAGGGGTGGCGGCGACCGGCCCGGCAGCCGCCCCTGGCGATGTGCGGGTGCAATACGTGCCGGCAGCGGTGCGCGATCAGATTCGCGACCAGGTCAAGGCCGAGGTCATGGCCACCGCCAAACAGGAAAACTGGGCCCAGCCCAACACCTTTCCGGACTGGGTCTCGCGCATCAGCTTCGACGGCGACATTCGCCTGCGGGATGAGTCGCGCTACTTCTCGGGCAACAACAGCAATGAAATCGTCGATTACGCCAAGCTCAACCAAAGCGGGCCCTACGACGTCAACAAGAACACCAACACCCAATTGCCGCCGTTGCTCAACACCCGCGAGGACCGCGAAAACCTGTTCCGCCTGCGCGCGCGCCTGGGCATGAAGGCCGTGATCTCGCCCGACTGGACCGCCGGCATCCGCCTGGGCACCGGCAACGACAACAACCCGGTGTCCACCACCCAGACGCTGGGCGGCGGCTTTGGCAAGAAAGACATCTGGCTCGACCAGGGCTACCTCACCTGGAAGACCACCGACTACATGACCCTGACGGCGGGGCGCTTCGCCAACCCGTTCTACTCCACCGACATGATGTATTCCGGCGACCTCAATTTCGACGGCGTGGCGGCGATCTTCAACCACAAACTCAACAGCGACTGGGGCCTGTTCGGCACCCTCGGTGCATTCCCGGTGGAGTACAGCCCCGACACGGCCACCACCAACGGTTTCGACAAGGACGAGAGCGAAAACAAATGGATGTTCGGCGGGCAGATCGGCGCCGACTGGAAGATCAACCGCAGCAACAGCCTGAAAGGCTCGATGGCCTACTACCACTTTGGCGACATCCAGGGCGAACGCTCCAGCCCTTGCTCGCCGTGGTCCGGCCAGCCGGCCTGTGACACCGACGGCACACGCCTGGCGTTTATGCAAAAGGGCAACAGCGTGTTCCTGCTGCGTGACATCGCCCCCAACCCGGCAACGCCCGGCCTGACCCCGCAACCGCAATTCGTCGGCCTGGCCTCCAAGTTCAACGTGCTGGACCTCAACCTGGCGTGGGACAGCGAACTGCCGGAAGACCTCAAGCTGCGCAGCCAGACCAACTTCATCCACAACCTGGCCTACGACAAGGGCGAGATGCTCAAGCGCAGCGAAGGCCAGATCGTCAACAACATCAACAGCGATGGCCAGTTTGAAAGTGGCGGCAACGCGTTGCTCGTGCAGTTCACCCTCGGCAGTGCGCTGGAGATGCGCAGGAAGGGCGACTGGAACGTGCTGGCGGGCTACAAGTACATCCAGCCGGACGCCTTGCCGGACGGCTTCAACGACTCCTCCTTCCACCTCGGCGGCACCAACGCCAAGGGCTATTTCATCGGCGCCAATTACGGCCTCGACAAGAACATCTATGCCAGCGCCCGTTGGCTCAGCGCCTCCGAAGTGTATGGCGCGCCGTTTGAAGTGGATGTCATGCAACTGGAACTCAACACGCGCTTCTGATGCGCCGGAGAAAGCTCATGAACACGCGAATTTGCGGCCTGCTGTTGCTGCTGATTACCACCGGCGCTTCGGCTGAAGGCATGGAAGAGCGCCTGCGCACCCAACTGCGCAGCACCACCCAGCAGTTGCAGGCGCTGCAAAGCGAACAGGCCCAGGCCAGTGCCGCGCGCATCGCTGCCGAAACCCAGGCCAAACAGGCCCAGGCGCAGATCAAGCAACTGACCGCCGAGCTGGAAAAGACCCGTGGCGTGGCCGAGCAACTGGTGGGCCAGCAACAGAACCTGCACAGCCAGGCCCAGGCTCAGGTGGCGGCCAGCAACGAGCAAGTCGGCAAGTTCAAGAAGGCCTACGAAGACCTGCTGGTGATCGCCCGTGGCAAAGAGACCGAGCGCGCACGTTTGCAGGCGCAACTCACGGAACGTGACACACAAGTGCAGCAATGTTCAGTCAAGAATCAACAGATGTACGGCGTGGCCCAGCAGTTGCTGACGGCCTACGAAAAAATCGACGTGGCCGACGTGATGAGCATCCGCCAACCGTTCGCCAGCAGCACCCGGGTCAAGTTCGAGGAACTCGCCCAGGGTTTTGGTGATGGTCTTTACCTTAATCGGTTCGATGCTCCACAGACCGTCACTAATCATTGATCAACAAGGAAGAGACCACTATGAACGACGTACAACTGATCACCAGCGTTACCCCGCAGGCCTTGACCGAGCTGCTGCAGGAAGCCGGCTACCGGGTCAACCAGACCGAGCAGAACGGCATCGTGCAATTGCTCAGCGCCAGCCAGGGCATCGGCTTTGCCGTGCGCTTTGGCAACCCGGCGGTGGAGCAGGGCAGCTATGTGGATTTCACTTACAGCTGCGCGCTGCGGGTGCAGGGCGAATTGCCGGACGGCCTGGCGCAAGTGTGGAACGCCTCCCGCCGCTTTGCGCGGCTGTCGTTGCAGGGTGAATTCCTGCTGATGGAGATGGATGTGGTGGCGGCCGGCGTGGGTACCCCGTACCTGCGCAACCAGCTGGAATTGTGGGACCGCCTGCTGCAGGAATTTATCGTCTACCTGCGTGAATACAGCCAGCAAGCGGCCCAGCTTCAGGCCCAGGCCGCAGCCGCGCCGGCTGTCGACGCGCGCGAAGAGGCGCCTGCCCTGTGAAGAAACCAACCCTTGTGGTCGGCGCCGGCGCCCTGGTGGTGCTGGCGGTCGCGGTGGGGTTGAGCCTGCGACCGGGCAGTGACCCGGTCGCAGCCCAGCAGCCGGCGCCGGTGGCCGTGAAAGACGGGCCGGCAGTGGCTCGCCTGGGCAACCAGCAGATCGACCTGCTTGAACTCAAGACGGTGCTGGCGGCGCTGCCGGTGGAAACCCGCGAGCAATTGCGCGGCAACCGTGGCGCCCTGGAAACCTGGCTGCGTTCGCGCCTGGCGCAAAAGGCCGTGCTTGAACAGGCCGACGCCCAGGGCTGGCGCCAGCGCCCGGAAGTAGAGCAGCAGACCCGTGCCGCCACCGAGCAGATCGTGTTTCGCGACTACATGCTGTCGGTCAGCCAGGTACCGGCCGACTACCCCAGCGCGGCCGAGTTGCAGCAAGCCTATGACAGCGGCAAGGCGCAGTGGGTGACGCCGCCGTTGTACCGGGTGAGCCAGATCTTCCTCGCCGCCAGCGACCCGCAAACCCTCGACACCGTACGCCGCCAGGCGCAGGAATTGAGCCGCCGGGCCCAGGCTGCGCCGGGTGAGTTTGCGGCGTTGGCCAGCCAATACTCCCAGGACCCCGACAGTGCCAAACGCGGTGGTGATTCGGGGATGCAACCGTTGCAGCAACTGGTGCCCGAGATGCGTGGCGTGGTGGCGCGGCTCAAGACCGGCGCGGTGTCGGAGCCGGTGCAGAGTGCGGCGGGGTTCCACGTGCTCAAACTCACCGGGCAACAACCGGCGCGCACCGCGACGCTGGATGAATTGCGTGAGCGCCTGACCGAGGCCCTGCGTGCCCAGCGTCAGGAGCAAATTGCCAAGGCCTACCTCGAAGGCATGCTTAACACCGCCACCTTGAGTATCGATGGCGCCGAGCTGAACAAGGTGCTGGAGTAAAAACGTCTCACCGCATTGGATGCACAGTACCCACAAGACAGGGAGTCTCCCATGGTATTTCTTGACCCGGTTGTACCCCACGGCACCACGCCTTATCGCGGGCTGACGGAGTCCCGCGAGGCCTGGCTGGCGCTGGCCGCCACCATCGAGCCCGAGGTGGCGCAGTACTTCCTGATCAGCGCACGTTGTGGCTGTTTCATGCAGGCCGCCCGCAGCCTCAACATCAAGGCCACACAGTTGCGCAAGCGCCTGGCTCAACTGGAAGAGCAACTGCGCCGCTCGCTGTTCAGCTATCAGGGCAATGTCCTGGCCCTCAGTCGTGAAGGGCAGCAGTTGCAGGCGCAGCTGATTGCCCTGGCCCATGAACGACGCCTGCCGGTGCTGGAGCAACCGCTGATTCGGCTGGCGGTGGCCGAGTCGATCCTGCATGACATTTTGGGACGCGACCTGATTGCCCTGTTGCGGCGCAATGCGAGTGTGCGGCTGGAGATCATTTCCATCGACAGTGATTTGGCGTTGCAGGCACTGGAGGCCGATGTGGTGGTGTGGTTGTCGGGGATGGAGTCGCCGGGGGCCGGGCCGAGCTTTGCCATTAGTGCGCCCGAGGTGTTGGCGCGGTTGGATTATTCGCCGCACATTGCCAAGCGTTATTCACGGTTGGCGGTGCGGCCTGACAGTATCGAGGACCTGGCGGATTACATGCTGGTGCAGTGGCAGCCGGATCGGCAGGTGGAGGCGTTGCGGCCCTGGAACAGCCTGGTGGAGCAGCGGTTGGCGGGGGTGGTGCAGGTGCAGGCTTATCCGTTGATGCTGGAGATGATTCGGTGCAGTGCGTGTATTGGGTTGTTGCCGCGGTATATGGGGTGTTTTGATCGTGGGTTGACGGCGTTGGATGGGGTGTTTTTGGAGGGGATGCAGCGGCAGGTCTGGATGGGGGTGAATGCTGAGGTGCGGCATCCGCAGGAGGTGGGGTGGGTGGTGGAGATGATTCGGAATACGTTTCGGGAGAGGGGGGAGTGGTTTGATTGATTGTGTACATATCCATTTTTTCGGTAACGGCCACCTATGGTTTCGCTCTTACAGCGAGTCACTTTGGAAAAGCCCCAAAGTAACCAAAGGGCTCTGCCCCGCCTGTCGGCACCTCGCCTAGGCTCGGTGTTCCCTCACTCCGGCATTGCTCCGCGGGCCGCCGCGACGGGGCGTCCCTGCCCCGTCGCGGCTAAACCGGCGTCCTGCCGGTTTACCCGCTCCTCAATCCCTGCGTTCGGCCTCGGGCTTATTGGGGCAGTCAGATCAAGATCAAAAGCAAAAGCACAGCGGCCTACAGGCCGGCTTGAGTGGTAGAAGCCAGATCAAAAGCCACAGCAAAAGCCAAAGCGAAAACCAAATCTGAAACGGATGCAGCTCTGCTTTTCTGTGGGAGCTGGCTTGCCTGCGATGGCATCACCTCGGTGTGTCTGATGTACCGAGTTGTCTGCATCGCAGGCAAGCCAGCTCCCACATTTGACCGTGCCCCCCGGTGTCAGGGTAGTTGTCGCGTCCACCGCTTTTTGAACACATTTCGGGGGCGGCAAGAGTATGGTCATGCCTTTCTACTCAGATGAACGTAAAGCCGCACTGCTGAAAATGATGCTTCCGCCCCTGAGCCTTTCAGCAGCGGAGGTCGCTCGCCGCGAAGGTTGCAGCGATATGTCTCTCCATTATTGGCGCAAACAAGCTGCTGCCAGAGGAACGCAATTGTCCGACGCTAAACAACCCGCCGAAAATTGGTCAGCCGAATCCAAACTGACGGTCATCATAGAGACCGGTTCGCTGTCGGAACTGGAGATCGGTGAATATTGCCGAAGAAAAGGTATTTTTCCCGAGCAGATTACCGATTGGCGTAATGCGTTTATCGCCAGTAGCACCCAAAAACCAGCTGCGAAAACGGCGAGTTCAGGGCAGTCACGGGATGATAAAAAAAGGATCCGTGAGCTTGAGCGCGAACTACGCCGCAAGGATGCGGCGCTGGCCGAGACGGCGGCGTTACTGGTGCTGAGAAAAAGCTCAATGCCTACTGGGGAGCGACGACGAGGACAACTGACCTTGTTGCCAGAACGGTATTTACTCGTTGGTTGGCTCAATGAAGCCATCCTGGCGGGCGCCCGCAGGGCGCCTGCTTGTCAGGAGGTAGGCCTTTCACTGAGGACACTGCAACGCTGGAATTTGCCGGAAGAAATCTTGGCGGATGGGCGCACGACGACGCTCAGGCGGATGCCGAACAACGCACTCAGTGAGCTTGAACGGCAAAGTATCGTGACGCTGTGCAACAGCAAAACCTATGCGCATCTGCCGCCGAGCCAAATCGTGCCACAGCTGGCTGACGAGGGGCGTTACATGGCCTCGGAGGCGACATTTTATCGCGTACTGCACGCGGCAGGTCAGCAGCAACATCGCTCGCGTGCCAAGCGGCCGCATCGTCATGAGGCGCCCACGACTTATGCGGCGACCGCCGCCAATCAAGTGTGGTCATGGGACATCACTTACTTGCCGTCACCGGTTCGCGGAAAGTTTTACTACCTCTATCTGATCGAGGATATCTACAGCCGGAAGGCGGTGGGTTGGGAAGTTTACGAAGCAGAAAGCGGTGAAAAAGCAGCCGCGTTGCTGCAACGAAGCGTGACTCAGGAAAAGTGTTGGCTCCAGCCGTTGGTGCTTCACTCGGACAACGGTGCGCCGATGAAATCGTTAACGCTACTAACCAAGATGTACGACTTGGGCATCACGCCGTCTCGCGGTAGACCACGGGTCAGTAACGACAACCCGTACTCGGAATCGTTGTTCAGAACGCTGAAATACTGCCCGCAGTGGCCGCAGGACGGGTTTTCCAGCCTGGATGAGGCGCGTATCTGGGTAAGGAATTTTATGACCTGGTACAACACCGTGCACCGTCATAGTCGGATCCGCTTCGTGACACCCGCTCAACGTCACGAAGGGAAAGACCGGGAAATCTTGGCTCGCCGAGATGCGGTATACAGGCAAGCCAGAGAGAGAAGACCGGAAAGATGGTCAGGTGAGACACGCAACTGGAACCCTATCGGGACGGTGTATCTGAACCCTGAAAGGGAGCTGACAGTGGTGATAAAAGCCGCGTAGTACGACGGTGAACGCGACAACTACCTTGAAAAACGCCGGTGCCCGCTGTAGATTTTGATCTTGATGTTGCCTTTGCTTCACACCACTCAAGCCGGCCTGTAGGCCGCTGTGCTGTTGATCTGCTTTTGATCTTGATCTTAGGCGCCCCGTTAAACCACGCTGGCCGAACGCAGGTAGTACGGAGCGGGTAAACCGGCAGGACGCCGGTTTAGCCGCGACGGGGCAGGGACGCCCCGTCGCGGCGGCCCGCGTAGTAATGCCGGAGTGAGGGCACACCGAGCCCAAGCGAGGTGCCGAGTGGTGGGGCAAGAGCCTTTTGGTTACTTTTGGCTGGGCCGGCATTCCGGCTCCTTTCAAAAGTGACCCGCTGTAAGAGCGGAACCAATAGAGGCCATCACCGAAAAAATGGATATGTCCCCAATCACCGCACCCGCCCCAAAAACCCCTCAATCAACCCATTCACCTCCTCGGGATTCTCCAGCGCCGCGAGATGCGCAGTCCGCGCCATCACCACAAACTCCGCCCCGGGAATCACCTGTGCCATGGCCCGGGTCTCCGCCACGGCAAACGTGCGATCTTCTTCACCCGCCACCACCAGAATCGGCGCACGAATCGCCGCCAGCAACGCCCTCTGATCCGGCCGCTTGGGCACCACACTGTCCACCGCCCAAGCGATCGAATCGACATCGCACACAGCCAATGCCTGATGAATCCGGGCGATCGCCTCTGGCCGTTCCCGCTCGGTAGTCGGCCCCACAAACGCACGGGTCGCAGTCCCCACCATCCCCAGCCGAAACCCACCCAACAGCCGAATCACCACCGCCAGCAGCGGAAACTCCAGCCGATGCCGCAACCCCGCCGGCGACGCCGTACAGTTCATCAACACCGCCGCCTCGACCCGCGTCGGATACATGGCCGCAAACGTCCCGCCAATCATCCCGCCCCAGGAATTCCCCACGAAGGTACAGCGCTCAATCCCCAACCCATCCAACACCTCACTCACACACTGCGCACACTCGGCAAAGGTAAACCCGCGGCTCAGCGCCTCACTGTCACCATGCCCCGGCGGGTTGATCAGCACCACCCGATAGCGCGGGCTGAAATACCGCGCCTGGGCCATCCACATGCGCGCATCCATCAACAGGCTGGACCAGAACACCATCGCCGGGCCCTCGCCGACACTGCGCACGCGCACGCGGCCGAGGCAGGTGGGAATGTCCTGCACCTGAAGATCGTGATATTCAAGCAGCGCCATGACGGCCTCGCGCACAAGGGAGATGAACGCCTTAGCCTATACCTGCCAGGCTGCAGGCGGCGTTATCAGCCCATATCAGCCGCGGTGATAAATCGACGGGCCAGAAACCCATACAGCAGATAACCAAACGCCAACACCAACGTCGCGCCAAACACCGCTTCTTCACCACAGGCATAAATCGCATACAGCGAGTACCCCACGGCGATCAGCAGCACCGTGGTATTGCGCGCATAAACCGCCGCTGTCACCCGTGCCTTGTGCATTATCACCAGCAGCCCGGTGAGTGCCGTGACGTAGGGGATCAGATTGGTCACCACCGCCAGGTTCACCAGCTTGCTGAACTGGGCGCTGGCGGTGGGTGATATGGTCGACAAGGCAATCAGGCTCTGCAACGCCGCACAGGCAACCATTCCCACTACCGGCGCATGGGCGCGGGTGACCCGGCTGAAGAAGCGCGGAAACAGGCGCTGGTCCGCCGACATCTTGGCCGTTTGCGCCAGGGTGAATTGCCAGCCCAGCAGCGAACCGATGCATGCCACCACGGCCAGGGCCATGATGATGTCGCCCACCAGCGGCGTGAAGATCTGCGCGTACACCAGGGCAAACGGCGCTGAAGACTCGGCCAGTTCGGCGTTGGGCACGATGCCCTGGATCACGCTGGTGGACAGCACATACACCAGTGCCGCACCGAGGGTGCCCAGCAGGCAGGCGAGGGGCACGGTGCGCTTGGGGTCTTCCACGGCGTCATAGCCCTGGGCGGCGGACTCCATGCCAAGGAATGCCCAGAGCGTCAGCGGGATGCTCGCGCCAATGGCGTCCCACAGTTGCAGTTGGTTGGGGTTCCAGGCGTCGGTGAACACCTCGGCCTTGAAATAGAACCAGCCGATCACACTCAGCCCCGCCACGGGAATGATCACGCCCCACACCGTGATCACGCCGATCCGCCCGGTCAGGCGCGGGCCGCCGAAGTTGGCCACGGTGGTCAGCCAGATCAGCCCCAGGGTGCCGATAAACAACGGGATCGGCCCGCTGCCCAGCCACGGGATAAAGGACGACAGGTAGCCCACCGCCGAAATTGCAATCGCCACATTGGCGATGATCAGCGACAGGAAATACAGAAACGAACAGAGGAAGAACCCCGACTTGCCGTGGGCCTCTTCGGTGTAGGCCGACATGCCGCCCGTGCGCGTACAGAAGAGGCCGCATTGGGCGAAGCAATACGCGATCGCCATCGAGCCCACGGCGGTGATCACCCACGACAGCAACGAAATCGCGCCCAATTGCGCCATGCTGGAAGGCAGCATGATGATGCCCGAGCCCATCATATTGATCGCCACCAGGGTGGTCAGGCCCATCAGGCTCATCTTCTTGCTTGGCTCGGCCATCGGCAACTCCTTGTCGTGGGGGCGTGCGATGGCAGGCTAGCACGTTGTGCTCACTTCGCCTTCGGGACCCGGTTTTCTCCCAGGATCCGCGCGGCATCCCGTGCCGGTGGCAGGCCGAATACCCGGGCGTAATCGCGGCTGAACTGGGTCGGGCTTTCATAGCCGACTTCAAAGGCGGCGCGGGTGACGTTTTTGGCGCTGGCCACCATCAGGGTGCGGGCCTGCAGCAAGCGCACGCGCTTCTGGTACTGCAATGGGCTCAGGTTGGTGACGGCCTTGAAGTGCCGGTGAAAGGCCGACACGCTCATCGCGGCTTTCTGCGCCAGGGCTTCCACCCGGATCGGCTCGGCGAAGTCCCGGCGGATCCACTGGATGGCCTGGCTCACCCGGGCCATGGCCGTGTCGGGCGCTGCTATTTCCCGCAGCATCCAGCCGTGGGGCCCTTGCAGCACGCGATAGAGAATCTCGCGTTCATACACCGGCGCGAGGGCGGTTATGGCCTCAGGGTTACCCATTAGCCGCAGCAGGCGCAGCCAGGCATCCATCAGTTCAGGGGTTACGGCGGCCACTGAAAATCCCGCCTCCCGGTCGTAGCGTCCGGCAGGTTTGGGCAAGTCGCCGAGCAGCGTCGCAAGTACCGTCGGGTCCAGTGTCAGGCTGACCGCCAGGTACGGTTCACCGGAGGCCGCAGGGTGCACAGTGCCCACGGCGGGCAGCTCGATGGACATCACAAAATACGTCGCCGGGTCATAGCGCAGTGTGCGATCACCCACGGTCATGGATTTGCTGCCCTGCAGGATCAGGTTGATCATCGGCTCATACACGGCAGCCAGCATGTGCTCGGGAATCGCGCCCTGAACCATGGCCACGCGCGGGATCCCCGTTTCAGTGCGGCGGTTTTCGGCCTTGGCGGCCAGGGTGCGCAGTTCGATCAGTTGTGTGTTCATGCCGGGCATGCTGAGCGTGCGGGTGTGACTTGTGCAAGCGAAAAGCAGAAACAGGCAGGTTTCGAGCACGAACGGCTGCGTCGGCGCAGGCGTACACGCCTACTGTGGTCACTCCTTTGAACAAGCAGTGGAGCCACACATGGGCGTTATCCTCATCACCGGCGGTAGCCGTGGCATTGGTGCCAGCACTGCAGAGTTGTGTGCCCGTAAAGGCATGGGTGTGATCCTGACCTACAACAGTCATCCGCAAGCCGCCCAGGCGGTGGTGCAGCGGATCGAGTCGGCGGGCGGCCAGGCGGTTGCGCTGCCACTGGATGTGGCTGACGTCCGCTCGTTTGAGGGGTTTGGCGAGACGGTAAAACGGACGTTATCGGCAACCTGGGGCGTGGGCGGTTTGAGTGGCCTGGTGAATAACGCAGGTTTCGGCCTGTTCAATCCCCTGGCCTCGGTCACCGAGGCGCAGTTCGACGGGCTGTTGAATGTGCACCTCAAAGGCCCGTTCTTCCTGACGCAAGCCTTGCTGCCGTTGCTGCAAGCCCATGCCTGCATCGTCAACCTGACCAGCGCGACCACCCGCGTGGCCACCGCCGGCGTAGCGCCTTACGCGGCTTTCAAGGGCGCACTGGATGTGCTCACCCGCTACATGGCCAAGGAGTTCGGCGAGCTTCAGATCCGTGCGAACGCCGTCTCTCCGGGCGCCATTCGCACCGAGCTGGGCGGCGGGCTCAATGATGAGTTCGAAGCGCTGCTGGCTTCACAAACCGCTCTCGGCCGAGTGGGCGAACCTGAGGATGTGGCACGTGTGATCGCCCTGTTGCTCTCGGAAGAAGGCCGCTGGATCAATGCCCAGACGATCGAGGTCGCGGGCGGTTACATCATCTGAAAAACGAGGCTGAACCATGCTGGATCATCTGTTTTTGTCGGTCCGCGACCTACAACGCTCGATTGATTTCTACCGCGCCGCACTGACACCGCTGGGCATCACCACGCGCCACGACTACGCCGGCAAGGACGGCCCGCCGGGCCATCCGGACCTCAAGGGTTTCGGCGCCAACGGACGCATATTCTTCTGGTTGCGCGAGGGCGTGGTTGAGGGCAGGGCGGTGCACGTGGGTTTCGTCGCCAGCAGCCGCGCCGAGGTCGATGCGGCCTACCAGGCGGCGATGAGTGCTGGCGCCGTCGACAACGGCGCCCCGGGCGCGCGTTTGCACTACGACCCGAACTACTACGCCGCCAACGTGCTGGACCTGGACGGCTACAGCCTGGAATTCGTCTACAAGAACTGGCAGCACGCCCAGTCGTAGCAACTGTCGGAGAGGGAGGCGATCAGCCCGCGGCCTGCGGCTGCATCCGCCACTCACCGTCCACATCCTTGACCAACCCACTGGCCACAAACAGCGGCGCCAGGCGTTTGTGCAACTGCGGCTCGACAAACTCTTTCACGGTGTCCAGGGCCAGCGCGCCGCTCAG
Source organism: Pseudomonas sp. ADAK13 (assembly GCF_012935715.1). NCBI lineage: Bacteria > Pseudomonadati > Pseudomonadota > Gammaproteobacteria > Pseudomonadales > Pseudomonadaceae > Pseudomonas > Pseudomonas sp. ADAK13. The sequence continues at coordinate 5,113,468 of NZ_CP052860.1, forward strand.
CGGCAGCTCGGCCTTGGTGTAGGACAGCCAGGCCTTTTTCAACATCATCAGCACGTCGCTGCCGGCGGTGGAGGCGAAGCGGCGGTGGACTTTCTTGCCGTCGAAATCGAAGGTGTGCTGGAACTCGTAACCCGCCTCGTTGCCTTCGCTGGCGACGCAGCGGATGCAGGTGCAGGGGCCATCGCCGAAAGCGCTGCGCAGGTAGGTGTTGAAGTCCACCACGGGCTTGAGTGACAGGCGCTTGTCCACCTCGAACAGGTCGCCGGTCATTTTTTCGTCAGTGTTCAAGGTCCATTTCCTCGCAGCGGTTTTTTCAAGGGCGGCACGATACCAGCCGAAGGGCATGGGCGGGTAGTTTTTGGTCGCTTCAGTGGGGACGTCCATTCGCCAATGCCCTTGTTAGAGTTTCCATAAATCACCCCCAGAGGAAACCGGCATGAGCAGCACACCCACGATCTACAACCACGGCGTTTCATGGGAAGAGGGCAACAGCGTCAGCCAGGGCTACCGCGTCAACGGCACGATCTATATTGCCGGGCAGTTTTCTCACACCCTCGACGGCGAATTCGTTGACGGTGATGCGGCCGTCCAGACACGCCAGGCCCTGGAGAATCTTGATCACGTGTTGGCAGGCTTTGGCGTCAGCCGCTCGAACATTGCGGCGGTGGATTTCTTCCTGGTGCACGCCAAGCGCGACTTTGAGGCGGTGGTCAAGGTGTGGAAGGAATACATCGGCGGCCATCGCCCGGCCGCGACCCTGGTCGGCGTGAATTACCTGGCGTCGGATGCACAGATCGTCGAGATCAAGGTGATTGCCCACGCCGACTGATCAGCCCGCGAGTTCATCCACCATCAGGTCGATAAAGCGCCGTACCCGGGGTTCCAGGAAGCGTTTGCTCGGGTACATCGCCAGAATCTCCACGTCTCCCGCGTCCAGGTTGGGCAACACGGGCACCAGGCGCCCGGCGGCCAGGTCCTCGGCCACCAAGAAATCCGGCAGCAAGGCGATGCCCAGCCCGGACACGGCGGCGTCACGCAGCGCTTCGCCGCTGTCCAGGCGCAGGCGGCTGCGCCCGTAAGCCTTGACCCAGGTGCCGTCCGCCTCGCGAAAACGCCAGCTTTGTTTGCGTGTACGGCTGCTGAAGTACAGGCAGTCGTGGTGGGCAAGGGCGTCCATGTCTCGGGGCGTGCCGTGCTCGGCGAGATAGCCCGGCGCGGCGCAGAGCAGTGCCTGATAACGGGCGACCACGCGGGAAACCAGCTGGCGGTCGGTGTTCGCGCTGCCGATGCGGATGGCCAGGTCGAAACCGTCCTCGACGATATCGGCGGTGCGGTCGCTGAAGCTGACTTCCACCTGCACCTCGGGCCACGCCTGCAGGTACTTTTTCAACAATGGCAGCAGCACCTTGCGCCCGAAGGCGTCGGGCACGGTGAGCCGCAGCAACCCGCGTGGCACGCCGGTGGGCTGGCCGATACGGCTTTGGGCGTTGTCCACCGCCGCGAGGATCTCCAACCCCTGGTCATACAACGCGCGGCCCTCATCGGTGAGGCTCAAGGTGCGGGTGGTGCGGTTCAGCAGGCGCACGCCCAGGCTGTCTTCCAGGCGCGCCACGGCCTTGCCGGCGGCCGAGCGCGTCAGGCCCATCGCCTGGCCACCGGCGACGAAGCTGGCGCCATCGACCACCGCCATGAAAATCAGCATCTCGTTAAGGTTGGTGCGCAGCATGCGAGGCGTCTCCGGACCACATCATCAGGAACAGGCGCGCAATATAGCAGCGCCGGCGGGGAGTGTTTTTCGTATATCCATAGATCCCGATGTTCTTTTTCCATGTGGCCGTTCGTCGCTACGCTCGCAGCCCTTCTCATTAACCCGGCAGACCCCCTCATGACCGTCAAGCGTCCCTCATTGACCCTGCTGGCTGCTGCCCTGGCGGCGACCGGCGTGTTACTCAGCCCAGGCGCCCAGGCCGAAGGCAAGATCAGCATTGCCCAGCAATTCGGCATCGGCTACTTGATCCTCGACGTGGTTCGCGACCAGCACCTGATCGAGAAACACGGCAAGGAGCAGGGCCTGGACATCAAGGTGGAGTGGAACAGCATCTCCGGCGCCACCGCGATGAACGAGTCGCTGCTGGCTGGTGCGCTGGACGTGGTGTCGGCGGGTGTGCCGCCCATGCTCACGCTGTGGGACCGCACCAAGGGCAAGCAGAACGTCAAGGCCATCGCCTCGCTGGGGTCGATGCCCAACTATTTGCTGACCAATAACCCGGACGTGAAGACCCTCAAGGACTTCAGCGAAAAAGACCGCATCGCCGTACCGGCCGCGGGTGTGGGTTTCCAGTCGCGCACCTTGCAGATTGAAACCGCCAAGCAATTCGGAAACGACAACTACAAGAAGTTCGATGACATCTCCATCAGCCTGGCTCACCCGGACGCCACAGCGGCGCTGATTGCCGGCGGTTCGGAGATCAACGCGCACTTTTCCAGCCCGCCGTTCCAGTACCAGGAGCTGTTGAATCCCAAGGTGCACAAGGTGCTGAGTTCCTACGACATTCTCGGTGGCCCGGCCACGTTCAACGTGCTGTACACCACCGAGAAATTCCATGACGAAAACCCCAAGACCTACAAGGCGTTCTATGACGCGTTGGCCGAGGCCGAGAAAATCATCAAGGCCGACAAGCCGGCAGCGGCCCAGGCTTATATTCGTGTAGAGCAGTCGAAGCTACCGCTGGCGCTGGTGGAGAAGATCGTCCAGGACCCGGAAATCGACTTCACCATCGTGCCCCAGCGTACGTACATCTATGCCGAGAAACTGCAGGAGTTGGGCGTGCTGAAAAACAAGGCGGGGAGCTGGAAGGATTACTTCTTTGAAGAGGCGCATGGCGGTGACGGGAGCTGACACCGTCTCGAATTGAAATGAGTACAAAATGTGGGAGCTGGCAAGCCCGCTCCCACATTGGATCTACGGTGTTTTCAAGTTCCTGCAAGACTGGTTTTGATCCAGTCATACAAGTGATTCCCCTCACTCGACAACTCGCTGTTGGCCCGCCGGCACAGGTAGTACTGGCGGCCATCGTCGACCTGTAGATCAAACAGTTTCACCAATTCCCCATTCGCCACATGCGGCGCCACCAGTGGCTCGCGCAGCAGTGAGCAGCCCAGCCCGGTCAGCGTCGCCGTCAGCGCCAACTGACCATCCTCCAGCAGCAAACCATTCAGCGCTGTGCCGTGATGCACGTCGGCAGCCTGGAACCATTGGCTCCAGGTGCCGCGCTCTTCGTCGTGCAGCAACGGCAACTCGCTCAGGGCCTCGGGCGTGTCGATCGGGCCGTGTTGCTCCAGGAATGCCCGGCTGCAATAGGGCGTCACCGCTCCGGAGATCAACGGCTCGCTGTGATACCCCGGCCAGTGCCCGGTGCCAAAGCGGATCGACAGGTCGGCCGCATCGCTGGGGTAGCTGCGGTGGTTGGCGTAGGTGACGTTGATGTCCAGCGCCGGATGGTCCTTGAGGAACTGCGCCAGGCGCGGGATGAACAGGTTGATGCCGAACAGCGGGATCAGGCTGATGGTGACCTGGCGCGTGGCGCTTTTTTCCCGCACGTGTTCGGTGGCGCTGCGCAGCACGGCGAAGGCCGAGCGAATCGCGCGGTAGTACTCGCGGCCTTCTTCGGTGAGCACCAGGTTGCGGCCCTGGCGCAAGGTCAGCGGTTGCTGCAGGAAGCTTTCCAGCAGGTGCAGTTGATGGCTGACGGCGGAGGGCGACACATCCAGCTCGCGGGCGGCGGAATTCACCCCGCCGTGGCGGGCAAATGCTTCGAAGGTGCGCACGGCACGCAGGGGCGGGTCATTGGCTAACTGTTCTAAATTATTCATGTGTTGAATTAAATACTAAGTGTGATGGAAAATAAAGAGCCATAAATGCCGTATTTATGGCGGTTATAGCGCTTTATGCGTTTGGCATAACCATATGAATTTCTGATATTTGATAAAAATAGAATAGATGCTTAGTGTGCCGCCCTCGTAAGTAGTGAGGTCGATGGTGTTCATGGATGCGTTTATCCAGCAACTGCTCAATGGCTTGATGACGGGCAGTCTCTACGCGCTAGTGGCCTTGGGTTACACCATGGTCTACGGCATTTTGCGGATCATCAACTTCGCCCATGGCGACGTGTTGATGATTGGCGCCCTGGTGGGCCTCTCGGTGATTCGCCTGTTGCAGGCGACATGGCCGGCAATGCCGCCGGTGCTGGTGCTGCTGGTGGCCACCGTGATTGCCATGGCGTTCTGCGCGGTACTCGCGGTGTTGATCGAGCGGGTCGCTTATCGACGCCTGCGCAACGCGCCGCGCCTGGCACCGTTGATCAGCGGCATCGGGGTATCGTTGTTGCTGCAAACCATCGCGATGCTGGTGTGGACGCGCAACCCGCAGATGTTCCCGCAACTGCTGCCACTGGAACCGATTGAAGTGCTCGCCGGCGCTTCGGCCCATCCGGCGATCACCAACGCTACCGCCCTGACCACCATTGCCGTCGCACTGTCGGTGATGGTCGCGCTGCTGGTGCTGGTGGAACGCACGCGCTTTGGCCGGGCCATGCGCGCCGTGGCCGAGAACCCGCAAGTGGCGAGCCTGATGGGCATCAACCCGAACCGCATCATTGTGCTGACTTTCGCCATCGGCGGCGCCCTGGCGGCACTGGCCGGGATCATGATGGCGAGCAACTACGGCAGTGCGCATTTCTACATGGGGTTCCTGCCGGGCATCAAAGCCTTTACCGCAGCGGTGCTGGGCGGCATCGGCAACCTCAAGGGCGCGATGCTGGGCGGCCTGCTGCTGGGGCTGATCGAAGCCCTGGGCACCGGTTACCTCGGCGCGGCCACTAACGGTGTGTTCGGCAGCAATTACCAGGATGTGTTTGCCTTTATCGTGTTGATCGCGGTGCTGGTGTTTCGTCCTTCGGGGCTGTTGGGCGAACGACTGGCGACCCGCGCATGACTGTCTTGAACGCTTCCAGCCGGCGCGCCAGTCTCGGCCTTGTGCTGTTTGCCGTGGCGCTGGTGTTGGCGCCGTGGATTGTCGGGCACGCCGGTGGCAACACTTGGGTGCGCACCCTCGACTTTGCCTTGCTGTACATCATGCTGGCTTTGGGCCTGAACATTGTGGTGGGCTACGCCGGGCTGCTGGACATGGGCTTTATCGCGTTCTACGCGGTGGGCGCCTACCTCGCGGCGTTGCTGTCTTCACCACACCTGCTGCAGCAATTCCCGGCGCTGATGGCGCTGCTGCCGACGGGCATGCACACCTCGATCTGGTTGATTTTGCCGTTGGCCGCGCTGCTGGCGGCAGGCTTTGGGGTGTTGCTGGGCGCGCCGACCTTGCGCCTGCGCGGCGATTACCTGGCCATCGTCACCCTGGGCTTCGGCGAAATCATCCGCATCCTGCTGCGCAACCTCGATCGCCCGGTAAACATCACCAACGGCCCCAAAGGCATTGCCCAGGTCGATCCGGTCAACCTGCTGGGGATCAACCTCGGGCGCACCCAGGAGCTGTTCGGCCTGCGCCTGCCTTCGGTCTATCTGTATTACTACCTGTTCGCCGCGCTGGTGGTGCTGATCCTGTTTGCCTGCGTCCGCCTGGAGCGCTCGCGCATCGGCCGGGCCTGGGTGGCGATCCGCGAGGACGAAGAAGCGGCCCAGGCGATGGGCGTCAACACCTTGCGGCTGAAGTTGCTGGCGTTTGCCATCGGTGCCGGGTTTGGCGGGGTGAGCGGGGCGTTGTTCGCTTCGTTCCAGGGCTTTGTCTCGCCGGAGTCCTTCACCCTCAACGAGTCCATCGCCGTACTGGCGATGGTGGTACTCGGCGGCATGGGCCACATCCCGGGGGTGATTCTCGGCTGCGTATTGCTGGCGGCGTTGCCGGAGGCGTTGCGCGCAAGCATGGGCCCATTGCAGCAGGCGCTGTTTGGCCAGGTGCTGGTGGACCCGGAAATCATTCGTCAGTTGTTTTACGGGCTCGCGCTGATCCTGGCGATGCTCTATCGCCCGGCAGGCCTGTGGCCAAAAGGAGTGGCGCGATGAACCAGCCGTTGTTGCAGATCGACCAGGTGAACAAGCACTTCGGCGGCGTGGCGGCGCTCACCGACGTGAGCCTGAGTATCCAGCCCGGGGAAATCTATGGATTGATCGGTCCCAATGGCGCCGGTAAAACCACCTTCTTTAACGTGATGACCGGCCTCTACACCCCGGATTCCGGGCGCTTCCAGCTCGACGGCCAGGATTACAAACCGGCCAGCGTGCACCAGGTGGCCCGGGCCGGCATTGCCCGGACCTTTCAGAATATCCGCCTGTTCAACGCCATGAGTGCCCTGGAAAACGTCATGGTTGGCCGCCATGTGCGCACCCGCAATGGCTTATGGGCCGCCTTGAGTCGCCATCGCCGTGCGCAGGAAGAAGAAGCGCAAACCCGCGCCCATGCCCATCGCCTGCTGGCGTATGTGGGGCTGGCGGGGTTCGCCAATTACCGCGCCGACAGCCTGTCTTACGGCCATCAACGCCGCCTGGAAATCGCCCGCGCCCTGGCCACCGAGCCACGCTTGCTCGCCCTCGACGAGCCCGCAGCCGGGATGAACGCCAGCGAGAAAGTGCAACTGCGCGGCCTGCTGGAAAAGATCCGCGACGACGGCCACACGCTGCTGCTGATCGAGCACGACGTGAAGCTGGTGATGGGCGTTTGTGACCGCATCAGCGTGCTCGATTACGGACAAGTGATCGCCGTGGGCGCGCCCGCTGAGGTGCGCCGCGACCCTGCGGTAATCCAGGCCTATCTGGGAGCCAGCGCCCATGTCTGAACCGCTATTGAAAGTCGACGGCTTGCAGGTGCGCTACGGCGCCATCGAAGCGGTCAAGTCCCTGGATTTGCACATCGGTGAAGGCGAGCGCGTGACCTTGATCGGCGCCAACGGTGCCGGCAAGACCTCCAGCCTCAAGGCCCTCACCGGATTGCTGCCGGCTGCGGCGGGGCAGATCCGCTTTGCCGGGCACTCGATCCTCGGCCAGGCGCCGGACCAACTGCTGCGCCAGGGCATTGCGATGGTGCCGGAAGGGCGCGGCATTTTTGCGCGCATGAGCGTGATGGAAAACCTCCAGGCCGGGGCCTTTTTGCGCCGCGACACCGAACAGGTCAACCGCGAGATCCGCCAGTTGTTCGAGCACTTCCCGCGCCTGGAAGAGCGCCTGCAACAGTCCGCCGGCCTGCTGTCCGGTGGCGAGCAACAAATGCTCGCCCTGGCCCGGGCACTGCTGTCCAAACCGCGCCTGCTGGTGCTGGACGAACCGTCCATGGGCCTGGCGCCGATCATGGTGGAGAAGATCTTCCAGGTGATCGACGACGTGTGCCGCCAGGGCATGACCCTGCTGCTGGTGGAGCAGAACGCCCGGCTCGCGCTGCAGGTCACCGACCGCGCCTATGTGATGGACACCGGGCGCATCAGCCTCAGCGGCCCGTCCCACGAATTGCTCGACCACCCCGAGGTGCGCAGTGCCTACCTCGGTGAATGAATTAACCCTGACGCTACCGGACGCCCGGCGTGTTCCGACCCGCCCGTAAACAAGCAGGAACTACTGATGAAGACTTTCAAACACACCCTAGTGATCGGCCTGGCCCTGAGCAGCCTGGCGAGTGCCGTGGCCCAGGCCGACCAGACCGTACTGATCGGCCTGGCCGGCCCGTTGACCGGCCCGTCGGCGCGTATCGGCAAAGACCTGGAAAACGGCGCGCAACTGGCCATCGAGGCGGCCAACGCCAAGCACCCGAAAATCAACGGCGAGGCGGTAACGTTCAAGCTGCTGTCCGAGGATGACCAGTCCGACCCGCGCACCGCCGTGACCGTGGCCCAGCGCCTGGTGGACGAAGGCGTGGTGGGGGTGGTCGGCCACTGGAACACCGGCACCAGCATTCCTGCCGCCCGGGTTTACCACGACGCAGGTATCGCCCAGGTCGCACCGGTGGCCACCGGGCACGCGTACACCCAGCAGGGTTTCGACACCAGCTTCCGGATCATGGGCCATGACGACGATGGCGGCCAGGTGGCCGGCGACTATGCTTTGAACACCCTCAAGGCCCGGCGCATTGCGGTGATCGACGACCGTACCGCGTTTGGCCAGGGCCTGGCGGACCAGTTCGTCAAATCCATCGAGGCCGGTGGCGCCAAGGTGGTCTCCCGTGAATACGTCGACGACAAGACCATCGACTTCAGCGCGGTGCTGACCAACATCCGCAGCCAGAACCCGGACCTGATTTTCTTCGGCGGCGTTGATTCCCAGGCGGCACCGTTGGCCCGGCGCATCAAACAGTTGGGCATCAAGGCACCGCTGATGGGCGCCGGTGGGTTTGTCAGCCAGACCTTCCTGCAACTGGCGCAGAACGAAGGCGAGGGCGTGATTGCCCTGGAGCCGGGCCTGGCGGTGTCGCAGATGCCGGGTGGCAAGGCGTTCGAGCAGGCTTACAAGGATCGCTACAAGGCGTCGATCGAACTGCACGCGCCGTTCGCCTATGACGGTGTCGGGGTGTTGGTGGCGGCGATCGAGAAAGCCGACTCGGTGAACCCGCAAAAGTACCTGCCGGTGCTGCGCGCCATCAGCTACCAGGGCGTGACCGGGACTATCGCGTTTGATGCCGAGGGCAATCTGAAGAAGCCGTCGTTCACGGTGTATCAGGTCAAGGGCAATCAGTGGCAGCCAGTGAGTGTGGCGGGCGGCAAGTAAACGAATTATGTGGAGCTGACGGAGGCACACAATGAGCAAGCTGGAAGGTGAACTGGGCATCCTGGCCCGGCGGCGGATCGAAGCCGAAATCATCAAGCCGATCTACGAGATCCTGGTGCGCGAGCAAGGCAAGGACTTTGCGGCGGCGGTGATCGGCGAGGCGGTGGGCAATGCGGCGATCCAGGCCGGCAAGCACTTTGCCGAACTGGAAGAACAGGGTGCCGACCTCAAGAGTTTCGTCGAGCTGCAAGTGCTCTGGGAAAAGGACGATGCGCTCAAGGTCGAGATCATCGCCAGCGACGCCGAGCACTATGACTACGACGTGAAGCGCTGCCGCTACGCCGAGATGTACCACGAGATGGGCCTGGGCGAGATCGGCCACTTGCTGTCCTGCAACCGCGACGAACTGTTTATCGTCGGCTACAACCCGGACATCAAGCTGACCCGCACCCAAACCATCATGGGCGGCGCCCATCACTGTGACTTCCGCTACCGGGCCAAGCCTCAGGGGCCCCGCTCATGAGTGACTTGGCGCGGGTCGACGGCGAGCGCCTGTGGGGCTCGCTGATGGAAATGGCGCAGATCGGCGGCACGCAAAAGGGTGGGGTTTCACGCCTGGCCCTCACCGATGAGGACCGCCGCGGTCGTGACCTGTTTGTGCGCTGGTGCGAGGCGGCGGGTTGCAGCATCCGGGTGGATGCCATGGGCAATATCTTTGCCCGTCGCGCCGGGCGCCGGGATCACCTGGCGCCGGTGCTGACCGGTTCCCACGGCGACTCCCAGCCGGCGGGCGGCAAGTACGATGGCATCTATGGGGTGCTGGCGGGGCTGGAAGTGGTGCGCACCTTGAACGACCTCGGGATCGAGACCGAGCGGCCGATAGAAGTGGTCAACTGGACCAACGAAGAAGGCTCGCGGTTTGCCCCGGCGATGATTTCTTCCGGGGTGTATGCCGGGGTGTTTGACCTGGAGTACGGCCTGTCCCGCGAAGACAAGGCTGGCGTCACCATCGGCCAGGCGTTGCAGCAGATTGGTTATGCCGGTGCGCACCCGGTGGGTGGCCAGGCGGTGCATGCCGCGTTTGAGCTGCACATCGAACAGGGGCCGATTCTTGAAGCCCAGGACTTGACCATCGGCGTGGTGACTGGCGCCCAGGGCCAGCGCTGGTATGAAGTGGAACTGAGCGGGCGCAGCGCACATGCCGGTACTACGCCGATGGATCACCGCCTGGATGCGCTGCTCGGGTTTGCCCGGGTGGTGGAAGCGGTCAACCAGATTGGCCTGGAGCAGGGCGCCGAAGGGCGAGCGACGGTGGGCATGGCGAATATCTTCCCTAACTCACGCAACGTGGTGCCGGGGCGGGTGTTTTTCAGTGTCGAGTTCCGGCACCCGGATGAAGCGGTGCTGGCGCATCAGGACCAGCAGTTGCAGGCGGCGGTGGCGCGGATTGCCGAGGGGATTGGCCTGCAACACAGCGTGAAGCAGATCTTCCAGTACGCGCCGATTGCCTTCGACAGCGCGTGTGTGGACGTGGTGCGGGCTTCGGCGCAAGCGTTGGGGTATAGCCATCGCGACATGATTTCCGGGGCCGGGCATGATGCCTGCTACCTGAACCGGGTGGCGCCGACGGCGATGATTTTTGTGCCGTGTGTGGATGGGCTGAGCCATAACGAGGCGGAGGAGATTTATCCGCAATGGTCGACGGCAGGGGCGGATGTGTTGTTGCAGGCGGTGTTGGCCAAGGCGCAGGAGTGAGCGAGGTGTAACTGTTCAACTGGATTCCCACAGGGGACCGAGTTCCCGCTCTGGAGCTTCTTTGTCTGGGGATCAGCGGAAGAATTCGCCGGGTGTGGCGTCGAATTGCTGGCGGAAGGCGTTGATGAACGCCGAGGTGGATTCGTAGCCGCAGGCCAATGCCACATCGGTCACCCGTTCGCCTTGCTCCAGCGCGGGCAAGGCGCTCAGCAGGCGCAAGCGCTGGCGCCAGGCGCGGAAGGTCAGGCCGGTGTCGCTCAGGAACAGCCGGCTGAGGGTTTTTTCGCTCACCGCCAGTTTCTGGCTCCACTGCCCCAGGGTGGTTTGCTGCTCGGGGTGCAGGTTCAGGCTGCGGTAAATCTGGCGCAAGCGGCTGTCGGCGGGCAGTGGCAGCATCAAATCGACCTGGGGCGCGGCGGCCAACTGGTCCAGAACCACCTGGGCCAGTCGCCCGTCCGGGCCATCCTCGGCATATTCCACCGGCAACTCGCTGAAGCTGCGGATCAACTCCCGCAACAGGCTGCTCACCGCGAGCACCTGGCAGCGGTCGGCCGCCCAGCCGGTGACGCTGCAATCCAGGTACAGGCTGCGCATCTCGGTATGGGGCGAACTGAACACCCGGTGCGGCATGCCGGCCGGGATCCACACCGCGCGCTGGGGCGGCGCGACGAAGCGTCCTGCACTGGTCTGGATCTCCAGCACCCCGGAAATCGCATAGGACAACTGCACCCACGGGTGACTGTGACGACGGGTCAGTGCGCGGTTGGGCAGGGATTCGGTACGGCCATACACCGGCCTCGGCAGGCTGGAAAGCCCGGGCACGCTGCGGCGCACGGTTTTTTCATGTCCTTTAGGCGGCATTTACTGGCTCATTGGCGTTAGTCGGTAACAAGCCGTTACGTTAGAGTCGCGAGGATGCTCTTGGCAACCCCTGGAAGATTGGCTTATGACCCGCCCACGTTTTTTACCTGACAACTTCACCCTGACCCTGGTCGCGACGGTGATCCTCGCGTCCCTGCTGCCCGCCAGCGGCCAGACCGCCGTGGCCTTCGGCTGGGTGACCAACCTGGCCATCGCGCTACTGTTTTTCCTGCACGGCGCCAAACTGTCGCGCCAGGCCATCGTCGCCGGTGCCGGCCACTGGCGCCTGCACCTGCTGGTGTTCAGCCTGACCTTCGTGCTGTTCCCGCTGCTGGGCCTGGCGCTCAAGCCGGTGTTGTCGCCGCTGATCGGCAAAGACCTGTACATGGGCATGCTCTATCTGTGTGCATTGCCTGCCACGGTGCAGTCGGCGATTGCCTTTACGTCCCTGGCCCGGGGCAACATCCCGGCGGCGATTTGCAGTGCGGCGGCGTCGAGCCTGTTCGGGATCTTCCTCACGCCGTTGCTGGTGACCTTGTTGCTTAACGTGCACGGCGACGGCGGCTCGACGGTCGACGCGATTCTGAAGATCAGCGTGCAACTGCTGCTGCCGTTCGTCGCCGGGCAAATCGCCCGCCGCTGGATCGGCGAGTGGGTAGGGCGCAACAAATCCTGGCTGAAGTTCGTCGACCAGGGCTCGATCCTGCTGGTGGTCTACGGCGCGTTCAGCGAAGCGGTCAACGAAGGCATCTGGCACCAGATTCCGCTGTGGGAGCTGGGTGGCCTCGTGGTGGCCTGCTGTGTGTTGCTGGGGCTGGTGCTGGTGGCGTCCACCGTGCTGGGCAAGGCGTTCGGGTTCAGCCAGGAAGACCGCATCACCATTTTGTTCTGCGGCTCCAAGAAGAGCCTGGCCACCGGTGTGCCCATGGCCCAGGTGCTGTTCGCCGGGGCGACCATGGGCGTGCTGATCCTGCCGCTGATGCTGTTTCACCAGATCCAGTTGATGGTGTGTGCCGCCCTGGCCCAGCGTTATGCCAAGCGTCCGGAATCGATTCCGGAGCTGATGGGACAGGTCGATCCCTGAACCGTCGTGTTACTATTTTTTGCGCGCGGCTCAAGGGCCGGCATCGGGCCGGCTTGATCTGCGCGCAAACGAGTACGACGACCTGTAAATGAGCATTTCCGCCGCAACACCTCAAGCCAACTGGCAACCGGTCTTCGCCCTCGCGTTGGCCGCCTTCGTTTTCAATACCACCGAATTTGTGCCGGTCGGCCTGCTGAGTGCCATCGGCGCGAGCTTCGACATGCCCATCGCCAGCGTCGGCCTGATGCTGACCATCTATGCGTGGATCGTGTCCCTGACCTCGCTGCCGGTGATGCTGCTGACCCGCAACGTCGAGCGGCGCAGGCTGCTGATCGTGCTGTTCGGCATGTTTATCGCCAGCCATATCCTGTCCAGTGTGGCCACCAGTTTTGGCATTTTGATGCTCAGCCGGGTGGGTATTGCGTTGTCCCATGCGCTGTTCTGGTCGATCACGGCGTCCCTCGCGGTGCGCCTGGCGCCGGAGGGCAAGCAGGTGCAGGCCCTTGGTCTGCTGGCTACCGGTACTTCGCTGGCGATGGTGCTGGGTATCCCGCTCGGCCGCTTGCTGGGCGAAGCCATGGGCTGGCGCACCACGTTTCTGGTGATCGGCGCGTTTGCGGCCGGGCTGGTGTTCTGGCTGGCGCGCACCTTGCCGCTGCTGCCGAGCCAGAACTCCGGTTCGTTGCGCAGCCTGCCGCTGCTGTTCAAACGCCCCGCGCTGGTGGCGCTGTATGTGCTGACGGCGATGGTGGTGACGGCGCAATTCACCGCCTACAGCTATGTTGAGCCGTTTGTTGAAGGCGTTGCCGGTATGAGTGGCAACACCGTGACCCTGATCCTGCTGGTATTCGGTGGAGCGGGCATCATCGGTTCGTTGCTGTTCAGCCTGGTGCACCGCTTTAACCCCCATCGTTTCCTGATCAGCGCGGTGACCATCCTCGCGCTGTGCCTGGCGTTGTTGCTGCCGTTGAGTGGCGAGGTGTCGTATCTGGTGACCCTGAGCGTGTTCTGGGGCATGGCCATCATGGGCTTTGGCCTGGCGCTGCAATCCAAAGTGTTGGTGCTGGCGCCGGATGCGACGGATGTGGCGATGGCGATGTTTTCCGGGATCTACAACATCGGCATTGGCGGTGGGGCGCTGATGGGCAGTTGGGTCGGCAGCCACTTTGGGTTTGCCTGGATAGGTGCGGCGGGCGGGTTGTTGGCGGCAGTGGCGTTGATTGGGTATTGCCTGGCGATTTATCGGTTTGGGCAGGGTGTGGCCCGCGGCCCTCTGTAGGCGCGACATTCTTAATGCAGTGGTTTTTTCTAGGGATTTAGTATGAAAGCAGGGTTGCTGATCGTTGTTTTATTGATGCTGGGTGGTTGCGTCACCAACCAGTTGCACTTCGCTTCTTATACCTCTGACGCGGAGTTGGCCAGCATTAAGAACAGTGCTGTTCAGTCGGATATTGTCGGGGTTTCAGGCTACGAGCGTTGTGGGCCCTGTACTGAGCGAAGCAAGATTGTATGGCATGCCGCGAACCACGAAATCGTCAGCCTCTACGAGGGGATGGCCAATGTTCCTGTTGATGATTGGGTTGGCTTTACCAAGCGGGCTATAGGGTCTGATTCGGCATCGTCCATTAAAGCCCGGGTCGAGATTGATCGGGTTTTCGTAAAAACCTGGAGTGATCCCGAATACTATGCGGCTGATGTAGAACTTTCGGTTTATATCGGCGGTGTCAAATATGCCGGGCATTCACGAATCAAGATAAAAGGCGCAGGCCAGACGCTTATTCAGCGGGATAAAGTGGCTTTCAATTCAGCTACCCTCGATGCCGTCAGTGTGGGGTTGAAGGCGGCTTATCTGGATGCGTTTGCAAAGTTTAAAACCTCAACTCACTGATGGCGCCGCTTACTGCTTGCTCCTACAGGAGGTATTTCCATGGCAGTTCGTTTGATTAAACCGGCGGTATTTGCAGTGCTCGCCGGGTTTTCCGTGTTGTGGCTCAGCCCTGCAAGCCTGGCGGCCAGTTTTTATTGATGAGCGGGTGATGACGAAGGGGCCGTTCTGAATAACGGGCATAAAGGTACAACGCCGGCTAAAGTCAGTTTTCTCAACAGAGTCTGAAAGCACATCAACATACCGCAGCAGGTTTGCCATGGACGAAAAACCAAACGCGTTACACATAGCGGAAATTCCCTACGAGACCGGAGAGGTTCGATTCAGGTATTCGCGTTACCTGTCCGACGACGGCACGCAATGGATTCGGCATGGGCTTTTTCGCGCCTACCACCCAAACGGCAACCTGGCTTCCGAGGGGAATTACGTGGACGGTGCCGAACACGGCGATTGGCGGGACTACCACGCCAATGGACGGGTGGCGGCGCAGGGCGCTTATGAGCGTGGCCAGGAAGTTGGGGTGTGGTCGTTCTGGGATGCAGATGGATCTCTGGAGGAGTCCTCATGACCACTGAGCTTGCGTCGTCGCTGCACGGAGAGATCCAGTCGCTATGCAGTGCAGGTGATCAATTGGCCGATGAAGGCCGCTATGAAGAGGCCATCGAGCAATACAACAAGGCCTGGATCTTGATCCCCGGACCGCAAAATAACTGGGAAGCCTCCACCTGGGTATTGGCGGCCATCGCTGATGCATGCTTTTTATCCGGATTCAACGGCTCAGCCCGGGATGCCTTGGACTATGCGATGACCTGTCCGGGCGGTCTCGGAAATCCGTTTTTACATTTGCGCCTGGGGCAGGTTTTGCTGGATCAAGGCCATGATGACCAGGCCGCCGATGAATTGATGCGGGCATACATGGGCGCAGGGGCCGAGATCTTTGAGAACGAGGATGGGCGCTATCTGCGCTTTCTTGGCACGCGGGCAAATCTCTAGACGAGAGGGCGGGTGTTGATGTCCACGTTGGCAATGATCCGGCAGCAATGTTTGCTTTTGAATGGCGCGCGCGCCGTTGAGCCTGGGTTTCTTGATGAGGTGCAGAGCCAGCTTGGCCTGGCGCTTGCGGATGATTTTCGTGAGGCTGCCGAGTTCTTCGATGGCTCTGGAATCTACGTTTTGCCCTTGCACGCGATAGGGTGGTCGCTTGCGCCGAATGTCCTGGATGAAACCAGACGTCTTCGAGAGCGTGCCGAGCTTGCGCGGCAGTTTTTGGTATTAGCCCAGCCGCCGGCCAGTTTGATCGTGATGGATTGCTCAGGCGGAGGCGGTCGGGTGATTTGGTGTGACGACGTGGATGTGTGTCGCCTTGGTAGGGAGGCCTTGTTGACTGCGCCGGATTCATGGCCGACGTATACCGCGTTTCTTGAATACCTGATCAGTGAAGAGCAGCAAGATCGTGTGGATCTGCCCGACGATAAAGCTTGATGCTACAAGCCTGGCTGAAGTCCGGCGCGAGGGTGACGCGGAGCGTCACGGTATGCATTCCCACGCAGAGCGTGGGAACGATCGATGAGGAGTTTCTGCTCGGCAGAAAACTTATTAAGTCTATCGATTGGTTGGACTGGGTGTGAAGGGTTGAAGTGAGAGGGCCTGGATGTAGAGGCCCTTCAACCCATGCAGGACAATCGTCGACACCTTACCTGTTACAGATCTTGTAATAATTTTAGATTGTAGGAAATTCCCGTTTCGCCTGTACGATTCAAGTCCTTTTTCCATAACAGGACCTACATGAACACCCTCTCGGAGCCTCCCAGTCGTCTTTCCCCAAGACATTCACTGCCGCCGTTCCCGCTGATCGCCTGCCTCAACGCCAAGCACCCCTTATTCCAATTGCCTACCCTTACCCGGTCCCTCGACCGTGCGTTGCCGTGCCCGGCATTCTGAAAAACTTGAAGAGATACTGAAAAATGGAATGGTTAGCGGATCCAACGGCCTGGCTCGGCCTGTTGACTTTGATTGTGCTGGAGCTGGTGCTGGGCATCGACAACCTGGTGTTTATCGCGATCCTGGCGGACAAGCTGCCGCCGGAGCAGCGTGACCGTGCGCGTCTGATCGGTTTGTCCCTGGCATTGCTGATGCGCCTGGGCTTGCTGGCGAGTATTTCGTGGTTGGTGACCCTGACCCAGCCCTTGTTCGAGGTGTTCGACAAGAGCTTCTCGGGCCGTGACTTGATCATGCTGTTTGGTGGTGTGTTCCTGTTGTTCAAGGCCACCATGGAATTGCATGAGCGCCTTGAGGGGCATGTGGCTCAGCGCACTGGCAACGTGGCTTATGCGATGTTCTGGCCGATCGTTGCGCAGATTGTGGTGCTGGACGCGGTGTTCTCCCTCGACGCGGTGATTACCGCCGTGGGCATGGTGGATGAGCTGGCAGTGATGATGATCGCGGTGATCATTTCCATCGGCCTGATGATCATTGCCAGCAAGCCGCTGACCCGTTTCGTCAACGCCCACCCGACGGTGATCATGCTGTGCCTGGGCTTCCTGATGATGATCGGTTTTGCCCTGACCGCCGAAGGCCTGGGTTTCCATATTCCGAAGGGTTATCTGTACGCGGCCATTGGTTTCTCGATTTTGATCGAGGTGTTCAACCAGATCGCCCGGTCGCGCCGCAAGAAGTCGGCCCAGGGCACGCTGCCGAGGCGTGAGCGTACGGCCCATGCGGTGATGCGTTTGCTCGGCGGGCGTAATTTGGCAGTGGAGGAGGTAGGCGAAGAGGTCGCCGACCTGCTGGACAACCCCGATGCCAGCGGCGGGCCGCTGTTCGACCGGCGCGAGCGGGTGATGATCAGTGGCGTGCTGCAACTGGCTGAACGCCCGATCCGTACGCTGATGACGCCTCGGGCGAAGGTGGACTCTATCGATCTGTCGGACGATCCCGACACTATCCGCCTGAAACTGATGCATTCGTCTTACTCGCGTCTGCCCTTGATCCGCAACGGTAATGTCGACGAGCCATTGGGTTTTGTGCACAAGAAGGAGTTGCTCAAGGAATACCTGGCCGGTAACGAGCCGAACCTGGAGCACCTGGCACGCCGGGCGATCAACCTGCTGGAGAGTTTTTCGATCCTCAACGCCCTGGAGCAGATGCGCCAGGAGTCGACCCACATTGCCTTCGTTATCAACGAATTTGGCGACTTTATCGGGGTGTTGAGCATGACCGACATCCTGGAATCCATCGCCGGTGAGTTGCCGGATGCAAGCGAAGTCGAAGGGCCGGATATCGTCGAGGAGGCGGGCGGTTTCCGGGTCAACGGTGCGTTGAACCTCAACCTGATCCGCCAGCGTACCGGCTTCAAGGCCGTGGCCACGGAGGATTACCAGACCCTGGCCGGGTTGGTGATGAGCCTGCTGGATCGCCTGCCGGTGGTGGGCGATAGCCTGGAACATGAAGGCTGGCGCCTGACCGTGGCCGCAGTGGAGGAACGGCGGGTTACGCAGGTGCTGCTGGCACGGCTGTAGCGGGTGGATTTCATTCGACGCTGGGCTGGCCTTTGGATAGCATCGCCGCTCACTGAACCGTTAAGGAAGGGTTACCCGAATGACTTTGGACGTGCTTAAGATTTCTGCATTCTGTGATGGCAACCAGGGCGGTAACCCGGCCGGCGTATGGATCGGTGACCACTTGCCGGAAGCCGCAGAGATGCAGCGTATCGCTCACGAAGTCGGGTTTTCGGAAACCGTATTCGCCTGCCCGCAGGACGATGGCTGGCGCGTGCGTTACTTCGCGCCTCAGGCCGAAGTCGCCTTCTGCGGGCACGCCACCATTGCCCTCGGCGCAGCCCTGAGCCTGGCGCTGGGCGACGGCGAATTCCACCTGACGTTGAACAATGGCGATATTTCTGTCAGTGGCCGCAGCCAGGGCGACCTGATCGAAGCGGCCTTGCAATCCCCGCCAACCCGCAGTGCACCGGCAAACGATGCGCTGGTGGACGCGGGCCTGAGGTTGTTCGGCTACACCCGCAACGACCTGGACCCGAACATCCCGCCGGCTATCATCCATGGCGGTATCGACCACCTGGTGCTGGCCCTCGACAGCCGCGCCAGGCTCAGCCAGATGCACTATGAGCTGGAGGCCGGTCGCCGCTACATGACCGACGCCGGCTTGGGCACCGTGGTGCTGGTGTTCGCTGAAAGCCCGACGCTGTTTCACACCCGCAACCCGTTCGCGGTGGGCGGTGTGTACGAAGACCCGGCCACGGGCTCCGCTGCCGCCGCATTTGCCGGCTACCTGCGGGACCTGGGCTGGCCGCACAACGGCCGTATCGACTTCATCCAGGGCGAGGACATGGGCAGTCGCTCACGCTTGCAAGCGCAGATCACCGCGCAGCGGGGTGCGTCGATTCGGGTGTCGGGTACGGCGCGGTTGATGTTGGAGGACTGATTCTGGTCTTGGCGAACGTCTCGCTCAGAATTTTTTCGTCGAACCCCTTCAGCTTCTCGATCATTCGGCCATTCCGGAACACCAGCAGGGTGGGTGTGCCAGTCACATCCGGGTGCCTGGGGGTTTGGGCCGTATCGAGCACCAGGCTTTTCACGGTGCTGCCATATTTTCCGGCAATCTGCTCAAACAGTGGCCCGGCCTGACCGCAGGCCGGGCAATGCTGCGAGACAAACAACATGAACACCGTCTCATGCGACGCGAGCACTTGCTGATATTCCTCGGCATTGGCAATCACCGCCGTTGCAATTCCCATGATGATCTCCTTGGCAAAAGGGCAAGGCCCACGCTAAACCCGGCGATCAAAACGGTCTACTGTCAAAACTAACAGGTCCCCTGCAGCAATCCGCTTTTGTGGTGAGGGGGCTTGTCCCCCGTTGGGCTGCGCAGCAGCCCCAAGGCTTTCAACGCTGCGCCCGTTCCCGAGCCTTCTTCGCCAACCCCACGCACTGCTTATAGTCGCCCTGTTCCTTGGCGTCCTTCGCCCGGCGATAACCATGATGATTCTGGGTGGTGTAGTTCGTACTGAACGCCGCCTTGAGCTTGACCAGCTCGGCCTTGCATTCGCGCCGGTCATCCTTGGCAAACACCTGGCTGGCAAACACCAGCGACAACACCATAAGCACAAGACTGATCTTCATCTGAGCGCATTCCTTGGGGGCGGATCACCTGCAAAGGCTAGCCCAGCCACGGGATATTTCCATTCGGCCATCGCACCGCTTTCGTGCACGGTAACGCGCTGCTCCCGCACCCAAATGTGGCCTGTCACCCCGGTGTGTGGCCAACGGTAGCAATCTGATTGCAACGACTAGCCCAGCGCCTCATCGCCGATAAAAATTTATCTAATTGATTTTAAAAGAAATTAATCCCGAAATATTTTTCTGTTACTGCGTGTGGCACACTTTCTGCTGTCTATTCCGTTGTTACATACTAAGTTCCGGTATAGCGGAATACACAACTCCTGGAGTGCTTGTCATGCATCACCGACCTTCCGTGTTTAAAGCGTGTGTTTTTCTCTTCGCCGCATCGGCTTCCCTCGCAAGCGTAGTGCAAGCGGCGGACAGCAAGCTCGATACGGTGCTCAAGCGTGGGCACCTGATCGTGGGTACAGGCAGTACCAATGCGCCGTGGCACTTCCAGGGAGCGGATGGCAAGTTGCAGGGTTTTGATATCGACATCGGCCACATCGTCGCCAAGGGGCTGTTCAACGACCCGAGCAAAGTCGAGTACGTGGTGCAGTCCTCCGACGCCCGGATTCCCAACCTGTTGACCGACAAGGTCGACATGAGCTGCCAGTTCATCACCGTCACCGCCAGCCGTGCGCAGCAAGTGGCCTTCACCCTGCCGTACTACCGCGAAGGCGTGGGCCTGTTGCTGCCGGCCAACAGCAAGTACAAGGAAATCGAAGACCTGCAAGCCGCAGGCAGCGACGTCACCGTGGCCGTGCTGCAGAACGTCTACGCCGAAGAGCTGGTGCACCAGGCATTGCCTAAAGCCAAGGTCGACCAGTACGACAGCGTCGACCTGATGTACCAGGCCGTGAACTCCGGCCGTGCCGACACCGCCGCCACCGACCAGTCCTCGGTCAAGTACCTGATGGTGCAAAACCCGGGTCGCTACCGCAGCCCGAGCTACGCCTGGAGCCCGCAGACCTACGCGTGCGCCGTCAAGCGTGGCGATCAGGACTGGCTGAACTTCGTCAACACCGCGCTGCATGAAGCCATGACCGGCGTGGAATTCCCGATGTACAAGGCCTCGTTCAAGCAATGGTTCGGTGTGGATCTGCCAGAGCCTGCGATCGGTTTCCCGGTTGAGTTCAAGTAATTCGTAAACACTGGGGCGTCGCTGACGGCGCCCCAATCAGGTACTGCCGACCATGAACTATCAGTTGAACTTTGCCGCTGTGTGGCGCGACTTCCCCAGCTTGCTGGCGGGGCTCGGCCTCGGCCTTGAACTGGCACTGCTGTCCATCGCCATCGGTTGCGTGATCGGCCTGTTGATGGCGTTTGCCATGCTGTCCAAACACCGCGCGCTACGCATCGTGGCCTCGGTGTATGTGACGGTGATCCGCAACACCCCGATCCTGGTGCTGATCCTGTTGATCTACTTCGCCTTGCCGAGCCTGGGTATCCGGCTGGACAAGATCCCCTCGTTCATCATCACGCTGTCGCTGTACGCCGGTGCCTACCTGACCGAAGTATTCCGCGCAGGCCTCTTGAACATTCCCAAGGGGTTGCGTGAAGCGGGCCTGGCCATCGGCCTGGGCGAATGGCGCATCCGCGCGTACATCACCGTGCCGGTGATGCTGCGCAACGTGCTGCCGGCGCTGTCGAACAACTTCATCTCGCTGTTCAAGGACACCTCCCTGGCGGCCGCGATCGCGGTGCCGGAGCTGACCTATTACGCCCGCAAGATCAACGTCGAAAGCTACCGGGTGATTGAAACCTGGATGGTCACGACCGCGCTCTACGTGGCTGCCTGTTACCTCATTGCCATGCTGCTCCGTTACCTGGAACAGCGTTTGGCGATTCGCCGCTAAGGAGCGCCCATGTACGAATCCCCCAGCTGGCTGCATGAGTTGTGGATCGCCCGGGAAACCCTCTGGGCGGGGTTCCAGACCAGCGTCTATTGCTCGGCCCTGGCCATTATCTTCGGCACCCTGATCGGCATCGTTGCCGGGTTGATCCTGACCTACGGCAAATTCTGGATGCGCGCGCCGTTTCGCCTGTACGTCGACCTGATCCGCGGTACGCCGGTGTTTGTGCTGGTGTTGGCATGCTTCTACATGCTGCCGGCGCTTGGCTGGCAGATCACCGCGTTCCAGGCCGGTGCCGTGGGCCTGACGCTGTTCTGCGGTTCTCACGTGTCCGAGATTGTGCGCGGTGCGCTGCAAGCCATTCCCAAAGGGCAACTGGAAGCGGGCAAGGCCATCGGCCTGACGTTCTACCAGTCCCTGGGCTATGTGCTGCTGCCTCAGGCGTTGCGGCAGATCCTGCCGACCTGGGTCAACTCGTCCACGGAAATCGTCAAGGCTTCCACCTTGCTGTCGGTGATCGGCGTGGCCGAATTGCTGCTCAGCACCCAACAGGTCATCGCCCGGACGTTCATGACCCTGGAGTTCTACCTGTTCGCAGGCTTTATGTTTTTTGTCATCAACTACGCCATCGAATTGTTGGGGCGTTACATTGAAAAGCGGGTGGCGTTGCCATGAACCAACTCTCAAAAGAAAGCCAGCCACTGCTGAACATTCGCGGCCTGCGTAAACAGTACGGCCCGGTGGAAGTGCTCAAGGGCGTCGACCTGAGCATGCAGCGCGGCAACGTCGTGACGTTGATCGGCTCCAGCGGTTCGGGCAAGACCACGCTGCTGCGTTGCGTCAACCTGCTGGAAGAATTCCAGGGCGGCCAGATCACCCTCGACGGCGAATCCATTGGCTACAGCGACGTCGGCGGCAAGCGCGTGCGCCATCCGGAACGGGTGATTTCCCAGCACCGCGCGATGACGGGCATGGCGTTCCAGCAGTTCAACCTGTTCCCGCATTTGACCGCGTTGCAGAACGTCACCCTGGGCCTGCTCAAGGTCAAGAAGATGGGCAAGGACGAGGCGGTGGCGCTGGCGGAAAAATGGCTGGACCGTGTCGGCCTGCTGGAGCGGCGCAATCACTTCCCGGGCCAATTGTCGGGCGGCCAGCAACAGCGCGTGGCGATTGCCCGGGCGATTGCGATGAACCCAAGCCTGATGCTGTTCGACGAAGTCACCTCGGCCCTCGACCCGGAACTGGTGGGCGAAGTGCTCAGCGTGATCAAGGGGTTGGCGGAGGAGGGCATGACCATGTTGCTGGTCACCCACGAAATGCGCTTTGCCTATGAAGTCTCGGACAAGATCGTCTTCATGAACCAGGGCCGAATTGAAGAACAGGGGCCGCCGAAAGACATCTTCGAACGTCCGCAATCGCCGCGACTGGCGGAATTTCTCAAGAACATTCGTTTTTAATTCACTCGTTTCAGGAGATCCATTATGAGCATTACTCGTTACGGCACCGGCGCCACCGCAGGCGGTGGCCAGCCTCGTCCTTTCGCCCGCGCGGTGGAAGCGGACGGCTGGTTGTACGTGTCGGGCCAGGTGCCGGCGGTGGATGGTGAAATCATCACCGGCGGGATCGTCGAGCAGACGCACCAGACCATGCGCAACGTGGTGGCGATTCTCGAAGAAGCCGGCTACGCGCTGGAAGATGTGGTGCGCGTGGGTGTGTGGCTGGAAGACCCACGGGATTTCTGGAGTTTCAATAAAGTGTTCGGCGAATACTTCAACCCGGAACATGCTCCGGCGCGGGCGTGTGTGCAGGCGAACATGATGGTCGACTGCAAGGTGGAGATCGATTGCGTGGCCTACAAGAAAAAAGGCTAAATGCTGCGCCACACCTTTGACCTGTGGTGGTGCCTTTGTGGCGAGGGGGCTTGTCCCCCGTTGGGCTGCGAAGCGGCCCCAAAAAAGCGGGAGCGCTGCGCACTCCAACGGGGGACAAGCCCCCTCGCCACAGAGTTCTTTACGTGCCTTTAAATTTGACGGGACCCGAAACTGCCATGACCGAAGACACCATCAAACGCCGCGCCAAAGGCCTCGACCGGGCGTTCGATATCCTCGATTTCCTCAAGGAAATCGGCCAACCCCTGCGCCCGAATGATATCGCCAGCGGCATTGGCAGCCCCAAGTCCACGGTCTACGAACTGGTGGCCTCGTTGCTGGAGCGGCGCATCCTCGAAACCGTGGGCAAGGACGGTCACGTCTACCTCGGCCGTCAACTGTACTTCCTCGGCCAGGCCCACCTGCGTCATTTCGACCTGACTCGCGAAGCCGACCACGCCCTGCAGGAAATCGTCAGCCAGACCCACGAAACCGCCCAGATGTGCCTGCTCAACGGGCGCAAATACACCGTGGCCCTGATGCGCGAAGGCGAGCGGCATTTCCGCATTTCCTCCGACATCGGCGAGAACGCCCCAATCCCCTGGACCGCCTCCGGCCGCCTGCTGTTGGGCCACCTGAGCGACCAGCAAATCATCGACCTGATTGACTACGACGATTTCATCCTCCCGGACGGTCAGCGTCTGCCTCTGGAAACCTTCCTCGGGCAAATTCGTCAGGCCACCCTCGACGGATTTTTCTCCTTCGACAGCGTTGCCGACACCTTTACCCATTGCTTTGCCGCCCCGGTGCGGGACGCCCAAGGCATCAGCATTGCGACCCTGTGCATCGTGGCCCCACGGGCCGATGCCATCAAAAACTACAACGACTATCGCCGGGTGCTGATCGACAGCGCGAACAACCTGGCCCGTCGCATCAACGAATAGGAAACCCTTATGTCTGCCTTCAATGCCGTTGAAAAAGGCGCCGCCGAAGTCGGTGCGCATCTGGTGCGTGACGTCAGCCTGCCGGCCCTGGTGCTGCACCGTGATGCCCTGGAACACAACATCCGCTGGATGCAGGCATTCGTCAGCAACAGCGGCGCGCAACTGGCGCCCCACGGCAAGACCAGCATGATGCCGGCCCTGTTCCAGCGTCAGATCGAACAGGGCGCCTGGGGCATCACCCTGGCCAACGCCGTGCAGACCCGCGCCGCGTATGCCGGTGGTGTTCGCCGGGTATTGATGGCCAACCAACTGGTGGGCGCGCCGAACATGGCGCTGATTGCCGACCTGCTGGCCGACCCGGAATTCGACTTCCACTGCATGGTCGACCACCCGGACAACGTCGCCGACCTGGGCGCATTCTTCGCCGCTCGTGGCCTGCGCCTGAACGTGATGATCGAATACGGTGTGGTCGGCGGGCGTTGCGGTTGCCGCAGCGAACAGGAGGTGCTCGACCTGGCCAGGGCGATCAAGGCCCAGCCTGCGCTGGCCCTCACCGGCATTGAAGGCTACGAAGGGGTGATCCACGGCGAACACGCTATCAGCGGCATCCGCGAATTCGCCGCTTCCCTGGTGCGCCTGGCCGTCGACCTGCAAAACAGCGGCGCCTTCGACCTCGGCAAGCCGATCATCACCGCCTCGGGCTCGGCCTGGTACGACCTGATCGCCGAGTCCTTCGAAGCCCAGAACGCCGCCGGCCGCTTCCTCAGCGTATTGCGCCCGGGCAGCTACGTGGCCCACGACCACGGCATCTACAAAGAAGCGCAATGCTGCGTACTCGACCGTCGCAGCGACCTCAACGAAGGCCTGCGCCCCGCGCTGGAAGTCTGGGCCCATGTACAGTCGTTGCCGGAGCCTGGTTTTGCCGTGATCGCCCTCGGCAAGCGCGATGTTGCCTACGACGCTGGCCTGCCGGTGCCGCTCAAACGCTACAAGGCCGGCGTGTTGCCGGCGGTGGGGGATGACGTGACCGCGTGCAAGGTCACCGCCGTGATGGACCAGCATGCATTCATGGTGGTGGCGCCGGGGGTCGAGTTGCGTATTGGCGACATCATCTCCTTTGGTACTTCCCACCCGTGCCTGACGTTCGACAAGTGGCAAGTGGGTAATTTGGTGGATGAGCAGCTGCAAGTGATCGAAAGCCTGCATACCTGCTTCTAGACCGAGTCGCGCCCATCGCAGGCAAGCCAGCTCCCACATCGACCGTGTTCCTTCAGGTACAACACGGTCAACTGTGGGAGCCGGGCTTGCCCGCGATGAGGCCCTCAAGTACATCGAGAGACCCCAGGCATGAACACAAAACCCCGCATCGCCCTCATCGGCGAATGCATGATCGAACTGCAACACCGCGCCGACGGCAGCCTGCAACAAAGCTTCGGCGGCGACACCCTGAACGCCGCCGTCTACCTGCGCCGCGAACTGGGTGAGCCGAGCACCGTCGACTACGTCACCGCCCTGGGCGATGACAGCTTCAGCGACGCCATGTGCAAGCACTGGGCTGAGGAAGGCCTGGGCGTGGGTATGGTCCAGCGCTTGCCCGGGCGCTTGCCGGGTTTGTACTGCATCCAGACCGACGCCAAGGGCGAGCGCAAATTCCTCTACTGGCGCAACGAAGCGGCGGTACGCGACTGCTTCACCACACCGGCGGCCGAGCCGATTCTGGCCGCGTTGCCGGGGTATGACGTGGTGTATTTCAGCGGCATCACCCTGGCGGTGTTGGGCGAGGTGGGCCGTGAGCGGCTGCTGGAAACCCTGATCGAAACCCGTAAGCGCGGGGGAAAAGTGGTGTTCGACAACAACTACCGGCCACGTTTATGGGCCAGTCTAGAAGCGGCGCGTGCGGCGTATCACACGGTGTTGGCCGAGGTGGATATCGCCCTGTTGACCGAAGATGACGAGCGGGCGTTGTTTGGCTATGAGGACAGCGAACAGGTATTTGCGGCGTACCCGACGATTGCCGAGGTGGTGCTCAAGCGGGGCGCGGATGCTTGCCTGATTCGTTGTGAGGATGAGCGATTCGAGGTGCCGGCGTTGGTGGTGGAGAAGGTGGTCGACACCACGGCGGCGGGGGATTCATTCAGTGCGGCGTACCTGGCCAGCCGGCTCAAGGGCGGCTCGCCGCAGGATGCAGCCTTGGCCGGGCATCGCCTGGCGAGCCGGGTCATTCAAGTACCGGGTGCACTGATTCCCCGAGACTAACGCCATCTATTGTGGTGAGGGAGCTTGCTCCCGCTGGAGTGCGAAGCGCTCCCGGCTTTTTTGGGGCCGCTACGCAGCCCAGCGGGAGCAAGCTCCCTCGCCACAACAAGCCCCTCAATCCCGGTAAAACACCTGCACCAGGTGATACCCGAACTTGCTCTTGATCGGTCCGTGAACCACCTTCACGGGCTTTTTGAAGATCACCGCATCAATCACCCCCACCATCTGACCCGGCCGCACTTCACCCAGATCACCGCCGCGCTTGGCGGAAGGGCAGGTGGAGTACTTCTTGGCCAACACATCAAACGCTTCGCCCTTGGCAATACGCTGCTTGAGCTGTTCGGCTTCCTCGCTGGTTTTCACCAGAATGTGACGGGCTTGGGCTTTCATTGATCGGTCCTGATGTGAAACGGCGCGCGATTATGCCTGAAGTCAGGCCTCTGAGCTGATCATGCTGCGGATTTTGTTAGCCAGCAGGTCAATCGAAAACGGCTTGGCCACCATGTCCATGCCTTCCTCCAGGAACCCTTGGCGCTCGGCGGCTTTCTCGGCGTAACCGGTCATGAACAGCACTTTGAGTTCGGGCCGGTGCTGCCGTGCAATCTCCGCCAGTTGCCGGCCATTCATCCCGGGCAGGCCCACGTCGGTCACCAGCAAGTCCACGCGCAGATCGGATTCCAGTAACGGCAACGCCGCCCGTGCATCCGCCGCCTGATGGGCGGTGTAGCCCAGTTCATCCAGTACATTCACCACCAGCATCCGCACTGCCGGGTCGTCCTCGACCACCACCACCGCTTCACCCGCCAGCGCCACCGGGGCTTCGGCCTGGCTGGCGGGCGCGGTTCTTTCCAGCGCGGTGCCATGCAGGCGCGGCAGGTACAGGCGCACGCAGGTGCCCTGGCCAGGCTGGCTTTCAATGGTGACGTGGCCGCCGGACTGCTGGGCAAAGCCATAGATCATCGACAACCCAAGGCCGGTGCCCTGGCCGATGGGTTTGGTGGTGAAGAACGGGTCGAAGGCCTTGGCGAGGATCTTGGCGGTCATGCCGGCGCCGTTGTCGCTCACGCCGAGCATCACATAGTCGCCGGCCTTGACCGGCTCCAGGGTGGTGATGTCGGTGCCGTCGAGGTAGCTGTTGGCGGTCTCGATGCACAATTGCCCGCCGTCGGGCATTGCATCGCGGGCGTTTATCACCAGGTTAAGCAGGGCGTTTTCCAGCTGGCTGGCGTCGGTGTTCACCGGCCACACGTCGGCGCCGAGGTTCACCTTGAGTTCGATGTGCGCGCCCTTGGTGCGGCGGAACAAGTCTTCCAGGGACGCCACCAATTGGTTTGGGTCCACCGGCTTGCGGTCCAGCGACTGGCGGCGAGAGAAGGCCAGCAGGCGGTGGGTCAGCGCGGCGGCGCGATGGGCCGAGGACACGGCGGCGTCGGTGAAGCGACCGATCTCGTCGCTGCGCCCGGCGGCGATGTAGCGTTGCATCAAGTCCAGGCTGCCGATGATCCCGGTGAGCATGTTGTTGAAGTCATGGGCGATGCCGCCGGTGAGCTGGCCGACCGCTTCCATCTTCTGGGCATGGCGCAGGGCGTCTTCGGCACGCTCGCGCTCGAACATCTCGTTTTGCAGGCGCTGGTTGGCTTCGGCCAGGGCCTGGGTGCGCTGGCTGACGCGCTCTTCGAGGTTTTCGTTCAGATGGCGCAGGGCTTCTTCGGTGAGCTTGCGCTCGGTCTCGTCGATCACAAAAATGTAGAAACCGTTGACCGATCCGTCAGCGCTGAAACGCGGCAGGTATTTCATCAGCGCGTGGCGCGGCCGCCCGTCATGGTGCGGCGTGACGGTGACAAAACTGCAGGCCTTGCCCTTGAGCGCCGCTTCGATTTTGTCGACGCGCCCGGCATAGACTTCATCCCCCAGCACCTCGCGGATGGACTTGCCGTACAGCTCCTGCGGGGTCATGCCGTACCAGTCCAGGTAGGCGCTGTTGTTCAGGCGAAAGCGCTGCTCATGGTCGACATAGCCGATCAGCACCGGCATGGCGTTGATGATCAACTGCAGCTCGGTCTGGCTTTGGCGCAGGGCCTGTTCGGTGTGCTTGCGTTCCGTCAGGTCGAGAGCGGCGCCGAGAAAGCGCGCCGGGCGGCCATGGTGGTCCTTGTAGCAGCGACCCCGGGCAAACACCCAGCGCACTTCGCCACCGGCTTGCAGCAGGCGATATTCCTCGGCGTATTCGGTGCCGTGGGTGATGCAATGCTTGATGCTGCGGGCCACCATGCCACGGTCTTCGGGGTGCACGCCTTGCAGGTAGTCGCTGATGGGCAGCAGGCCGGCATCGCAGGGGTCTACACCGTGCAACTGGGCGAAATGCGCGTCGGCGATAAACCGGTCTTCGCCGATGTCCCAGTCCCAGGTGCCCACGGCGTCGGTGGCGGCCAGGGCCAGTTGCAGGCGCTGCTCGGTGTTGCGCTGGGCCTTGAGGCTGTTTTCGGTACGCTGCTGGAGTTCCAGGGCGATGCGCCGGCGCTCGTTGGTTTCGATCGCGGTGATCAGGATCCCGGCGACCTGGCCGCGTTCGTCACGAATCGGGCTGTAGGTCAGGTCGAGCCAGATCTCGGTGTCACGGTGGTTGCGTTGCAGCACGAAACGCTGTTCGGTGAAGGTGCGCACCTGGCCCGTGAGGACGGCGCTGTAGATCGGGTCGGTGAACGGCTTGAGTTCCGGCCAGATCAGGTCGGCGGGCTGGCCGAAGGCAGCCGGGTGCTTGTTGCCGGCCAGCAGGGCGAAGCCGTCGTTGTAAATCTGGGTGAGTTCGGCGCCCCACAGCAACAGCATCGGCATCGGCGAATGAATCACGATGTCGACGGCTGTACGGAGGCTTTGCGGCCAATCAATGGCGTCACCGAGGGGGCTTCGTGCCCAGTCCAGCCGCGCAATCAGTGCCGCGGCCTCGCTGCCGGTGGGTGATACGTTCATGTAAATGCCCTGCGCGTAACGCTTGAAGAATGACAAAAGCCGATTATCCCGCGAGCGGGGATCGGCTTTCCACCCTCGAAAAATAGCATGCTTGAGGGCTTTGTCTTCAAATGAGTGCTTAAGGGCTAAAACGTTTCATCTTTCTGCCAGCTCCCGACGGTCACGGAATTGCTCCAGGGCTTCGGGGTTCGCCAGTGCGTCGGTGTTCTTGACCGCCTCGCCGTGCACCACATTGCGCACCGCCAATTCAACGATCTTGCCGCTGATGGTGCGCGGGATATCCGTCACCGCCAGAATCTTCGCCGGCACATGGCGTGGCGTGGTGTTGGCGCGGATCACCTGGCGGATCTGCTGCTCGAGGGCGTCATCCAGTTCGATGCCATCGTTGAGGCGCACAAACAACACCACCCGCACGTCGTCCTGCCAGCGTTGGCCGATGGCCAGGCTTTCCAGGACCTGGGGTACCTTTTCTACCTGGCGATAAATCTCCGCGGTGCCGATGCGCACGCCGCCGGGGTTGAGCACGGCGTCTGAACGACCATGGATCAGCAGGCTGCCATTGGGCCGTTGTTCGGCGTAGTCGCCCTGGGCCCACACGCCGGGGAACTGGCTGAAATACGAGGCCCGCAGTTTTTTCTGATCAGGGTCATTCCAGAGGCCGATGGGCATCGCCGGGAAGTGTCGGGTGCACACCAACTCGCCTTTTTCGCCCACCAGCGGGTGGCCCTGGTCGTCCCACACTTCGATGGCCATCGCCAGGCTCTTGCACTGCATCTCGCCACGGCGCACCGGCAGCACCGGGTTGCCGATCACAAAGCAGGAGACGATGTCGGTACCGCCCGACATCGACGACAGGCACAGTTCGGGCTTGATCTCGCGGTACACGTAATCGTAGCTCTGGGGCGACAGCGGCGAGCCCGTGGAGATCAAGCCCTTGAGGCTGCCCAGGTCATGGCTCAGGCGCGGTTGCAGCCCGGCTTTTTCCAGGGTCGCGAGGAATTTCGGGCTGGTGCCGAATACGCTGATTTTCTCCTGATCGATCAGGTCCATCAGGCGTTCCGGCCCGGGGTGAAACGGTGAACCGTCATAGAGCACCGCCGTGGCACCGATGGCCAACACCGACACCAGCCAGTTCCACATCATCCAGCCGCAGGTGGTGTAGTAGAACAGGCAGTCGTCCCGGGACAGGTCGGCGTGCAGGCCGTGTTCCTTGAGGTGGGTGAGCAGCACGCCGCCGGTGCCGTGGATGATGCACTTGGGCACGCCGGTGGTGCCGCTGGAATACAGGATGTACAGCGGGTGGTCGAAAGGCACGGCGACGAAGTCGGGCTCGCCGCCGGGGGTGTAGAAGTCGCTCCAGAGTGCGACGCTGGCTTGGGTTTGATAGTCCTCGGGGCGCGCTTGCGGGCGGGCATACGGCACGATGATCAGTTGTTGCAGGGACGGCAGCCGTTCGAGGATTTCATTGAGCTTGCTGCTTTGGTCGATGACCTTACCGGCGTAGCGGTAGCCGGCGCAGGTGATCAGCACCTTGGGTTCGATCTGGCCGAAGCGGTCGATCACGCCCTGGGTGCCGAAGTCGGGTGAAGAGCACGACCAGATGGCCCCGAGGCTGGTCGTGGCGAGCATGCCCACCAGGGTTTGCCAGGTGTTGGGCATGCACGCGGCCACCCGGTCACCCACGCCCACACCGGCGGCCCGCAGGCTGCGTTGCAGGCCGGCGACGTGGCGGGCCAGTTCGGCGTAGCTCAGTTGCTCGCGCTGGCCGTCTTCGCCGAGGGCGACCACGGCGGGGTGATCATCGCGGCGGCGCAGCAAGTGTTCGGCAAAGTTCAGGGTGGCGCCGGGAAACCACTGAGCGCTGGGCATCTCGGCGTCTTCAATCAGCACTGCGCTGGGCGGTGTACGGAACTGCACATCGAAGAACTCGACAATCGCCCGCCAGAAGTCCGGGCGCTGGTCGATGCTCCACTGGTGCAGGGCCGGGTAATCGCTGATCTGCAAGGCATGGCGATCATTGATGAAGCGCCGGAACTGGTCCATCCGGGTGGCATGGATGCGTTCGGGGGAGGGTTGCCAGAGTATTTCGGACATTATTGGCCTCTTGTTATGTGTCGACCGCAAAGATGCTCTAAATGTGGCGAGGGAGCTTGCTCCCGTTGGGTGGCGAAGCCGCCCCAGCAATGCTCATGCGGTCTTTCAGATAAAGCGCGGTTGCAGGTTTTGGGGCTGCTGCGCAGCCCAACGGGAGCAAGCTCCCTCGCCACAAAAGCGTCACTGATGAATACTTATTGGGCCAGCCAGCCACCGTCGATATTCCACGCCGCGCCGCGCACCTGGCTGCCGGCTTCGCTGCACAGGAACAGTACCAGTTCCCCCAGTTGTGGCGGTGTCACGAATTCCAGCGACGGCTGCTTCTCCGCCAGCAAATCATGCTGCGCCTGTTGCGGGTCCACCCCGGTCGCGATGCGATCATCAATCTGCTTCTGCACCAGCGGCGTCAACACCCAACCCGGGCAAATGGCATTGCAGGTGACATTACTCTGGGCCGTTTCCAGGCCCACCACTTTGGTCAGGCCGATCACCCCGTGCTTGGCCGCCACATAGGCCGCCTTGCCCACCGAACCCACCAGACCATGTACCGAAGCGATATTCACGATCCGTCCCCAGCCCCTGGCCTTCATGCCCGGCAGGCTCAGGCGCGTGCTGTGGAACACCGACGACAGGTTGATCGCAATGATCGAATCCCAGCGCTCCACCGGAAACTCATCCACTGGCGCCACGTGCTGGATCCCGGCGTTGTTCACCAGGATGTCGATGCCGCCAAACTCGCGCTCGGCGTAGGCGATCATCTCGGCGATCTGCGCCGGGTCGCTGACGTCGGCAGGGTGATGCCCGACTTTTCCGCCGAAGGCCTGCACCTGGGCGATCACCGCGCTGGCGTCGCCGAAACCGTTGAGGATCAGGTTGGCGCCGGCCTTGGCCAGGCTCAGGGCAATGCCCAGGCCGATGCCGCTGGTGGAGCCGGTGACCAGGGCGGTCTTGCCGTTCAATGTCGTCATATCAACCTCACACAATGCCGGTGGCGTAGAAAGTACCAATCACCACGAACACCGCGAGGGTCTTGATGATCGTGATGCCGAAAATATCTTTATAGGCTTCGCGGTGGGTCAGCCCGGTCACCGCCAGCAGCGTGATCACGGCGCCGTTGTGGGGCAGGGTGTCCATGCCGCCGCTGGCCATGGCCGCGACCCGGTGCAGTACTTCAAGGGGGATATTGGCCGCATGGGCCGCTGAAATAAAGCTCTCCGACATGGCCGCCAGCGCGATGCTCATGCCGCCCGAGGCAGAACCGGTGATGCCGGCCAGCAGGGTCACGGTAATCGCTTCGTTGACCAGCGGGTTGGGGATGCCCTTGAGCCAGTCCGCCAGCACCAGGAAGCCCGGCAAGGAGGCGATCACCGCACCAAACCCATATTCCGACGCGGTGTTCATCGCCGCCAGCAGGGCACCGCTGACCGCGCTCTTGCTGCCCTCGGCGAGCTTGCTGCGAATCGCCGAGAAACCGAACACCAGCACCACGATAATCCCCACCAGCAAGGCCGCCTGCACCGCCCAGATCGCCGTCAGTTTGGCGACTTCGGTTTGTACCGGCGCGCTCATGCCCGGCAGACTGAGGGTGTGGGTCTTGCCGTACCACAGCGGAATCCAGTGGGTGAACAGCAGGTTCATGATGCCCACCAGCAACAGCGGCGACAGGGCGATCCACGGGTTGGGCAGCTTGATATCTTCGGCGGTTTCCGGCTCGTTGCGCAGGTTGGTGCCATAGCCTTCACCGGCGCGCTGGGCCTTGTTGCGCTGGCGGGCCAGGTACAGCATGCCGACGCAGAACACGAAGATCGTGCCGATCAATCCCAGCCACGGCGCGGCCCAGGCGGTGGTGTTGAAGAAGGTGCTGGGGATGATGTTCTGGATCTGCGGCGTGCCGGGCAGGGCGTCCATGGTGAACGAGAACGCACCGAGGGCGATGGTCGCCGGCAACAGCCGCTTGGGGATATTGCTTTGGCGGAACATCTCGGCGGCAAACGGGTACACCGCGAACACCACCACGAACAGCGACACGCCGCCGTAGGTCAGCAGGGCGCACACCAGCACGATCACCAGCATCGCCTGGCGGGTGCCGAGCAACTGGATCGCCGCGGCGACGATGGAGCGCGAGAAGCCGGAAATCTCGATCAGCTTGCCGAACACCGCGCCGAGCAGGAACACCGGAAAATACAGTTTGAGGAAGCCGACCATTTTCTCCATGAACACCCCGGTAAAAGCGGGAGCGACGGCAGAAGGGTCGGTGAGCAGCACGGCGCCGAGGGCGGCGATGGGGGCAAACAGGATGACGCTGTAGCCGCGGTAAGCGGCCAGCATCAGCAACGCCAGGGCTGCGAGGGCAATGATCACACTCATGGTGTGTCTCCATCTGATTGTTATTTTTGTGGGGGTGAGGCTGTGGGGAGGGGCTATAGCGAGATGTGTGCCAAGTGGTTAACTTGTTGAAATATAAGGGTAATATTGTATTTTGATGAGTGGATTCCGGAATTTGTCTCTGAATTGAGACTGGCGCTGATCAAATGTGGGAGCTGGCTTGCTGTGGTGAGGGGGCTTGTCCCCCGTCGGGTTCACCACAGATTGATGGGGCTGCTTCGCAGCCCAGCGCGGGGCAAGCCCGCTCGCCACAGCAAGCTCGCTCCCACATTGGATTTTCTCTGTATTTGGAATTGTGTCTCTTTTTGGAGATTAGGCGATGCCCAAGGCAACCATCTTCTTGTACAAGGTCGACCGGCCAAGCCCCAGCCGCTTCGCCGCCTCCACCACATTCCCCTCACAGGCCTTCAACGCCGCCCCAATCACCTGCCGATCAAACCGCTCCCGGGCCGCGCTGAAACGCTCGCCCTCAACCGTCTCTACCGAACTGTGCTCTACCGGGCTGAACGTCCCGATGGCTGCGCGAATTTCGCTGGCATTCAACACCAGGTCATCACTCAACAACGCCGCCCGTTCCAGCACATTGCGCAGTTCGCGGATATTCCCCGGCCACGCATGCTGTGCCAATAACGCCAGGGCCTCACGATCCAGCTCATGCTGGCTGCGCAATTCCTCCAGAATCGCCTCGCTCAGCGCCGGCAAGTCGTCCAGCCGCGCGCGCAATGGCGGCACCTGGATCGGCAGCACATTCAGCCGGTAATACAGGTCCGCCCGGAACTCACCGCGCTTGATCGCCGCTTCCAGGTCCATCGACGTGGCGGCAATCACCCGCACATCGCTGTGGATCATCTCGTTGGAGCCCACCGGCTCGAACTCTTTCTCCTGCAACACCCGCAGCAATTTGCTTTGCAGCGGCAGGGGCATGTCGCCGATCTCATCAAGGAACAGCGTGCCGCCCTGGGCAATTTGCAGCTTGCCGGGACGGCCCTTGCGGTCGGCGCCGGTAAACGCGCCCGGTGCGGTGCCGAAGAATTCAGCTTCCAGCAAATCATGAGGAATGGCCGCGCTGTTGATGCTGACAAACGCCTTGTGTGCCCGGGGCGAGGCGCCGTGAATCGCCTGGGCCAGCAGCTCCTTGCCGGTGCCGGTTTCCCCCAGCAGCAACACCGGCGATTCCGCACTCGCACTGCGCCGCGCCCGGCGTTTGACTTCCAGGCTGGCCGCGCTGGTGCCGATAAAGTGCGCGAAGTTGTACTTGCTCTGCCGCGACCTCAGCAGCGAACGGGTAGACGCCAGTTCCTGCTGCATGCTCAGGTAGCGCTCGATCAGCGGCGACAGGTTGCGCAGCTCATCAAACAGTGCAAACCCGATCGCTCCGATCACCTTGCCCGCATCGTCATGGATCGGCAGGCGCATCACCACCAGCGGGCCTTTGGGGGTGTCCTGGATGTCCAGCAAAATCGGCTGGTCATTGCGCACCACCTGGCGCAGCAGGCTGTTGGAAATCACCTGCTCGCAGGGTTGGCCGATGGCGTCGTCGGCGTTTTTCAGGCCGAAGCGCTTGGCGTAGCGCTCGTTCATCCAGACGATATTCGCGTCGCCGTCGACGATCACGGTGCCTTCGCTGGACTGCTCGATGATCTCGAACAACGACTGGATCGCCAGGCCACGAACGTATTGGTAATCCTTGAGGCTGCCGGTGGTGCTCATGGGTGCGCCGCCGCGAGGAGTTCCCGGGTGTAGGGGTGTTGAGGCGCGGCAAACACTTCATCGCTCGGCCCGCGTTCCACCACCTTGCCGTCCTTGATCACGATCATGTCGTGGGCCAGGGCCCGCACTACGGCGAGGTCATGGCTGATAAACAGGTAGGTCAGGCCGTATTTTTCCTGCAGCTCAAGCAGCAATGCGACCACCTGTTTCTGCACGGTACGGTCCAGCGCCGAGGTGGGTTCGTCCAGCAGGATCAACGCCGGCTTGAGCATCAGCGCGCGGGCAATGGCGATGCGCTGGCGCTGGCCGCCGGAGAATTCATGGGGGTAGCGATGCCGGCTGGCGGGGTCCAGGCCCACATCTTCCAGCACGCGGATCACCTGGGCTTCGCGGTCCTTGAGGCTGCACGGGGCATGCACTTCCAGGCCTTCGCTGATGATCTGCGCCACCGACATCCGTGGGCTGAGGCTGCCGAACGGGTCCTGGAACACCACCTGCATCTGCTTGCGCCACGGCTGCATCTGCTTTTGCGTCAGGCCTTCGAGGGCCTCGCCCTGGAAGCGAATCGCGCCGCTGGAATCCAGCAGCCGCAAAATCGCCTGGCCCAGGGTGGATTTGCCCGAGCCGGACTCGCCGACAATGCCCAAGGTTTTGCCGCGCTGCACCGTCAGGCTGATGCCATCCACGGCTTGCAGGTACTGCTTGCGCCGGAACAGTCCGCCGCCCAGCGGGAACTGCACGCTCAAGTCATCCACCTGCAACACCGTGTCGCGCACCTCGTGATTCAAGACGATGCCTGCCGGTTCTGCATCCAACAGCAGGCGGCTGTAAGGGTGCTTGGGGGCGCAAAACAGGGTTTCGCAATCCGCCTGCTCGACAATCTCCCCGGCCTTCATCACGCACACCCGCTGGGCAATGCTGCGCACCAGGTTGAGGTCGTGGCTGATCAGCAGCAGCGACATGCCCAGGCGCTGTTGCAGGGACTTGAGCAGCAGCAGGATCTTGCGCTGCACCGTCACGTCCAGTGCGGTGGTCGGCTCGTCGGCGATCAACAGTTCCGGCTCGCAGGCCAGGGCCATGGCGATCATCACCCGCTGGCGCTGGCCGCCGGAGAGTTGATGGGGGTAGGCCTTGAGGCGCTCCCGGGGCTTCTGGATGCCCACCAGTTCGAGTAACTCAAGGATCCGCGCCTGGGCTTGCTTGCCGCCCAGGCCCTTGTGCAGCAGCAGGGTTTCGCCGATCTGCTTCTCGATGCTGTGCAGCGGGTTCAGGGAGGTCATTGGCTCCTGGAAGATCATCGCAATCCGGTTGCCCCGCAGTTTTTGCAGGGTGGCGGGCGAGGCGCCGAGCAGTTCCTGGCCGCGATAACGTATCGAACCGGAGGTCTCGGTGCCGGCTTCGGGCAGCAGTTGCAGGATCGAATGGGCAGTCACCGACTTGCCCGAACCCGACTCGCCCACCAGCGCCAGGCACTCGCCGGGGCGTACATCCAGGCACAGCTTGCGCACCACGGTCTGGCCGTTGAAGGCGACGCTCAGGTCGCGAATCTCGATCAGGTTTTCAGTCATCTCAACGGCCTTCATGAGCGTGGGTCGAAGGCGTCACGCAACGCCTCGCCGATAAACACCAGCAACGACAGGATCAGCGCCAGGGTGAAAAATGCAGTCAGCCCCAGCCACGGCGCTTGCAGGTTCTGCTTGCCCTGGGCGATCAGTTCACCCAAGGAGGCGCTGCCGGCGGGCATGCCGAAGCCGAGGAAATCCAGGGCGCTCAAGGTGGAAATCGCCCCGGTCAAAATGAACGGCAAGTAGCTCAGGGTGGCGGTCATCGCGTTCGGCAGGATATGCCGGCGGATGATCTTGCCGTCCCCCAGGCCCAGTGCCCGCGCGGCCTTGACGTACTCCAGGTTGCGCCCCCGCAGGAACTCGGCGCGCACCACGTCCACCAGGGCCAGCCACGAAAACAGCGCCATGATGCCCAGCAACCACCAGAAATTGGGTTCGACAAACCCCGACAGAATGATCAGCAAGTACAGCACCGGCAGCCCGGACCACACTTCCAGGATGCGTTGCCCGAGCAGGTCGACCCAGCCACCGTAGTAACCCTGCAAGGCCCCGGCGGCGATGCCGATGGCGGCGCTGATGGCGGTGAGGGCCAGGGCAAACAGGATCGACACCCGGGCGCCGAAGATCACCCGCGCCAGCACGTCGCGGGACTGGTCGTCGGTGCCCAGCCAGTTCACGCTGGAGGGCGGGCTGGGGGCGGGGCGGGTCAGTTCATAGTTGGGGGTGTCGTCGCTGAACGGGATCGGCGGGAACAGCATCCAGCCGCCGTCCTTCTTGATCAGGTTCTGCACGTATTCACTGCGGTAATCCGCCTGGAACGGCAGCTGCCCGCCGAACGCCTGCTCGGTGTAGCGTTTGAACACCGGGAAATACAGCTCGTCCTGGTAGCTGAGCACCAGGGGTTTGTCGTTGGCGATCAGTTCGCCGCCGAGGGTCAGGATAAACAGGCCGATAAACAGCCACAGCGACCACCAGCCGCGCCGGTTTTTCTTGAAGCGTTCAAAGCGCCGGCGGGCCACGGGAGAGAGCTTGAGCATCAGGCGTTCCTCGCGGCGAAGTCGATACGCGGGTCCACCAGGGTGTAGCAGAGGTCACCGATGAGTTTTATCAAGAGGCCAAACAACGTGAAGATAAACAATGAACCGAATACCACCGGATAGTCCCGTGAAACCGCCGCTTCGTAGCTCATGCGGCCCAGGCCATCGAGGGAGAAAATCACCTCGATCAGCAGCGAACCGGCAAAGAACACGGCGATAAACGCCTGGGGAATCCCCGAGATCACCAGCAGCATGGCGTTGCGAAACACATGTCCGTACAGCACCCGGCGTTCGCTCAAGCCTTTGGCCCGGGCGGTGACCACGTACTGGCGGGTGATCTCATTGAGGAACGAGTTTTTGGTGAGGATGGTCAAGGTGGCGAAACCGCCGATCACCAGGGCGCTGACCGGTAATACCAGGTGCCAGAAGTAATCGGCGATCTTGCCCACGGTGCTCAACTGGTCGAAGTTTTCCGAGACCAGCCCGCGCACCGGGAACCAGTTCAGCGAGGTGCCGCCGGCGAATACCACGATCAGGAACATCGCAAACAGGAACGCCGGCATCGCATAGCCAATCACGATGGCGGTGCTGCTCCACACATCAAAACTGCTGCCATGGCGCACCGCCTTGCGAATCCCCAGCGGGATCGACACCAGGTAGGTGATCAAGGTGGCCCACAGCCCGAGGGAAATGGTCACCGGCATCTTTTCGAGGATCAGGTCGGTCACGCTTTTACCGCGAAAGAAACTATTGCCGAAGTCCAGCTGGGCGTAGCTCTTGAGCATCAGCCACAGGCGTTCCGGCGCGGGTTTGTCGAAGCCGTATTGTTTTTCGATGTCCTTGATCAGTTTCGGGTCCAGGCCACGGCTGGCCCGTGAACCACTGCTGAGGCTTTCGGCAGACGAGCCGCCGACACCACCGCCCCCGATGCCTTGCAGGTGGGCGATCGCCTGTTCCACCGGCCCGCCGGGCGCGGCCTGCACGATAACGAAGTTCACCAGCAGGATAATCACCAGGGTCGGAATGATCAGCAGCAAGCGCCGCACGATATAGGCAAACATCAGCGGGCTCCCGGGCGTTTGGTCAGTTCGGCTTTCATCTGTTCATTGGTCAGCGGCGTGGGGCTGATTTCCCACCAGGTTTCCAGGGCTTCGTCCGTCTTGGCTTCCACCGCCGGGCGGCCGAAGCGGTTCCACCACGCGGCGGAGGTGCCCGGCGGGTAGTAGTTGGGAATCCACAGGTAATTCCATTGCAGTACGCGGTCCAGGGCGTGCGCGTAACTGAGCATCTGCGACTGGGTGTTGGCCTTGACCAGGCCGTTGATCAGGCTGTCGACGGCCGGGTCTTTCAGCACCATGTAGTTGTTGGCGCCGGTATCAAACGCAGCGGCGGAACCGAAGTAGTTGTACAGCTCCATCCCTGGCGAAGTGGTGACCGGGAAGCCGGTGACGATCATGTCGTAGTCCCGGGCCATCAGGCGGTTGACGTATTGCGAGGAGTCGATACGGCGGATGTTCAGGGTGATGCCGATCTGCGCCAGGTTGCGTTTGTACGGCAACAACAGGCGTTCCATGCCGTTCTGGGCATTGAGGAAGGTGAACTCCAGCGGTTCGCCGGCGGCGTTTACCAGTTTGTCGCCGTCGGGCTTCCAGCCGGCCTGCTCCAGCAGCGCCAGGGCTTGCAGTTGCTTGTCGCGGATCATCCCGGTGGCATCGGTGGTCGGCGCCTTGAATACTTGGGTAAACACTTCGTCGGGAATCTGCCCGCGCAGGGGTTCAAGAATTGCCAGCTCCTGGGCGTCCGGCAGTTGGGTCGCTGCCAGCGGGCTGTTGGAGAAGAAGCTCTGCTGGCGGATGTACATATTGCGCATCATCTGCCGGTTGGCCCATTCGAAGTCCCATAGCATGGCCAGGGCCTGGCGCACGCGGCGGTCCTTGAACATCGGTTTTTGCACGTTGAACACGTAGCCCTGGGCCGGTTGCGGTGCTTCCTTGGCCAGGTGCGCGCGTTGCAGGCGGCCATCGTCAAGGGCCGGGCCGTTGTAGCCGATGGAGTAGCCGGTGGCGGAGAATTCGCGGTTGAAGTCGTAGGCACCGCCCCGCAGTACCTGGCGCGCCACTTCGGTGTCGCCGAAGTATTCGAGGCTCAGGTGATCGAAGTTGTACAGGCCACGGCTGATGGGCAGGTCTTTGCCCCACCAGTTCGGGTCGCGCTTGAAGGTGATGGTGTTGCCGGCATCCACCTTGCTGATGGTGTAGGGGCCGCTGCCGAGGGGAATCTCGTAGCCGCCGCCGTTGGCGAAGTCGCGGGTCTTCCACCAGTGCTCGGGAAATACCGGCAGGGTGGCGACGTCCAGGGGCAGGGTGCGGTTTTCATTGCTTGCGAAATCGAATCGCACCTGGCGCGGGCCTTCGACTTCCACGTGTTTGACGTCGGCGAACAGCGTGCGGTAACGCAGGCTGCCCTGGGTCATCAGCAGGTCGAAGCTGTAGCGCACGTCTTCGGCGGTGATCGGCTGGCCATCGGCGAAGCGCGCCTTGGGGTTCAGGTAAAAACGCAGGGACAGACCGTCGTCTGACCGCTCCATCTTTTCCGCCACCAGGCCGTAGACCGTATAGGGCTCGTCCAGCGAGCGCAGGGCCAGGGGCGAATACAGCCAACCGTCGACCTGGCTCACGCCGATGCCTTTGTCGCCGTAGGGCAGCACATGGTCGTAGCGGCCAATCTCGATCGCCGATCGCCGCAGGCTGCCGCCCTTGGGGGCATTCGGGTTGACATAGTCGAAGTGGGTGAAGCCGGGTTGGTATTTGGCCGGTTCGCCGTACACGGTCAGCGCCGATTGCGGCGCGGCGATCACGGCGGTGCTGGCCAGCAGCAGGGCCAGGGTGGAGCAAAACAGGGTAGAAAAAGCGACTCGCATTATCAGCCTTGGGCGCCGGGTGAAGAGGTAAAGGGATTTGTACGCTAAGCGCGTACGCATCGCCAGTCATCACACTGTCACAGATGCACAACGGCCCACCAAAGGGCGGGCCGTTGTTTCAAGCATTAGCGCGGACCGGATCAGTCCTGGCGGCTGGTCACTTCCAGCAGGTGATAACCGAACTGGGTTTTCACCGGGCCTTGCACAGTGTTGACCGGGGCGCTGAATACGACGGTGTCGAATTCTTTAACCATTTGGCCCGGGCCGAACGAACCCAGGTCGCCGCCTTGACGGCTGGACGGGCAGGACGAGTTGGCTTTGGCAACTTCGGCGAAATCGGCGCCGCCTTCGATTTGTGCTTTCAGTTCGTTGCACTTGTCTTCGGTGGCAACGAGGATGTGACGGGCGGTGGCTTTGGCCATGAGGGGTATCTCCTTGGGTAAAAATGCTGAGCGTACCGGATTCAGGTGGTTATTTCCTGGCAAAGTTCCCCCGGGTTGCCCGGACGGCTCAGGATCGGGCCATCACACCGCTGTGGGTCAGCCAATCGATAAACAGCGCAAACAGCTCAGCCTGGGAGTTGATCTCAAGCTTGGTATACAAATGCTTGCGGTGCATGCGCACGGTTTCCGGGGAGATGCCCAGCATCTGCGCGGTGGATTTCACCGAGTGTCCGCGCAGGATCAGGTGGGCAATTTCCCGCTCGCGCACCGTCAATACGCCGCTGCCAAAATGCATGAACGCGGCTTCAATCTGCTGATGCACCTGGGTCTGGGTGAAGGCTTCGTCGCTGATCACCTTGCACAACCCGCCCGTGGTGCCGAAGCGGCGCAGCAGTTCACGCACGATGGGTTGGGCGGTTCGCAGCAGCGCCAGTTGTTCGTCACTGAACTGGCCGGCACTCAGGCCCTGGAACATGCACAGGGAGATTTTGCTGTTGGGGCACAGGTCGACGATGTAGTAGCTCTCCTGGGCGCCGCCGCTGCGCAGGTAGTAGGTCTTGTAGTACTCGCTGCTGAAGAAGTCGTCCGGGGCGATTTGTGCCAGGTGGTAGAAACCTTCGGCCAGGCCCTTGTCCACTGCGAGGCAGAACGGGTCCAGCAGGTAGCCCCGGGAAAAGTAGCGGTTGATGATTTCTTCGTAGTGCGGCCGGGGGATGCCTTGCTGGTAGAGCAAGTGCGGCGCCTGGCCCTGGCGCTCCAGGCTGATCATCATCGATTCGATGGGGGTCAGGGCGCTGAGGGCGCAGGCCAGGTGTTCAAGGAATGACGCCTCGTCAACGCTGACGAAGGCGTGGGCCAACGCGCCATTCCAGGCTTCAAGCACCTGGAAGGATGGGGCAGGGCAGTGATCGGCATTTTGGCTCATGCCGGCCAGTCTACCCGCCGGCCACGGCCCCGGCAAAAGCACCGAGGCGGCGGGGTTCATCGGCCTTGATACTCGCCGCTTTGGCGCAGCTCTTCGGCGGTGTCGAGAATGCACTGGCGCAGGATCTCCACCACTTGATCCACCTGGGCATGGGTGATGATCAACGGCGGCGACATCACATTCAGGTGACCGATGGGCCGTACCAGCAAGCCTTTGGCCTGGGCCCGCAGGTGGATTTTCTCGCCGATGTTCACCGCGTCCGGCAGCAGCGCCTTGGTGTGTTTGTCGGCGACAAACTCGATGCAGGCCATCAAACGCTGGCAACGCACGTCACCCACCAGCGGCAGACTGGCCAGGGTTTGCAGGCGCTGTTCCAGGTACACGCCGACGTCTTCGACATGGGCCAGCAGGTTTTCCCGCTCGATGATCTCGATGTTCTTCAGCGCCGCCACGCAACTCACCGGATGGCCGCTGTAGGTGAAACCGTGGGTAAAGCAGCGGCCCTTGCCCGGCTCGCCGATCACTTGCCAGATGCGGTCCGAGAAAATACACGCGCCCAGGGGCAGGTAGCCGGAGGTCAGGCCCTTGGCGGTGGTGATGATGTCTGGCTGCATGTCGAACACCTCCTGGGAGGCGAAAAATTTTCCCAGCCGGCCGAAGGACGTCACTACTTCATCCGCCACGTAAAGCAGGTCATAACGTTGGCAGATTTCCCACATGCGCCGGTGGTAACCCTTCGGCGGAATGATCACGCCGCCCGAGCCCATGATCGGTTCGGCAAAGAACGCCGCCACCTTGTCGGCGCCAATCGTGAGGATCTTGTCTTCGAACTCATCCACCAGGAAATCGAGAAATTGCGCCTCGCTCATGCCCGCAGGCGCCCGGTAGTAGTTGGGGCACGAAATGTGGTGGAACAGGTCGCTCATGAAATCGAATTCCGGCGCGCGGTCGGCGGCCTTGTTGCCGATGGACATCGTCAGGAACGTGGAGCCGTGGTACGCGCTGAACCGCGAGATGATGTGCTTCTTCTCGTGCTTGCCGCGACTGTTCTGATAGAACTGCACCAGGCGGTAGGCGGTATCGACCGCCGTGGACCCGCCGGTGGTCAGGAATACATGGTCAAGGTCGCCGGGGGCCAGGCTGGCAAGCTTGGCGCACAGTTCGATGGCGGTGACGTTGGCCATGTCGCAAAACGGGTTGGAGTACGCCAACTGGCGAACCTGATTG
Organism: Pseudomonas sp. ADAK13; assembly: GCF_012935715.1. Classification (NCBI taxonomy): domain Bacteria; kingdom Pseudomonadati; phylum Pseudomonadota; class Gammaproteobacteria; order Pseudomonadales; family Pseudomonadaceae; genus Pseudomonas; species Pseudomonas sp. ADAK13. The sequence continues at coordinate 5,157,190 of NZ_CP052860.1, forward strand.
GCGATGGCGTCGGCCATTTCCTCGCGCCCCAGGCCGATATTCGTGCACCACATGCCACCGACCGCATCCAGGTAGCGGTTGCCGGCGGTGTCGTAGATGTAGGCGCCGTCGCCGGCCGCGATGTTCAGCGAGCCTTGTTCGCGGTGCTCGTCGAACATGTGGAAGCCGTGCATGTAATGGGCCTTGTCGGCGGCGTCCAGTTGGTCGTGGTCGAACTGGGCGAAAAAAGCAGGATTTGGCAGAGTCATGGCATTTACCTTCAATGGCTGGGTTTCACTTGCCGGTCTTCACGGCATTCCAGGTACGGGTGATCAGGCGCACGGCGGCTTGGGACTGGCTTTTCTGGGTGAACAAGCGCTGCATCGTTGCCGCGTCCGGGTAGATGGCCGGGTTGTCGCGAATGTCTGCGTTGACCAGGGGCTTGGAGGCCAGGTTGCTGTTGGCGTAGTGAATGGTGTTGCTGACGCCGGCGATGACCTCGGGCTGCAGGAGGAACTCGATGAACTTGTGGGCATTTGCCACATGGGGTGCATCAGCCGGGATGTAGAAGTTATCGAACCAGATCAGCGAGCCTTCCTTGGGGATGAAGTAACCCAGGTTGACCTTGGCCCCGGCTTCCGCCGCCCGGGCCTGGGACGTGGCGTAATCGCCGGACCAGGTGGTGGCCATGCACAGCTCACCGTTGGCCAGGCCGTTGATAAAACCGCTGGAGTCGAATTTACGGATGTAGGGCCGTACGGCCATCAACACATCCTGGGCGGCCTTGAGGTCTTTGGGCGCCACGCTGTTGGGGTCCAGGCCGAGGTAGGTCAGGGCCAGCGGGATCATGTCGGTGGGAGAGTCGATGAAGGTGATGCCGCAGTCGGCGAAACGCGAAATGATCTTGGGGTCGAAGATCATCGCCAGGGAGCCGATGGGGGCGTCCGGCATGCGTTCCTTGATCTTGTCGATGTTGTAGGTCACGCCATTGCTGCCCCAGGTGTAGGGCGCGGAATAGGTCACGCCCGGGTCATGGGTTTCCAGGCTTTTCAGCACTTGAGGGTCGAGGTTATTCCAGTCGGGTAGCAGCGCTTTGTTGAGGGGCTGGAACGCCTTGGCCTTGATCAGCAGCGGTACCAGTGACGCGTTGAGCACCACCAGGTCATAACCCGAGCGCCCGGAGAGCAATTTGCCCTGTACGGTTTCGTAGGAATCATAGGTGTCGTAGATCACCTTGATGCCGGTGGCTTTTTCGAAGTCGGCGAGGGTGTGTTCCCCGATGTAATCGGCCCAGTTGTAGATGCGCAAGGTGTTGCCCGGGTCGTCAGCGGCCTGGCTGAGGGACGTTGATGCAAGCAAGACAGCGCTTAACAGGGCGATAACGGCTTTATGCATGGCGGACCCACCTTGAAGTTGTGCTTGTTGTCAGGCCGAGGGGCTGATTGCACTTTCAGGCAGGTAGCGGGTGGGCGCCATACCCCGTTCGGGTAGGAGGCCGTCAGGGCAAGACGATGTAGTCGTTTTGCGTGATGATCGGGCGGTGTGCGCCGGGTTCCAGATGGATATAACGCCCGTCTACCAGGTCGACGGGCAGGCAATCGTCGATATCCAGCACGCCGTCGGTATGGGACTGCGTCCAGTGGCTGAGCATCTGCTGTTTACCCTGTGCTGCAGCTTCCTTGGCCGTGCGGGCAACCACCAGCAGGTAGTGGTGGGCTTCGCCAAAGCTATTGGCTTCATAACCGCCCAGGTTGATGAAGTACAGGCGCGGTGCCCCGGCGTTAGGCGCCAGGTGGCTGAGCTGGACTTTCCAGCCGTCAATCCCGTCGACCGTCATCCAGGAATCGATATGCACACCTTTCTGGCTGCCGAACCAGCCATCGCGCAGTTGCGGATAGGCGGCTTCCAGGGTGTCGGCAACGGCAAACACTACGTCGTGCACTTCGATTTTCGCCCGGGGATGCTTGCCCCCGAGCATGACCACAAACAGCATTGCACGTCCTTTCTAAGGCTAGGATGGAAAGTGCCACCATCCTTCGATTGAACCCTTTTGTCCAGTCAGTGCCACACTGTTAATTCGCGAATTCATCAGGAGGTTGTCATGCGTACCATTGATCTGGCCGGCGTTCCCGTCCCTGTCATCGGCCAGGGGACCTGGCGCATGGGCGAAAATCCCGACCAACGCAGCGCAGAGGTATCCGCGTTGCAACTGGGCATTGATGAGGGCATGACCCTGATCGATACCGCTGAAATGTACGGCGAAGGCGGCGCCGAAGAAGTCGTCGGCGAGGCGATTCGCGGCAGGCGCGACCAGGTCGTCCTGGTCAGCAAGGTGTACCCGCACAATGCCAGCCGCAAAGGTGTTCCGCAGGCCTGCGAGGCCAGTCTCCAGCGCCTGGGCACCGACTACATCGATCTGTATCTGCTGCATTGGCGTGGGCAGTATCCCCTTGAAGAAACGGTGGAAGCCTTCGAGCGCTTGCGTGAGGCCGGCAAGATCGGTCGGTGGGGCGTGTCCAACTTTGATGTGGCCGACCTGCAGGAACTGGCGTCCCCGGCCTGTGCCACCAATCAGGTGCTCTACAACATCGAAGAGCGCGGTATCGAATTCGACCTGCTGCCCTGGTGGCAGCAACACAATTTGCCCTTGATGGCCTACTGTCCCATCGCCCAGGGTGGCGAGCTGTTGGCCAGCCCGACCCTCAAACAAATTGCCCGTCGCCACGAGGTCACACCCGCCCAGGTTTCCCTGGCTTGGGTCTTGCGCCAGGACGGTGTGATCGCGATTCCCAAGGCTGTGACGCCCGAGCATGTGCGGCTCAATGCTGCGGCGGCAAAGCTTGTGCTGGATGAGCACGACCTGGACGCGATTGACCGGGTTTTCGGTGCGCCCAAACGCAAGCATCCGTTGGCGATGGTCTAGTGCCCGACAGAAACGGCGCCGTCCATGGCGTTGCCGTTTCTGTTTCGGGTTGTGCTTAGCCAGCTACCGGGCTGCGCCAATCATCAGAGCCCGAGGTGCCGGACACTTCGTGGGTCCAGACGATTTTCCGGTAAGTGAAATACACATCCTCCAGGTGCGTGAAGTGCGCGTTGTTCGGGTCCTGGCAGTTAGGCATCCGTGACTGGATGTCTACCAGGATCGCGTCCTCCAACTCGATGGTGAAGTAGTGCTCCTGCGTGCCGGCTGAAGAGGTGCGGTACCACTCAAGGCGGCACTTGACCATTTCCCCGGAGGTCAGGGCGCTGAACAGCAGCGGCGAAGACTTATCGAACACCTTGCTGATCATCAGGGGTTTGTGCACGCGCTGACCGGTCGGCTGGCCGGATTGCGGGTCTCGGGGAATGATCACCTGATGCTGGAATGCTTCCACCAGGATCTGGTCTTCGTGGCCTTCCTGATAAATGTTGCCGACCGAGTCCTGGGTGAATGTGCCTGCCGTGATCAAGCCTTGCTTGGTGCCGGTGATGGAGAGATACGCGGGTGTTGGCATGACGGTTTTCCTTGCCTGATAAATGAGGTCGCCCCAGCCGACTGATTTGCCGGCTGGGTAATGCTCGATATCAAGAAGCGTGCCGGAAAGTTAAGGAGGTAATGAAAACAGGGAGTTAAGATTTTATCGGGTCTTGTTTCGACGGAGAGTGCTGATTTGTAGCTGGCTTTAATTGTATTTATTTGCGCATAGGTGCGCAGTTAGTTGCTCATGTCGATACGGGGTTCCGTACGGAGAGTCTGCTTGATTAATGGTGTTAGTTGTTGTTTTGGCTGCGCAAATTGTTGCGCGTCGTCGAATTATATATTTTCGTAGGAAATTCCTTAACCATCGTTTCGTGGCTTGAACATTGCTTTTTGCACGGATAAGGTTCGTGCTCTTCCCGCCGGGAAGGCGAACTTTAAACAGTGTTCTGGTGTGCGTTTTAATTGCCATTAGTTCGCTGAATATATCCAGGGAAGTAAAGTGCGGCCAATGATGGTTTATTCAGACAGGCTTTCCGATTATTACCTCGAACTTGCGCAGGCACCCAACTCGAAAGCGAGTTTTGCGGGCGTCGATATGCGTTTTTCGACCGAGTATGAGGCACTAGAAACCGAGCTCGGCAAGGCGCATTCCCTTCACGGTAACAGTCAGCCTGACTGGCAGTGGGTGGTGGAAAAAAGTGAGGCCCTGTTACGTCATCAATCCAAGGACTTGCGGGTTGCCGTCTGGTTGATCTGGGCATTGCATGAGCGCGAGTCCTTCGCCGGCCTTCTCGCCGGCCTCGGATTGTTGCGCTACCTCTGTGAGCATCATTGGGCGGTCGTATATCCAGGCAAGCTGCGCACCCGCAGCGCCGCATTTGGCTGGCTGGTGCCGCGCCTTGGGCAGGTGCTTGCGCAAAATCTTTCGTTCAAGGACCAGCGCCCCCTGTTCCATTGCATGCTCGAACATCTGGTTCGGCTGGATGAACTATGGACCGAACATCTTTCTGAAGACGCGCCGCTGTTACTGCCGGTTCGCAGGCAGCTGTCGGACAGGCTGCAGCAGGTCACCGAGAGTGATCCCCTTCCAGGCGGCACGGCCGCGGTGATCGCCCAGATCAAGCAGGTGGCCACTCAGCTGCTGGCGCCCGAGCCGGTCGTGGATAACGAAAAGGACGCTCATAAGCTGCTGCGCACGCTGCAGGAGAGTGCCCGGTCTCTGTCGGCCTGGTGGCAGCGCCAGAATGCCACGGACCTGCGCGCGCTGCGCCTGAACCGAACCTTGACCTGGCTGACGATCACCAGCCTCCCGGATTGCAACAGCGAGCAGGTCACGCCTTTGCGAGGCCCTGCGCCGGACAAGCTCAAACGTTACCAGGAGCGCTTCGCCCAGGGGCAGCACGCCGACCTGTTGTTGGAGCTTGAGGCCAGCCTGGCGTGCGCACCTTTCTGGTTTGACGGTTTGTACCGGGTGTGGGAGTGCCTGCAGGCACTTCAGGCCGATCTGGCCATGACCGAGCTGGAAGTGCACTTCGCCCTGTTGCTCCAGCGACTGCCGGGGCTCCTGCAGCTGCGCTTCCACGATGGAACACCCTTTGCCGACTCCGTTACCCGAGGCTGGATCAACACCCAGGTTGCCCGCCATTTGCAAGCCACGGTGACCCCCAGGTCGGTGCCTGATGCCCTGGCAGCGCCCTGGGACAAAGCGTTGCACGACGTTATGCCCGTATTGCGCAAGGACGGGTTCAAGGCGGCTGTTCGGTCGCTCAAGCAAGGCATGCAAAGCGCTGCAGGTGAGCGTGCCCGTTTTCATTGGCGACTTGGCCTGGCCCGGTTGTGTGTCCTGGCGGGCAAGCATGACCTTGCCAAAGTCCAACTCGACCATCTGGACCACGAACTGCAGCAATCAGGCTTGCAGCGCTGGGAGCCCGAGCTGGCGGTTGAAGTGCTGCAACTCTTGTATGGCTGTTGTGATGTGTTGCCGCAAAGCCATTCCGTGCGTGAGCGCAAGGAAGAAGTCCATCGCAGGCTGTGCCACTTCGATCTTGAAGCGGTACTTGAATAGGCTTTCGAGCCACCCGAAAAAGGAGAAACACCATGGCGAAAGAAGGTTCGGTAGCCCCCAAGGAACGCATCAATATCACGTTCAAACCCGCCGTCGGCACCGCGCAGGAAGAGGTCGAGCTGCCGTTGAAACTGCTGGTGCTCGGCGACTTCACCCAGCGTGAAGACCTGCGCAAGCTCGAAGATCGCAAGCCCATCGGTATCGACAAGAACAGCTTTGACGAAGTGCTGGCCAAGCAAGCCTTGAGCCTGACGTTAAACGTTGCCAATCGGCTCCAGGACGCTGCCGAATCTGATGAGTTGGCGATCCAGGTCAGGATCAATGCGATGAAGGACTTCAACCCTGCACACCTGATTGAGCAAATTCCCGAGCTGAAAAAGCTCATGGAATTGCGTGATGCACTTGTTGCGCTCAAGGGACCGCTGGGCAACACCCCCAGCTTTCGAAAAGCCATTGAAGACGCCCTCGGCGATGACGAGTCCCGCACCCGGGTCTTGGCTGAACTGGGGCTGGACAGCTCCGCCGTATGACTCTTTCAGTAAAAGGACACTGACGCCATGACAACCCGCCAAAGCCCGCTGCACGCTCCCACAACAGATGAATACAGCATTCTCGACAACATCATTGCCCAAACCCGCCTCAGTGCCGACGACGAGGCCTATGGCATCGCGAAACGCGGGGTTTCGGCATTTATCGAGGAGCTGATCAAACCACAGAACAGGGGCGAGCCGGTCAAAAAGCGCCTGGTTGACCGGATGATCGCCGAGATAGACGCAAGGCTCAGCCAGCAAATGGATGAAATTCTTCACCACCCGGAATTCCAGGCCTTGGAGTCATCCTGGCGCGGCCTGCAGTTGCTGGTTGACCGCACCAACTTCCGTGAAAACATCAAGATCGAATTGCTGAGCGTTTCCCGCCAGGACTTGCTGGATGACTTTGAGGACTCACCTGAGGTAACTCAGTCCGGGCTCTACAAGCATATCTACAGTGCCGAATACGGTCAGTTCGGCGGTCAGCCCGTAGGGGCAATCATCGCCAATTATTTCCTGTCGCCCAGTGCTCCCGACGTCAGGCTGATGCAGTACGTCTCCAGCGTGGCCTGCATGGCCCATGCACCGTTCATTGCGGCAGCTGGCCCGGGGTTCTTCGGCCTGGAGAGCTTCACCGGCCTGCCTGACCTCAAGGACCTGAAAGACCATTTCGAGGGGCCGCAGTTTGCCAAATGGCAGAGTTTTCGCCAGAGCGAAGATGCCCGTTACGTCGGTCTCACCGTACCGCGCTTTCTACTGCGTACGCCTTACGATCCCGTGGATTGCCCGGTCAAGACGTTCGCCTACCAGGAAAATGTGGTCAACAGCCACGAGCACTATCTGTGGGGCAACACCGCGTTTGCCTTTGCTACGCGCCTGACGGACAGCTTCGCCCGCTTTCGCTGGTGCCCGAACATTATCGGCCCGCAAAGTGGGGGCGCAGTGGAGGACTTGCCGCTGCACCACTTTCACAGCATGGGCGAGATCGAAACCAAGATTCCTACCGAGGTGCTGGTATCCGACCGACGTGAATACGAATTGGCGCAAGAGGGTTTCATTGCCCTGACCATGCGCAAGGGCAGCGACAATGCGGCGTTCTTTTCTGCAAGCTCGGTGCAGAAGCCCAAGTCCTTTGGAATCAGTGCGGAGGGCAAGGTTGCCGAACTGAATTACCGGCTGGGCACCCAGTTGCCCTACATGATGATCGTCAATCGCCTGGCTCATTACCTCAAGGTTTTGCAGCGTGAGCAGCTGGGATCGTGGAAGGAACGTACCGACCTGGAGCTGGAACTCAACAAGTGGATTCGCCAATACGTAGCTGACCAGGATAACCCCAGTGCCGAAGTGCGTGGACGGCGCCCGCTCAGGGCGGCGCGCATTGTGGTCAGCGATGTTGACGGGGAGCCCGGCTGGTACCGCGTCAACCTGAGCGTTCGCCCGCATTTCAAGTACATGGGGGCGGACTTCACGTTGTCGCTCGTCGGCAAGCTCGATAAAGAATGAGCCGCAGCCACGTGATCCTCCAAAACCGTAGCCTTTTCGAACGCCTGGAGTCCGGCGCGAGTCGCCGTCCGCAGGACAGCGTCGTGGAGTCCGTGGCCAGCCATTTGGCGAAAATGCTCAGCACCCGTGTGGGTAGCGTGCAGACGCTACCGGATTACGGGTTGCCTGACCTGAACGACATGCGCTTCAGCCTGCATGACGCGTTGAGCCAGGCACGCTTTCTCATTGAGCGTTTTATCCAGTCCTATGAACCACGGCTGAAGGATGTACGTGTCAAGGCATTGCCCCAGGACCGTGATCCGTTGGTGCTGGCTTTTTCCATCGAGGGCGTCATGGAAATAGATGGCGTGAAGCAAACAGTCGCCTTCTGCGCAAACCTGGCCCATGGTGCACAGGTTGAGGTCACGCCTGATGTCCTTTAACCGCTACTACCAAAGCGAGCTGGGTGCACTGCGACAGTTGGGGCGGCGCTTCTGCGAGCGCAACCCGGCACTTGCGCCGTTTCTTTGGGACGCCGGCCAGGACCCGGATGTAGAGCGCTTGCTGGAAGGCTTTGCATTCCTCACCGGTCGCTTGCGTCAGAAGCTTGATGACCAGTTGCCGGAGCTGAGTCACTCGTTGATGCATTTGCTGTGGCCCAACTATATGCGGCCGCTGCCTTCGTTCAGCATGCTGCAGTTCGATCCCCTCAATCGGGCGGGGCCTGCCATCCACGTCGAGCGGGACACCCCGGTGGAAAGTGTTGCGATCAACGGTGAGCGTTGCCGTTTTCGTACCTGTTACCCGACGCAGGTTTTACCGCTGCAACTGGCCGCCCTGGAATACTCGGTAAAGGGCGAGGGCACGCTGCTGTGCCTTCGCCTGGAAATGACAGCCGAGGGCGACTTCGGCGAGTTGGCACTGGGCTGCCTGCGTCTGCATCTTGCGGGGGAGCAACCTGTCAGCCAGGCGCTATACCTGGGCCTTTTGCGGCACTTGGATGGGTTCGAGTTGCAACCGTTGGGCCGTGATGGACGGCCGGTAATCGGCAGCGACGGTGAGGCTGTGTCGCTGCGTCTGTCCAGTAGCCAGATCAGTCCAGTGGGCTTTTCCGAGGATGAGGCACTGATCCCTTATCCGTTGAATACCTTCCGTGGCTATCGCCATTTGCAGGAGTACTTCGCCTTTCCCGATAAATACCTGTTTGTCGATGTGGGCGGCCTTGACGTGTTGAACAGGTTGCCCATTGACGTGCTCAAACAGGTCCATGGGCTGGTGCTGCGCTTCAACCTGCGTGGCCGCGGCCTTGAGCGACTGACGCCGACCCTGGACAACGTGAAGCTCTACTGCACGCCCATCGTCAATCTGTTCAAGCACGATGGCGTGCCGATTCGTTTGGATGGCAAGCAGGACGAATACCTGTTGTTGCCTGGCGAATACACCCGGGGAAACTGCGGTGTGTTTTCAGTCGACAAAGTCACGGGATGGCGGCCGGGGGGGCTGGGGTACCAGGAATATGTGCCCTTCGAGTCGTTTGAACACGATTTTGGCGGCGCCTCGCCCAGCTATGGCGTTCGCCAGCGGCCATCGCTGCACCATACCGGCCTGGATACCTGGCTGAGTTTCGACCCGCGCCGGGAACATGATCAGGAAACCCTGTCGGTTGAGCTGACCTGCACCAACCACAACCTGCCACGCCAACTGCAGGTAGGGGACATCAACCAGGCTTGCGAGCAGACACCCGAGTTTGTTTCGTTCCGCAACATCACGGCGGCAACCCCGAGTTTTGCGCCGCCCCTGGACAGCGACTTCCTGTGGCGACTGATCAGCAATATGTCGCTCAACTATTTGTCGCTGACCGATATCAACGCCCTGAGAGTGATCCTCGAAACCTACGACCTGCCGCGCTATTACGACCGCCAGGTGGAGAAGGTCAGCCAGAGAAGGCTTGGCGCACTTCAATCGATCAGCCATCAGCCTGTGGACCGGCTGCACCGGGGCCTGCCATTTCGCGGCTTGCGTGTTGACCTCACCATCGATCCCGAGGGCTACCTGGGGGAGGGCGACGTGTTTGTCTTTGCTTCGGTACTGAATGAGTTCTTCGCGCTCTACGCCAGCCTCAACTCGTACCACGAACTGCGAGTCATCAGCACACAAGGAGATGTGTACCTATGGCCACCCCGGATGGGCCAGCAGCCCCTGCTTTAAACGCATTATCCCGAGTGATTCGCGAGTACTCGGTGTTTCAGGCGGTGGCGCAGATCATCGAGCGCTTGCGCGAGGCGCACCCCTCGCTGGACGAAGAGGGGTTGTACGACCAATTGGAGTTCCAGGCCAATCCAGGCTTTGGGTTTCCCGGCAACGATATTGACCGTGTGGAGTTTTTTGTCGAGCACGGCCATTTGCGGGCACGGGTTCGTCTCAACGTGCTGGGCCTGTTTGGTACAGGGTCGCCGCTGCCGGCGTTCTATGGCGAGCAAGCCTTTGCCGAGGTCTCGGGCGGCAATACGACGCGTGATTTCCTGGATCTCTTTCACCATCGCCTGCACCGGCTGATAGTGCCGATCTGGCGAAAATATCGTTATCAGGCGAGTTTTCAAACCGGCGCCAGCGATCCATTTTCCGAGCAGATGTTTGCGTTGGTGGGCCTGGGCGGCAGCGTGATTCGCAGCACCGCTCGACTGAACTGGAAGCGCCTGTTGCCCTACCTCGGACTGCTGAGTCTGCGGGCGCACTCTGCCGCGCTGATCGAGACCGTGCTGCGTTATTACTTCAAGCACAGCCGGCTGGTTATAGAACAGTGGGTCAAGCGCACGGTAGTGATTGCCCACGAGCAGCGCAATGACCTTGGCCGCAGCTATAGCTCGTTGGGTTCCGATCTGGTGCTGGGGGATTCCATCCTCGACCGCAGTGGCATGTTCAGGGTTCATGTGCTGGCACTCGACTGGGAGCGTTTTCACGAGTTTTTGCCCACCGGGGCGGGTTATGAGCCGCTGTGTGCGCTGGTGCGTTTCGCCGCCCGGGACCCCTTGGAATACGACGTTCGGCTGGTGTTGGCAGAGAGTGAGGTACGGCCATTGCACATCGGTGAACACAACGTCTGCCGCTTGGGCTGGACCAGTTGGCTGGGGCATGAGCGGGCTGACGGCATGGTCACCCTGGCCAGTAAATCTCATTAGGGACGGATGAATATGATGAATGTGGATCTGCAACAACTTATCCAGGCATTGACGGCGCCCACACGGCGCGATCTGGAACGCTGCGCCGAACGATGTGTGACCCGCGGTGGCGGCGAGGTCTTGGTGGAAGACCTGCTGTTGACCCTCCTGGAGCATCCCGAGGGCCTGTTGAAGCGTGCGCTGCAGGACGCGGGCGTGGATGCCGGCGAACTGCACGCCGTGCTGCAACCAAGGATCGACCAGAGCGCCTCCCGAAATCCGGTGTTTTCACCTGCGTTGGTGCAATGGTTGCAGCAAGCAGTGCTGGTTGCCCGCCTGGAGTTGGGCCGAAGCGAAGTGGAGCACGGTGCCTTGTTGCTGGCGTTGTTACGCAACCCGTTGCAGCACGCGGGCAGCCGATACCAGGTGGTGTTGAGCAAGCTTGATGTGCAGCGTGTGCTCGGTTTTGTCTTGAGTGAAAGCCCGCAGACACCTTCACCTGAAGGCGGGCATTCATTGCTGGAGCGTTTTACCCATGACCTGACTCGCCAGGCTCGGGACGGAAAACTCGACCCGGTACTTTGTCGCGATAACGAAATCCGGCAAATGATCGATACCCTCGCGCGGCGGCGCAAGAACAACCCCATCCTCGTAGGCGAAGCGGGTGTGGGGAAAACCGCGATAGTCGAGGGCCTGGCTCTGCAGATCGTGAGTGGGCAAGTGCCAGAGGTGCTCAGGAACGTGCGTCTGCTCACGTTGGACATGGGCTTGCTGCAAGCCGGCGCCAGTATCAAGGGCGAGTTCGAGCGACGCTTGAAAGGCTTGATCGACGAGGTCGGTGCCTCTTTGCAACCGATCGTCCTGTTTATCGACGAAGCCCATACCCTGGTGGGCGCAGGCGGCCAGCCGGGCGGTTCCGATGCTGCCAACCTGCTCAAGCCGGCGCTGGCCCGTGGCGAGTTACGCACCATCGCCGCCACGACCTGGTCGGAGTACAAGAAATACTTCGAGAAAGACCCTGCGTTGGCGCGGCGTTTCCAACCGGTACTCGTGCGCGAGCCGATGATTGAGGATGCGGTGACGATTTTGCGTGGGCTGGCCCCGGTATATGAGGCCAGTCACGGCGTTTACGTGCGCGATGATGCCGTGGTCGCCGCCGCGCAGTTGAGTGCCCGTTACCTGACGGGCCGCCAGTTGCCGGACAAGGCTGTGGACGTATTGGACACCGCTTGTGCCCGGGTGCGTATCAGCCTGGTGACGGCACCGGACGAACTGCAACGTCTGCGCGCCGAGCTGGCCGAAGGCACGCGTCAGCAGGCCGCCGTGCGCCGGGATGCCGACGCAGGATTGACCATCGATGAACCGGCGTTGCAGCAACTCACACGGCGACTGGAAGAAGTAAAGGTCGCACAGTTACAGCTTGAACAACGCTGGGCCTGCCAGCGCGACCTGGCCGAGAAGGTGCTCTCGCTGCGCCAGCAACTGGCCGAATCCCGCGGCAGAGGCGAACGGATTGAGGCCCTTGAACAGAGCCTCGCTGAAAACCGGCAAGCGTTGCAGGCTGCGCAGCACGGGCAACGATTGGTCAGCTTCGAAGTGTGCCCGCGGTTGGTGGCACAGGTGATCAGTGCCTGGACCGGTATCCCGCAGGAACAGCTTGCCCGTGAACACAGTGCGAAGGTCCTGAACGTTGCCGAGGATCTGCATGGCCGCATTCTCGGGCAGGCGTACGCGGTGCAGGTCCTGGATCGTTGCCTGCGCGCTGTCGCGGCCGGCGTGAACAGGCCTGATGCGCCGGTAGGTGTATTCCTGCTGGTGGGCCCCAGCGGCGTGGGCAAGACAGAAACTGCACACGTTCTGGCCGACCTGTTGTATGGCGGCGAGCGTTTTGTCACCACGATCAATATGTCGGAGTACCAGGAGAAACATTCCTTGTCCCGGTTGATCGGTGCACCGCCGGGTTACGTCGGCTACGGGGAGGGTGGGGTACTGACTGAGGCCGTGCGACAGAAGCCCTATTCCGTTGTGCTGCTCGATGAGGTCGAGAAGGCCGACCCGGATGTGTTGAACCTGTTTTATCAGGTGTTCGACAAAGGGGCGGCCAATGACGGCGAAGGGCGTGAAATCGATTTTCGCAACACGCTGATCCTGATGACTTCCAACCTGGGCAGCGAACGTATTACCGAGCTGTGCACCGACGGGCAACGACCGGATATCGAGGTGCTGCATACCGCAATCCGGCCGGCCCTGAATGCTCATTTCAAACCGGCATTGTTGGCTCGTATGCGTGTAGTCCCGTATTACCCGGTTGCGGGCGCAGTGCTGCATCAGTTGGTTGAAACCAAGCTTCAACGCCTGGGGCATCGATTGCTTCAACGCAAGCTGACATTCAGTCACACGGAGGCGTTGGTCACCCACATGGCCGAGCGCTGCAGCCACAGTGAGAGTGGCGCGAGGTTTGTCGATCAATGGATCGAGGCGAACCTGTTGCCACAGGTGGTGGACCGACTGCTGGAGGCGATGGCCGCTGGCAAGTCCCTGGAGTTTGCCCACGCCAGGCTGGATCCCAACGGCACTGTTGTCTGTGAGTTCAGCTGATGACGGACGACCTGTTTACCCACCTGCCAGGCCCGCTGGATTACGCTGCTGCCTTGCTGGGGTGTTTCGCCCGGTTAGGTATCGTTGGCGACGAATCGACATTGGCCGAGGATTTTGCGGCAGCCGTCGCGCAGTTAAGTGCGTGCGAACTCAGCCAGTTGTACCTGCTGGATCAGGCCACCGGCCGCCTCGATCTGGCTGCCCAGTATTTTCCGGAACGGCCACCACCCGGTGACGGTGCGAACCCGGCAACGGACTTCAAGAACGAGCAACTGTTGCAGTACGTTCTGGGACAGAACCGCGTACTCAACCTCATTGAGCTGGACAACAGTGTGTATGACACGGGGTTTCTGCCGGCCGCCACATTGCCTTGGCAATCCCTGTTGTGCGTGCCATTGCCGGGGCATGGCAAACAGGTGTCCGGGGTGTTGTTGTGCGCCAGTCAGCGAGCGATGGAGCTGGCTGGCTACGGTGCCTCCCTCGGGCAATTGGGGTGCTTTGTCGTGAACCAGTTGGCCATGTTGCGGCGAATGCGCCGGGGCAGCGGCGCTTTGAAGGTGGTGCGCAGTACCCCTGTCGCCAGCGCCTACGGCTTGATCGGTAACAGCACGGCGATGGACGAAACGTGTCGCTTGATTGGCAAGGTGGTGCACAGCCCCTACACCGTTTTGTTGCGGGGAGAGACCGGCACTGGAAAAGAGGTGGTCGCACGGGCCATTCATGCTGCCGGGCCGCGCAGCAACAAGGCATTTGTGGTGCAAAACTGCGCCGCGTTTCCCGAAGGCTTGCTGGAGAGCGAGTTGTTCGGCTACCGCAAGGGTGCTTTCACGGGGGCTGAAAGAGATTACGCCGGTCTGTTTGACACCGCCCACGGCGGCACGCTGCTACTCGACGAAATCGGTGACATGCCGCTGTCACTGCAGGCCAAGTTACTGCGGGTGCTGCAGGAAGGCGAGATCCGGCCGTTGGGCGCCAATACGGCCCACAAGGTCGATGTACGGATCCTCGCGGCGACCCACCGGGACCTCACTGGCATGGTGGCTGAGGGCAGCTTTCGCGAGGATCTTTATTACCGCTTGGCGCAGTTCCCTATCGAGTTGCCGGCGCTGCGCCAGCGAGACGGTGGCGTGCTGCAACTGGCCCGGCATTTCGCCGATAAGGCCTGCGCGATGCTGGGTCGGGCGCCGGTAGGCTGGTCGAGTGCGGCCCTGGACCAACTGTCCAGCCACAGCTTCCCCGGCAATGTTCGCGAGCTTAAATGCATGGTGGAGCGAGCAGTGCTGCTTTGTGATGACGACGTCATCCTGCCCACGCATTTGTCGCTGTCGTCCGGCCTCGCTGCGCCAGCGGTTGACGCGACGTTTCGCCAGCGGATGGAGCGGGTCGAGCGCGTTGTTTTGATCGACTGCCTGCGCAAGAACCGCGGCAATCGCACCCGCACTGCCCGTGAGCTGGGTCTCGCGCGGCGCACGCTGCTTTACCGCCTTGCACGCCTGGACATTCCCTTTGGCGACGCCAGGGGAGAGTGCTGAATGGTGCCCCCTTCAAATCCTGCAATGGCCCGCCTGAAAGCGGGACCCACCCCAATGGGAGATACCTCATGGCTGTTTGTCAGTGGCAAGCCCTGGTGCTTGTGTTGTTTGTGCTGGGTGGCTGTAACACCAATCACGTCTTTGACGACGGTGACTACCGCCCGCTGGGTGACCCGCAGCCCATCAGTCGTGGCCGTTGAGCGCAGGGGAGTCCAGCCATGCAACTAGTGTTTGAGGTGTGTCCTGTGGGGCAAGCAGGCTCAGCGCCGGCCCTGCGCAAAACCTTTGACCGTGTTGGCGGTGTCATAGGCCGGGGAGCCAGTTGTGACTGGACGCTTCCTGACCCCAGCCGCCAGGTTTCCAGCCGTCACGCGGTGGTTAGCTATCGTGACGGCCGGTACTTTCTGACGGACGTCAGCAGTAATGGAACCCGCCTGGCAGGCAGCGGTGAGCGTTTGCAGGAGGGACTGGAACGACCAATAGACGACGGCACGGTCTTTCAATTAGGGCCGCTGAATATCCGCGCATGGCTGGTCAGTCCGGCGACGGCGTCAGGCCAGGACGGATTGCACACGCTGATACCCGATGATGCATTTCTTGACCTGGATCCGGTGCGGGCACTGGCCTGCGAACGGCAGCGGGAAGACGAGTCGCAGGAGTTGGCCGCTCTGGTCATGACGTCC
Source organism: Pseudomonas sp. ADAK13 (assembly GCF_012935715.1). NCBI lineage: Bacteria > Pseudomonadati > Pseudomonadota > Gammaproteobacteria > Pseudomonadales > Pseudomonadaceae > Pseudomonas > Pseudomonas sp. ADAK13. The sequence continues at coordinate 5,172,677 of NZ_CP052860.1, forward strand.
CATGAGGCATTGCAGTGGACAGATCATGCAGCCGCGGACAGGGATCATCTGACGGTTCCTGAACTTTTGGAGCCGGGGCACAACGCTGCCATGAGCGTGGAGGCGCCGCAGCCAAGCCAGGGTTCAGAGCCATTTTGGTCGGCGTTTGCGCAGGCACTTGGAATCGATCTGGACACCCTGGATGGGCCGGGAAGAGAGGTGCTGGCGATCAAGGCGGCCGGGTTGCTCAGGCAAATGACTGAAGGGTTGCAACAGAACCTGGGCACCCGCAACGAACTCAAGCATGAGCTGAAACTGGCACCCACCCACACGGCGCTCCAAAGTCCCAATCCTTTCAGAGACAGCTCTGACGCCAGTGAGGCCTTGGGGTTGCTGCTGGGCACCGGGCAGTTGGGGCAGGTGCCGGCCGAGAGGGTGGTCATGCGCGCCTACCGCGACATGCAGGCTCACCAGGTGGCTTTACTGGTGGCCTGCCGCGCAGCCGTGCGCGGGGCTCTGGCGGCCTTTGCACCGGGGCATCTGCTCCTGTGCTTCGAGCGTCAGGCGAAGCCTGCGCTGATTCCCCGGAGTAGCACCCACTGGCGGGCGTATCAACGCCATTACCAGGCGCTGATCGAGGACGAACATCTCAGTGAGCGCCTGCTGGGCAGTGACTTCAGCAAGGCCTACGAGGAGCAGATTCGTCTGATCTCAACCCTTCACCGTTATCCAGGATGATCGTCATGTCCCGAGTCACCGCTGCATTGTTGTGCGCCGTAATCGGCTTGTTGGGGGGGTGTTCTCTGTCGCCCTTTTCGAAGTTGACCAAGCTGGACCTGACACTGACGGCCAGCGAGCGGGTCAACCCGGATATCCATGGCCGGCCATCGCCGATCGTGGTGCGGCTGATGGAGCTTCGACACCCAGTGGCTTTCGAACATGCGGACTTTTTCAGCCTTTACGGCCATGGAGCGCAGGCGCTGCCCAAAGACCTGGTGAACCTCGAAGAGCTCGAGTTGCGCCCCGGCGATCACACCACCCTCAAACTCAGTCTGGAGCCGGGCAGTCGCTATGTCGGCGTGCTGGCGGCTTACCGTGATTTGCCCCACGCGCAATGGCGCTATGTGTTGCCGGTGACGGTGCAGCAATTGACGCGCGCCGAGCTGGTGCTTGATCAAACCGGTATTCGGTCAGCGAGCCCACACTCGGCCAGGGCGGGGGACTGACATGCACAGTCAAAAAGTCATCTGGCAGGAAGGCATGTTGCTGCGCCCTCAGCATTTTCAGCAAAACGATCGGTATCACGATCAGCAACTCAAGCGTCGCACCCAGTTGTTGTGCCGCCATGCCTGGGGTTTCCTGGCCCTGGACATCGATGTGCAGTACCTCAATATGGGCAAGATCGTTGTCAGCCAGGCCAGTGGCGTATTGCCGGATGGCAGCCTGTTCGAGCTGGGCGGGGCCATGGAGTCACTGGTGCTGGAGGTGCCGGCAAATACCGGAAAACAGGCGGTGTACCTGGCGTTGCCGCTGACCACGAGTAATTGTGTGGAAGCCCGTCTACCCGAACAGCTCGACGTAGTGGCGCGCTACAAGACCCTTGCGGTAGACGTCAGTGACTCCAACGCCGGGGAAGACTCTCGCCGTCAGGTCAATTGCGGGCAGCTGGATTTTCGCCTGCTGCTGGGGGAGCAGCACAGCGACCAACATTACGTGAAACTCAAGGTTGCGCAGGTGCTCAGTTGCACCGAGGAGGGCATCCGCCTGGATGCCGATTTTATTCCGACCTTCATTCACCTGCAGGGCTCCGGGTACCTGTTGTCTTGCCTCAAGGAGGTGATCAGCCTGCTCGCTTACCGGGGAGACGCCATCGCCGGGCGGATTCGCGCCAACGGCTCTGCCGCCGGCGCGGAGGTCGGTGACTTCCTGATGTTGCAATTGATTAATCGCACCGAACTGGTTTTGCGTCACTACCTGAGCCTGAGCCAGGTCAGCCCTGAAACGTTGTATCGAACACTGCTGTCGGTCCTGGGTGAGCTGGCGACGTTTGCCAGCGACAGCAAGCGTGCGCACTTCGAGGGGCATTACCGGCACAGTGATCAGGGCGCCAGTTTTCGTGGGTTGATGGAGCCGATTCGCAGCCTGTTGTCGAGGGTGCTTGAACAGCATGCCGTTGAGCTTGGGCTGCAACCTCGCCAGTACGGGGTATTGGTGTGCCCGGTAAGCGACCTCAACCTGTTGGGCTCGGCGACTTTCATTCTGACCGCCAGTGCACATTGTGACGCCGAGGAACTGCGCCACCGGCTTCCGGCGCACCTCAAGGTTGGCCCTGTGGAGCGGATTCGCGAGCTGGTCAACCTGCATTTGGCGGGCATCAAGGTCAAACCGCTGCCGGTGGCTCCCCGGCAGATCCCGTTCCATGCCGAAAAAAACTATTTCTTGCTTGAACTCGATGCCCGCGACATCGAGCAGTTGAAGCATTCGGGAGGGTTTGCCTTCCACGTCAGCGGCGAATTTGCCGAACTGGAACTGAAATTCTGGGCCATCAGGAACTGAGACCATGGACAGGGAATACCCGCAGGATGAAAAAACCGTACTGCTCGATCGACAGGGGCGCGGCCCGGCGCAAGGGCCGATAACCGACTTCGCTTCGCCGCCCCGTTTCGAACACCTGGAAGACCGGATGATTTACGCCGCCCGATTGCAGGGCGCGGAGCACTTCAACGTTGGCCTGAATGGTTTGGTAGCGTCTGCCTGGGAGTTGTTGTCCGAGGTGGTGAAGCTCAAGCGCAGCAACGCCGAGGAAAGCCTGCGGGCACTCAACGAACGGTTGTCATCCGCGGTCACGCTTTTCGAGACCAGGGCTCGACATGACGGAGCGCAGGGCAGCGAGGTCATGGCGGCGCGGTATGTGCTGTGCAGTGTGATCGACGAGGCTGTGGTCACTACCTCATGGGGCAGCCAGAGCGATTGGTCGAAGATGAGCCTGCTGAGCAGCTTTCACAACGAAACCTTTGGCGGCGAGAAGTTTTTCCAACTGCTTGAGCGGATGTCGAGAGACCCCGTCAAGCACCTGGCGATGCTGGAGCTGATGTACCTGTGCCTGTCACTCGGCTTTGAGGGCAAGTACCGGGTGATGGAGCGTGGGTTGTTGCAGCTTGAACAGGTTCGGGACGCGCTCTATCGGCAGATCCGGCATGTACGGGGCGACTCGCCTCCTGCATGCGCGCCGCCGCCCAGGACGGGGCAGCCACGTCAGAGGCGGCTGAGGGTGGTGCCTGCCACCTGGGTCGCTGTGGGTGTCGTGGCCTGCCTGTTGACCCTGTATTCGGGGTTTGCCTGGGTGCTCGGCCAGCAGCGCGAGACGGCGCTGCAACCGTATCAACTATTGGCGCCGGATATTACCCGGACGCCCCTCTAACGCAGGGAGCAACTCATGAACGCATTCTTCCGGAACGCGGGCACCGTGCTGGGCAGGATTTGGGTCTGGAGCCTGTTGCTGGTGCTCGCGGTCGCGATGATCGTGTGGTTCTTCGGGCCATTGCTGGCGGTCGATGATTATCGATTCTGGCAAACGGCAGCGGCGCGCCTGCTGACGATCAGCGCGCTGTTTTTGCTATGGGGCCTGGGGGTGGTGTATGCCAATTGGCGCAGCACGGCCCGGCAAGGAACCGTCGACAATGTTGAACTGCGCCCGCGTAAAGGGCTGGTCGAGAGCGAGCAGCGGCATCTGCGCGGTCTTTTCAACGACGCGCTGTACACCCTGAAAAACTCGAGCATTTACGGCGAGCACAGCCCGCGTTGGCGCAATGCGTTGCCGTGGTACCTGCTGATCGGCAAGGAAGGCAGCGGCAAATCCCGAATGTTGGCCGCCAGTGGATTGCAATTGCTCCCGGATCGGGGCGGGTCGATGGCGACGACAGACGTCGGTGGCACCGGTTACGGTGAGTGGCATTTCACCGAAGACGGGGTGTTGCTCGACACTGCTGGCCGCTACCTCACCCAGCCCGACGGCAGTGTGGATGGCGCAGGCTGGTCGACCCTGCTGGGCCTGCTCAAGGCGCGTCGCCGAACGCGCCCGCTGAATGGCGTGGTGGTGGCGCTGTCCATGGACACACTGCTCCATGGCAGCGAGCGTGATCTGGAGAAGGAGGCGCGGGCGGTCCAAAGTCGGCTGCAGGAAATCCGGCACACGTTGCATGTGGATTTGCCGATCTATCTGGTGGTGACCCAGGCCGACCGTCTGCCGGGGTTTGCGGAGTTCTTCGAGCATCCACTGGGGGAGGGCAGTGACGCGGTGCTCGGCGAATATATCGTCCCGGGCAAAGCCGGTATTGAAAATGGCCAAGTCCGCCAGGCGTTCGAAGCGCTGCTGCGGCGTTTGAGCGGTGAGCTTGTACAGCGTCTGCACCAGGAGCGTAACAGCGACCTGCGTGGCCGGATGCTCGATTTCCCTCATCAGGCGGCCCGGATTGGTGAGCGTCTCAGCCTGTATATCGAAGTGGCCTTTTGCGGCCCGCGTTATCAGCGCACCAACGGATTTCGTGGCTTCTACTTCACCAGTGCGGGCGGTAGCCCACACGCGCTGGAACCTCGGCCGCGTTTTATCCAGGGCCTGTTCAGCCGGGTGATTCTGGCTGAAGCGGATCTGGCGGGCCTCGACAGCCTGGAGCGGCGTCGGATTCGCTGGCGCCAGGGGCTGATGGCGCTGAGTGCGTTAGTGGTTGTCGGGACGGCGGGACTGCTTTGGACCCACAGTTACGCTTTCAATCATCAACGTCTGGAGCAACTGCAGGGTCTGGTGCACCCACCCACGACCGCGCCGCCCGGCCTGGACGCTACCCTGGCACTCTTGCCTCTGCTGGACAGCCGCCTGGCGGCCACACAGGTTTTCCCTGCCCAGGGTGAGGCCAGGCTGGCTGAGCGGATGGGTTTGTACCAGGGCAATATCACCCGCCCGGTACTGGAACAGGCCTATGAGCAGGCGTTGGGTCAGTCACTGCTGTCTCAGGTCAGCGAGATGCTGCAAGAGCAGGTTCGGGGCAGCCTGGACGATCGTGAGCGGTTGGTGGACAACCTTCGTGCGTACCTGATGCTCAACCTGCGAGAACGCCGGGATGTCGGCTGGCTGCGTGAGCGGGTGGCGGGGCATTGGTCGGTACGGTTTGCCGGCGAGCCCTCTGTGCAAAGTCGTTTGAATGGGCACTTCGCCCGCTTGCTTGAACAGCCCTTCGTGCAACCGCTCGATGATGAACTGGTGGCCCATGCACGGCACGTGTTGCGGGGCGAGTCACTGGTCGATGTGGTGTACCGCGTGCTGCGGGAACAAGCTCGCGACCTTGAACCTTTGCGCCTTGCCCACGGGCGGGTATTTGACGGCGGCGACCGTCCCATTCCGGGGTTTTATACCCGCAAGTACTTGCGGCATTTCGAAGAGCAGGGCGCGCGACTGGTGAACGCCATTGTTCAGGACAACTGGGTACTGGGAGAGGGCGCCGACCTGAGCGTCATGGACTTGCAACGGTTGATGGTGGAACTCGAACAGCGCTACTTCAGTGAGTATGCGGATGCCTGGGGCGAGGCGCTTGGGCAGATTAGCCTGCGTGAAACTGACAGTTCCCGGCAAGGTGCCGAGCAGCTCGCCAGTTTGACGTCGGCCCAGTCACCGTTGTTGCAGTTGTTGCAACAGGTGCGTGACAACACGCGCTTACCGTCGGCCAGTGAGCGGCTGGACGAGCTGGCTGCCAAACTGCCGGGCGCTGTGGCAGAGCGGGTACAGACCGCTGCCGGGCTGGCCAATACGTTACCCGATACCGCCCGGCGTGCCATGCAACGCCGCTTCGAGCCCTTGCACCAATTGCTGGACAGCCAGCAAAACCCGGGCACCGAGTTGACCGGGATGCTGCAGGCACTCAACGACTTGCACCTGCAGTTGGCGGCCTTGAATCGCGAAGGTTCGCCGGAGCAGGTCGCCTTCGAGATGGTCAAGCGGCGGATCCAGGGGCAGCAGGATGCCCTGGGTAACCTGCGTAACGTCGCCGCACGTTTGCCGTTGCCGCTGGCGGGCTGGTTCGAAAGCCTGGCCGACGAACATTGGCGACGTCTGCTCGACCAGGCCTATCGCCATGTGAACCAGCGTTATCAGAGCGAGGTGTATGGGTTTTACGCCAAGGCGATCAAGCAGCGTTTTCCGTTCGATGCCCATGCCAGCAGCGACGTTTCCCTCAACGATTTTCAGGAGTTCTTCAAGCCGGAAGGGGTGATGGCGCGGTTTTTCGACAGCTACCTGAGGCCGTTTGTCAGCGGTGAGGCAGGGCGCTACAGGCTGCGTAGCCTGGATGGGCGCAGCTTGCCGATGTCACGGGTATTGCTCGACCAGCAAGCGAAGGTGCAGGTGATCAGGCGCGGTTTTTTTGCGGATGAGCCGGGTGACTTGCAGGTTCGTTTCACACTGGCGCCCTACAGCCTGGACTCGTCGGTGAGCCGCGCGGTGTTGCGTTTCGGTGATCAGCAGATGGAGTACCGACACGGGCCGATTGTACCCATGGCGATGCAATGGCCAACCGAGGTTGAAAATGGTCGCAGCAGCCTGGTGCTGGAGCGGGCCAGTGAGCGGGCGTTGGGCCTCGAAAAAAATACCGGGGCCTGGTCCCTGTTCCGTCTGTTCGACCTGATGCAGAGTGAACCCTCCAGCGGGCAGGATGTGCTGGTCCTCAAGGCGGACCTTGCGGGCTTGCGCGCCAACTACCTGCTGACCAGCCGACGTACGCCCAATCCGTTTCAGATGGCGCAGTGGCGTACTTTCCGCCTGCCGGAGCAGTTGTGAGCCGGCCTCTCGACCGCTGGCACAGCGCAGGCCGAACGGACCGTGGAAAGGTCCGGCTGCGCAATGAGGATGCCTTTCTCGATTGCCCACGGAACGGGTGCTGGGCCGTCGCGGACGGGATGGGCGGGCATCAGGCGGGGGATATTGCCAGCCAGATGGTGGTCGATAGCCTGGCGTCGTTGCCAGGCCAGGGCAGCCTGGACGAACGTGTCGAGGCAACCCGCCGTTGCCTGCAATGGCTCAACCGGCGGCTGGGCGAGGAGTTAACCTTGGCCGGCCAGGGCGCCGACTGCATCATGGGCAGCACGGTAGTGGCGTTGCTGCTTCAGGGCGACCGCGCCGCGTGTGTCTGGGCGGGTGACAGCCGTTGCTACCTGTGGCGCGGGCAGACGTTGTACCAGCTGTCGCGGGATCATTCGCTCTTCGAGCAGTTGGTTGATCAGCGAGTGAGCCTGGAACAGGCCAGGGCTCATCCTGATGCACGGGCCTTGACCCGGGCCATCGGCTCGCGGGCTCCTCTGAATCCGCAGGTATTGGAACTCGGGACCATGGCGGGGGATGTTTTTCTGCTGTGCAGTGATGGCCTGTACCAGGCGCTTAGCCATTACGAGTTGGGCCAGGCATTGAGCCTGGGAAGCCCGCAGCAGGCGCTGGACCAACTGTTCGCCGGTGTATTACGGGGGGCCGCCGCTGACAACCTGACCGCTGTGGTGGTGCAGTCGTGAGCGACGTGACCCACTTTGCCTTTGCCGGGGCACAGGCAACCCCGCCGCGTGACGGCACACCCGAATTGCTGGCCGGGCGCTACCTTATCGAACGTGTGCTGGGGGCTGGCGGCATGGGGGTGGTCTATCGCGCACGGGACCTGCTGCACGAAGAGTTTGGCGAGCCGCGCTCCAGTGTGGCGATCAAGGTGCTGGGTGAAGCCATCCGCGAGTCTGCAGATGCCCATGTGCTGCTTTACAGCGAGTTCGCCCTGACCCGTAGCCTGCGGCATGAGCAAGTGGTGCGTGTGTTTTCGTTTGAAGTGGACGCTCCCTGCCAGATCGCCTTCTTCACTATGGAGTTGCTCCAGGGCATGACCCTGGATCGGTTGCTGCTGGAGTGTCCTGGTGGCTTGCCCTGGCGAGAGCTGCAAAGCATCGCTGTGCAGTTACTGGATGCGCTGCGCCATAGCCATCAGCACGGCGTACTGCACGGGGATGTGAAGCCCGGCAATATCATGGTGGGCGATGGCGGCTTGCGTTTGTTTGATTTCGGCCTGGGCCAGGCTTGCGGGCAGGCTTCAACGGGGTCGCCCGGCTTGAGTCGCAGTCGTTTCAACGCCTGGACGCCCGCATACGCCGCGCCGGAGTTGCTGGCCGGCGGAGCGTTGTCGGCCAGTGCCGACCTGTATGCCGCGGCGTGTGTGCTGTATGAGTTGGCACACGGCCGACGCCAGCCCGCTGAACGTCCGCCCCGGCCCCGGCAATTACCCCGCCGTTGCTGGCCGGCATTACGCACGGCGTTGGCGGTCGACCCCGAACGCCGGGCCATCACCCTTGATGAGTTACACGAGGTGCTTGGCGATACCCGCGAGGGACTGAGCCGCTGGTTCTAGCCGGGCAGGTCATGCAGTTGGCAATATTCCGTCCAACTCAGGCCTGCCATTTGCGCCACTTCCTTGTGCACCTCAAGGCGCTGGGCCTCGAACTCCGCAGGGGAGTGCGCCGTCAGTTTCAGCGTCAGCTCCCACGCAAACAAGCCTTGCTGCTCGGCTTCAGCCTCAAACGCTTCATGCAGGCGCTCGGCGCGGTACTGCTCGATGGTTTCCCCCTTGGCCTGGGCCGCCAGGGGGTTCAACGTATTCAGTTCTGCGGCCAGGGCCGGGTGCTCGTTCAGGAATCGGTCCAGGGCTAGCTGGTGGTTTTCGCCGGGTTGGGACAAAGGTTTACTCCAGGATAAGAGAGGTCAGTCTGGTTGGGTCATCAAAAAAGCCGCCATGGCCGCATAGGCCGGCAAGGTCACCCCGTCATTGGCCGCATTGCCCGCCACAGGATGTGATGCGTAGCGAACAATCACCATTTCAGCCTTGGGGTCAATGTAGATGCTCTGGCCATGTACCCCACGGGCCATGAAGGCACCGTCCGGATTGTGTGTCACCCACCACATGTTGCGATAGCTCCAGCCCTTCAATTGAGCGTAGCCGGCTTGGGCGAACGCCTGCTTGTCGCCGCCCTGGCGAATATCCTTCACCACGCTTTCGGGCACGATTTGCTGGCCATTGAAGCGCCCGCCATTGCGCAGCATCTCGGCAAACCGGGCGAGGTCCCGCAGCCCGGTGTTCAGGCCGCCACCGGCAAACGGTGTGCCGATGGAGTCGACGGTGAAGTAGGCGTCCTGTTCGGCGCCGAGCCGGCTCCAGATGCGTTCGCTGAGCAGTTGCGCCACGTTGCGGCCGGTCGCGCGGGCGATCACCCAGCCCAGCACGTCGGTATTGACGGTCTTGTAGCCGAAGGCGCGGCCATGTTCGCCACGTTGTTTCACGGTTTGCAGGAATTCGTAGTAGCTGCGCGGCCCGGTGTAATCCTTGGGTTTGGGCAGCGGGTTGCCGGCCTGGGCGTGGGCCCAGACTTCGGCGTTGGGGTCGGCGTAATCTTCGCTGTAGTCCAGGGCAGTGGTCATGTCCAACACCTGGCGCAGGGTGGCGCTGCCAAACGCGGAATGTCCCAGTTCGGGCACGTAGTCGACGATGTTTTTTTGTGGATCAAGGGTGCCATCGGCCACCAGCATTGCGCCCAGGGTGCCGATCACCGATTTGGTGACTGACATGGCCGCGTGTTGGCCGTCGTCCTTGAGCACCCCGAAGTAGCGCTCATACACCACCGTGCCGCGATGCATCACCACGATGCCATCGGTGTAGGTGGCGTCCAGGGTCTGGCGCCACGTCAGTGGCTGGGCGGCACCGACGGGCTGTACGGGCAGTGCGTCGAGCCCGGGGTCGAGTTTGCGCGGCAACGCCAGCGGCGCCCCCAGCCCTCGGGAGACATTCACCGTGGGCATCAATTGGCGAAAGTGGGCGACACTCCAGCGCATGGCCGGGAAGCGGAAATAGCTGCCGTCTTCAAAGCGCAGGGTGCGGTCTGCCGGCGGTGGTGCGCCGACCATCCATTGCAGCCGGGCCGGGTCGCTGGCCTGGGCATCCGGGAAGGTCGGGGTGGCGGCGCCGGCCAACGGGCTGATCAGGCCGAGCAGCGCGCAGGCCATGAGGGGAGAGAATCGCAGCATCAGTCGAGTCCGTTCGAAGAAAGCGTCGTTTTTTACGACAATCAATGCGCCGAAGGATGGGCCAACCCGAGGCAATCGACAAGCAGCAGGCCCATACGGCGATTCTGAATAATTGCCCCTGGGGAGGCAAAAACCTTTCGCTCGCGGTGTCAGGACGTGTAGCGTTACCCCGTGATCAGGCTACAGCCAGGTGTTATTTTTCGACCCTGGCACCAGCGACCGAGGGACAGGTGATGGCGCAAACGCTGTTCAAGCTTTTCTTCACCCAGCGGCTGGCAGCCTTGGCCAGCACCGAGTCGTTGCGGGCCATACGCGAGGGGCTGTTGTGGATCCTGCCATGCCTGCTGGTATCGGCGGGTTTCCTGATCCTGTCCGAATGCGCCCGGGTGCTGGGTTTCGACCCGCAGGTGGTGGCCTTCCTGGCGGGCCTTCACAACAAGATCAGTTCGGTGATCCCGTTGCTGGTGGCCGCTTCCATCGGTTACATGCTCGCGATTCAATACCGCCTGCCGCAGTTGCCGGTAGCGTTCCTCTGCCTGGCCCATGTAGTGATCGCCACGTTTGTGTTGCGGGATTTCCCTCGCGCCTCCGCGACCTTTGTGTTGTTTATCGCGATTGCCTCGCCGCTGCTCAATGTGCCGGTTATCGCCTGGCTGCACCGGCGGCGCTGGACCCGGTTGGTCAACGAAGACCTGGTGGGCCACAACCTCAAGGGCACCATCAATATGGTGGTGCCGGGGGCGATTACGGCGCTCGGGCTGGTGATCGTGCTGTCCTTGCTGTTGCAGATTCCCCAGGTGGCGCAACTTCAGGGCCCGCAGGTGCTTGACGCATTGCAGTCGCCCTATGGCACCGGCTTGTTTGTGACCCTGATGAATTCGCTGCTGTGGTTTTTTGGCATCCATGGCGTCTACGCCATGCAGCCGTTGTTTGATGTGTTGGACCAAGCCGTGGCGCTCAACAATGCGGCGATGGCGGCGGGTGAACCGATCAAATATGTGTTGAACGGCGGCTTGCTGGGCAGCTTCGCGTTTATCGGTGGCTCCGGCGGTGCGTTGAGCCTGCTGCTGGCGATCCTGGTGTTTTCCAGGAGCCAGTCCATGCGATTGGTGGCGATAGCCAGCCTGCCGCTGTCGTTGTTCAATGTCAGTGAAGTGCTGTTGTTTGGCCTGCCGATTATCCTCAACCCACGCCTGTTCATTCCCTTCCTGCTGGTGCCGGCGTTCAACGCGATGCTGGCGATCACGGTGGTGCAACTGGGCTGGGTGTCGCCGGCGGTGGTCAGTGTGCCGTTTACTGCGCCGGTGTTGCTCAACGCTTACCTGAGTACCCATGGCGACCTGGCGGCGGTCGTGCTGCAGGTGTTGTTGCTGGGGGTTGGCACGCTGATTTACGCGCCCTATGTGCGGGCGATTCATCGTCAGGCCACGGAAGGTGGCACGGTGTATTTGAAGTCGCTGGACATGACCTTTCGCGGCCTGGAAGAAAAAGGCCGCTTGCTGGAACTGGACCCGGTGATGGCCTCCCATAAGGCCCAGGCGCGCCGGGTCAGCGAGTTGAGCCATATCCAGCAGATCTGCGACTATGAGTTTTACCTCGAATTCCAGCCGCAGGTTTCGACCCGGACCGGGCTCTGCACCGGTTGCGAGGCGTTGATGCGTGCCCGGGATGCCGAGGGTACGGTGCATTCGCCCTGGGAATTCCTGCAATGGCTGGCCCACGCCAGGCTGATGCCCGACGTGGATGTGTGGGTGGCGTCCCAGGCGGTGCGCCAGTACCAGAAGTGGCAGAAGGTCGGCTTCGGGTTGCCGATGACGATCAATATTTCCAGCGCCACCCTCACCACTCCGGCTTACGGTGACCGGCTGGTGGAGATACTGGCCCAGGCCCACGGTCAGGTGTCGGTGGAAATCACCGAGGATGCGTTGGTGGGGGATATCCAGGGCACGCGGCAGATGATCGAGAAGCTGCAGGCGATTGGCGCCAAGGTGTACATCGATGACTTCGGCACCGGGTTTTCGGCGTTGAGCTATCTGCACCAGTTTCCGGTGGATTTCATCAAGATCGACCGCAGTTTTGTGGTGGCCCAGCATGATCCAAAGGGCGCCCAGGTGTTGACCGGGATGTTGCGGTTTTGTGAGGCGCTGAACCTCGGCGTGGTGGTCGAAGGTGTGGAAACGGCCGAGCAGTTGGCGTTTTTGCAGTCGGGCTCGGAGTTGATCATCCAGGGCTGGTATTTCAGCAAGGCGTTGCCGGGGGATGAACTGGAGCAGTTCGTGCGCGGGCGGTACACCCAGATGCAGTCTAGCGCTCCAGAACCCCTCTGAAGGTTGCACTCAAGGCCCGCAATGTCTCGCGGGAGCGGCCATCACTGATCCGGCTGTGCAGCACGATTTCACTGACGGGCAATGCCGGTAATCCATACTGTTCACTCACCTCCACAGCGCCCGCCGGCGCCACCCGCCGGGCCAGCGCCGCCACACCCAGGCCGGCGCTGACTGCTGCCCCCACGGCCATGACCCCACCGCCGACAAACACTTCGGTCCAGTCAATGCGCGCCTCATCCAGTGCTCGTACTGCCAGGTGCCGCACGCCGCAGGGCGAGGCCATGGTTGCCATGCGCAACGGTGTGCCCGGCGTGTGCTGCCAGGTGGGGGCGGCAAACCAGCCAAAACGTTCCACCACCAACACTTCAGCGTCCTGGCGATCGCCTTCGTTGCGCACGATCACGGCGTCCAGTTCGTTGCGGTCAAACGCCGTGACCAGGTCCCGGGAGGAGGCAATCCGCACCTCCAGAATCACCAGCGGGTCATACGCCGCCAGGCGGCTGAGCCACAGCGGCAGGTCCGGCCCGGCCACATGGTCGCTGATGCCGATCACCAGCCGTCGCGGTGCACCGTTGCCCATGTCGCCCAAGGCGCGCTCATGCGCATTGAGCAGCGCACGGGCGGCCACGATGAACTGCTCGCCCTGGGGCGACAGCTTCACGTGCCGGGGCGTACGCACCAACAGGCGGTAACCGAGGCGGTCTTCCAGGCGCTTGAGCTTGAGGCTGATGGCTGCCTGTGAGGTGTCCAGGGCCTGGGCCGCGCGGGTGAAGCTGGCGAAATCGGCCACCAGTACAAAGGCGTGCACCGTGTCGATATCCAGGGGCTTGAGTGCGTCGGTCATTTCAAATCCTTATCACACTTATATCTGGTGATATCTTGATGAAATCATGGCTGGTGCGCAAGCTGGCCACTCATCTGAACAGGAGCGCCATGATGTTTGCCAAACAGTATTCACACCGCTTGCCAGCCGATTACGACATGGGTGTCATCCGTGAGCGGGCCGCCCGCCTGGGGCCGTTGTGGGATCACGCCGAGGGTTTGCTGTTCAAGGCGTTTATCGCCCAGACTCGGGGGCAGGGGCCGGGCGTGGGCAACCTGTATTCGTCGGTCTATCTCTGGTCAGACCCGTTGCAGGCCGCGGACTTTCTGCTCGGCGAGCGTTTTCAGAAAGTCCTCGACAGTTTTGGCCAGCCACACATTGAGTCCTGGCTGCCGCTGGATGTGCAGCGTGGGCCGGCGCACAACGCCTTGAGTCTGTATCGGGAGGAATGGGCGCTGGCGCCGGGGGCGGACCGTGGGCAAGTCCTGGCCGCCGAAAAGGCCCGCAATCAGCAGATCGCAGACAGCGGCGATAACTTCGCGGTGTTCCTCGCGCTCGATGTACAGGCGTGGAAACTGGTGCGGATCACCTTGTCGGGCAAGGCGCTGGATGTGAGCCATCCGGGCAGTGGCTACGAGGTGTTTTACCTGGCACGGCCAGGGGTGTGATTGCCGGTAGCCGCCGATCCGTCGGCGGCTACCGGTGCCATCAGGAGTTGAGACGCGCCTGAGGCTGGCTCAACTTGCGCTCGGCCACGGCGCCGAACACCAGGCCCAGGGTGGTCCACAGCACCAGTTGAATCCCCAGGGAGGCCACGCGGAATTTCCACAGCAACACCGCCGAGAACTGCTCCGGCACTTCATTGATGGTCGGGAACACACTGCCGGCCACCGACACGATCACGACGTACAGCGCCACACCCAGAATGGCGCCGGCCCACACGCCACGGCTGGCAATCAGCTTGCGTGCGGCGTTGATCGCAATCACGGCGGCCGCCACCGACACCAGCAGCATCAGGAAGAACAGTTTGGTACGTTGCGCAATGGTCGCCGGGTCGCCCACCGACGGCGGGTTGGCCGGGTACTTCAGCCCCGGCGCCACGATGATCGTCACAAACGCCGCCAACGCCAGCAGCGCCGCCAGGCCACGGGGGCCAACCCGGCCAATGCGGCCAAGGGAGTAGGCGAACACCAGGGCGAAAATGCCGCCCAGGGAGACGCTGTACACCACCACACCGGTGAACAGGCCGAAGGTGCTTTGTACGTCGCGACTCACCAGCTCTTCTTCCGGCGCGTCGCCGTGCATCTGTGCCATCTGATCTTCGAAGGCGATGGCCTTGTCGATCTGCGGTTCACCAAAGGTCTTGGCGAAACCAAACGCCAGGATCCCGGCCAGCAAGCCCACCAGCATCCCGCGAACGAGTAAATGCCCTGTCATGTCGTCACGCTCCAATCAATGGCAGGGGAAACCCAGCAGGTGACGACCGTCATGCACAAACTCATGCACGTACATGCCTTTGAACACGGCGGTTGCGCCTTGCTCGGCGCCAACGAAGTAAATCGCCAGCAACAGCAGCAGGCCGCCGAAGATCGCCCAGGGCAGGATTTCGCCCAGGGGAATGGACGGGATGGAAACGTCGGAATCAGTTGCAGCGGTATAAGCCATGAAAACCTCCAGGGATGACGCGTCCCGAAATGGATAGCGAGTTGGCTGAAACAGGGTCTGGCTTACGGCTATCAGGCCGAATACAGTGGCGCGACCGCGCCGGCATTGAACCGGCTTCCTGTTGCAGAATTTTTGAAACATATTGAAACAACTTCGCAAGTCTACGCTGACTGCACCTTAAAACCAGAGCGATTTGTCATGCAGGCTACCCGTTTGACCCTTATTGCCCACGCCAGCACCCGCGCCCAGAAACGGGCACGCTTTGCGCTGGATGAGTCGGTGGAGATGGACTGGCAGCAGGCGCCGTTGTCCCTCGCGCAGCGCTTCAAGCGTGCGCCCCAGGTGCTGTGTGGACCGGAGGCGCGAACCCGGCAGACGGCGACGCTGTTTGCCGCCGATGCGTCGGTTGAAACAGCCTTGCGCGATTGCGATTTCGGCCGCTGGCAAGGGCTTGCCATTGATGAAGTCCAGCAGGCCGAACCCGAGGCGCTGCAGGCCTGGTTAACCGACAGCACCTCGGCGCCCCACGGCGGCGAATCAGTGGCGCAGCTGTGTGAACGGGTAGGGCAGTGGTTGCAGTCCCTTGAGCAAACGCCGGGGCATGTGCTGGCCGTGACCCATCCGTTTGTCATCCGCGCAGCGCTGTTGCACGTGATGCAATGCCCGCCGTCGCAGTTCAACCTGATCGACGTCGAGCCGCTGTCATCCACCGAGTTGCGTTTCAACGGCCGTTGGCGCCTGCGCCTGGAAACTCACGCCTGACGCCCCGAACATGGCAAAATCCGCTCCCCGCACCGAGAACACCCATGAAGACTTTCCCATGAAACGCATCCTGATCATCGGCATTGGCGCCGGCAACCCCGACTACATCACGATGCAGGCGGTCAAGGCGCTCAACCGCACCGACGTGTTTTTCCTGATGGACAAGGGCCAGAGCAAGGACAAGCTGATCGACCTGCGCCGGGAAATCTGCGAGACCTACATCACCGATCATGCCTACCGCTTTGTCGAGGCCGATTGCCCCGAGCGGGTGCGCGGTGATATCGACTACACCACCGCCGTCAAGGACCTGAACCGCGACAAGCAGCAGACCTTCGAGCGGATGATCAATGAAGAAATGGCTGACGGCGAAGTCGGCGCCTTCCTGGCCTGGGGCGACCCGGCGCTGTACGACAGCACCATCCGTATCCTGCAGGCGATTCTGGCCAGTGGCAGTTGTGTGTTCGAGTTTGAGGTGATCCCCGGGATTACCAGCGTCCAGGCCCTGGCAGCGCAGCACAAAGTGCCGTTGAACCGCATCGGCCGCTCCATCGAAATCACCACCGGGCGCCGGTTGGCGGCGGGGCAGGCGAGTGATGCCGACACCCTGGTTGTCATGCTGGATGCCGAAGATTCCTACCGCACCGTGGCCGACCAGGACCTGGATATCTACTGGGGCGCCTACCTGGGCACCCCGGACGAAATCCTGATCAGCGGCAAAGTGGCCGAGGTGGCCGAAGAAATCGAACGGGTGCGCAAGGCGGCGCGCCAGGCCAATGGCTGGATCATGGATACTTATTTGTTGCGCAAACCCTGAAGGTTGATGCCCATGCTC
Source organism: Pseudomonas sp. ADAK13 (assembly GCF_012935715.1). Taxonomy (NCBI): domain Bacteria; kingdom Pseudomonadati; phylum Pseudomonadota; class Gammaproteobacteria; order Pseudomonadales; family Pseudomonadaceae; genus Pseudomonas; species Pseudomonas sp. ADAK13. The sequence goes on from NZ_CP052860.1 coordinate 5,189,158, forward strand.
AAACTGATCGCCCTCACCTTGGCGCTGTTTACCAGCGCTGCCCATGCCGAAGCTGAATTGCACACGGACTTGCCGCTGCCGTATCTGGAGCAGACCCAAAGCGATGCGCGCAACGAGCCGCTGGTGATCTTCCTGCATGGTTATGGCAGTGACGAGGCGGACTTGTTCGGGCTCAAGGACCGCTTGCCGTCGACCTGGACCTACCTGTCTGCGCGGGCACCGATGCCGGTAGAGGGCGGTGGTTATCGCTGGTTTCGCAAGAAGCCGGGCGATGGCGATTTTGATGGCGAGACCGCCGATTTGCAGAGCAGCGCCAAGCTGATCGAAGACTTCGTCGCCCAGGCCACCACCAAGTACCACACCCAACCTGAGCGGGTGTTTCTGGTGGGCTTCAGCCAGGGGGCGATCATGTCCTACGAGGTGGGGCTGCGGCATCCCGAAAACCTGCGCGGGATTGCGGCGTTGAGTGGCAGCGTGTTGCCGGTGCTCAAGGCAGAGCTAAAGCCGGACGAGCGACTGGGCAAACTGGCGATTTTCATCGGCCACGGAACCCTGGACCAGGCGCTGCCTTACTACTCGGCTACGCGGGCCAATGAGGCGTTGCGGGGGATTGGCCTCACGCCGGAATTCCACGGCTACCCGGGAATGATTCATACCGTCGGTGAGGCGGAATTGCTGGACTTGAAGCAGTGGCTGGAAAACAGCCTGCGCTGAGTCCCGCGATTCATTTACCGCCGATAATCTGCTTCACCAACAGTGCATGGCCTTTCTCGTCATCCGCCCGGGAAATGGCCTGCACCACCAACTGGTGGCTGCCGGAGCCCGTGAGGAATGTGGAGCTCAGGGTCTTGCCGCCGCCCATGGTCGCGGTGCTGTCAACCTGGCGCAGGGCCAGGCCCTTGACGGTGAGTTTCTTCTCGGCGCCTTTCTTGAAGTCTGGCAGGGCAGCGCTTTGCTCCTTGACGAAATCCGCCACGGCACCGTCGAGGAACTGCGGGTCATTGTCCTTGATCAGGCCGGTGGCGCTCGGTTTTTCGACGACAAAGATCACGCTTTTAGTGGCCTGGTCGCTGTACATCGTACCGGTGGCGCCTGCGGTGCCGTGCTCGGCATCACCGGCCGGCAGTGGGTCGGCCAGGTAGGACGTGGGCAGGTTGAAGCTGAACTTGCCGTCCAGGGTGGAGATGGTCTGGGTGGCGGTTTTCTGCGCGGCCGGCTTGCTGGCGGCGAGGACTTGGCTGGCGCCGAAGCCGGCGGCCAGCGCGAGGGCCAAGAGGGCTGCGGTCTTGCTGAGGGTGGCCATGAAGCTCTCCAGGGATGAACGAAATTGCGCCGTATTCTGTCAGAATTTTCGCAAGATCGTTCATCTCGGTCCTTACACCTTGTCGGACTCCTCCTCGAGTCGGTCCATCTCAAACAACCGCGCCAATTCCGTCCGGGCTTCCTGGGCCGACTGCATCACCTTGGCCGCGTCGTCATACACCGCGTGTTGCGCTGCCAGCAGCTGCAGGTCATGGTTTTTGAAGCGGCTGATGCGCGCGTCGGCCTGGGCTTGGGTCAAGCCAAGGCCCACCAGGGTGCGGCGGCTCATTTCCAGGCTGGAGTAAAACGTCTCGCGCACCGGTGACGCGTCTAGGTCCACCAGGCGGTGCACGTGCTGGCGGTTACGGGCGCGGGCGATGATTTTCATGTGCGGGTAGAGGTTGCGCACCAGTTCGGCGGTCTTGATGTTGATTTCGGGGTCGTCCATGGCGATTACGAAAAACTCGGCCTGGTCGACCTTCGCCGCGTGGAGGATTTCCGGGCGCTGGGGGTCGCCATAGAACACCGGCATGCCGCCGAAACTGCGGGTCAGCTCGATGGTTTCCACCGAGGTATCAAGGGCGATAAACGAGATGTTTTGTGCCCGCAGGATCCGCGCCACGATCTGCCCCATACGGCCCATCCCGGCGATCACCACCCGTGGCGAATCGCTTTCGATGGCGCGGTATTCCTCGGGCACTTCCACAGGCTTGACCTTGGGCTTGAACAGCTTCGGGCAGAGCAACAGCAGCAGTGGCGTAACGGCCATGGACAGGGTGATGGTCAGCACCAGGATGTCGTAGAGGTGCGGCTCGAACAGGCCCTGGTCGCGGCCGATCTTGAACACCACGAAGGCGAACTCACCGCCGGCTGCCAGCACCACGCCCAGGCGCAATGCGCTTTCACGGTTCAGCTCACCGGCCAGGCGCCCCACGCAAAACAGCAGCGGCAGCTTGATGGCGATCAGCAGCAGGGTCAGGCCCAGCACGATCACCGGCGCGCTGAACAACAGGCTGATATTGGCGCCCATGCCCACGCTGATAAAAAACAGGCCCAGCAGCAGGCCCTTGAACGGTTCGATTTGCGACTCCAGCTCATGCCGGTATTCGGAGTCTGCCAGCAGCAGCCCGGCAAGGAACGCGCCGAGGGCCATGGAGACGCCCACCAGTTCCATCAGCCAGGCAGTGCCGATCACTACCAGCAACGCGGTGGCGGTGGACACTTCCCGCAGCCCGGTCTTGGCCACGATGCGAAAGACCGGACGCAACAGATAACGCCCGCCGATGATCACCACCGCGATGCTGGCCAGCACCTGCAGGCCATGCTCCAGCCCCTGGGAGGCGGTGGTGGGGTGATCGCTGCCCGCGAGCAACGGCACCATGGCGATCAGCGGGATGGCCGCGATGTCCTGGAACAACAGAATGGCAAAGGCCAGGCGCCCGTGGGGCTGGTTGAGTTCCTTGCGCTCGGCCAGGCTTTGCAGGCCAAACGCGGTGGAGGAGAGCGCCAGGCCAAGGCCCAGTACAATCGCACTGTTCCAGGATTGGCCAAACACAAACAGCGCCACCACGCCGATCACTGTACCCGTCAGCAACACTTGCGCCAGGCCCACGCCGAACACCGCCTTGCGCATCACCCACAAGCGTTTCGGTGACAACTCAAGGCCAATGATGAACAGCAGCAACACCACCCCAAGCTCGGAAAACTGGCTGACGCTTTGCGGGTTGCCCACCAGGCCCAGCACTGACGGGCCGATGATCACCCCGGCCAGCAAGTAACCCAGCACGGCGCCCAGTTGCAGGCGCTTGGCCAGGGGCACGGTCAGTACGGCGGCGAACAGGAACACAACCGCCGCTTGTAACAGGTTGCCTTCATGGGGCATTGGGGACTCCAGGATCTTTTTGCCGAATCAACAGGTTTTACTGTAGGCGCGAGCCCTACAGGGGTAACACAGGGCGCTATTAGAGCGCTTTTTTACGTTTTGAAATCTGAATTTTTACAGGGGCCAACCCTTTCTCCTGAGCGTTCATTGGAGGGCGCCCGGTTCTTCCGAGGCAATCGGGAAAGTATTAATACCATTTATTTCAATGACTTTTAGGTTCCCTTCAACCGTCCGAAAGGGCGGCTTTTTTGATCGGTCCTACGCGCTACGCAGGAATGCAGCCTGGGATGCTCTGCGTCCCGCTCCGCTCCGCCAATAATCATGCGGGAATAATCTACAAACACTTTCCCGGGAAGAACGGGAGGTTGTGTGCCTCCCAAGCCTCTACAGTTATGTCCTTGAGTTTATATTCCATTCTGCGAGAGCTGCGGGTACAGCACGCGGGGCGACCTTATCGTGTTCTGTATGCATTTGATCCACGCCGGTGTGCCTTATTGTTGATAGGCGGGAACAAAACCGGACGAGGCCGTTGGTACGACGAATACGTCCCTCTGGCTGAGAAGTTGTATGACGAACATTTGGAAACACTGCGTATAGAGGGCCGTAACCATGGCTAAAAAATTTAGCGAGCTCCAGGCTCGCATGACACCGCAAGCCCGGGCCGATGCGGAGCAGATCCTCCAGCAGCATCTGAAAGAAATGCCTCTGCATGAACTGCGCAAGGCGCAACAGATGAGCCAGGACACCTTGGCCAAGGCGCTGAATATCAACCAGGCGGCGGTGTCCAAAATGGAGCGGCGCACAGACATGTATATCAGCACGCTGCGTAATTACATTCGCGCCATGGGAGGGGAACTGGAGATCGTCGCCACGTTTCCTGATTGCCAGGTAAAGATTGAGAACTTTGCCAACTGAATCATTCTTTCCATCAAAGCCCGGCCATGCGCCGGGCTTTTTGTTATTTGATTGGTTGTCGCTATTGTGCAGTTTTATGGACAATGCTCGCCATTCTCGCCCCATCGGACATCACTGTGAACCAACTCCTTGCCATGCGCGCCTTCGTCCGTGTCGTCGAAACCGGCTCCTTCAGCCGCGCATCCGACCAACTGGCGCTGCCACGCTCCACTGTCAGCAAGCTCATCACCGACCTGGAGAAGCACCTTGGCGTCAAGCTGATGCATCGCACCACCCGTGCGCTGGCGGCTACACCGGAAGGGTTGGAGTACTACAATCACGCGCTGTGCCTGGTGGCCGAACTCGACGAACTGGACAACGCCCTGCGCGGGCAGAAGCTCAAACCCGGTGGGCACCTGAAGGTGGATGCTCCGGCGTCCTTCGGCAATTGCCTGCTGATCCCGGCGCTGGTGGATTTTCATCGTGAGTATCCCGATATCACCATTGCCCTGGGCATCAGCGACCGTGCCGTGAATATCGTAGGGGAGGGGGTGGATTGTGTGCTGCGGGTTGGCAAGCTGGATGACATGGCGATGATCGGGCGCAAAGTCGTGGACCTTGAGTACGTCACCTGCGCCGCGCCGGGTTACCTGGAGCGCATGGGCACGCCCGTGTCGCCGGAAGACCTTGAACACAATCACCTCAAGGCCGGCTATTTCTTTGCCGGGTCGGGCAAGCCGGAGCCGTTGATTTTCGAGAAAGGCGCGGTCCGTCATGAAATAGGCAACTGTGCGTTTTCGACCAACGAAGGTAATGGCCTCAAGGAGATGCTGCTCGCCGGCCTGGGCGTCGGGCAGCATTTCAAGACCATCGTCGACTACTACGTGGAGGCCGGCCAGTTAGTCCCGGTACTGGCGGACTGGACCCGGCCGGCAACGCCGTTGCACATCATCTACCCACCCAACCGCCATCAAAATGCCCGGTTGAAGGTGTTTATCGACTGGGTGATCGAGCGGTTTGGCGTCAGGCAATAATTGCCGTCACGCGGATTTCAATGCGCATCGCCGGCAATCCCAGGGCCTCTACCCCCAGTTCGGTCCAGATCGGCGTGTGGTTGGGCATGTAATGGCGGTACCACTTGAGCATCTGCTCGTTCACTTCGGGAGGAAAACCGCCCACGTGGTAGGAGTTGACGTGGATCACGTGCTCCCAGCCGGCGCCGGCGTGTGCCAGGGTGCGGTCCAGGTTTTGAAAGGCCAGGGCGATTTCGTCGCTGAGGGATTCGGGAATCTGGAATTCGTCGTCCCAGCCGCCCTGGCCTGAGGTCTCAACGCGGTTTCCGATTTTGACGGCCTGGGCGTAATGCAGGGTGTCGCGTGCGATGTCGCCATAGCCGGGAGTGATGAAAAATTCGGGCTTGCTCATGGTATTCCTCGGTTTCAGTGGTTGACCGGGCAAAGGCTAATGGACTGAAAGACCGAACAAAATCCGTGTTTTCTGTCATCACTGTGCATCGCTGTGGACAGTCCGGGTATCAGTTTTTCACATTCCCGGGCCTCACCCTTTGTTACTATCGCCCTCCGTCGTCACCAGGAGTCACCGCCACATGCAACACCAGTGGGATGAAATGCACCGCACCCGCAAGCCCACGTTTGTGTTGTGTGGCGAGCCCCAAGGGGATGTGCTCAATCTCTATGTCCATGGTTATTCGGCGTTCTTCAACCAGCAGCAACTGGGCAATTTCTCGCAGCAACTGGCAACCATCGAAGGCTCGACCAACCTGATGCTGTTCTGGCCGGCGGGGCATTTCCTGGAAAACCTGTTTGCGCCGTTCAAGGACGTGATCACCTCAATGCTCGGCGGCGGTAGCCTGGGCGCGGCGACCATTGGGGTGGGCAAGGCGATTGCCTATTTCCTTGACCACTACAAAAGCGTCGAGGCGCGGGTGGATGAAGTTGCCAAAAGCCTGTTGCCCGAATTGGCCAACTACCTGCACGGCGAGTCGATCAAGGTGCGCCAGATCAACCTGATCGGTCACTCCCTGGGCGCGCGGATTCTGGTCAAGAGCGTGCTCGCAAGCCCCGAAGTGGCCCGTGAGCTGCCGCTGAACAACCTGTTGCTGATGGGCGGCGCCATTTGTACGTCCAGCCCGTGGGACCTGGTGTCGGCGCCGCTCAAGGGCCGGGTGATCAACTGCCACTCCAGCAAGGATTGGGCCCTGGCGCTCAAGCCCGACACCGAGCGCTGCATTGGTCGTTATGCCATCCCGCTGACACCCGCGCTCAAGGCCAAGGTTGCCAATGTGCACCTGGCCACGTTCGACCATGCCGCTTACTGGCCGCAGTTGAAAACGGTGGTGCAGTACACCGACTTGCTGCAGGAGCGCCGGGGCATGATCCGCGCCGATCAGCGCAGCAGCGAAGTTCGGTTTGCCGAAGAGGATGTCGACCTGTTCCCGCTGTTGGTTCAGGCGCGCCCGGAAGAGTTGAAGTTCTTCGCCGAATTGATGGCGCAGAAGCGCAGCGCCTCGATCGACGCCACGGTGCGCGAGCCCTTGAAACTGGCCATCGAACTGCAACGCATGGGCGGCGACACCTTCATGAACCTGGCACGCGGCCATGGCGTGAGCTACCGCGAAATCGCCCAGGATGTGGCGCAGCGGGTGGGCATCAAGTTCGATGAGCCGATTGAGCAAGTCGCACTCGCGGATCTGGAACTGCAAGTCGCCGAGCGGCTGATCGAGCAATACAAGGACAAACTCAGCCAGGCCGACCGCCAAGTGTTCGAGGCAGAGTTGAAGGCTGCGGCACAGAAGGAACAGGGTTTTTTCAATCGTTTCGATGTCGGGCGTTCAGCCACTACTGCCCTGAGCGGCACGGCGCTGGCCGGGCTCACCGGGTTTATCCTGCGCCGGGGCGCGGCCACGGCGATTCCGGTGGTAGGGCAGGCGTTGGCGGCGGCGATGCTGCTGGTGACCGGGGTGCGGGCATTTTCCGGCCCTGCGTATTCCATCACCACCCTGGCGGTGCTGGTGATCGGGGTGATTCGCGAACGCATGGAGCGTGAGGCGCTGAACCAGGAGCTGGATCTGGTGGTCCAGGTGGTAGAGGCATTTGATCTGCCTCGGGAGACGGTGATGCGTACCGTGACGTCTGACTGATAAGCTGCGTAAACGTCTTGTGTGAAAGCCTGGTACCCCGCGTGAAATTCAGCCTGCCCAAAATCGCTACCGCCCCGTTCTGCCCGCCGGAAGTCGCCGGCACCATCGCCGTCGACCCCAGGGCTTCGTTTTTCAAGCGCGTGTTGAAATTTGCCGGCCCAGGCTTGCTGATCTCCATCGGTTACATGGACCCGGGCAACTGGGCCACGGCCATCGAAGCCGGCTCGCGGTACGGCTACAACTTGTTGTTTGTGGTGCTGCTGGCCAGCCTGGCGGGGATGGCGGTGCAGTGCCTGTGCTCCCGGCTGGGCATCGCCACCGGCAAGGACCTGGCGCAATTGAGCCGCGAGCGCTACAGCCGGCGCTCGTCGTTGGTGCAGTGGGTTCTCGCGGAAATCTCGATCATCGCCACCGACCTCGCCGAAGTCCTCGGCTGCGCCCTGGCGTTTCACCTGTTGCTGGGCGTGTCCCTGACCACCGGGATTGTCATCACCGCCTTCGATACGTTGTTGATCCTGGCCCTGCAAAACCGCGGTTTCCGCCGACTGGAAGCGATCATGCTGGCGCTGGTGGCAACCATCGGCGTGTGTTTTTTCATCGAACTGGTGCTGATCAAACCTTACTGGCCCGACGTGTTTCGTGGCTTCACGCCGTCGCTGTCGGCCATCAGCGATGCAGCACCGTTGTACCTGGCCATTGGCATCCTGGGCGCCACGGTGATGCCCCATAACCTGTACCTGCATACCTCCATTGTGCAAACCCGGATGTTCGGCAAGGACCTGGCCAGCCGCCAGGACGCGGTCAAGCTGGCACGTATCGACACCATTGGCTCCCTGGCCCTGGCGCTGCTGGTCAACGCGGCCATCCTGATACTGGCCGCCGCGGCGTTCCACCAGACCGGTCACACGGACGTGGTGGAAATCCAGGACGCCTACCACTTGCTGGACCCGCTGGTGGGCGGCGCCTTCGCCAGTGTGCTGTTCGGTGTCGCGCTGCTGGCGTCCGGCCAGAGCTCCACATTCACCGGCACCATCGCCGGGCAAGTGATCATGGAGGGCTACCTCAACCTGCGTATTCCCTGCTGGCAGCGGCGCCTGATCACCCGTGGCCTGGCGCTTATCCCGGCGTTCCTCGGGGTGTGGCTGATGGGGGACGATGCCATCGGCAAGTTGCTGATTCTCAGCCAGGTGGTGTTGAGCCTGCAGTTGCCGTTTGCGCTGTACCCGTTGATCCGCATGACGGGCGACAAGCGCCTGATGGGACCGTTCGTTAACCGTTTGCCGACGCGACTGCTGGCCTGGGGCTTGTTTGTGGTGATCAGCGGGGCGAATGCCTGGCTGATCGGGCAGTGGTTGTTCTGAACGAAGTGGTTTACGCCAACACGGCCAGCGATGTGTATTTCGCCACTATCGGGTCCGCCGTTAACAGCTTCATCGGTTCGATGATGGCCGTCGCGATGATGAGTCGATCAAACGGGTCCCTGTGATGGGCCTCAAGGTCCTTGACCGCGATAGCGTGTTCGGAGGTGATGGGTAATTCCACGTAGCCGCTTTCAAGGCAGTACTCGCGGATTTCCTCCAGGTTTACGTTGAGCTTTCCGAGACCGACCTTTATTGCCAGCTCCCAGAATGTGGCGGCGCTGACGTAGATTTCTGCCGCGTTCTCGATCAGCTTCCTGGCCCTGGCAGACAGTTTCGGATCATCGCTCAGGGCCCAAAGCAGGATATGGGTATCCAGCAATACCCTCATGGGTGATTTCCCTCGAACGCGTCCAGCATGTCGTCTGGCAATGGCGCATCAAAGTCGTCCGGCACCACCAGTTTTCCTTTCATGGCGCCGATACGCCGGCCTGTCGGTTTCCCGACGGGGACAAGGCGAGCCATGGCGCGCCCATGCTTGGCGATGGTGATGATTTGGCCGGAGGCGGCATCATCGACCAGTTTTGACAGGTTATTTTTTGCTTCGCCCAACGGTACGGTAATCATGTGGTCTTCCCCGGATTTTGGCCAAATATAGCCAAAATTTCGTAGGCAGGCAAAGATCAGCCGACTGCTGGTTGAGGGTGATTTTTGCGGGAGTTGTTGTGTGTTTCCGAACGGGTAATGACTGGCATCCATGACGTCTCTCCTGAAGGAAGTTGTCGGAGTCTGCCGGAGTGCAAGTGGAATTGGACCTGTGTTTCATAAAAACAGACAGGCCTTACGGGGAGGGGGATTTTTCCTGACACCTCATCGATCCCAGTACGGCACCGTCCCAAAACACTCGACGAAGTAGTCGATCACCGTGCGCACCTTCAACGACAACCGCCGGCTACCCGGCCAAAGCGCTGCAATCTGTTGCGGCTCCAGCGTCGTCGCCACTTCATAGTCGGTCAGCACCGCCTGCAGCGTGCCGGCGCGCAGGCCTTCGCCGATCAACCACGATGGAAATACCACCAGCCCCAGGCCTTGTTCGGCGGCGTGGGTCAGGGTGTCGGCGTGGTTGCCGGTGATCGGGCCCTTGACGCTGTAGGACGTCCAGTCACCCTGGTCGCGGCGGAAGAACCAGCGCTGCTGGCCCGTCACGCCCTTGTAGGCGAGGCATTGGTGGTTGGCCAGCTCGTCGGGATGTTGAGGGGTACCGAAACGCTTCAGGTAGCCGGGGCTGGCGGCGAGGCGAAAGCGTTGGGGTGCGAAGATTCTCGCCTGCATGCCGGAATCGTTCAGCACGCCAATGCGAAACAGCAGGTCTGTACCGTCCTGCAACGGGTCGACATAGGTGTCAGTTTGCTGGATATCCAGTTGCAGCTTCGGATAACGCCGGCACAACTCCCCCAGCCACGGCGACAGATGGCGCTGGCCGAATACCATCGGCGCATTGATGCGCACCAGGCCACTGGGTTCGCTTTCCTGTTCCTGCAGCGCCTGGCCGGCGGCTTCCAGTTGCTCCAGCATCAGCCGTGCATGGCGGCCCAACAGGCGCCCGGCTTCCGTAGGGCTGACCGCACGGGTATGCCGATACAACAGCTGTTGGCCCAGGGCCTGTTCCATCAACTGGATTTGCCGGGAAATGGAGGAGGGCGCCAGGCCCTCGCGGCGTGCGACCTCAGAGAAACTGCCGTAGTCCAGCACGGCGACAAACAGGCGAAGTGCCTTGAAACTCAGTTCGTTCAAGCCCTGCATCATGACTCCGTTCTGTGCGTATTGCGCAAAGGTGTTGTCGGCATGCTCCCATTTATCGCACAGCAGTGCCACCGGATAATGCGCGCCATTGTTCCTCTCTCTAACGCGCAGGTGATGTATGCAGGCTTCTTCAACGGCGACTGTGGCTCAGGCCCGGCCCAAGACATTTCTTCGATTACTGTTGCTGCCGCTGGTGATTTTCGCCGGCATGGGTTTGTCGGTAGAGGCCGGGTTGCTGGGCCCGCTGGGTGTGCAGGTCGGGCACTTGTGGGCGACCTTGAGCATCTTCGGCGTTGGCTCGGCGATTTTGTTTCTGCTGTTGCTGTTCAGCGGCCCGCAAAAGGGTCCGGCGTTGACCGATCTGCCGCGCTGGCAACTGGTGGGTGGGTTTCTGGGGCCGATGTACGTGGTCGTGCTGACCCTGGCAACGCCGCATATCGGCATCGCGATGACCATGATTGCGATTTTGTCGGGCCAGGTGGGCAAGAGCGTGCTGATTGATCACTTCGGCTGGTTCGGCACCGCCCGCAAGCGGGTCAACGTGGAGCGCTGGATCGCATTGGGGTTGATTGTGGTGGCACTTGTTTTGATTGCGCGGGGTTAAGGCGATGAATCTGATTCTGTTGTTGGTAGTGGTCGTGGCCGCCGGTGCGGTGTTGAGTGTGCAGGCCGCCATCAACGGCCGCCTCGGCCAGGCGGTGGGTGTATTGCGCAGCAGTCTGCTGACGTTCGTGGTGGGGGCGATCAGCACCGGTTTGCTGATTCTTTTCTTCGAACCGGCCCATGCGGTCAGCCTGTTGGACGTGCCGAAATGGCAACTGACCGGGGCGTTGTTCGGCGTGGTGTACATGATGGTGATGGTTGGCGCGGTTCCGATTGTGGGCACTGCGGTGGCCACGGTGGCGGTGATTGTCGGCCAGTTGGGCATGGGCATGCTGATCGACAACTTCGGCTGGCTCGGCAACCCGGCCATCGAGTTATCGGGCAGCCGGATCGTGGCGATGCTCTGCCTGGCGCTGGCCCTGGTGTTCATGTACCGCAGCAACGCTCGTCGGGCTGACTGACGGGTCTTTGAACCTTGCATGATTGCCTATAGTCATTCCTTGAGGTGCCGGCGTTCGCCACACCTGGACGACCACGAAAAAGGAGTCTGACCATGCAAGAGAAAACATGCGCCTGCCCTCACTGCAACTGCCAGTTGGGGAAAAACGCGGTGATGAAGGATGGCAAGGGCTATTGCTGCCAAGGCTGCGCCGAGCACCATGCCCATGGTGAGCCTTGTGCTTCGGCGACCGGGTGCGAGTGTGCCAAGTCGGCGCACGGCTAACGCAGGCTGCCCTCCGTAGGAGCGAGCTTGCTCGCGAAAAAACCGAGAGCGACGCGGGGCACCAGGTGCCCCGCGTCATCGTTAACGAGCTTCGCGAGCAAGCTCGCTCCTACAGTTTCACGCGCTGGGGCGCGCATCCGAGCGGCGCCATTGCACGTTTTCGATGCCGAATTTCTCGGCCTGGGGCTGGCTGGTCTTCTTCACCTGCTCCCGGGCAAAGCGCCCGATACGACCCACGCCCGCGTCGCAGCTCGCCCAATGCCAGGCTTCGGCATTGTCGAGTTTTTCCAGGCGGATGATGAATGACTTGGGCTGGCCATGCAGCGTGTAGTCGATCACGAAAAGTTTTGCGTTAGTCATGGATCCGTTAACCCTCCTTGTGTCTTTAAGTGACCCTCCCCAGGCGGTAAAAATTCACTCGGATTATCCGGCACGGGTCATTACCATAGCTGTCCATCCTTGACCGATGTGCCTTCCATGGCCCTGGCCGCACCCCCCGACCTCAGTGATCACGCCGTCCCCGTGCAACCCTTGGCGCGTACCTACCCGCGTGGGTTGTACGTTGAGCCTCATCAACACGATTGGGGCCAGTTGCTTTATGCGATGAGCGGTGTGATGTGGGTCGAGACGCCGCAGGAGGCGCTGGTGGTGCCGCCCCAGCGCGCGGTGTGGTTGCCGCCGGGTGTCGAGCACGGGATTCGCGTGGTGTCCGACTTGCAGATGCGCAACATCTACCTGCGCCCGGCGCTGGCTGCGACCCTGGACAGCCAGGTGCAAGTGATTGAGGTGGGCGGGCTGCTGCGCGAACTGATCGTGGCGTTGGTCGAGCAGGGCGACCAGGGTGATCAGGCCTACTACGAGGCGGTGGTCGGCCTGGCCCTGCTGGAGCTGCAGCGGGCCCGGCGCTCGCCGATCCGCATTGCCTTGCCGGTCGGTGCCGACCGACGCCTGATGAGTGCCTGCCAGGCAGTCATGGCGTCGCCTTCCCTGGACATTCCCTTCGAGCAGCACGCCGAAGCCTCCGGCGCCAGCGTGCGCACCCTGGCCCGGCTGTTCCAGAACAGCCTGGGCATGGGCTTTGCCGAGTGGCGCCGCCAGGTGCAGTTGGCCACCGCCGTGGCCGAGCTGATCCAGGGCCAGTCGGTCAGCGCCATCGCCCGCTCCCTGGGCTATTCCCCCAGCAGTTTCAGCGACATGTTTCGTCGCGAATTGGGAATGGCACCATCGCAGTACCCCGTCTGAGGCTTGGCCGAAATTCTGAAGCAGTTGGCCGATGCTTCGGATTTGGGGCCCCTACACTGACCGCATCAACCCTTGCTGCGGAGTGTTCCATGAATTACCTGATTTCCTTGGCCATCGGCCTGTTGGTCGGCGTGATTTACGGTGGCCTGGACTTTCGTTCGCCCGCGCCTCCGGCCATTGCCCTGGTAGGGCTGATGGGCATGTTACTGGGGGAAAAGCTCTGGCCTATGGGCCGGCAGCTGGTCAGCGCCTGGTTGTCCTGAAACCCTTTTTAACCTCGATGGATATTGGCCATGAAAGCACTGCAATTTTCCGCCTCCGGCGATCTCGCTGCCCTCGCTTACGTTGACGTCGCCACCCCGGTGCCGGCTGCCGGTGAAGTCCTGGTACACATCAAGGCCGCCGGGCTGAACCCCAGCGACGTAAAGAACGTACTCGGGCGCTTCCCCTACACCACCTTGCCACGCATCCCCGGCCGGGATTTTGCCGGGGTGGTGGTGGAAGGCCCGCAGGAGCTGGTAGGCCAGGAAGTCTGGGGCACCGGCCGCGACCTGGGCTTTTTTGCCGACGGTTCCCACGCCCAGTACCTCACCGTGTCGGCCAAGGGCGTGGCCCACAAGCCGAGCCATCTGAGCTTTGCCCAGGCTGCCAGTCTCGGCGTGCCGTACACCACAGCGTGGGATGCACTTGAGCGCAGCGGTGTCGGCCAAGGCACGCGTTTGCTGGTGATTGGCGCCAATGGAGCCGTAGGCAGTGCGGCCCTGGCCCTGGCGAAAATTCGTGGGGCCCAGGTGCTCGGGGCGGTGCGTCGGCCGGAACAGGTCGAGGCATTGCGCGAGCAGGGTTTCGAGGGGCTGTTACTGGGCCAGCCAGAAGCGCTGGGCGGGCAGGTCAATGCGCTGTTTGGTGCGGGCGCCGATGTGATTTTCGATACCACCGGTTTCTGGCTGCCGGCAGCCGTGGCGGCGCTGGCACCCTTCGGCCGGATCGCGATCATTGCCGCACCGGTGGACGGGCACGTACAACTGCCGGCCCTGGCGTTGTACCGCAAGGGCGGTTCGGTGGTGGGGATCAATTCGTTGCTCTACAACTGCGAGCAATGCGCGGTGATGCTGGAGCAGTTCGGGCGGTTCTTCGATGAAGGCTTGTTGCCGCTGCCGACCGGCTTGCGGGAAGTGTCGCTGGCCGACGGTGTGAAGTGCTTTGAGGAAGTGAACCAGGGCAGTGCAGACAAGATTATCTTCCTGCCCTGATCAATACCCTGTAGGAGCGAGCTTGCTCGCGAAAAACCTGAGAACGACGCGGGGTACCAGATGCCCCGCGTTATCGTTAACCATCGTCGCGAGCAAGCTTGCTCCTACAGACCTGCGGCGTAGTCTTTACTCTTGCGGAACGCCTTTCTCCCACGCCGACCAGTTCTTCAGAATCGCCTGCACCAGCGGGTTACCGGTGCGGTACAGGTTCTCCAGCGCCGGTACAAAACCGCCCTGGTCCGCATACTTCAACAGGTTGTCCACTTCGCTGTAACCCGGGTATGGCCGATCAAAGTCGGAGCCGGCCCGCACGACGGCCAAACGCTTGATATCCACCAAGCCTTCGCGGCTGGCTCGCAGCAACGCCTCATAGGTGGAGTTGTCTTCCTGCTGGGTGGTGCAATACACGCCTTTATTGTCCGTCAGCAACTTGGTCCAGACTTCCGCGCGCTCACTCAGGCGCGTCCCGGAGAACCAGGTATTGCCCGCCAGGGTGTCACACCGGGTAACTTGCGGCGGCTGGTTGGCCGGCGCGTACGGGTAGTGTTTGCGCCAGGCCGTGGACTCCTTGCTTTCGCTGAGTTCGACTTTCTGCGACAGCGCAAACGCCTTGGCCTGCAGCTTGGGATTGAGCTCAAACACTTCGGTCTTGTAGTCCAGCGGCGGCTTCTCGTTCGGCCCTTTGGTGTTGATGCCGATGTAACCGGTCGGCCAATCCTTCGGCGCATCCCGTGAATCCAGTTCCCACTGGGTGCCGAACTCCACCAGGTAATGGGCCCACGCGGCGGTGCCGATGGTGCCGTGGTGCGGGTTGATCCCGGCAATCCCGGCGATCAGGAAGTAGCTCTGGCGCAGGTCGAACTTGGGCGACAACGCCAGCGCCAGGGTCGAGGCCGCTGCGTTGGTCTGGCCCATGCCGGTTACCAGCAGGCACACGTCCTGGGTGTTGCAGCGGATCACCGGGTACTCGGCCGACAAGCCCGGCACGCGTACTTCCTGCTTGAGCTCCAGGCGGTCGATCCAGTTCTGCGCCTCGGGGGCGAACATGGTGATCAGCATCACCTTGGGCTTGATCGGGGCCGGCGTATCGGCCAACGCGACCTGCGGCAACAGCGCCCCGGCGGCCAGGCCGATGGCGATAGAAAGGCGGGTAAAGGTCTTCATCTACTGCTCCTTGTTCACACTCAGAATTGATAGCCCACACCGGCGTAGTAACCCCAGCCGTTGGAGCGGGCGCGGAAATTACCGTCGCCAAAGTTCAGCTCGCTGCCGTCTTCCCAGTTGCCGCCGTTGTGGAAGTAACGGCCGACCAGGGTGAAACGCAAGTGAGTGAACGAATACAACAACACGTTTGTTGCAACCAGGGAGTTGGCGGTGCGCGCGGGGTTGTCTTTGTGCAGGTCCGAGCCGAAATCGTAGTTGGTGAAGCCGATATAGGTCAGCGAGGCACCATTGTCGAAGCTGCCGATGGGCACGATGTACTTCATCTGCGCCCGGTAGCCGTCCCACGAGTATTCGTTGCTGGCGCCGTAGTTTTCCCACTGGTAGCGGCCATAGAAGTTCGCCGACAGGTTCACCCGCGAGTGGGTCTCGATGTCGGTGCCCAGGCCGCTGTACAAGGTGTTGGCGCGGTTGGCCTTGTTGCTGCCGTGGTCGTAGATCCAGTCAAACGCCACGTACCATTCCTTGAACGGCCCGATGGCCAGGCTGCGGCCGGCCAGGTAGTCGATGGAGATACGCGGTTCGTGTTCCATGAACACCGGGGAACCGTGGTCCCAGGCACCTTTGTCATTGCTGTTGCCGATGCCGAAGATCTTCGGGATATCGATGTAGCCATACAGTTCGAACGGGCCCTTGCGGCCGAAATATTCGTACTCCAGGTAAACGTCATCGGCGGGTTTGGGGCCGAAGCTGATGTCTTTGCTGCCGATGACCGTCAGGTCCTGGTTGAACCAGTCCGACAGGTACACGCCTTTTTTCGAGGGGCTGGCTTCCGGGGCCAGGGTTTCGCCCTGTGCTGAGTCATCGGAGGGTTTTTCCTGCGCCAAAATGGGTGCGCTGAGTACTCCCGTAACGGCAGCCAGTAGCAGGGAAACAGCAAAAGGAGTAGCCGACGCGGTTCGTCTGGAAGTGGGGTGCATTGAAAATCCCTGTTCTTACGCGGTTTGGGCCCGATTCTTCGGGTTGAGGTGAACTTGGCTGCCAAGTTCGTTCCGCAAACGTTTGCACAGGTTGTACCAATTTGTGTCAATTGCATGAAGGAATTGAGAAAAGTGGGAAATAGTCGGCCTTTTGGTCAGAAACCGGAGGGGTCGGCTAAACGCGCTTGTGGCATCCTGAAGGGCCTCGCACTGGGAGCCATCCGATGTTCGATCATTATTTGAAACGCTGGAAACTCACCCCCGAGGGTGACGCGATCATCACCCACAGCAGCGATCTGCTGCCGGTACGCTGTGACGGCCAGCCGGCGATGCTCAAGATCGCCCGCGAGCCCGAGGAAAAACTCGGCGGTGCGTTGATGACCTGGTGGGCGGGCGAGGGCGCCGCACGGGTATTTTTCCATGACGACGATGCCGTGGTGATGGAGCGCGCGACCGGCCCGGGTTCACTGATGCACATGGCCCTCAATGGCCACGACGATGAAGCCAGCCGCATTGCCTGTGCCACCGTGGCTTTATTGCATGCCCCACGCCCGTCGCCGCCGGAGGGTTTGCATTCATTGGAGCAATGGTTTGAGTCCCTGTGGCTCGCCGCTGAGCGCAAAGGCGGGCTGATACGCGAGTGCGCCACCACGGCGCGCAACCTGCTGGCGTCGCCCCAGGAACAGGTGGTGCTGCACGGTGACGTGCACCACGACAACATCCTCGACTTCGGCCCACGGGGTTGGCTGGCGATCGACCCCAAGCGGGTGACCGGCGAGCGCGGCTATGACTACGCGAACCTGATCTGCAATCCGGATTTGCCCACGTGCACCGACCCTGTGCGATTTGCACGCCAGGTCGAGGTCATCGCCCGGGCAGCGGGCCTGGAGCGCCAGCGTCTGTTGCAATGGGTGATGGCCCATGCCGGTTTGTCCGCGGCCTGGTTTCTGGAGGATAACGAGCGGCACCGGGCCGATGTAGACCTGGAAGTGGCCCGCCTGGCTCAGTGGGCCTTGGTAAACGGCAGCGCCTGATCACCGTTGCGGTTGAACAGGTACGTCGCGGTTTCCCGGCGATACTCGCTGGGCGTCTGGTTCATCTCGATGCGAAAGTGCCGGTTGAAGTTGGAGAGGTTGGCGTAGCCCACTTCAAAGCAGATATCCGCCACCGACATGTCGCTTTGCAGCAACAGGCGGCACGCGCGCTGCACCCGGAACTTGCGCATCAGGTCGATAAAGCCGTGGCCGGTGACGCGCTTGAAGAAGCGCGAAAACCCCGGCTCGCTCATGTCCAGGCGCTGGGCGATGACCGACAGCCTTAAGTCGCCAGTCAGTTCCGTCATCAAGTATTCGAAGGCCTTGTGGATACGCTCCGAGCTGCGGGCATCCAGGCTTGGCGTGTAGCAGGCGCTGGCCAGGCAGTGGGTTTCCCGGTCGGGCGCCTGCATCAAGGTATGCAGCAACTGGATGAACAGAATCAGGCGCGCCAGCCCTTGGGCAGGGCCGATGGATTCCAGCAGATGCGCAGCCTTCAGGGCGGTCTCGCCGGTGAATTCGAGGCCGCGACGGGCCCGGTCAAACAGGGGTTGCAGGTCACCCAGCTCCGGCAGGGTGCTGCGCAGGGCCAGCAGCGCGGCGCCGTCGAACTGCAGCACCACATCGCGGCCGGTCAGGTATTCGCCGGGCGCCAGGTCGCCGATCCAGTCGTGGGGCAGGTCGGGGCCGATCAGCGCGACGTGGCCGGCGCCAAACGCACCGATATAGTCACCTGCCACCAGCTTGCCGCTGCCCTGGCGGATCAGGTGAATCTCGAATTCCGGGTGATGGTTCCAGCGGGCGAGTTCGAACGGATAGTCATGTTCGTACCAGCGAAAGCCATGCTCGGGCTCGGCCAGAATCACTTCCAGCTCGGCGGGGCGTTGCTCGAAAAGGGCGGAGCGGCTTGCAGGCATGGGCTTGGCCCTTCTGAGCTTTTTGGAATGGGACCAAAATACGCCCTTTGCCCAGGCAGCCGCTACCCCGGGTTTTGCCCGCCACTGATACTTTTTTGATTTCGTGGTGGCGGTTAAAAAAGTATCAGTCAGGCATCCGCCATGCGTTTGTCCAGCCCTGGGCAAGCTGCTGTAATCGGGTCGTCAACAACAAAAACAATAAGTGGAAACCGCCATGTTCAAGATTTCGAAAGCGCTGTTCCTGCTCTCCGGCCTCACGCTGGCAATCGCCGCCCACGCGGCCGAAACCGTGACCATCGCCACGGTCAACAACAGTGACATGATCCGCATGCAACGCCTGTCCAAGGTGTTCGAGCAACAACACCCCGAGGTGAAACTCAATTGGGTGGTGCTCGAAGAAAACGTCCTGCGCCAACGCCTCACCACTGACATCGCCACCGAGGGCGGCCAGTTCGACGTGCTGACCATCGGCACCTACGAAACCCCGTTGTGGGGCGCCAAGCACTGGCTGGAGCCGATCACGCCACTGCCCGCGGACTACGACGTAGACGACATCTTCCCCGCCGTACGTCAGGGCCTGTCGGTGAACAACACCCTCTACGCCTTGCCGTTCTATGGCGAAAGCACCGTCACCTATTACCGCACCGACCTGTTCAAGCAGGCAGGCTTGACGATGCCCGAGCACCCGACCTGGACCCAACTGGGCGAGTTCGCCGCCAAACTCAACCAACCCGCCAAGGATCAATACGGCATGTGCCTGCGGGGCAAGGCTGGCTGGGGTGAAAATATCGCGCTGCTGAGCACCATGGCCAACGCCTTTGGCGCCCGCTGGTTTGACGAACAATGGAAGCCCGAGCTGACGAGCCCCGAGTGGACCGCCGCGGCGAACTTCTACGTCAATACCCTGAAAAACTACGGCCCGCCGGGCGTCTCCAGCAACGGCTTCAACGAAACCCTGGCGCTGTTCAACAGTGGCAAATGCGCGATCTGGGTGGATGCCAGCGTCGCCGGCTCGTTCACCACCGACAAAACCCAAAGCAAGGTCGCCGACAGCGTGGGTTTTGCCGCCGCCCCCACCGAGGTTACCGACAAGGGCTCGTCGTGGCTCTACGCCTGGTCCCTGGCGATCCCGGCCACCTCCAAACACAAGGACGCCGCCAAAGCCTTCATCACCTGGGCCACCTCCAAGGAATACATCCAGTTGGTGGCGGACAAGGACGGCATCACCAACGTGCCGCCGGGCACACGCCAGTCCACCTACAACGCGGCGTACCTGGCTGCGGCGCCGTTCGCCCAGGTGACCTTGCAGATGATGCAACACGCCGACCCGGCGCACCCGTCGGCCAAGCCTGTGCCGTACGTGGGCATCCAATACGTGACCATCCCCGAGTTCCAGGCCATCGGCACCTCGGTGGGCAAGCTGTTTTCGGCAGCGCTCACCGGTGGCATGACTGTCGACAAGGCACTGGCCGAGGCGCAGGCCACCACGACGCGCGAAATGAAACGCGCTGGCTACCCGAAATAATCACCTTAGGGACACTGCATTCATGAAACGACTGGAAGGTAAAAGCGCGCTGGTCACCGGCAGCGCCCGGGGCATTGGCCGGGCGTTTGCCCAGGCCTACATCAACGAAGGCGCCACCGTCGCCATCGCCGACATCAATCTTGCGCGGGCCCGGGCCACCGCCGCCGAATTGGGTCCTAAGGCCTACGCGGTGGCGATGGACGTCACCGACCAGGCCTCCATCGACGCGGCGATTGCTGCCGTGGTGGCGCAGGCCGGCAAGCTCGATATCCTGATCAACAACGCCGCCTTGTTCGACCTGGCACCGATCACCGAGATCACCCGCGACAGCTTTGACCGGCTGTTCTCGATCAACGTCGCCGGTACGCTGTTCACCTTGCAGGCGGCAGCCAAGCAGATGATCAAGCAGGGGCACGGCGGCAAGATCATCAACATGGCCAGCCAGGCCGGGCGTCGGGGGGAGCCGTTGGTGGCGGTGTACTGCGCGACCAAGGCTGCGGTGATCAGCCTCACGCAGTCGGCGGGGTTGAATCTGATCAAGCAGGGCATCAACGTGAATGCCATCGCCCCGGGCGTGGTGGACGGTGAGCATTGGGACGGGGTGGATGCGATGTTCGCCCGGCATGAAGGGCTGCCGCTTGGGGAGAAGAAAAAACGCGTCGGGGCCGAGGTGCCTTACGGGCGGATGGGCACGGCGGAAGACCTCACCGGCATGGCGATTTTCCTCGCTTCAAAAGAGGCCGACTACGTGGTTGCCCAGACCTACAACGTCGACGGCGGGAACTGGATGAACTGACGGCACTTGCTCCTGTACCTGGCCTTGTGCTTTTGTGCGCATGCCAGAGGAGAACGCCAAAATGACCGTCCCGAAAAACGCTGTTGCCTCATTTGATGTCGATGCCCAGAAGAGCTTCACGCCGCTGTGCCCCGCTGAACTGCCGGTGGTCGGCGGCGACCAGATCGGCGCCGAGCTCAACTATATGGCCAGCCTCGCCGGGCGCCGTGTGGGCAGCAAGGACGCCCACACCCCGCACGCGCCCTGGGTGGTCTCGCAGCACAGCGAGATGCTGCAACCCACCGGCCTGGTGCACGCCGATGTCACCTGGGTGGCCCACTGCGTGCCCGGCACCGTGGGTTTCACCCTGCTGGACGAATTGCCTGCGCCCTATGACTACGACTACTTCATCTGGAAAGGTGTCGAGCCCGACCTGCACCCCTACGGCGCCTGCTACCACGACCTTCACGACAAACTCTCCACCGGGGTCATCGAGTACCTCAATGCCCAGGGCATCCGGCGCGTAATCGTCGGCGGCCTGGCGCTGGACTACTGCGTCAAGACTACCGTCTTGCAGCTGTTCAAGGCCGGTTTCGAGGTGATCCTGCACCTGCCGGCGTGCCGTGGCATCAGCGAGGAGGGGGGTGTGGCAGCGGTTGACCACCTTGCACAAATCGGCGTGATGATCAGCCGCAGCCGGGAAGAACTGGCCGCGATGGTGGTGGGCGCTGTCGAGCTTTAGCGAGGATTATCGCGGTGTGACCGAGGTACCGAGTCGCCCGCATTGCGGGCAAGCCCGGCTCTCACACTAGAGCTTCATGCCGACTAAGACTTCCTGCTCCTTCCCCGCACTGTTGACGTTGACCGTACGCGCCACACGCACGCGGTCACCGTCAAACTCACACACCACCCGATCACGAAACGCCGTCTGCGGATAGATCCAGGTCATCTCCAGCGTCCGGGTATCCAGCCAGCGCGCGCCGGCAATAATCTGCGCGTCCTTGAACTCATAACCGTGGTGCAACGCCCGACCCGGCATGCTGGTGGTGCCGCTGACCCAGTGATCAATCCCTATTTCCAGGGCATGCACAGCCTTGCTGTCGGTCAGCTGGAAGCGCAGTACATTGCCCTCAACGGCAAACGCCACTTGCTGCACATCCAGGCCGTTCGGTTCTACCTGATAGACACCGGTGAAATCCGCCGGCCCGGCACACGCTGAAAGCAAATCAGGCCGCAGCGCCATGCTCGCCAACCGCCGCTCCAACCGCGCATCCGCGTCAGGTTTGACGTTGCAATCGCTGCCAAACGCCGCCGGAAAATGCCGCTCTACAAACGGGATCAGCTCCGCCGAATTCTTCATCCCGCCGATCACCACCAGCGTTGCGCCGTATTCGCGGAACACCATCGCCATCTGCACAAACACGCCCACCGCGCTGAAAGCCTGAGCCGGTTTCATCATCCAGTGATAACCGTAACGGCTGTCCGGCCCGCCTTGTGGCTGGGTGGCCGCAGCAACCCAGGCGGCCGGCAGAATCTGCTGGCCATTC
Organism: Pseudomonas sp. ADAK13; assembly: GCF_012935715.1. Lineage (NCBI taxonomy): Bacteria > Pseudomonadati > Pseudomonadota > Gammaproteobacteria > Pseudomonadales > Pseudomonadaceae > Pseudomonas > Pseudomonas sp. ADAK13. Next base: position 5,211,318 of record NZ_CP052860.1, read on the forward strand.
CAGACGCCGCCTTGTGCATGCAGCACGGCCAGCTTGAGCATGGCCGACGTCGGTGCTTTCAGACCGTTCCCGCCGGGATTCACCCTATCGGGGCCGATGTCCCAGCGTTCATTATGGATGTCCAGCGGCACAAACAGCCGGGGCTTGAGGTACGCGTGCAAGGTTTGCCCGGTGACCTTGTTGATCAGCGCCGAGAGCATGTAACTCGCCGCACTGGTATAGACGTAGGTGGTGCCCGGCGCATAGGCCAGCGGGATCTTGAAGAATTCGGCAATCCAGCTGGTCTCGATTCCGCGCCACACCGAGCCCGAGGTATTGGCGGCGTGGCCGGTGCGCATGCTCAGCAGGTGTTCCACGGTCATGTCCGCCAGGCGCGGGTCAGCGGCCGCAGGTACGAACTCGGGGAAGAACTCCACCAGCCGGTCGTCCAGTTTCAGCAACCCTTCATCCAGGGCCAGGCCGATGGCGCAGGCGGTAAAGCTCTTGGCCACCGAGTGCAGTACCCGGGGTTCGTTGGGGTCCACCGGCCAGCTCCAGCCTTCGGCGACCACCTGGCCGTGGCGATGCAGCATCAGGCCTTGCAGGTCGAGACCGGCGGCTTTCACCTCATCGAGAAAGGCAATCAGGTGCTCGGGATCAACGCCGACGCTGCTGGCGCTGGCGCGGGACAAACCATCGTAGGACATGGGCATAAACAGGCTCGTGGGGGGAGGAGAGTCAACGGCTGCGGTGCACCAGCCGCGAATAGGAAATCAGCATGCTGGTCAGTTCCTGGCTGACGCTGGTGAGCGGTGATGAGCGGCGGCTGATCAGGCACACATCGCGGGTGGCCAACGGTTCTTCGATAGCGATGGTGGTCAGGGCGCTGGAAAACAGCTTCATCCCCGGCAGCATGCGCGGCTCGATGGTCAGGTAATCGGTTTCCGAGACGATGTGCAGGGTTTCCAGCAACGAATCGGTGGTGATCGCGATCTTCGGCGGCGCCAGGCCCTGGGTGCGGAACAGCTCGATCAAGCGGTTCTCCGCGCCGCCCACCACGCCGGCCGGGCGCACGCTGATCCACTGGCAGTCGGTGAGGGCTTGCACGGATTTTGCGTGGGCCTGGGGGTGGCCCTTGCGCGCAATGATGCCGGCGTTGGAGCTGTAGAGGCGGTCGATGGCCAGGTCGATATCGGCGACGTTGGGCGCCAGCGGGCACAAGACGAAATCCAGGCGGCCATCGCGGACTTTTTCCACCAGGCCCTTGGTGGTGCCGCTGGCCACGTGCACCTGCATGCGCGGGAAGCGCTGGGTGAAGTTGCTCAGTACCGGCAGCAGCAATTCGGCCAAGGGTTCGGAGGTCACACCCAGGGCGATATGGCCTTCGGGTTCGCCTTTCCAGGGTTGCAGGTCAAGCAGGGCGCGTTCGCAGTCGAGGGTGATGGAGCGGGCGCGGGCCAGGAACACTTCGCCGGCCGGCGTCAGGTTGATGCCCTGGTTGGAACGTTGCAGCAGCACCACCCCGAGTTCTTTTTCCAGGGTCTGGATCGACTGGGTCAGGGTGCTTTGCGCCACATCCAATTGACGCGCGGCAGAGCGGAAGCTGCCTTTTTCAACCACGGAGCAGAACGCACGAAGATGGGTGAGGGTCATGGCGGTTGGCTCAGTCAGTGCTGCATTTAAACCATTGAATGTCAGCCAGCTTATCTGATGACTCCAGGTGCGCACAGATCGGTATTGGCGATCACGATCATTATTTTTGATCATTAAAACCGCATCTTTTCCGGCTCAAGGCCCTGATTTCTCGGTACGGTAAGGCCAGGGCAACCCACGGACGGTTGATGATCGGATAAACCGAGCCCGATCACTCGGAGCGTTCTTCTCAAGTTCATCGGGTGGCGAATAAGATCGGTCCAGGAACATTCGCAAACCGTAGTCAGCGACTAAAACAACAACAACTATTCAGGTGTTCGGCCGTGCCTCTTTTTGGGTCCTGCCAGCGTCCGAACCCAAGCGTAAGGATCATTCAAGGTGCATTTATCATGAACAAGACTTTAATCCTGGCTGGCGCCTTGTCCGCCGCGCTGGTGGGCACTGCCCACGCCGAGAATCTGTTGAAGGTCGCGTTGAACGCCGACATTCGCAGCACCGAGCCAGGCGTCAATCGTGACACCAACTCCGACGCCGTCATCTTGCACATTACCGAAGGACTGGTGGCCTTCCGTGAAGATGCCACCGTCGGCCCGCTGCTGGCCAAGGACGTGCAGGTGTCCGACGACGGCCTGCGCTACACCTTCCACTTGCGCAGCGGGGTGAAGTTCCAGAACGGTGCGCCGTTGACCTCCGCCGAAGTGCTGTGGACCTGGAAGCACTACCTCGACCCGAAAACCCAATGGCGCTGCGCCCCGGAATTCGACGGCCATGGCGGCGCCAAAATCGTCGACATGAGCGCCCCGGACCCGCTCACCGTGGTGTTCACCCTGGACAAGCCCAACGGCCTGTTCCTCACCAGTACGGCACTGCCCGAGTGCGGCGGCAGCGGCATCCTGCACCCCGACTCGGTGGTCAACGGCCAATGGAAAGCCCCCATCGGTACCGGCCCGTTCCGCCTGGGCGAGTGGAAGCCCGGCCAGTACGTCGACCTGCTGCGCAACGCCGACTACACCCCGCGTGACGAGAAAGAGCCGGACGGCTACACCGGCAATAAAACCACCACCCTGGACCGCGTGCGCCTGCTGGTGATCCCCGACCCGGCGGCGGCCAAGGCGGCCTTGCTGTCGAAGAACGTCGACCTGCTGATTGACGTCACGCCGCTGGACGCCACCGAACTGGCCGCCAACCCCGGCATCAAGGTCACCTCCAGCGGCACCATGTCGGTCAACGCACTGTTGTTCCAGACCCGCGACCCGTTGCTCAAAGATGTGCGCCTGCGCCAGGCCATCGCCCACTCGCTGGACACCGCACAAATCGTCGCCGCCTTGACCGGTGGCCGCTCCCAGGCCAACAACTCGATGGTCGCCAGCGGCAGCCACTACCACCAGGCCATCGAGAACCAGGGCTTCGACTTCGACCCGGCCAAGACCGCCCAACTGCTGCGCGAAGCCGGCTATAAAGGCCAGCCGATCAAGCTGATCGTCAACAAGCGCTACGCCGCGATCTTCGACATGGGCGTGTTCGTGCAAGCCATGGCCAAGGCCAGTGGCCTCAACCTGGAACTGGAAACCCTGGAGTGGGGCACTCAGCTGGAGCGCTACCAGACCGGCAACTACCAGATGATGGCGTTCCCGTATTCCGAGCGCCTCGACCCGGCCCTGAGTTTCGACTCCATGACCGGCGACAAGGACAAGGAAGCCCGCAAGGTCTGGGACAACCCCCAGGCCCAGGAATGGCTGCGTGAAGCCCAGCGTGAGGGCGACATCACCAAGCGCCAGGCGCTGTTCGATCAATTGCACCAGCAGATGCTCAAGGACGTGCCGCTGATCCCGATGTACAACGGCAACGCCATCGCCGCCAGCCGCGACTACGTGCAGGGGCTGCGAACCTGGCCGGTGTCCAAGCCGCGCTTGTGGACCGTCAGCGTGCCTGCGACCGGGAGTAACTGAGGATGTTGCGTTTCATCTTCCAACGGCTGGCGATGTCGATCCCGACCTTGCTGCTGATCTCGCTGATGGTGTTCGCGATCATCCGGCTGGTGCCCGGCGACCCGGCGCTGCTGATGCTCGGCGACATGGCCGACGCCCACAGCCTGGAGGTCGCGCGTGCGTCCCTGGGCCTGGACCAGCCGTTGCCGCTGCAGTTTGTGATCTGGCTCAAGGCGGTGCTCAGTGGCGACCTTGGGCATTCCATCACCACCAATGAGGCGGTGTTGCCGCTGATCCTCGACCGGTTCCAGGTGAGTGCCGGGATCGTGCTGGTCTCGGTGTTGCTCGCGGCGTTGATTGCGGTACCGGCCGGTTTGCTCTCGGCCTGGAAACAGAACAGCTCCCTGGACTTTGGCGTGGTCTCCACCGCGACCCTGTTGCTGTCGATCCCGAGCTTCTGGCTGGGCCTGCTGTTGCTCTACGCGTTCGGTATCAAGCTGGGCTGGTTGCCGGTGGTGGGGTATGTGTCGTTCGGCCAGTCGCCGTGGCAGGCCTTGAGTTTTATCGTGCTGCCGATTGTCACCCTGACGTTGGTCGAACTTGGCGCGATCACCCGCATGGCCCGGGCCAGTGCGATTGAAGTGCTGCGCCTGGAGTACATCACCCACGCCCGGGCCAAGGGCCTGTCGGAACGGGCGGTGTTGTGGCGGCATGCGCTGCGCAACTCGTTTGCGCCGACCCTGACCCTGATCGGCCTGATCCTCGGCAACCTCCTCAGTGGCATCGCGGTGCTCGAAACCGTGTTCACCCTGCCAGGCATCGGCCGGCTGATGGTCGACGCCATCTACGCCCGGGACTACCCGGTGCTGCAAGGCTGCCTGCTGCTGGTGACCTTTGTTTATGTGCTGGTCAACCTGTTGGTGGACCTGCTGTACCCGCTCTTCGACCCCAGGGTTAAGTTATGAATAAGCCTCTACCTGCCGCACCCGAGGTGCTGTTGCCGGCACCGGCGCGTGCCCCCAGGGCCTGGCGTGTGCCGCCGCTGAACGCGCTGATCGGTGCGCTGCTGCTGGCCTTGTTGTTGATCATGGCCTTGCTGGGCCTGGTCTGGACGCCCCATGACCCGTTGGCCCTGAACCTGTTGGCGCGTTTGCAGGCGCCCACGGCTGCCCACTGGCTGGGCACTGACGAATACGGCCGCGATGTGCTGAGCCGCCTGATGATCGGCGCGCACACCAGCCTGTGGGTGAGTGTGTTGACGGTGACGCTGGCGATCACCGCCGGCACGGTGCTCGGCCTGCTGGCCGGATTCCTGCGGGGCTGGGTCGACCGTGGCCTGATGATGGTCAACGACGCATTGCTGGCGTTCCCCGGCATCCTGCTGGCCCTGGGCTTGATGGCGATCATCGGCCCAAGCCTGTACGGCATTGTCTTCGCCTTGAGCCTGGCCTACACGCCGTCGGTGGTGCGGGTGGTGCGCGGCACGGTGTTGTCGCTGCGCGAGAAAGAGTTTGTCGAGGCCTCGCGGGTGATCGGCAACTCCGAGCTGTACACCATGCTGCGGCACATTGCGCCGAACTGCGTGGCACCGGTGTGCGTACTGGCCACCAGCATGTTCGGCTGGGCGATCCTGGCGGAAAGCTCCCTGAGTTTCCTCGGCCTGGGCGTCCCGCCACCGGCCGCCACCTGGGGCAACATGCTCGCCGCCAGCCGGCCGTATATCGCCACGGCCAGTTGGCTGGGGCTGTTTCCCGGTGTCTGCATCGCCATGGCGTTGCTGGCGTTCAACCTGTGCGGCGATGCCTTGCGCGATCGTCTCGACCCGCGGATGAGTAAATGACCATGACTGACATCCTTCTGGCAGTCGACCAGCTGAAAATCCGCGTGGGGGCCAACGGCCCGCTGGCGGTCAACGACCTGAGCTTCACCATCGCGCCCGGCGAAATCGTGGCGCTGGTGGGCGAGTCCGGCAGCGGCAAGACCATGGCCGCCCGCGCCGCCATCGGCCTGCTGCCACCGCCGCTTGAGCAATGCAGCGGCCAGGTGCGCTTCCAGGGCCATGACCTGGGCAGCCTGGCGCCGGAGCAACTGCGCCAGTTGCGCGGGGCGAAGATCGGCATGGTGTTCCAGGAACCCATGGTGTCCCTCAACCCGTCCATGAGCATCGGCGAGCAAATGGCCGAGGGCCTGCGCCTGCACACCAAGCTGAGCGATGCGCAGATCCGTGAGCGCAGCCTGGAAATGCTCGGGCATATCGGCATCAAGGACGCCGAGCGTTGCCTGGCCGCGTTTCCCCACGAGTTCTCCGGCGGCATGCGCCAGCGCATCATGCTGGCCTCGGTGATGCTGCTGCGCCCGGCGTTGCTGATTGCCGACGAGCCCACCACGGCCCTGGATTGCCTGGCGCAACTGGACGTGTTGAAACTGATGCTCGACCTGACCCGCGAACAGGGCACGGCGATCCTGTTTATCAGCCACGACCTGTCGCTGGTGGCGCGCTACGCCGACAAAGTGGTGGTGATGCGCGAAGGCCGCGCGGTGGAGCAGGGCACCATCGAGCAGATCCTGCTGGCGCCCAAGGCCGAGTACACCCGCCAACTGCTGGAGGCGTTGCCTCGGCGCGGCACCCTGGCGGCCTTGCCCAAGGCAGACCGGCCGTTGCTGACTGTCAAGGACGTGTGCATCGAGCACCCGGGGCCGCGCAGCCTGTGGGGTCGCAGTCAGTTAAAACGGGTGGTGCATTCGGCCAACCTGTCCATCGCTCCCGGGGAAACGCTGGCGCTGGTGGGCGGCAGTGGCTCCGGCAAGACCACCCTGGGCCGGGCGATTGTCGGCCTGAACAGCCCGTGTTCCGGCGCCATCGAATTTGAAGGCGTGGACATTCTCAAGGCCGGCAACCGCGAGCATCGGCTGCAATGCCAGATGATTTTCCAGGACCCGTATTCGTCCCTCGACCCGCGCATGAAAATCGGCGACATCCTCGCCGAACCCCTGCGCCATGTGCCCGGCATGACATCAGCGCAACGGCGTGAGCGGGTGGCGAAAACCCTGCTGGACATCGGCCTGGCCGAGCAGTTTGTCGACCGTTTCCCGCACCAGTTGTCCGGTGGCCAGCGCCAACGGGTGGCCATCGGCCGGGCACTGGTGCGCCACCCGCGACTGGTGATCGCCGATGAGCCGATCTCGGCGTTGGACATGACCATCCAGAAGCAGATCCTTGAGCTGTTCGAACGCCTGCAGGCGCAGTACGGCTTTGCCTGCCTGTTCATCTCCCACGACCTGGCGGCGGTGGAACGCATCGCCCACCGGGTGGCGGTGATGAGCGAGGGCAGGGTGGTGGAAATGGGCGCCCGCGACGAGATTTTCGACCGCCCGCAACACCCTTACACCCGCAAGCTGCTGGCCGCCGCCAGCCCCTTGGAGAAACTTGAAAACGGTGGCTACCGCATCCGCCAGGGCCCCGTACCGCTAGCGCTGTAACCCAGGACTGACGTCACCCGCCGCGCAAATCGCTGATTTGCGCGAACGGCGAAGCCATGCCCGAAGAACAATAAAAACACCAACCCCCACAACACTGCCAGGAGCTAAAAAAATGAAAAAATCCCTGACTCAACTCATCACCGGCGTCGGCGTTGTCAGCAGCGGGCTGGTCCCGTCACTGGCCCATGCAGACTTCATCAAGGACAGCAGCGGTACGCTGGACTTGAAGAACTACTACTTCAACCGTGACTACCGCGAGGCGGCTTCCCAGTCGATGCGCGCCGAGTGGGCCCAAGGTTTTATCCTCGGCATCAAGTCCGGTTTCACCGAAGGCACCGTGGGCTTCGGCCTGGACCTGACCGGCATGCTGGGGGTGAAGCTCGACTCCAGCCCGGGGCTGTCCGGTACCGGCTTGCTGCAGCGTGACAGCGACAAGAATGTCTCCGACGAGTACTCCAAGCTTGGGGTGACCGCCAAGGCCCGCTTCGCCCAAAGCGAGCTGCGTGTGGGCTACCTGGTGCCGGACCTTCCGATCCTGCAACCCAACACCAGCCGTCTGTTCCCGCAATCGTTCAGCGGCACTCAGTTGGTGTCCAACGACATCAGCAACCTGAAAATCACCCTCGGGCAGATCGACCAGGCCAAGGACCGCGACTCCACCAACTACGAAGACATGAAGCTGACCACGGTGAGCAAGGTCTACAAAAGCACCGCCCTGAGCGACCAGTTCCGCTTTGCCGGTGGCGACTATTCGCTGACCCCCAACACCTTGCTCAGCTACCACTTCGCGGCGCTGGACAGCATCTACCAGCAGCAATACGTAGGCTTCAAGAACAACTTCGGCCTGGGGCCGGGCACGTTGAAAACCGACGTGCGCTACTTCAAGTCCGACAAGGACGGCGCGGGCCTGGCGGGCAAAGTCGACAACAGCGCCTTGAGCAGCCGCCTGACTTACCAGTACGGCGGCCACAGCATCGGCGGCGGCTTCCAGCAGCAATACGGCACCACGCCGTTTACCTACCTGGATGGCTCCATCACCTATCTGTTCACCGAGTACCAGTTCAGCAACTTCACCCAGACCAAGGAGCGTGCCTGGCACGCCCGCTATGACTACAACTTCGCCGACCTCGGCTTGCCGGGCCTGCTGTTCGGCATCAAGTACGCCAAGGGTGATTCGGCCGAGGTGCTCGGCTTCAACCGCGAAGGCCGCGAGTGGGAGCGCGACCTGGACCTGGGCTACGTGGTGCAGAACGGGCCTTTCAAGGGCGTGTCGATGCGCTGGCGCAATGCGCTGAGCAAAGGCAACTACTTCAACGACGTTAACGAGAACCGCGTGATGCTGGGCTACACCCTGGCGCTCTGGTAACCACCCACTGTGGGAGCGGGCTTGCCCGCGATGGCGGTGGGTCAGTCACGGAATAGGCTGGCTGACCCACCCCCATCGCAGGCAAGCCAGCTCCCACACTGATCGGATTACCAGATCAAGATAGTGTGGGCCGCCCTTACAGACGATCACGCCGGCTCGTTAATATTTCTTCAGCGTTCATCACTCGAATATCGAGATTTCCGGTTTATGAAACTTAAATCACACCCCTTGCTGCAAGCGACACAAGGCACCCACAGGCACGTGGACAGTGAGCATTACGGTGCAATGGGTGCAGGTCGAAAAATCTATATCCAGGCGGCGCTGCATGCCGACGAAACCCCGGCGCTGCTGGTGGCCGCGCAACTGCGCCGGCACCTGGTGGAACTCGAAAATGCCAACCGCCTGAAGGCTGAAATCGTGCTGGTGGCCGTGGCCAATCCCACCGGGCTGAGCCAGTACATCATGGGCGCCCCTAGCGGACGTTTCGAGCTGGGCAGCGGGCGTAATTACAACCGGGGTTTCCCGGTGCCCTATCAGGCAATCGCCGACAAGATCGAACACCTGCTGGGCCAGGACATTGACGCCAACCGCCAACTGATCCGCCAGGCCTGGGGCGAATGCCTGCTGGACTCGCAACCGCTGGATGAATTCCAGTCGCTGCAACGTACCCTGATGCTGCTGGCCCACGACGCGGATATTGTGCTGGACCTGCATTGCTCCCGTGAGGCCTCGATGCACGTGTACACCGGTGAAGCCGTGTGGGCGACCGTGGAACCGTTGGCGCGCTACATCGGCTCCGAAGTCTCGTTGCTGGCCACCGACTCCCAGGCCAACTCGTTCGATGAGGCGCTGTACCTGCTGTGGGTCAACCTGCGTGAGCGGTTTGGTGCGCGTTTCCCGATCCCGGACAGCAGCGTGGCGGTGACCGTTGAGCATCGCGGCCAGCGGGATGTGTCCTATGAACTGGCGCAGCATGACGCCACGGCGATCATTGATTACCTGACCCACCTGGGCGCGATTGAAGGCACGCCACGGCCATTGCCGGCCCTGCGCAACCCGGCGACGCCGCTGGCCGGCAGCGAACAGTTTTATGCGCCATGCGCCGGGGTGCTGGTACACCGGGCGGCAGTGGGCAGCCGCATCGAGGCGGGGCAGGCGTTGTTCGATATCGTTGATCCCCACAGTGGGCAGGTCACGACGGTCAACAGCTACAACACCGGCGTGCTGTACATGCGCCGCGATGTGCGATTTGTGAAACCGGGTGATCCGCTGGGCCGGGTGTCCGGGGCTACACCGATTCGCAGCGGCAAGCTCCTCAGCGCCTGACGCAGGACAAGTGTGGGAGCTGGCTTGCCTGCGATAGCGGCGGCATATTCGACATCAATGCCGCCTGATACACCGCCATCGCAGGCAAGCCCGATCCCACATTGGCGTTGCGCTGTTCATTCATTATTTATTCGGCAGGACTTCCCACCATGCACTCCAACCCGGCAATCACCCTCGAAAACCAATTCTGCGCCCACAACTATTCCCCTTTGCCGGTGGTGATCGTCAAGGGCGAGGGCGTCTGGGCCATTGGCGATGATGGCAAGCGCTACCTGGACATGATGTCGGCCTATTCCGCCGTCAGCCACGGCCATGTCCACCCGCGCATCCGCGCCGCCGCCGTGGCGCAGATCGACAAGATCAGCGTGGTCTCCCGGGCGTTCTACAGCGAACCCCTGGGCAACTTCCTCAAGACCCTGTGCCGCATCACGGGCTTTGACTCGGCCCTGCCAATGAACAGCGGCGCCGAAGCCGTGGAAACCGCGATCAAGGCCGCCCGACGCTGGGGTTATCGAATCAAGGGCATCCCGGCAAACCAGGCCAACATCGTGGTGGCCGACAACAACTTCCACGGCCGCACCTCGACCATCGTCGGCTTCTCCTCCGAGCCTGACTACAAGGCGGACTTCGGCCCGTTCTGCAACGGTTTCACCGAGGCGCGCTTCGGTGACATCGAGAGTTTTCGCCACGCCATCACCGCCAACACCTGCGCGGTGCTGATCGAACCGATCCAGGGCGAGGCCGGCATACGCGTGCCACCGGCGGGTTTCCTGCGAGAGCTGCGCCAACTCTGCGACGAGACCAACACCTTGTTGATTCTCGACGAGATCCAGTCCGGGCTGGGCCGCACCGGCAAGTGGTTCGCCTTCCAGCACGAAGGCATTCGCCCCGACGCGCTGATCCTTGGCAAAGCCTTGGGCGGCGGGATCATGCCGGTGTCGGCGTTCGTAGCGGATCATTCGATCATGGACCTGTTTGACGCCGGCAGCCACGGCTCGACCTTTGGCGGCAACCCGCTGGCGGCGGCCATTGGCCTGGAAGCATTGAAGGTGCTGGAAGAGGAGGGCTTGATCGATAACAGCGCGCAACTGGGCCAGTACCTGGTGGAGCGCCTGAAGGCGATGAACTCGCCGGCCATTCGCGAGATTCGCGGGCGTGGCTTGTGGGTCGGCGTCGAGCTGGACCGTGATGCACGGCCAATCTGCGAAGCGCTGTTGGCCCAAGGATTGCTGACCAAGGAAACTCACGAAAACGTGCTGCGCATCGCGCCGCCGTTGTCGATTACCCGTGAAGAACTGGACTGGGGCCTTGAGCGTATCGAGCGGGTATTCAAACAGCTATGAGCGCGTATCTCAGTCACCTCGACATCGACGGCCAGCGCTTCGCCTGGATCGACCTGCACAAGCTGCTGACCCCGGCGCAACTCCAGCGGCTGCCGTATTCCGTGCGCATCCTCCTGGAAAACATCGCCCGCTGTGCCCCTGCGTCGCTGCCCCAGGTGTTGGCGCGGGCCCTCGGCGAAGGGCCGGATTGCGAAGTGCCGTTCCAGCCCAACCGGCTGATGTTCCATGACACCACCTGCCTGCCGGCCCTGGCGGATTTCGCCGGGATGCGCGATGTGGTGGCCGAACTGGGCGGCGATCCCCGGGCGGTGAACCCGTCGATCCCGGCGGTGCTGACCATCGACCATTCGGTGATCGTCGAGCACTACGCCGAGGCGAATGCGGTGGACGCCAACCTGGACATCGACTTTCGCCGCAACAGCGAGCGTTACCGCTTTATCAAGTGGGCCCAGGCCAGCCTCGACAACTTCAAGGTGATCCCGCCGGGCACCGGGATCATCCACCAGATGAACATGGAGTCCATCGCCCAGGTGGTGTGGGAAAGCGCGCCACGCAATGGCCACGTGCTGTTGCACCCCGACTGCATGGTCGCCACCGACAGCCACACCCCGATGATCAATGCCATCGGGGTGCTGGGCTGGGGCGTCGGCGGGCTGGAAGGGCAGGCGGCGATGCTCGGTGAGCCGGTGCCGATTCCTTTCCCGCAGGTGGTGGGCATTCGCGTCACCAACGCCTTGCGCGACGGCGTGACCGCCACGGACCTGGCGTTGACGGTGACCGAACTGCTGCGCCGGCGCAGCATGGTCGGCAAGTTTGTCGAGTTCACCGGGCCGGGCCTGGCGTCCCTGAGTTGGGCGGCACGGGGCACCGTGGCCAACATGGCGCCGGAATACGGTGCCACCGTGGTGTTTTTCCCGTTTGATGACGAGACGCTGGCGTACCTGAACCTGAGTGCGCGGCCACAAGCCTTGATCAACAAGGTCTCGGCCTATATGGCGGCGCAGCCGCTGTGGCGCCGGGAGGGCGACCCCGAGCCAGTGTTTGATGAATGGATCGAGCTGGATCTGGCGCGGGTTGAACCCAGTGTCGCCGGCCCTCATCAGCCGCATCAGCGCCAGTCCCTGGCAGACGCCGGGGCTTCGTTTCATCAGCACGTGAGCGCCGACAAACAGGTGTTTTTCGAGCCGTCATTCCAGGTGCCGATTACCCATGGCGCGGTGGTGATGTCGGCCATCACCAGCTGCACCAACACCGCCAACCCGGCGCAGATGGTCCAGGCCGGGCTCTTCGCCCGCAATGCCCGCGCCCGTGGGCTGACGCGCAAACCGTGGGTCAAGACGTCGCTGTCACCGGGCTCGCGGGTGGTGGCCGATTACCTTGAAGCCGCTGGCTTGCTGGAGGATTTTTCCGCACTGGGGTTCGACCTGGCGGGCTTTGGCTGCATGACCTGCATCGGCAACTCCGGCAGCCTTGAACGCCATGTCGAGACCTTCGCCGAACAGGGCTTGAAAGGCGTGGTGGTGCTTTCGGGCAATCGCAATTTCGAAGGCCGGGTCAACCCGAAAGTCCCGGCCGGCTACCTCGCATCGCCCGCGTTGTGCGTGGCCTATGCGATTGCCGGCAGCATCGACATTGACCTGTCGGCCCAACCGCTGGCGATGGACGCTCACGGGCAGCCGGTGTTCCTGCATGAGCTGATGCCCAGCGAAGCCGAGGTGGCCGCGCAAGTGGCGGCAGTGGTGCGCCCGGCGCTGTTCCGGCAGCGCCAGCAACTGCTGTGGCAAGGCACTCACCATTGGCAAGCGCTGGAAGCCGACGGCAGCGTGCAGTTTGCCTGGCACCCCGACTCCACCTACCTGCGCCGCCCGCAGTACCTCGCCGACGTCGCGCCGGTGCCGCCCGGTTCCTTGTCCATCAGCCGTGCGCGGGCCCTGGTGGTGTTGGGTGATAACGTCACCACTGACCATATCTCCCCGGCGGGCACGATTCCGGCCGACAGCCTGGCCGGGCACTGGCTGCAGGAGCGCGGCGAAGCGCTGGCGGACCTCAATCAGTATTCGACCCGGCGCAGTAACCACGAAGTGATGGTGCGCGGCGCGTTCACCAACCCGCGCCTGAACAACCTGCTGACGCCCGACCAACCCCCGCGCCAGGGCGTCTGGGCCTGGAACACCGACCGCAGCGACTACCTGCCGCTGTACCTCGCCGCGCAAAGCTACACCGGGACGCCGACGGTCGTGTTCGCCGGGATCAACTACGGTGCCGGCTCCAGCCGCGACTGGGCGGCAAAGGTCCTGACCTTGCTGGGGATCAAGGTGGTGGTAGCCCGCAGCATCGAGCGGATTCACCGCAGCAACCTGATTGGCATGGGCGTGCTGCCGCTGGTCTTCGATGAAGGCGCGACGGTGCAGGACTTGCACCTCGATGGCCGCGAGTCCCTGAGCTTCCTCGGCCTGGACCATTTGCAGGTCGGCGAGAACCGGATCACCTTGCAGATTGACCGCCCCCACGGTGAAACCACGCGCGCCGCACTGACCTTGCGCCTCGACTCGTTGCAGGAGGTTGGTTACCTTGAACACGGTGGCGTCTTGCCCTTCGTCATTCGCAAGACCGTGCAAAGAACTGTTCAAGGAGCGCGTAATGATTGACCCGCAGGTACTGCAACAACTGGCCCCCGAGGGTGTGCTTCGGGCTGCCATCAACTTTGGCAACCCGGTGCTGGCCCAGCGCGGTGAAGGTGGCGAGCCCCTGGGCGTGTCGGTGGCGCTGGCCAGGGCCCTGGCCGATGAGTTGGGCGTGCGGCTTGAGTTGATCACCTTTGAAGCGGCGGGCAAGGTCTTCGCCGCATTGGCCGATGACCTCTGGCGCGTGGCATTCCTGGCCATCGAACCGGTGCGCGAGCAGGAAATCGCCTTCAGTGCGCCCTACGTGATCATCAAGGGCACGTACCTGGTGGCGGTGGATTCACCCTTGAGCAGCGTGTCGCAACTGGATGCTCCGGGCCAACGCATCGCCGTCGGCCAGGGCGCGGCGTATGACCTGTACCTGAGCCGCACGGTGCAGCACGCCGAACTGGTGCGCGCGCCGACCTCGGCGGGGGCCGTGGACCTGTTTATCGAGCAAGACCTGAATGCGGCGGCCGGGGTTCGGGATTACCTGCGAACCCGTGTGGATGAGCGCTGGCGTCTGCTGGAGGATGACTTCATGAGCATCAGCCAGGCCGTCGCGGTACCGGTGGCGCACGCAGCCGCTGCCGCGTTCGTCAAATCCTTTGTCGAACGGCAGAAAGCCAATGGTTGGGTAAAACAGGCGTTGTCGCGCAGCGGGCAAAGCCCGGAACTGGCGGCGCCTTAGAGCCGGCGCAGGAAGGATTTGACGATTTGCTGGGTGGCCTGGGTCGTGTCCAGGTCTTCCAGGCGGGTGAAGGGATGCCACTGGCATTCCGTGATTTCACTCAGGGGCCGGGCTTCGTCGATATTCACCACCGACGCCTCGAACACATGGTGCAGCGTGTCGCTGGCCTTCAATTCCTGCAATAACAGCAAACCGTCCACGTTCAGCCCGGTTTCTTCTTCCAGTTCCCGCGCGGCGGCGCCTGCCGGGCGCTCGTCGCGCTCGACCTTGCCACCGGGCAGTGCCCATTTCGATCGGGCTTTACGCACGAACAGGATGTGCCCGTCGTGCTCGCAAATCACCGTGGCCCTTATTTTCATCGTCTGTGCCCCTGCAGTTGGATGAATGTCATAAAAGTGTAATGCAATTGTCATGCTCAGTCTTTAACCGGCAGGGTGGAGAGGGCGCAGGAAAACACCGATACTGCCCCATCGAAAAAAACTCACTGCAAGGAGATACAGATGAACACCGTACGCTGGGGCATGATCGGCTGTGGCAGTGTCACTGAACTCAAGAGTGGACCCGCCTTCTACAAAGCGCCAGGTTCCGCGCTGGTGGCCGTGATGGGGCGCCGCGAGGAGGCCGTGCGCGATTATGCGGCACGCCATGGCATCGCCCGGTTCTACACCGACGCCCAGGCGCTGATCGACGACCCTGAAGTGGACGCGGTCTACATCGCCACACCGCCCGACAGTCACCTGGAGTACAGCCTGATGGTGGCCGCCGCGGGCAAGCATTGCTGCGTCGAGAAACCCATGTCGCTGAATGCCGAGCAAAGTGCGCTGATGCAGCGCACCTTTGAACAGGCCGGGCTGCACCTGTTTGTCTCCTATTACCGGCGTTCCCTGCCGCGCTTCCAGCAAGTGCGGGATTGGCTGCAGGACGGGCGCATCGGTGAGTTGCGCCACCTGACCTGGACCTTGTGCAAGCCGCCTTCCGAGGACGACGCCAGCAGCAGCAACTGGCGCACCGACCCGGCGATTGCCGGCGGCGGTTATTTTGCGGACCTGGCCAGCCACGGTTTTGACCTGTTCCAGTACCTGGCCGGGGATATCGTCGATGTGGCCGGGTTTACCGCGCGCCAGGCCGGGCGTTATGCCGCTGAAGACGCCGTGACCGCCTGCTGGACCTTCGCCTCGGGTGCACTGGGCATGGGCTGCTGGAACTTTGTTGCCGACCGTCGCGAGGACTGGGTGGAACTGATCGGCAGCAAGGGCCGCATCACCTTCTCGGTATTCGATGAAGCACCGTTGCGCCTTGAGGCCGAGACCCGCGAGGAAGTGGAGGTGCCCAATCACGCGCATATCCAGTGGCATCACGTGCTGGGGATGAACGCGCACATTCGCGGCGAGAGCAAACACCCGGCGCTGGCGATCGAGGCGTTGAAGACCGACCGGGTCATGGACCGGGTGCTACAGCGTAACCCCAACCTGGCTGTTTAACCGTGCTGGAATGTTCTCTTTTAAAGGAATGAACAGATGAAATGGAACGCAGCCTGGATGGGGTTGTTTCTGGTGCTGGCGGGCGCCGCCACGGCAGCACCGCGGGCGCAGGGGCAGGCGGGGGAGTTTGATTTTTATGTGTTGTCGTTGTCCTGGTCGCCGACCTTCTGCCTGACGCATCCGGACGACCAGCAGTGTTCGGGCAAGGGCTACGGGTTTGTCCTGCATGGCCTGTGGCCGCAGTACGCGAAGGGCGGCTGGCCGGCGTCGTGTGAGCCGCAGTCGCGGTTGTCGGATGCCGACTTCGCCCGGGGCAGGACGATGTTCCCGTCGCCCAGGCTGCTCAGGCATGAGTGGGCCAAGCACGGCACTTGCAGCGGCCTTGAGGCGTCAGCCTATCTGGACAAGACCGATGCCGCGCTGGGCGTGGTCAAGGTCCCGCAGCAGCTTGAGCCCTTCAACGTCCGTGGCGGCCTGGCCGCGCGGGACATCGAAGGGCTGTTTCGCGAGAGCAACCCGGCCATGGGCAACCACGGGATGGCCGTGATCTGCAAGGGCGCAGTGTTGACCGAGGTGCGGGTGTGCCTGACCAAGGACCTGGCGTTTGCCGGCTGCCCGCGCAGCGTCAAGAGCCAGTGCCGGGACGGCGAGATTCGTATCCCGACCCAACGCTGAGCGGATTCACGCGGACCCATAACCGTTATGGGTCTGCTCGATTTCCTCCACCAATCGGTCAATGCCCGCCAGGCGCGCCCGGTTGTCATGGTCCCAGGGATGAAACCCTGGCTTGAAGTAATGCAACCAGGGCAACGCCATGCGCGGGAACACGCCCTTGGGTCCGTAGAGAAACTTGAGCATCCGCCAGAAGCCCTTCAAATGCCCACCCGAACGGCGGTCGGCAAACAGCAGGCGCAGGTGGAAATCAAAGATCACCAGCCAGAAGAGCAGCGTGGTGACGAGCATGGTCCCGGTGCGCAGCAAATACCGCTTGGGCCCGGGCTTGATCACGCGGTTCCACACATCAAACGCCACGGCCTTGTGCTCGGTTTCCTCCAGGGCATGCCAGTACCACATCTGTTGGTATCCCTTGACCGAATCACCAAACCGCGACGGGTCGCTGAGGAGGATTTCCGCGAGCATCGCGGTGTAATGCTCCAGGGCAATGGTCACCGCCAGGTTGAACGAGGCGGGCATGTACTTTTTTTGCGCGTCGAGGATCATCTTCAGTCGGCGATCCAGGGTATGCGCCGGCAGCCCGGCGGCTTGCAGCAGGTCGTTGTAGGCCACGTGCTCGCGGCTGTGCATGGCCTCCTGGCCGATGAACCCCTGGATTTCTTTCTTCAGTTCCGGCTCTTCGATGCGCTGGCGGTAATGGCGCACGCTGTCCATGAAGAACAGTTCGCCCTGGGGAAACAGCAACGACAACGCGTTGAAAAAGTGGGTGATGAACGGGCCTTGTTCATGCCAGTTCTTGATGCGTTCGGCCGGCAGGGCAAAACGAATATCGCGGCGAATCGGCAACATGATCGGTACTCCAGGTCAGAGACGGTGCTCTTCGTTGGTTTCAAGGACGGGTGACGGCGCGCTGCGTTGCTTGGGCGCCATGCGCTTGCTGGCGAACACCACCAGCGCTTGATAGGCCGCCGGCAGGCAGCGGGCGAGCAGGTCCAGAAAGTAAGCATCGCGGCCAATCAGCACGCGGCGTTTGTTGTTGCGTACGCCGTGCAGAATGACCTTGGCGGCCTGGTCGGCGTCGGTGATGAACAGCTTTTCAAAGTCGGCCCGGGCCTGCTGTTCGCTGTGGATCAGGAAGCCGGTCATGTTCGCGTCGATCCGGCTGCTGCGGCAGATGTCGGTACGGATCCCGCCGGGGTGCACGCAAGTGGCCGAGACCCCGCTTTTTTGCAGGTCGAGTTCCTGGCGCAGGGATTCGGTAAAGCCGCGCACGGCGAACTTGGTGGCGTTGTAGCCGCTCATGCCGGGCTGGGCGAACAGGCCGAATACGCTGGAGGTGTTGACCACATGGCCGTCGCCGCTGGCCTTGAGGTATGGCAAAAAGGCTTTGGTGCCGTACACCACGCCCCAGAAATTGATCCCGACGATCCACTCCAGGTCGGCGTAGTCCACGCCCTCGACGGTGCTCGACAGGGCCACCCCGGCGTTGTTGAAGATCAGATTGATTTGGCCATGGTCGATGGCGCACCGGGCGGCCCAGTCCTCCATGGCCTGGCGGTCGGAAACGTCCAGCACCTGCGAGGTGACCAGCACCGGCGCAAGCACCTGGGCCTTGATCAACTCGACCGTCTGCTCCAGGCCCTGGCTGTTTTTATCGGCCAGCGCCAAGTGGCAGCCTTCACGCGCCAACGCCAGTGCCAACGCGCGGCCCATGCCCGAGGCCGCACCGGTAATCGCCGCCACGCGGCCGTTGAATGACTTCATGACAGGCTCCCTTCAGGGGTAGTGTGGGGCGGCGCCTCAGCAGGGCGCGGTGTGGACGGCAGCGGCGCCAGGCTGGCGACGTAGTCCTTGAGGGCAAAATGCCGGGTGACCTGCTTGAAGCGCCAGGTCGAGCCGGGCCACAGCGTGGTGTTCTTGCCGGTGCGCGGGTCGAGGTACCAGCTCTTGCAGCCGCCGGTGGACCAGATGGTGCCCTTGAGTTTGTCCTGCAGCCTGGCGTTGTAGGCCAGCTCCACCGTCGGCTTGACGTCGACCGTGGCGATGCGATGGCGCTGCATGTGCTGCAGGGCGTCGAGGATGTAGGTGACCTGGGCCTCGATCATCAGAATCATCGAGTTATGCCCCAGCCCGGTGTTGGGCCCGACGATCAGGAACAGGTTCGGATAGCCCGGCACTGTGGTGCCCAGGTAGGCGTGGGCGCCGTCTTGCCAGGTGTCCATCAGGTCGATGCCGTGACGGCCGATGATGCAGTTGCGGGGCAGGGGATCGGTGGCCTGGAAGCCAGTGCCGAAAATGATGCAGTCGGCCGGGTGCTTGATGCCGTCGGCGGTGATCACCCCGTCGGCCTCGATGCGCAGCACGTTGTCGGTCACCACCTGCACGTTGCTGCGCGACAGCGCCGGGTAGTAGTCGTTGGAGATCAGCACACGCTTGCAGCCGATGGTGTAGTCGGGCGTCAGGGTCGCGCGCAGGGAAGGGCGGGCCACTTGTTTGTGCAGGTGGCGCAGGGCGATTTTCTGCACCATTTTCATCAGGCCCGGGTGCCGGGCAAAGCCCACCACGCGACCTTCCAATGCCCAGTAGAACGCCCCGCGCACCAGGCGCTGGGTGAAGGGCAGGTGCTTGAAGGCCCAGCGTTCGAGGCGTGAAATCGGCCGGTCGGGCTTGGGCATGATCCACGGCGGCGTGCGTTGGAACAGGTCCAGGTGGGCCACCTGCGGCGCGATCTGCGGCACGAACTGAATGGCACTGGCGCCGGTGCCGATCACCGCCACGCGTTTGCCTTTCAACGAGTACTCGTGGTCCCACTGCTGGGAGTGGAAGCGTTTGCCCTTGAAGCTGTCCAGGCCGGGAATGTCCGGCAGCGCCGGGCGCGACAGGCCGCCCATCCCCGACACCAACACCCGCGCGCTGACCTGGCGGCCATTGCTGAAACTCAGGCTCCAGCGCTGTTGCGCCTCATCAAACACGGCCTTCTGCAGGCCCATGCCAAAGCGCAGGAACGGCGCCAGCCCGAAGCGCTGTGCGCACTGTTCCAGGTAGGCGCGAATCTCCGCCTGGGGCGCGAATTGCCGCGTCCAGTCCGGGTTGGGCGCAAAGGAAAACGAATAGACATGGGATTGCACGTCGCAGGCGCAACCGGGGTAGTGGTTGTCCCGCCAGGTGCCGCCGAGGGAGTCGGCTTGCTCGGCAATAAAGAAGTCGCTGAAGCCGGCTTCCTTGAGTTTGATCGCCATGCACAGCCCGGCAAATCCGGAACCGATGATGGCGATGTCGACGGTGTCATGGGCATTCATAGGCTGTCCCTCGTGGGCTGCTGGCGCCTTACGGGTTTCGACATCGATGTGCTCCTTGTTTTTGTTTTGTCTTTTTAGATAGAACACCATTGCAAAGAAAAATTGAATTATTTATTTTAAAAAAGATTTTAAATAATCTACCTGAAAATATCGTCTAGGCTACGACCCAGTTCCTCAAGTGCGACTTATCCGACGGACGAGAGCTTTACGCACGCAGTTAAGGTCCAGGGGTGGACGATGGCTGAGGTCTTGACCAATACCGGTCGGGCCGCCAGCAACGCAGGGATGCAGAGGACCGAGCTATGGCTGTCGAGTGGGTTGTCGCTGCGGGTGTGTGTGTAGGGCTGAGCGTAGTGTTGTGGGCCTTCAGTGCCCGGATGACACGGCGTATAGAAGCTGCTGTTCCGATCAACGGGCGCTTTCTGGAGATCAATGGCGAGCGCTTTCATTATGTAGCCGAGGGCAAGGGTCCGCCGCTGGTGATGATCCACGGGCTGATGGGCAGCAGTCGTAACCTGACCTATGCCTTGTCTGCCCAATTGCGTGAGCACTTTCGGGTGATCACCCTGGATCGTCCGGGTTCGGGTTATTCCACCCGGCATGCCGGCACCGCCGCCGACCTGCCGGGACAGGCCCGGCAAGTCGCCAGCTTTATCAAGACGCTGGACCTGGATAAGCCGCTGGTGCTGGGACATTCCCTCGGCGGGGCGATTTCCCTGGCCCTGGCGCTGGACCATCCCCACGCGGTGTCCGGATTGATCCTGGTGGCGCCGCTCACCCATCCCCAGCGCATGCTGCCGCTGGTGTTTATGTCGTTGGCGATACGTCCCGGATGGTTGCGGCGCTTCATCTCGCACACCCTGACCATGCCCCTTGGGATGTTGACCAAGGAGGCGACCGTCAAAGGCGTGTTCGCCCCCGACCCGGCCCCGGCAGACTTTGCCACCCGCGGTGGCGGGTTGCTGGGCATGCGGCCCGATAACTTCTATGCCGCCTCCACCGAGATCAACCTGGTCAACGATTTCCTGCCGGACATGGTCAAGCGCTACCCGCAGCTGACCTTGCCGATCGGGCTGATCTATGGCGCTCAGGACAAGGTGCTGGACTTCCGCAAACACGGCCAGGCCCTGGCCAGCCGGGTGCCGGGCCTGAAGCTGCAGTTGGTGGAAGGGCGCGGGCACATGTTGCCGATTACCGCCGCCGAGCGTGTCACCGCGGTGGTCGAGCAGGTGGCCAAGCGCGTCCGGCCTCCCGAAAGCGCCACGGTTTTGCATCCGCCGTTTGCGTTGGCGAGCAAATAATTGTGCTACCGAACTCGCGGTTCGACCCCGTCAATGCTTGCCCTAGACACCTGACCAAACGGCTGAAAAACAGACTGCCCGGTCACGTTCAAAAGGGTTCAAAAATTTAGTTGACGACCTAACGATTCCGCGCTATTTATTTAAAAAAATATTTCAATGTCTAATTTGAAATAATTTTTGAAATGCCTAAGAGCGAATAAAATAATGAAAAAAACGCCTTTTATCGCATGGTTGAATTCTCGGAGCTGTCACCGCTCCGTGTACCTGTTCAGTGTTGATTTTTGCTCCCTGCCCACCTGCCTCGTGCGGAGGCTGCCATGAATCAGACCCTGGCTGCCCCGAATGTCTGGACCGACGGCAAGCGCCACCTGTGGTGGCTCGGCATCATGCCCTTGGCAACCCCATTGCTTTCCGGCGCCCTGGCCATCTCCACAGGCGTACAACAACTGTGGTGGGTCGGCGTACTGGTGATCTTCGGCCTGATCCCGTTGATCGACGGCCTGCTGGGTGAAGACGTCAGCAACCCGCCGGAATCCGCCGTCAGCAACCTCGAATCCCAAAGCTACTACCGCTGGATCGTCTACACCGGCGTGCTGTTCGTCATCTCCTCGGTGGTGATCACCGGGTGGCTGGCGGCAGGCGGCATCGACTGGATCATCAGCGGCGGCCTGTTGAATGCCACCGCCACCCTGGACCCGTCGAGCTGGCTGGCGAAAACCGCCGCCTTCATCACCGCCCGTACCCAGCTGCATGGTGAGATCAGCTGGTTCACCTACCTGGGCATGGCGATGTCCACCGGCGCCGCCACCGGTATCGCCATCAACACCGCCCATGAACTGGGGCACAAGCCGCGCCTGCTGGAAATCGTCCTGGCCAAGATCACCCTGGCGCCGACCTTCTACGGGCACTTCTACACCGAACACAACCGGGGCCACCACGTACGCGTCGCCACCCCGGAAGACCCGGCCAGCTCGCGGTTGGGGGAGAGCTTCTGGGCCTTCCTGCCACGCTCGGTGTGGTTCAGCGCCCGCTCGGCGTGGAACCTGGAACGTGAACGCCTGCGCAAACTCGGCCTGCCGGCCTGGCACTGGAAGAACGCCGTACTCAGCGCGTGGATGTACAGCGTGGTGTTGTGGGGCGCGATGATTGCCTGGCTGGGGGCGGCCGTGATTCCGTTCCTGATCATCCAGGGCATCTACGGCTTCTCGCTGCTGGAAGTGGTGAACTACGTCGAACATTACGGCCTGAAGCGCCAGAAGTTGCCCAACGGTCGTTATGAACGCTGCTCGCCACGCCATTCCTGGAACAGTAATCGGATTGTGACCAATATCTTTCTGTTCCAACTACAGCGTCATTCCGACCATCACGCCAATCCAACCAGAAGTTATCAGTCCCTGCGTCACTTTGATGAATCGCCGCAACTGCCATACGGTTATGCCAGCATGATTGTCTGGGCCTATGTACCGTACTTGTGGCGACGACGCATGGACCATCGGGTCCTTAATCATTATGCCGGGGATATCACCCTGACCAATCTTCAACCTTCACAGCGTTTGAAGTATCTGGAGAAGTACAGCAACACCGCCAGACCCTTCTAATGTAAAGCAGTCAGTTGTAAGGCGTACTCGGGATCTGTGTATCGCGCAGGTTTTTATCGCCCTGAATAACCGGTTTCGAGTACGCCTTAGTTGCAAAAAGTTTGTTTGACCCGAACAAAAATAAAATTAAGGGAAGGACGTACACCATGCAAACCCCTGCCAAATTTACGACGCATATTGTATTGGCCGCCCTGGGCCTGATCGTTTACCACCAGGCCCAGGCTGCCCGTATCGAACCCGCCGGCAGTGCGTTTACTGCCCAGGGGCCCATCAGCTTTTCCAAGGGCGCGCTGATCAGCGCGGACTGCACCATCAAGGTCGCCGGCAAGGTCGCGGCGGATGGCTCGTCGGTGAATGTCGACAAAGTTGAATTCGACGGCGGCCTCAAGTGCAGCCGGGTGGAAGCGATCAACTTGCCGTGGGTATTAGTGGCCAAAGACACCAAGAGCGGCTCGATGTCGAAGATTGCCGTGGATGTGCACGCCTTTGGCCTGGGCGGCAAATGCGGGCCCTCTACCGCCGACGGTACCTGGGATAACGCCACTGGCAAGTTGGAAGCTGTCAATGTGCCGATCGGCGAAGACTGCAAGATCAAGACGGTGTCGATCAAGATGCCGCCAAGTTTCAAAGTAGTTGAGTAACAGTTGGATGTTGTAGCGGTAATTGAATTGAAATTTGGCTGGAAAGGGAAGTTCTGCAGATTCACCGTGACCTCTCGATCATGGCCATTACCCCTGGCGAAATGACTCGCCATAACATGTGAGGAAAAATAATGAAAAGCTTGAAAACCCTCGTTTGTGTAGGTTCGTTTGCGTTGTGCTTCGGCGCAGCCTCGATGGCCAATGCTGCCTATACCATTGCTCCGGCAGGTTCGGCCTTCGGCACTACCGGCAGCATTACCGTGAAGTCGCCGGCGTCGCTGCAGCAGCCTGTAACTTGCAATATTGCTTTCGCCGGGCAAGTGGCGGCTGATGGTTCCTACGCTCAGATCAACAGTGCGACCGTCACGGGCAGCAACCCTCTGTGTGGTGTTCCAAAACTGCTGAACCTGCCATGGAAACTGCAAGTGACCGCCGGTGCCAACCCAAGCTATACCGGTACCGTGTCGGTGAACTTCTCGGTTGTCTCGAGTTGTGCGTCGGCTGCCGTGCCAATCGCAGTGACCTGGAACAACGGCTCCAACCTCCTGAGTATTGCGACACAACAGACAGTAGGGTCTTGCACCATTACCGCGCTGACTGCAACGCCGAACCCAGCATTCGTCATTTCGCCATAAGTACCGCTCTGCGCAAGACGTGATGATCACACGTTGGAACAAGCAGGTGCCTCGTCAGAGGCACCTGTCGAGGTAAGCCCGATCGGGGTTAACGCCCGTGATGGAAAAATAATAAGGAGTGGGGCATGAATAATAAGAAACAACAGGCTCAAGCGTTGCTCAGCCTGGCATTGCTGGGCGGGCTCATGGCAGCGGCAGGGTCGGTCCAGGCCGGCGGCTTCGCGACTCCGACCTATGGTGCCCAAGGGTGGGGGCGTGCCTTCGGGGGTGGTTCGCTGTTTCAGAACGATCCATCAGCGGCGTTCAACAACCCGGCGGCCATGGCCTTTATTGATCGCAACGTTGCCGAACTCACCGTTAACTATGCGCGGATCAACGTCAAGTACAAAGGAACCGAAAAGGACTATGCCGGCAATGCGCCGCAACTGGTTGACCCGGATACTCAGATCGGCACGCCCAATGACAACACAGGCGGGCAGGGCGGCTTCACGGCTTGGGTACCGACCGGATTTGCGGTGATGCCGATTGGCGATCGCTTCGCCTTTGGTCTGAGCCAGGTGGTGCCCATGGGTGCACGTACTACATGGGATTCCGACTGGATCGGACGAGATTTTGCAGTCGACACGCGCATTGAAACGGTTGGCCTGACGGGCGCGCTGTCGTTCAAGGTGAATGATCAGTTTTCCATTGGTGGTGGTGCAATTGTTCAGCACACCAAAGGCTTCGTCAGTCAGAACATAGACCTTTATGCCGCGGCGGCCGTGTCTCCGATCGGCATTCCGTTTCCTTCCGGCGTCGGCCATTCGTTGATGCGCGTCAAGGTCGACAATACCTCCGTCGGCTGGTTTGGCGGCCTGGCCTGGAAGCCTACAGACAAAGACACCTTGGGCCTGGCCTACCACGCCAAGATCAAGAACAAGCTGGAGGGCAAATACAATATCTACGCTGACCCCTTGAGCCAGTCGCTGATTGAAGGCGGTCTCCCAGGTCTTGCCTACCCGGGTCTGGACCTTAAGCTCAATGGTGCCAACGCCACCACACAACTGGATATCCCGGCCAACGCCACCATCGACTGGGTCCACCAGTTCAATGACCGTCTCAGCCTGGGTGCCAGTGTCATGTGGACCCAATGGTCGTCGTTCAAGGCGCTGACCTTGAAGTCTGACGGTAACCAGATTGTGTCGATTCCTTACAACTACAAGGACGCCTGGATGGTCTCCCTCGGCGGCGACTACAAACTCACCAACGACCTAACACTGCGCGCCGGTGTCGCCACCGACCAGACGCCAACCCGCAACTCCACCCGTGACCCACGTATCCCGGATGGTGACCGGATCTTCACTTCCCTGGGCTTTGGTTACAAAGTGCGCGCGATTCCGGGGTTGGGTATCGACGGTTCCTACTCCCACCAATTTGTGGAAAAAGCCAAGCTGCAAACCCACAACCAGGACCGCCTGGGCGCTGCGACCCTGGATGGCAAGGCAGACGCGTATGGGGACGTGGTTAGCATGGCGATCTCCTACGAGTTCTGATCCACCGTTGTGACGGGTGTCGGTGTAAGCCTGCAGTCAGCGCATCTTTCTGCCACGTCTCACACTGACATTGCATCGACGGGTCGCCCACGCGACCCGCTCCGATCCCTTTCCCACTGACCCGGCCGGCTGATCCATTCAGCCGTTGATTTTTTCGCCCAAGCATTAAATAAAAATTTCAAAACAAAATTTGAATTTATCTTTTCAAGTTTGTAGTGTGGCTTTACGTCACAGGTCATTCCGATCTGCTTGGGCGTTGGCCGTACCCTGAATTGAGTAGAGGTATCCCCATGGTTATCTGGTTATTGGCGGGACTCGCAGCAGCGATTGCCCTGGCGTATAGACAAGCCGCCGCCACCCTCTGGCTGGGTGTCGGCCTGGCCTGGCTGGCGGTCGGTTACCTGTTCAACGTGGTCGCCGGTTTCGGCGCCAGTGTGGTGGCGGTGCTGGTGCTGTTGCCCGCGCTGCTGCTGACGATCAAACCCCTGCGCCGCGCCCTGTTGACCAGCAAGGCCCTGGGCCTTTTCCGCAGCATCATGCCGGCGATGTCCGACACCGAGCGCGCCGCGATCGAGTCCGGCACCGTGTGGTGGGACGCCGAGCTGTTCAGCGGCAAACCCCGCTGGGAACGCCTGCTGCAAGCCGCGCCGGCAAGCCTCAGCGCTGAAGAACAGGCGTTCCTCGACAATGAAGTCGAGACCTTGTGCGACATGTCCAACGACTGGGAAACCACCCAGATCTGGCAAGACATGTCCCCCGAAGGCTGGCAGTACACCAAGGACGCCGGTTTCCTCGGCATGATCATTCCCAAGGAATACGGCGGCAAAGGCTTCTCCCACTATGCCCATTCCCAGGTGGTGATGAAGCTGTCTACCCGTTGCTCGGCGGCGGCGATTTCGGTGATGGTCCCCAACTCCCTGGGCCCGGCCGAACTGTTGCTGCACTACGGCACCGACGCCCAGCGCAACTATTACCTGCCACGCCTGGCCCGTGGAGAAGACATCCCGTGCTTCGCCCTGACCAGCCCGTATGCCGGCTCCGATGCGGGGGCGATTCCGGATCTGGGCATCGTCTGCAAAGGCCAGCATGAAGGCGAGGAAGTGCTGGGTTTTCGCGTGACCTGGGACAAGCGCTACATCACTCTCGGCCCGATTGCCACGGTGCTCGGCCTGGCCTTCCGCGCCGAAGACCCGGATGGTTTGCTCGGCCAGCCTGGCTCCCTGGGCATCACCTGTGCGTTGATCCCCACGTCCCATCCGGGGGTAAACAGCGGCCGGCGTCACTGGCCACTCAACGCCGTGTTCCAGAACGGCCCGACCACCGGCAAGGACGTGTTTATCCCGCTGGAATGGGTGATCGGTGGCCGCGAGCAAGTCGGCAACGGCTGGCGCATGCTGATGGAATGCCTGGCAGCCGGCCGGGCGATTTCCCTGCCATCGGCCAACGTCGGCCTGGGCAAGGTGGCCGTGCGCGGCACTACGGCGTATGCGGCAATGCGCAAGCAGTTCGGCCTGCCCATCGGCAAGTTCGAAGGCGTACAGGCGCCCCTGGCGCGCATGGCCGGGCATCTGTATGCCTGCGACGCGGTGCGCAAGGTCTCGGTGGCTTCACTGGATGCCGGTGAAAAACCGTCGGTGATTTCGGCCATTGCCAAATATCACGTCACCGAGCGGGCACGCATCATCGTCAACGACGGCATGGATATCGTCGCCGGCAAGGGCATCTGCATGGGCCCCAACAACTTCCTCGCGCGGGCCTACCAGCAAAGCCCCATCGCGATCACGGTGGAGGGTGCGAACATCATGACCCGCTGCCTGATCATCTACGGCCAGGGCCTGATCCGTTGCCATCCCTATGTGTTCCGCGAGATGGAAGCGGCGCGCAACACGGACCGGCGCAAGGCCCTGGTGGACTTCGACAGCGCGATGTTCGGTCACCTGAGCTTTGTGCTGGCCAATACCGTACGTGCAGCGGTGCATTCGCTGACGGGCGGACGGCTGATTTCCGTGCCGGGCAAGACCGACCCGGCGCTGGCGTCCTACTACCGCCAGGCCAATCGGCTGTCGGTGGTGCTGGCCCTGATCTCGGACATTTCCATGGGCGTGCTGGGCGGTGCCCTCAAGCGCAAGGAAAGTATCACCGGGCGGCTGGGGGACATTCTGTCCCAGCTGTACATCCTGTCCTGCGTGCTCAAGCGTTTTGAGGATGATGGCCGGCCCCAGGCCGATTTGCCGCTGGTGCATTGGGCGGCGCAGGACGCGTTGCTGCGTGCTCATGAAGCCCTGGCTGAAGTGCTCGATAACTACCCGTCGAAAACCGCCTCGGCCGTGGTGCGTGGCCTGACGTTCCCGTTCGGTATCCCGCAGCGCAAACCATCGGATCGCCTGCTGGCCCAAGTGGCAGAGCTGGTGCAGATCCCGGGCGAGACTCGTGACCGCTTGCTGGGCAACTCCTATATCCCGCGGCCGGAAATCGACAAGCTCGCCTATGGTGAATTGGCTTTGCGCCTGCTGCCGCAGGTGGAGCTGATCGAGGCGCGGCTCAAGGGCGCGATCAAGCAAGGCCTGATCGAACCGATGCCGATTTCCGGCGCGGCGTTTACTCCGTGGCGGGTCAAGGCGCGGGCGCTGGACCTGATCAGCGAGGACGACGACAGCTTGCTGGCGCGCTACGTGGAATACGGCGATCACGCGATTCAGGTGGACGACTTCCCGCAGGACTTCGGTTTGCTGGAAGCCTTGCAACAGCGCCAGCAGGCGCTGGAACAGGCCGCCAAACCGAGCGCAAGACGCCGCGCCAGCCAAGGCGAAAACGCGCCGGTCAACTGACTGGAACTGGAGGAATACGGTCAATGTGGGAGCTGGCTTGCCTGCGATGCAGACGCCGCGGTGTATCCGTTACACCGAGGCGATGCCATCGCAGGCAAGCCAGCTCCCACAGGGGGTCGGGTTTCCATGGCAACACCGTGTTGTGAGTGAGTTTACCCATGAGTGACAGCTACCTTTCTTTCGTCAATTCCCCCTGGGGAGCCTGGCTGGCCCGCACTGCCGGGCTGCCCCAACCCCTGGCATTGCAACGTCACCGCAGCGGCCAACAAGGCCTGGCCAACCCGGTTATCGTCGCCGGGGCAGGGCGCCTGGGGGCGCAAATCCAGCGCATCTTCACCGCCACCGATACAGTGACCGCCACCGCTGCGACCCTCAAGGCGCCTTCCACGGTCAAGGTCCAGGGCGCGGTGTTCGACGCCAGCGACATCGCCGACCTCAAGCAACTGGACGAGCTCTACGAGTTCTTCCACATCAATGGCAAGCGTCTGGGGCAACACGCCCGGGTGGTGGTGCTCGGCACCGCGCCGGAGTTGTGCAAGGACCTGCCCCAGGCCATCGCCCAGCGCGCCCTTGAAGGTTTGGTGCGCTCACTGGCCAAGGAACTGCGCCGGGCGATCACGGTGCAGTTGATCTACGTCGCACCGGGTGCCGAAGGCGCGCTGGAGAGCAGCCTGCGGTTCTTCCTGTCGCGGCGCTCGGCCTATGTCTCGGGGCAGGTGGTGCGTCTGGAAAACCCGGTGGACACCCAAGCCGAGATCAACTGGGACAAACCCCTCAGCGGCCGCCGCGCCCTGGTCACCGGCGCTTCCCGTGGCATCGGGCTGGCGATCGCTCAGGTGCTGGCCCGCGACGGTGCGCAAGTGGTCTGCGTGGACGTGCCCCAGGCCCAGGACTCGCTGCAACAAGCCGCCAGCAGTGTCGGCGGCACTGCGCTGGCGCTGGACATCACCGCCACTGATGCCGCGCAACAGTTGCAAGCCCATATCAGTCAACACGGTGCCTTCGATGTGGTGGTGCACAACGCCGGGATCACCCGCGACAAAACCATCGCCAAGATGACCGAAGCCGCATGGCGCAGCGTACTGGCGGTGAATCTCGAAGCGCCGTTGCACCTGAGCACCGCGCTGCTGGAAAGCCAGGGCCTGAAGCCGGGTGGGCGGATTGTGTGTGTCTCGTCGATTTCCGGCATCGCCGGCAACCTCGGCCAAAGCAATTACGCCACCTCCAAGGCCGGGGTAATCGGCCTGGTACAAGGCCTGGCACCGCAGGCGGCGGCGCAGCAGGTGACGGTGAATGCGGTGGCACCGGGCTTTATCGAAACCCAGATGACCGCAAAGATCCCGCTGATGATTCGCGAAGCGGGGCGGCGGATGAATTCCATGTCCCAGGGCGGGCAGCCCATCGACGTGGCGGAAACCATCGCCTGGCTGGCGCATCCGGCTTCGGGCGGGGTCAATGGCCAGGTGGTGCGGGTCTGCGGCCAAAGCCTGTTGGGAGCCTGACACATGGACTATGTGACGCAGATTATTGACCCGCCACCCTCGCGTTCGCGCCTGCTGCTGGACGGCGTATTGGCAATGCGCAAACCCAAGGTGGAAGGCGCACCGACGCTGCCGAAAGAACGCCTGGTGCGTTCGGCGGTCGAGCTGTCTGCCCAGGGCATTGCGGCCTACGGCCGGGCTTGTGGTTTTCGCCGTGAGCAAGGCGTGCCACTGTCCTATCCCCATGTGCTGGCGTTCCCGTTGCACCTGATGCTGCTGACCCGCCCGAGCTTCCCGTACCCGGCCAGCGGCATGGTGCACCTGGCCAACCGTATCCGTCAGCATCAGCGCCTGGAGGAAGGCCAGGCCCTGCGCCTGGAGGTGTATTGCGAGCGCTGGGTGGCCCATCCCAAGGGCCAGGCCCTGAGCATCGCCACCCGGGCCTACAGCGCCGGCACCCTGGTGTGGGAGAGCGACAGCCTGTACCTGCGCCGTGACGTAAACGCCCCGGTCGGCGAGCCCTGGAGCGACGTGCTGCCGTTGCAGGAAGACGGTTTGCTGCGTACCCAGCGCTGGGTGCTGCCGGCGGATCTGGGGCGGCGTTTTGCCAAGGTCTCGGGGGATTTCAACCCGATTCATACCTCGATGATTGGCGCCAGACTGTTCGGTTTTCGCCGGGCCATCGCCCACGGCATGTGGACCCTGGGCCGCGCCCTGGCGGCCCAGCAACCGCCCGGCGGACTCGACCAGGCCGAAGCCCATTGCGACTTCAAGCTGCCGATCTTCCTGCCCGGCCAGGTCGCCCTGTGGAACGCCCCGCCGACCGGCCCGCGCCGTGAGTTTGAAGTGCGCAATGTCACCGGTGACAAACCCCATATGCGTGGGCTGTTTATCTGGAAAGAGAGCCATTGATGAGTGACTACAGTTTCAGCCCGGCACCGACCCGCCGCGTGGCGATTATCGGCGGCAACCGTATTCCGTTCGCCCGCTCCAACACCGTGTACGCCCATGACAGTAATCAGGATTTGCTGGTCGCTGCTTTGCAAGGTTTAGTGGACCGCTACAACCTCCACGGCCTGCGCCTGGGGGAGTTTGCCGCCGGTGCGGTGATCAAGCATTCCCGGGATTTCAACCTGGCCCGGGAAAGCTTGCTGTCCACCACGCTGTCGCCCGAAACCCCGGCCTACGACCTGCAACAAGCCTGCGGCACCGGCCTCGAAGCGGCATTGTTGGTGGCGAATAAAATCGCCCTTGGGCAAATTGAAGTGGGCATTGCCGGTGGCGCCGACACCACGTCCGACGCGCCCATTGGCATTAACGAATCCCTGCGCCGAACCTTGCTGTCAGCCAACCGCGCCAAGGGCACCGGCGCAAAGTTAAAAGCCTTGATGGGCGTGCGCCCGTCGATGTTTTTCAAGCCGCTGCTGCCGCGCAATGGTGAGCCGCGCACCGGCTTGTCCATGGGCGAGCACTGCGAAGAAATGGCCAAGCGTTGGCAGATCAAGCGCCTGGCCCAGGACGAACTTACCCTCACCAGCCACCAGCGGCTGGACGCGGCCTACAAGCGGGGGTTTTTCGACGATTTGATCAGCCCGTATCGTGGCCTGGCCCGGGACAACAACCTGCGGGCTGACGCCAGCCTGGAGAAACTCGCCGGCCTGTCGCCGGCCTACGATCGCCAGAACGGCACGCTCACCGCCGGCAACTCCACGCCCCTGACCGATGGCGCTTCAGTGGTGCTGCTGGCCAGCGAAGCGTGGGCCGCCGAACGTGGCCTGCCCGTATTGGCCTATTTAAGAACCGGCGAAACCGCGGCGGTGAATTTCGTCGACGGCACCGAAGGCCTGCTGATGGCCCCGGCCTACGCCGTGCCGCGCATGCTCCAGCGCGAAGGCCTGACGTTCGCCGACTTCGATCTGTTCGAAATCCACGAAGCCTTCGCCGCCCAGGTGCTGTGCACCCTCAAGGCCTGGGAAGACCCGGATTACTGCCGCGACCGCCTGGGCCTCGATGCGCCGCTGGGCAGCATCGACCGCGCCAAAATGAACATCAACGGTGGTTCCCTCGGCTGCGGTCACCCGTTCGCCGCCACCGGTGGCCGGCAACTGGCGGCGCTGGCCAAGGCCATCCACCAGCGGGGCGGCGGGCGCGGCTTGATTTCGATTTGCGCGGCCGGTGGGCTGGGCATTACCGCTATCGTCGAAAAGTAGTTCCCGCCATAAAAACAACAAGGAGACTGCCATGAACGCTGTAAGCCTGGAACAGACCGAACGCCTCTGGTTGAACGCTTACCTGCCCGGCGTGCCGGCCGACATCGACGCCGGCATCGAGGATTACCCGTCGTTGCGCGAGGTGTTCCTGGAGCACCTGCACAAGTTCCGCGACCGCGTGGCCTACGTCAGCATCGGCACCGAAATGACCTACGCTGACTGGGAGATCCAGGGCATTGCCTTTGCCGCCTGGCTGCAAGCCCAGGGCGTGAAGAAGGGCGACCGGGTGGCGCTGATGATGCCCAACTGCTTGCAGTACCCGATCTGCCTGCTGGGCACGATCCTGGCGGGCGCGGTGGTGGTCAACGTCAACCCGTTGTACACCGCCCGGGAGCTGCAGCATTTGCTCAAGGACAGCGGAGCGGAGACCCTCGTGATCTTCGAAAACTTCGCCCACACCCTGGAGAAGGTGGTTGCCGCCAGTACCGTCAAACGCGTGGTGATTGCGGCCATCGGCGACTTGCTTGGTACGTTCAAGGGCGCGGCGATGAACTTCATCCTGCGCAGCGTGCAGAAGCAGGTGCCGCGTTTCAATTTGCCGGGGGCCGTGCGTTTCAACCAGGTCTTGAAACAGGGACGCGGGCAAACCCATCTGGCCGTGCCGATGAACCGCGAAGACCTGGCCTTCCTGCAATACACCGGTGGCACCACCGGCGATGCCAAAGGCGTGATGCTCAGCCATCGCAACATCATCGCCAACCTGTTGCAGGCCAAGGCGTGGGTCGGAGATCAACTGGATCAGAACCAGCAGGAAACCAACGTCACCTTGCTGCCGCTGTACCACATCTTTTCCCTCACGGTGAACTGCCTGATGTTCATGTGCCTGGGCGGGCGCAACATCCTGATCGCCAACCCGCGGGACGTGAAACGGGTGCAGATGATCCTGCGCAAGGAGCGTTTCAACGGGATTGCCGGGGTGAATACGCTGTTCAACGGCTTGCTGGAAAACAAGGAATTCTGCGCCCGGGATTTCTCCGACCTGCGCATGGTGATCGCCGGCGGCATGGCCACCCACACCGCCGTGGCCAAGCGCTGGAAGGAAGTCACCGGCTTGCCGATCATAGAAGGCTACGGCCTCACCGAGTGCTCGCCGGTAGTCAGCATCAGCCCCATCGACATCTCACGCATGCGCGAAATGGAATTCACCGGCAGCATCGGCGTGCCGCTGCCGTCCACCTGGGTGCGGTTTATCCGCGAGGACGGAGAGCTGGCGGAACTGGGCGAGCAGGGCGAACTGCAAGTGCGCGGGCCGCAGGTGATGCAGGGTTACTGGAAACGCCCGGCGGAAACGGCCGAGGTGCTGGATGCTGAAGGCTGGCTGTCGACCGGGGATATCGGGGTGATGAATGAGCAGGGCTTCATTCGCCTGGTGGACCGCAAGAAGGACATGATCCTGGTGTCGGGGTTCAACGTGTACCCCAACGAGATCGAAGACGTGGTGGCGCTGCACCCCGGCGTGGCGGAAGTGGCGGCGATTGGGGTGGAGGATGGCGTGACCGGCGAGCGGGTGAAAATCATCGTGGTGCGCAAGGACCCGGGTCTGACCCAGGAGCAGATTCTGGCGCATTGCCGGGAATACCTGACGGGGTACAAGGTGCCGCGGTTTGTGGAGTTTCGTACCGAGGAGTTGCCCAAGACGACGGTGGGCAAGGTGTTGCGCCGAGCGTTGCGCTAATCCCGAGTGCACTCGGTCAAAATGTAGGAGTTGGCTTGCTGTGGTGAGCGGGCTTGCCCCGCGTTGGGCTGCGAAGCAGCCCCATCAATCTATGGTGAACCCGACGGGGGACAAGCCCCCTCACCACAGCAAGCCAGCTCCTACATGCTCGCCGTCAGTCGTCGAATCCCACCTGCTCATGAATCTCATCGACCTTCAACTCCAGCCGATACGCCACGGCAATAAACAACGCCTGGCACAGGCAAAGCGTCGCACTCAGTGACCTGAACGCAAACGACGAGCCTTCATTCACCAGCAACACCGTGCTCGCCCGCTTGGCCAGGGGCGACAGGTTGCTGTCGGTAATGATCAGCGTCTTGGCCTGATGATGCTGGGCAATCCGCAGGCAGTGCTGGGTTTCCTTGCCGTACGGCGTAAAGCTGATGGCGATCACCAAATCATTCGCCCGCACACTGCGCATCTGCTCGCGATAACTGCCGCCCAACCCCGAGACCAGGTGAATGCGCTTGTTGGTGTGCTGCAGGTTGTACACCAGGTAGTCCGCCACGGCGAACGAGCGGCGCACGCCGACCACGTAGATGTTGTCGGCATTCACCACCAGGTCCACGGCCTTGTCGAAGGCCACGTCGTCCAGTTCCAGGCCCAGGCGCTCGATCCCGGACAGCGTGGCATTCACGCACTCACGCGCCAGGTCGCCGCCGCTGGCTTTCTGCGACTTGTTGGCGATCATGCTGCGGATGCGCTGCTGGTAGTTCTGCACCGGCGTGGTCTTGTGGGTGTAGGCCTCGCGGAACAACGCCTGCATCTCACTGAAACCACTGAAACCGAAACGCTGGGAAAACCGCACGATGGCCGACGGGTGCACTTCGCATTCACGGGCGATGTCGCTGATGCGGTCGACCATGATCCGGTCGCTCTGCTGGCTCATGTAGCTGGCGATGCGCTTGAGCTGGCGCGGCAGGCTCTCGTATTCATCGGTGATCAGCTGCAACAGCCGCTCGGCGTTGATCGGCGGGCTGGCGAGTGCGTCTTCCGGGGCGCTCTGGGACATAGGGAATCCTTCTGGCTTGTTCTTATAGGGCGCGGTGAGCCGCCCCTGACAATAAGTCGATGTGCGCAAGTCTACAGGGTAGGCGCAAAAAAATACCTCGGCATCCCGCCACACGGTGCGGCTGAAACGATGCACCGTGGCTGGAACACACCGATGATGGCGTATTGGAAAATATATTCCACAAAAAATATTTATAGAATAAATATTGATTGGCGCCCCCAGACGTTCTAGTCTGCTTGCACCAAGAGCGTATGCCGCCACCACGACGGCAGACGCAGGCTGATAAAAATAACAGGAGCCAGCATGGGCCAGACTCGTTTTGCCAGTGGGCGTCAATTGGATCTGATTTGCCTGGGACGCCTGGGCGTCGACCTTTACGCACAACAAGTGGGTGCACGGCTGGAGGATGTCTCAAGCTTCGCCAAGTACCTCGGCGGTTCCTCCGCCAACATCGCGTTCGGCACCGCGCGGCTGGGGCTCAAGTCGGCGATGTTGAGCCGGGTGGGTGACGACCATATGGGGCGTTTCCTGCTGGAGTCCCTGGCCCGCGAAGGCTGCGACGTCAGCGGCATCAAGGTCGACCCGGAACGCCTCACCGCCATGGTGCTGCTGGGCCTCAAGGACCGTGAAACCTTCCCGCTGGTGTTCTACCGCGAGAACTGCGCCGACATGGCCCTGCGCGCCGAAGACATCAGCGAAGCGTTTATTGCTTCCAGCAAGGCGCTGCTGATCACCGGCACTCACTTCTCCACCGACGGCGTGTACAAGGCCAGCATCCAGGCGCTGGACTATGCCGAGAAGCACAACGTCAAGCGCGTGCTCGACATCGACTACCGCCCGGTGCTCTGGGGCCTGGCCGGCAAGGCCGACGGTGAAACCCGGTTTGTGGCCGACCAGAATGTCAGCCAGCACGTGCAAAAAATCCTCCCGCGGTTTGACCTGATCGTCGGCACCGAAGAAGAATTCCTGATTGCCGGCGGCAGCGAAGACTTGCTGACGGCGTTGCGTACCGTGCGCGGCCTGACCTCGGCCACCCTGGTGGTCAAGCTCGGCCCGCAAGGCTGCACGGTAATCCACGGCGACATCCCGGCCCGCCTCGAAGACGGCGCGATCTACCCTGGTGTACGGGTGGAAGTGCTCAACGTATTGGGCGCCGGTGACGCGTTCATGTCCGGCTTCCTCAGCGGCTGGCTTGAAGACGCCAGCGACGAGCGCTGCTGCCAGTTGGCCAATGCCTGCGGCGGCCTGGTGGTGTCCCGCCATGCCTGCGCCCCGGCCATGCCGACCCGTGCCGAACTCGATTACCTGTTCAACAGCCCGGTGCCGATTACCCGCCCGGACCAGGACGCGGCGCTGCAACGCCTGCACCAGGTCAGCGTGCCGCGCAAAGCCTGGAAGCAGCTCTTTGTGTTTGCCTTCGACCATCGCTGGCAATTAGTGGAACTGGCACAAAAGGGCGGCCAGGACCCGGCGCGCATCAGCGCCCTCAAGCAGCTGTTTATCCAGGCTGTGGAACGGGTTGAAAGCAAACTGGCGGAGCAGGGCGTCGAGGCCGATGTGGGGATTCTGGCCGACCAGCGCTTCGGCCAGGACGCACTGAACGCCGCCAGCGGTCGCGGCTGGTGGATCGCCCGCCCCGTGGAAGTCCAGAACTCCCGGCCATTGGTCTTTGAGCACGGTCGCTCGGTGGGCAGCAACCTGATTGCCTGGCCTCAGGAACAGATCATCAAGTGCCTGGTGCAATTTCACCCCGACGACGAACCGCTGCTGCGCCTGGAACAGGAAGCGCAACTCAAGAGCCTGTACCAGGCGTCCCTGGTCAGCGGCCATGAGCTGTTGCTGGAAGTGGTGCCGCCCAAGGATCACCCGTCCACCTATCCCGATGTGCTCTATCGCAGCCTCAAACGCCTGTACAACCTGGGTATCTACCCGGCGTGGTGGAAGATTGAAGCGCAGTCGGCCGAAGACTGGAAAAAGCTCGACGAACTGATTCAGGAGCGCGATCCCTACTGCCGCGGCGTGGTGCTGCTGGGGCTGAACGCCTCGGCCGAATGCCTGGCCGATGGCTTCCGGCAAGCCAGCCAGAGCCAGACCTGCCGTGGTTTCGCCGTGGGCCGCACGATCTTCCAGGAGCCAAGCCGTGCCTGGCTGGCCGGGGAGATTGACGATGAGGGGTTGATTCAACAAGCCCAGGGCATCTTTGAACAACTGATCAATGCCTGGCGCAGCGCCCGAAGTTAAACCCCGGTCGTTGAATTGGAATGCAATCAAATGTGGGAGCTGGCTTGCCTGCGATGGCATCACCTCGGTACACCTGTTAGACCGAGTCGCCCGCATCGCAGGCAAGCCAGCTCGCACATAAAGCAGATCTCAGGCAACTCTGAAAAAACAATAATAGGTGCAGCCATGCCCGCTATCCGAATTGGCATCAACCCGATCTCCTGGAGCAACGACGACCTGCCGGCCCTGGGTGGCGAAACGCCGTTGAGCACAGCCCTCAGTGAGGGCAAGGACATCGGCTACGAAGGCTTCGAACTCAACGGCAAGTTCCCCAAGGACGCCAAAGGCGTCGGCGATGTACTGCGCCCGTATGACCTGGCACTGGTCTCCGGCTGGTACTCCAGCCGCCTGGCCCGGCGCTCGGTGGCGGAAGAAATCGAGGCCATCGCCGGTCACCTCGAACTGCTGCGCGAGAACGGCGCCAGCGTGCTGGTGTACGGCGAAGTCGCCGACTCGATCCAGGGTTCGCCGGTGCGCCTGATGGAACGCCCGCGTTTCCACAGCGAACAGGCCTGGCAGGCATACGCCGACAAACTCACCGAGCTGGCACGCTTCACCTTGTCCCAGGGCGTGCGCCTGGCGTACCACCACCATATGGGTGCCTACGTCGAATCCCCGGAAGACATTGACCAACTGATGCGCCGCACCGGCCCGGAAGTCGGCCTGCTGTTCGATTCGGGCCACTGCTACATGGGCGGCGGCGAACCTATCGAGGTGCTGCGCAAACACATCGACCGCATCTGCCACGTGCACTTCAAGGACGTGCGCAAACCGGTGGTGCAACTGGCGCGCAACCAGATGTGGAGCTTCCCGGACTGCATCGTCAACGGCACCTTCACTGTGCCCGGCGACGGTGATATCGACTTCGCCGCGCTGCTGGACGTGCTGCTGGCCGCCGACTACCACGGCTGGTTAGTGGTGGAAGCCGAGCAGGATCCGGCAGTGGCGCCCAGCTACATCTATGCGAAGAAGGGTTACGACACCCTGCGCGCACTGTTGAGCGAGAGGACTGGACAATGAGCCTGTTGGTCAAAAGCAGCAAACGCGGACAGACCATGGTCGCGCTGGAAGAAGGGCGCCTGGAATATGTGGGCTTCTCCGCCTACCGCCTGAGCCTGGGTGAAAGCTTGCCGGTCACCGCCGGTGATAAAGAACTGTGCCTGGTGCTGCTCAGCGGCCGGGTGACTATTCAGGGCGAAGGCTTCAACTGGGAAAACCTCGGCGATCGCCACTCGGTGTTCGAAGACAAATCCCCCTTTGCTGCCTACCTGCCACCGGGCACCGACGCCCAGGTCACCGCGCTGAGCGACGTGCAAATCGCGGTCTGCGCGGCTCCCGGTTCGACTGACGCAGGTCTTGCGCCTCGATTGATCCGCCCCGAGCAATGCAAACGCAGCGTACGCGGCAAGGGCGCCAACACCCGCTACGTGTGCGACATCCTGCCCGACAGCGAGCCTGCCCATTCGCTGCTGGTGGTGGAGGTGCGCACGCCGTCCGGTCACTCGTCGAGTTACCCGCCCCACAAGCACGACACCGATGACTTGCCGCACCAGAGCTTTCTCGAAGAAACCTATTACCACCAGATCAACCCGCCCCAGGGCTTTGTGTTCCAGCGCGTCTACACCGACGACCGCAGCATCGACCAGGCCATGGCCGTGGAAAACAGCGACCTGGTGGTGGTGCCCAAGGGGTATCACCCGGTCAGCGTGCCGTATGGCTACGAGTCCTACTACCTGAACGTGATGGCCGGCCCCAAGCGAGCCTGGCATTTCCATAACGACCCGCAGCACAGCTGGCTGCTGGATCTTTAAGCACTTTCGACGGAGAACAAGAACAATGAGCAACGCCCCGGTAATCGGCCATTACATCAACGGCCAGGTGCAGGACAGCGACAGTGAGCGTTTCAGCCCTGTGTTCAACCCGGCCACCGGCGAAGTCCAGGCCCGTGTCGGGCTGGCCAGCCAGAAGACCGTCGATGAAGCCGTGGCCTCGGCACTGAACGCCTTCCCGGCGTGGTCCGAGCAATCGTCCCTGCGCCGTTCGCGGGTGCTGTTCAAGTTCAAGGAGTTGCTCGACCAGCACCACGATGAACTGGCCGAAATCATCAGCCGCGAGCACGGCAAAGTGTTCTCCGACGCCAAGGGCGAAGTCACCCGCGGCATCGAGATCGTCGAGTACGCCTGTGGCGCGCCCAACCTGCTGAAAACCGATTTCAGCGACAACATCGGCGGCGGCATCGACAACTGGAACCTGCGCCAGCCCCTGGGCGTGTGCGCCGGCATTACCCCGTTCAACTTCCCGGTGATGGTGCCGCTGTGGATGATCCCGCTGGCATTGGCCACCGGTAATTGCTTCATCCTCAAACCGTCCGAGCGTGACCCGTCCGTCAGTTTGCTGATGGCCCGTCTGTTGACCGAAGCCGGGCTGCCCGACGGTGTGTTCAACGTGGTGCAGGGCGACAAGAGCGCGGTGGACGGCCTGTTGCAGCACCCGGACATCGAAGCGATTTCATTTGTCGGCTCCACGCCGATTGCCGAGTACATCCATCAGCAGGCCACCCAGCGCGGCAAGCGTGTGCAGGCGTTGGGCGGCGCGAAGAACCATATGATCGTGATGCCGGATGCTGACCTGGATCAGGCGGCTGACGCCTTGATCGGTGCGGCCTACGGCTCGGCCGGCGAGCGTTGCATGGCGATTTCGATTGCGGTGGTGGTGGGTGATGTCGGCGACAAGCTGATCGAAAAACTGCTGCCGCGCATTGACCAGTTGAAGGTCGGCAACGGCATGCAGAAAGACAGCGAGATGGGCCCGTTGGTCACCGCCGAACACAAGGCCAAGGTCGAGGGCTTTATCGACCAGGGCGTGGCCCAGGGCGCGAAGCTGATCGTCGATGGCCGTGGCTTCAAGGTGCCGGGGGCGGAGGGTGGTTTCTTCGTCGGCGCGACCTTGTTCGATAATGTAACGACCGAGATGAGCATCTACCAGCAAGAGATCTTCGGGCCGGTGCTGGGCATCGTGCGGGTGGCGGATTTTGCCAGCGCGGTGGCCTTGATCAACGCCCATGAATTCGGCAACGGCGTGTCGTGCTTTACCAGCGACGGCGGCATTGCCCGCGCGTTTGCCCGCACCATCAAGGTCGGCATGGTCGGCATCAACGTGCCGATTCCGGTGCCCATGGCCTGGCATTCGTTTGGTGGCTGGAAGCGCTCGCTGTTCGGCGACCACCATGCCTACGGCGAAGAAGGCATTCGTTTCTACAGCCGCTACAAAAGCGTCATGCAACGCTGGCCCGACAGCATCGCCAAGGGCCCTGAATTCAGCATGCCAACCGCCAAGTAATTTTTTCGAGTGTGGAGCACAACAATAATGAAGTCGCCTCTACGTTTTGCCCTCAACCGCATGGTCGCCCCCAGCCTTTCCCTGCCGGATTTCATCCAGCTGGCGGTGACTCTCAAATGCGATGCCATCGAGATCCGCAACGACCTCAAGGGCATCGAGATTGAAGACGGCACCCCCGCCAGCCGCGTGCGTGAATTGTGCGCAGTGCACGGCATCACCGTGCTGTCGATCAACGCGCTGTACCCGTTCGACGTGTGGAATGACGAGCGCCGCGCCCAGGCGATCAAGCTGGCCGCCTATGCCCGCGAAAGCGGCGCGCGGGCGTTGGTCATGTGCCCGTTGAACGACCGCGCCGACCCGCGCAACGAAGCCCAGCGTGCCGCCGGTTTGCGCACGGCCTTGAGTGAGCTGGCGCCGATCCTGCGTGAGTACGGGATTCTCGGGTTTGTCGAGCCCCTGGGCTTTGAAGAATGCTCCCTGCGCCGCAAACGCGTGGCGGTGGATGCGATCAAGGCCATTGGCGGGCTGGATGTATTCCGCGTGGTGCACGACACCTTCCACCACCACCTGGCCAGTGAACATGAGTTCTTCCCGGAGCTGACCGGGCTGGTGCACATCTCCGGTGTGGAAGATGCCGACGCGCCGCTGAACTCGATCCGCGACGGCCACCGCGTGCTGGTGGGC
Organism: Pseudomonas sp. ADAK13; assembly: GCF_012935715.1. Taxonomy (NCBI): domain Bacteria; kingdom Pseudomonadati; phylum Pseudomonadota; class Gammaproteobacteria; order Pseudomonadales; family Pseudomonadaceae; genus Pseudomonas; species Pseudomonas sp. ADAK13. The sequence goes on from NZ_CP052860.1 coordinate 5,252,517, forward strand.
GAGGCGGACATCCTCGGCAACGCCGCGCAGATCGACACCTTGCTCAGCACCGGCTACAGCGGCTACCTGTCGTTCGAGCCGTTCGCCGACAGCGTGCACGGCCTGGCCGACATCAAGCAGGCACTGGGGGCGAGCATCGCCCACCTGCAAAAACGATAAGGGGCACCCCATGACCACAACCCGGTTGACCATGGCCCAGGCCCTGGTGAAGTTTCTGGATAACCAGTACATCGAAGTCGACGGTGTGCAGAGCAAATTTGTCGCGGGCATCTTCACGATTTTCGGCCACGGTAACGTGCTGGGCCTGGGGCAGGCCCTGGAGCAGGACAGCGGCGACCTGGTGGTGCATCAGGGCCGCAACGAACAAGGCATGGCCCACGCGGCGATTGGTTTTGCCAAGCAGCACCTGCGCCGCAAGATTTACGCCTGCACCTCTTCGGTCGGGCCGGGCGCGGCGAACATGTTGACCGCCGCGGCGACCGCGACCGCCAACCGCATTCCGTTGCTGCTGTTGCCCGGCGATGTCTACGCCAGCCGCCAGCCGGACCCGGTGCTGCAACAGATCGAGCAGTTCCATGATTTGAGCATCAGCACCAACGACGCCTTTCGTGCGGTGAGCAAATACTGGGACCGTATCAATCGCCCGGAACAACTGATGACGGCGGCGATCCACGCCATGCGCGTGCTCACCGACCCCGCCGAAACCGGCGCGGTGACCCTGGCTTTGCCGCAGGATGTGCAGGGCGAGGCGTGGGATTACCCGGATTACTTCCTGCAAAAACGCGTGCACCGTATCGACCGCCGCCCGGCGACCGAAGCGATGCTGGGCGACGCCGTGGCGGCGTTCAAAGGCAAGCGCAAACCGCTGATCGTATGTGGCGGCGGGGTCAAATACTCCGGCGCGAATGCCGCGCTGCAAGCCTTTGCCGAACGCTTCGACATTCCTTTCGCGGAAACCCAGGCGGGCAAGAGCGCGGTGGTGTCCAGCCATCCGCTGAACGTCGGCGGCCTCGGTGAAACCGGCTGCCTGGCGGCGAACCTGCTGGCGCCGGAGGCTGATCTGATCATTGGTATCGGCACGCGTTATACCGACTTCACCACCTCATCCAAATCCCTGTTCAAGCATCCCGAGGTGCGGTTTCTCAACCTCAATATCAGCCCGTGCGATGTGCTGAAACTGGACGCCGTGCAATTGCTGGCGGATGCCAAGGTGGGCCTGGAAGCGCTGGCCGAGGCCCTGGGTGACTACCGCTCCAGCTGGGGCGATCAACCACGGGACGCCAAGGTACAGTTGGACGCCGAAGTCGACCGCATCTATCAGGCCGACTACCAGACTGAAAACTTCGTGCCGGAAATCAACGACCACATGGACCCGGCGGTGCTGCGTGAATTCATCGAATTGACCGGCTCCTGCCTGACCCAAAGCCGCGTGCTCGGCGTGCTCAATGAAACCCTGGCCGACGACGCGATCATCGTCGCCGCCGCCGGCAGCCTGCCCGGTGACTTGCAGCGCAGCTGGCGCAGCAAGGGCGTCAACACGTACCACGTCGAGTACGGTTATTCGTGCATGGGTTATGAGGTCAATGCGGCCCTGGGCGTCAAGCTGGCCGAGCCTGAGCGCGAGGTGTACGCGCTGGTGGGTGACGGCTCCTACATGATGCTGCACTCGGAGCTGGCCACCTCGATCCAGGAGCGGCGCAAAATCAACGTGGTGCTGCTGGACAACATGACCTTCGGCTGCATCAACAACCTGCAGATGGAACACGGCATGGACAGCTTCGGCACCGAGTTCCGGTTCCGTAACCCTGAAACCGGCAAGCTCGACGGCGGTTTTGTGCCGGTGGACTTCGCCATGAGCGCGGCGGCCTATGGCTGCAAGACCTACAAGGTCAACACCGTGGAGCAGCTGCAGGCGGCGCTGGCCGATGCGCGCACGCAAACGGTGTCGACGCTGATTGATATCAAGGTTCTGCCCAAGACCATGATCCACAAGTACCTGTCGTGGTGGCGAGTCGGTGTGGCGCAAGTGTCCACCAGCGCGCGCACCGATGCGGTGGCCAAACAACTCAATGAACGCCTGGCCAAGGCCCGGCAGTACTAATAACAAGAGGAGTGTTTTCATGTCTTTGAAGTTGGGTGTTATCGGTACTGGCGCCATCGGCCAGGATCATATTCGTCGTTGCAGCCAGACCTTGCTCAACAGCCAGGTAGTCGCGGTGACGGACATCAACCTTGAGCAAGCTGCCAAGGTCGTCGCCGACCTGAAACTCACCGCCGAGGTTTACCCGGACGGCCATGCGCTGATCAGCTCGCCGCAAGTCGAAGCGATCCTGGTGACCTCCTGGGGCCCGAGCCACGAAGAATTCGTGCTGGCGGCGATTGCAGCCGGCAAACCGGTGTTCTGCGAGAAGCCGTTGGCCGTGACCGCCGAAGGCTGCCGCAAGATCGTCGAAGCCGAAGTGGCCCACGGCAAGCGCCTGGTGCAAGTGGGCTTCATGCGGCCGTATGACCACGGCTATCGCGCCCTCAAAGCCGTGATCGACAGCGGCCAGATCGGCGAGCCGCTGATGCTGCACTGTGCCCACCGCAACCCGAGGGTGGGTGAGAACTACAAGACCGACATGGCGATCACCGACACCCTGATCCACGAGCTGGATGTGTTGCGCTGGTTGCTGGCCGATGACTATGTGTCGGTGCAGGTGGTGTTCCCGCGTAAATCGAGCAAGGCGTTGGCGCACTTGCGTGACCCGCAGATCGTGCTGCTGGAAACCGCCAAGGGCACGCGCATCGATGTGGAAGTGTTTGTGAACTGCCAGTACGGCTATGACATTCAGTGTGAAGTGGTGGGGGAGACCGGCATTGCGAAATTGCCGGAACCGTCCCAGGTGCAGATGCGCAGCGGGGCCAAACTATCGAACGCGATTCTGATGGATTGGAAAGACCGGTTCATCGCGGCTTATGACGTTGAGTTGCAGGCGTTTATCGACGGTGTACGGGCCGGGCAGGTGGCGGGGCCGTCGGCGTGGGATGGTTTTGCGGCGGCGGTGGCGGCGGATGCGTGCATCGAGGCGCAGAACAGTGGGCAGATTGTGAAAGTGGGGCTGCCAGAGCGTCCACGTTTTTACGGCTGACACCTATTCCACTGGAGGAACCCGATCAGTGTGGGAGCTGGCTTGCCTGCGATGACGGCGGCACATTCAACAAGACTGTCGCCTGATACACCACTATCGCAGGCAAGCCAGCTCCCACATTTGATCGGGTTCCAACATCAGATTTGGGAGCGTTTCTAACATGCGCATCGCATTAGACCCCTACATGTACCGCCACCTGCCCCTCGGCCAAATGGTCGACAAGGCCGCCGAACTCGGCTACCAGCACATCGAACTCTCGCCCCGGGAAGACTTCCTGCCGTTCTACAAGGCCGCCCGGGTCGACCGGGCGCGCATCAAGGAGTTTCGCAAGGCCCTGAGCGACGCCGGCGTGCAGCTCTCGTCCCTGCTGCCCATGTACCACTGGGCCGCCGCCGACGAAGGCCTGCGGGTTGCCGCCGTACGCAACTGGAAGCGCGCGATCCAGATCGCCGTGGAAATGGACTGCGAGCTGGTCAACACCGAATTCACCGGCCAGTCCGACAACCCGCTGGTGTGCGAAAACCAGTTCATGCGCTCCATGGACGAGCTGATGCCGGAGTTCGAGCGCGAAGGCGTGAAGCTGGATATCCAGGCGCACCCGTACGACTTCTGCGAGCGCAACAACGAGTCGGTGGACATCATTCGCGGCCTCGACCGCGACTGGATCAACTACCTCTACGCCGCGCCCCACACCTTCTTCTATGACGATGGCAAGGGCGATATCGCCTCGATGCTCAAGTACGCAGGCGCCAAGCTCAGCCACTTGATCATCGCCGACACCTACAACCACCGGGCGTCGTCCAACCTGCGCTACATCGTCAACCCGCCGGGTGTCACGGCCACCGTGCATCAGCACCTGGACATCGGCCAGGGCGAGGTCAACTGGGAGGCGTTTTTCGGCACCCTGCGGGAAATCAAGTTCGACGGCATCGCCACGGTGTCGGTGTTTGCCTGGGAAGACCGGCCGGATGAGTCCAACCGGATGATGCTGGAGCGGGTCACCCGAGAGCTGTGTTCTTAGACCGTTGTGGCTTGCTCTGTGGCGAGGGAGCTTGCTCCCGCTGGGGTGCGAAGCGCCCCCAAAAGCTTGCGACTGCTACGCAGCCGAGCGGGAGCAAGCTCCCTCGCCATCCTTAACCAAGGAGTATTTGTATGCGAATCGGACTGGTTGGATACGGCCACGGTGGCCGCTTTTTTCACGCACCGCTGATTGCCAGCCTGCCGGGGGCGACCTTTGTCGGCGTGGTCACCCGTTCACCTGAACGCCGCCAACAGTTGGCGAAAGAGCATCCCGGCGTAAAAGCCTTCGATAGCATCGGCCAGATCGTCGAGGCGGGCGTCGATGCGCTGGTGATCTCCACCACCCTCAAGGGCCGCCCCGCGTTGGTGCTGGAAGCCATCGAGCACGGCGTGGCGGTGGTCAGTGACAAACCTTTTGCCAGCAATGCCGAACAAGCCCAGGCGTTGATTACCGCCGCCGAGCGCCAGGGCGTGTTGCTCAGCGTCTACCAGAACCGGCGCTGGGACTCGGACTTCCTGACCCTGCGCAAGCTGATCGACGCGGGCGCATTGGGCACCGTCACCCGTTTCGAATCCCGGGTGGAACGCTACAACCCGGGCTCCGTGGGCAATGCCAGCGGCGGCGGATTCCTGCGGGACCTGGGCAGCCATCTGGTGGACCAGGCCCTGCAACTGTTCGGCCCGGTGGACCGGGTGTTCGCGCAATTGCACTACACCGAACAGGAGCCCACTGTGGATCACGGTTTCTTCGTGTCCATGACCCATGCCAACGGGGTGATTTCCCACCTGTGGGGCAGTGCCTTGCAGAACAGCCAGGCGCCGCGTTTCCGGGTGAATGGCACCGCCGGTTGCTACACCGTGGAAGGGCTGGACGGTCAGGAAGCGTTGCTGATGGCCGGCAAGACGCCGAAAACCGAAGGCGAGCACTGGGGCGCCGAGGAGCATCGACGCTGGGGCTGGTTCGAGCAAGGCGAGGAGCGCGAGCGTGTTCCGTCGGAAAAGGGTCGCTGGAATCAGTTCTATAGCCAGCTGCAAAGCGCGGTGGAAGGTCATGGCCCGCTGCCGGTGGATGCCCGGGATGCACTGGAAACCACCCGTGTACTGGACGCGGCACGCCTCAGTTCGGAACGCCGGCAGGTGGTGGAAATGGCCGCTTTGGAAAGCCATAAATGAAAAATAGAATAAAATTCTAAAATAAGTTGATATGGAAATTATTTTCCAATAAAGTCATTTCCAGGTTGCATAAAGTACGTTCGGACTCGATTCGGGCGACTCGACAAAAACAAGATCAAAACAACCAGGTACCGTCAGATGAAAATCTTCAACGCTGTACTGCGAGTTTTACGTCCTGCCCTCACGCCACGCGGCCTGCCCCGCGCCCGGCCGTTTTACTTCTCCCTCCTGAATGTCCTGTGCGTCGAAAGCAAGGGTTCCCTGGTGTGCTGCATTCCGGGGGCGCCGATCGTTCGACTGCCGACAGCTTCGCTCTGAAAAACGCAACGTCCACAAAACCAACAAGAAATTGGAGACAGACCGTTCATGAAGACCCCGATCCGTTTTACCGCACTGGCCCTGTCCATGATGCTCGCCAGTGGTTTCGCCACGGCCGCCGATATCAAGGTAGGCGTGAGCATGTCGGCATTCGACGACACCTTCCTGACCTACCTGCGTGAGGACATGGACAAGCAAGCCAAGTCCTACCCCAAGGGTGACGGCGTACAGCTGCAGTTCGAAGACGCCCGCGCCGACGTGGTCAAGCAACTGAGCCAGGTCGAGAACTTTATCAGCCAGAAAGTCGACGCCATCATCGTCAACCCGGTCGACACCGCGTCTACCGCCAATATCAGTAAAGCGGCGCTCGCGGCAGGCATTCCGCTGGTGTACGTCAACCGCCGTCCCGACCAGACAGATTTGCCCAAGGGCATCGTGGCGGTGACGTCCAACGACGTCGAGGCCGGCCGTCTGCAAATGCAGTACATCGCCGAAAAGCTCGGCGGCAAGGGCAAGATCGTGATCCTGCTGGGTGACCTGGCGAACAACTCCACCACCAACCGCACCAAGGGCGTCAAGGAAGTCCTGGCCAAATACCCGGACATCAAGATCGAGCAGGAGCAGACCGGCATCTGGCTGCGTGACAAGGGCATGACCCTGGTCAACGACTGGCTGACCCAGGGCCGCGAATTCAACGCGGTGCTGGCCAACAACGACGAGATGGCGATTGGCGCGTCCATGGCGTTGAAATCGGCCGGTACCAAGCCGGGCACCGTGCTGATTGCCGGGGTTGATGGCACGCCGGACGGCCTGAACGCGATCACCAAGGGCGACATGGCCGCGTCCGCCTTCCAGGACGCCAACGGCCAGGCCGTGGGTTCGGTGGAAGCCGCACGCAAGATGGCCAGGCACGAGCCGGTCGAGCAGAACGTGGTGATCCCGTTCAAGCTGATCACCCCGGACAACGTCAAAGACTTCAAGTAGCCCTTAATAACAACAATAAACCGGCAGGGCAGCCACGGCGGCCCTGCTGACGGAGTACCCGATATGTTTGCTCAAGCCACTGCTTCGCAAGCCCCGCTGCCGGGCCCTCAGCCCGACGGGCCGAGCGAGCCCTACCTGCTGGAAATTTCCAACATCAGCAAAGGCTTTCCCGGCGTCGTGGCCCTGGCCGATGTGCAGCTGCGGGTGCGCCCGGGCTCGGTGTTGGCGCTGATGGGCGAAAACGGCGCGGGCAAGTCGACGCTGATGAAGATCATCGCCGGTATCTATCAGCCCGACGCGGGTGAAATCCGCTTGCGTGGCAAGCCGATCAAATTCGAAACGCCGTTGGCGGCGCAAAAGGCCGGGATCGCGATGATCCACCAGGAACTCAACCTGATGCCGCACATGAGCATCGCCGAGAACATCTGGATCGGCCGTGAGCAGCTCAACGGCCTGCACATGGTCAACCACCGGGAAATGCACCGCTGCACCGCGCAATTGCTGGAGCGGCTGCGGATCAACCTCGACCCGGAAGAACACGTCGGCAACCTGAGCATCGCCGAGCGGCAGATGGTCGAGATTGCCAAGGCGGTGTCCTATGACTCCGACATCCTGATCATGGATGAACCGACGTCAGCCATTACCGACAAGGAAGTGGCCCACCTGTTTTCGATCATTGCCGACCTCAAGTCCCAGGGCAAAGGCATCATCTACATCACCCATAAAATGAACGAAGTGTTCGCCATCGCCGATGAAGTGGCGGTGTTCCGCGACGGTGCCTATATCGGCCTGCAGCGGGCCGACAGCATGGACAGCGACAGCCTGATCTCGATGATGGTGGGGCGTGAGCTGAGCCAGTTGTTCCCGGTGCGCGACAAGCCTATCGGCAAGCTGCTGCTGTCGGTGCGTGACCTGCGCCTGGACGGGGTATTCCAGGGCGTCTCGTTTGACCTGCACGCCGGGGAGATTCTGGGCATCGCCGGGCTGATGGGCTCTGGCCGTACCAACGTGGCCGAAACCATTTTTGGCATTACCCCAAGCTCCGGCGGCGAGATCCAGCTGGACGGCAAGACCGTACGCATCACCGACCCGCACATGGCCATCGAGAAGGGCTTCGCGCTGCTGACCGAAGACCGCAAGCTCAGTGGCCTGTTCCCCTGCCTGTCGGTGCTCGAAAACATGGAAATGGCCGTGCTGCCGCATTACACCGGCAACGGGTTTATCCAGCAGAAAGCCCTGCGGGCCCTGTGTGAGGACATGTGCACCAAGCTGCGGGTGAAAACCCCGTCGCTGGAGCAATGCATCGACACCTTGTCCGGCGGCAACCAGCAAAAAGCCCTGCTGGCCCGCTGGCTGATGACCAACCCGCGGTTGCTGATCCTCGACGAGCCCACCCGCGGTATCGACGTCGGTGCCAAGGCCGAGATCTACCGGCTGATTTCCTACCTGGCCAGCGAAGGCATGGCGGTGATCATGATTTCTTCGGAGTTGCCGGAAGTGCTGGGCATGAGTGACCGGGTGATGGTGATGCACGAAGGCGACTTGATGGGCACCCTGGACCGCAGCGAAGCGACCCAGGAAAAAGTCATGCAACTGGCTTCCGGTATGACGGCGGTCCACTAACGAACAGACGGCGCCGGCCCGTTGCGGCCGGCGCAATGCGATAAAAAAAGGTGAGTGGTTATGAACGCGATACTGGAAAGCAAACCCGAGGAAAAGAAGCCTGCTGCGGCGCCGGTCAAGCACCGTCGACGCATGCCCACCGAGCTGAGCATCCTGCTGGTGCTGATTGGCATCGGCCTGGTGTTCGAGCTGTTCGGCTGGATCGTGCGGGACCAGAGCTTCCTGATGAACTCCCAGCGCCTGGTGTTGATGATCCTGCAAGTGTCGATCATCGGCCTGCTGGCGATTGGCGTCACCCAAGTGATCATCACGACGGGTATCGATCTGTCGTCGGGCTCGGTGCTGGCGTTGTCGGCGATGATCGCCGCCAGTCTGGCGCAGACTTCCGACTTTTCCCGGGCGGTGTTTCCCTCCCTGACGGACCTGCCGGTGTGGATACCGGTGGCGATGGGCCTGGGCGTGGGGTTGCTGGCGGGGGCTATCAACGGCAGCATCATTGCGGTTACCGGGATCCCGCCGTTTATTGCGACCCTCGGCATGATGGTTTCGGCCCGTGGCCTGGCGCGTTACTACACTGAAGGCCAGCCGGTGAGCATGCTCTCGGACTCCTACACCGCGATCGGCCATGGCGCGATGCCGGTGGTGATCTTCCTGGTGGTGGCGGTGATCTTCCATATTGCCCTGCGCTATACCAAGTACGGCAAATACACCTACGCCATCGGCGGCAACATGCAGGCGGCGCGCACCTCGGGGATCAACGTCAAGCGCCACCTGATCATCGTCTACAGCATCGCCGGCTTGCTGGCAGGCCTGGCGGGCGTGGTGGCCTCGGCACGGGCCGCCACCGGGCAAGCGGGCATGGGCATGTCGTATGAGCTGGACGCGATTGCCGCCGCCGTGATCGGCGGCACCAGCCTGGCGGGCGGGGTAGGGCGTATCACCGGCACCGTGATCGGCGCGCTGATCCTCGGGGTGATGGCCAGCGGGTTTACCTTCGTCGGCGTGGATGCGTACATCCAGGACATCATCAAGGGCCTGATCATCGTGGTGGCGGTGGTGATCGACCAGTATCGCAACAAGCGCAAGCTCAAGCGCTAACACGGTCCTCAGGGCTACATCAATCAACATGTGGGAGCTGGCTTGCCTGCGATAGCGTCAACTTGGTTTCGCTGACAGACCGAGTCGTCTGCATCGCGGGCAAGCCCGGCTCCCACATGAGCGTTTTGCCATCAACGTTTAACCGTTTGTCTTCTATATAGCTCCACAACACTGAATTTCTTGCTATAAACGCACTCCGATGACCGTTCGCCGAGCCCGTCCTGGTGCCTTTGCGGGTTATCTTGGAAAAAATGCCTGTCATTTCAGTTGCTGAGCCCTCAAGTCGGCCTTAGACTGCCGCCCCTCGTAAATTGAGTGCCGGGTGGCGCTTGAAATGGATGGCGCCTTTCCGAGACCTGCAGAGGCCTGCCGGAACGCTCCCTTATTCGCCTTGATGCACGTATTTTTTATAGAGAAATCAATGACAAAGGAAAAGTTGCTGGCCATGCCGGCGGATGACTACATGAATGCCGAGCAGCACGCTTTTTTTGAGCAGTTGTTGCAAGACATGAAAGTGGAACACCACGAGCGCATTGAACAGAACCGCATCGCCATCGAAAGCCTGGACACCCCGGCTGACCCGGCTGACGCTGCTTCTGTCGAAGAAGAGCGCACCTGGCTGGTGAATGCCATTGACCGCGACCAGCGCATGCTGCCGCAACTTGAGCAGGCCCTGGGCCGTATCAAGGAAGATTCCTTCGGCTGGTGTGACGACAGCGGCGAGCCTATCGGCCTCAAGCGCCTGCTGATCAGCCCTACCACCAAGTACTGCATCGAAGCGCAAGAGCGCCACGAGCAAATCGACAAGCACCAGCGTCAAGCCTGATGCGGTGAACTGCTGGAGCCGGGTTGCCCGGTTCCCAGCAGAAAACAGCCCGTTTCCCCCGTTTATTGATCTGCTGCAAGCCCCCCACTAAAGGCCCATGGATAATGGCCACATAGTGGCGTCTAATGCAGTCACAATAACGACAAGCAGTGGGGTAACGAACATGGCTGGAGACGGATCTCTCATGGGCGCGGCAGCGTCACCACCCGCGGTGGTGCGTCAGTTGCCCGGCTGGTTGACGCCGCTCCTGCAAAGTACCGCCCTGGTGCTGCTGCTGCTGGGCCTGGCGTTTGCCCAACTCTCGATTTACCTGTGCGTGCCGGTGGCCCTGTTGCTGATCTGGCTGCCCCGCCTGAAACATCGCACCCCCAGTAGTGCACCTTCCGAAGCCACCGATGCGATCGGCGAGCTGACCCGCGACCTGTCCTACACCACCAGTCATAACGCGTTGTCTGCGGCGGGCGTGGCCTATTCGGTCAAGCAACTGGCGGCCAGGCTGCAATCGCAACTGGGCGCGGCCAGGCAGATTGTCAGCAGTGCCGAAGTGATGATTGGCACCGAGAAGGTCACCTCCGAGTTGAGTCGCCAGGCCCTCGGTGCCGCCAGCCAGGCCCATCAGCGCAGCACCGAAGGGCGCGAAGTGCTGGCGCAATCCATCACCCGCATGCATCAGCTCAGCCAGCGCGCCAACGACAGCCGCCAGTTGATCGAGGCCTTGAGCCAGCGCAGCGAAGAAATCCAGCGCGTTACCCTGGTGATCCAGTCGATCGCCAGCCAGACCAACCTGCTGGCGCTGAACGCGGCGATTGAAGCCGCCCGGGCCGGTGAGCATGGTCGCGGCTTTGCGGTGGTCGCCGACGAAGTACGCGGCCTGGCCGGGCGAACCGCCACCGCGACGGATGAAGTCGGGGTGATGGTGGCGGATATCCAGCAGCGTACCGCTCAGGTGGTGGAGCAGATCCGGCAATTGTCGGCGGATTTGCAATCCGGTGTCGAACAGGTGGAGCACGCCGGTGAGCAACTGGATAGCATTGCCACCCTGGCAGCGGATGTGGAGGGCCAGGTCAATGAAATCGCCCAGGGCACCGACACCAACCGCGCCCAACTCGACAGCCTGTTCCATGCGGTGGAGCAGATGCGCAGCGATTTGACCGTCAGCGACCAGCAGACCCAACAACTGGCCGCCGCTGCGGTGCAAATGGAAGGGCAGGCCGAAACCATCAGCGAGCGCCTCGCCGAGGTCGGCCTGGACGACTACCACCAACGCATCTACGACCTCGCCCGCGAAGGCGCGAGCCGGATCGCTGCGCAGTTTGAAGCCGACGTGCTGCAAAACCGCATCAGCCTGGACGACCTGTTCGACCGCAGTTACACCCCGATTCCCAACACCCGGCCAAGCAAGTACCACACCCGTTTCGACAGCTATACCGACCAGGTGCTGCCGGCGATCCAGGAGGCCTTGTTGCCCCGGCATGAGGGCCTGGTGTTTGCAATTGCCTGCACGCCACAGGGTTATGTGCCGACCCACAACAAGGCGTTTTCCCAGACATTGACCGGCGATGCCCAGGTGGACGCGCTACAAAACCGCACCAAACGCAAATTTGAAGACCGCACCGGGATCCGCTGTGGCAGCCACCAGCAGGCAGTGTTGCTGCAAACCTACACCCGCGATACCGGCGAGTTGATGCACGACCTGTCGGTGCCGATCACGGTGAATGGCAGGCACTGGGGTGGTTTGCGGCTGGGCTATAAACCCGAGGGACGTTAACCCGACGGGTCGATTGTTGCAGGTTATGCAAGGGAGCTATTCCGGGGATAGCTTTTTCCAACTGGAGGAAAACCGTAGCATGGCGAACATTGTTAGCCAGCTAACTAAATCCCTGGAGGCTCTCCATGCAAAACAAAGTCGATGTCGCCGTGATGATTGGCAGTGGCGTACCGCCAACCCTGCGTGCGCTGGGGCAAAAGGCGTGTTGGGTGGTGTTGCTTAACGGCGAGCAGCGTGGCACAGCCTTCGCCAGTCGTGATGAAGCTGAGGAGTGCAGGGCTGCCTGGGAGGCGCTGTTGCGTCTGGAACAGTCAGACAGCCTGCATTGAGGGAATCAGCGTGGCTGGTGCAGGCGCTGGTTCAGTTCATCGACCGCGATGGCCCACACTGCGTCTTCACGCAGTTCATCTTTCAGGAACTGGGCTTGTTGCGGCGACCAGAAGTCCGCATCGATCAGCTTTACGTCATTGGCCAGGGTATGTTCGCCGATGAAGGCGTCAATCGCCTCCGGGGACGATTCCAGTCCAAGTTGTTCAAACAGGTCTTCGAGGGTGTAAGTCGGCGCTTCCATATCGTTCTCCATGCAGGCTGATCATCGTATGCATGGGAGGGTTGTAGCGGGGCAGAGTTCGATCGGATTGTCGCCCCGGGTAATCAGGAGGTCAGTGCGCCTGAGTCGACGGCGGCTTTAAGCGCTTTGGCGGCTTCCTTTGCTGCTGTGTGGGCGGCGTCTACGGTTTTGAACCAGCGGTCCTTTTCTACCTGATGGGTCGTCACGGTGGTCAGGGGCGCCTTGGCCCGCATCACGATCACGGCTTGAAATTCACCGTCTACTTCCCTGGCTTCGCCATGGATGAAAAATTCGCCTATATCAAATTCCGTCACGTATAGCCTTCCCTTGGAGGTAATTGCGCTGATGAAACCTGCACCGCAAGGGGACAAATCTCAATGGACGGACCAGTATGGCAGTTGTTACGCGCTGGCGGCGCAGTAAAGTCAACCAGATGACGAAACGACAGCGCCGAGGTTCAGCCGTGGGGCGCTTGCAGGATGGCTTCAAGTTGTTTGGCCAGTTCGCACGCCTGGCGATGGCCGCTGCGAAAACCTTTGATCCGCCCGCTGGGCACTTCAAGGATATGAAAGAAGTTTCTTCCGGCGGGTACTACACGATAGAGAACCGAATGCAGGCAACTGCCCTGGGTGTATAGGGAGTAGAATTGGCCGTCATCCATAAAAGATGAACCTGTGTTCGAGGGTGTGGCAATCGGTTGAGGTCGTTGCATAATCAGCTCCTGTCGATCGATCCTGCGGACCCGCTTGCAATATTTCGGGTGGTTTTGACCCGTGTTGCTGTTTTAGTATTGTTGTCAGCATCCGGCGTCCGGTTCCATCCAAGGCATTAGTTTCTGTGTTGGATGTCGGAAAACCGCATTTTTTAAGGGTTATTGTCTGAAGTAGGGCGGCCAGTATTCTCCGGCCATTAAACCTGTGATTTCCTGCAACGCTCGGCGACCTTGCGTAAGGTACGTCGGGCACGCCTGTACTAGTCTTATGGCTTTGCAGCGTGGGCCTTCTTCAGTTTTTCAGTGGATTTGTCGTGTGATCGTGCCGTTTCGGCCGTTTTTTTGTGCTGCCCGCCTGGCGGTCAGCACCTTTTTGATGTGGGGGCGTTTCCTTGGCAGTCAGTAATCTGGATATGCACGCGTTGTTCGTGCTGGGTGATTTGCGCGCAAAGTTGGTCAAGCAGTTTCAGTCCCGTTTCGTCTACATCACTGAGCAGACACCTGAAGGTATCTACATCGCCGAGATCGATACCGAAACGGCGCTGGTGGTGGATGACAAGCCGCGATTGGAACTCAAGGTCGGTGATCATTTCCGGGCCGCTGTATTGCCCAGTCGCGAAGGCGGCAAGTTCGAACTGAAGTTTCGCGATATCAAGTTGACGGTGTACGGCCTGGGCGACTACGCCTTTGTTTCCTCGGCCGAAGGCCAGGGCATCGTGTTCAAGGAAGGCCACAGCGTAATGTTGGTATTCGCCGCCAATGAGCAACTGGTAGAGGGCCTGACCAAGACCCTGAAGGCCGTCACCGGCAAGGCCGCCAAATGGCGCAAGGGTGAACTCGTGACCTTCAAGGCCAGCGAGTAACGCCGGTTACATGCCCTGTTCCCCGGAACCTCTACTACAGTTGAGTTGACTTAAGTATTCAGAGGCTTCGCGGTGTTACAGCAAAGCCGTTCGCTATTGCTGTAGGCATGAGGTGCAAAGCATGAAAGGAATTCGAGCACTGTTGGCCGCGTCACTGACGACCCTGAGTCTGTCGGTGGTGTCGCTGCCGGTATCGGCCGCCCAGGCGCCGATTCATTTTGCGGACCTGAACTGGGAAAGTGGCAGCCTGATCACCGAGGTGCTGCGGGTGATTGTCGAAAAGGGCTATGACTTGCCCACCGACACGTTGCCCGGCACCACCATTACCCTGGAAACCGCCCTGGCGAAAAACGATATCCAGGTGATCGGTGAAGAATGGGCCGGCCGCAGCCCGGTGTGGGTCAAGGCCGAGGCTGAGGGCAAAGTGGTGGGCCTGGGGGATATCGTCAAGGGTGCCACCGAAGGCTGGTGGGTGCCGGAATACGTGGTCAAGGGCGACCCCGCCAAAGGCATCAAGCCCCTGGCGCCGGAACTGCGCAGCGTGAAAGACCTGGCGCGCTACAAGGACGTGTTCAAGGACCCCGAAGCACCGGATAAGGGCCGTTTCCTCAACAGCCCGATTGGCTGGACCTCGGAAGTGGTCAACAAGCAAAAACTCAAGGCGTATGGGCTTGACGGCAGCTACGTGAATTTCCGCAGTGGCTCGGGTGCCGCGCTGGACGCCGAGATTGCCTCGTCGATCCGCCGGGGCAAGCCGGTGCTGTTCTATTACTGGTCACCCACCCCGCTGATGGGGCGCTACAAGCTGATCCAGCTCGAAGAGCCACCGTTTGACGCCGAGGCCTGGAAGACGCTGACCGATGCAGACAATCCTGACCCGAAACCCACACGTTCCCTGGCTTCCAAGCTGAGCATCGGTGTGTCCACGCCGTTCCAGAAGGAGCATCCGCAGATCGCCGAGTTCTTTGGCAAGGTCGACTTTCCTATCGAGCCGTTGAACAAGGCGCTGGCCGAGATGAGCGAGAAGCACAGCCCGCCACGTGAAGTCGCCCAGGCGTTCCTCAAGGATCATCCGCAGATCTGGAAGGCATGGTTGACTGAGGATGTGGCGCAGAAGGTGGAGACTAGCCTGAAATAGAAGATACCTGTAGGAGCCCGGCTTGCCGGCGATGGCGCCCTTGAGGCTGCTATCGCCGGCAAGCCGGGCTCCTACAGGGTTTGTGTCAGAACTTCGTCTGCACCGCCAGCTCAAACGTCCTCGGCGACCCGAGGTAATACGCCGGCGACACATGGGCAAACTCGGCATACACCTCATTGGTCAGGTTGCGTACCCGACCCGTCACAGAGGTGTGCTGATCCACCTTGTAAGTCAAAAATGTGCCGAACAAGGTATACGCCGGCACCGTCAGGGTGTTGGCGTTATCGGCATACACCGACGCCACATACCGCGCATCCACGCCACCTTGCCAGTCTTCGGCAAAGTCATAGGTCAGCCACAGATTACCCACCTGCCTGGGCACGTTGGTCGGCGTGTTGCCCTTGCGCGACACCACGGCCCCGCTGGCGATTTTCTCATTGAAGTCCTCGTACTCGGCATCGACCCAGGCGTAGTTACCCTCCACCAATAATTTGGGCGTAACCCGCAACGAACTGGCCAACTCGATACCCTTGGACGACTGCGCGCCCACGGGAATGCTGTTGGTCGGGTCCTGTGGGTCCGTCACGGCGAAGTCCTTGCGCTCAATTTTATAGGCGGCGACGGTGGCCGAGCCACGACCGTCCAGGTAGTCGAACTTGCTGCCCACTTCCCACTGCTTGCCGGTAGACACGTCGAACACCTGGGTGGTGCTGCTCGGCTGTTCGGCGGCGGTGCTGTATTGCACGTAGACATTGGCTTGCGGAATGAACTGATACGTCAGGCCAATACGCCCGGTGACCGGCTCCCAGCTGCGCTTGACGTGCCGCGGGTTGCTGGCGGTGATGTCTCGGTGATTGGTGACCTCAAGGTCGATTGCGTCATAGCGCAGGCCGGTGAGCAGAGACAGTTTGTCGGTCAGCCCCAGGCGGTTTTCGACGAACAATGCCTGGGTGGTGACGGCGTTGGTCTTGTCCGGATCGAAGCCGGGTTTGGTGCCGGGGATGTCATAGAAGTGCCCCGGATCGTAGTTGTTCGGATCCACCGTACTTTTACCCGCCACGTTAAGTGGGTTGTTGGTGGTGCTGTTGACCTTGTACTCAAAACCACCGGACCAGGTGGTACTCAAGCCGAAGAATGTGTCGTCATGGCGCAGCTCGAACTGGTTGCCGTTCTGCTCGCCTTGATGGCGTACCTGATAGGCCGTGGAGCGATTCACCGCGCTGTTGTCGGCGTTGTACTGGTAGGTTTCCAGGTTGCGATAGTCGCGCTGGCTGTCGAGGTGATAGAGGGTGTTTTTCAGGGTAGTGCTGTCGTTGATCCGGTAGTCGATGATCGACCGGACCCAGATCGTGCGTTGCTCATAACGGCCGTCGGCCACGTTGTAGTTGTTGAAGCGGTTGTGCTTGTCGATCTTCAACTCGCCCGACTTCGGGTTGAGCACCGGCGTGCCCCAATAGGGGCTGTCTTCGTGCTCGTCCTGGTATTCCAGCGCCAGGGTGTGGGACAGGTTCGGCGTGAAATCACTCAACAGGGAAAATGCCACGCTCCAGGCATCGCGCTGCTGGCGATCGATATAGGTGTGGTTGGTGTTGCGGCTCACGTCCAGGCGCGCGTAATGCTGCACCTCGGCACCCGGTTCGGTCAGCGCATGGTTGAGGCTGAAGGCCATCCCGGCGGTGTCGTAGCTGCCATACGTCAGTTGCCCTTCGGCGGCCTGTTCTTCGCGGGTGGCCAGTTTGGTCACGTAGTTCAGCGAACCGCCGACGGAACCGGCGCCGTTGATCAGCGAGGAGGGGCCGCCCACCAGTTCGACCCGATCATAGATCCACGCATCCACCGGCCGCGCCAGGCCGCCCGACACGGCGACGCCATTGAACATCTGGGTAATCTGGCTGCTGGTAAAACCCCGATAGGAAATAAAACCGCCAAACCCCGGCGGCGCGCTGGCGTTGACCCCGGGCAAGGTATTGGCCGCGTCCCGGAACGTCTTGGCGCCTCGACGTTCGATGTCGTTGCGATTGGCAATGGCGATGGACGCCGGGGTTTCCCGCACGCTCAGCCCGAGGCGCGAGGCCATGCCACTGGATTGGTCCAGAGCCAGGCCGGGCTCGCCGGTTTGTTCGCCATCAATGGTGGTCGGTGCCAGCTCAATCGCCCAGGTGCTGACAGGGAGGCAGCCGAACAGGCCCGCCAAAAGAGGTAGATGTTTCATGGTTGAATCCTGAAAAACATGGCTTGAAAACAACGCGCAGCCGCCCGTACTCCCGAGGGAGACGGCAACACGTGCCAATCAAAAAAGCGCAGGTATCAGGCGAAGGCGGGTGGGGCGCGCGGATTAGCCGCAGGCCAGGTGAAGCGGGCAGGAATGTCGGCGCTGGCAACGATGGCCGGCGGCGGCGCATGGGGTTGTGGCAGGACGACTACATTGAGGCTGGAGCTGAGCGCCGGGCCCATGCCGCCGGTTGAGCACAGCGGGCAACCGAAGGCTTTCGAGAGCGTGGGCAGGGATTCATCGGTGGACTTGTAAGGCGCTGGCGCCTGGGTGCGCGGGTCCACCGTACAGAACTGGCCGCCGATGCCGTTGAGCTGCATCCCGACCATTTGCCCGTGGCCAATACTGCAGGCGAACACATTGAACAGGACGCAGCAATAGAGCATCCAGGCAATGAGCGAGCGGTCGGTACGGGCGAGTTTCATGGGGCGGCACTTTACCATCAGCCGCCGACGAATTGCCTGCAAAAAATCTCAAGAGGTCTATCCTCTTTCGGACTTTTCCAAGGATATCCAGCCATGAGCTTTTTAGTCGCGCGATGGATCGTCGGGGTGTTTGGCTTTATCAGCCTGGTGCATTTGTACTGGGCGGCCGGTGGCAAATTGGGGGTTGCCGCGGCGATTCCGCAGCTGCCGGGTGAATTCGCCAGTGGGCCACGCCCGGCGTTCAAGCCCTCGGCGCTGGGCACGTTGCTGGTGGGCGTGGGATTGGTGGCGATTGCGGTGCTGGTGTGTTTGCGGGCCGGGCTGTATTTCGAGCCGGTGTCCAACCATGCCTTGCAATGGGGGATCAGTGCGGTGGCGCTGGTGATGTTTGCCCGGGCGATTGGGGATTCGGAGCTGGTGGGGTTTTTCAAGAAGGTCGGTGGGTCTCGGTTTGCGCGGCTGGATACGTTTTTTTACTCGCCGCTGTGTCTGGTGTTGGGGGCGGGGTTGTTGGTGGTGGCGTGGAGTTGAGGGGAGCGATTGCCGGAATAGAGTGAGGCTTGCGCTGTATAAACTAAAAGCCCTCTTGGTGATAGAACGTAAGGTGACCCTCAAAAATCAAGGGCTTAGGAAGAAGTTTGTGGGGAATAAGCTCGGTAAATCGTCCCCATCCAAATTCTCAGTTTTGAATAACGAGTTAAGTAAATCAATTTGTCTTTTTCTTGGGCAGTCAGTGAGAACTCACGTCAATTCACCTGCAAACCGTAATTCTCTGAATATATATTGGTTTTTTTTATGATCACATTTTCTTCAGTTAAGGGGGGCGAGTATTTGTTCTCAGGAAATATGGCCGATCGTTACGTAAGTTGGATAATCCAAATTAGGTGTGTTTGGGATTAGCTAAAAATTTACCATCCTCAGGGCCGTTTATGTAAACCGAAGGACCAATCAGAGATATGAATTGCGCTTTGAATTCGATTGAGGATTTTTTTGCGGCGGCTTGGAATATAAGAATTCCGTTTTCTTCCGCGATAGTTGCGGAAAAAATTTCTTTGGTTGGGATGTTGGTGATTTTCAAATCGCTGATGTTCGAGCAGGTAAGCCCGAGTCTGCAAGTGTTGAACCCTTTGTTTTGCCATTTCTCTGGTAAGTTGTCTGGGAATTCCGGTATGTCAAATCCCAGCCCTAGCGAGGGCTGATCGTTCTCTAATTGTAATGAAAAAAGAGAAATTCGGCCAATTTCGATTGGGTGACTAAAAAGCTTACAGAAAAATATGCTTTCATCTAATTCATTCCAATATTTCATTTTTTCTCCTTGAAAAAGTAATGTTCCTTCGCGCCGGGTACGTTACCGTTCCTTGGTTTTTCTATGGGCCGTAAGTTGAAATGCGCGCCTTGGTCACCTGTTCCGCCTTTGCTGCCGAATCGGTGCCCGGCAGAATGGTCTTGAACCAGTACTTCAGAACCATCGCTCTTTGTATACCCTGGTCTTTATCGGTTTGCCCGCGTCATTCAAAATACTTTCACCATTTTTGTCTGTCATTTTTACTATTTCATATTGTTTTGAAGCTCCAGTCCTTGGGTTCACTACCATGTCTGGGTCTTGGCGCATCGGTATCTTGGCAGCTCTTTTTGCTTGTCTGAAAGCTCCTTTGCGAGAGACCTCAGGAGCGTCGGGTTCAACCGGAACACCGCAGTTCGGGTTACTTCGTCCTCCGGGTGGGCAATTGGCGCTCAATCCTAACGGATCCACCCACCCCGTAGGGTTGGGCACGTACTGGTATCCGTTCAGCCCACCCGCGAGCTTCACGGGATCAGGCGTCAGATAGAGGCCAATGTCCGGATTGCAGATTTACCGGACCGTTCCCACTCCCAGAAGAAACTCGCCCCACCGGCCAGTTGCCGTTCCAGAATCACCTGCTGATCGTCGTACCGATAACGCTCGCTTTCGCCGACAGCGTTGGTCGCTTCAATCAACCGCCACGCTTCGTCGTACCGGTAGGAAACAACGTTCTGCTCGGTAACCCAGTCCAGTTCCCGCTGCACCTGATAGTCGACGGCAACGATATGTCGGCGGTCATAACGCAGCAGCAATCCCTGGCCGACGCCGTTATCAATCCGCTGAATCCGTCCGGAATAATCGCGGGAAATGCGCAGCCGGTTGTCATACGCGTCGCTGATCGACGTCAGCACACCGTCGCGGAAGTGATAGAAAAGGGAGGTTTGAGCCAGTACCAATTCATCAGGCAAAGCGCCCAGATAAATCGCTGCTTCCGCCAGGCTATTGGTGATGGCCGGCCGCGTAACAGAGGGCAGGGGAAAGGTGGTGCTGCGGTTTTCGTGATCGGTCCAGACCACTGTTTCACCGCTAACCACCAACCGCTGAGCCAGCGAATGACTCCAGCCAAACCCCAACCCGCAATCCACTTCCACCGCACTGCTGCGATACAACCGCGTCCAGGCAAAGGGCAGCACGCCCTCCAACGAGCCGTCGGTGAGGGGCAGCAGTTCCTCACCGGTGACCATCGACACCGGGCAGCCATTGGTTGCGGTCTTGTCTGCGGGAGCGGCCGCGTCGCCGCCGGGGTTCTTGGCAGAGGAGGGCACATCGTCGACAGGGTCTTGCCTGACCAACGCGGTCGTCGGCTGCCTCTTATTCCTGGCCAGCGGCATCGGATTTGGCACTTCATGCTGTCCGGCTTTCAACGGCACCGCCGCCGCCTTGGCCGGTACCGCCTGGCTCGCCAGCAACATCGGCTTGACCGCCTCGGCATGCCCATCCATCCGCAGGGTGCCGCCCAACTTGGCCATCTGCTCCAGCCAGTCCCGCGCTCGGCCGGACCTGACCTTTCCCAGCACCTGCGCCCCCAAGCGCACGGCCACACCCATCCCGCCGGTGGCCCATAGCAACAACAGGTTGAGCAGCACCTCGAGCGTTATTTCTCCCAGCAGCTCGTTCATATCCGGCGGCGGAAGCAATTGCGCCCAACTGAACATCGCCGACAAATAGATGAACAACAGCGGTTCGTCACTCAGGATCAAAAGACCGTTGGCAATGGCCTCATTGCTAAGCTTCAACAGCTCTTCAAGTTCGCCTTGGGAGATGTAGTGCAGCAACTTTTCGCTATTGGGTTTGATGTCCGCCAGCAAGTCGTACAGGTTGGGAATTCCGTCCCAAAGGCTGTACAGCGTGTTTGCAACCCCTCGCACAAACGCTGCGTCCATCAACTTGCGACGGTCGAGGGGGCTGGCATTTGAATAATGGTTCCACTGCGCGTCGAACGTGTTCGTCCATTCGCTGCGCAAGCTGCTTTCCAGCGAGCTGATTACCGACTGATAGGAGGCGTAGAGCGCCTTGACGTGATCTTTGGAAACATTGGGATAAAAGCTGACCTGATACTGCTGGTCGCGGGTGCAGTCGGTGGCTTCGAGAATGCCGCTGGGGCCGATGGTTTTATGGACAGGAGGACCGATCGGACTGCCGTCCTCGGCGATGGCCTGGAGCATGACCGGCGTGTTGCCGATCGGCACAAACCGCCTGCTCTCAAACATATGCACCAAGGTGAGTGCGCCGTTCGATTTGCACATTGCAACCGTGGTACTTGGGGCTTTCGAGGAAACAGGTGCGATCAGCGCCACCTCATCCCCGACCTTGAACACTTGCTCGACTTCCAGCGCCGAAAAGCTCCAGAAGCTTTCAGCCCAATCATCAAAGGTGTTAAGGCACTCCCTGAAGTCGCGGAGGACGGCCTCAACGTCCCTCGTCTCCGCATTCATCGGGGCCAGGGCCAATCTGCCAATGGCGGGATTC
Organism: Pseudomonas sp. ADAK13; assembly: GCF_012935715.1. Classification (NCBI taxonomy): domain Bacteria; kingdom Pseudomonadati; phylum Pseudomonadota; class Gammaproteobacteria; order Pseudomonadales; family Pseudomonadaceae; genus Pseudomonas; species Pseudomonas sp. ADAK13. The sequence goes on from NZ_CP052860.1 coordinate 5,274,250, forward strand.
AAGAGGCAGCCCATTCGGGCAGGGCATTAATCGGAAAAAACATCGGCGTTCCCTCGCGCTGTGTGATCAGGCGAGGGACTTTGCAGCGGTTTGTGAAAGAAAGAAGTCAGAGCTATCCACTGCTACTTATCGGACGTTTCGCCAAATCCCCGGCTAAGCCGGCCCGTTTTCGTAAGCCAAATCTCCGACAAAAATAAAACCCACAAAACCCACATACACAACAAATCCAACTTGACAGCCGCCATTCCCTTGGCGTCTATTGACGTACCCGCTGGACCATTTCGCAGATGTCCCAGGATGCTCAATGAAGACTGATACCTCACTGACCGATATGCCCAGCGTCCTGCACGCAGCCGAAAGCATCCGCCAAGGCACGCTCACCCCCGTGCAACTGGTGGTGCAAAGCCTCGAATCCATCAAAACCCACAATTCCACACTGAATGCCTTTGGCGACGTCTACACCGAGTCCGCGCTTGAGCAGGCGCATGCCATGACGGTGGCCGCCGAAGCCGGGCAGATCAAAGGCCCGCTCCACGGCATCCCCTTCGGCATCAAAGACCTGTTCTCCACCGCCAACCTGCGCACCACCCGCGGCTCGCTCACTGGGCTGGACAACGTCCCAACACAAGACGCACCGATCATCCGCCGTCTCAAAGACGCCGGCGCGATCATCCTCGGCAAGACCGCCACCACTGAATTCGGCTGGACCGGCGCCAGCACCTCCCGCGTCTTCGGCAACGGGCGCAACCCGTGGAACCCGCAACTCACCAGCGGCGGTTCCAGCTCCGGCTCGGCCATTGCGGTGGCGGCGCGGATGGTCCCGGCCACGCTGGGCTCCGACGGCGGCGGTTCGGTGCGTATTCCGGGCGCCTTCTGCGGTGCATTCGCCCTTAAAGGCTCCCTGGGGCGAATCCCCACCTGGCCGTGGTCCGCCACTGAGATGCTCAGCCACGCCGGCCCGATCACCCGCACCGTGCGCGACAGCGCGTTGCTCTTCGATATCCTTTCCGGGCCCGACCCGCTGGACCACCAGGCCTTGCCCGCGCCCACCGAATCCTACCTGGCGCGCTGCGAGCGGCCGTTGGGCCCGTTGCGTGTGGCGTACTGCCCGACCTTGTTCGAAACGCCGGTGGACCCGGTCATCGCCGCCACCGTCGAAGCGGCGGTGCATTACCTCGCGGAAGAGCTGCCGGTCACCGTCACCACCCTGACCCTGGACTGGCAAGATCCGCTCTCCACCTTCGAAACCCTGTGGGTCGGCGGGCGCGGGATTGCCTACGGTAAATCCCTGGCCGATCGCCTCGACCAACTGGACCCCGGCTTCGCCGCGCTGATCAAGCGTTCCGCCGATTACGATCTGGCGGCTTACCTCAAGGCCGTGCAGCAACGTGCACTGTTCGCCAATCAGGTACACGCCTTGTTTAACGACTACGACGTGTTGCTGATGCCGACGATGCCGATCCTGCCGTTCGCCGCCGACCGCGTGGCCCCCGAAGACTGGCCAGGCGAGGAGGGCGCAGTGCCGTGGGCGCGCTGGACGCCGTTTACCTACCCGTTCAATATCACCGGCAACCCCGCGGCCAGCCTGCCCTGTGGCTTCAGCCCGAGCGGTTTGCCGATTGGCTTGCAGGTGATCGGCCCACGGTTTGCCGACGCCCAGGTGCTGCAGTTCTGCGCAGCCGTGGAAGCCATCGCCCCTTGGGATCAGCACCTTCCCCCGATGCTGATGCCCTGATTGATTGCACCCGGAGTGGGCTCGCCAGAAGTCCGCCCGTGATAAACGCTTTGTGTTGTCCTGCCCTTTCACACCCTGATGAGTGAGAGGTACCCGTGACCCTGTCCATGGCCGTATTACGCTCTATGCTCCCTGCTGGACCGGCTCGCGCCGCGTCTCGCCGTGGGCCGCGCAATACCGGCCGCCTGAACCTGCCCTGGAATACCTCTTTTATGCTGAATCAGCCACGTCTCGACGAAATCATGCTCCTGCTCACCCAACACCAGCGCGTCAAGGCCTCGGACCTGGCGCAGGCGTTGTTCGTCTCCGAAGAAACCATCCGCCGCGACTTCAAGTACCTGGAAGAAGCCGGCAAGTTGCGGCGCATTCACGGTGGCGCGATATTGCCTCGGCTCAACGAAGAACAGCCGCTGCAAGTGCGCAGCCGCATCAAGCCCCAGGCCAAGACACGCATTGCAGTGTGTGCGGCGAAGCTGGTCAGCGAAGGTATGGTGCTGTTTCTCGACACCGGCACCTCCACCCTGGCCCTGGCCCAGCAACTGATCGGGTTCAGCCAGTTGCGCATCATCACCAACTCCCTGGACATCGCCCGCCTGATCACCGAACAAAGCGCCAACCAGGTGCTGGTGGTGCCCGGCGATGTACGCCGCAACGACAACGCGCTGATTGGCGCCCACACCCTGGAATTCGTCCGACAGTTCCATTACGACATTGCCTTCATGGGCATCGGCGCCGTCGACCTGGAACTGGGGTTCATGGACTACCAGGAGCCCGAGGCGCTGCTGCGCCGGGAACTGACCAAACACAGCCTGCGCAGCGTGATCCTGGCCGACGACGCCAAGTTCGGCCACCGCACGTTCATCAATACGCTGCCATTCAGCGCCATCACGACCCTGGTCACCAATCGTGCGCCGTCCGACGATTTTGCGACCCGCCTGGAGCAAGCCCATGTCGACATCCTTTACCCCTGAGTTGCTGGCGCCCAGTGACCAGGACCTTGAAACCTTCGAGGCGCTGTTCCGCGACTCTTCAGCCATCGGCGCGACCCGGGCCGGCGGGCTGCACCGCCTGGCAGCCTCGGCCGAGGATGGCGCCGTGCGCGACCTGTTCGCCGCCTGGCTGACCGAGCGCGGCTTTGAAGTGCGGGTGGATGCGGTGGGTAATCTGTTCGGTTTGATCACCTTTAACCCAGACGCCCCCTACGTGCTGTGCGGCTCGCACCTGGACAGCCAGCCCAGTGCCGGGCGTTTCGATGGTGTCTACGGTGTGCTGGCCGGCGCGGTCGCGGTGGCCAGCCTGGCACGCCAACTGCGTGAACGTGGCGAAGTGCCGGCGTGCAATCTGGCGGTGGTGAACTGGACCAACGAGGAGGGCGCACGCTTCCAGCCCAGCCTGATCGGCAGCAGCGTATTCACCGGCGACCTTGCCCTGCAAGACGCCTGGGCGTGCCGCGATGGCGACGGGATCAGCCTCAAGCATGCGCTGCAACAGATTGGCTACTTGGGGGAGGGCCGGGTCGAACTGGACGTGGCCGGTTATGTGGAAATCCACGTTGAGCAAGGCGACGGCCTTGAGCGCGACGGCCTGGCCATCGGCGTGGTCCGCGACACTTGGGCCGCCCTCAAACAAAGGATTCGGTTTATCGGCGAACAGAACCACACCGGCCCCACGCCCATGGCTGCGCGCAAGGACGCCTTGCTGGCCGCCGCCCATGCGATCACCGCCGTGCGGGCCGAGGCCGACCTGCACGGCACGCAACTGCACAGCTCGGTGGGGCGCCTGGAGATCTACCCCAACTCTCCGAACGTGGTGCCCTCCAGCGTGACACTGCACGTCGAGTACCGTTCGCCAGACACCGAGTTGCTGGCCGCCGCCGGCGCGCGCCTGGACGCCACGCTCAAGGCCACCGCCGCTGCCACGGCGACGGACTACACCATCGAAAGCCGCGCCCTGCGTGAGCCGACTCACCTGCACCATGGCTTTTCCGAGTTGGCCTACAGCGTCGGCCAGCAATTGGGCTTGCCCATCGGCAACAGCGTCACCGTCTCGGGCCACGACGCCATCAGCCTGAGCCGGCATTACCCGGTGTGCCTGCTGTTCATCCCGAGCAGCAATGGCGTGTCTCATAACGAAGCGGAGTTCACCAGCGAGCAGGACATGCGCAACGGTTTGCACATGCTGACCGCGTTGCTGCACCGCGCCTGTTCTACCCCCAACGCCTACCGCTGAGGTCTGCCATGTCGAGTCGTTTGCAAGCTAAGTCGCGGCTGCTGGGCGCCCTTGAGGCCGCCGGCCTGTCCGCCCATGTGGTGGTCGAAGAGGGCACCGCCGGGATTGCCTCGCCGGTGCGGCTGGCCACCGAATGGACCGGTTATACCGTCACCGCGCCGTGGGGCCAGTGTTACGCCAAGGTCTTGCATGACGACATGCGCGCGCTGATCGACATCGAACGCACCGCCCGCGCCACCCAACTGGCGGCCGATTGCGACGTGACGCCGGGTGTGCGCCTGGTGGATGCAGCGGCGGGGGTGTTGCTGCTGGATGCGTTGCCCGCCAGTGAATGGCGCTGGGCCCGCCTCGACGAATTGATGCAGCCCCAGCGCTTGCAGGCGCTCTGGGCACTGAAGAAACAACTGCACGCCGGCACTTCCCCGGGTTTCACCCGCTCGCCGCTGCAAGACATCCAGCACCTGCGCGAGTTGTGCGTGCGCTACAGCGTGGCCTTGCCCCTCGACCACGCCTGGATCAGTACCTGCATTGACCTGGCCTGGACTTCCCTGCAACTGAGCGCCAGCGCGTCGGTGCCGCTGCACGGCGACGGTGTGGCCAGCAACGTGATGATTGGCCCGGAGGGCGCCTTGCAACTGATCGACTTCGACTACGGTGGCTGCGGTGACCCCTGGTACGACGTGGCCATCAGCCTTAACGAGCTGTATGTCTTCGAAAGCGACTGGCGTGAAGGCATCACTGCCTGGGCCGGCCAATGCCGCGAAAGCGACTACGCCCGCTGCCGTTTGTACGCCCTGATCAACGATTGGTACTGGACCCTTTGGGGCCTGTGGGTCGGCGCCACCTCGGCGCGGCCGCTGGAGTTCTCCAAAGTCGGGCAGTGGACGTTGCTGCGCTGCCGCCAGAGCCTGCAAGACCCACGGTTTGAAAGTTGGCTACGTCAGGTACAGGAGGGGCAGGCATGAAAGCGTTAGGTGAGGCGTGTACGCCACAAGAGTGTCAGCTGGAAGCGGCGGTGCGCGGGGTCGCTAGTTGGGGCGGCAGCGGAATTCGTTATGAGCCGGTCAGCGGCGGGATTTCCAACACAAACTGGCGGGTGGAAGTGGCCGGCATCGATACGGCGTATTTCTTCAAGGTGCCCGGTGTGGGCACCGAAATGTTTATCGACCGCCGCACCGCCCACGACGCCAGCCTCAAGGCGGCGCAAACCGGCTACGGCGCGCCGGTGTTTGCCTTCCTTGAGGAATTCGGCGTGGAAGTCTTCGAGTTCATGGAAGGCTGGCGCGCCTCGTCCAACCACGATTTTCTCGACCGCGACGTGCGTCACAACGCGTTGCACGCCCTCAAGGCCTTCAACGACCAGCCGCCGCTGGTGCAGACCAAAACCGTGTTCGACATGATCGCCGAGCACCAGCGCCAGGTGGAGCAACTCAACGGCTGCAAACCCGCCGATGACGCCTGGCTGCGCCGCCAATGCGATCGCGCGCGGGGTGTGCTGCAAGCTTCCGGTATCGACCTGGCACCGTGCATGAACGACACCCTGGCGGGTAATTTCATGCTCAACGACCGTCGGCAGATTCGCCTGGTGGACTTCGAATACGCCTCCAACAACGACCGGCATTACGAGCTGGCGCTGTGGTTCGGCGAGATGTTTTTTACCGACGAGATGGAGCTGGCCCTGATCGAAGACTACTTCGGCCAGGTCACCCCGCAGAACTTGGCGCGCATCAAGTTGCACAAGGCCCTGGCGGACATCAAATGGTCGACCTGGGCGATGGTGCAGCACGCGGTGTCGCAGCTGGATTTCGACTTCTACAAATACGGCACGTGGAAGCACATGCGCGCCCGCAGCATCATCAACGATTCGCAATGGGAAACCTGGCTAAGACAGGCTTGAGCCTGCGCCATAACAATAACGACGACACCTCAGGTTCCGCCTTTGGCGCTGGTTTGCGCTGACGTTTCACTGCTTGATTTTTTGTTTGATCACATAACAAACCGATCCAGAAATTCAAGGAGCACCCGACTCATGAAATCCGATACCGCACCACCCGGACGCCTGAAGAGCCAACTCTTCGGCGTGTACTTTTTCCTGTTGCTGATGCTCGCTTTATTCCCGCCGTTCTATTTGAGCGTGAGCGGCAGTACCGCATTGGTACTGGGCATTCCGTTGCCGATCTTCTACTGGATCGCCATCGCGGTTCTCGCCGGCCTGGGCCTGTGGGCGCTGTATGTCGCCGAGCTGAAAGCCGGTGAAATTCCCGAAGAGGGGGATGCGCCATGATCAGCACCACCAGCGATGCCAACCTCTTTATCACCTTCGGCGTGATCGGCCTGTTCCTGGCCGGGATGATTGCCGTGCTGTACGCCACCAACCGCGAGAGCACGAGCTTTTCCGATTACGCCGTAGGCGGGCGTTCCTACGGGCCGTGGTACATCGCCATGTGTTACACCAACTCGTGGTGGCCGGGCTCGACCTTTACCGCGTTTTTTGCCCTGACCATCGGCGGCGCCCTGGGCTTCTACGGCATGGTCTACGCCACCCTGGGCGTGACAGCGATGTACCTGATGGCGCGCCGCGCCTGGACCTGGGGCCAGCGCTTCAACCTGCGCACCCAGCCAGACTTGCTCGGCATGCGCTTCAACAGCCCGGTGGTCAAGCGCGTGGCCTCGATCATCGGCATCATCTCGGTATTCCCGTGGGTGGTGATGGGCATCCAGGCCTTGGCGATGCTGTTCCAGTTCGCCAGTTTTGGCCGCTGGGGCGTCACCACCTGCCTGATCGCCGGCGTAGTGGTGGTGCTGGTGCGCCAGTACTGGACCGTGAGCATGGGCATGCGCGGGCTGATCATGACTGACATGTTCCAGGGCCTGATTGCCTACGTGTTGTGTGCGGCGCTGTGTGTGTTCCTGTTGTTTGGCGACCAGGCGTCGTTCTCCAACCTGTCGCACTTGCCGGCCAAGATGCTGCTGATCCCTGGCGCCAGCGGCACCGGTTACGGCCCGCTGTACATGTTCAGCCTGATTTTTACCGGGGTGATCGGCTCGATGTGCTGGCCCATGAGTTTTCAGCGCATCTACACCGCCAGCGGCGTCAAGGCAGTGAAGAAAGGCACGCTGTACACGATCCTGTTGGTGGGTGGTTTCTACGGCATCCTGATGCTGTTTGCCGCCGCTATCAGCCAGGACCCGAACGTCATTGCGCACCCGCAACAAGGCTGGTTCCTGTCGCTGTTCGACATCGGCGGGCCGTGGATGCTGGCGCTGGCGATCGTCATCGTGCTGGCGGCGAGCATCGGCCACGTGGACGGCTGCGTGCAGGTCTGCGGTACGCAGTTCGCCAATGACCTGGCCACCTGGAACACCCCGCGTACCGATCGCCAACTGACGCTGCTGGCCAAGTCCGGGATGGTGGTGTTTATCGTCGCCGCCTCGGTGCTGGCGTACCTGACCTTTGATTACGCGCGGCTGCAATTGCTGGCGCAGATTTCCTACCAGGGGATTATCCAGTTGGCGGTGCCGCTGTTCTTCGGAATCTTCAGTCGTCGCGGCAACAAGGAAGGCGCGATTGCCGGGATGCTGGCCGGGATTGTGGTAGCGATTGTGCTGACGACGATGTACCCGGATGACATCCCCGGGCTGGGGTCGCTGACCAGCGGGATCGTCGGGTTGGTGGTCAATGCGGGGATTTTTGTGGTGTGTGCGTGGGCGATCAAGCCGAGTGCGGAAGAAAGTGCCCGGGTTGAGCAGCTGTTCGAGATGGCAGCACCCGGTCGCAAAGTGCCAATGGGGGCAACGCCGGTTCTGAACTGAGCCCAAACTCCAAACCCGACGTAGTTCAAGTGTGGGAGCTGGCTTGCCTGCGATAGCGGTGTATCAGTGACAGAGATGTTGACTGACACTCCGCCATCGCAGGCAAGCCAGCTCCCACAGGTTTAACCGTGTCCCTGACCAGAATCCCCGTTTTGCTTAAGGCGCTTGTACAGCGTATTACGGCTAACCCCCAACTCCCGCGCCAGGTGCGAGATATTGCCGCCCGCTGCTTTCAGGCGTTGGGCCAGGTCCATGCCGTCATCCAACCGTTCAGCGCTTGGCTCCGGCACCACCCCATTCAAATCCACAAAAAAATCATCCGGCAAATGCTCCGCCCGGATTGGCTGCTCTTCCGCCATCGCCAGCGCCACCTGCAACACGCTACTCACCTGGCGCAAATTCCCCGGCCATGGGTGCTGCTCAAACAGCGCCAGCACTTCGTTACTCAACCCGGCCCACTGGGTCGGCTCGCGATGCTGTTGCCACAGTTGCTTGAACAGTGCCTGTTTATCAGTGCGCTCCCGCAGCGGCGGCAGTTCCAGGGTCAGGCCACCGATGCGGTAATACAGGTCTTCGCGAAAACGTCCGAGCTGCACCTGTTCCCGCAGCGAGCGGTTGGTGGCGGAGATGATCCGCAAATCCACCGGGAACAACTCGCTGCTGCCCACAGGCTGCACACAGCGTTCCTGCAACACCCGCAGCAGCCGGGCCTGGGTCGGCAGCGGCATGTCGCCGATCTCGTCGAGGAATAAAGTGCCTTTGTCTGCCTTGCGGATCAGGCCGATGCTGCCTTTCTGGTTGGCGCCGGTAAACGCGCCTTTTTCGTAGCCGAACAGTTCCGATTCCACCAGTTCGGCGGGGATCGCCGCGCAGTTGACTGCGATAAACGCCTGTTGGCTGCGGGAGCTGGCCTGGTGCAGGGCTTTGACGAAGACTTCCTTGCCCACGCCGGTTTCACCGTGGATCAGCAATGGGATGTCCTTTTCCAGCAAGCGCTCGGCCTGGCGTACCGCCTTTTCCACCCGGGCGTCGCCAAAGTGCAGGGTCTTGAGGCTGATGGCCGAGGGCGCAGGCTCGCTGGGTTTCTTTGTCTCGACAAACACGCGAGCCTGCACCGGCGCCTGCTTCGGGCGTTTCAACAGGCATTGGAAACGGTTGCGCCCGGCGGCTTGCAGCGAGAAGGGCAGGCCTTCGGGCTGGTTGAGCAACTCCAGCAGCGAGACCTTGAAGAGGCTGTCGATCAGCACCCGCGACAGGCTGATGCCCAGCAGGTTGTCTGCCCGGCGGTTGGCCGACAGCACCTGGCCACTTTCATCAAAAATCAGTAACCCGGCCCACTGGCTATCAAGGTTGTTCAACCCGGTGTTGAACGTCAGCTGGAAATGTTCGCCGCGAAACAGGTTGAGGATCAGCCGGTTCTCTACCGTCTGGCTCATCATCTTGACCATGCCGAGGGTGTGTGAGGGCGGCAGGTAGCTGTCGCTGGACACATCCAGCACCGCGATGATTTCCCGCTGGGCATCGAAGATCGGCGCCGCCGAGCCGGTCATGAAACGGTTGGCCTTGAGGAAGTGCTCGTCGTGCTCGATGTGCACCGCCTGGGCACAGGCCAGGGCGGTGCCGATGGCGTTGGTGCCGCTTGCGCGCTCCATCCAGCTGGCGCCGGCGCTGAAGCCACGGGCCAATGTGGGTTCGATAAAACGCTGGGTGCCCCACGAGGTCAGCACCTGGCCCTGGTTGTCGGCGAGCATGATCAGGCAATTGGAATTGCTCAGGATGTTTTCGTAGTAGGGCAGCACTTCCTGGTGGGTGGTTTGCACGAGGGAATGCTGGCTCTCCAGCAATTGGCGCACGCCGTCTGCAGGCAGTTGATCGAAACTCGGCGTGCTCTGGTGATCCAGGCCATAGGCGCGGCAGCGGCGCCAGGAGTCCTGGATGATGGCATCGTGCGCCAGCGGTGTGCTCATGGCGGTGACCCTTGTTTTATTGTTGTTCTGGGTTCGAAAGGCTCATTCAGTGTTGTTCAGAACTGTTCATTGTCAACCCGCCACGTGTTCAGTTGTTCAGGCCGGTCTGTTCATTTCTGTTCAGAGGTGAACGGCCGTTTTGCCTAACCCGTTGACCGGCCTGGGTTTTGGGTTTTTGGCACGGAACTCGCTCTGTGTGCTTGCCAGTACCATTCCAATAATAAAAAGGTCGTGTCATGTCATTGACCCTGGAGCACGTCACTCGCGTTGTTGAAGGCCAGACCTGGATCGACGACGCCAACCTGCGTTTCGAAGCCGGTTCCTTCAATGTATTGCTGGGCCGCACGCTGTCCGGCAAGACCAGCCTGATGCGCCTGATGGCCGGCCTGGACAAGCCCGACAGCGGGCGCATCCTGATGAACGGCGTCGACGTCACCCACAAGCCGGTGCGTTTGCGCAACGTGTCGATGGTCTATCAGCAGTTCATCAATTACCCGACCATGACCGTGTTCGAGAACATCGCCTCGCCGCTGCGCCAGGCCGGTGTGTCGGCCGAGCAGATCCAGAGCAAGGTCCTCGAAACCGCGAAAATGCTGCGCATCGAGAAATTCCTCCAGCGTCACCCGCTGGAACTTTCCGGCGGCCAGCAACAGCGCACCGCCATGGCCCGGGCGCTGGTCAAGGACGCCGAGCTGATCCTGTTCGACGAGCCCCTGGTGAACCTGGACTACAAACTGCGCGAAGAACTGCGTCAGGAAATGCGCGAGCTGTTCAAGGCCCGCCACACCATCGCCATCTACGCCACCACCGAACCTAACGAAGCCCTGGCCCTGGGCGGCACCACCACCATTCTCCATGAGGGCCGGGTGATCCAGAGCGGCAAGGCCGCCGAGGTCTATCACCAGCCGCAAACCGTTCTGGCGGCCGAGCTGTTTTCCGAGCCGCCGATCAACCTGATGCCCGGACGTATCAGCGGCAATGAAGTGAGCTTTGCCAACTTTGTGCACTTCCCGCTGAACGTCGACCTGCGGCCTATCGGCGAAGGCGAGTTCCGCTTTGGCGTGCGGCCCAGCCATATCAGCCTGGTGCCCAGCAACGATGACGACCTGGAGCTGGCGGTGACCGTGGAAGTCGCCGAAATCAGCGGCTCGGAAACCTTCCTGCACGTGCGCAGCGAGCATTTCCTGCTGGTGCTGCATTTGCCCGGCGTGCATGAGTACGACGTCGATGCGCCGATCCGCATCTATATCCCTACCCACAAATTGTTTGTGTTCGATGGCCAGGGACGTCTGGTCCAGGCACCGGGCCGACGTGTCGCGAGGGTTGCCTGATGGCCGAGATCCATTTGCAGAACCTGGCCCACAGCTACAGCGCAAAGCCCGCTGGCCCCGAGGACTACGCGATTCGCGAAATGAACCACGTCTGGGAGCAGGGCGGCGCCTACGCGTTGCTTGGCCCCTCGGGCTGCGGCAAGTCCACGTTGCTGAATATCATCTCCGGCCTGCTCAGCCCGTCCGAAGGCCAGGTGCTGTTCGACACCAAGGTGGTCAACGAGCTGACCCCGGAAAAACGCAACATCGCCCAGGTGTTCCAGTTCCCGGTGGTGTACGACACCATGACGGTGTTCGATAACCTGGCCTTTCCGCTGCGAAACCAGGGCATGGCCGAGGCGAAGATTCACAGCAAAGTGCAGGAAATTGCCGAGGTGCTCGACCTGCAAAACCTGCTGGACAAAAAAGCCCGCAACCTCACCGCCGACGAAAAACAGAAAGTCTCCATGGGCCGCGGGCTGGTGCGTGATGACGTGTCGGCGATCCTGTTCGACGAACCGCTGACGGTGATCGACCCGCACCTGAAGTGGAAGCTGCGGCGCAAGCTCAAGCAGATCCACGAGCAGTTCAACATCACCATGGTCTACGTCACCCACGATCAACTGGAGGCCTCGACCTTCGCCGACAAGATCGCGGTGATGTACGGCGGGCAGATCGTGCAGTTCGGCACGCCACGGGAACTGTTTGAGCGGCCTAGCCATACCTTTGTCGGCTATTTCATCGGCAGCCCGGGGATGAATCTGATTGAAGTGCAGGCCGAGGCGGGCGGTGTGCGTTTTGCCGGCACGCATCTGGCGTTGCCCGAGGCGTTGCAGCAGCGAATTGGCGAAACGCCCTACAAGAAACTGCAGGTGGGTATCCGCCCGGAATTTATCCATGTGTGGGATGAGCACAATCCTGACGCGCTACAGGCCCAAGTCACTCATGTGGAAGACCTCGGCACCTACAAGATCATGACCCTCAACCTCGACGGCGCCCTGTTGAAGGTGCGCCTGGCCGAAGACAAACCGGTGCCCGAGGGGCACGCGTCCATCAGTTTTCCGGGGCAATGGCTGATGGTGTATGCCGACGACTACCTGCTGGAGGCACAGCCATGAACAAGGTGCAGAACAACAAGGCGTGGTGGCTGGTGTTGCCGGTGTTCCTGCTGGTGGCCTTTAGTGCGGTGATCCCGATGATGACCGTGGTCAACTATTCGGTGCAGGACATCTTCGATCAGTCCAGCCGCTATTTTGTCGGCGCCGACTGGTACAAACAGGTGCTGCTGGACCCGCGCCTGCACGACTCGCTGTTGCGCCAGTTCATCTATTCAGCGTGCGTGCTGCTGATCGAAATTCCCCTGGGTATCGCCATCGCCCTGACCATGCCCACCAAGGGCCGCTGGTCCTCGCTGGTGTTGATCGTGATGGCGATTCCGCTGCTGATTCCGTGGAACGTGGTGGGCACCATCTGGCAGATTTTTGGCCGCGCCGACATCGGCCTGCTGGGTTCAACGCTCAACGCGATGGGCATCAGCTACAACTATGCGGCCAACACCATGGACGCCTGGGTCACCGTGCTGGTGATGGACGTCTGGCACTGGACGTCCCTGGTGGCACTGCTGTGTTTCTCGGGGCTGCGGGCGATCCCGGATGTGTACTACCAGGCGGCGCGGATTGATCGGGCTTCCAGCTGGGCGGTATTCCGACATATCCAGCTGCCGAAGCTGAAGAGCGTGCTGTTGATCGCGGTGATGCTGCGGTTCATGGACAGTTTCATGATCTACACCGAGCCGTTTGTACTGACGGGGGGCGGGCCGGGGAATGCCACCACCTTCCTCAGTCAGACCCTTACTCAAATGGCCGTAGGCCAATTCGACCTGGGCCCGGCGGCGGCATTTTCCCTGGTGTACTTCCTGATCATCCTGTTGGTGTCCTGGCTGTTCTACACCGCCATGACCCACTCCGACGCCAACCGCTGAGGCCGCCAACATGAGCAAGCGCAAGGTTATCCCGCTGCTGGTCTACATCCTGTTCCTGCTGGTACCGATCTACTGGCTGCTGAACATGTCGTTCAAGAGCAACACCGAAATCCTCGGTGGCCTGACCCTGTTTCCGCAGGACTTTACCTTCGCCAACTATAAGGTGATTTTCACCGACCCGAGCTGGTACACCGGCTACCTCAACTCGCTGTACTACGTCAGCCTCAATACGGTGATTTCCCTGAGTGTGGCGCTGCCTGCGGCCTATGCGTTCTCGCGCTACCGTTTCCTCGGCGACAAGCACCTGTTCTTCTGGCTGCTGACCAACCGCATGGCGCCGCCGGCGGTGTTTTTGCTGCCGTTTTTCCAGCTGTATTCCTCCATTGGCCTGTTCGATACGCATATCGCGGTGGCCCTGGCCCACTGCCTGTTCAACGTGCCGCTGGCGGTGTGGATTCTCGAAGGCTTCATGTCGGGTGTGCCCAAGGAAATCGACGAAACCGCCTACATCGACGGGTACGGCTTCCCCAAGTTTTTCGTGAAGATTTTCATCCCGCTGATTGGCTCGGGGATCGGCGTCACGGCGTTTTTCTGCTTCATGTTTTCCTGGGTCGAACTCCTGCTGGCACGCACGCTGACGTCGGTTAACGCCAAGCCCATCGCCGCCGTGATGACCCGCACGGTGTCGGCGTCCGGTATCGACTGGGGCGTGCTGGCGGCGGCGGGGGTGTTGACGATCCTGCCGGGCATGCTGGTGATCTGGTTTGTTCGCAACCACGTGGCCAAGGGCTTTGCCCTGGGCCGGGTCTGAGGAGTCGATGATGGAATGGATGGCCTGGACCACCCCGACTGCACTGTTCTTCGCCGCGATCGGCCTGCTGCTGGTCGGCATGACGACCTGGGAATTGCGTTCGCCGAGTATCCCCCGGCGCGGCTTGTTACCGATCAGCACCACCCGTGGTGATCGCTTGTTTATCGGTCTTCTCGGCAGCGCCTACCTGCATTTGTTGGTGATCGGCGTAACCGGCTGGAGCATCTGGGTGGCGTCCGCGCTGTCTCTGGTGTGGCTGTTGTCTGTGATGCGCTGGGGCTAGTTGCCCCTTTTGAACCCCAAAACCAGGAGGTCTCTATGTTCGATAAAAACAATAAGCTGCGACATAGCATTTCATTGGCGGCCGTGCTGGCGCTCAGCGGGCTCAGTGCTGCGGCCTGGGCGGATGCCTATGAAGACGCTGCGAAAAAATGGATCGGCAGTGAGTTCAAACCGTCGACCCTTACCGAAGCCCAACAGCTCGAAGAGCTGAAGTGGTTTATCAAGGCCGCGGAGCCGTTTCGCGGGATGAAGATCAACGTGGTGTCGGAAACCCTCACCACCCACGAGTATGAGTCCAAGGTGCTGGCCAAGGCCTTCAGCGAAATCACTGGGATCAAGCTGACTCACGACTTGCTGCAGGAAGGCGACGTGGTGGAAAAACTGCAAACCCAGATGCAGTCCGACAAGAATATCTATGACGGCTGGGTCAACGATTCCGACTTGATCGGTACGCACTTTCGCTATGGCAAGACCGAATCCATCACCGACCTGATGGCCAACGAAGGCAAGAACTTCACGTCGCCCACCCTGGACATCAAGGACTTCATCGGGATCTCGTTCACCACCGCGCCGGACGGCAAGATCTACCAGTTGCCCGACCAGCAGTTCGCCAACCTGTACTGGTTCCGCGCCGACTGGTTCGAACGGGCGGACCTGAAAGCCAAGTTCAAAGAGAAGTACGGTTATGAACTGGGCGTGCCGGTGAACTGGTCAGCCTACGAGGACATCGCCAAATTCTTCAGCGAAGACGTCAAGGAAATCGATGGCAAACGCGTCTACGGGCACATGGACTACGGCAAGAAAGACCCCTCCCTGGGCTGGCGTTTCACCGATGCCTGGTTCTCCATGGCCGGTGGCGGCGACAAGGGCCTGCCCAACGGGCTGCCGGTGGACGAGTGGGGCATTCGCGTGGAGGACTGCCACCCGGTGGGCTCCAGTGTGACCCGTGGTGGCGACACCAACGGCCCGGCGGCGGTGTATGCCACGCAGAAATACGTGGACTGGATGAAAGCCTACGCGCCACCGGAAGCGGCGGGCATGACCTTCTCCGAATCCGGCCCGGTGCCGTCCCAGGGCAACATCGCCCAGCAGATCTTCTGGTACACCGCGTTTACCGCCGACATGACCAAGCCGGGCCTGCCGGTGGTGAACGCCGACGGCACGCCGAAATGGCGCATGGCCCCATCGCCGGTCGGGCCGTATTGGGAAAAGGGCATGAAGAAGGGCTATCAGGACGTGGGCTCCTGGACCTTCCTCAAGTCGACGCCCGAGAAGCAGAAACTCGCGGCCTGGCTGTACGCGCAGTTCGTGACCTCGAAAACCGTGTCGCTGAAGAAAACCATCGTGGGCCTGACGCCGATTCGTGAGTCCGACATCAACTCCCAGGCCATGACCGACCTGGCGCCGAAACTCGGTGGCCTGGTGGAGTTCTACCGCAGCCCGGCCCGGGTGGAATGGACCCCGACCGGCACCAACGTGCCGGACTATCCACGGTTGGCGCAGTTGTGGTGGAGCCACATTTCGGAAGCGGCCAGCGGCGAAAAAACACCGCAACAGGCACTGGATGGCTTGGCCAAGGACCAGGACGCGATCATGACGCGCCTGGAGCGCTCCAAGGTGCAGCCGATTTGCGGGCCGAAGATGAACGAGGAAAGGGATGCGCAGTACTGGTTTGACCAGCCGGGTGCACCGAAGCCGAAGCTGGCGAATGAGAAACCGCAGGGCGAGACGGTCAGCTATAACGAGCTGCTGAAGTCGTGGGAGGCGGCGCGCAAGTAATCCAGACGCAGCAGATCAAAATGTGGGAGCCAGGTTTGTGTGGGAGCCGGGCTTGCCCGCGATGCAGGCACCTCGGTCTGTCAGTCAGACCGCGGTGATGCCATCGCAGGCAAGCCAGCTCCCACATAAGCCCGGTTCCCACATTTGCTTCGTGGTGTTTCTGAGAGGGGGGCTACTTGGGATACAACGGCGGCAAGCTGGTGCTGTCCCCCGCAGGGTCCTGCTCGCGCTCCGCCATCGGAATCGCCTTCACCGCTCGCCACAATTCCTCTCCCTGCCAATACTGCCCACTCTCGCTGTACAGCGCGCCGTTCAACCCATCCAACGCATCCGACAGCGGCACAAACCGCGCGGCCATATCGGCCAGCGTCTCCGGCTGTTGCCGTGCCCAGGCATCCAGCGCCTGGCGTGTGGCCTGTGGGTCGTTGGCCTGGCTCGCGCGCTTGAGGTCGTCCAGTAACGTACGCGGGCTCGGGCCGGTTTGCGCGGCACGCAGGATCGCCGGCTGCCAGCGCGCACGCCACCACAAGCCGAAGCCCAGCAGGGTGGTGCAGGCCAGGATCAGGCTGGTCAGTTGCCAGATCCACAGGCTGTCGTTGTCCGGTGCGGTGATCACGGTCGGGCTGGCCGGCGTGTCCACGATCAGGCTCGGGTTGGTCGCCACTTGCAGGGTGCGGGCCGGCAGGCTGGTGCGTTCCAGGTGGTCTTCGTGGGTGTTCCACCACACCACTTCCACCGGTGGCAGTTCGAGTGCGCCAACGCGGTTGGGCACCAGGGCTTCGCGGTCTTCACGGCTGCCGATCAGGCCGCGGTCGTTGTTCTGGTTGCTCAGCACCGGTTGGTCCGGGTAGCGGCGCAGGCCAGGGATGTCGCTCAGCGCCAGGGGCGGCAGTTGTGCGGCGGCCAGGCCTTCGGCTTTCAGGGTCAGGCTGCGGGTCAGGGAGTCGCCGACCTGCACGTGGTCCGGCTCGGGGTTCCAGCTTTCAGTCAGGGTCAGGCTGCGCGCCGGTAGCCAAGGGGCGTCTGCCGGGTATACAGCCGGCTTGGCCTTGACGGCCAGCGACAGCTCCGGCGAACTGACGTGGATCAGCTTGCCGGGTTTGGAGCCTTGGGGGTTATTGTCCTGGGCGGGCCGAGGCTCCACCAGGGTGGCGCTGAAAATCTGCGCCGGGATCGTCAAGCTGCCGCTGTGCTGCGGGTAAATCGCATACCGCGTTTCGATCACACCATGGCGGATGCCGTTGATGACTTTTTCGTAGGTGCGTGATTCACCGAGTTGCTCGATGCGCGTATCGGCGATCTGCAATGGCGTCAGGCTGCTGTCGTCGTACAGGGACACCGAGTGGTAGACGCGCACGGTCAGCAGCGCCTGGGCCTGGACGTAGACGCTGTCCTGGTCGAGGTTGGTTTCGATAAATACCGGCGCCAACTGGGTCTCGGTGTTCTGGCTGACGGTTTCCACCACTTGCAGGGTGATCGGTTGGGTCTTGAGTTCGCCGATCTGCAACGGCGGAATCACTACGGTGCCGGTCTCCTTGGGCAGCAGGGTGATGATCCAGCGGGTGGTGGCGTGGTTGTCGCCTGCCAGCGTGGTGAGCTGGTTGATCTGGCGGGTGCCGCTTACTTCAAATAGCGGGTCCAGTGGCGCCAGGTCCGGTTTGCCGAACAGCGTGACGTCGTTGGACTCCACCGTCAGTTCCACCGTCTCCCCGGAATTGATGCGGCTGCGGTCGACACTGGCCACCAGGCCGGCGGCCTGGGCCTGGCTGGCCCACAACGCGAGGGTGAGAAGAAGGGCGGTGCAGCGGTTCATCGAGTCTTGTCCTGATGTTGTTGCTGTTCGTACCAGAATTTGCGTCGCAGCAGCTCGCCGGGGTTGTCCGGGATCTGCCGCAGCCATTGTTCCAGGGCCTGGCGCTGTTCGCCTTCGATCGTGCCGTTTGCGGGGCGCAGGGGCGGCGTGGTGGTTTGCTCGTCACCCAACTCGCTGCCGGGCACCTCGTTGCTGCCGGCGTGGGGCGTGGCGCCGGTTTGTGTATCGGTTGCACCGGGTTGGCCCTGGCCCTGGGACGTCTGCTCGCCACCGGTGGCGGTCTGGCTGCTGGCGCCCGGTTGCGCAGTCTGGCCGGGTTGCGTGGTTTCGTCATCCTCGTTTTTTGCAGGCTTGGCCGGCTCGGTTTTTTCCGGTTCCTGCTGCATCAGGCTTTCCACCAGGGCTTTGTTCTTCAGCGCCGGCTGCAAGTCGGGCTGCGCTTCCAGGGCTTGCTCGTAGGCGTCGATCGCCGCTTCCAGCTCGCCGCTTTTGGCCAGGGCGTTGCCTCGATTGTAGTGGGAATAGGCGTCGCTGCCTTCGGCAAAACGCTTGGCCGCTTCGGCGTAGTTGCCCGCTTCATACAGCGCGACGCCTTGCCATTGCGGGTCTTCAAAATGTTCGGCAGCCTCGGCCGGGCGTTTTTTCTTCAGCAGCAATTGGCCTTGTTGGTCCGGGCGCAGCCACAGGTCCTGGAAGTCAAAGGCATAGCTGGGCTGCGGCGCGCCCAACAGCAGTAACGGCAAGAAGAACAGCCAGCCGCGGCGCCCAGCGCAGGCGGCCAGCAGCAACAGCGGCAAGAGCAGCCAATAACCCTGGTCGGCCCAGGTGTCGAGGTGCAGCAGTTGGCCGTCATTGCGCAGGCTTTGCGGGCCGTCCAGCAGGCCGAGGTGGCGCAGGTCCTTGTCGTCCAGGCGGGCCTGGCGGTAACGGCCGCCCATTTCGCTGGCGAAAGCCTTGAGGGTCGGACTGTCGAGGCGCGGCACGAGGATCGCGCCCTGGGCGTCCTTGAGGAATTCGCCGCTCTCC
The DNA here is from genome assembly GCF_012935715.1 of Pseudomonas sp. ADAK13. Classification (NCBI taxonomy): domain Bacteria; kingdom Pseudomonadati; phylum Pseudomonadota; class Gammaproteobacteria; order Pseudomonadales; family Pseudomonadaceae; genus Pseudomonas; species Pseudomonas sp. ADAK13. The sequence continues at coordinate 5,292,996 of NZ_CP052860.1, forward strand.
TGGGTCACTGGCGTGCCTTCGCGGCTGCCGATGCCGAGGATCGACAGGCTCGGCGCCTGGCTACCTTGTAACTGCAGGCGGATGCCCTGGCGTTCCTGCTTGGACAACGACGAGCCAATCAGCAGCAGTCGGCCCTGGCCGAGGCCGCCATGCTTGAGCAGGCTCAGGGCTTTTTCCACGGCCAGGTCGGCGCGATGGCCGGGCTCGGGCATGATCGAGGGGCGCAGGGCCTCCAGCAGGTTATGACTGGTGGCCAGATCGTCCGAGAGCGGCACCAGGGTGTGGGCGCTGCCGGCGTAGACCACGATGGCGGTCTGCGCATCGCTGCGGGCCTGGAGCAGGTCGAACAGCTTGCGCCGCGCCTGTTCGAGGCGGCTGGGCGGGCTGTCGGTGGCGAGCATTTCCGGGGTCAGTTCCAGCAGCACCACCAGCGGGTCGGCGGGTTTCTGACTGGACTGTTCCACGCGCTCCCAGCTTGGGCCGAGCAACGCCAGCACGGCCAGCAGCCAGGCAATCCCGAGCACCACCCACGGCGATTTGCTTTCGCGGCCACTGCCGCCGCTGAGCAACGCGGCATGGAAGGCTGGCGGCAGAATCATCTGCCAGCGCCCGGCGCGTTTCTGCCGGTGCCACAACTGCCACAGCAACCAGCCGAGCAGCGGCAGCAGCAACAGCCACCAGGGACGGAACCAGTGCGGCCACAGGGCGATCATCGACGCCTCCGCAAACGCAGGCGTTTCAGGCGCTCGCGCCATTCCGGGTTGGGTTGCAGGAAACGGCCCTTGCTGGACAGTTTGTTGAACAGCCGTTGCAAGGCGTTATCCGGCCAGCGTTCCTGGATCACCAGCAGCATGCTGAGGATCAGTGCCAACGCCAGCGGCGCGCTGTACAGCGCCTGGGCGGGGCGCGCCTGGGTCGGTTGCTGGGCCACGGGTTCGAGCTGGTCGAGGGTTTCCTTGATCTTCAGCAGTTCGTTGCCGTCGCGGGCGCGGAAGTAGCGGCCTCCGGTGGCCTCGGCGATGGCCTTGAGCGCCGGTTCGTCGAGGTCCAGGCTCGGGTTGACCCCGAGTATGCCCAGGGAGCCGGTTTGCTCGGGGTCGGCACCGATGCCGATCGGGTAGATTTTCACGCCTTCTTCGGCGGCCAGGCGGGCGGCGGTCAGCGGGTCGATTTCGCCGGCATTGTTGGCGCCGTCGGTGACCAGGATCAGCACCCGGCTTTGCGCAGGGCGCTGACGCAGGCGCTTGAGCGCCAGGCCGATGGCGTCGCCAATCGCGGTGTTCTTCCCGGCAATGCCGATTTTTGCCTCATCGAGCCAGGTGCGCACAGTGCGCCGGTCAAAGGTCAGCGGCGCTTGCAGATACGCCTGGCTGCCGAACAGGATCAGGCCTACGCGATCACCTTCGCGGCTTTCCAGGAAGTCCCCCAGCAGGTGCTTGACCAGGCTCAGGCGGCTGACGTCCTCGTCCTGCCACTGCATGTCGGGGAAGTCCATCGAGCCGGAGACGTCCACCGCCACCAGCAAATCGCGGCCACTGGCAGCAATGGGCAGCGGCTCGCCGAGCCATTCCGGGCGGGCGGCAGCGGTAAGCAGCAACAACCACAGGAACACGAACGGCGCTTGCTGGCGCCAGCCCGGCAGGTTGACTCGCGCGCGGCGGCGGGCCAGGCCTTCGAGATCGCTGAGGAAACTGACTTTCAGTGCCGGCTCGCCGCTGTCGGCCACTGGCAAGATGAGCCGCAGCAACCACGGCAATGGCAACAGGGCGAAGATCCACGGCCAGGCGAACTCAAACATGTTTGCGAATCCAGGTGTCGACGGCCTGGGTCAGACCGGCGATGGCCTTGTCGTCGAGTTTGCATTCGGGCTTGTAGGCGCCTTCCACCAGCACCATCCAGCGGGTCAGGCCGGCGGCGGGGCAGCGGTTGTCGAGGAACGCCAGCCATTTACGGCCGTTGAGGGTGTGGCTCTGGCTGTAGGGGTAGTCGTTGCGGCACAAGCGTTTGAGCAGGCCGTTGAGTTGTTGCAGCCAGGCACCGGCCGGCGCGCCGTCGTAGGGTTTGGGCATCAGGGCCAGCTCGGCGAGGGCGGCGATGCGCAACGGGTCCAGGGGTTGTTCGGCACGGGCCAGCGGGCGCTTGGCCGGCAGGAAACGCCGCAGCGACCACAAGCCCCAGCCTGCCAGCGGGAGGATCAGCAGCAACAGCCACCAGCCCGGCGCCGGCGGCCAGAAGCCGATCACCGGCGGGGCGATCAAGGGTTGCAGTTGGTCGAGGCTGCTCATTGCTTTTTAACCGGGCGTTGCGGGTTCAGGTATTCGCGCAGTTGCTCGACCATTTCACCCTGGGTGCTCAAGGGCATCAACAGCACTCGCAGCTTTTGCGCGAGCAGTTCCCAACGGGCGCTGCGGGCTTCGGCTTGGGCCTTGTAGGCCTGGCGCAGGTCAAAATTGAGGGTGTCCAGTTCCAGCTGTGCGCCGCGCTCGGCGAAGCGCAGCAGCCCGGCGGCGGGCAGGGCGTGGTCCAGCGGGTCGGAGACCGGCAACAGCAGCAGGTCGCAATGCCGCGACAGCAGGCTCAGCTGTTGCTCGGCGCCTTCGGTCAGGGCGCGTTCGTCGCAGATCACAATCACCAGGCTGCCCGGGCGCAGGACTTCCCGGGCCCGGCGCAAGGCCATGCCGAGGGCGTCGGCTTCCGGGCGACGCTCGGTGTTGAGGCTCTGGTTGACCCGCACCAGACGGTTGAGCAATTGCAGCAGGCTTTGTTTGCTGCGCCGGGGTTTGATTTCGTAGTGCTCGCTGTCGCCGAACACCAGGCCGCCGACGCGGTCGTTGTGACCCAGTGCTGCCCAACCGATCAGGCTCGCCGCCTGGGCTGCCAGCACCGACTTGAACATCTGGCCCGAGCCGAAAAACAGCCGGCAGCTTTGTTCCACCATGATGAAGATCGGCCGTTCGCGCTCTTCATGGAACAGCTTGGTATGGGGTTCCTGGGTGCGTGCGGTGACGCGCCAGTCGATGGTGCGTACGTCGTCGCCGGCCTGGTAAACCCGCACCTGGTCGAAGTCGACCCCGCGCCCGCGCAGTTTCGAGTGGTGCAGGCCGATCAGCGGGCTGCGCTGGCTTGGCGTGGAAAACAGCTGCACTTCCCGCACGCGATGGCGCATCTCGATCAATTCGCTCAGGGTGACACGGGTTCCATCGCCAGCGTTCATGGGCGTCAAGCGACGGCAACGACGTCGAGAATGCGCTGCACCACGCGGTCCTGGTCGATGCCGGCTGCTTCAGCCTCGAACGACAGAATGATGCGGTGGCGCAGCACGTCGAACAGCACCGCCTGGATGTCTTCCGGGCTGACGAAGTCGCGACCGGCCAGCCAGGCGTGGGCCCGGGCGCAGCGGTCCAGCGCAATCGAGCCACGGGGGCTGGCGCCGTAGGCAATCCACTCGGCCATTTCCGGGTCGAACTTGGCCGGGGTGCGGGTGGCCATGACCAGTTGCACCAGGTATTCCTCCACCGCGTCGGCCATGTACAGGCCGAGGATTTCCTTGCGGGCGGCGAAGATCGCCTGCTGGCTGACCCGGCGCTCGGGCTTGGTTTCGCCGTTGAGGGCTTCGCCACGGGCCTGCTGCAGGATGCGGCGCTCGACGGCGGCATCGGGGAAGCCGATTTTCACGTGCATCAGGAAGCGGTCGAGCTGGGCTTCGGGCAACGGGTAGGTGCCTTCCTGCTCGATCGGGTTTTGCGTGGCCATTACCAGAAACAGTGGCGACAGCTCATAGGTACTGCGCCCCACACTCACCTGGCGCTCGGCCATGGCTTCAAGCAAGGCCGACTGCACCTTGGCCGGGGCACGGTTGATTTCGTCCGCCAGCACCAGGTTGTGGAAGATCGGGCCTTGCTGGAACACGAAGCTGCCGGTTTCCGGGCGATAGATCTCGGTGCCGGTGATGTCGGCGGGCAGCAGGTCGGGGGTGAACTGGATGCGATGGAACTGTGCTTCGATCCCTTCGGCAAGCTCCTTGATGGCCTTGGTCTTGGCCAGCCCGGGAGCGCCTTCAACCAGCATATGACCATCGGCGAGCAGGGCAATGAGCAAGCGCTCGATGAGTTTTTCCTGGCCGAGAATCTGCGTTGAAAGAAAGGTTCGCAGCGCAAGCAGCGCTTCACGATGTTCCATCGATGACGGTTCCTGGAGAGGTGAGCCCCGGGCGTTGTTAAAAACGCCAGGGCCTGGGGGGCTTACTTTAATGCATCAGAGGGTGCGGCGACTAACGGCGCAGGGGGTATTTTTTGGGAATTGTGGGAAATGTCCGAGGTTTTTGCCGGCTGGAACCTACCTTTGTGGCGAGGGAGCTTGCTCCCGCTGGGTTGCGCAGCAGCCCCAATAAGGCGGCCAAGTTTTTCCAGACAGAGCGCAGTTGACTGGTTTGGGGCCGCTTCGCAGCCCAGCGGGAGCAAGCTCCCTCGCCACATTGAGCCGTTTTGGCTTCTAGATCCGGATATAGGTCCCGGTGCCCTTGAGAATGTTCTGCAAGGTTTCTTCCACTTCGGCCAGATCCGACTCCGCCGTGCCGTGGGTGATTTCCAGATGATCACTGCCGCCCAAGGCATCGGCGTCCGCTGCGCCAATCTCTACCAACAACGTCGTGGCACTCAGCGTGATCTTCAGCCCGTCCAGGGTCGACGGCTCGTAATCCCAGGTGATTTCCACCTCGTCCTCATCCGGATAACGGGTGACCATGAACATCTCGCCCTTGTCGCCGTGGCAGCAGAGCATGGCCATGTTGTCTTCTTCGTCATCGCACGGGTTGACGATCAGGTGGGCGGTGGTCAGTTGCAGTGGCATGGTTAATCCTGTCTGGGGGAGGGCGAAGCAGGGCAATTGTGCCATTGCGGCGAATTTTGTGCTGCATCGTGTGTCAGACCTTGTGGCATGACCTGACGGGCTATATCAGTCATTTCCGGTACTCGGCGCCTCGGGATTTCTCCGAAAACACCCGGTTGCCCAAGTCGCAACCCGCCAGCAGCGTGCCGATGACCGAATATGTCGCAGCGTCGCAAGCAGCACGCTTCCTACACTCGTTAAGCTGCGCAACGGATGTGCCTCGCCAGGAGTCTGACCTGCCCGTCGTACCGTCGCCTGGCTGGCAGCACATCTTATGGAAGTTGAATGTGACCTCATTGTCTTGTCCAGCTTCACCCACCTGTCACTCTGAATTCGTTACTGTAGACCGCGAACAGAGCTGACGGTCTCCCCGCAAGGGGATAACACGCGACGCTTCCATCAATAACAAGCCCAAGCGGAGTACCACAGATGGCGTTCTTCACCGCAGCCAGCAAAGCCGACTTCCAGCACCAACTGCAAGCGGCACTGGCGCAGCACATCAGTGAACAGGCACTGCCACAAGTGGCGCTGTTCGCTGAACAATTCTTCGGCATCATTTCCCTGGATGAACTGACCCAGCGTCGCTTGTCCGACCTGGCCGGTTGCACCCTGTCTGCCTGGCGCCTGCTTGAGCGCTTTGATCACACCCAACCGCAAGTGCGGGTCTACAACCCCGATTACGAACGTCACGGCTGGCAATCGACCCACACGGCGGTCGAAGTGCTGCACCACGACCTGCCCTTCCTGGTGGACTCGGTGCGTACCGAGCTGAATCGCCGTGGCTACAGCATCCACACCCTGCAAACCACCGTGCTCAGCGTGCGTCGTGGCAAGAAGGGCGAGCTGCTGGAAATCCTGCCCAAAGGCACCCAGGGCGAAGACGTTCAGCAAGAATCGCTGATGTACCTGGAAATCGACCGCTGCGCCAACGCCGCCGAGCTGAATGTCCTGAGCAAGGAACTTGAGCAGGTACTGGGCGAAGTGCGCGTTGCTGTCGCCGATTTCGAACCGATGAAAGCCAAGGTCCAGGAACTGCTGGCCGGTATCGACGCCAGCTCCTACGTGATCGACGGCGAAGAAAAAGCCGAGATCAAGAGCTTCCTGGAATGGCTGGTGGGCAACCACTTCACCTTCCTGGGCTATGAAGAGTTTGTGGTACGTGACGAGGCGGATGGCGGTCATATCGAATATGACGCCAACTCGTTCCTCGGTCTGACCAAACTGCTGCGCCCAGGCCTCACCGCCGACGACCTGCGCATCGAAGACTACGCGGTGAATTACCTGCGTGAACCGGCCGTGCTGTCGTTCGCCAAGGCCGCTCACCCAAGCCGCGTGCACCGCCCGGCCTACCCGGACTACGTGTCGATCCGCCAGATCGATGCCGACGGCAAGGTCATCAAGGAATGCCGCTTCATGGGCCTCTACACCTCTTCGGTGTACGGCGAAAGCGTGCGGGTGATCCCGTATATCCGCCGCAAGGTCACGGAAATCGAGCGTCGCTCGGGCTTCCAGGCCAAGGCGCATTTGGGCAAGGAACTGGCCCAGGTGGTCGAGGTTCTGCCCCGTGACGATCTGTTCCAGACCCCGGTGGACGAGCTGTTCAGCACCGTGATGTCGATCGTGCAGATCCAGGAACGCAACAAGATCCGCGTGTTCCTGCGCAAAGACCCGTACGGCCGCTTCTGCTACTGCCTGGCCTACGTGCCACGCGACATCTATTCCACCGAAGTGCGCCAGAAGATCCAGCAAGTGCTGATGGATCGCCTGAAAGCCTCGGACTGCGAGTTCTGGACCTTCTTCTCCGAATCCGTACTGGCTCGGGTCCAGCTGATTCTGCGGGTAGACCCGAAGAACCGCCTGGACATCGACCCGCTGCAACTGGAAAAAGAAGTGGTGCAGGCCTGCCGCAGCTGGCAGGACGACTACTCCAGCCTGGTGGTGGAAAGCTTTGGCGAGGCCCATGGCACCAACGTGCTGGCGGATTTCCCGAAAGGCTTCCCGGCCGGCTACCGTGAGCGCTTCGCCGCGCATTCGGCTGTGGTCGACATGCAGCACTTGCTCAGCCTGACCGAAGCCAACCCGCTGGTGATGAGCTTCTACCAGCCGCTGGGCCAGGTTTCCGGCCAGCGCGAGCTGCACTGCAAGCTGTATCACGCCGACACCCCGCTGGCGCTGTCCGACGTGCTGCCGATCCTGGAAAACCTCGGCCTGCGTGTACTGGGTGAATTCCCGTACCGCCTGCGTCATGCCAATGGCCGCGAGTTCTGGATTCACGATTTCGCGTTCACCGCCGCCGAAGGCCTGAACCTCGACATCCAGCAGCTCAACGACACCCTGCAGGACGCGTTCGTGCACATCGTCAACGGCGATGCCGAGAACGATGCGTTCAACCGCCTGGTACTGACCGCCGGCCTGCCATGGCGCGACGTGGCGTTGCTGCGTGCCTACGCCCGCTACCTGAAGCAGATTCGCCTGGGCTTCGACCTGGGTTATATCGCCAGCACCCTGAACAACCACACCGACATCGCCCGCGAGTTGACCCGGTTGTTCAAGACCCGTTTCTACCTGGCGCGCAAGCTGACCGCCGAAGACCTGGAAGACAAGCAGCAGCGCCTGGAACAGGCCATTCTGACCGCCCTGGACGACGTTCAGGTGCTCAACGAAGACCGCATCCTGCGTCGCTACCTGGACCTGATCAAGGCCACCCTTCGGACCAACTTCTACCAGGCGGATGCCAGCGGTCAGAACAAGTCGTACTTCAGCTTCAAGTTCAACCCGCACGCGATTCCTGAATTGCCGAAGCCGGTGCCGAAGTTTGAAATCTTCGTCTACTCGCCACGGGTTGAAGGCGTGCACCTGCGCTTTGGTAACGTCGCTCGCGGCGGCCTGCGCTGGTCCGATCGTGAAGAAGACTTCCGTACCGAAGTGCTGGGCCTGGTAAAAGCCCAGCAGGTGAAGAACTCGGTCATCGTGCCGGTGGGCGCGAAGGGCGGCTTCCTGCCGCGTCGCCTGCCATTGGGCGGCAGCCGGGACGAGATCGCGGCCGAGGGCATCGCCTGCTACCGCATCTTCATTTCCGGCCTGCTGGACATCACCGACAACCTGAAAGACGGCGCCCTGGTGCCACCGTTGAACGTGGTGCGCCACGACAACGATGACCCGTACCTGGTGGTGGCCGCGGACAAGGGCACTGCGACCTTCTCCGACATCGCCAACGGCATCGCCATCGACTACGGCTTCTGGCTGGGTGACGCGTTTGCGTCCGGTGGTTCTGCCGGTTACGACCACAAGAAAATGGGCATCACCGCCAAGGGCGCGTGGGTGGGCGTGCAGCGTCACTTCCGTGAGCGCGGCATCAACGTCCAGCAAGACAGCATCACCGTGGTGGGCGTGGGCGACATGGCCGGCGACGTGTTCGGCAACGGCCTGTTGATGTCAGACAAGCTGCAACTGGTCGCGGCCTTCAACCACCTGCACATCTTCATCGATCCAAACCCGACCCCGGCCAACAGCTTCGCTGAACGTCAGCGCCTGTTCGACCTGCCGCGCTCGGCCTGGACCGACTACGACACCAGCATCATGTCGGAAGGCGGCGGTATCTTCTCGCGCAGCGCGAAGAGCATTGCCATCTCGCCACAGATGAAAGAACGCTTCGACATCCAGGCCGACAAGCTGACCCCGACCGAACTGCTGAACGCCCTGCTCAAGGCACCGGTGGACCTGTTGTGGAACGGCGGTATCGGTACCTACGTCAAGGCCAGCACCGAGAGCCATGCCGACGTGGGCGACAAGGCCAACGACGCCCTGCGCGTGAATGGCAACGAACTGCGCTGCAAGGTGGTGGGCGAGGGCGGTAACCTCGGCATGACCCAATTGGGTCGTGTGGAATTCGGCCTCAATGGCGGCGGTTCGAACACCGACTTCATCGACAACGCCGGCGGTGTGGACTGCTCCGACCACGAAGTGAACATCAAGATCCTGCTCAACGAAGTGGTGCAGGCCGGTGACATGACCGACAAGCAGCGCAACCAGTTGCTGGCGAGCATGACCGACGAAGTCGGCAGCCTGGTGTTGGGCAACAACTACAAGCAAACCCAGGCCCTGTCCCTGGCTGCCCGCAAAGCGTTTGAGCGAGCAGCCGAGTACAAGCGCCTGATGAGCGACCTGGAAGGCCGTGGCAAGCTGGACCGTGCCATCGAGTACCTGCCTTCGGAAGATCAACTGACCGAGCGTGCCGCCACCGGTAAGGGCCTGACCCGGCCGGAACTGTCGGTACTGATCTCCTACAGCAAGATCGACCTCAAGGAAGCGCTGCTCAAATCCCTGGTACCGGATGACGACTACCTGACCCGTGACATGGAGACCGCGTTCCCGCCGAGCCTGGTGGCCAAGTTCTCCGAAGCCATGCGTCGCCACCGTCTGAAGCGCGAGATCGTCAGCACCCAGATCGCCAACGACCTGGTCAACCACATGGGCATCACCTTCGTTCAGCGACTCAAAGAGTCCACCGGCATGAGCCCGGCGAACGTGGCCGGTGCCTACGTGATCGTGCGTGACATCTTCCACCTCCCGCACTGGTTCCGTCAGATCGAAGCCCTGGACCACCAGGTCTCGGCTGAAGTGCAGCTGGCATTGATGGACGAACTGATGCGCCTGGGCCGCCGTGCCACACGCTGGTTCCTGCGCAGCCGTCGCAACGAGCAGGATGCTGCCCGTGACGTCGCGCACTTCGGTCCGCACCTGGCGGCGTTGGGCCTCAAGCTCGACGAACTGCTGGAAGGCCCGACCCGCGAAGGCTGGCAGAACCGTTATCAGGCGTATGTCGAAGCCGGTGTGCCGGAGCTGTTGGCGCGCATGGTGGCGGGCACCACGCACCTGTACACCTTGCTGCCGATCATCGAAGCGGCTGACGTTACCGGTCAGAGCGCTGCGGATGTGGCCAAGGCGTACTTCGCCGTCGGTAGCGCCCTGGACTTGCCGTGGTACCTGCAGCAGATCAGCGATCTGCCGGTGGGCAACAACTGGCAGGCCCAGGCGCGTGAAGCCTTCCGCGATGACGTGGACTGGCAGCAACGGGCGATCACCATCAAGGTTCTGCAAATGGCCGATGCGCCAGAAAACATGGAAGCCCGCGTGGCCCTGTGGCTTGAGCAGAACGCGAGCATGGTGGAGCGCTGGCGCGCAATGATGGTGGAGATTCGTGCTGCGGTGGGCACGGACTACGCCATGTACGCGGTGGCCAACCGTGAGTTACTGGATTTGGCGTTGAGCGGTCAGTCGGTGCTGTAACGGGACTGATTGAGCGGTAAAACAAAAAGCCCGGTATCGAAAGATGCCGGGCTTTTTTGTGCACATTGATTGGGGGCTTGGTTAACCCTGTGGCGAGGGGGCTTGTCCCCCGTTGGGCTGCGTAGCAGCCCCATTCCAGTCACCCTATTTATTCAGGAAAAATGCGTGTGCGGGTTTAGGGTCGCTACGCAGCCCAACGGGGGACAAGCCCCCTCACCACAAGTTAGCGGTGCTCCTGATTGCTGCGCAGTAATTTGGCTTCCAGGTGGTCCAGATGTCGGGTCATCAAGGTGACGGCGGTACCGGCATCGCCTTGCTCCACCGCATCCACAATCGCCATGTGCTCCTGCCACGCGCAATACGTGCAGGCCTTGGCCTCAAACTGCGCAATCGCCAACGAGGTCAACGGCACCAGGCTGTTGAGAAATTGTGCCAGCGGCGCGTTGCCCGCAATTGCCGCCAATTGCAGGTGAAATTCCCCGGAAAGGCGAATCGCCGGGCCACGCTCGTCACGCTCGATGCAGTCGCGCTCCCGTGCGATCAACTCCCGCAGTTGGCGGATCTGCGCCGGTTTCGCCTGGGCACACGCCAACTGCACCACGGTGATTTCCGTCAGGCGTCGCGCCTCGAGAATCTGCTGGGTCTGTTGTGCATCCGGTGCCGCCACCTGGGCCCGATGGTTGGGCCGAAGGATGATCACTTGCTGGTGCGACAGCCGCGCCAGCACTCGGCGAATGACGCTGCGGCTGACGCCAAAACTTTGCCCGAGGCTCTCCTCGGTAAAACGGCTGGCGGGGGCGATGCGTTGCTCGAGAATGGCGTCGAACAGGGCCGGGTAGATGTCGTCCACCGAGAGCTTCGGCTTGCCCACCAGGCGCAACGGCGTGAATGGGAACGGGGTGTGCAGGGCGTGAGCGGTCATGGGCGGTCTCCAAAAAGTCAGCTACCCAGATGGTCGTCCGGGATGTTCAAGCGAATGCCCATGCGCAAGCCTTCCTGCAGGATGTGCCGGCGCATTTCGGCGCTGGCCAGGGCGCTGTTCTTGTTGCGGATCGCGCGCACCACGGCGTCGTTTTCCTGCAGGCGTTCCGCCAGGTGTTCGGGGGAGTTGCGCAGTACCTGGGCGCTTTGCTTGAGGGCGTTGCTGGTCTGTTGCACCACGTTCTGGAAGATCGGGTTGGAGGTCAGGGCGAACAGTTCTTCGTGGAACGCGATGTAGGCGTTCATCCCGGCTTCGCTGTCGCCGGCATCCAGGGCTTCGCGCATGTCCATCAGGGTCAGGCGCAGTTGCCCGACTTCCTTGCTGCTGATGGATTGGGCCACCAGGCCGACGATAAAGGGTTCGAGGGTGTAGCGCAGTTGCAGGATGTCTTCGAGGCTGGCCTCGGCCACGCCGCTGTCCTGGGCCTGGGATTCGTTGAGGGTGGTTTCCAGCACCACCACGCCCTTGCCGGGCATGGAGCGCACCAGGCCGAGGGTTTCGAGCACGATCACCGCTTCGCGCAGGCTCGGGCGGCTGATGCCCAGTTGCTCCGCCAGTTCACGCTGGCCGGGCAGCATCTCGCCGCGCCGCCACTGACCCCTCGCCAGGGCGGCGCGCAGTTTTTCTACCACTGAATTGACGACGGTTGAGGTGCTGATCACGTCTACGTCTCCTTGAAGTTGCAAATACGGTAGTGAATCCAGCGAAGATCTATTGTGGGAGCTGGCTTGCCTGCTCCCACATTGGATTTGTGCTGTCTTAGAACTCCTGGTGCGCCGGCAGCACCGGTTTCTTGGCCTGAAAGGCATACCCGTGTTGCCCGTCCAGTACCTTGTTGGCGCGCTGGATATCGATGTCTTTTTCCCAACGGGCGATGGCCACGGTGGCGACGCAGTTGCCGATCAGGTTGGTCAGCGCCCGGCCAATCCCCATGAACCAGTCCACTGCCAGCACCAGTACCAGGCCCACCACCGGAATCGCCGGGATCGCGGTCAGTGTCGCCGCCAGGATCACCAGCGCCGAGCCGGGAATCCCGTGGGCGCCCTTGGAGGTGATCAGCGACACCAGCAGGATGGTCAGCAGGTCGGTCATCGACAGCGGCGTGCCGGTGGCGTTGGCGATAAACACGATGGCCAGGGTCAGGTAGATCGAGAAACCGTCGAGGTTGAACGAGTACCCCGTCGGAATCACCAGGCCCACGGTAGAGCTGCCGATGCCGAGGTGCTCCAGTTTACGCATGATCTGGGGCAACACTGCATCGGAGGACGCGGTGCCCATCACGATCAACAGTTCTTCGCGCAGGTACTTGAGCAGCGGCAGCATCCGCAGGCCCGACAGGCGCATCACCAGGCCGAGAATCACCGCGACGAACAGGAAGCAGGTGAGGTAGAACAGGCCCACCAGGCTGCCCAGGTGTTGCAGGGAGTCCAGGCCGTAGGTGCTGGTGGTGAAGGCGATCGCGCCGAACACGCCGATGGGCGCCAGGCGCACGATCATGCCCATGATGCGGAAGATCACGTGGCTCAGTTCGTTGATCAATCGCGAGATGCCGGAGGCGGCTTCGCCCACCAGGTTCAGCGCGCTGCCGAACAACACCGAGAACAACAGCACTTGCAGCACGTTGTTGTCCGCGAAGGCGCCGATCACCGAGTTGGGGATCAGGTCCATCAGGAACTGGCTGGTGCCCTTGATGTGCTGGCCTTTGTCGGCCAGTTCATTCAGGCCGGCAGACGACAGTTGTTCCAGGTGGATATTGGCGCCAGTGCCGATCCCGGTGCTGAAGGCCATGATCAGGCCAATCACCAGGGCCACGGTGGTCAGCGCTTCGAAGTAGATCACCGACTTGAGGCCGATGCGCCCGACTTTCTTCAAGTCGCCGGCGCCGGAAATACCGCTGACCACCACGCAGAACACGATCAGGCCAATCAGCATCTTGATCAGCTTGATAAAGCCGTCACCCAGGGGTTTGAGTTGCGAGGAGAATTCGGGGAGGGCGAGGCCGCAGATTATGCCGATCACCAGGCCAATCACGACTTGCAGGAAAATCGAACGCGAGCACCATCTGAGCATGGGAAGGATCTCTATTCGGTGCCCTGGTGGGTCCAGGGCTTAATTGTTGTGGTCTGACCGGTATGTCCAGTGCGAAGCCAGTCTACGCTCGGTTTTTTTCCAGCTGCAAGTAAATATTACCGGGATGGCGGGTACCGGTCTGACCAGTTGGTTCGCAAGGTCGGAGCTTGAGCGGTTGGCGGCCCGGAATTTTTTTCGCTTATTATCCCGGGCTCGGTTCACAAGGTGAGTTATGGATATTCCAGGATTGATAACGGACGCGGCGGGCATCACGAGCTGCACGTGGCGCACGGCGGCGCCGGAGTACCCGCATTACCACGACCACGAGTGGGGCGTGCCGGTGGCCGAGGACATTGCGCTGTACGAGAAGATTTGCCTCGAGGGCTTTCAGGCGGGCATGGCGTGGATCACCATCCTGCGCAAGCGCGAGGCGTTTCGCCGGGCGTTCGAGGGCTTTGATTTTCGCCGGGTGGCGCAGTACACCGAGCAGGACATCGAGCGACTGATGGCTGACCCGGGCATCGTGCGCAATCGCGCCAAAATTGTGTCCACCATCAATAACGCCCGGCGCGCGTGTGAACTGGTGGATGAAACCGGTTCGCTGGCGGCGTGGCTGTGGTCGTTTGAACCGTCCGCCGATGAGCGCCCGGCGCAGGTCGACCTGGCGTACTGGACGGCCAACCCCACGTCAGCTGCGTCAACACGTTTGTCCAAGGCCCTGAAGAAACGCGGCTGGAGCTACGTGGGCCCGACCACGATGTATGCGTTCATGCAGGCGATGGGCATGGTCAACGACCACCTTGAAGGGTGCGTCTGCCGGCCTCGAATCGAACACCTGCGCCACCACTTCAAACGACCCTGAGCCCCTGACTGTGCGCGGTTAAAACTGTGGGAGCTGGCTTGCCTGCGATGGCGGTGGATCAGCAAACACAACTGTGTCTGATACACCGCCATCGCAGGCAAGCCAGCTCCCACAGGAGGGTGCGGTGGCGCGGGTTAGTGGGGCAGCGGCGTGAGCACGTCGGCCTTGTCATCCATCACCATCACCACCAGCAATTTCGCCGGTTGGGTCTGGCTGGCATTGCTGGATTCAAAGTGCCGCGAGCCGGCGGGTTCATAGAACGATTGGCCGACCGTGTAGGTGATCGCCTTTTCATCGTTGACCCGCGAGGTGATTGCACCTTCCAGCACATAGGCCACGGCCGTGCCGGTGTGGCTATGGGGCACGGTGGCCTGGCTCGGGGCGTAGTCCACGGTGAGCATGATGGTTTTCTTGCCCGGAACGTTGGTCAGGGCGTGCTCTTGCAATACGTTGATTTTCTCCTGGTTGTACACCGGGTCGTGGGCAAAGGCGCTTAACGAGGCCAGCAGCAGGGTGGTGCCGAGCAGTACTTTCATGGCGATGCTTCCGGGAAGTGTTAGACCTCTTCACCCTACGCGCAGGCCATGGAGCGACCAATAACCAATCCGCCGGAAAATCCCTCAGCCAATCTCTTGCAGGATGTCGCGCACCTTGTCCAGCGCCGGGTCGATATCCAGGGTTTCAATGGCGCCGAAACCAATGATCAACCCGTCGCGTACCGGGGCGTCATGGAAGAACACACTCAACGGGTACAGGCCGACTTCGACCTTGCGGGCCAACTCCATCAGCAGTGGGATATTCACCGGCACCTTGCACAGCGCGGCCATATGGAACCCGGCCACGGTGGGCACCGTTTCGAACCACGGCGACAGGTCACCGGCCAGGCGCTTGAGAATGCGCTCCCGGCGTCCCGCGTACACGGTATGGCAGCGACGAATATGCTTGAGCAGATAACCTTCGCTGATGAACTTGGCCAGGGCCCACTGCGGCAGGGTGGAGCTGTGTTGGTCGGTGAGTTGCTTGGCCTTGAGCACCGCGCCAAAAATCGCCGGAGGCAGCACGGCGTAGCCCAGGCGCAGTTCCGGCAACAGGGTTTTCGAGAAGGTCCCGACGTAGGTGACCACCCCCCGGGTGTCCATGCTTTGCAGCGAGTCCGTAGGGCGACCCTCGTAGCGGAATTCGCTGTCGTAGTCGTCTTCGATGATGATCGCGCCCAGCTCGAACGCCCGCGCCAGCAAGGCCTCGCGACGCGCCAGGCTCATGGGCATGCCGAGGGGGAACTGGTGGGACGGCGTCACATAGATCAGCCGGGTGCCGTCGGGAATCCGTTCAACCTGGATGCCCTGTTCGTCGACCGGCACGCCGACTACCGTGGCGCCCACGGCGTTGAACATCAGCCGCGCCGGGGTGTAGCCGGGGTCTTCCATGGCTACGATGCTTCCCGGTTCGAGTACCACGCGGGCGATCAGGTCCAGCGCCTGCTGGGCGCCGTTGGTGACCACGATGTCGGCATCCCGGCATTTGACCCCGCGGGAAAACGCAATATGCCCGGCGATCGCATTGCGCAAGGCCGGCAAGCCCTCAGGCTGGCTGTAGTAACCGCTGTTCTGGGCGATGCGGCGCAAGGCGTCCTGGGTGCAGCGGCGCCATTCTTCCTGGGGGAACTGGCTGCGGGTGGTGGCGCCCCCGATAAACTCACAACGCAAGGTGCCGTCCCGGGTCGGGTGGCGCATGGGGGAGGGCAGTGATTGCCACTTGGCGAGGTTGGCGGCACAGGCCAGGTCTGTAGCGGTTTGCAAACGCTCGGAGCGCGGCGCCCGGGCGTTGACGAAGGTGCCACGGCCGATCTTGCCCACCAGCAGGCCTTCGTAGGTCAGCGTGGCGTAGGTGTCGGACACCGTCTTGCGTGACACGCCCAATTGCTCGGCCAACAGCCGGCTGGGTGGCAGCTGCGCGCCGGCCGCCAGTTGTCCCGACTCAATGGCCGCGCGCAGTTGCTGGTAAAGCTGTTCGGCCAGATCCTTGCGGCCGTTGATGACGACGTGCAGTTCCATGTTTCATCCAGAGGCGATCGATCCCTGGCAAGGTTACCCGTAACCGTCGCGGCCCGGTATCGCCAAAATGGTCCCCTCATAAACCGGTCATTTGGCTATAGGCCTTATGCCGCGCGGCCTTTAGGCTGGGCCGTCATTGCATTTGCCACTGGGGCCATACCGATGGAAGCTCGCCTGGATTACTACACCGCCTCGCCACAAGCGCTCAAGGGTATGCTGATGCTGGAAGCGGCGACCTTTGGCTTGTCCATCGAAAAGCCCTTGCTGGAGCTGATCAGGATCCGCGTTTCGCAGCTCAATCAATGCGGATTCTGCACGGACATGCACTCGATGGCGGCTCGTCAGCGCGGGGAGAGTGAGCGGCGGCTGTTCGCATTGTGCGTGTGGCGAGACTCGCCGTTTTTTAACCCGAGGGAGAAGGCTGCCCTGGCCTGGAGCGAGTCGGTGGCTACGCTGCCGACCTCCCGTGTGCCGGACGAATTATTCGCGGCGATGCGCGTGGAATTCAGCGAGCAGGAGCTGGTGGACCTGACCATGGCGGTGTCCAGTATCAGTGCCTGGAACCGCCTGGCCGTAGGGTTTCGCCAGCAACCGCCGAACGATTGATCAGGACAGGAAACCACCGTCCACGTTCAGCGAAATGCCCGTGGTGTAGCTTGATGCGTCACTGGCCAGGTACAGCACCGCGCCGGCCATTTCGCTCGGGTCGGCCACGCGCTTGAGGGGAATCTGGGCCAGGGCCATTTTCAGGATCGAGTCGTTTTTCACCAGCGCCGAGGCGAACTTGGTGTCGGTCAGGCCCGGCAGCAGCGCGTTGCAACGAATGCCGAACGGCGCGCATTCCTTGGCGAAGACCTTGGTCATGTTGATCACGGCGGCTTTGGTCACCGAGTAGATGCCCTGGAACACGCCCGGCGAAATCCCGTTGATCGACGCCACGTTGATGATGCTGCCGCCGCCGTTCTCGCGCATCAGCTTGCCGGCTTCCACCGACATGAAGAAGTAGCCGCGAATGTTCACGTCGACGGTCTTCTGGAACGCGCCGAGGTCGGTGTCCAGCACGTTGCAGAACTGCGGGTTGGTGGCGGCGTTGTTGACCAGGATATCCAGGCGGCCGAACTGTTCGCGGATCGCGGCAAACACGCTGGTGATCTGCTCCATTTCACCAATGTGGCAGGCAATGGCCGTGGCCTTGCCGCCGTCGGCGATGATCGCGTCGGCCACGTGCTGGCAGCCGTCGATCTTGCGGCTCGACACGATCACGTGGGCGCCTTGCTGGGCGAGCAACTTGGCGATGGCCTCACCGATACCGCGGCTGGCGCCGGAAACGAAAGCGATCTTGCCGTCGAGGTCGAACAGTTGAGTCTTGGACATGGTTTTTCCTTGAAGAGGGTCAGAGGGAAGACTGTTTGATGACATTCAGGCTCATCTGCTCCAGCAGCTTGTTCATGTGAATGAACTGTGCAAAGCGTTTGTCCTGGGTCTGGCCATGGAAGAAGCGGTAGTAGATCTGCTGCACGATGCCGGCCAGGCGGAACAGGCCGTAGGTGTAGTAGAAGTCGAAGTTGTCGATCCGGATCCCGGAGCGCTCGGCGTAGTAGTCGACGAACTGGCGGCGGGTGAGCATGCCGGGGGCGTTGCTCGGCTGGCGCCGCATCAGTTGTACCGGCGCCGGGTCGGCCGCTTCGATCCAGTAGGCGAGGGTGTTGCCCAGGTCCATCAGCGGGTCGCCGAGGGTGGTCAGTTCCCAGTCCAGCACACCGATGATCTGCATCGGGTTATGCGGGTCGAGGATCACGTTGTCGAAGCGGTAGTCGTTGTGGACGATGCTCGAGGTGGGGTGATCGGCCGGCATCTTGTCGTTGAGCCAGGCACGTACCGCTTCCCAGCTTGGCGCGTCGGGGGTCAGGGCTTTCTCGTAGCGGTCGCTCCAGCCGCGAATCTGCCGTTCCACGTAGCCGTCAGGCTTGCCCAGGTCGGCCAGGCCGCAGGCGGTGTAGTCCACCTGGTGCAGCTCGACGAACTTGTCGATAAAGCTTTTGCACAGGGCTTCGGTTTTCGTCGCATCCAGGCCCAGCTCGGGCGGCAGGTCGGAGCGCAGGATGATGCCGTTGACGCGCTCCATCACATAGAACTCGGCACCGATCACCGACTCGTCGGTGCAGTGCACGTAGGCCTTGGGGCAGTACGGGAACCCGTCCTTGAGCTGGTTGAGAATCCGGTATTCGCGGCCCATGTCGTGGGCGGACTTGGCCTTGTGGCCAAAGGGTGGGCGACGCAGCACGAATTCCTGGCCGGGGTATTCCAGCAGATACGTGAGGTTGGAGGCGCCTCCCGGGAACTGGCTGATCTTGACGCTGCCGCTCAAGCCCGGAATATGGGCCTTGAGGTAGGGATCGATGAGGCTGGCATCAAGTTCTTCGCCGGGGCGAATCTGGGTCGATTGGTCATTAAGCGCCATGCTTATCCCTTCTGCTTATTCTTAAGGCCTTGGACTATTGGCTAATCTAATGCGCGCAGCCGCCACGCCACAAGGTTGAGGCGGCTTAATAGGTTAGCGTGTTGGCCGATGATCAGCGGGCTTGATGTGCTCAGATCACCAGAATTGCACGCCCGCTGGGGTTGCAGGACAGGTTGGCACCGATCTCGACTTTTGCCAGGTCGATGCCCAGGCCGGCGAGCAGGTTGTTGACCAGCGGGTCGAGGAGTGGGCTGAGCACGCTGGAGATAATGCCGGTGAGGAGATTGAGTACGCCCGTCACCAGGCCGACCACCAGGTTCAGCACCAACCCCAAAAGCCCGCCCTGCGTGGGTGGATGGTTGATCAGTTGGATGCCACTGAGGGTGTTGCTCAAGCTGCCGACCACGTTGCTGGAACTGAAACTGAAGTAGGCGGGGGGCTGCTTCACCTCGGGTGGCGACGCGTAGGTGTGGTTGCGGGTGGTCTTGGCCACGCTGCTGTCGACTCTCAGGCTGATGCCGCCGACGGCATAGGGTTGCCGAGGGTCGCAGACGCCCTTGCTGCAGGTTTGTATGCCCAGGTCGAGCAATGGGAACTCGTCGACGCTTAGCGGGACGCTGGAGGAGAACAGGTTTTTCGGGTCGATCTGGCCGACCATCAACCGTACGGCAGAAGTAGTGCCCACCACCGACAACGATTTGTCCGCAGGCCCATTGCAGCGATAGCCAGTCACCTCGCTGCTGCCGCTGGCTGCTTCCAGGGCCACGTCGAGCTTGGTACCGATTTTTGCGTCCAGGGAGCTGCCCAATAACAGCCCCAGCAGGCCTGTCACCCCGCCTACCACATCGTTCAGCACGCCGACCACGGGCAAGTTCACCGAGATCAACGTCCTGACTTGCGCGGTCCTGACATAGATCGGCTGGGTGGCGATCAGCTTGGGATTGCCAATGGCGGAAACCTGCGCCGGTTCAATCACCTTGGTCTTGACCGTGATATTCAGCAGGCCCAATACATCGATCGGCAACTCCACCGCCACGGCGTTGTACTTGTTCGACAGTTGCACAAACCCCTGAATCAGATTGAACAGTTGCAGGTTGACGTCCAGGGCGCTCTTGTCGGTGCCGTTCTGGATGGTCAGCAAGTCGCCCAGGTGCAGGATCTTCGTGCCGGGGGCAATCAGCTTGATTGCCTCCAGGTTATTGATCACCACCTTGACCGCATCGCCCCCCAGCTTGAGCACATCAATCGCGGCCTGGATCAAATCGCCGACGCTGGCGTCGGTCTTGAGCAGTTCGTCGTAATTGCCCGCGCTGACGTTAAGCCGAATCGCCAGGGCGTCCAGGTAACCGAGCAGGTTGATATTGGCCTTGATCAAACCCTCCCAGCCCAATGCGTCGAGCTGCAACTTGCCCCCCAGCAGCCCACCGATCAAGGCGTTGAGCGCTGCGGACTTGGTGCTGTCCACGGTCAATAGCGTGCTGCGGATGGTCAGCACGGCCACCGGTGGCGCGGGTACTGCGGCCACGGCCACGGCGCGCAATTGGATCGTCGGGTCGAACGCTCCCGGGGAGAACAACATGAAGAGGCCGTTGGCGATGCTGGTGGCCACGCGATGAGTGGCGATGACCTGAATCGCATCGGCCTTGGAGGGGTTGGGGCTGAAGGCACGCATGAAGTCAGCCCCGGTCACCAGGGTGCCACAGGCGGTGCTGAGGGAACGGTTGTTGTCGATCGGGAAGTCATTGCGGGCCGCGCTTTGGATGGCGAATTGTGCGGCGTTGGTATTCGGCGTGATGCAAGCGCCGCCGCGAGTCACCACCTCCAGCGCTGCGGTGTCGGCCACGCGTTGCAACTTGCGCTTTTCCAGGTACAGCCGGCCGCTGTCGACCACCAGCAACAAGAATAACAGCGCGATCCCGAGGGTCATCGCGCCCATCAGTCCTATCGCGCCGCGTTGGCGCGTTGGGCCGGGTCCATGGCAAACCATCCTGCGTTCCTTCGCCGGTCCAGTACCGGCGTCCTGAGCATCCCCGCAGGCAGTGTAGTCAGGATTTGGATGATTGCTGGCTACTGGCCATTATTTTTTGGGCGGCAATATCACGGGCGTCAGCACGGGGCGGCCAGCAAAGTATTCCAGCAGGTTGTCCGCTACGCGCTGCACAGTGTCATGGGCCGCCTCCGGTGACAGGCCGGCGACGTGGGGCGTGAGCACGGTGTTGCTGAGGTGCTTGAGGGCGTCCGGTACTTTGGGTTCATCGTCGAACACATCCAGTGCCGCGCCGCCGATGCGGCGTTGCTCCAGGGCGGTAATCAGGTCGGCGGTGACCACCACGCTGCCGCGGCCAATGTTCACCAGGAAGCCGTTGGGCCCCAGCGCGTCGAGGGCCTGGCGGTCGATCAAATGGCGCGTGCTGGCGCCGCCCGGCGTGGCCAGGATCAGAAAGTCCGAGGCCCGCGCCAGTTCTACGGCGGTGGCGCAGTAGGTGTAGTCCACATCATCGCGGGGCTGGCGGTTGTGATAACTCACCTCCATGCCAAACCCCAGGGCCGCGCGTTTGGCGATCTCCAGGCCCACGGCGCCCAGCCCGAGAATGCCCAACTGTTTGCCGGCCAGGGAAGGGCGCATCACCTTGGGCCATTCGCTGCGCCGTATCGCCGCGTCTGCCCGGGGAATGTCACGCACCAGCGAGAGCAACAGGGCCATGGCATGGTCGGCCACCGACGGCGCATTCACGCCGGCGCCATTGGTGACCACAATGCCCCGGTTGCTGGCGGCTTGCAGGTCTACATGTTCATAACCGGCGCCGATCACACAGATGATCTCCAGCGCCGGCAGCGCGGCGATTTCCTCGGCGTACAGGCCCAATGG
This sequence comes from Pseudomonas sp. ADAK13, assembly GCF_012935715.1. Lineage (NCBI taxonomy): Bacteria > Pseudomonadati > Pseudomonadota > Gammaproteobacteria > Pseudomonadales > Pseudomonadaceae > Pseudomonas > Pseudomonas sp. ADAK13. The sequence continues at coordinate 5,314,470 of NZ_CP052860.1, forward strand.
GCCACGGGTCAGCACGGCCTGGATCTGCCCACCATGGGTCTTGATCGCCTTGGCGCGTTCGGCGGGGGTTGGCGCGAGGATCACGTGAAAGCCGTTGCCTTCGATGATCGGCAGGTAGTCGTTGATGGTTTCAACCAGGACCAGAACGGTAACGGGCATGCGAGGGCTCTTCCTGAAGGGTTTGAGGGATTCAGTATGCGACATTTTGCCGGTATGAATCCTGCGTCAGGTGAAGAAAAATCCGACGCCCGCCGGGGATTAGTGCTCCGGCGGCGCGCTACAGAGGGGACGTTAGAAGCAGATATCTGCCGCCTTCACACGCTTCACAAACGCCCCAGCCAACGTGGCGTTGTGATGCTCAATAATCGCCTTGGCCGGTAACGCCGGCGTGTCCATGCACGTGTGGCCATCCTCCGGCAGTACCACCGAGAACCCCAGTTCGACGGCAACCCGGCATGTTGTGTCGATGCAGTACTGGGTTTTCATCCCGACGATCACCAGCTCATTCACCTGTGCCGCCGCCAGTTGTTGCGCCAGCCCGGTGTCGAGGAAACAGCTGGGTCGAGATTTGTCGAACACCGTGTCGCGGGCTTCATCGACCTCCAGTGCCGGCCATAGCTGCCAGGACGGGCTGCCCGACTCGATGGGTGAACCCGCCGGGCCGGTGTGACGCGCGGCGAAAATCGGTACACCGCCGAGGCGGGCTCGCTGAATCAATGAGTTGATGGTGTCGAGTACGCGTTGGCGCTCGTAGGGTTTTTCCGGGCCATCGTACAGACCTGTCTGCATGTCGATGACCAGCAGGGCGGGGCGCTTGGCTTCAGGCATGGTGTTGCTCCTTGTAGTTGCCAGACGGGCGGAGCAATAAAAAGGCCCCGTCCATTGCTGGCGGGGCCTTGGGTAAATCCGGGTGGCTTAGTTTGCGCGCCACTCACAGCTACCACACGACCCGCCATAAGCGGTCGTGGTGGTGGTGCGGGTGAGGGCCTGCTGAATAAGGTTCATGGGCCGATCATGCTGGCGTTGGCGTTTGGCTGTCAACGCGTCAGCCGAGGTTTTTTTCCGGGATCAGGAGATTTCTTGCGGCATCCAGAAATTCATCGGACAGGCTGTTGCCCTTGGTCGCACGAGCCAGGGTCAGGGCGCCGACCATCATCGTGTACTGGGCAATGGCAGCCTGCCGGTCACCTTCGGGTGTTCCGGTCGCCTGGGTCGCGGCCAGGATCCCCATGGACGCTTCAAAGCCCTGGATAAAGCTGCGCTGCAGCGCGCTGTCGGGCGCTTCGTGGCACATTTCCCCGGCAAACGCTGCCACCGGGCAACTGGACCCGGGATTGTCACGGTTTGTGGCCGTGAGGTACGGATCGATCAGCGCCAGGCGCGCAGTCTCGGGGTCAGGGCTTTGCTCGACCCTGGCCTGCCAGCGCAGGCCCGATTGTTCGAACGCCCGGCTGCAGGCTTCCGTGGCCAGCGCCTCGCGGGACTCGAAGTGCCCGTAGAAACCGCCATGGGTCAGGCCGGCCGCTGCCATCACGTCCGATACGCTGATGCCATGGATGCCCCGTTCACGAAACAGCCGCGTGGCAGCCTCGACGATGATTTCGCGATTGAGTTCGGCTTGTTTGCGGGACACGCGTGGCATCGAAGGCTCTCTGGATCAGGTTGTGGCAGGAATGGGCGGCATCATAAAACGTTTAGCTGGCGTACTGCGCAATCCCGTTGCCGAACGACCAGTTTTCCTTCTTGACCTCCACCAGGCTGATAAACACGTCTTCCAGGCGTACCGCCAGTTCACGGTTCAGACTGTCGGCGATGGTCTTGTACAGCAGTTTTTTCTGCTCGGTGCTGCGGCCTTCGTTCAGGGTGATCTGGATGATCACCAGGTTGTCGGTGCGCTGGATGCCCAGGTACTCCGGGTCATAGATGAAGTGGTGTTCATCGTGCTCGGTGAGGATCTGGAAGTTGTCGTGTTCAGGCACGCCGATCGCCGTGTGCATGGCGTTGTAGATCAGCACACCGACGCGTTTGGCGTAGGTGACGTCGGGGTTTTTCCGCAGGTCGATGCGCACGATTGGCATGGCAGTGATTCCAGTGAGAGACGTGGCCTAAAAATACATGACGACAGGCATTTATAAAATAGATTTCTTATGAAATGTAAAACGCAGGGCGTAAAAATCACCTTCAAGCCTCTGCACCTCACAACCATTCCTCAGCTAAGTCTTTGCTTATTCAAGCGAATCCCGGACAATCGCGCCCCTGTTTCGGTCTGGGCGCTGCCTGTCAGGTTTTTCTGACTCGTCCAGGCCGAGTGAATGCGGAGATCCGAACGGATGAATGATCAGGCCAATAGCGTCGACGAACGCTACGCAACGACACCTGCAACCCTCACAAGCTGGAGCCGCCAGGACACCACCTGGATGCTCGGCCTGTTCGGTACGGCCATCGGCGCCGGCACCTTGTTCCTGCCTATCAACGCGGGCCTTGGCGGTTTCTGGCCGCTGCTGATCCTGGCGGTGCTGGCGTTCCCGATGACGTTTTTCGCTCACCGTGGCCTGACCCGCTTTGTACTCTCGGGCCGTGAAGGTTCGGACATCACCGACGTGGTCGAGGAACATTTCGGCCTCAAGGCCGGTGCCGCGATCACCTTGCTGTACTTCTTCGCGATCTTCCCGATCCTGCTGATCTACAGCGTGGCGCTGACCAATACCGTCGGCAGCTTCATGGAGCATCAACTGCACATTGCGCCGCCGCCCCGGGCGATCCTGTCGCTGGTGCTGATCCTCGGCCTGCTGGCCGTGGTGCGTTGCGGCGAGCAGGTGATCGTCAAGGCCATGAGCCTGATGGTGTATCCGTTTATCGTTGCCTTGCTGTTCCTCGCCGTGTACCTGGTGCCGCACTGGAACGGTGGCATCCTCAGCACCGCCAGTACCGTGCCGGCGCCTTCGGCACTGCTGCACACCCTGTGGCTGGCGATTCCGGTGATGGTGTTCTCGTTCAACCACTCGCCGATCATCTCGGCCTTTGCGGTGGACCAGAAGCGCCAGTACGGGGAACACGCCGAGGAGCGCAGCTCGCAGATCCTGTCCCGGGCGCACATCCTGATGGTGGTGATGGTGCTGTTCTTCGTGTTCAGCTGCGTGTTGACCCTGTCGCCCGCACAATTGGCCGAAGCCAAGGCGCAGAACCTGTCGATCCTGTCGTACCTGGCCAATCACTTCAGCAACCCGACCATCGCGTTCGCCGCGCCGCTGATCGCCTTTGTCGCGATTGCCAAGTCGTTCCTGGGCCATTACATCGGCGCCAGTGAAGGCCTCAAGGGCCTGGTGCTCAAAAGTGGCCGTCGCCCGGCGGCCAAGACCCTGGACCGCATGACCGCCGCATTCATGCTGGTGGTGTGCTGGATTGTCGCCACCCTGAACCCGAGCATCCTCGGCATGATCGAGACCCTGGGCGGGCCGATCATTGCGTCGATCCTGTTCCTGATGCCGATGTACGCGATCCGCAAGGTACCGGCCATGGCCAAGTACCGTGGCCAGGCGTCCAACGTGTTTGTGACGGCGGTGGGCCTGGTGGCGATTACCGCGCTGATTTACTCGTTGGTGTCCTGACAGCACCCCGTTTCAATGCAATGATCACGGCCAATTCGCAGACTGCGGATTGGCCGTTTTTTTTGCCAGGGAATTAAGGATTGATCACCACGCCTGAGAGCAACACCGCGCCGAACCGCGCACAAGACTTGCTGGCCGGCCTGTCCATCGCCGGCCTGCTGCTGCCTGAGGCCGTGGCCTATTCCAGCATCGCTGCGTTGCCGCCCCAGGCGGGCGTGATCGCCTTGTTTGCCGGGTTGCTGTGCTACGGCCTGTTTGGCACCAGCCGTTTTGCGATTGTCTCTGCCACATCGTCTTCGGCCGCTGTTCTGGCGGCGGCGACCGCGACGTTGGCCGGGGATGATCCGACGCTGCGGCTAAGCCTGGCGATGGGCCTGGTGCTGGTGACCGGAGCCTTTTTCCTGCTGGCCGGGTTGCTCAAGCTGGGCGGCCTGACCTCGTTTATCGCCAAGCCGGTGCTGCGTGGCTTTGCCTTCGGCCTGGCGCTGACGATCATCCTCAAACAGTTGGCCAGCGTGGTCGGTGTACACCTGACCGACAACAACCTGATTCGCTTCCTGCCCCAGCTACTGGAACAACTGCCTCACTGGAACTGGGCAGCGGCTGCCGTGGCGGGTGTCGCCTTGCTGCTGCTGTGGCTGTGCGCGCGTGTCCAGCGCTTGCCGGGCGGGTTGCTGGTGGTGGTTCTCGGGATTGCCGCCGGCCAGTGGCTGGACTTGCAAGCCCATGGCGTGGCGTTGATCGGCGTGATCGACTTGCGTCTGGAACTGGCAAGCCTGCCGGTGTTGCCGTTTGCCGACTGGCTGCGCCTGGGCGAGCTGGCGTTTGCCATGGTGATGATTCTTTACGCCGAGTCCTACGGCTCCATCAGCTCGTTCGCCCTCAAGCATGGCGACCGGGTGTCCTCCAACCGCGACTTGCTGGCGCTGGGGGCGGCCAACCTGCTGTCCGGGTTGTTTCAGGGCATGCCCACCGGAGCCGGTTATTCGGCGACATCGGCCAATGAAGCGGCGGGCGCCAACTCCCGGCTGGCGGGAGCGGTGGCGGCGCTGGTGGTGTTGGCCATCGTGCTGACAGTGCTGCCGCTGGTGGCATTGACGCCGGAACCGGTACTCGCGGCCATCGTCATCTATGCCTTGGGCCGTGGCTTGAGCCTGCAACCCCTGGGCCGCTATTTCTCCTGGCGCCGCGACCGATTGCTGGTGATCTGCGCGGTGGCCGCGGTATTGGTGCTTGGGGTGCTGGACGGGCTGTTGGTGGCGGTGGGGATCAGCGTAGTGTTGATGCTGCGCCAGATGTCGTCGGCGGATGTCCGTGAGCTGGGGCGCATCGATGGCGGGCATGATTTTGTCGACCTGCAACATCATCCCGGCGCCGAACGGATTTCGGGCGTGCTGATCGTACGGCCCAGCGAAGCGCTGTTTTTCGCGAATGCCGAGCGCGTGCTGGGCGCCGTGTTGCATCTGATGCGGCGGGTGTCGTCGCCGGTTCATACCGTGGTGCTGAGCCTGGAGGAATCACCGGACCTGGACGGCACCAGTATCGAGGCGCTGCAGGCGTTTTTCGTGCAGGTGCAAGGCGAGGGCAAGTGCCTGGTGCTGGCCCGCGTGCGGCATGAGGCGCAGGAAGTGTTGCAGACGCTGCCTGAAGCGTGCGCGCCCCAAGTGCTGATCAGCGGGTTGAGTGTGGATGGCGCGGTGCAGTTGGCCTTGCAGCCAACTGCTTGAGTTCGAAACTAAAACGTCTCGGCGCTGATCCCCACTTGGGCGAGGTAGCCTTGCAGTGCCTCAAGGCCGTCGTCCGTGACGATCGCACCGACATAGCCATCCGGGCGCACCAGCACCCATTCGCCACGGTCGAGGTTGTAAGCGTCATTGAACTGTCGTTGATCATCCACCAGGTCGGCGCCTGGCCCGAAGCGATGGATATGCAGGCCAGGACCAGGCTTCAACGACCCGCGCTTCACCTCGTAGCCCAGCAACGTCCAATGCGTGCCCTGGAACAGGTTGAATAGCCGGGACGAATGACCCGCGGCGTCCCGGACCGTTGCATCGGGTGCCCGGTCGCCGGCGAGCAAGCGGCCGTCACGTTCTGCCGGTTGCAGCGCAAGGCTGGAGTGGGGATACCCGATATCGAGTTGGTGCACCTCGCGGCCACGACGCATGTCGCCGTTTTTCATCCCGTCCAGCAGCTTGGTCGACAGGCCGAGCATCGACGCAGCCACAGGCCGCCGCTCTTCCTCATAGGTGTCGAGCAATGCGTCGGGCGCACCGGCAATGACCGCTGCCAGCTTCCAGCCCAGGTTGTAGGCATCCTGCACGCTGGTATTGAGGCCCTGGCCCCCGGTTGGCGGGTGAATGTGCGCGGCGTCCCCGATGAGAAACACCTGCCCGACGCGATAGCGGTCGGCGAGCCGCGCATTCATCGTGTAGGCCGACGCCCAGGAGACGGACTGGATGTGAATGTCCTGCCGACCTGTGCGCTGCGCCACCATGGTCATGAGCCCTTCGGCACTGAGGTCAACGTCTGCGTCCAGTGGAATCGGCGCCTGTATCTGAAACAGCTCGGTCCCCGCCAATGGGCAGATTGCGATCTGCGTTGTCATGCACTCATTGCTGAACCGGTGCCAGTAGTCCCGTGACAGGCCGGTCATTGCAACGTCGGCCACGATGGCGCGAACGCCGAGGGTTTGCCCGGGAAACCCGATATCCAGCGTGCGCCGTACCACACTGCGGCCACCGTCTGCGCCAACGAGCCAACGCGCGTGAAGGGTGTGTTCGCCGTCATGGCCGGCCAGATGTGCGGTCACGCCCTGGCTGTCCTGCTCGAAGCCCACCAGCTCGCAGCCAAACTCCGGGCGGTGCCCCAGTTCCAGCAGGCGATCGCGCATCAGCCCTTCGGTCAGGAACTGCGCCAGCATCAAGGGCTGCTGATAGGGCTCCGCTGGCGTCGGCTCGGACTGCTCGACCACCTTGGCGTCTGTGTGGCTGCCGTCTGCGTTGTATCGCCGCTCGGGCGGGTAGACGTCGCCCGCGTCGATGATGCGGTCGAGAATGCCGAGGTCTTCGAAGATTTCCTGGGTCCGGGGTTGAATGCCCTTGCCCCGTGAGCCATGGAACGGCGAGGGCGCTTTTTCGATCAGCCGGAAGGACACCCCCCGTCGCGCCAGCTCGATCGCCAGGGTCAAACCGGCTGCACCCGCACCACAAATCAGAACGTCGACTGCGCATTGCTGTTTCATCTGGATCGCCTTTATATGTAATATGCACATATATTTGAGCAAGGAAAAATCCGTGTCAACAGAAAACGTGCAAAATACACCTATTGGTCGTCAGATTCGCGAGCTTCACGGGGCGCTGATTGAAATTGTCGGCGCGATGAACCGCCCCCAGCGCGACGAAGTGATGGTCCGCGAGGCCGGGATAGCCCTCGATCGGGCCCTGTTTCCGCTGGTGGTGCTGGTGGAGCGGTTGGGGCCGATCGGCGTTGTGGAGTTGGCCGACCGCGTGGGGCGCGACTACACCACGGTCAGCCGCCAAGTGGCGAAGCTGGAGAGCCTTGGCCTGGTCGACCGCCAGGAAAGCGCCAAGGACCGCCGGGTGCGCGAGTCGGTTATCACCCCAGAGGGCAAGGCGATGACGGATCGGGTGGATGAGGCGCGGACCCGCATGGGCATGGCTATCTTCGCCAACTGGGAGCAGCAGGATATTGATGACCTGGTGCGGCTGATGGGCAAGTTTGCCGCCGACCTCAACGACGATGCGCTGGTCACGCTCAGTCTGGAGAGCGAATAGAAAACCCGGGCAAAAAAATACCCCTCAATGAGGGGTATTCAGACGGCTTCCAGCGGTTACCGGCGGCGGAACAACGGCAGCGGTTCATCCGTTGCAGCCTGGTACGTCACCGAGAAATCCTTGAGGCTTTCCAGTGCTTCGTACGGGTCTTTGTCGGCGCGCAAGGCGAAGGCATCGAACCCGCAGCGGCGCAGGTAGAACAGTTGGTCGCGCAGCACGTCGCCAATTGCCCGCAACTCGGCCTTGTAACCGTAGCGGTCACGCAGCAGGCGGGCATTGGAGTAGTTGCGACCGTCGGTGAAGGCCGGGAAGTTCAGGGCGATCACCTGGAAATGCTCCACGTCATCACCGATCTCTTCGGCTTCTTCATCGGCATCCAGCCACACGCCCAGGCCGCCGTCGCGGGCTTTCAGGGCGTGAGCGTGCTCGCGCCACAGGGCCAGCGGCACGATCAGGTCGTCGCAGTTGGAGATGCCATCGAAACTCGCATCCTTGGGCAGCAGGTGCCAGGTTTCGTCGACGACTTCGTTGTTCTTAATGATTCGCTGCATAGACGCGCTCCTTGAACAGGTCAATGCCGATGCGCTGGTAGGTGTCGATGAAACGCTCATCTTCGGTGCGCTGTTCAACGTACACGTCGATCAGCTTGCCGATCACGTCAGGCATGGCTTCCTGGGCGAAGGACGGGCCGAGGATCTTGCCCAGGCTCGCATCGCGGCTGGCGCTGCCACCCAGGGACACTTGGTAGAATTCTTCGCCTTTCTTGTCCACGCCCAGGATGCCGATGTGGCCGACGTGGTGGTGACCACAGGCGTTCATGCAACCGGAGATGTTCAGGTCCAGCTCGCCGATGTCGAACAGGTAGTCCAGGTCGTCGAAACGGCGCTGGATGGATTCGGCAATCGGGATCGACTTGGCGTTGGCCAGGGAGCAGAAGTCGCCACCCGGGCAGCAGATGATGTCGGTCAGCAGGCCGATGTTCGGCGTGGCAAAACCCTGCTCGCGCAGCTCGCCCCACAGGTTGAACAGTTGAGACTGTTCAACGTCGGCGAGGATGATGTTCTGCTCGTGGGAGGTGCGCAGTTGGCCGAAGCTGTAGCGCTCGGCCAGGTCGGCGACGCCGTCCAGTTGCTTGTCGGTGATGTCACCCGGTGCAACACCGGTAGGTTTCAGCGACAGGGTCACGGCCACATAGCCCGGCTTTTTGTGGGCCAGGGTGTTGCGGGTGCGCCAGCGGGCGAAACCTGGGTGCTGCTGGTCGAGTTCGGCCAACTCGGCGTCCTGATTGCTCAGCGCCTTGTAGTCCGGGTCGACGAAATGCTTGGCGACGCGATGCACTTCGGCGTCGGTCAGGGTGGTCTGGCCGCCGCGCAGGTGTTCCATCTCGGCGTCGACTTTCTGGGCGAACACCTCAGGGGTCAGCGCTTTCACCAGGATCTTGATCCGGGCCTTGTACTTGTTGTCACGACGGCCATAGCGGTTGTACACCCGCAGGATCGCGTCGAGGTAGCTCAACAGGTCCTGCCACGGCAGGAATTCGTTGATGAAGGCACCGACCACCGGCGTACGGCCAAGGCCACCGCCGACGAGCACACGGAAGCCCAGTTCGCCAGCGGCGTTATGCACCGGCTCCAGGCCGATGTCGTGCACTTCGATGGCGGCGCGGTCCGAGGTCGAGCCATTGATGGCGATCTTGAACTTGCGCGGCAGGTAGGCGAATTCCGGGTGGAAGGTGGTCCATTGACGGACGATTTCACACCACGGGCGCGGGTCGATCAGTTCGTCAGCGGCAACGCCGGCGAATTGGTCGGTGGTCACGTTGCGCAGGCAGTTACCGCTGGTCTGAATGGCGTGCATCTGCACGGTGGCCAATTCAGCCAGGATGTCCGGCACGTCTTCCAGGGCCGGCCAGTTGAACTGGACGTTCTGGCGGGTACTGATGTGGGCGTAGCCTTTGTCGAAGTCGCGGGCAATCTTGGCCATCATGCGCGTCTGACGGGAAGTCAGTTGGCCATAAGGCACGGCAACCCGCAGCATCGGTGCAAAGCGCTGAACATAAAGGCCATTTTGCAGGCGCAGAGGGCGGAACTCTTCTTCGCTCAGTTCACCTGCCAGATAGCGTCGGGTCTGATCACGGAACTGCTTGACGCGGTCCTCGATGATGCGCTGATCGTATTCGTCGTATACGTACATATAGGTCCTGTTCTCGGCAAATCTGCGCGCACGGCCGCGCACTCCCAACGGAGCCGGCGCACGATACCAGTTTGCGTTTATGCGCAAAAGTGATGTTTGAGTATATGCAAATAACCAAAACGCCTAATGAGAACCGTTATCGCGATACCCACATTTGTCATGCGGGCAATCATGAACTTTACTGTGCTCGTGTCTTTGTGCAATCACCTATAAAACCGACAAGAGGCGATGCTATGAGCAATCCGACCAAAGCCCGAAAAAGTGACAGCAGTGTCGATGCCTGGGCCATTTTGTTCCTGATTATCCTGGTGGTTTCCACTGCCGTGTTCTGGGTCAGCCATCAATAAAGGGGTGTTACCCGAGCTGGATTGTCCGACAATCGGCAATTAACCGAGATTGACCGGCCCGATGCCATTATCATGGGCTGTCATTCCGAAGGGCTCAGGCAACGATGTTGAAGGTTCTCTGCAAGTGCTTGCTGGTGCTGAGCATGCCGTTCTGGGCCATTGCCCAGGCGACATCGGTGGTGTTTCTCAACCCTGGCAATTCGACCGAGACCTTCTGGGTCAGCTACGCGCAATTCATGCAGGCCGCCGCCAGGGACCTCGGCCTGGATTTGCGTGTGCGCTATTCCGAGCGCAACCCCGAGACTACCCTTTCCCAAGCCCGCGAGGCGCTGCAGGGCAGTCAGCGCCCGGACTACCTGGTGCTGGTCAACGAGCAATACATCGCCCCGCAGATCCTGCGCCTGTCCGAGGGCAGTGGGGTCAAGCTGCTGATCGTCAATAACGCGCTGACGGCCGATCAGACCCAATTGCTCGGCGCGGGCAAGTACCCCAACTGGATCGGCAGCATGGTCGCCGACGACGAGGAGGCGGGCTACCTGATGCTCACGCAGCTGTTGCGCCTGCATGGCCCTGTCGCCCCTGGCCAGACCCTCGACCTGATTGCGTTCTCCGGCGCCAAGACCACACCTGCCGCTCAACTGCGTGAACGGGGTTTGCAGCGCGCCCTGGCCGACAACCCGCAGGTGCGCCTGCGCCAGTTGGTGTATGGCGAGTGGAGCCGCCAGCGGGCCTTCGACCAGGCCACACAGCTCTTCAAACGTTACCCACAGACAGCGTTGGTGTGGTCGGCCAATGACGAAATGGCGTTGGGGGCGATGGACGCACTCAAGGAGGCCGGGCGAGCGCCGGGCAGGGAAGTGTTATTCAGCGCGGTCAACAGCTCGCCTGAAGCGTTGCAGGCGCGTCTTGACGGACGCCTGAGTGTGCTGGTGGCCGGGCACTTTACCCTCGGCGGTTGGGCGATGGTGGTGCTGCATGACGATGCCCGTGGGCTGGACATGGCGCAGTACGGCGGGCGTGAGCGCAGGCTCGGGCTCTTTCGAATGATTGACCCACCACACGCCACGCGCCTTTTGCAGTTGCAGGGGCGCGAGGACTACGGTGTGGATTTTCGTGCGCTGTCGGCCCAGGGCAAGCCAGCCACCTACCGTTACCCGTTCAGCCTGCAATTGCTGATGCACTGACCGGGCTCAAACCCCGGCCAGGTGCAGCACCAGCTTGACGATACCAAACAGGGTCAAGGCAAAGACGGCAGTGAACAGAACGCCCAGCACCACAAAGTGACTGGGCTTGCCGTGGGTAAAGTCGCGGGCGCGGTTTTTGCCGCTTTGCACGCCGAAGGCGGCGGCCATGACGCTGTGAAGCATCTGCCAGAACGTCGGTGGCTTTTGGTTGGCTGGATCGTCCATACATCCCCCGGTAAAGGTGTGTATGGACAGCATAGTCAATCCCGCGATCAGTTGTCGTAACCCAGGTTTGGCGCCAGCCAGCGCTCGGTCACACTCAAGTCCTGATCCTTGCGCGCGGTGTAGCTCGCCACCTGATCCTTGTCGATCTTGCCCACGGCAAAGTACTGCGCCTGCGGGTGGGCGAAGTACCAGCCGCTGACCGCCGCTGCCGGGAACATCGCGTAGTGCTCGGTGAGGAACACGCCGCTGCGGCCGGCCTGCATTTCGCGGGCTTCAGGGTCCAGAAGTTGGAACAACTGGGCCTTCTCGGTGTGATCCGGGCACGCCGGGTAGCCTGGAGCAGGGCGGATGCCGCTGTACTGTTCCTTGATCAGCGCTTCGTTATCCAGTTGCTCGTCCTTGGCGTAGCCCCAGTGCTCTTTACGCACCTGCTGGTGCAGCCACTCGGCGCAGGCTTCGGCCAGGCGGTCGGCCAGGGCCTTGACCATGATCGAGTTGTAGTCGTCGCCAGCGTCCTGGTAGGCCTTGGCGACTTCTTCGGCGCCGATGCCGGCGGTGGTGATGAAACCGCCGATGTAGTCGGTCACGCCGCTGTCCTTGGGCGCCACGAAGTCGGCCAGGGAGAAGTTGGGCTTGCCGTCGGTCTTGATGATCTGCTGGCGCAGGTGGTGCAGTTTGGCAATCGGCTGGCCATCGTCGTCGTAGACTTCCAGGTCATCGTCCTGCACCTGGTTGGTCGGCCAGAAACCGACCACGGCGCGGGCGCTGATGAGCTTTTCGTCGATCAGCTTCTTGAGCATTTCCTGGGCATCGGCGTACAGCGCGGTGGCGGCTTCACCGACCACTTCGTCTTCAAGGATGCGCGGGAATTTGCCGGCCAGGTCCCAGGAAATGAAGAACGGCGTCCAGTCGATGTACTCGGCCAGGACGTTAAGGTCGATATTGTCCAGCACTTTGGAACCGGTAAAGGTCGGCTTGACCGGCGTGTACGTGCTCCAGTCGAACTGCGGCTTCTTGGCAATCGCCGCCGGGTAGCTCAGTCGCTCGGTGCGGGCGCTGCGGTTGGAGGTGCGCTCGCGCACGTCGATGTATTCCAGGCGGGTTTTCTCGACAAAACCGGCCTTCAATTCCTTGGACAACAACTGGGTGGCCACGCCCACGGCGCGGGACGCGTCGGTGACGTAGATCACGGCGTCATTGCTGTACTTCGGTTCGATCTTCACCGCCGTGTGGGCCTTGGAGGTGGTGGCGCCACCGATCATCAGCGGCAGGTGGAAATCCTGGCGCTGCATCTCGCGGGCGACGTGCACCATCTCGTCAAGGGAAGGCGTGATCAGGCCGGACAGGCCGATGATGTCGCACTTCTGTTCCTTGGCCACTTGCAGGATCTTCTCGGCCGGCACCATTACGCCCAGGTCGACAATGTCGTAGCCGTTGCAACCCAGCACCACGCCGACGATGTTCTTGCCGATGTCGTGCACGTCGCCCTTGACGGTGGCCATCAGGATCTTGCCCTTGGCTTCCGGCTTGTCGCCTTTTTCCAGCTCGATGAAGGGGATCAAGTGGGCCACGGCCTGCTTCATCACCCGGGCGGATTTCACCACCTGGGGCAGGAACATTTTGCCGGCGCCGAACAGGTCGCCGACGATGTTCATGCCGGACATCAGCGGGCCTTCGATCACCTCGATCGGGCGCGCGAACGACTGCCGGGATTCTTCGGTGTCTTCGACGATGTGGGTGGTGATGCCCTTGACCAGCGCGTGTTCCAGGCGTTTGTTGACGTCCCAGCCACGCCACTCTTCGGTCTCGGCTTCCTTGACGCTGCCGTCGCCCTTGTACTTGTCGGCGATGGCGAGGAGGGCGTCGGTGCCTTCCGGCGTGCGGTTGAGCACCACGTCTTCCACGGCGTCGCGCAGCTCGACCGGGATCTGGTCGTAGATTTCCAGTTGGCCGGCGTTGACGATACCCATGCTCAGGCCATTGCGGATCGCATACAGCAGGAACACCGAGTGGATCGCCTCGCGCACCGGGTTGTTGCCCCGGAACGAGAACGACACGTTGGACACGCCGCCCGAGGTCAGTGCATACGGCAGCTCGTCGCGGATGTAGGCACAGGCGTTGATGAAGTCGACGGCGTAGTTGTTGTGCTCTTCGATACCGGTGGCCACCGCGAAGATGTTCGGGTCGAAGATGATGTCTTCCGGAGGGAAGCCGACTTCGTTCACCAGGATGTCGTAGGAGCGTTTGCAGATCTCTTTCTTGCGCGCCTCGGTGTCGGCCTGGCCGGCTTCGTCGAAGGCCATCACCACCACTGCAGCGCCGTAGCGCTTGCACAGCTTGGCGTGGTGAATGAACTGCTCGACGCCTTCCTTCATGCTGATGGAGTTGACGATGCCCTTGCCCTGGATGCATTTCAGGCCGGCTTCGATCACTTCCCACTTGGAGGAGTCGATCATGATCGGTACGCGGGAGATGTCCGGTTCGCCGGCAATCAGGTTGAGGAAGGTCACCATGGCCTTCTTCGAATCCAGCATGCCTTCGTCCATGTTGATGTCGATCACCTGGGCGCCGGCTTCCACCTGCTGCAGGGCGACTTCCAGGGCTTCGGTGTAGTTGTCTTCGCGGATCAGGCGGGCGAAGCGGGCGGAGCCGGTGATATTGGTGCGCTCGCCGACGTTGACGAACAACGAGCGGCGATCAATCGTGAACGGTTCCAGGCCCGACAGGCGGCACGCCTTGGGGATGTCCGGGATCGGACGCGGGGCGTAACCGGCCACGGCCTTGGCGATGGCTTCGATGTGGCCCGGCGTGGTACCGCAGCAGCCGCCGACGATGTTGAGGAAGCCGCTCTGGGCGAACTCTTCGATGACCTTGGCAGTTTGCGACGGCAGTTCGTCGTACTCGCCGAATTCGTTGGGCAGGCCGGCGTTCGGGTGCGCGGAAACGTGGGTGTTGGCCTTGTTCGACAACTCTTCCAGGTACGGGCGCAACTCGCTGGCGCCCAGGGCGCAGTTCAGGCCCACCGACAGCGGCTTGGCGTGGCTGACCGAGTTCCAGAAGGCTTCGGTGGTCTGGCCCGACAACGTACGGCCGGAGGCGTCGGTGATGGTGCCGGAGATCATGATCGGCAGTTCTACGTTCAGCGCCTCGAACACGCCCTGCACGGCGAAGATCGCAGCCTTGGCGTTGAGGGTGTCGAAGATGGTCTCGATCAGGATCAGGTCGGCGCCGCCCTCGATCAGGCCCTTGGTGGCCTCGGTGTAGTTTTCCACCAGCTCATCGAAGGTCACGTTGCGGTAGCCGGGGTTGTTCACGTCGGGCGACAGCGAGCAGGTGCGGCTGGTCGGGCCGAGCACGCCGGCGACGAAACGCGGCTTGGCCGGGTTTTCAAGGGTCTTGGCGTCGGCGATCTTGCGGGCCAGGCGTGCGCCTTCTACGTTTAACTCGTAGGCCAGCTCCTCCATGCCATAGTCGGCCATGGAAATGCGCGTGGCGTTGAAGGTGTTGGTTTCCAGGATGTCGGCGCCGGCATCCAGGTAGGCTTTTTCGATGCCGCCGATCACGTCCGGACGGGTGATCACCAGCAGGTCGTTATTGCCCTTGACATCGCTCGGCCAGTCAGCGAAGCGTTTGCCACGGTAGTCTTGCTCTTCCAGCTTATAGCTCTGGATCATCGTGCCCATGCCGCCGTCGAGGATCAGGATGCGTTCCTTGAGGGTTTGGTGGAGGGCTTGCAGACGAGCGCTACGATCGGGCATGGGACTACTCTGGTCAGGTATTACGGAGGGCGAAGATCATAGCAAACCTGTGCGCTTTTAGAGCATGCACCGGTTTTGCATGAATATCGCTCATGTTGTCGAGGATGTTACATCGGTAGAATCGCCGGGTTTTTCACTGTACGCATTGAATCGGGACCGGGAACATGTCACTTCGCCTTATCGCCAGCGCCGCGTTTGCGCTGTTCGCTCTCACCGCACAGGCAGAAGGTCCCGCCCCGGCGATCTCTTATACCCGTGATATCCAGCCAATCTTCACCGAGAAATGCGTGGCCTGCCACGCCTGTTATGACTCGGCCTGCCAGCTCAACCTGGGCAGTGCCGAAGGCGCGGCCCGCGGCGCCACCAAAGTGCCGGTGTACGACGGCGAGCGCAGCCAGGCCAGCCAACCTACGCGCCTGTTCTATGACGCCTTCGGCAAGGCCGCCTGGCAGCAGAAGGGCTTCTACTCGGTGCTGGATGCCCAGGGCAGCCAGGCCGCACTGATGGCACGGATGCTGGAGCTGGGGCATAACGCGCCGTTGCAGCCCAACGCCAAGCTGCCGGATGACATTGTGCTGGGCCTGAACCGCGAAAACACGTGCCCGATGCCGGGCGAATTCAATGCCTACGCCGGTTCGCACCCCAAAGAAGGCATGCCGCTGGCGGTCACCGGCCTGACCGACCAGCAGTACCAGACCTTGCAGCGCTGGCTGGCCTCCGGTGCGCCGATCGACGAACAAGGCCTGGCGCCGAGTGCCCAGGAAGCCCTGCAAGTACAGCAGTGGGAAAACCTGTTCAACTAGCCCGGCGCCCGGGAAAGCCTGGTAGCGCGCTGGTTGTTCGAGCACCTGTTTCTCGCCCACATCTACTTTGAAGGCGGCGAGCCGGGGCATTTCTTCCAGTGGGTACGCTCTCGTACGCCCAGTGGCCAGCCGATCGACCTGATCAACACCCGCCGTCCCAACGACGACCCCGGCACCCAGATTTACTACCGCCTGTGGCCAGTACAGGGCGTGATCGTGCACAAGACCCACATCACCTATCCGTTCAGCGCCGAGAAAATGGCCCGGATCAAGTCGCTGTTCTATACCGATGACTGGCAGGTGCACGCGTTGCCGGGTTACGGGCCGGGCCGCCGGGCCAACCCGTTCGAGACCTTCGAGGCGATTCCGGCCAAGGCGCGTTACCAGTTCATGCTGGATAACGCTGAATACTTCGTGCGCACCTTTATTCGCGGGCCGGTGTGCCGGGGCCAAATCGCCACGGACGTGATCCGTGACAACTTCTGGACCCTGTTCCAGGACCCAGACCACGACTTGTACATCACCGATGCCCGTTACCGCGGCCAGGCCACGCCGTTGCTGGCGATGCCGGGGCAGATTGATGATGTGGGCAGCGTGCTCAGCCTCTGGATCAAATACCGCGACAAGCGTAATGAGTACGAGGCGTTGCGCCGGGACAGCTATGCCGACGTGCCGCCGCCGAGTTGGTCGAGCCTGTGGGCCGGCAATGACAACGCGCTGCTGACGATCTTCCGCCACTTTGACAGTGCGTCGGTGACCAAGGGCTTGATCGGCGAAGTGCCGCAAACGATGTGGCTGTTCGACTATCCGTTGCTGGAGCGCACCTATTACCAGTTGGCGGTGAATTTCGATGTGTTCGGCAACGTCTCCCATCAGGCCCAGACGCGTCTGTATTTCGACCTGATCCGCAATGGCGCCGAGCAGAACTTCCTGCGGTTGATGCCGGCCGATTCCCGCGATGACTTCCTCGACGATTGGTACCAGAACAGCGGCAAGGTCAAGCTGTGGCTGGACTATGAGGCCATCGACGATGACAAGCCCACGGGCCTAAAGCTCGATGAAAAAGACCCCAAGCGTGACTTTGCCAACCAGTTGCTGGCCCGTTACGGCGACCTGAACGCCAGCCCGGACCCGATCAACCGCTGCGTCAGCGCCTATTGCTCGCGCCCTGGCATCGACCCGGCGTTGCAGGACGCCGAGCAGGCCCTCAGCCGCCTGACCAACCGCCCGGCGGCGGGGCTCAAGGTGATCGACCAGTTGCCGGAAGCCACGATGCTGCGCATCGAAACCCACAGCGGCAAACGCGAGGTCTACAGTCTGTTGCGCAACCGCGCCCACAGCAACGTGGCCTTCATGCTGGGTGAGGCTTATCGTTACCAGCCGGGCCTGGACACGGCGACCGTCTATCCCGGGGTGCTGAGCAGCTACCCGAACTTCATGTTCAACATTCCTGCGGAGCAAGTGCCGGAGTTTGTCGCCGCCCTGGAGAACGCCAAGGACGCCAATCGTTTCGAGAAGATTGTCGACCGCTGGGGCATCCGTCGCAGTCACCCGTTGTTCTGGCAGTATTTCCACGACCTGTCGCAGTACATCCGCGAAACCACACCGGTGGAAGAGGGTGTGCTGGACATGAACCGTTATGAAAACCTTTGATCGGGGGCGAAAGTCTTTTCCGACAAAATTACTAGGACTTTGTACCTCGGTAATAATTTGGCGTAAACTGCCGGCAAGCCTGTGAGGAGTTTCCATGACTGCCATAACCATTACCGACGCCGCCCACGATTACCTGGCTGACCTGCTGTCGAAGCAGAACACCCCGGGTATCGGCATCCGCGTCTTTATCACCCAGCCCGGCACCCAGTACGCCGAGACGTGCATTGCCTACTGCAAGCCGGGTGAAGAAAAACCTGAAGACACGGCGCTGGGGCTGAAAAGCTTCACGGCGTATATCGATGCGTTCAGTGAAGCGTTCCTTGACGATGCCGTGGTGGATTACGCCACTGATCGCATGGGTGGCCAACTGACCATCAAGGCGCCGAACGCCAAGGTGCCGAATGTTAATGCGGACAGCCCGATCAACGAGCGCATCAACTATTACCTGCAAACCGAGATCAACCCGGGGCTGGCCAGCCACGGCGGTCAGGTAAGCCTGATCGATGTGGTGGATGACGGGATCGCCGTGCTGAAGTTTGGTGGCGGTTGCCAGGGCTGCGGCCAGGCAGACGTGACCTTGCGTGAAGGCATCGAGCGCACCTTGCTGGAGCGCGTTCCAGAGCTTAAGGGCGTGCGTGATGTGACTGACCATACGCAGAAAGAAAACGCCTACTACTAAGTAAGGTGTTCACTGCGGACATAAAAAACGGCGCCCCGTGAGCGCCGTTTTTTTATGCTTGTTATTCAGTTTGTTACACAATCTTCTTAACGAAGAAGATCAAGTGTGGGAGCGGGCTTGCTCGCGAACGCGGTGGATCAGTCGACACCTATATTGACTGGCCCGACGCATTCGCGAGCAAGCCCGCTCCCACATTTGGTTCTATGCTCCTTCAGGGGCGGTAGAGGTGGGCATGGCCGGCGCGATACAGCGAGGACTCGCTGAAGCTGTCACTGGCCAGCACCCGGCCTACCAGAATCAGCGCCGTACGCCGAAAGCCCTTGGCCGCGACTTTCCCGGCAATATCGGCCAGGGTGCCGACAGCCCAATCCTGATCCGGCCAGGTCGCCCGATGCACCACGGCAATCGGGCAGTCCGCGCCATAGTGAGGCAACAACTCAGCCACGATCTTCTCCAGGTGATTCACGCCCAGGTGGATCGCCATCGTCGTGCCATGCTGCGCCAGGCTGGCGAACGCTTCACCTGCCGGCATTGCGGTCTTGTCGGCATAACGCGTCAGGATCACGCTTTGAGCGATGTCCGGCAGCGTCAGCTCAGCCTCCAGCAACGCCGCACAGGCCGCCACGGCCGTCACCCCGGGAATGATCTGGAACGCAATCCCCAGCTCGCGCAACACGCGAATCTGCTCGCCGATCGCCCCATACAGACTCGGATCCCCGGAATGCACCCGCGCCACATCCTGGCCTTTTCCGTGGGCGGTCTTGATCAGCTCGATGATCTGCTCCAGATGCAATTCAGCGCTGTTGACCACGACTTCCGCCTGATGGCCCTCAAGCACCGCCGCCGGAACCAGCGAACCGGCATAGATGATCACCGGGCAACTGCGAATCAGCCGCTGGCCCTTGACGGTAATCAGTTCCGGGTCGCCTGGACCTGCGCCGATGAAAAAGACAGTCATGGATATGTTCCTGTGAAAAAAGCACGCGAGCAGGGCTTCAGATGAAGAATGCTCATGATGGAAGCTGATGATTATCGGGAATTCAGCCGGCGCAAGCCAATGCAAAGGTGGCCTGGGCGGTTTTTTGGCGGGTGACCAATAAGGTGGCGGGGCGTCGGGACAGCTGTTCAGCCAACGCCAAGGCAGCACTTTCGGCGATGCCGTAGCAGCCGGTATGGGCAAATACAGTCTCTGACTTATGGCTCAATCGATCTTCGTAAGGCACCAGTTGCGCCGCACTGAAAAACGTCAAAGGCAGTTCCAGCGCCTGGGCGAGTGCGAGCAGCCCCGGCTCATCCTGCTTGCGATCAAGACTGGCCAGCGCGGTAATTCGCTGGCGCTCAATGCCACCCTCGGCAAGGGCGGCATTGAACAGGTCGAGCAGGGCGTCGACAGGACAACCCCGCTGGCAACCCAGGCCAACTGCCAGGATCATGCCGCGTACTGATCATCACGGTTACGGCGGAACAACCAGGCACTGATCAGGCCCAGCGCCAGCCAGAAGGCCACGTTGGTCAGTTGCGAGGCAATCTTGAACTGAGCTTCCAGGGCTTCCGGCGCCAGCATCGAGTGGACTTCCGGCTGTGGCGCGCCGATCACGTGGGGCACCGCCAGGATCGCCACGCCCAGCACTTTCAGCAGCCAGTTGCGACCAAACACGATCAGCGCGATACCGGCCGCGGTGGAGGCCGCAGTGCCGATCCACCAGATTTGCCGTTGTGCCAGGTCTGCCGCAGCGGTACCCGGCAGTTCAGGCGGCAAACCGAGGGTTGGCGCCAGCACGAACGTGGCGTAACCGGCCAGGCCCCAAAGCAGGCCTTGAGCCGTGCGGGTCGGGGCGCGCAGGGTGTACAGGCCGGCAAGCATCAGGGCAAAACCTACCGCGACCACCAAATTGCCGCCCGTGGTAGACAGCACGCGCTGCCAGCCGTCTTCCGGCTCCCAGGCTTCGGCGTCGTGGGTGTGAGCGGCAGCGCCGGCGTGTTCATGCACTTCGGTAGCGGCCGGGGCGTTTTCGTAGGTTTCCGCCTGCAAAATCAGCGGGGCGACCCAAAAGCTTTGCAGCAACGTCAGCAACAAGGCGGCCAGAAGACCGGTGAAACCTGCGGTTTGAGCGATACGCTTGATCATGTCGGCAGGTCTCAGTGGCACGGGAACGCAGCGCTGTGGCGGGTATCGTGGGCGGCGTTGTGCACCGCTTCGATGTGCGAGAAACCGGCGAAATACACCAGGCACGCGCCAAGAATCGACGCACCGATGGCGGCGGTCAGGCGTTGGCTCAAAGTGGCAGTGGTGCTGGCGGTAGAGGCAGTGCTGCTGATGATCGACATGGCGCGTCCCTTCTGGGTTTCAGGGTGACACGAGCGCATGAAAACCCCGCGAGCCAGGCACGCAGGGTTCCGAACAGCGCCCGCCCACCGCGGGTTTGTTATCTGATTTTTTCGGGCCGGTCTCCGGGCTTGCGAGGGGCCTGGGCCTTAAAACATCACCTTCCCATGCCGTACAGGCACAGTGGATTTGATGTTTCACTCGCTTACCGTTGCGGGGGCAGCACCGGACTCGTCACGCCCTTGAGTAAGGGCACATGACTCACCGGTTTCCCGTTTCACCCTGTGAAGGGCACCCGAAACAAGATGTGTAGGAGAGCATGGGCGGGCGATGGGCGTCAAATCGCCGGTTTACTGCCAGCGCTTGAACAGCACACTGGCATTCACGCCACCAAACCCGAACCCGTTGGAAATCGCGTATTCAATCGGCAGCGGCCGGGCCTGGCCACGCACCAGATTCAGCCCGGCGGCGGCCGGGTCCGGGTTGTCCAGGTTGAGGGTGGCCGGGGCTATCTGGTCACGCAGGGCAAGCACGGTGAAGATCGCTTCAATCCCGCCCGCAGCGCCCAACAGATGGCCGGTCGCCGATTTTGTGGCACTGATAGCGACACTCGAATCGGCGCCGAACAGCGTATTGATCGCCGCCAGCTCACCGTTGTCGCCGACAGGTGTGGAGGTGGCATGGGCGTTCAAATGCTGGATCTGTGCCGGGGTGATCCCCGCTTGGGCAATCGCCGCCTCCATTGCACGACGTGCGCCGGAGCCGTCTTCGGGCCCTGAAGTCATGTGATAGGCATCGGCACTGGTGCCGTATCCCACCAGCTCCGCAATCGGCGTCGCGCCCCGGGCCAGCGCATGCTCCAGTTCTTCGATCACCAGTAACCCGGCACCTTCGCCCATCACAAACCCGTCGCGGCCTTGATCAAATGGGCGGGAAGCGAGCGCCGGCGTGTCGTTGTAATCGCTGGACAGCGCCCGCGCCGCGGCAAAGCCGCCCAGGCTGACGCGGTGGATGCAAGCTTCGGCGCCGCCACACACGGCGATGTCGATTTCGCCGGCGCGGATCATGCGCGCGGCATCACCAATGGCTTGTACGCCGGCGGCGCACGCGGTGACGGGGGAGCCAAGCGGGCCTTTCAGCTGATGCTGGATCGACACATGCCCGGCGGCCATGTTGCCGAGGAATGACGGGATCGTGAACGGCGACAGGCGGCGCGGCCCTTTGCTGTCAGCGGTGCGCACCGCCTCGGCAATCGCCGGGAAACCACCGACGCCGGAAGCAATAATCGTCGCGGTGCGTTCTTGCTGGGATGCGGTTTGCGGCGCCCAGCCCGCCTGCGCCAGGGCTTCCTGCGCTGCGGCGAGGGCGAACACGATGAACCGATCCATCTTGCGTTGCTCTTTGGCGGGGATCACGCTGTCGGAGTCAAACCCGGCGTGCGGGTCCTGATCCCGGCCCAGCACCTGGCCGCCAATGCTGATTGCCAAGTCACCGACCAAGGCCTCGGGTAGCCTGCGGATCCCGGATTCACCTGCCAACAGGCGTTTCCAGGTCTGCTCCACGCCGGTTGCCAGCGGGGTGACTGCACCCATGCCGGTCACAACAATTCGCTTATTCATGATCGCTTAGCTCCGCCATTTCAGTTTGGTAGCAATGCTGCGACGAAACTATCATTATGAAAGTAACATCGAACAGCTTAAATTTTCGGGGCCGCCCCACAGAGGAACTGCAATGCAACGTAAGTCACTGGTAAATGCCGAATGCCCGGTAGCCCGTGGAGTGGAAAGGGTAGGCGAGTGGTGGAGCATCCTGATCATGCGCGATGCGCTGCAAGGCTTGCGGCGCTTTGACGAGTTCTCCCAGAGCCTGGAGATTGCCCCCAACATGCTCACGCGCCGGCTTAACAGCCTGGTGGATGCCGGCCTGCTGGAGCGCCGGCAATACAGCGAGCGGCCGCCGCGTTTCGAGTACGTGCCGACGCCGGTGGGCGAGGATTTCCGGGTGGTGATCATGGCGTTTATCGGCTGGGGCAACCGCCACTTCGCCACCGAAGGTGAAAGCCTGCAGTTGGTCGACCGGGAAACCCGGCGCCCAGTGGAAGTGGCGGTGGTGGAAGCCGGTAGCGGGGCGCGTGTGCCCGTTGAACAATGCAGCGTGCAAGCCGGGCCGGCAGCGAGCGAGGGCATGCTGGAGCGCCTGGCGCTGCTTCGCGCCAAGCGCTCGGACATTGACCCGTCCCCGCGCACTGCGTAGCCTTGCACGTTCGAGGTTCTTCGGCCCAGGCCGAAGCTAAGAAGGGAACGCGGTCGATGCCGCGGCTGCCCCCGCAACTGTAAAGGGTTTATCTGACTGCCACGCCACTGCCTGAACAAGGCGGGAAGGCGCAGCCAGCGCCGGCCACACCGTCGGCAAGCCCCAAGCCAGGAGACCTGCCTCGCAACCGATTTTCTACTTCAACCGGGCGGGGTGATCCGGTGGCGAATTCTGCTTCTGCGCACCCGCGCAGGGCCACTCGTCCCGTATGCCCGCCCCAAAGGGCATCCGATGAAAACACTGGCCAAACTCCCCGTCACCATCGTTACCGGCTTCCTCGGCTCGGGCAAGACCACCTTGCTGCGCCACATGCTGGACAACGCCCAGGGGCGCCGCATTGCGGTGATCGTCAACGAGTTCGGCGAGCTGGGCATTGACGGTGAAATCCTCAAGCAATGCTCCATCGGCTGCACCGAGGAAGAAGCCAACGGCCGCGTCTACGAGCTGGCCAACGGCTGCCTGTGCTGCACCGTCCAGGAAGAGTTCTTCCCGGTGATGCGCGAACTGGTGGCCCGTCGCGGCGACCTCGACCATATCCTCATCGAAACTTCAGGCCTGGCCCTGCCAAAACCGTTGGTCCAGGCGTTCCAGTGGCCGGAAATCCGCAGTGCCTGCACCGTTGACGCGGTGATCACCGTGGTCGACAGCCCGGCTGTGGCCGCTGGCACTTTCGCCGCTTTCCCGGACCAGGTTGACGCTCAGCGCAAACTCGACCCGAACCTGGACCACGAATCCCCACTGCACGAGCTGTTCGCCGACCAACTGGCCAGCGCCGACTTGGTGATCCTCAACAAGTGCGACCTGATCAGCCCTGAAGACCTGGCCCGTGTGCGCCTGGAAGTGGCTGAAGAGCTGCCGCCCGCGGTAAAAATCATCGAAGCCAGCAGCGGTCGCCTGCCGCTGGACGTGCTGATCGGCTTGGGCGCTGGCTCCGAAGAGCACATCGACGGTCGCCACAGCCACCATGATCATCACCACGAAGGTGAAGACGACCACGACCACGACGCCTTCGATTCGATCTCCATCGAACTGCCCCAGGCAGACGAAAGCCTGCTGCTCGACGCCCTGACCCAACTGGTGGTCCAGCACGGCATCCTGCGGGTCAAGGGTTTCGCGGCGATCCCGAACAAGCCGATGCGCCTGCTGATCCAGGGCGTGGGCACGCGTTTCGACAAGCACTTCGACCGCGCCTGGCGCGCCGATGAGCCGCGCGCCACGCACCTGGTGCTGATCGGCCAGGAACTGGACGCCGCCTTGCTCGAAGCGCAATTGCGCGCTGCCCTCAGCGTTTAAATCATGCACCTGCTCAGGACCCAGCCCGGCGGTTTCGTCTCGGATGACAACATTGCCGACCTTGGCCAAACCCCCGCCGAGCTGGTGATCCTGTGCAGCGGTGACTCCAGCCTGGCGCTGCTGGCAGAAGCGGCCCAGCAGTTGCCCGAGGATTACCCGAGCCTGCGCCTGGCCAACCCGATGCAGGTGCAGAACCACGCCTCGGTCGACTTGTACGTGGACGAGGTACTGCGCCACGCCAAGGTCATCCTGATTTCGCTGCACGGCGGTATCGGCTATTGGCGGTACGGTATCGAGCGCCTCGTTGAGCTGGCCGAGCGCGGTGTGCAGCTGATCCTGGTGCCGGGGGATGATCGCCCGGACCCGGAACTCAGTGGCCTGAGTACCGTGGGCGTGGAGGAGCGTGACCGGCTTTGGCACTTCCTGCGCCAGGGCGGCCTGGGCAATGCGCTGGATTTCTATCGTTGCCTGGCGGCCGGCTACCTGGGCCGCGATTACGCCTGGGACGAGCCACAAACCCTGCCGCGTACCGCGATTTATCACCCGCACAAAGCCAATGCCCGTCTCAACGATTGGCAAGCCGACTGGCAACCTGGTGTTCCGGTGGCGGCGGTGCTGTTCTACCGCTCCCATTTGCAGGCGGCCAATACCGGTTTTATCGATGTGTTTTGCCAGCGCTTGCAGGCGGCGGGCCTTAATCCGTTGCCGATGGCGGTGGCCAGTTTGAAAGAACCCGGCTGCCTGACGGTGGTCGAGGACCTGCTGGACGAAGTGCACGCCTCGGTGATTCTCAACACCACCGGCTTTGCCCAATCCAGCCCCGAAGCGCCGCACCTGCGGCCGTTTCGCCGCAACATCCCGGTGATCCAGGCGATTTGCGCCCAGGACAACGAGCCCGGCTGGCAGGCCAGCGAACAAGGCCTCGGCCCGCGCGACCTGGCGATGCACATTGCCTTGCCGGAACTGGACGGGCGCATCATCAGCCGGCCCATCAGCTTCAAGGACCTGGCCTGGCGCAGCGAGCGCAGTCAGTCGGATGTCGTGTGCTACCGCGCGCAGCCTGAGCGTATGGACTTTGTCGCCGAGCTTGCGCGGCGCTGGGTCGATCTGGCGCGGGTACCGAATGGCGAAAAGCGTATCGCGCTGATCCTCGCCAACTACCCGACCCGGGACGGACGTATCGGCAATGGTGTGGGGCTGGACACGCCGGCCGCCGCGCTGAATATCCTGCGGGCCTTGAAGATCGAAGGTTATCCGTTGCCGGACGTGCTGCCGGAGAGCGGCACGGCGTTGATTCAGGAGCTGTTGGGCGGCGTCAGCAATGACCTCGACAGCCTTGACCTGCGTCCCTGTCATCAAAGCCTCGCGCTCGATGACTATGAAGCGATGTTCAACCGCTTGCCCGAATCCAATCGCCAGGCGGTGTTGGCACGCTGGGGCACGCCCCATAACGACCCGATGTTCCGCGACGGCCGCATGATGATCGCCGGCCTGCGCTTTGGCCTGACCTTCGTTGGCATCCAGCCAGCCCGGGGTTATCAAGTGGACGCCAGCGCGGTTTATCACGATCCCGACCTGGTGCCGCCCCATGGCTACCTGGCGTTCTACTTCTGGTTGCGCCAGACCTACGGCGCCCACGGCGTGATCCACGTCGGCAAGCACGGCAACCTGGAGTGGCTGCCGGGCAAGGGCGTCGGGCTTTCGGAAAATTGCTGGCCTGACGCACTGCTGGGGCCGTTGCCGAACATCTCCCCGTTTATCGTCAACGACCCGGGCGAGGGCGCCCAGGCCAAGCGCCGTACACAGGCGGTGATCATCGACCACCTGATGCCGCCGCTGACGCGCGCCGAAACCTACGGGCCGCTGCGCGACCTGGAGCTGTTGGCCGACGAATATTATGAAGCCCAACTGCTCGACCCACGGCGCGCCCGCGAGCTGCAAAAAGATATCCTCAAGCTGGTGCGGGAAACCCGTATCGACCAAGAGTTGGCTCTCGACGAAAACCTCGACAACGATGCCGACGCCGCCATCTGGCTGCCACGCCTGGACACTTACCTGTGTGACTTGAAGGAGTCGCAGATTCGCGATGGCCTGCACATCTTCGGTGAGTCGCCCGAGGGCCGGTTGCGCATCGACACCTTGCTGGCGTTGCTGCGCATTCCGCGTGGCGATGGTCGTGGGCCGCAGTCGAGCCTGCTGCGGGTACTGGCCAAGGCCTTTGAGTTGGGCTTCGACCCGCTGGATTGTGCCCTGGCCGAGCCGTGGACCGGGCGTCGTCCCGAGGTGTTGCAGAAGATCGATACGCAATTGTGGCGCACCGCAGGCGACACCCGCGAACGCCTCGAACTGTACGCCGCCCGCCTGATCGAGCAGGCGCTGGAAGGGCCGGTGGAGCAGCTTGAAGAGCGCGGCTGGGAAGACGTCAAGTCGGTGATCGAGAGCTTGCGCATCGTCGTCGCGCCGCGCCTGGATGCTTGCGGCCCGGCGGAAATGCGTGGCTTGCTGGATGCCCTGAGCGGGCGTTTCGTGCCGGCTGGCCCCAGTGGCGCGCCGAGCCGGGGCCGTCTGGACGTACTGCCTACCGGGCGTAACTTTTTCTCGGTGGATGTGCGCAATCTGCCGACCACCACCGCGTGGCGCATCGGCTTCCAGTCGGCGAACCTGATTCTTGAGCGTCACCTGCAAGACCACGGCGACCACCTGCGCCAACTCGGCCTGTCGGTGTGGGGCACTGCCACCATGCGCACCGGCGGCGACGACATCGCCCAGGCCATGGCGCTGATGGGCGTGCGCCCGGTGTGGGCCACGGGCAGCCAGCGGGTGGATGACTTTGAAATCCTGCCGATCAGCCTGCTGGACCGGCCACGAGTGGATGTGACGTTGCGCGTGTCGGGGTTCTTCCGCGATGCGTTCGCCAACCTGATCCGCCTGTTCGACGCGGCGGTGCAAGCCGTGGCCGCGCTGGACGAGCCCGACGACCTGAACCCGCTGGCGGCCAAGGTGCGCAGCGAGCGTGAGGCCTTGCGCCTGTCGGGCCTGGACGAGGAGGCCGCCGCGAAACAGGCGGGCTGGCGGATCTTCGGCGCCAAGCCCGGTGCCTACGGTGCCGGTGTGCAGGGCGCAATCGACGGGCGCCTGTGGCAGAGCCGTGAAGACCTGGCCGAGGTTTACCTGAACTGGGGCGGCTACGCCTATGGCGGCTCCGATGACGGCACCGCCGCCCGCGAACAGTTTGCCCAGCGCTTGAGCCAGGTGCAGGCGGTGTTGCAGAACCAGGACAACCGCGAGCATGACTTGCTCGACTCTAATGATTACTACCAATTCCAGGGCGGTATGCTTGCCGCCGTGGAAACCCTGAGCGGCGACAAGGCCGCCAGCTATCATGGCGACCACAGCCAGCCGGACCTGCCGAAGGTCCGCACACTGAAGGAAGAGTTGAACCGGGTGATTCGTGCCCGGGCGGCCAACCCGAAGTGGATCGAAGGGGTGAAGCGCCACGGCTACAAAGGCGCGTTCGAGATGGCGGCCACCGTGGACAATCTGTTCGCGTTCGACGCCACCACCGCGCTGATCGACGATCATCAGTACGCGTTGCTGGCCGACGCCTATCTGCTCGACCCGGACACCCGGGCCTTTGTGCAGCAGCACAACCCGGATGCCCTGCGGGACATGACCGAGCGCATGCTCGAAGCCCAGCAGCGCGGCCTGTGGCAGGAGCCCGGGGCGTACCGTGAGGCGTTGGAAAACCTGTTGTTGGATATAGAAGAAGGCAGTTGATGACCGACCTCCCGCATTTCCCGCTGTCTGCCGTTGTCGGCGCCGATGACCTGAAACTGGCCCTGTGCCTGACCGCCATCGACCCGAAAATTGGCGGCGTGCTGATCGAAGGCCCGCGCGGCATGGCCAAGTCCACCCTGGCGCGCGGCCTGGCAGACCTGCTCGCCAGTGGTCAGTTCGTCACGCTGCCCTTGGGCGCTACCGAGGAACGGCTGGTGGGTACCCTCGATCTGGACGCGGCGCTCGGCGAGGGCCGCGCACAGTTTTCCCCGGGCGTGCTGGCCAAGGCTGACGGTGGCGTGCTCTATGTCGATGAAGTCAACTTGCTGCCCGACCATCTGGTGGACCTGCTGCTGGACGTGGCCGCCAGCGGCACCAACCTGATCGAGCGCGACG
Organism: Pseudomonas sp. ADAK13; assembly: GCF_012935715.1. Taxonomy (NCBI): domain Bacteria; kingdom Pseudomonadati; phylum Pseudomonadota; class Gammaproteobacteria; order Pseudomonadales; family Pseudomonadaceae; genus Pseudomonas; species Pseudomonas sp. ADAK13. The sequence goes on from NZ_CP052860.1 coordinate 5,342,819, forward strand.
GGATTTCCCACCGGCATTCGGCGCGCTTTGTGTTGATCGGCACCATGAACCCGGAAGAGGGCGAGTTGCGCCCGCAATTGCTCGACCGGTTTGGTTTCAACGTGGCGCTGAGCGGGCACACCCAGCCCGCCGAGCGTGGGCAGATCATCCGTCGCCGCCTGGATTTCGACAACGATCCCCAGGGTTTCTGCGAGCAATGGGCCGATCAGCAGGCCGCGTTGCGCGAGCGCTGCACCCAGGCACGGGCGCTGTTGGAGAGCATCCCGCTGGATGACCAGGCGCTGGCGCAGATTACCGAGCGCTGCTTTGCCGCTGGTGTGGACGGCTTGCGCGCAGACCTGGTCTGGCTGCGTGGCGCCCGTGCCCATGCGGCTTGGCGGGGCGCTACGGCCATCAGCGAAGAAGATATCGAAGCCGTCGCGGAATTTGCCCTGCGCCATCGCCGCCAGGAGCAATCCCCGCCTGCAACGCCGCCCGCTGGCGGTCAATCACCCAAGCCCAATGATGCACCTGAAGGCCAGGGCCAATGGGGCGACATGCCCGCACCCGCACTGCCGACAGGCGCTCGCCGAGCCGTGCCCACCTGGCCAAAAAAGCCCTAGGCATTCGCCCCAAGCCTGATGCGGGGGCGGATGCGCGGCCCAAGGCGGGTCGACTGAACAAGGGCCGGCGAGGCCAGGCGCGCAGCGCGGCGCAAGGTTCGATCAACTGGCCGGGCACGCTGCTCGGCGGGCGACCGCAACGCCGTGAAGACCTGTTGTATCAACTGCGCAGCCGCACGCCCCATGAGCTGTGGCTGGTAATTGTCGATGCATCGGCCTCCACCCGGCGGCATCAGTCGTTGAGCGATGCCAAGGGGTTGCTGGCCCAGCTGTTTGACGATGCCTATCGGCAGCGGGCGCGCATGGCGTTGCTCACTGCGAGCGGGCAGTCGCCGAAATGGCAGGTGCAGGGATTAAAGGCAGCCAAGGGGCTCAATCACTGGCTTGATGGCCTCGGCGCAGGCGGCGGCACGCCATTGTTGGCAGCGCTGAACGAAGCGGGGCAGTGGTTGGCGGCCAGACACACGCGTTATCCGGCGGAGCAGCAGCGGTTGCTGGTGATCACCGATGGACGGCTGAAGGATGTGACGGGGCTGCCGCCACTGGGCTGCCCGGGCTTGCTGGTGGACATCGAGCGCGGCCCGATTCGGTTGGGGCGCGCGAGGCAGCTGGCTACGGAGTTACAGATTGATTATCGGCATATCGATAACCTGTAAGCGCCGGCACATTCGGCCAGAGATCCGCCACCAGGAACAAGCGTTCGGCCTCTTCCCACTCGCCTTCGCTGTTTTCCACCAGGCGCACCAGCAATTGAGCGGGCGCCATGGGGTCCAGTTCGGTTAGCCAGTGCTGCATCCGGGCCGCGTCCCAGGCTTCGTCCGCCGGGTAGTGTGCCGGCGCCAGCCACGCGTGGCGGGGCAGCGGTTGCCAGCGACCGGCGGGGCTTTGTTCGATAAACCTCGACCAGTCGCGCTGATGCAGCCAGCGCCCATTTAAATGCTGCGGATGCGCGCCCACCGGCGCGTGCGCCATGCCGGGCCAGGGGTAGAGCAAATACCCGCCCAGCCATAGATGGGCATCAAAGTCCTGGATATCCAGGGCCGCCAGCACTTCACGGCTCTCCGGCCGGGCGGAGATCGGCAGTTGATGCTGGGCCAGATGGGCCAGCTTGCGGTCCAGCCGGTCGTGGCAGCCCGGGCCCAGCCATTGGGCGGCGTCCCGGCCGTCGCCGTCCTGGGGGCCGAGGTAGAGTTTGATCGCCAGTTCCAGATGGTGCACGCCGTCTCGGTCACGCAGCAGCATGTCGAGCTCGCCCAGGGTATGCCCGGCCTGGCGGATCGGCAGGTTGGCCGCGAGCAATTCCACGCCCGGCGCATGCTGCACAGCAAATTGCCACAACCGTTCGTAATACAACCCCAGCCGCCGGGTGCGTGCCTGGCTCAGCCAGTGCAGCAGGGCGCTGCTGTCCCGGTCCAGTTGGCGCAGCCAGTGCTCCAGCAAATGCGGGGCCTGCACCCAGTCGCTGCCGGTCAGCGGGTGACGTTGCGGCCAGGGCGTTTGCGCGAGCATCGGCGGGGCGAGCATCACCCACGCGAGGTCGCGCACCTCGGGGTGACGCAGTTGGCGGGGCAAGTGCTGTAAATCAGGGAACAGGGTCATGGTCCGAGCATAGCCTTTTACAGCCGGGAAGGGGGCTGAGAACCGTTGTCGTCTGGGGTTTGCGGCGACAAAGGATTTTGTGTAACGCCGGCTTTCGCCCATAATCGTTCTTTTTTGCAGAACCCGAACCCCGCAGGAGCCCCATGGAGCAATTTCGCAATATCGGCATTATCGGTCGCCTGGGCAGTACCCAGGTGTTGGACACCGTCCGCCGGCTGAAAAAGTTTCTGCTCGAGCGCCACCTGCATGTGATCCTCGAAGACACCATCGCTGAAATCCTCCCGGGCCACGGCCTGCAAACCTCGTCGCGCAAAATGCTCGGTGAAGTCTGCGACATGGTGATCGTGGTGGGCGGCGACGGCAGCCTGCTGGGCGCCGCCCGTGCGCTGGCGCGGCATAACGTGCCGGTGCTGGGGATCAACCGTGGGAGCCTGGGGTTCCTCACCGATATTCGCCCCGACGAGCTGGAAGTCGAAGTGGCCAAGGTGCTGGACGGTCACTACCTGGTGGAAAACCGTTTCCTGCTGCAGGCTGAAGTGCGCCGCCACGGTGAAGCCATCGGCCAGGGCGATGCCCTCAACGACGTGGTGCTGCACCCTGGCAAATCGACGCGGATGATCGAGTTCGAGCTGTACATCGACGGCCAGTTCGTGTGCAGCCAGAAGGCCGACGGCCTGATCGTCGCCACACCGACCGGCTCTACCGCGTACGCGCTGTCTGCCGGCGGGCCGATCATGCATCCCAAGCTGGATGCCATTGTGATCGTGCCGATGTACCCCCATATGTTGTCCAGCAGACCGATTGTGGTCGACGGCAACAGTGAGTTGAAAATCGTGGTCTCCAAAGACATGCAGATCTACCCGCAAGTCTCCTGCGACGGGCAGAACCATTTCACCTGCGCCCCCGGTGACACCATCACCGTGAGCAAAAAGGCGCAGAAGCTGCGGTTGATCCATCCGCTGGACCACAACTACTACGAAGTGTGCCGGACCAAGCTGGGCTGGGGCAGCCGCTTGGGGGGTGGAGGCGACTGATGCTCGATCCCGCGCGTAGCTACGACCTGATTGGTGACGTGCACGGTTGCGCTCATACCCTTGAGCACTTGCTCGACCAATTGGGTTACCACAAGCAGGGCGGCACCTGGCGCCACCCGTCGCGAATGGCCGTGTTCCTCGGCGATATCATCGACCGCGGGCCGCGTATCCGCGAGGCGCTGCACATCGTCCACGACATGACCGAGGCCGGCCAGGCGCTGTGCATCATGGGTAACCATGAGTTCAACGCGCTGGGCTGGAGCACGCCGGCCACCCCGGGCAGCGGCAAGCAATTCGTGCGCGAGCACACGCCACGCCATGCGCGGTTGATCCAGGAAACCCTGACCCAGTTCGAACAGCACCCGGCGGACTGGCACGACTTCCTCGGCTGGTTCTACGAGATGCCGCTGTTTGTCGATGCCGGGCGGTTCCGCGTGGTGCACGCGTGCTGGGACAACTGCTTTATCGAACCCCTGCGCGCGCATTTCCCGGACGGCTGCATCGACCAGCACTTCCTGCAAGCCGCCGCCGTGCCCGGCAGTTTCGCCAGCAATGCCTTCGACCGCCTGCTGCGCGGCACCGACATGCGCCTGCCGGACGGCCTGACCCTGACCGGTGGCGACGGCCTGACGCGCTCGTTTTTCCGCACCAAATTCTGGGAAGACGACCCGAAGACCTACGGCGACATCGTGTTCCAGCCCGATGCGCTTCCGGAGCCGGTGGCCGCCACGCCACTCTCGTCCAGCGAGAAAAATTCCCTGCTGCGCTATGGCGTCGACGAACCGTTGCTGTTCGTCGGCCACTACTGGCGCAGCGGCAAACCGGCGCCGATCCGCCCGAACCTGGCCTGTCTGGACTACAGCGCAGTGCTGTACGGCAAGCTGGTGGCCTACCGGCTGGATCAGGAAACCCGCCTGGACCCGCGTAAATTCGTTTGGGTCGACGTCGAGCGCCCTGAGGTTATTTCATGAGTACCGTGGCTGTTTTACGTTTGCCGCTGGCGGTGGATTTGAGTGGTTTCGTCAAACTGCTGCAACGCATGCAAGTGCCCCATCGCGTGAGCGAGGAAGCCGGGGAACAGGTGTTGTGGGTGCCCGATGCCATCAGTGAAGACGTGAAGGTCTTGTACCAGCGTTTTCCTGCCGGGGACCCGGACCAGCAACTGGATATTCCGGACCAGGCACCGCCGGCCCGGCGCCCCGGGTTTGTCCAGCAGTTGCGCCACAGCCCGGTCACCGGGCTGGTGCTGCTGCTGAGCATCATTGTCGGTGCGGTCACGCTGTTGGGGGATAACCTGCAGGCGATGAGCTGGCTGACTTTCCTGCCGTTCAGCGTGGTCGGTGAGTACATCCGTTTTACGCCATTGACCGACAGCCTGGCGTCCGGGCAGTGGTGGCGTTTGGTCACGCCGATGCTGATCCACTTCGGCATCCTGCACCTGGCCATGAACGGCATGTGGTACTGGGAGCTGGGGCGGCGTATCGAGCTGCGCCAGGGCAGTGTCAACCTGCTGGGCCTGACGCTGTTGTTCAGCCTGGTGTCCAACTACGCTCAATATTATTTTGGTGGTCCCGGCCTGTTTGGCGGGTTGTCCGGCGTGCTGTACGGCTTGCTCGGGCATTGCTGGATCTATCAATTGTTGTCGCCCAATCCGGTGTATCGCCTGCCTCGCGGGGTGTTGGTGATGATGCTGGTGTGGCTGGTGCTCTGCCTGTCGGGCCTGGTCTCGATGATCGGCTTCGGCGAAATCGCCAACGCGGCCCACGTGGGCGGCCTGGTGATCGGGTGCCTGACCGGCTTGCTGGGTGGCTTGTACAGCCGCCGCAAAATGTCTCCTATTTAGTTAAGGAAGAGTCTTATGTCCTCTTTTGTCGAAATGATCGAAAACATCACCCCGGACATCTACGAGAGCCTCAAGCTCGCCGTGGAAATCGGCAAATGGTCCGATGGCCGCAAGCTCACCGCCGAGCAGCGTGAACTGTCGCTGCAGGCGGTGATCGCCTGGGAACTGCAGAACCTGCCGGAAGACCAGCGCACCGGCTACATGGGCCCGCAGGAATGCGCCTCGAAGTCGGCACCGGTGCCGAACATCCTGTTCAAGTCGGATGCCATCCATTGATTGAGATTGGCCGTGGTGCAGTCAGCAAAATGTCGGCGCAGTTGGGTGAGTCGACCGTTCAATACGCGTTTCGCCTCGGCGACACCGAGGTGCCGGTCAACCCGTTGATCGGCACCACCGTGCGCCTGGAATACCTCGGCGCGATTCATTGCACCCATTGCGGTCGCAAGACCAAGACCAGTTTCAGCCAGGGTTACTGCTACCCGTGCATGACCAAACTGGCCCAGTGCGACCTGTGCATCATGAGCCCCGAGCGCTGCCATTACGACGCTGGCACCTGCCGCGATCCGGCCTGGGGTGAAAAATTCTGCATGACCGACCACGTGGTGTACCTGGCGAATTCGTCGGGGATCAAGGTCGGCATCACGCGCGCCAGCCAGTTGCCAACCCGCTGGCTGGACCAGGGCGCCAGCCAGGCGCTGCCGATCATGCGTGTTGCCACGCGCCAGCAATCGGGTTTCGTCGAAGACCTGTTCCGCAGCCAGGTGGCCGACAAGACCAACTGGCGCGCGCTGCTCAAGGGCGATGCCCAGGCAGTCGACCTTGCGCAGGTGCGCGATGAACTGTTCGCCAGCTGTGCCGAAGGCTTGCTCGGTTTGCAGGAACGCTTTGGCCTGCAGGCCATCCAACCGGTGACCGACATCGAACCGATCGAAATCCGCTACCCGATCGAGCACTATCCGACCAAGATCGTCAGCTTCAACCTGGACAAGAACCCGATTGCCGAAGGCACGCTGATGGGGATCAAGGGCCAATACCTGATCTTCGACACCGGCGTGATCAACATTCGTAAATACACGGCCTACCAGCTCGCCGTGCATCAGTAGAAGGACGACAGACATGCGCACCGAACAGCCGAAGATGATTTACCTGAAGGACTATCAGGCGCCGGACTACCTGATCGACGAGACGCACCTGACCTTCGAGTTGTTCGAGGACCACAGCCTGGTCCACGCGCAACTGGTGATGCGCCGCAACCCCGAGCGCGGCGCCGGCTTGCCGCCGCTGGTGCTGGACGGGCAACAGCTTGAGCTGGTGTCGGTAAACCTGGCCGATCAGGAACTGACCGACGCAGACTATCAGTTGAGCGACAGCCACCTGACCGTGCACCCCACCAGCGCGACCTTCACCCTCGACACCACGGTGAAGATCCACCCGGAAACCAACACCGCCCTGGAAGGCCTGTACAAATCCGGCGGCATGTTCTGCACCCAGTGCGAGGCCGAAGGCTTCCGCAAGATCACCTATTACCTCGACCGCCCGGACGTGATGAGCGTCTTCACCACCACGGTGATCGCCGAACAACACAGCTACCCGGTGCTGCTGTCCAACGGCAACCCGATTGCGTCCGGCCCCGGCGAAGACGGCCGGCACTGGGCGACCTGGGAAGACCCGTTCAAGAAACCGGCTTACCTGTTCGCACTGGTGGCCGGTGATTTGTGGTGCGTTGAAGACACTTTCACCACCATGACCGAGCGCACCGTGGCGCTGCGCATTTATGTCGAGCCAGAAAATATCGACAAGTGCCAGCACGCCATGAACAGTCTGAAGAAGTCCATGCGCTGGGACGAAGAAGTCTATGGCCGTGAGTACGACCTCGACATTTTCATGATCGTCGCGGTCAACGACTTCAACATGGGCGCCATGGAGAACAAGGGCCTCAACATCTTCAACTCCAGCGCCGTGCTGGCCCGTGCCGAAACCGCCACCGACGCCGCTCACCAGCGTGTCGAGGCGATCGTCGCCCACGAATACTTCCACAACTGGTCGGGCAACCGCGTGACCTGCCGCGACTGGTTCCAGTTGTCGCTGAAGGAAGGCTTCACGGTGTTCCGTGATTCGCAATTCTCTGCCGACATGAACTCGGCGACGGTCAAGCGTATCCAGGACGTGGCCTACTTGCGCACGCACCAGTTCGCCGAAGACGCCGGTCCCATGGCTCACGCCGTACGTCCGGACGGCTTTATCGAAATCTCCAACTTCTACACCCTGACCGTGTACGAAAAGGGCTCGGAAGTCGTCCGCATGATCCAAACCCTGCTCGGCGCCGAAGGCTTCCGCAAGGGCAGCGACCTGTACTTCGAACGCCACGACGGCCAGGCCGTGACCTGCGATGACTTTATCAAGGCCATGGAAGACGCTAACGGCGCCGACCTGACCCAGTTCAAGCGCTGGTACAGCCAAGCCGGCACGCCACGCCTGGCGGTGAGCGAGTCCTACGACGCAGTCGCAAAAACCTACAGCCTGACCTTCCGTCAAAGCTGCCCGGAAACCCCGGATAAGGTGGAAAAACTGCCGTTCGTGATTCCGGTCGAACTGGGCCTGCTGGACGGGAAGGGCGCGGGTATCGCCCTGCGCCTGGCCGGCGAAGCGACGGCTGGCGCCACGTCCCGGGTGATCTCGGTGACCGAAGCTGAACAGACCTTCACCTTTGTCGACATCGCCGAACACCCGCTGCCTTCGCTGCTGCGTGGCTTCTCGGCACCGGTGAAGCTGAGCTTCCCGTACAACCGTGACCAACTGATGTTCCTGATGCAGCACGACAGCGATGGTTTCAATCGCTGGGACGCCGGCCAGCAACTGTCGGTGCAGGTGTTGCAGGAACTGATCGCCCAGCATCAGCGGGGTGAGGCGCTGGCGCTGGATCAGCGCCTGATCACCGCGCTGCGCACGGTGCTCAGCGACCAGAGCCTGGACCAGGCGATGGTTGCCGAGATGCTCTCGCTGCCGAGCGAGGCCTACCTGACTGAAATCAGCGAAGTCGCGGATGTCGACGCCATCCACGCGGCCCGCGAGTTTGCCCGCGAGCAACTGGCGGATCACCTGTTCGAAGGCCTGTGGCTGCGTTACCAGGCCAATCGCGACCTGTCGAAGAAAACCCCGTACGTGGCCGAGGCGGAACACTTTGCCCGTCGCGCCCTGCAGAACATCGCACTGTCGTACCTGATGCTCAGCGGCAAGCCTGAAGTACTGGCGGCGACCCTTGAGCAGTTTGACGCGTGCGACAACATGACCGAGCGCCTCACCGCCCTGGCGGTGTTGGTCAACTCGCCGTTCGAAGAAGAGAAGGCCAAGGCCCTGGCGGTGTTTGCCGAGAACTTCAAGGACAACCCGCTGGTCATGGACCAGTGGTTCAGCGTGCAGGCCGGCAGCGGTTTGCCGGGCGCGCTGGAGCGGGTCAAGACGTTGATGCAGCACCCGGCGTTCAACATCAAGAACCCGAACAAGGTGCGGGCATTGGTGGGCGCGTTTGCCGGGCAGAACCTGATCAACTTCCATGCGGCCGATGGCTCGGGTTACCGCTTCCTGGCGGACCTGGTGATCCAGTTGAACGGCTTCAACCCGCAGATTGCCTCGCGGCAGTTGGCGCCGTTGACCCGCTGGCGCAAGTACGACAGCGCCCGGCAGGCGCTGATGAAGGGTGAGCTGGAGCGGATTCGCGCTTCGGGCGAGCTGTCCAGTGATGTGTTTGAGGTGGTGAGCAAGAGCCTCGCGTAACTGAGGCGATTGTTTACTGAAGGCCGAACACCGTCCTGTGGTGAGGGTGCTTGCCTCTGGTGAGGGGACTTGCCTCTGGTGAGGGGACTTGCCTGTGGTGAGAGGGCTTGTCTGTGGTGAGGGGGCTTGCCTGTGGTGAGAGGGCTTGTCTGTGGTGAGGGGGCTTGTCCCCCGCTGGAGTGCGCAGCGCTCCCGCTTTTTTTGGGGGCCGCTACGCAGCCCAACGGGGAGCAAGCCCCTCACCACAACTGGCCTTAGATAACCGGCGGCCAGCGCAAGTCTTGGGCGTCATCACCGGCGTATCGCGGGAAGCGCTCGGCGATCATCTCGTGGGGCACACCCAGCGCAATCGCGCTGGCAGCGTCCAGGCGGGCCACTTGCTCGGCCGAAAGTTGCACCGTCAGCGCACCCAGGGTGCCATCCAGTTGCTCGCGGGTGCGCGGCCCCAGGATCGGGATCAGCGCGGTGGTCGAACGACGGGCTTTTTCCCGCAGCCAGGCGATGGCGATGTGAGTCGGCGTGGCATTCAGTTCGCCGGCAACCGCCAGCAGGGTGTCGAGCACGGCGGTTTCCCGTGCACTTTTCTCGGCGTGAACCAAAATCCCCAGCTTGCTGGCACGGGTATCGTCCTGGCTGTTGCGGTACTTGCCGGTGAGGAAGCCACCGCCCAGGGGCGACCATAACGTGGCGGCCAGGCCCAGCGCTTCGGCCATGGGCAGCAGCTCACGGTCGGCGGTGCGTTCGGCCAGGCTGTATTCCGTCTGGATCGCCACCAGCGGCGCAAAGCCGCGCACTTCGGCGAGCAGGTCGGCGCGGGCAATGCGCCAGGCCGGGAAGTTCGACAAGCCGGCGTAGTGGATCTTGCCGGCACGCACCAGGTCATCAAAGCCCCGCAGGATTTCTTCCATCGGCGTGACGTTGTCGCTGATATGGGCCCAGAACAGGTCAATGTGATCGGTGTTCAGGCGTTTCAGGCTTTCTTCGACGGCGCGCACCATGTTCTTGCGGTTATTGCCGAGCTTGAGGGTGCCTTCGTCTTGCGGCTGGGTGCGCAGGGTGTACTTGGTCGCGATCACCAGGCGGTCCCGTTCCGAGGCAATGAACTCGCCGAGCAGCACTTCCGATTGGCCGAACTGGTAGCCGTTGGCGGTATCCAGGAAATTACCGCCGGCTTCCAGGTAACCGTCGTAGATCCGCTTGGACTCTTCGCGCTCGGCGCCATGGCCCCAACCCGTGCCGAAGTTGGCGGTGCCCAAGGCCAGCTCTGAAACCCGCAGGCCGCTACGACGGCCGAAGACTTTATTGCGCATACGAGAACTCCTGACGCTGTGATTGATTTAAATGTTTATCAACATCTATTTAATATGATGTGAGTCATATTTTTCGTCAAGCGGCTTTTTTGCGGGCTGAAGGGAAGGGCGCTTGCTCCTGACACTTTCTGACAGAGGCCTCTGCTAAGCTGCGCGACTTTCCTTTTTCGAGCGTGATCAACGTGTCGCGTACCAGTCGTCTGCTGACCTTGTTGCAAGTCCTGCGGGGCAAAAAACGCCCGGTGACCGCCGCCGTGCTGGCAGCGGAGCTGGAGATATCCGAACGCACCCTGTACCGCGACATGGCCGAGCTGACCGCCCTGGGCGCGCCGATCTACGGCGAGGCGGGCGTGGGCTACGTGCTGCGTGCAGGGCTGTTCCTGCCGCCGCTGATGCTCAATGCCGACGAGACCGAGGCCATCGTGCTGGGCTTGCGGTATGTCGATCAGCGTGGCGACGAAGTGTTGAGCCAGGCGGCTGCCAACGCGCTGGCAAAGATTGCGGATGTGCTCGACCCGGCCGCGCAGGAAGCGTTGCGCAATCCCACGTTGCTGCCGGGCCCGCCAGGCTTCGGCTACCCGGAAAATCGCGTGCCGCTGAATGTGTTTCGCGAAGCCATTCGCGGCCAGGCCAAACTGCATATCGACTACGCGGATGCGAGCCAGACCGCCAGCCAACGCTTGATCTGGCCCCTGGCCCTGGGCTTTCTCAACGAAGTGCGGGTGATCGTCGCGTGGTGCGAGTTGCGCGGTGCCTATCGCACCTTCCGCACCGACCGTGTGGCCGCTGCGCGCCTGCAAGGCGAGCGTTATCCGGGGCGGCGCAGTGACTGGTTGCGGGGCTGGCGCAAGCTGATGGAACAGAACGAATCCGGGCCATTCACTCCTGACAAGAACTGACACAACGCTGCTTTAGCATGGCTCCATAAATCACTAACAAGGAGCTGTCACCATGTCCCAACCCATCCCTGAACTGGCCCCGGCGATCGCGACCTACATTGCCGCCGCGAATACCGGCGACACCTCGCTGGTGGTCGACTGCTTTGCCGAGGATGCCAACGTGTTCGACGAAGGTGAGCACCAGGTCGGTACCGCCGCCATTGCCCGCTGGATGGAAGACACCGGGCGCCGTTATCAGCCCAAGGTCCAGGTGCTCAATGTGCAGCACCGCACGGGCAAGGTGCTGGTCAGCAACCTGATCACCGGCAGCTTTCCCGGCAGCCCGCTGGAGCTGCGCTATACCTTCCGCCTCAATGAGCAGGGCAAGATTTCCCGATTGGACATTTCCCTGTAGCCGTCATGGCATACTGCCGGGCATGACTTTCGACTCGCCACTCGCCGCCTACCAGCACGCCATCACCGAACAGGGTTTCGTCCCCGACGACGCCCAGCGCGAGGCGGTGCAAGCCCTGCAAGACTGCCACCAGGCCCTGCACCACGGTGACAGGCCGATCACCGGCGTGTACTTGTGGGGCCCGGTCGGGCGCGGCAAGACCTGGCTGATGGACCAGTTCTACCAGAGCCTGCGGGTGCCTGCGCGGCGCCAGCATTTCCATCACTTCATGGGGTGGGTGCATCAGCGCTCGTTCCAGCTGACCGGTACCCACGACCCCTTGCAGGCCCTCGCTCGGGAACTGAGCCGGGAAGTGCGGGTGCTGTGTTTTGACGAGTTGTTCGTCAATGACATCGGTGACGCCATCATCCTTGGCCGGCTGTTCCAGGTGATGTTCGAGGAAGGCGTGGTGATGGTCTGCACGTCCAATCAACCTCCGGATCAACTGTATGCGGACGGTTTCAACCGTGATCGCTTCCTGCCGGGCATCGAGGCCATCAAGCAGCATATGCGCGTGGTGGCGGTTGACGGTGGGGAAGACCATCGCCTGCATCCAGGAACCGCGCTGCAGCGCTACTGGGTTGATCAGCCGGGTGCGCTGGCCGAGGTGTTTCGCCAGTTGAGCGACGGGCAGGCTGTCAGCAGTGCACCTGTTGCGGTCGGCTATCGCTCCATCGTCGCGGTGAAGTCCAGTGAAACGGTGCTGTGGTGCCGCTATGCCGACCTGTGCGAACAGCCCCTGGCCGCCATGGATTTCATGCTGCTGTGTGATCGTTTCAAGGCCATCTTGCTGGGGGAGGTGCCCAACCTCAGCGCGCAAAAGCGTCCGGGGCGCATTGCCCGCGGCACGGAAGACGCCGCCCAGCGGGTAGATGCCGGTGACCGGGAACTGCCGGAGCTGTCGGTGCATGATGACAGCGTCCGGCGCTTCATCGCCCTGGTAGACGAGTGCTACGACCGCAAGGTGCCGTTGTACATCGAGGCCAAGGTGCCATTGGAAAGCCTCTACACCGAGGGTTACCTGGAGTTTCCATTTCGCCGTACCCTGAGTCGCTTGCAGGAGATGCAACTGGCGCGCTTTGGTGAGCCTGACGCGCTTTCACGCGGGAAAATGTAGTTAATCTCCTTCAGCTAATGCCCGCTCCACGCTTACAATCGAGCCCTTTTATGGGGACCGAGTCCCTGTTGCACCGTTAATGAGGAAGGAAATGGACAGCGCAGACATCCTGGTGCTGCAAGCCAGCTACACCAATCCGGTTCACGCCGAGGCCATTGGCCTGTTGCTCAACCATTACGCAGAAGACCCGATGGGCGGCGGCCACAGCCTGCCGGCCGATCGCCTGGAACAATTGCCGGCGGAGCTGGCCAAGCGTGCGCATGCATTCAGCGTGCTGGCGTTTGTCGGCGGTGCGCCTGCCGGGCTGGTGAATTGCTTTGAAGGGTTTTCCACCTTTGCCTGCCGCCCGCTGGTCAATGTGCACGACGTGGTGGTGATGGATAAATTCCGTGGCCTGGGGTTGAGCCAGAAGATGCTGCAAAAGGTCGAGGAAATCGCTCGCCAGCGTGGCTGCTGCAAAATTACCCTTGAGGTGCTCGAAGGCAATGCGGTGGCACAGTCGGCTTATCGCAAGTTCGGTTTTGATGATTCGGTGTTTGACCCGGAGCATGGCCGGATGTTGTTTTGGAATAAGCCGCTTTAATTAATGTTTATTTAATTAAAGGCGAAAAAAAGGCGCCAGCAAGTGGCGCCAAGTTGACCTTAGCTATCAGAGCGGAATAGCACAGGGTATTACGGGTAAATCAGCTGTTTGGTGTGTTGGTAGTTTGATCGGCAGTTGCGGGCTTTGCAGTCTTGCCGTCAGCCATTGCTGTTTGCTGAGCGGCGCCGTGGACTTGTTCCTGGACGAAGGTGAAGTTGTTGTAAAACTCCTTCGAGCGCTCGGAACCGCCCTCTGCGAAGGCGGCTACGGAAGTCATGGTCATCAGGCCGGCAAGGATAACAGTCGAAATTTTCATGGCAGTGTCTCATTTAAGTGTGTTGGGTTCCGCGCGTTGTGGTCAGCGGCGGGATGGGGAGACTGTGGGCCAATCATATTAAGTAAGGGTTAACCTCGGGCTGACCGGAAGTTAACGATTTCGTTAACTTCCAATCTGTCGCAGCTATGAAATCAGAGCTTCCAATCAAGTGCAACGCTGATGGAACGCGGGTCTCCCCAATACACGCCATTGTAAAAGCCGACGCGCTCGTAATATTTTTTATCAAATAGGTTGTTGATATTAAGTGACGCCGACAAATGGTCGTCGAACTGGTAGCGGGACATCAAGTTGACCACGGTATAGGCCTGCTGGGTGATCCGTGTGCGCTCCCTGATCAGTGTTCCACTGGTGTCCCGGCCCACCGGGCGGTAGGCAAAGTCGTAGAAGTCGCTCTGCCAGTTCACCGCGCCGCCGACGGTGAGGGCGTGCCATTCGCCGGGCAGGCGATAGGCCGTGGAAACGCGTAGCAGGTTCATCGGCAGGTTGGTGTTGTTGCGCTGTTTCTCACCATTCAGGGAATGGGTGTAGGTGTAGCCGGCGGTCAGGTTCCAGTCGGGGCGCACCTCTCCGGAGACTTCTACCTCGAAGCCTTGCACTTTGTTGCCTTTGCCGCCGGATTTGTAAAACTGCTCGCCGGTCTCCGTGTCCGGTTGCGCGGTGCTGTCCAGTTCCGCGACGTTGTCTTGTTTGCTCCAGAAGTACGCGGCCGCCAGGTTCAGGCGTTCCTCCAGCAGGCTGCCCTTGAGGCCCACCTCGTAGTTGCTGCCCACCACCGGCTCCAGGTATTTCTTGCTGGCGTCGCGTTCGCTTTGCGGGTTGAAGATATCGGTGTAGCTGGCGTAGACGGTGTACTCCGGGGTCAGGTCGTAGAGCAGGCCGGCGTAAGGGGTCCACATGTCATTGTGGGTCTGGCTGGACTTTGTCGCGCCGAGGTACTGGTCGGTGTCCTTGTCATAGTTATACGTGGTGCTTTCGATCTCCCAACTGCCATAGCGACTGCCCAGTACGGCATGCAAGCGGTCGGTCAGGCTCAGGCGGGTGGCCAGGTAACCGGCCTTTTGCCGGGTGCTGCCTTGTTCGCCCTTGAGGCCGGTATTGGCGTCAGGGAATTTGCCGATCCCGCCCAGGTGCTTCCAGTCGTCGATGCTGGTGTAGCCCTTGGGCACCGGCCCGTCGCGCAGGTGTGGCGAAGAATCACGTTGCTCGGATTCGCCGTAACCCACCATCAACTCGTGTTCACGGCCCAGCAGGGAATAGGAACCCGCCAGGTTCACGTCCACCACGTCCATTTTCGAGGTGCCCAGCATGTGGCTGGTCCAGGCAGTCATGCCACTGCGGTCGGCGTTGGGAAAGCCTGAGCCGCCGTAGTAGACCTTGCCGTCGGTGTCGCTTTCGCGGTGGGTGTAGGCGGCCTTCAGGTGCCAGTCGCCGGCCAGCCGGTGGTCGAGGGTGGCGAAGGTGGTTTCATCTTTCAGCGGCCAGGAACTCCAGTTGGCCGCGATGTTGGCGGAGCGGGGCAACTTGGCTTTGCTGCCATCGCTGTTCCAGTAGGGCAAGGTGCCCCACGCGGTGCCCTGCACGTGTTTGTTCTGGTAATCGAAGCCCACCGCCAGCACCGTGTCGTCGGTGAGGTCGCCCTCGAGGATGCCGTAGCCGACTTCCCGTTGCAGCGCGTAGTTGTCGCGATAGGACTGGCTGTCGCGGTAGGCGAGCACCGTACGGCCCCGCAGGCGCCCATCAAACGCCAGGGGCCCGCCAACGTCCAGGTAGCTGTAGTAATCGTCATGGGAGGCACCACTGACACCCGCCTTGGCCTGCCACTGGGCGGTCGGGCGTTTGCGCACCATGTTCACGGTGGCCGAGGGATCGCCGGCGCCGGTCGTCAGGCCGGTGGCGCCGCGTACCACCTCGACCCGGTCATAGATGATGGTGTCGGCGTCGGACTTCATACGGCCGAAGGTGTTGAGCATGCCGTCAACCTGGAAATTGTTGATCTCGTAGCCGCGGGAGGAGTAGCTGACCCGGTCGGAGTCCAGGTGCTGTACCGCCACGCCGGTGGTCTGGCGCATGACCTCGGTCAGGGTGTTGAGGTTGAAATCATCCATCTGTTGGCGGGTGATCACCGAGACCGACTGCGGTGTTTCCTTGATGGACAGGTTCAACTTGGTGGCCGTGCTCATCGCGCCGGTGGTGTAGGCGCCGGTGTGCTCGGTGGTGGCGCCCAGGCCCTGGGCGGTGATGCTGGTGCTGCCCAGCTCCAGGGCTTTGGCCGGTGTGTGTGATTCCTGTTCGGGATCGTTTTCAGCCAGCAGGTCCGGGCTCAGCACCACGCTGAAAAGGCCCAGGGTCAAGGTCATGGAACGGGTAATAGGCGCAAACATCGCGGCGAACTCCTTGTCGTCTATGAAAAATGCCATTGGCTCAAAGACGAAAAGAGGCGAGGAAGTTTAGCGCTAAACGAGAATAACTATTATCTTGGCGTTGCTGGCAAGTCGGGTTTCACCGCGTTGCACGGATGAAACCCGGGGCTATTCAAGCTACTTGACGACCACGTTGGCGGCGTCCGTTTGCTTGGGCTTGATCAGGCTGAAGTCAATCAGGGGCTTTTGCTGGCGCGCATACGGATCGCCAATCAAACGCGGTCGAGGCTTGAAGCTGTCACTGACCAGGCTCTTGCTGTGGTCCAGTTCGTCAAAGCTCAACCCTGCCATGTCGGCCCAGGTATGAATCAGCTGCGAGCTGCTGTAAGGCCGCTGCAAGTCACCGGCAAAACTCCAGTCATGGCTTTCGCGCCACTTGGGCGAGGCGTAGGCCATGAACGGAATGGTGTACATCGGTGCTGTCGGCTTGGCTTCGTTGCGGCCCAGGGTGCTGTGGCCGGCCGAGTCGAACACGTCTTCACCGTGGTCGGAGAGGTACAGCAGGAAGCCGTTAGGGTCAGTCTTGGCGTAGTCCTTGATCAGGCTCGACACCACGAAATCGTTGTACAGCACCGCATTGTCGTAGCTGTTGTAGGTCGGCAACTGCGCGTCGCTGACCCCGTCAGGCACGCCCTGGCGATCGGTGAACTTGTCGAAGGTCGGCGGGTAGCGGTACTGGTAGCTCATGTGGGTGCCCAGCAGGTGCACCACGATGAATTTGCGTTCGGCGGTGTCAGACATCGCCTTGGCGAACGGCTCCAGCACGTCGCCGTCGTACTGGCGGGCGTTCTGGTTGCGGTTGTTGTTGAGGTACACCTGTTCGTCGGCCTGTTCGGAAAAGGTCGTGAGCATGGTGTTGCGCTTGGTCATGGTCTGCTGGTTGGTGATCCAGAAGGTCTTGTAGCCGGCCTGCTTCATCACGCTGACGATGGACGGAGTCTTGAGGTACAGGTCGGGGTTTTCTTCGTCGGCAAAGGTCAGCACCTGTTGCAGCGCTTCGATGGTGTAGGGGCGCGGGGTGATCACGTTGTCGAACACCGCCAGTTGGTCGCGCAGTTTGTCCAGTTCCGGCGTGGTGTTGCGCGGGTAGCCGTACAGGCTCATGCGCTGACGGTTGGTGGACTCACCAATCACCAGCACCAGGGTCGATGGCTGGCCGGCCATGCTGTCCTTGAGGTTGGTCAGGGGCGGGATCTTGCTGGCGCTGGTCAGCATGCCTTGCATGTTGTCCAGTTGTTCGGTGTAGCGGCGGTAGGCAACGATCATCTGCCATGGCACGGCCGGCTCGATGCGGGTTTCGAAGCGGTCGATGGCCAGTTCCATGGTCTCGCTCTTGGCGATCTGCTTGACCAACGGGTAACCGACGATGGCAATCACAATCGCCGTGGCCGCAAGCATCGCCTGGCCGCGTGGCAGGTACACCGGGCGTACGCGGGTCCACAGGAAAACGGCCATGGCAGTGTGGGCAATGAACGCCAACACGATCCACCAGGCAAAGTATTGAGTGGCGTATTCACCGGCTTCAGAGATGTTCGACTCGAACATGATGAAGATGACGCTTTGGGAGAATTCCTGCTGGTAGATGAAGAAATAACCCAGGCTGGCCATGGAGCAGGCCCACAGCACCACGCCAATCACCGCTGCCACCAGGCGCGCGCGACGGGGAAACAACAGCATCGGCGCCAGCCACAGGGCGCTCATGAAAAATGCCTGGCGGAAACCGCTGAAGCCGGAGGTGCCGGTCAGTTGGATCAGCAGTTGGGTAATACCCGAGAAGTACCAGAAGAACAGGAACATCCAGCCGAGGCCGGCCCAATCAAAACCTTTCGCAGACGTAGTGCTGCGTTTGAACATCGCCATCCAGCGCTCCAACCCGGTAAATGTCAGTCGACGCGCAGGGACGCACGCAACAGAGGGCCTGCGCACGTGGCGCGGCCCTATTCGGCGGGAGTATCGGGAGGGGGATGTGAAAACTTCGTGAGTTATTCCTGAACGGTTCGTTCAGCTCACGTTCAGCAAAGGGCGGGCTGGGTGCCGGACGGCTGATTGAGCTGCCCTTGCAAGTGCGAGCGCAGACGCATGACTTCCTGTTGCAGTTGGTCGCGCTCGTCTTTCAACTGGCGTAATTCATCGCGGCGGATGCTGACATAGAGGGTCTGTGGCGGGCGGGTCATGTGTGCAGTGCTCATTGCTTACCTCGCAAATGGCGGGTGTATCGCGCTGCCAGAGCGCTTGATTCGAGGCTCTCGGCAACAGTCGGTGCAATTCTGAATTCTTTTTTTAACGAAGGGAACTTTTTTATTTTTGATGGTCGTTGTGACTTTTTTCCCACTGAAGGCTAAAGCATGGCCACTTTTTGTCATGAAACTATGCCAATCCGCTCTGGACTAACCCTCATTAGCCTCATTGCGCTATAAACTGTGACACACATTTATTCGTAGTAAGGAGCATCAGCACATGCAACTGGGGATTATTGGACTAGGCCGCATGGGTGGCAACATTGCGCGGCGCCTGATGCTCAATGGGCATACCACCGTGGTTTACGACCGCAATGAAGCATTCGTAAAAGGGCTGGCAGGCGAGGGCGCCACCGGCGTTGCGGATCTGAAGGGCCTGGTGGCCGGGCTGCAAAAACCCCGGGCGATCTGGGTGATGCTGCCGGCGGGCGACCCGACCGAGCACACCATTGAAGAATTGAGCCAATTGCTGGAAGACGGTGACGTGATCATCGACGGCGGCAACACTTTCTATAAGGATGACATCCGCCGGGCCAAGACCTTGTCGGAAAAAGGCCTGCACTATGTCGACGTCGGCACGTCCGGCGGCGTCTGGGGCCTGGAGCGCGGCTACTGCATGATGATCGGTGGCGACGCCGAGACCGTTCAGCGCCTGGACCCGATCTTCGAAAGCCTGGCACCTGGCCTGGGCAACATCCCGCGCACCAAAGACCGTTCTGCCACAGCGGACAGCCGTGCCGAGCGTGGTTACATCCACGCGGGCCCAGCCGGTTCCGGGCACTTCGTCAAGATGATCCATAACGGTATCGAATACGGGATGATGCAGGCCTTCGCCGAAGGCTTCGACATCCTCAAGACCAAGAATTCGGAAAACCTGCCGGAAGACCAGCGGTTCGACCTCAACGTTGCCGATATCGCCGAAGTCTGGCGCCGTGGCAGCGTGGTGTCGTCCTGGCTGCTGGACCTGACCGCCGATGCACTGGCTACCGATCCGAAGCTCGACGGTTATTCCGGCTCGGTTGCCGACAGTGGCGAAGGCCGCTGGACCATCGAAGCCGCGATGGAGCAATCGGTGCCGGTACCGGTGCTGTCGAACTCGCTGTTCGCGCGTTTCCGCTCGCGCCAGCAAAGCACCTACGGTGACAAAATGCTTTCTGCCATGCGCTTCGGCTTTGGCGGCCATGTGGAGACTCCCAAAAAATGACCGCTAACGGCAAGAAACCCAAGGCCGAACCTGCTCCGCCCACCACACTGTTTCTGTTTGGTGCCCATGGTGATTTGGTCAAGCGCCTGCTGATGCCGGCGCTGTACAACCTCAGTCGCGACGGGCTGCTGGGCAACGGTTTGCGCATTGTGGGCGTTGATCACAACGCCATCAGCGACGCCGATTTCGCCAAGAAACTCGAGGACTTCATTCGCACCGAGGCCGCCAGCAAGGTCAAGGGTAATGCCGAGAATGCGCTGGACCCTGTGTTGTGGGACCAGTTGGCCAAAGGCATCAGCTACGTCGAGGGAGACTTCCTCGACGACAGCACCTACGCCGATATCGGCAAGAAGATTGCCGACAGCGGCACCGGCAACGCGGTGTTCTACCTCGCCACGGCGCCGCGCTTCTTCGCCGAAGTGGTGCAGCGCCTCGGCGCGGCCGGCTTGCTGGAAGAAACCCCGGAGGCGTTCCGCCGGGTGGTGATCGAGAAGCCGTTCGGCTCCGACCTCGCCACCGCCGAAGCGCTGAACGCCTGCCTGCTCAAGGTGATGAGCGAGAAGCAGATCTATCGCATCGACCATTACCTGGGCAAGGAAACCGTCCAGAACATCCTGATCAGCCGTTTTTCCAACGTGCTGTTCGAGGCGTTCTGGAACAACCACTACATCGACCACGTGCAGATTACCGCTGCCGAAACCGTTGGCGTGGAAACCCGGGGCAGCTTCTTCGAACACACCGGCACCTTGCGGGACATGGTGCCCAACCACCTGTTCCAGTTGCTGGCGATGATCGCCATGGAACCGCCGGCCGCCTTTGGCGCCGATGCGGTGCGGGGTGAGAAGGCCAAGGTGATCGGGGCCATACGGCCCTGGTCGCTGGAAGACGCACGCGCCAACTCGGTTCGCGGCCAGTACACCGCCGGTGAAGTCGCCGGCAAGCAACTGCCGGGGTACCGTGAAGAGGCCAACGTTGCGCCAGACAGCAGCACCGAGACCTTCGTCGCCCTCAAGGTACTGATCGACAACTGGCGCTGGGTCGGCGTGCCGTTCTACCTGCGCACCGGCAAACGGATGAGCATCCGCGACACTGAGATCATCATCTGCTTCAAGCCGGCGCCTTACGCGCAGTTCCGGGATACCGAGGTCGATGAACTCAAGCCGACGTACCTGAAGATCCAGATCCAGCCCAATGAAGGCATGTGGTTCGACCTGTTGGCGAAAAAGCCCGGGCCGACCCTGGACATGGCCAACGTCGAGTTGGGTTTTGCCTACAAGGACTTCTTCGAGATGCAGCCGTCGACGGGTTACGAAACCCTGATCTACGACTGCATGACCGGCGACCAGACCTTGTTCCAGCGCGCCGACAACATCGAAAACGGCTGGCGTGCGGTGCAACCATTCCTCGATGCGTGGAAGCAGGATGACGGTATCCAGGCCTACAAGGCGGGTGAAGATGGCCCGGCGGCGGCTGATGCGTTGCTGGCCCGCGATGGCCGAACGTGGCACAGCCTCGGATGAGTGACTTGCCGAGCCAACCCATCCGGTTTGTCCTGAGTGATATGGACGGCACGTTGCTGCATCCCGATCACAGCCTCAGCCAACGCACCATCGATACGGTTCGCGCCTTGCGCGCTGCCGGAGTGTTTTTCAGCCTGGCCAGCGGGCGGCCGCCGAAGGCCATGCGTCAGCAGGTCGAGGCGCTGGGTGTTGATGTGCCCATTGCCGGCTTTAATGGCGGCACGCTGGTCAACCCGGACGGCAGTATTCTGGTGGCGCATCACTTGCCGGCCGAAGCCGCGCTGGTGGCCTTGGCCTTGTTTACGCCGCAGCCGGACGTGGAAGTCTGGCTGTTTGCCGACGGTGACTGGCTGCGCCGTGATCCTGGCGGACCGATGGCGGTTCGCGAGGAACACGGCCTGGGCTACGGGCCGATCGTGGTGGAGAGTTTCGAGCCGTTTCTGGATCGGGTCGACAAAATTGTGGCAGCCAGCACCAACACCCCACTGCTGATGGAGCTTGAAGCGCAGTTGCAGCCGAGAGTCGAAGGATTGGCGCAGGTCTCACGCTCGCAGCCGGTATTTCTGGACGTGACGGCGATGAAGGCCAACAAGGGCGAAGCCTTGAAAACCCTGGCGGCGCACCTGGGTGTGCCGCTGGAGCAGACGGCAGTGATTGGTGATGGAGGCAACGATCCGGCGATGTTTCACGTGGCCGGGTTGTCGATTGCCATGGGCCAGGCCGAAGAAGTGGTCAAGCGCCAGGCCAGCGTCGTCACGGGCAGTAATGTCGATGACGGCGCGGCGGAAGCCATAGAGCGGTTTATTCTCTCGGCCTATTGATTGGCAAACACAGTAATAAGTAGTCAGCTATGCAAAGTTGCAACTTGCATGGCTGGCTGCGCATCCCTGTTATTTCCAGTCAATATACTGCGTCGTCGGGCGGCATACTTTCTTGTGCCGCCCAACGCCAGTTTCAGTTACTTGGGCATCGCCCAGGATTGCAACTGATAGCCATCTTTGTCGAGTTCGGCGCGGGCTTGCAACAGCAAGTTCTCAAGCTGCGCCGGATCGGAATAAGTGCTGGAAGACAGCTGCTTGCTGCCGATGCGGGTATTGGTGCGGTCGATGACGCTCAGGCTCAGGGCGCCGTTGCCGTCGTGCCAGGCCACACATTGAAAGGGCTGGAAGGCACGGTCTGCGATCAAAAGAGCTTCGTTGATGCGGAGCGGGGCGTTCATGGGGTCTTCTCTCTAAATGCCCATTCAAGTGAAGTCGTTGGTTGGGCGTGCCTGACGACTGGTTACTTGTACTGATGCACGATCACCGGGTACGGGTCACATGTTAGAAGAAGATTTTTCAACTTTCCCTGATTAATGTCATGTAAGGGGCTATTTTGAAAGCTTCATGAAAGTTACGCCGCGACAATTGACCGCAGGGCCGTAACGGAAAAGCGCGGTTTGCCCACGACTTATAGCGAATCGATACAAAGGCCGCGTCAAGATCTTGCTAGGGTTACCAACAGACTTTCCAAATAGCTGTTTTTAAATAACTTTAACGATTTTGACGCCAAGGAATAGTCATGATTGTTACACCTGCCCAGCGCCGCCTGCTTGTGGTCGATCCCTGTGATGACTGCCATCGGCTGTTGCCCGGTTTGCGCGCGGCGGGGTGGGACGTGGACAGCTGTGCCCTGGAGGCCGTGGGTGAGCGCTCCTGTGACGTGGGATTGTTGCGCCTGCAGCCGTTTCACCTGGAACGCCCCGAAGCGGTCAAGGAGCTGATCAGCCGCAGCGGCACCGAGTGGATTGCCGTGCTTAACCAGGAAGTGCTGCGGCTGCAGAATGTCGGCGATTTTGTCTGCGAATGGTTTTTCGATTTCCATACCCTGCCGTTTGATGTGTCACGGGTGCAGGTCACCCTGGGCCGCGCCTTCGGCATGGCGCGCCTACGGGGCAAAGGCAACAACGCGCCAGCCGGCCAGCCGGAACACGAACTGCTGGGCGACAGCCGCCCCATCCGCGAACTGCGCAAACTGCTCGCCAAACTGGCGCCCACTGAATCCCCGGTGTTGATTCGTGGCGACAGCGGCACCGGCAAGGAATTGGTCGCCCGCACCTTGCACCGCCAGTCCCAGCGCCATGCCAAGCCGTTTGTGGCGATCAATTGCGGGGCGATCCCTGAGCACCTGATCCAGTCCGAACTGTTTGGCCATGAGAAAGGCGCCTTTACCGGCGCCCATCAGCGCAAGGTCGGGCGGATCGAGGCGGCGCATGGCGGCACGTTGTTTCTCGATGAAATCGGCGACTTGCCCATGGAGCTGCAAGCCAACCTGCTGCGCTTTCTCCAGGAGAAACAGATCGAGCGCGTCGGCGGCAGCCAACCGATTCCCGTGGACGTACGGGTGCTGGCCGCCACCCACGTGGACCTGGAAGCTGCGGTTGAAAAGGGCACCTTTCGTGAAGACTTGTATTACCGGCTCAACGTCCTGCAAGTGGTGACCGCGCCGTTGCGCGAGCGCCATGGCGATGTGGCGATGCTGGCCAACCATTTCTCACACTTCTACAGCCAGGAAACCGGCCGCCGCCCGCGCAGCTTCAGCGAAGACGCGCTGGTGGCCATGGGCGAGCACGGCTGGCCGGGCAATGTGCGGGAATTGGCCAACCGCGTGCGGCGTGGCCTGGTACTGGCTGAAGGGCGGCAGATCGAGGCCGTTGATCTGGGACTGCAAAGCCAGCAGGCAATCGCGCTGCCGATGGCTACACTGGAAGATTACAAGCACCGCGCCGAACGTCAGGCGCTGTGCGATGTGCTCAACCGGCACAGCGACAACCTGAGTGTCGCGGCCCGTGTGCTGGGGGTTTCCCGGCCAACGTTCTACCGGTTGCTGCACAAACACCAGATCCGCTAGGGCGGGTAAACCGAAAAGCCCCGCAACGACCCTTATCGTTGCGGGGCTTTTCCCGTTGTCATGCCTTAAAAGTAATACGGGAACTTCAGGCTGAAGCTGAACGACGGTGCATCCGGTGTGATCCCGATCGCCAGGTTCGGCACGATCGTCAGGTTGTCGGATGCCGCAATCGTCATGCCGACGTTGAAGTAACCCGCGTTGGCGTCGCTGGAAACCACCGACTGCCAGTCGCCGCCATCCGGCTTGAGCTTGCTCCTGCGTTGCACCAGGTCGGACACCGAGAACGACATACTCATCTTCTCGTTCAACGCAAACGCCACGCCTGCGCCGATCTGGAAGCTGTCGCCCAACTGCACTTTGCCGGGGGTTTTCTGGCCAACCTGAGAGCTGATATCGCTGAACGAGTCCTCGAAGTTGTGGGTATACGACAGCGAGCCAAACAGTACCGCCGGGTCGAAAGTCTTGACCAGCGAGATCCCCGGCGTGATCGACCATACGCCGTTGCCGGTCGGCAGGCTTTCCGGTACGAAGAGGTTGGTATTGCTTGATGATTGGACCAGCTTGATGCCGAATGGGTCTTCGCCGGTGGGCGCCTTGACCCGCACCGACACCACCGCATCCGGCAGGTTGACGCTTTCGTCGAGGAACTTGTAGGCAATCCCGAAGTTGATGTCGCCGATAGTCGGGTCGCGGGTGACCGACTGTTCCGAGGTCGCCGTGCCGCTGCCGCCGTTGGCGCCGCCGGACTGGTAAGTCGACTCGCGGTACACCACCGGCACGTTCACGTCGAATTGCCAGCGGTTGTCGAGGTTGTAGCGGCCCGTGAGGTCGAGGGTCCAGTTATCCGACTTGATCCGGTCCAGGTTGATGTTGCCAAGGAAGATCGAGTCCAGTGCCAGAAAGCCGTTGAGGGTCAACTGGCGAGCGTCGTAGCGCGAATAGGTGACGCCGGTTTCAAAGCTGAACTTGCCGTTGCCAAAGAAGCCGCTGGCCTCGTTGTACAGGTTGCTCACGCTTTGCGCCGGGGCCGAATCATCCTTGAGGGATTGGCCGTAGGAGGCGCCACCGGCTGCACCGCCCGAGGCCGCAGCGGCGCCGGTACGCGGCGTGTTGCCGGCCACGGTAGTGCCGCCTTTCTGGAAGTCCGCCGGGGATTTGGCCAGGCGTTTGGGGGGCGGGGCCACCGGCTGCTCCTCAACCTGGCGCACCCGTTGTTCCAGCACCGCCAGTGCTTTTTGCTGCACTTCGTAGCGTTGCTTGAGCTCCAGCAATTCCTTTTTCAACGTGTCTATATCGGTGTCCGGCGCGGCATACAACATAGATGCGGGCAGGAGCGTGCTTAAACAAATTACGGCACGTAACGATAGCGATCGATGCATGAAATAAGCCGTCCCTTTCTATTGCACTAGTGTCGAGGCACAGCGTAGTTCAATAACCGTTAGCGCGTAGGCCCCTGAGTTGATTCAGGTTGAGGTTCTGCCCCAAATTGTTCAAACCGTTATTGCCCAGTACCACGTTGAGCTGCGTCATGTTGCTGACAAAGTTGCTGTTACCCTGCAAAACCGTGCCCTGCAGAACATTCCCGCCGCCAATCTGCTGCAAGGCATTGCCCTGGTTGTTGTTGGCCAGGATCGCCATTTGCAGCCCGCCATTGGCCGCCGAAACGGTAACCTGACCGGCACCGGTGCTGCCGGTAATCGGTTGGCCTGCCACCAGCGCTTGCCCGGATTGCACGACGTTGGCCGGTGACAAACCGTTCTGGTTCACGTTGATATTGACGTTGTTGCTGGCGGTGTTGCCGTCGCCGGCAGCGCGCACACTTTGTGTCACGCCCTGGCCAGAGCCCAGTCCGGCACCACCGACGACGGTGCCCGTGCCATTGGGCTGGTTGGGCGAGACTTTAGTGGGGCTGTCGGTGACCTGCACATAAAACTGCGGAGTGATGGTCGAGGCGTTGACGTTCATGCTGGCCGAGCCGGTGACGCTGTCGCCGGCGGCATTGGTCCAGGTACTGCTCATTACAATCCCGAAACTGATGATCCGGCCCGGCATCACATAGCGACCACGCAAGTCAGCCAGTTCCGAGTCCTTTATTTCAATCGGCTTGAACACCGATGACGCATAAGCGGGCATTGAGGCTGCCAGGCACATGACCGTCAGCCAACGGTAAGTGTTCATCGTTTGCTCCTGGAGCATCCTGCCCCTTATTGCGCTTCTAGAAGAAGTCGCTCTGGATAAAACCGAAATCCATCAATTCACTGTCCCGGACCGGACTGAATTCATTGATCCTGTTTTTCGCGGTCAGCGGGGTGGGCGGATCAAGCAGCACGTTGGTCTTGTCGTAGCCTTCGCCCAGTACGGCGAAGACGATGCCATTCCAGCCTTTGACGAAGTCATCACGGGCGTAACGCTTGTGGCCCAGCACCGGATCGCCGATGTAGACCCAGTCTTTGTCGGCGCGCTGCATCACCACGAAGTGCTTGTAGCCGCGGATCTCCAGCAGCACCACCACCGGGATTTTCACCGTGAGCAGGGTGTCTGCGTTAATCCGGTAACCCCGGGCGCGCATGCCGATGCTTTCCAGGTAGCGCTTCATGTCCAGCATGGAGAAGCCCTGGGTGCGTACCAGGTCCTGATCGGCGTTGACCAGCATGCCCTTGATGATGTGGTCTTCATCCACATCCATCCAGTAGGCCTGGCGCAGGATGGTGGCCAGGGCGGCGGCACCGCAGCTGAAATCGGTTTTCTGTTCCACCAGGTTGGCGAACTTGCGTTCACGGATGCTCTCGACCTTCTTGAAGATCACGCCACCGCCGGGCATGGCAGCAATCGCCATTTGCCCTGCCCAAGTCGGGCCGGTGAGCAGTAACAGGAAGGTGAGGGTGATGATCCGCATGATCGAATGGCCTGGAGGACACTGGAATAAAAAGGGGCCTTGTTGCCAAGGCCCCGTTGAATCAGAAGCGCACGCCAGAGGAGATCACAGTGGTGTTGCCTTGCTGATTGCCCACACCTGCAGAAATGTTGGCGCCCAGGTTGCCCGAAGAGCCATTAAGCGAGTTGTTGGCGCTGGCGTTGTTCACGACAGGCAGGTAGGTGTGGCTACCCCATGGGCCAGACTGAGTGGCCACGGTGTTCAGGTAGGCGTTGTCCACGCTGGTTTGCGTGGTGTTGCTCGATGCGGCAGCAGCAGCACCCTTGGCCGAGGAAATAGCCAGTTGGTTTTTCTGTTGGTTGAAGTTGCCTGCGGTCGCGTTCACGCCCAGGTTGCCGGAGCTGCCGTTGGCCGAGTTGTTGAGCGAAGCGTTGTTGTGGGTAGCCACTTGCACCGAGATGTTGTTGTGGTTGTCTTGGGTAATGGTACCCAGGGCAAACACGGCATCTGCGTCACCGGCCGCGATGGCGGTCTGGTTGTCTTGTTGGTTGCCATCACCGGCTGCGATGTTGGCCTGGGCGTTGCCGCTGCTGCCGTTCAACGAGTTGTTGGCCGATGCGTTGTTCTGGGTGCCCAGGTTGAGCACGCCATTGTGGTTGCTCGATTGCGCGTCGGAAACGGCGGCTACCACGGCAGTAGGTGGGTTGGCATGTGCGGCGGCAGCCATGATTGCAGCGAGAGCGAACGCCAGTGGTTTAAGAGCCATTGTAGTTTTCATGGTATTTCCCCTTGCTTCTAATTAGTTGGTTAAGTGTTGGTACGGTCCAGCTTCTAGCTCCAATGAATCATTGGATTTGCACATTCAGGGCGTTAGCCATGCGGTTCCCCACCCCGGCACTCTGATTCACCTGTACCACTCCACGGCTGCCGGTGAAGGCCTGGTCGCTTGTGACGACCTGGCGGCTGCCAGTGGTAGAGGTGAACCCTGAGTTTGGTGACAGCGCCACGTTCTGTTGCGACATGACGCTGTCGTCGATGCTTTGCGGGCCAGCATTCACGCTGATCCGCACCGCATTGATCATCTGGTTGTTGGCCCCGGCCGACTGGTTGACGCCCAGTACACCGTTGCCATTGCTGAAAGAGTTGCCCTGGATCGCCACCTTGGCGTTCTGGGAGCGGTCGGCAGGTGCGCCGCCGATGGTCTGGCTGATGGAGCCGCCAGCCTGGGTGTTGGTGCCGGCTGAAATCGCGCGGCTGTTGATTTGCTGCTGCTGATCACCGGCTGCCTGGTTGATCGAGATAATTCCGTTGTATTGGGTGCCGGAGTTGTCGATCACTGCGCTGTTGTCAGCCATGGCTGCTGAGCTGGCCAGGATCGCGAGGAACAACCAGGAATGGTTCATCTCACTGGCCTCCCATCATGGCGCCGATATTGTTCAAGGGAGCCATGCCACGGGAGATTGAGCCGTTGATCTGGCCGGAGAGGCTGGAACCGCCACCATGGCCGGCTGCTGCGCCTGCACCGAGGCCCACGCCGCCGCCGTTGTTGGTCAAGCCGGGAAGGTTGCCGCCAGGCAAAATGGCGCGAGTGATACTGGAGCCGCTGCTGATGTTCGCGTAGTCGTTATCGCTCAGCTCATTGGTGGCACGCAGAATCTGTGGCGCCGCATTGGCATTGACGGTGACGGGGTTGGGATCGACGCCGGCAGTGCGGCCCGCCATGTGGCCCTGGACGGTGCGCTGAATCACGATCACACCGTCGCCTGCCGCGAGCACTGGAAGGCTCATGCTGGTACTCAATACGCAGCTGATCAGCAGAAGGCTCAATGAGCCTGGATTAAGTGTCTTCACGACGGCGTTCCTTATTCTTGGCGCTGACCCTAAACAGCGCTGTCAGGAAGAGAGCAGGAGCTGTGCCGCTTTTGATTTTATGAACGGATTCAACACGTTATGAACGCAGCGAAGGCTGTGCAGGCAGGATGTGTTCCAGAAGTGAGACAACCGGCACGTGTGCAACCCGCTCGGCAGGTGTCTCAGGGATGAAACAGCGGGCGTCACAAACCCGGCAGTCCGCAGCCGGCTGTCAGCTCAGCCGGTGCAAGTGTTTCAAAAGTGGACAGTTAAAGGCGCAGGGTGCCAGGGGAGGAGGGCGCAGTCCCCTGGAGCGAAGGTCAGCTTTTCGGGGTTTTACGCGGAATGGAATTGAGCACGGGGTTGCCGTCCTGGTTCTGGGTCAGGTAGACCGGCAGCACCTTGGGCAGGGAGGGGACGAGGTTGGACACCTCGTTGATGTTGTAGATGCCGCCAATGCGAATCGCGCCGGTGCCGGCGTCGGCCAACATCACGGGTTTGCTCAGGTAGCGGTTGATCAGCGGCAACGCGTCGGCCAGGGCCAGGTTGTCGAGGATCAGTTTGCCGTCACGCCAGGCCAGGGCGGTGTCGCCCGGGGCAATCGGCTGGGCCTGGGGGCTGGCGTCACCGTGGCTGTAACTGGCCTGCATCCCGGGGGACAGGCGCAGGCCGCTGTGGACGTCGTCACTGGTCACCAGCACCGAGCCTTGCAGCAGCATGACCCGTACGTGGTCTTCGTATTTCCAGACGTTGAACTGGGTGCCGGTCACCCGAACCTGGCCGTCGCCGGCGTGCACGATAAACGGGTGTTGCGGGTCATGGCTGACGTTGAAAAACGCCTCGCCCTTTTTCAGGATGACCCGGCGCTGGTCCTTGTAATTGCTGTAGACCAGTTCGGTGCCCAGGTTCAGCTCCACCTGGCTGCCATCGTCCAGGATGACCTGGCGCAGGGTGTTTTCGGCTTCGTAATGTTTGTATGAGCTGGGCAGCCAACCGGCTTCCCAGCCGGTGAAGGCCGCCAGTGGCAACGCCACCAGGCAGATTGCTGCGGCCACCGCGTAATGGTTTAAACGGCTGCGAGGCTTCAACTGCACCACCACAGGCGCCGGCGCACTGCGTGGCAGGTGATCGGCAACGTCCCAGATTTCCAGCATGGCCGCATATTCGAAGGCGTGCAGTGGGTGCGCATCGTGCCACTGCTCGAAGGCCTGGCGCTCGACCGTCGTGCAGTCACCCGCATGCATGCGCATGCACCAGTGCGCAGCGGCATCGGTGATGGCGTCGTATTCGGCTTCTGAAAGGGACTTATCTGTCATTAACTCATCCTGATTTCGCACATTCTAACCTCCACAGCAGGACCGGGAGAACAGCCATCATGGCGAATGAACATCAATTGGAACTAATTCTCGTCTGCAAGGCCCTAAAAATCAGGACAGGTCACATTCTTTCCCTCAATGGAGTACGAAAATGTTGAAGAAAACGTTAGCCGCCCTCGTTGCAACCTCTGCCTTGCTCAGTGCCGGTGCTGCCTTGGCCGACAAGCCCGGTGCGGGCTGGATCACCATCGAAAAAGCCATCGAGACCGCCAAGACGAAGGCCGGTTATATCGAGATCTACAAAATCGAAGCCGACAACGATGGCTACTGGGAAGGGGAAGGGCGCAAGTCCGATGGCATCGTCTATGAGTTCCGCATCGACGGCGCCTCAGGCAACGTGTTGCGCGACCAGAAAGACTGATACGCGTTGATTGAACCTGCGCAGACCCGGTCCGGGCCTGCGCAGGACTGTGCTTCAGGGCGTTTGGTGCGCCATCGACGGTATCGGGTCCAGCTGACGTCCCAGGGTGGTAATCAGCAGGGTCAATGAGTCGGCGTTGTCTATCTGGGTATTGAAACGCCGGGTCAGGTTGGTTTTGAAAATCCCTCTCGCATTGCTCAAGTCCACGCCTCCGGTGGTCTGCAGAATCTGCTCCTTGATGTAGTCGTCGTCAGGATCTGTGCCTACGTCAGGGCCGATCACGCCCATGGCATCCATTGATTTGAACAAGTGCCCAATGGGCGTGCTCACCGAGTAGGCGTTTTCTTGCACGTCTTGCAGCCAGTCCCGCAGGTCGCGGCCGGTCTGGGTCTGGACTTCGATCAGGTCGGAAAACGGCGATACCGTATTGAGGTACACCGCGTCGACAGTGTTGCGCACGATGTGGGTCAGTTCGTGGATAAGCGTCGTGGCGCGAGCATGGACCGGTTGGTCGAAGTAGCCGATCAAGTGGCTGTCATACAGCGACGCAGGGGGATCGAAGAAGTTGTCGGAGAGGTAGATGCGTCGGTCCGGGTCGTCGTCGATGGTAAAGGCCCAATGCCGCTCGGGCTCGACGATATGCGCTCCGGAAACGAATCGCGTCGAGTTGAGTGAGTAAAGCGACGGTTCCAGGACCTCGTCCAGGATAGCGGTAACGGTTTCCAGCAGTTTTTTTGCGAGCGCCTCGGGAAACCGTGCGGGCCCCGTATCGGGGTCTGGCGCAATCCCAAAGAAGCGATTCACGAAGCGATGCACCCGCGTGACGGGTGGGTACTTGGGGTCCAGCAGCTTCAGGTTTTGTTGGCAGTTGTGCAGGTAAAACGTTGCCAGGTCCAGTGCCTCGACAATCGCCTGGGCCCTGTGTGGAGAGAGGCGCCGGATATTGGCCATGCCACGGGCTTCGATGTTCATGATCCTGCGGGCTGCTGCCCTGACTTCTCGCTGCTCGAGCATTCTGCTGAGCCCGGGGCCGAAGCGGCGGATGGGCGGACGGGTATCGACCCGCCATTTGCGTCCGGTATCCAGGCGCAAGCGAGGGCCTTTGGACTGTGCACTGAACAGCCGCCAGTGACTGCCCTGTTTTTCGGCGCGATAGACCTTGCCCGCGCAGGGAACGTAATGGTGGTTATTCTCCGAGGTGTAGACCCCGGAGGCGCCCGCACTCAATTGTTCCAGGCTGGGTTCGTGCACCTCATAGGCCTGCAGCCGGGTGCGTTCTTGAGCCGTTATGTCGATGCCTGGCCAGGCCGGGGCTGTATCCGTCGGCTCAGGTGCCGGCTGAGGGTCGTCTGGAGCCACAGGCGCCTGCATCAACTGGCGCAACGAGAGCATTTGCCCGACGCCCGCGATAAACGACTCCAACGCTTCACGCCATTGGTGTTGCTGCAAGGCTTCGGCGGAGGCTTTGAACAGCCGGTAGCTCTGCCATATCACGATCGGCAGCATCAGTTTGCCGGGCAGTAACCCGAGTGACTGTTGGAGGCCGCCGGTAAACAGCGCTTTTATGGTGTCCCAATTCGACTGGCCGTCGGGCTGATTTTGCTGGTCGAGCATGTGCACCATAAGGGCAGTGTTGTCCCGGTACAGCTGCTTGAGTGCATTGCCCATGATGGGCGTTGCCGCCAGGGTGATTTCAGACAGTTTCCCTGCGGTGGTGGCCCACAGGTTTTTATAGGTGGCTTGATCGCTGGCCGGCAGATGGCCAATGATCCAGTCCTGCAGCAGGCCGGGTATGTTGAGCCGAAGCAGCAAACTGGCCTCGTTTTCAAACTCCTGGAACGTCTGTTGCGGACTGTACGGCGTATACATCACTACCGGGTTCTTTCCGGCGGCACTGATCAAGTAGACCCCCAGCGTCTTTACGGCGCGGGCGCCCGCCGTCGCAATCAACTCCAACGGGCGGATACTCGCGGTCGCGCCCTCGACGGTAGCGCGGGCGGTGGCGTCCGGCATATCGAGTATCTGTTCGATCAGGCCCAATCCGGTGACCGAGAGCCGCTCCTGTAGCTTCAGTGCATGGGCATGTTGCAGCAGTTGCCAGGGCAACTGCCGGATAAACCGTTGCTCTCGCTCCCCGGCACCGGGGTTGCCTGGGGTGAGTTTTTCAGTCAGGTAAGCCTGGTTGTCTTGCTTGAGGGTCAAGCGGGCCAGTATCTGAAGTATGACCGTGGGCGTCAGGCCAACGGCCGCGGAGTCGACTTCAAAGGTGGCGGCCTGTTGTGTAACGTGATTCAGGGCGTAGTCCACCAGGTTCTGGCGCTGGCCGGCGAGCACCAGCTTGGGGGTGATGTACACGTTTTTCGGGGACACGGCGTAGGCCATCAACAAGCCGGTGAGTGTGTCGTGGACATACTGCGAGAGGGAGAAAAAATCATGCAGGTAGTCTTTGTCGTCGCTGAGGCTCTGGCGGTATTGCTCAAGGATTTCGATATGGCGCTGTTGCTCCTTGATCGGGGCCATCCCCAGCCAGGCGGGTAACGACTGTTGCGCCATCAGGGTTTGGGCGATTCGTGACGTGTGGTCCAGGTCGGTGGCGGGTAGCGTCTGTTCCAGCGCAGCAAAACGGCTCAACAAGGCACCGCTCGATAAGCTCAGCGCCAGGCAGTGGGCGCGTTGCCCGATGTAATGCTCAATCCACGACTGTTGGCGGTGTTGCGCCACGGCGTCGTTGATCTGCATGAAGCTGCCCAAGGCGTAAGACTGGTGGGGCTTGAACTGGCGGGGGTCGAGGTTCTGCAGAAGCATCATGCGCTGCTCGGGATCGGCGAGCCGGCGCTTGAGTTCGGTGTGCAGTTGAGCGATGTGGGTGAAACTTTCCAGGCCTCGCGCCGGGGTCCACAGAATCGCCCGGCCGGAATGGGAAGGGTCCAGGCCGCCACGTTCGGTGAGCACCAGGCAATGCGCCAATGGCACCCTTTGCTTCTGGTTCTGCGGTTCGACGGTCAGCGCGAAGGCGTCTGGAATGAAGCCGTTGAGCCCCTGGCGCCGGCGCCGATCAGGGCGCTGATGATCAAATACGGTATTGATCAGCGCCTCGTCACGGGCGTCGAGGCTGTTGTTCAGGCGCCTGAGCCGGGCCTCTCCCTGAATGGCCACTGACATGGCATGGGCCATGGGCGCCTTGAGGGTCTCCAAGTGCTCACGGGGCATGTTGGCGAGGTCGCGGCTGCGAAATTGGGTCAGTGCAGCGCCGAGAATGGCGTTGGCCCGGGTGATATCGAGCGAGGTCAGTTTTTTTGCAAGTCCCTTTCCCGGGGCATGGTAGAGGCCGTAGTCGGGGGTCTGGGGAATAGGCCCCAGGCCACGGGTCAGGCGCCCGATGAAATAGCTGCTGAGGCTTTGGCTTTCCAGGGGCGGTGCCACGGCTGCATCGCTTGCGGTACTGGCGTATCGGTTGACGTAAATTCCCTCCGGGTCGAGATCCGGCAGGCGGTGAAGGTTGAACTGCGCGGTCAATACTTCCCGGACCTTGCTCGCCAATGCAGGTTGCGCCCGGATCTGCACGGCCAGGGATTGCTCGATACTAGCCATCTGTTTTTGCAGCAGGGCAACGCGTTCGGCGGTGAGCGAGACCGGGCGCGTGGGGTCGGCGAGTACTGAGTGCGGGGTCCACCGTCCCTCGCTATCCAGGCCCGGAAGTTGGCTGTCAATCATGTAGCGCACGTCCAGCGAGTGATCCACCAGGGCCGCGGGATCGATGCCGGCTCGTGTGCGACGGTACAGGTCCAGGGCATAACCGAGGTTCTGCTGCTGTTTGGCGATGACCTCTTCGAACAATTGTTCAAACAGGTTGCCTTGCAGTTGTAGGCCAGAAAACCGGGGGGCCTTGAAGCCGATAAACAATGCGCGCTCTTGCAGGGACATCAGGTTATAGAGGTTATTGTCATACCCTGGCGCCTTGACCATGGCCTCGAGGGCCTTCATTAAATCCTCGTAGTTTCCGAGCACCTGCAGGCCCAATCCCGGTGTGTAGAAAAACGTAGTGGCGTTCCCGATCATCAACGTGCTGGCCAATGAAACTGTATTGGCGGGATGCTCCCAGATCTGCACTTTTTCGAAGCGCAGTGGGGTGATGTTGTTCCCGTTCAAGGTCTCTTCGGGCTCGTACAGCAGGGCCAGCGCCTGGCTTTGCGAGGCACTGATGATCGACTTTTGGCGCTTGAGCAGTATGTCCAGTCGGGCATTTGCCGCCATGGCCTGTGTGAAAAAGGCCCGGCGAGAAAGACTGGGTGATATTTCGGTGTTCCAGAACGTTTCCAGGGCGCTCTGCAGGAACGGAACCAGTTGCCCGGCCGCTTGCTGAATCGCGGTTTCCCAGCGTGGTGCGTCCGCCGGGTCTTTTGGGCGCCCGGGATGGAAAAATTCCCGGGTCTGCCCGACAGGCCAGTTTTGCTCGCGGTAAAACAACAACACGGCATCATTGATGTGCAGTGAATCAAGCCAGCGGGGCGTGTTGCCTTGCACGGGCTGGCGGGCGAAAAAGCTCACATGGGCGGCGCTGGCATCCAGTCCCGGGAACGCGGGTCGACACACCACGTTGAGCAACTGCGACAGCAAGGTGCCCAGCGTCGGGAGTTGTTTTAATTCGGCCAGCATCGCCTGGCGGTTTTTATCCTGATAGGCGTTGAGGGTTTTTTCCTGTTCCTCAAAAACACCCTCAAGGATGGCTTCGGTGGTCAGTACGGGGGTGTTGTCCGCTGCCCGTATGGCCTGTTGTTGCAAAGGCAGGAAACGCAGGAGTTGCGCGGCCTGCGCCGGATTTTTCAACCGTTCGCTCAACGCCGCCAAGGCTTGCGCACGGTTATCGAATTTTTCCAGGCCGCCGTAGGGGGTGTAGAGGAACGCGTGAGGGTAAACGGCGCTGGAACTCATCATGAAGCTGCCGGCCAGTTCGGCGGCGTTGGGTGTGTTTTTGTCGAGCCAGAGGCGTTGCGCAATCATCGGCGGCGATTGCTGGCGACGCGCGGTGTCGGTGGCGAAAAACACCTTGCCGAGAAACTCGTGGTCCTTGCGGTCGAGGCCCAGGCGGCGTTCACGCTCCAAGACGTTCCAGCCATCGCGCAGGGCTTCCGGGAAAAAATAGGGTAGGGAGCTGTGGCTCATGTGCCTGATCCTTGGACAAAGTGAGGGCGTCGACCCTACGCACCCGCGAGCGCCTCAGGGCGCTAGATATGTCTGGCGTTCCCTGTCGACAGCCATGGGGCAAACCCTGTCTAATCGTCAGACCGATTCTTTGTACGCTGTTGCCCTTTCCAATAATTAAACGGGAGCTTCAGATGTCTGCATCGCCCTTGGATGTCGAGTCTTCATCAGAGCGACTCACTTACGCCCAATTGACCGACCTGCTGCGCCAGGTCTTCGTGCGCCACGGCACATCGGCCGACGTGGCCCGGGTGCTTGCCGAGAACTGCGCCAGCGCCGAACGTGATGGCGCCCACAGCCACGGCGTGTTTCGCATTCCCGGTTATGTTTCCACCCTGGCCAGTGGCTGGGTCAACGGCAAGGCCGTGCCGGTGGTAGAGGACGTCGCCAGTGGTTTCATTCGCGTCGATGCCGCCAATGGCTTCGCCCAGCCCGCGCTGCAAGCCGCCCGCCCGCTGTTGGTGGAGAAGGCCCGAAGCGCCGGGATCGCCTTGCTGGCGATTCACAATTCCCATCACTTCGCGGCCCTTTGGCCGGATGTCGAGCCCTTCGCCGAAGAAGGCCTGGTGGCCTTGAGCGTGGTCAACAGCATGACCTGCGTAGTGCCCCACGGGGCAGACCGGCCGCTGTTCGGCACCAACCCCATTGCCTTCGCGGCGCCCCGTGCCGATGGCTTGCCGATCGTCTTTGACCTGGCCACCAGCGCCATCGCACACGGTGACGTCCAGATTGCCGCGCGCAAAGGCGAACGCCTGCCGCCGGGCATCGGCGTGGACAGCCTCGGCCAGCCGACCCAGGACCCCAAGGCCATTCTCGAAGGCGGCGCGCTGCTGCCGTTTGGCGGGCACAAGGGCTCGGCGTTGTCGATGATGGTCGAGTTACTGGCAGCGGCCCTCACGGGCGGCAATTTCTCGTTTGAGTTCAACTGGTCCGATCACCCGGGTGCCCGCACGCCGTGGACCGGCCAGTTGCTGATCGTGATCGACCCGAGCAAGACTGCCGGGCAAAGCTTCGCCGAGCGCAGCCAGGAGCTGGTGCGGCAGATGCATGCGGCAGGGTTACGGCGTTTGCCGGGGGATCGGCGCCATCGCACGCGGGCGAAGGCCCTGGCAGACGGGATCGAGCTGGATACGCAGGAATTGAAGCGGTTGCGGGTGCTGGCACAGGTGTGAAGCGCGCTGCGCCCGGGGAGGGCGCAGGCGTTGTGTCAGGTCAGTTGCGGCGACCCAGCAACAGGCCGACCACCAGGCCAAACCCGGCGGAAATCGCCACGGTCTGCCATGGATGGCCACCAATGTACGTCTCGGTGGCGTCTACCACCGGCTTGCTGCGCTCGCGCACATTGGACACCGAGTCCAGGGCCTGCTTGAGCTTGATAGCGACCTGTTCGCGCAGGGTTTCACCTTCTTCTCCCACCAGTGACGCACTGCTTTTGAGCAGCTTGTCCGATTCTTCGATCAGCGCGGTCAGCTCACTGAACGCTTGATCCTTGATTTGCTCTTCGACGGCTTGGGCGGCAGATTTGCGGGCCATTGGGTTAACTCCTTGCAGGTGAATGTGGCAATAAATGCGCTCGATGAAGAATGGAGTGTTTGAAGCTGGCAAAAGTTGCAGGTTTTTTTCCTGAGGTCAGCTTAGGTGAAATCCAGGCCAAGAAAATTCGACCTACAGTGTAAGATGTCACCTATTTGTGCAGCAGGTAATTCAACATGAGCTTCAATCTGGCCAACAAGCCCCTCGCCGAGCGCGCCGCGCTGGAAGATGAAAAGTCCCGTCTCTACGACCTGTGGCAAAGCAACCTGGGCAAGGCCAAGGGCGAAGCCGCCCGCCTGTTTGGCGAACGTGCCAAGCGCAAGGGCAAATGGGCCGAATGGGTGCGTGCGGAACTGGACGGCATGTCGCCGCCGGAGTTTTCGAACATGGTGCGCAGTGAAGTCAATCGGCTGATGGCGGCGAAGTAAAACACGCCTCGATCGCCTCACGCACCAGGCGCTGCAAGGGATCGAGCTGCGCCTGGGTGCGCCAGCCCAGCTCCACCGGGTAGCGCGGCAAGGTCAGTGGGCAGGGCAGCACCGTCAACCCGGTCAGCCGCGCGATGGCCTGGGCCGCGTGATCGGGGATGGTCGCCACCGCCTGGCTGCCCTTGAGCAGAAACGGTAGTGCGGCAAAGTGGGTGGTGGAAGCGCCTACGTGCCGGCTCAAGCTCTGCGCGGCCAGGCCCTCGTCGGTAATCCCGATAAATCCCCCAGACGATACCAACACATGTTCACGCCTCACGAACTCGTCGAGGTCGATGGCCTGTTGCCCCGGCGCCAGGCTGGCGGGGTCCACCAGGCACGCATAATGGCCTTCCCCGAGTACCTGGCGGCTCAGCCGGCGCTCGGCAAAACCGCCGGCGGTGATCGCAAGGTCCAGGCTGCGGTCGAGCAGGGCACCGGCGACGATCTGGCTGTGGGTCTGGCGGAAAATCAGCCGCAGCTTCGGCGCACGCCGGGCGATCTCATCGATCAGCCGGCGGCCGTAGGCAATTTCGAAATCATCCGACAACCCCAACACCACCGAACGGCCCTGATAATGGCTGCCGTGAGGGTCGACCATGGCCAGGCTCTGGCGGCAACGGTCGAGCGCTTCGCTGATCACCGGTTTCAACTGGTTGGCCCGCAAGGTTGGCGCCAGGCCCCGGCCGGTGCGCACGAACAATTGATCGCC
Source organism: Pseudomonas sp. ADAK13 (assembly GCF_012935715.1). NCBI lineage: Bacteria > Pseudomonadati > Pseudomonadota > Gammaproteobacteria > Pseudomonadales > Pseudomonadaceae > Pseudomonas > Pseudomonas sp. ADAK13. The sequence continues at coordinate 5,380,994 of NZ_CP052860.1, forward strand.
ATACACATCCCGCAGACGACGCAACGCCGCACTGATGGCCGACTGTGTCACCCCAAGGCGCAGGGCGGCGCGGCTGGCACTGGATTCGTCGTGCAGGGCTTCGAAGGTTTTCAGCAGGTTGAGATCGACGTTGGCGATATTCATCGGGTTCATAGTGCGTGGCTGGATATGTCTCGAATGTATAACGCCTCTAGACCAGCTGCAATTTTCTGCTGGCCACCACCAGCGCACTGATACTCAGGGCCGCTGCCGCGATCAGGTAAAAACTCGGCGCCAGTTGTGAGCCGGTCAGGGCGATCAGCCCGGTGGCGATTACCGGCGCAAAGCCACCAAATATCGTCACAGCCAGGTTGTAGCTGAGGGACATGCCGGTCACCCGGGTGCGTACCGGAAACACATCCGCCATGAGTGATGCCAGCGGTGCGAAGTAGACCGCCTTGATCAACGCCATCATGGACACCACCAGCAACAACGAGGTTGCGCTGGGTACTGTGTTGAGCCAGACGAATGCCGGAAAGATCGCGAGGATGTAGACGGCCGAAGCCCAGAGCATGATTTTGATCCGGCTGACATAACCGGTGATGAACCCGACCACCGGCGTGACCACGGTCAGGATGAGCCCACCTGACAGCGTGGCCAAAAAGCCTGTGGACTGGGGAATGTTCAAGGTGGTCGCGGCATAGGACGGCATGTACTTGATCATGAAGTTGGACGCCGTCGACACGATCAGCACGCCCATGGACACCAGCAGCAAGGTCTTCTGCGAGAACAGCACCTCCCGCAGCGGCCGGGAGCCCGGTTCACTTTCCTTGAAGTCGGGGGACTCATCCACCGTACGGCGGATGTACAGGCCCACCGGACCGAGGATCAAGCCAAAGAAAAACGGCACGCGCCAACCCCAGTCGAACATCTGCTGGTCGTTCAGGCTGGTGGTCAGAAAGTAGCCGAACAACGAGGCGATGACCACGCCAAATCCCTGGCTAGCAAACTGCAGGCTCGCGACAAAGTTGCGGGTCTTTTGCGGGGCATGTTCCATCATGAATGCGGTGGAACTGCCGAACTCACCGCCTGCCGAGAAGCCCTGGAGCAGACGGGCCAGCAGAATGCCTATCGGCGCGACAATCCCGATGGCGGCATAGCCGGGCATGACCGCGATCATCGCCGTGCCGATCAGCATCAGCATGATCGACAGCGTCAACGCTTTCTTGCGGCCCTGCCGGTCGGCATAGGAACCCAGTACGGCGGCGCCCAACGGACGGATCAGAAACGACAGCCCGAAGGTCGCAAAGGCCAGGAACAGCGAGACCGCCGGGTCTGCGGCCGGGAAAAATACCTTGCTGATGGTCAGCGCAAAATAGGCGTACACCGACAGGTCAAACCATTCAAGCGTGTTACCGATCAAGGCGGCGCCCACAGGCTTCCAGAGGGGCGTTGCGGTGGCGACCGCGGGTGAAACGGTGGGGGACGATAACGCTGTCATGCTTGACGCTCCTGATTTTATAAGGGGGTGAGCGGCAGATAAAAAGGGTCCGTCTGACCCTGATTTTTTATTGTGGTTGGGGTGGTGTGAGGTGACCCAGGTCCCAGAACAGCGAGGTCATGATTTGCAGCCCCTCAAGGGCTACCGAGCCCAACAGGTGTTCATCCGGAGCATGCTGTGAACAGCCGGGGTAGGAGTGCGGTATCCACAGCGTAGGCAGGCCCAATATGTCTGCGAAAATATCGTTGGGCAGGGTGCCCGCAAGGTTCGGTAACACGGCGACAGGCCGGTGGGTGGCTTCGGCAATCGACTGTCTGGCGAAGTGCACCCACGGGTTGTCAGGGTCCAGCCGGCTGGCAGGTGTACAACGATCCATCACGATATTGACCTGTTGAAAGCCCTCGGCATCCAGGTGCTGGCGCAGCAGGTGCTCCAGGTGTTGCCAGTCGGTACCCACCACGAAGCGCAGCTGGCAATGAGCGGTGGCGCTGGGCGGAATGGCATTCACCGGTTTGGATGGATTACCGGCGTTAAACGCCAGCACCTCCAGGGTGTTCCAGCCGAACAGTCGCTCACCCAAGGTCAAGCCGGGCTCGCCCCACTGCACGTCCAACGGACGGCCCAGCGAATGCTGATCAATGCCCAGTTCACGGATGGCTTCGCGCACCGACTCGGGGATGGCGCCCGGCACCAGCGTTCGACAGCGGATACGACCGTTCTGGTCCACCAGACTGGCCAATGCATTGGCCAGCACCACGGCGGGGTTGGACATCACGCCGCCCCAGTTCCCCGAGTGCAGGCCCTTGTCCCGTGCCTTGACGTTCAGGGAAAACAGCGCGGAACCCCGGGAGCCGAGAAATATCGTCGGGCGGCTGTCGTTCAAGCGCGGGCCGTCGGAGGCGATGAACACATCGGCTTGCAACAACGCCTGGTGCGTCGTGCACACCTCGCGCAGCCCGGGAGAGCCGCATTCTTCACCGGTTTCAAACAGCACTTTGACGTTGAAGCCCAAGCGTCCGTCCCGTTGTTTGATGACGTGTTCGAGGGCCGCCAGGTTGATGCTGTGCTGGCCTTTGTTATCTGCGGTCCCACGGCCGTACCAACGATCGCCTTCAACGGTCAGCGCCCAAGGGTTGAGGCCCTCGCGCCATTGCTCGTCATAGCCGAGTACTACGTCGCCATGCCCGTACGTCAGTACTGTCGGCAGGTCGTCCGCTTCATGACGTGATGCGAACAGCAAAGGCCCGGCGCCGGACGGGTTATCGAGCAGTTGGCATTCAAAACCCATACCTGCCAGCGCAGGCTGTATTTCCTGTTGCAGATACCGCGTCAGTTCGTGGGCTTGGCCGGGATTCTGGCTTTCGCTGCGAATGGCGATCCGGCGGCGCAGATCGGCTTCAAAATGGCCGTCGGCCAGGTACTGGCGAACATTCGCGAGCGCTTGTTGCTTGGACATGACAGTTCCGGTGCGTGCTTGGGTTCAATCCAATATAGAAGTCACGTATCGCTCTGTATATTGCTGTTTTTTGACGTTTGACTTCTAATAAATAGATGCCTGGGTAAAGGAATCAAACCGTGGACTATCGCTATTTTCTGGCCGTGATCGACTCGGGGTCGCTTGCTGCTGCCGGTGAACGCTTGCATATCGCGCCCAGCGCCGTCAGTCGCCAAATCTCCCTGTTGGAAGAAAGTATCGGGGTGCCGTTGTTCGAGCGACGGCCACGGGGCATGCAGCCGACGGCTGCCGGCAGCGCCTTGGCTGATCATGCACGACGTGCCTCGCTGGAGGAGCAAAGCCTGCTGTCGGAGTTGCGGGCGGGGGATTACCCGGGCGCGAAAGTGGTTCGGCTGGTGTCAACCGAGGGGCTTTCCCGTTACTTCCTGCCTCAGGTACTGATCCGGCATTACCAGCAACATCCGGCGTTCCAGTATGTGCTGGAGGTGATGTCGCCTCACGAATGTGCGGATAAAGTGAGGCGCGGCGAGGCGGATGTGGGGCTGGTCTTCAGTACCGAGCCTATCGACGGTGTCGAGGTCCTGCATTCAAGCCGCTCGCCGATCCGCGCCGTGATGCGTGTGGGGCATCCATTGGCGACGCTCAAGCAGGTGCCCCTTCGATCACTCTCACATTACCCGTTGGCACTGACGCCAAAGGGCTCCACTCAAAGGCTGTTGTTTGACCTCGTTTGCCAGATGGAAGGGCTGTCATTCAATCACGTGATGACGTGCAACTATTCGGGCGCCATCCATGAATTCGTTCGCAACACGGACACCATTGCGTTTGGCGGTGCGATCAGCCATCGGGCGAATGGAAGCGACGACCTGGTATCGGTTGCGTTGTCGAACCCTCAATTTTCAGACCGCGCAATCCAGGTGCTGACGATGCCCAAACGCGCATTACCGGCGGCGCTTGAGCTTTTTATCGAAACCCTTATCGGATCCCTGAAAGACGTTAACTGATGGGAGTGGATATTTATTTGGCTCATATCAGTTAGCAGTGAAGTGGGCTTTATTCATGAATGCTCCTGACTGGAGAATGGGTCACCCCATTGATTCGGAGTGATCGTGATGCCCATTTCTACCGTGGCTGCTTTGCAAATCGGTTCCTTGCCGGGAGGCAAGGCCGAGACCCTGGAACAGATCCTGTCTTACGAGGACGAAATCCTGCGCAGCGGTGCGCAATTGGTGGTGATGCCTGAAGCCTTGCTCGGCGGGTATCCCAAGGGTGAAGGCTTTGGCACACAGCTGGGTTATCGCCTGCCGGAAGGCCGCGAGGCCTTTGCCCGTTATTTTGCCAACGCGATTGATGTGCCGGGGGCGGAGACCGAGGCGTTGGCCGGGTTGTCGGTGCGTACCGGGGCGAGTTTGGTGCTGGGTGTGATCGAGCGCAGTGGCAGCACCCTGTATTGCACGGTGTTGTACATCGAACCGGTGGGCGGGTTGGTGGCCAAGCATCGCAAATTGATGCCTACCGGGACCGAGCGGCTGATTTGGGGCAAGGGCGACGGCTCGACATTGCCGGTGGTTGATACGGCGGTGGGGCGCATTGGTGGCGCGGTGTGCTGGGAGAACATGATGCCGTTGTTGCGCACGGCGATGTACGCCAAGGGCGTGCAGGTGTGGTGTGCGCCGACGGTGGACGAGCGGGAGATGTGGCAGGTGAGCATGCGGCATGTTGCGCATGAGGGGCGGTGTTTTGTGGTGAGTGCGTGTCAGGTGCAGGCGTCGCCCCAGGCGTTGGGCGTGGAGGTGGCGAACTGGCCTGGGGATAGGCCGTTGATTGCCGGTGGCAGCGTGATCGTCGGGCCCATGGGGGACATTCTTGCAGGGCCGTTGCTGGGTGGGGCGGGGTTGCTGGTGGCGCGGATTGATACCGATGATCTGGTGCGGGCGCGGTATGACTATGATGTGGTTGGGCATTATGCCCGGCCTGACATTTTTGAGTTGATCGTGGATGAGCGGGGTAAGCCGGGGGTGCGGTTTATTGCTGACTGAGTACATATCCGTTATTTGGGTAACGGCGGCTTATGGTTTCGCTCTTACAGCGACTCACTTTGGAAAAGCCCCAAAGTAAGCAAAGGGCTCTGCCCCGCCTGTCGGCACCTCGCCTAGGCTCGGTGTTCCCTCACTCCGGCGATGCTCCGCGGGCCGCCGCGATGGGCCATCCTTGGCCCAGCGCGGCTAAACCGGCGTCCTGCCGGTTTACCCGCTCCGCACCACCTGCGTTCGGCCTCGGGCTTATTGGGGCAGTCAGAGCCAGATCAAGATCAAAAGCAAGAGCACAGCGGCCTACAGGCCGGCTTGAGTGGTAGAAGCCAGATCAAAAGCGAAAGCCAAAGCCAAATCTGAAACTGATGCAGCTCTGCTTTTCTGTGGGAGCTGGCTTGCCTGCGATGGCATCACCTCGGTGTGTCTGATGTACCGAGTTGTCTGCATCGCAGGCAAGCCAGCTCCCACATTGGACCGTGCCCGCTGTAGATTTTGATCTTGACCCCCGGTGTCAGGGTAGTTGTCGCGTCCACCGCTTTTTGAACACATTTCGGGGGCGGCAAGAGTATGGTCATGCCTTTCTACTCAGATGAACGTAAAGCCGCACTGCTGAAAATGATGCTTCCGCCCCTGAGCCTTTCAGCAGCGGAGGTCGCTCGCCGCGAAGGTTGCAGCGATATGTCTCTCCATTATTGGCGCAAACAAGCTGCTGCCAGAGGAACGCAATTGTCCGACGCTAAACAACCCGCCGAAAATTGGTCAGCCGAATCCAAACTGACGGTCATCATAGAGACCGGTTCGCTGTCGGAACTGGAGATCGGTGAATATTGCCGAAGAAAAGGTATTTTTCCCGAGCAGATTACCGATTGGCGTAATGCGTTTATCGCCAGTAGCACCCAAAAACCAGCTGCGAAAACGGCGAGTTCAGGGCAGTCACGGGATGATAAAAAAAGGATCCGTGAGCTTGAGCGCGAACTACGCCGCAAGGATGCGGCGCTGGCCGAGACGGCGGCGTTACTGGTGCTGAGAAAAAGCTCAATGCCTACTGGGGAGCGACGACGAGGACAACTGACCTTGTTGCCAGAACGGTATTTACTCGTTGGTTGGCTCAATGAAGCCATCCTGGCGGGCGCCCGCAGGGCGCCTGCTTGTCAGGAGGTAGGCCTTTCACTGAGGACACTGCAACGCTGGAATTTGCCGGAAGAAATCTTGGCGGATGGGCGCACGACGACGCTCAGGCGGATGCCGAACAACGCACTCAGTGAGCTTGAACGGCAAAGTATCGTGACGCTGTGCAACAGCAAAACCTATGCGCATCTGCCGCCGAGCCAAATCGTGCCACAGCTGGCTGACGAGGGGCGTTACATGGCCTCGGAGGCGACATTTTATCGCGTACTGCACGCGGCAGGTCAGCAGCAACATCGCTCGCGTGCCAAGCGGCCGCATCGTCATGAGGCGCCCACGACTTATGCGGCGACCGCCGCCAATCAAGTGTGGTCATGGGACATCACTTACTTGCCGTCACCGGTTCGCGGAAAGTTTTACTACCTCTATCTGATCGAGGATATCTACAGCCGGAAGGCGGTGGGTTGGGAAGTTTACGAAGCAGAAAGCGGTGAAAAAGCAGCCGCGTTGCTGCAACGAAGCGTGACTCAGGAAAAGTGTTGGCTCCAGCCGTTGGTGCTTCACTCGGACAACGGTGCGCCGATGAAATCGTTAACGCTACTAACCAAGATGTACGACTTGGGCATCACGCCGTCTCGCGGTAGACCACGGGTCAGTAACGACAACCCGTACTCGGAATCGTTGTTCAGAACGCTGAAATACTGCCCGCAGTGGCCGCAGGACGGGTTTTCCAGCCTGGATGAGGCGCGTATCTGGGTAAGGAATTTTATGACCTGGTACAACACCGTGCACCGTCATAGTCGGATCCGCTTCGTGACACCCGCTCAACGTCACGAAGGGAAAGACCGGGAAATCTTGGCTCGCCGAGATGCGGTATACAGGCAAGCCAGAGAGAGAAGACCGGAAAGATGGTCAGGTGAGACACGCAACTGGAACCCTATCGGGACGGTGTATCTGAACCCTGAAAGGGAGCTGACAGTGGTAATAAAAGCCGCGTAGTACGACGATGAGCGCGACAACTACCTTGAAAAACGCCGTTGATGTTGCCTTTGCTTCACACCACTCAAGCCGGCCTGTAGGCCGCTGTGCTGTTGATCTGCTTTTGATCTTGATCTTAGGCGCCCCGTTAAACCACGCTGGCCGAACGCAGGTAGTACGGAGCGGGTAAACCGGCAGGACGCCGGTTTAGCCGCGACGGGGCAGGGACGCCCCGTCGCGGCGGCCCGCGGAGTAGTACCGGAGTGAGGGCACACCGAGCATTAGCGAGGTGCCGAGTGGTGGGGCAAGAGCCTTTTGGTTACTTTTGGGCTCCTTTCAAAAGTGACCCGCTGTAAGAGCGGAACCAATCGAAGCCATAACAAAAACAACGGATATACACCCAATACCCGACTCAGAAACCGCGCCCCCCCAGCCATTCCTCACGAGTAATCTCCCAAATATCCTTGGGGAAACGTCCAGCGACAAACCGCCCCTCATCGGTCCTGACCAACCGCATCCCCGTACGCTCGGAAATCCTGCGCGACGCAACGTTCGGCGTCGCCTTGGGCACCCGCATCACGGGCCGCCCCAGTACCTCAAACCAATAATCGGTCACCGCCGCACTGGCCTCGGCCATCAACCCCTGGCCCTGCCATTGCAAGCCCAGCCAAAAGCCCCGGTTGTTGTCCACCTCATCCATCAGGCTGACATTCCCAATCAAAACCTCTGGCGCGGTTTTCAGGCGGATCGACCAATGCCACTCCACACCGCGCGCCATGGCCGGCAGCGCAACGTGTTCCAGATAGCTGCGCGCACCGTCCGCCGGGTATGGCCAGGGCACCTGGGCATTGAGGTAACGCACCACTTCCCAATGGGGAAACTGCTGCTGCACGCCCTCGGCATCCTCCAGCGTCAGCGGCCGCAGAATCAGGCGTTCGGTATACAGCGTGGGTATCGCGTCCATGTGGCGAGGCTCTCCATGATCGTTACCAGGTGGCGGTGTTGGGCAGGTCCAGCGTGCCGCGATCCACGAAGCGCATGGTGCCGAACAGCCCACCCGCCAGTTTCCCGCGCAACACATAAGGCAGGTTATTCAAACTCTGGGTCTGGCTCAAGCCCAGGGTCTGACGCAGCACGGAAAACGCCGAAACACTCACCGGTACCGTCAGCACGGTCTCCGAAAAGCGTGGGATCGAACCACCCTGGTCACTCACCCCCGACGCCAGGGGCCGGCCATTGACCTCCAGGTCCAGGGCCACGCCGCTGTAGTCGATCGCGGTCTCGTTCGGGTTCTGCACCCGCAACTTGACCGCGAACCGCACCTCAAGGTCCTGGCTTTGCAGCGGCTCGATGCCCACCACGTTGATGTTCACCGGGTCGCGGTCGGGGAACAGCGCGCAGGCGCTCAGGCTGAGTAGCAGCAGTGACAGGACCATGAGCTTGCGCATAAAACGGGTTCTCCTATTTCGTGACGTCCGGGTCCTGCATCACCTTGAGGGTGGAGGCTTCCGGATCAAATTCATCTTCTTCCAGTTCTATGAACTCCTCAGGCAGGAAGATGTTCAGCACGATAGCGCAGAACGCACCCACGGTGATCGGCGACTCGAAGATGTTGTGCAGCGCCTTGGGCAGTTCGCGCAGCACTTCCGGCACGGCCGCCACCCCCAGGCCCATCCCCAGGGAGATGGCCACGATCAGCACGTTGCGCCGGTGCAGGCCGGCCTCGGCGAGGATTTTGATCCCGGCCACCGCGACGGTGCCGAACATGATCAGGGTCGCGCCGCCCAGTACCGGCTTGGGCATCAGCTGCAACACCGCGCCAATCATCGGGAACAGCCCCAGCAGTACCAGCAGGCCGGCAATGAAATACGCCACATACCGGCTGGCCACGCCGGTCAACTGGATCACGCCGTTGTTCTGGGCGAAGGTCACCATGGGCAGGCTGTTGAAAGTGGCGGCCATCACCGAGTTGAGGCCGTCAGCCAGCAAGCCGGACTTGATGCGCTTGATGTACAGCGGGCCCTTGACCGGCTGTTGGGAAATCATCGAGTTGGCCGTCAGGTCCCCGGCCGCTTCCAGGGGCGAGATCAGGAAGATCACCGCCACCGGGATAAACGCCACCCAGTCGAACGAGAAACCGTACTTGAACGGCACCGGCACGCTGATCAGTGGCAACTGGGGCAGGGCGGCCAGGTCGACGCGGCCCATCCACCAGGCCACCACAAAGCCCAGGGTCAGGCCGATCACGATCGAACCCAGGCGCAGGAACGGGTTGTTGAAGCGGTTGAGCACCACGATGGTCAGCAATACCAGGGCCGCCAGGCCCATGTTGCCGGCGGCACCCAGGTCGCTGGCGCCATAACCGCCGGCCATGTCGGTGACGGCCACCTTGATCAGCGACAGGCCCATCAAGGTGATGATGGTGCCGGTGACCACCGGGGTGATCAGTTTGCGCAGTTTGCCGATGAACTGGCTGAGCACCACTTCGATAAACGCCGCGAAGAAGCAGATGCCGAAGATCGTCGACAGGATTTCATCAGTGCCGCCACCCCGCGCCTTGACCATGAACCCGGCGCTCAGGATCACGCTGATAAACGAAAAACTGGTGCCTTGCAGGCACAGCAGGCCTGAACCCACCGGGCCGAACGTGCGGGCCTGCACAAAGGTGCCGAGCCCCGACACAAACAGCGCCATGCTCACCAGGTACGGCACTTCGCTTTCAAGGCCCAGCACGCCACCGACGATCAGCGTCGGGGTGATGATGCCGACAAAGCTGGCCAGTACATGTTGCAGGGCGGCAAAGATCGCCGCGCTGAAGTGCGGGCGGTCGTCGAGGCCGTAGATCAGGTCGGATTTATAACGGGGGCGAGGGGTTTGAGTGTCAGACAAAATACGGGCCCGGTAGGAAAAAGGAGGCGCAGGATGCCAGAAAGTGCCAGTTGTCAGAAGTGTGAAAAAATATTTCGAAACATCCCCCATTAAATCCTCAAGCCTGCCGATATCTCTTATAGGCCCACATACCTATTACAACAGTGGTGCCAACCGGTCAGAAAGGCGCGTTGACGCACACTGACCGTGTCGCGGCAGGGATGCTCGCAGCCACTACTTCTGAGAGCACCCCCTATGTCCCTCCGTCAGCTGAATATCGCCCCTCGAGCTTTCCTCGGTTTTGCGTTTATTGCGTTGCTTGTCATCGTCCTGGGGGTGTTTGCGGCCAACCGCATGACCCTGATCCGCCAGGCGTCGGTGGACATGGGCGCGAACCAACTGCCCAGCGTCGGCTATCTGGCCACCATGACCGAAAACGTCCTGCGCCTGCGGATATTGTCGTTTCGCGTCCTGGTGAATCGTGAGCCGGCAGCGCTGGAAGAGGCACAGACCCGTATGGGGGTGCTGGAAGGCAAGGTCAAGACCGCCCAGGCTGCCTACGCCGCGATGCCGGCCGGAGATGAAGAGGCTGCGCTGTACAAGACGTTCGCCCTCACGCTCGATAATTACCTCAAGGCTCAGGCTGAGATGGTGAGCTTCTCGCGGCAGAACAAAGTGGAAGAGATGCGCGCCTTGATCAACAGCCGCATCAAGGACGGTACCGACCAAATGGGCGAGCAGCTGAATAAGCTGATCGCCATCAATGCCGCAGATGCCAAGCAGGCCGGTGACGAGGCCGGGAAAAGTTATCAGGACGCCATCACCGGGATCATCGCTGTCTCGGTGATCGCAGCTTTGATGACCGTGTTGCTGGCATGGCTGCTGACCCGCAGCATCGTGACCCCGTTGCGCAAAGCCCTGGAAGTTGCCGAAACCATCGCTGGCGGTAACCTGAGCACAGTGATCGAGGACGACGGCAAGGACGAGCCCGCCCGCCTGATCGGAGCCTTGGCCGGGATGCAAGGCAACCTGCGCCAGACCATCCAGCACATCGCCGGCTCCGCCACGCAACTGGCCTCTGCAGCGGAAGAACTCAGCGCCGTCACCGAAGAAGCGTCCAAAGGCTTGCAACAACAGAACAACGAAATCGACCAGGCCGCCACGGCAGTGAATGAGATGACCGCCGCAGTGGAAGAAGTGGCGCGCAATGCGGTGTCCACCTCCGAGGCGTCCAGCCAGTCCAACCAGGCCGCACGGGAAGGGCGCGACCGGGTGGTGGAAACCGTGGGTGCGATTCAGACCATGACCCAGGACGTGCAAAACACAGCTGTACTGATTGAAGGCCTGGCCACTCAGGGCCGTGATATTGGCAAGGTGCTGGACGTGATTCGCGCAATTGCCGAACAGACCAACCTGCTGGCCCTCAACGCGGCGATTGAAGCGGCGCGTGCCGGTGAAGCCGGTCGTGGTTTCGCGGTGGTGGCGGACGAAGTACGGGCCCTGGCCCATCGCACTGCGCAGTCGACCCAGGAAATCGAAAAAATGGTCGCCGGCATCCAGAGCGGCACCGGTGAAGCCGTGCAGTCCATGCAGCAGAGCAACCAGCGCACTCAAAGCACCCTGGAAATGGCGCGGGCTGCCGGTGTGGCGCTGGAGCAGATCACCCAGTCCATCAGCCTGATCAACGAACGCAACCTGGTGATCGCCAGTGCCTCGGAAGAGCAGGCCCAGGTGTCCCGCGAGGTTGACCGCAACCTGGTGAACATCCGCGACCTGGCGACCCAGTCGGCAGCGGGTGCCAACCAGACCAGCGCCGCCAGTCACGAACTGTCGCGCCTGGCAGTGGATTTGAACGGGATGGTGGCGCGGTTCGTCATCTGACCTGAAATGCGATCAAAAATGTGGGAGCTGGCTTGCTGTGGTGAGCGGGCTTGCCCCGCGCTGGGCTGCGAAGCAGCCCCATCAATCTGGAGTGAAGCCCCCTCACCACAGCAAGCCCTCTCCCACATTGGTCCTGCGGCGTTTTCAGTCAGTGTTTCCAGGCGGCCGGGTTCACCAGGTTTTTCGGCTTTTCCCCCGCCAGCGCCGCCAGCAGATTGTCCACCGCACACCGCGCCATCGCTTCCCGCGTCTCGTGGGTGGCCGAACCGATATGCGGCGTGGCCACCACGTTGTTCAGGCGCAGCAACGGCGAGTCATGCTGCAGCGGTTCGCGTACGAACACATCCAGCCCCGCCGCGCGAATCGTGCGTTGTTGCAGCGCCTCGATCAGTGCCGCCTCGTCCACCACCTTGCCCCGGGAGATGTTGATAAAGATCGTCTCCGGGCCCATCAGGGCGAACTCTTTGGCGCCAATCAAACCTTCGGTTTCTGCGGTCAACGGCAACGTCAGGCAGACGAAGTCGGCTTGCTGGAGCAGGTCTGGCAGGCTGCGGTATTCGGCGCCGAAACGCTGTTCCACCGCAGGCTTTGGCGAGTGGCTGTGGTAGATCACCGGCATGCCAAAACCGAAGTGCCCGCGCTGGGCCAACGCTTCGCCAATGCGACCCATGCCGATAATGCCCAGGGTCTTGCCGTGCACGTCGCTGCCAAAATGCAGCGGGCCGATGTTCTGGTTCCAGTTGCCGGCGCGCACCATATTGGCCAACTCCACTACCCGGCGAGCGGTTGCCAGGATCAGCGCAAAGCCGGTATCGGCAGTGGTTTCGGTAAGCACGTCGGGGGTGTTGCTGAGCAGGATGCCACGCTCGGTCAGGTAGTCGATATCGTAGTTGTCGACACCGACCGACACGCTGGCCACGGCCTCAAGGTTCGGCGCCAGATCCAGCAGTTTGGCATCCAGGCGCAGGCTGGCACCGAGCAAGCCTTGGGCGGTCGGCAAGGCCTCCCGCAGTGTTGCCAGGCCGTTGTCATCCAGTGATTCGATCAGCGTGACCTCGGCCTGCTCATGCAGGCGGGCCATCAGGGGCGCAGAGAGTTTTTTGTAGAGCACGACAGACTTTTTCATCAGGTCTTTACCTTCAATTCAAGGGAATGCAGCGGGGCGCGTTCGCGGTCACTGGCGCCGGGCTTGAGAAAGATCGTCAACACCACCGACACCAGCAGCGCACCACTCATCAGCAGGTACGACGCGCCGGGCGAACCGGTGCTGCTATTGAGGTAACCCACCAGGTAGGAGCCGCCGAATGAACCGAGGGCGCCCATGCTGTTGATCAATGCCATGGCGCCGCCGGCGACGTTGGCCGGGAGGATCTCCGGGACGATCGCAAAAAACGGCCCGTATGGCGCATACATGCACGCTCCGGCGATCACCAGCAGGGTGTACGACCACCAGAAATGTTCGGCGCCGAGCACGTAGGACGCATAAAACGCGATGGAAGCGATCAGCAACGGTGGCCACACAAAGCGCTTACGTTTTTGCAGTTTGTCCGAACCCCAGGACACCACCAGCATGCCGATCACCGCCGCAAGATACGGCAGCGCCGACAGCCAGCCGGCCTCGACCATGTCCATCTTCAAGCCCGCCTTGAGGATCGACGGCAGCCACAGCACGAAGCCGTATACGCCAATGCTCCAGCAGAAAAACTGCAGCGCCAGGATGATCACCTTGGGCGAGCGGAAGGCTTCGGCGTAGTTCTTCACCGCCTTGATGCCCACCTGTTCTTCGGCGAGGGCGGTTTCCAGGTCTTTTTTGTGCTGGGCGCTCAGCCACTTGGCGTCGGCGGGTTTTTCGTCCGCCAGCTTCCACCAGATAAACGCCCACAGCACGGCCGGCAAGCCCTCGATGATGAACATCCAGCGCCAGCTGAAATGCTGCACCAGATAGCCCGACACCACCGACATCCACATCATGGTCACCGGGTTGCCGAGGATCAGGAAGGTGTTGGCCCGGGAGCGTTCCGCGCGGGTGAACCAGTGGCACAGGTACACCAGCATCGCCGGCATTACCGCGGCTTCGACCACCCCGAGCATGAAGCGGATCACGATCAGCATGTAGGCGTTGGAGACCATGCCGGTCAACGTGGCCAGGCCGCCCCAGAGAATCAGGCTGACGAAAATCAGTTTTTTAACGCTGCGCTTTTGCGCGTAGATCGCGCCCGGCACCTGGAAGAAGAAGTAGCCGAGGAAGAACAGCGCGCCGAGCAATGACGACATGCCGGGGGTGATCATCAGGTCTTCGGCCATCCCGGAGGCGGCGGCAAAGCCATAGTTGGCGCGGTCCAGGTACGCCAGGCTGTAGGTGATAAACACGATGGGCATGATGTACCACCAACGGCGGGTGGCGAGTTTCAACGGTTCCATAAAGTTGCTCCTGAGCTTGTTGTAGTTGTGGCAACAGGTAACGGGGTGATGCTGATTAGCCGGCTTTCTGGGTGTGGGGCAGATCGGTCCTGAACGGCAAGCCTTCCATGTCGCCACGGCTCTGCACCGCGCGGCTGCCGATCCAGTTGCCGCGCTGCACGGCCTCGACAAAACTGAGGTTTTCCAACAGCGCGCTGATCATGCCGACCGCAAACCCATCGCCGGCGCCTACGGTGTCGACCACCTTGGCCACCGGCAGGGCGGCGACGAAACCCTGGTCCAGCTGCGTACGGTAATACGCGCCATGGGGGCCGAGCTTGATGGCCACGGCTTCCACGCCCTGGTCCAGGTAAAACGCGGCGATGTCGGCCGGGTCTTCAAAACCGGTGAGCAAGCGGCCTTCGCTCAGGCCCGGCAACACCCAGTCCGCCAGGCAGGCGAGGGCGTTGATTTCGCGGATCATGCGTTGCTCATTGGCCCACAGGGACGGGCGCAGGTTCGGGTCGAAGGACACGCTGCGGCCAGCCTCGCGCATTTGCGTCATCAACTGGCGCGACAGCTCGCGGGTGGCGTCCGACAGCGCCGGCGGAATGCCGGTGGCGTGCAAGTGCCGGGCTTGCAACAGCTCGGGCTTGATCGCCTCCACCGACAAATGGCTGGCCGCCGAGCCACGGCGGAAGTATTCCACCTGCGGGTCATCGCCGGCTTCTTCACGGGACTTGAGCTGGAAACCGGTGGGGTGCAGCGGGTCCACCGCCACATGCCGACAGTCCAGGCCTTCGTTCTGCAGGGTGTCCACCACAAAACGCCCGAGGGAATCGGCGCCTACGCGGCTCAGCCACGCCACGTTGAAACCCAGGCGCGACAGGCCGATGGCGACGTTGCTGTCGGCCCCGGCAATACGCTTGTGAAACTGCGCAACCTGGGCCAGGTCGCCGGTCTGCTCGGCGACAAACATCGCCATGGTTTCGCCAAACGACAGAATATCGATCTCAGACATGTGCGTTCTCCACGCGGGGCTGGCCAAGGACGGCGAGGGCGGCGACTTGTTGCGCAGTGACCTGCACCAGGTCATCACCTTGCAGCGGAAATTCCACGGCCCGGGTAATACCTTGAGTCATGTGCTTCAGCAGTTGTTCCCACAGATGCAGGTCGGCGGCGCCCGGCGGCAGCGCCACCAGCTTGCCGTCGGCGCGTCGGGCCACGGCTTTGCAGTGCAGGTAATCCACATGCCGGCCCAACAGGCGTGCGGCGGTGGTCGCGGATTGGTCCTGCCATTGCCAGTTGCCGATATCGAAGGTCATTTTTACCGGTACTGCCAGGCGTTCGACTTCGTTGAAAAACCGCTGCATCGGCTCGATGCGCCCGCCGTGCAGGGTCTGATCGTTTTCCACCAGCAGCTTCACCGGATGGCGGTTGAGCAGGGCGCTCAAACTGTCCAGGTCGTTGGTGTCGGTGAAATAACCCAGGGAGACTTTCAGCCAGCGGGCGCCGAACGCCTGGGCGCGGTCGAGGGTGGCGGCGAGTTCGGCGTTGGGTTGGGAGCGGCCGGCAACCCAGAGTTCCAGGGGGGATGAAAACACGCATTCCAGGCCGTGATCCGCCGCGGCTTGGGCCAGTTCAGCGGGCTGTTCGGTGGTCAGCAGCTCTTCACGCCATTCGATGCGCCGGGCACCGGCAGCGGCCAGCAGCTCGACAAAACTCAGCTGGCCCTGTTGGCGCACGAGGTCGGCACCGTAGCTGGAAAGACTGATGGAAACGGGGTACTTGTGCATTGTTGTTTACCTCTGAAACCGGTTTCATTTTTATACGCAAAATAAATATGTGGGAGCTGGCTTGCCTGCGATGGCGGCGTGTCGGTCGACTACTGCTTCGCCTGAGAAACCGTCATCGCAGGCAAGCCAGCTCCCACAAGGGATTGGGTCGAGCCTCGGATAATCAATTGCGGCAGAAAATCCAGGGTGCGTGTCGGCGCTGTGTCCCCGCGCAACCGCTTGAGCAAACAGTCAAACGCACTGGCGCCGATAGCTTCGGTGGGCTGGGCGAGGGCCGTGATGCCGCTGCCCACCAACGGGTACCAGTCCAGGTCATCCAGGGCGATCAGCCCGACATCTTCAAACAGGTTGCAGCCCAGTTCTTTCAGCGCACGGGTGCACGCCAGTGCGGCGATGCCGTTGGCGCAAAACAGGGCTTTGGGGCCAGCTTGAGGCGTGGCGAGGAAGGCTTGCAGGCGGGTACTCAGGTGGCTGTCGATCTCCAGCACGGCGCCGCTTAACGCACTGCGTTGGCTGATTTCGGCGTTGAAACTGTCCAGGCGTTCCAGCCGTGAGCTGGTGCCATCGGGCGCTTCGCTGACCAATAACAGGTCGCGGTAACCTTGCTGTTCGAGGTGCTCCACGGCCATGCGCACCGCCACCGGGTTATCCAGCCCCACCAGGTCGCTGTGCAGTGGCTCGACCTTGCGGTCTACCAGCACCAGGGGCATTTCCCGTTGCAGTTCCAGCAACTGGTCAAGGTGATGGCCCAGGGTATTCACGATCAACCCTTCGATGTTGTAGGCGCGCAGGGCGGCCAGGTGCTGGCTTTCCTGTTCGTCATCGCGGTCGGTGTTGCACACCACCAGGCTGTAGCCGTGCTGGCGGCAGGCGGTTTCCACGCCATGCATCACGGCAATCGAATAGGGGTTGCGGATGTCGGCCACCAGCATGCCGATCAGGCGGGTGCGGCCACGTTTCAACCCACGGGCCATCTGGTTGGGGCGGTAGCCGAGTTCGTCGATGGCCTGCTCGATGCGCAGAGCAATGGCGTCGGAGAGCAGGGCGCGGTCGTCGCCGATAAAACGCGACACGCTGGCCTTGGACACGCCGGCACGCTCGGCCACATCAAGCATGGTCACACGGCTGCGCTGGGCGGCGGAAAATGAAGTCACGATGATGGGCCTTTCTTATTGGAGGTGTGAAACCGGTTTCAGAAGACACCAAGTCAGGCCATGCGTCAAGGTTGGCGTCCAGAATTGCTCGTCTGTCTGACGAAAATAAAACGACGAGCGGCGGGAGGTACCTGTTAGTTCTGACAGTATCCGGGCCCCTGAATCCGGCGTTTAATCGAATCCAGCTCGGCAACCGACAATGTGTTAATAGGAGCAGGCCATCATGCCCACTTCCGCCAAAGGTTCATCAGCCAACGTTTCTTCCGTGCCCCGGGACGATCAGGTCCTGGTCCTGGACCCATTTGACGAAATTGTGGGTGTTCCCGATTCGGACCCTGTCGGTTTGATTCCCCGGCCGTTTCTGGAGCGACCTTTGGAATGCCGTGTGCCAAGATGGTTGCCCGGGCCTACGATGTTTAGAAGCAACACCGTCCAGCTCATCTGGAAAATCTCCGGATTTGAAGCGGTGGCGGATTTCAAGGAGTTTGATCAAACGGAGTTTAATGCGACGCCGTTTCCGTATTCACTGTACGTGCCAACACTCTTCATGATCAGCGACTCGGTGGTGGAGGTCTTCTACCGGATCAAGGAAGCAGGTAGCCCTGATCAGAATTCGCCATCAAGAATCCTCACGGTGGACAGAACCCCGCCCACCTTTATTTCGCCCGATGATCATTTGGAGTTCGTCGATCCTGCTATCGCGGCGGGCGGCATTACCGAGGCCGTATTGGCTGCCAATGAATTTATCGAAATCCGGATTCCTCCCTACAACGATCGCGCGGCAGAGGATAGCGTTGCTTTTTACATGTCGCCGTTGAATCCCCCGGTTCCCCAGATTCCGGTTTACACCCAGGTGCTTGTGTCGATTTCCGATCCATTGATTCTGAGGGTACATCGCGACTTTTTCCGTGCGTTGCCCAATGGTCCGATCTTTATGACCTATCGGTTGTTCGATCGCACGGGTAACTTCAGTGGCTTGAGTGCCCCGACCCAGTTCCGGGTCAGCCTGGTCGGTTTGCCCAGTAATCTGCCGCCACCGCAGATCAGGCCACCGGCCTACAATGATCCTCTGCTCAATCGTGACGATGCCCGCGCAGGGATCGCAGTGCAAATCCCCAGTCAATACACAGACTTCATGCCCGGCGACGAGGTGCTGGTGATCTGGGCGGGGCGCCAGGTATTGCCTGCGGTGCCTGTCACGCGCTTTCCCTTCGATGTGGACATTCCCTGGAGTATTTTGCGCATACCAGGTCCGCTGGCTCGTGAGGAGGTTCCGGTCCACTACGAGATACGTCGGCCACTGCTACCTCCCGTTCCATCGCCGACGGCATTTTTCTGGACCGACTTCACCATTGCCGGCCAGGATCACGCCAATGCCCCCTTGTTGCTCAATGACACGCTAGCCCGGCTGCAAGTCTTTGGTAACGGTTCAGGGCTGACCAATGAGCTGGACATCCGCGACCGGGCCGCCGGTGCAAATGCATGGGTGCGACTCTTTGCAGACCCGCAACCCGGGCAGGTGCTCGAGCTTTACTGGAACGGTACCGGGCCGATTGCCCGGTATGTGGTTCAGCTTGGGGATTCGATCAATCGGTTGGTCCGGTTTGTTCCAGATGTATCGGGGGCCATTATTGTTGCTCAAGGCAATCACCCGACACTCCCGGTTTTTTACACCACCAGTAACGGTGTCAATGAACAGGTTGCCCCGAATACCCCGGTCAATGTGCATGTCGACCCTGTTGCACAAATGCCAGCACCGAGAATCGGTCATACGTTGCACGGCGCCGCTCAATTCATGACGTGTGAATCGCGCCCTGCCATCTGCCATGGTGTGCTGTGGGTCATCAGCCCTGATCCGCTGATGCGGGTCAACGACGAACTCGTTTTTGAGTGGCAAGGGTTTCGTACTACCAGCCTGGAAGATCCGATCGGGGGGACTGAGTTTGAAGACCGGTTGTTCCTGACGACCGACCACCTGCGTGACGGCGTGGTGATCACGGTGTTGCCTTGGGATACCAGGATTGCGCCCATGGTCAGGTATTGCTCGGCCAGCGGCCGCTATTACTTGCTTAGAGGGGGGGCCGTGGTGGGTGAATCGTTGACAGGGCTGGTCAGAATCGATCGGGTTACGCCAGGCGGCACGGTGTGTTTTCCCGGCGATACAGGCTTCTGTGACGGCAGCGACGAATAGTCATTCCTGTAACGAAAAGGATTGGCTGTGGGTTGGGAGTTCATAGGCTCGGTGTGTATTTTGTTTAATCAAAAGAGGAAATAGTACGCTGTTTGAAGTTGCTCACGTGCTGTATTTGTCATGTGAATTGTTGACTTTTCGTGCACTTATTACTGTGCGCGTGCGACGCGCTGTGCGTGCTTGGTGGTTTACCGAAGTTTGCGAGAATGTCCAGTTAGTTTAACTAAACTAGAGCGAGTAGATTAAAATGAAAAAGACAGGTTCGTTCGTGGAAAGTAAAGAAAGTGAGGAAAACGCCACTGTCCTTTCTGTTCCCATCACGCTTCTACCCGCAGTACCTGCGGGGTTGGTTAATCCGGCCCTGTATCCCGGGTTGCTTACCCGTGCCGCCGTTGACAGGAACCTTGAACTGCAGGTGCCATCATGGGTTCCAGTACCATCGGTGTTATTGCCTGCTGACGTTGATGAGTACGTGGATGATGTTGGGAACTTCGAATCCGGGTATATCAGAAATACAAGGGTTTTTGACGCAACTCCGTTTGTCGGTGTGGTTCCTGTCGCACTGTTGACACAGGGCACCCATACTTATAGTTATAAAGTGACCACCACTGGCGGCACCAATATCGCAGGTTCCGCTGCTGTTACATTTATTGTCGACCGGCTTGCACCTTATGACACGGCCGGGATTGCTCCTTTCCCCTTGACCACTCCGGCGGGTTGGCCTGGTGCACTGACGGAAGCTTTCCTTGCCGCCAGTGGCGATGAAGTGGAGTTTCCTATTCCGGATTATGACGCCTATGGCGCAGCGCCAGGCGATACTTGGGAGTTGAGCCTCAGCCTCAATGGGCCTGTTGTCGCAACGGGTGATGTATTTCCTGACCTTGCCGTGAAAGTCACTCGGGCATTGGCACAGGCGCACGAGGGTTTGTCCACCCTGTATTACAAATTTCGGGATGCGTCTGGCAACATCAGCCGACTATCGCTCGGGTTGCCGATTACCATTGCCCTGCGACCTGCCCCGGTTTTGGCCTCACCTGGCATTGTGGATGCGTTGACCCTCACCGGTGCAGGTGATCGTTTGATTGATCTGCCCGACACTGCCAAATCCTCCGGCATGTTTGTAATCATTCCGTCTTATGACGCAGACCGCGCTCAGGACAATTTTTATGTGCGGTTGACTACGCTGGTGGGCACTCAGGAAATTGGCCCGCTTGCCTTGAACGGCCATCCTCTGCCATTCAATTTTCATGTGGGTTTTGCCACGCTCCTGGCCTTGTATGGCGCCAGCACCGGGGCGATTGCATTGGAAGTAGGGTATTCGGTTGACCGCGGGGGCGTCCGGCATCCAGTCCCGGTGCCGAGCACCATCAGCCTGGATCTGGACAAGGCCGGTCCCGTGAACCCCGACGCCCCCGATTTGGTCAACCCGAGGCTGCCGCGGCCGGAACTGACTGGCGCGACATCGGGTTTAAACAATCAACTGGATGCCTCTGATGCCCTGCAGGATGCACCTGTCATCGTGACGCTGTGGTCGGATCCACCACTGCCGGATACAAAACCGTTCGATATCGTGTTGTTTTACGGTGGGGAGGAAGTAGACCGCGTGACGGTGAATCATCTCACGGCGAACCCTGGCGATGATATCGACATGAACGTGGCATGGCCATTCATTGCAAAGCACTCCAATGGTCGCATTCCGCTGCATTACGAGCTTGCCACTCCGGGTACCAATAATCGCGATGTCTCGCCCACCCAGCCGATTACGGTCGCTGCCAACGTCATTTCTTTCAACGCCCCAAGCATTGTCAATTCGGTAACGATCGCACCAGGGATTACGCTGATTGGTTGCACGGCGATGCCTGCGCCCACCTACATTGCACAAATCCGCGTACCGCCTCACCCGTTGATGACGGCGGGCATGATTATCCGCGTGAACTGGAACGCCTACAGTGATAACGCCGGCACCAGTCACTTGCCGGCTGTTTCCACGGTGTTCACTTATGGCCCCCTCACGGCAACCGAGACCGTCTCCGGTTTTAACGTACCGGTCGCACCGTATGACACGCGGGTCAAGCCAATCAATGCGGCCAACCCTTCGGAGGGGGCGGTAAGGATTACCTATTCGGTACCTGTTCCGGGGCCTTCTCCTGTTGATTCGGCGGAAGCTTATGTGATCGTCAATGCGGTTGTGGCTGGCCCAGCCTACTGCGACGGTTCTCCTTGGCCTTAGGGAAACCTTAGGTCTTCATGTCGGAAGAGGAGGGGCGATGCTTCTCCTCTTCTTCAGCATCCTACGTTTCATACTTTTTATTCAGCAATGATGTTCGGATAAGTCCTACATATTCGTTCTCCTTCTCTCCCTAATCTGCTGCTCCTGAAGGCCTGCCCCTCTCTCTTGGTGCCGGTCAATTCGTTCCCTTTGGGAAGGTTCTTTACGGGTATGCACGCAGAATGAACATCAACTTATTTTTTAAAAAACATCCGCTGACGGTGGCGCTGCAAGCACCTGCAATGGGTTTGCTCATGCTGGGGGCGTCAGTCGCTGAGGCCCGGAGCGGGTTGGTCGGGGGCGAAGAGCGCACTATTGGTCCAGGCTATATCATCGATAACTGGGTTCTTTCGGAAGACTCCCATTTGATCTCGAATGGCGCGACGTTGCGCCAGTCCCAGGTAGTGGGCTCGCGGATGACATTGAACGAGGGAACACAAGCGCAAGACATCCAGGCTTCCTCCGGCTCGCAAATCAATCTGACCGGCGCAACGGTCGAAGCTCGGGCAAATGCTGCCTACGCGATGCACTTGACCAGCAGCAATGCCGATATTCGCGACAGTACGATCATCAACAGAAATGGCCTGGGTATCAGTGCAGGGCGTAACTTTCTGACGTCCGATGGCTCGACCATGAACATTGTCGGCAGCTCGGTCAGCGGCTCTACCCTCGGCGCGATTGCCTCGGCATTCAGCCAGTTGAATTTTACCAACTCCCAGGTTGTTGCTACCGACGATACGGGGACAGGCATCCTTCTGTTGGGGGCGGACGCCTCCGCGGTCAGCAGTCAAATCGTGGGAGGTGAGAACGGTGTACGACTGCACTACGAATCCTCCGACTTGAACACCAGCAGCCTGGTATTGAACGGCTCCAGTGTCGAGGGTAGAAACGGCGCTGCGTTGCTGGTGAGTGGAGACGCGGGTTCCAGCACTGACGCGGATATCCAGGTACGCAATGGGTCGAACTTGATTAGCGGCAACGGCAATATTCTGGAAGTGATGGGCGGCTCAACGGCCAACATGAACGTCGACCGCAGCTCCCTGGTGGGCGACGTGGTGGTCGAAGGCGGCAGCACCGCCAAGCTGCAACTCAACAACGGCTCCTGGCTGACCGGCCAGTTGAAGAACGTGGCCGAGCTGAGCGTCAACTCGGCGTCCCATTGGATGCTGGTGGCTGACAGTGAGGTCGGCGACCTGATCATGGGCGGTGGTACCGTTAACTTTGGCGGCCCGGATGAGTTCTACCAACTGGATGTCAACAGCCTGTCGGGCGATGGCACCTTTGCCATGCACACCGACTTTTCCAACGGCCAGACCGATCTGCTGAACGTCAACGGCACCGCCACGGGTAATCACAGCCTGTTGCTGGCGGCGACGGGCTCGGACCTGGCCGCTGCCACTCCGATCATGGTGGTGCACACCGAAGGCGGTGATGCGCAGTTCTCCCTGGTGGGTGATACGGTGGATGTCGGGACCTATTCCTATGGCCTGCAAAAGCAGGACACCGACTGGTACCTGGACCCTAGCCGCCGTGGCACCAGTAACAGCACCAAAGCGGTCCTTGGGTTGTTCAACACTGCACCCACCGTGCTCTACGGCGAGATGTCCCTGCTGCGTACCCGTATGGGTGAAGTGCGTTTCAGCGACGGCCAGAGCAACGGTTTCTGGATGCGTGGTTACGGCAACAAGTATGAAGTGGCCGGCAAACGGGACGGGGGCGGCTACACCCAAAACCAGCGTGGCCTGACCCTCGGTGCCGATGCCCCCCTGTCCAGCGGTGACGGCCAGTGGATGGCCGGTGTCATGGCCGGTCACAGCACGTCCGACATCAGCCTCAATGCGTCTGGCAGCGGTAAGGTCAACAGCTACTACCTGGGGGGTTACGCCACGTGGCTCGACGACGAAAGCGGCCTGTACTTCGACGGTGTGGTCAAGCTCAACCGCCTGCACAACGACGTCAAGGTGACCATGAGCGACGGCAAGCGCGCCAAGGGCAACTATGCGCAAAACGCCGTGGGCGCATCCGCGGAAGTCGGTCGGCATATCAAGCTCGATGACGGCTACTTTGTCGAGCCGTACTCGCAACTGAGCGCCACCATCATCCAGGCGCAAAGCTATGAACTGGACAATGGCTTGCACGCCAAGGGCGACCGTTCCGCTTCGGTGGTCGGCAAGTTGGGTGTGACGGGCGGCAAGAACATCCAGCTGGAGAGCGGTGGGGTGCTGCAACCTTACCTGCGTACCGCGGTGGCACATGAGTTCAACCACAGCAACCAGGTGCGGGTGAACGGCCACAGTTTCAACAACGATGTGTTTGGTTCGCGCATCGAAGTGGCGGCGGGTGTGGCGATGTCGGTCTCGAAAAACGTCAAGCTGCACGCGGATCTGGAACACGCCCAAGGCAAGAAGGTTGATCAGCCGTGGGGTGTCAACGTAGGGGTGCGTTACGATTTCTAAGGCACTGGTTCATTAAAATGGGAAGCTTCAGCTTCCCTTTTTTCGCCATAAAAAAGGCAGATTCATCAATGCGATGAACCTGCCTTGTGTTTACCCTAACTCACGACAGTCAAGGCTGAAGGCAAAATGCCGAATAGGCATATGATCTCAACCGGCACCAGACCCGCGCCGAGTCGCGGCCGTAATACATGATGCCTTCTGGTAGAAAACCTCCACAACCGCCCTCCAGGCAGCACCAGTAACCATACTGATTGAGCGGGAAGCTTTGAACCGTCCCGTAGACGGTTGACATGTGGCTGAGCGCGCTCGCTCCCATGGCTATCGCGCCCGGCAGGGAGTTGCGCCAGGCGATTGCGCCGTTGTAGTCAGACTCGGCGTTTCTCACCCGCAAGTGCCACACGTTACTCACGCTGACGTTGTAGGACACCGTACTGCCCAGGTTGTCTCGAACATCAATTGTGGTGCTGCCATTGCGGTTCCCCGTGACTTTCCCGGCTTGGGTCACCGACGCAATACCCGAGTTTCTTGAACTGTAGGTATAAGGCAGCACACCGCCGGTGGGTGTGCGCGTTTGTGCATTGCCGGGATAGTCTTGAGCATTCCTGACCCAGCCTTGTGCCACGATGGCATAGCCATTGAGGTGCATGTTGGTTTGGTCGATGGTCAACGGCGGTGTCGCCGCACCCACGGTAAAGGTCCGTGTATTCGACTCCACATTGGCATACAGCGCTTTGACGTGAACCGAGTAGGTTCGTGTGGTCAAGCCACTCATCACGTAGCTCCAGTCTCCGCCGGGGCTTACGGTCAATGGTCCGCTTATGGGTGCACCGCCTTCCCACAACCGCACCTGCAAACCAGGCGTCGCCTTGCCGCTGACGGTGACGGAGGTGTTGGTGGTGGTGCCCTGATGCGGGACTTCGCCCCTGGAGTCACGGACGGTGATGGTAGGCGTCACCACGGACAGATTGTTGAAACGCCACAGGTTGGAAGTCGGCCGCGGGTTACCTTGGCGCCCCCGTGCCGTATAGCGACGCTCTCCCAGCGCAACCCCCGTCACCACCACAGACCAGGGTGATTGACCGGCAGGCACGCTGGTGATCAGTAAGTCGCCGTCATAGATATCGAACGGACTCTGAGGGACGGGACTGGCGGTGCCGGTGAGCGTCACGGTGCTCGTTGCTGCGGACCCACCGTTGGCAATGAGGTTGCCGACGGCATCCGCCGCACCCGTAATGGCGAGCGCCAACACGGTATTGCGCACGGTATAAAGGGTAACCGGGGCGCTGATTGCTTGAGCCTCGGTGGCGTGGGTGACATACCCCACTTTGAATTGAATCGAAATCTGCTCGCCATTCGGGCAAGTAGCCAGCCAGTCCAGAGGGGCGGGAATACTGACCCCGGCTGCCGCGTTGTGGGGGTGAGCAGCCCATATCACCAACGTAGCGGGGCTGGCCCCTGGACAATGGAGCGTCAGCCAGAGGTTCATTCCGGTATACACATAGGGCCATTGCGCCACCGTCAGCAGTGCCGACCCCGGCAGGGTAGGTACATCCAGGATCGAGGTGTGCGGCACATTGTGGATCAACGGACGAGGCAAAGAGGTGATCGTGCCGACCCTGACTGTCTGCACATGGGAGGGTGTGGCGCCTGGAATACCGGTGCGCACGACGGAGTAACTCAGTTGGATGGTGCTGTTGATACTGAGGGCCATGATCTTGTTGTCGATGGGGAACACCCGGGTTCCCGTGGCCAGGCCACTCAACGTGATGCGATGCACCGTAGCGTCCTGATAGACCCACTTCAAGGTGATCAGGTCGTCGCTGCGCATATCGTCATAGCGCACCGTGACTCTCACGTTATTTTCGACCGCCAGCGGTTCGACCGTTACGTTCGGGCCCGTGCCCGAGGCGCCCTGGAGCACTGGGTGCGGCAAGATACTGGGCAGTGTCTGAATATAGTAATGGCGCTCCCTGAACATCAGGGCCTCGGACTTGAATTGGCCGCGATCAAAACTGACCCAGAATCGAGTGGTCAACTGCGAACCGTCCCTTAGCCGGCGCAGTTCATTGACCGGCGTAGGAGGGCTGACGCCTTGGGTTTCACCTGCTGCGGTGACGAGCTCTGCACTATAGGTTTGTTCATAATAGCGCCGACCATCGGCATATTCGCCTTCGTAGTCCATCCACATCCGCTGGTCCCTTTGGCTGAAGTCCCAGCGGTCGATGACCGTACGCTCGTTGCCCGCCAGGCGGAATGTTTCGAGTATCGGGTTGTCGCCCACGCCCTCGATGGTGGGAGTGGGTGTATCAATGAGAGGTAGCAGATGCAGGACGAGGGGCTGCGACGGTATTTCCCGGGTGCGCCGCAGCAGGAAATACTGCACCGTGATATTCCGGCCAGCCGGATGAATATTGGCTCCGATCACCTCGGGCGGTACCCGGAACTCGACACGCATGTCGGCACTCCCGTCTTTGGTCTCGCTGTGGCTGCCAATAAACGCCAGGCCATTCCATTCGGCACGAATCCGGTCAGTGGGGAGCATTTGCGGGAAGTACACGACAATGGTCGCGCCCGCTGTCACGCGTTCCGGCATCAGTTGGTCAAGGTCCGGGTCGGCTTCACGCACGGTGGGTGGCAGCAGGTCGCCCAGGGGCCGGCCGACGGTGACCACCAGCACTTCAGAACGCAGTGGCTCGGCGCCAGGCCTGACGAGTGAGTAGCTCAGGCGGATCTCGTGATCCAGGTTGGCGTCGACATAGGACTTGTCCACCGTGAAGGCAACCGCGGCGCCTGCTGAAGCCTCATTCAACAGAATGCTGCCCCCGGTAGAACTCTCGGGGCCGCCAGCGCTGCCCTGCCATCGCCACACAAGCGTGTCCCCGGGGAGCGTGTTGACATACGGCAGGGTGACAATCGCCTGGCCAATTACATCATTGGGGTCAAGGTTGTCATCGAGGTCGACGCCTTGCATCAACGGCCGTGGCATGATCTCCACACGATCACCGAACTGCACAAACAGGTCTTCAGAGTCGCGAATCGTCAACGCATCGATCTCCGTCGGCCCGATCCTGCCGTCGTCCACCCGATAAAATACCCGGACATGGCCGAGGCCGACAAAGCGTTGGAACTCACTGTTGGGCACAATCCGAAACCGCGTAGGGGGCGGTGGCGCGCCGGCCAGCAGGGTCTGCTCATAAAACTCTACGCCGCCACCGGGTCGTATGGCCTCCATGCGCAGGGTCACGGGGAAGTTGGGGCTATAGGGCGTGTACTCCGGGAAGTCCACGGTAATGTAGGGGGCCGCCGGGTCGATCAAACCGACCTCGGCCTCCCTGATCGTCACGGCCGGCATATTCGCCTGGGTACCAAAGACCGTGACCGTCAACCCACGGGAGGTACCCAGGACGGTGCCCAGCGGGAATTGCACCTCATAGGTGATCAGCATCGAGCCATTGATCAGCTGTTTGATGATGTCATTGCGCACGACGGTAAACGCCGAGCGGTTGAGCACTGCCGGGAACGGCGGCAGTGTTTCCACCAGCGGTGAGCCGTCGAACTGGATGGCGTTCAGCGTTGCGACGATTTGGGCGCCTGCGGGAGTGCGGGTGCCGTTGGGCAGCACAGACGGTACTACCACCTCGAGTTCAAATATTTTCTCCCCTTGAGTATCGAAATTGACGTCAGTCGTGTCGACGCGTTCTACGAGGAAGTAGGGCCGTTCCAACAGGGTGGTGTCCAGATCGGCTTTCAGGTGAGAGGTTTGCGACCACTGCCGAATTTTTCCGGAAACGTTGTCCACTTCGTCGTAGGCCCGAAAGCGGATCGCGATCAGTCCGCTGCCGGCGCGCTCAATGATCCTTTCCGATACGAATACCTCAATGGGGGTTCGCCCCTCGGCCTGGTCTGCGTCAATCTGAAGCAGGACCGTCTGGTTGCCGTACTCCAGCTCGAGGGTGTCGCGCACGCGGATGTTGGGGTAGCGGTCAATGGGGAACAGCAAGCCCGAACTCGCCCGGTCGGGCTCCAGTACCGCGTCCGGGCCCTGCAGATCAGGTGGCAAGTGCAGTTTCAATTCGGAATGGTAAGGCAGTCCTGGGTCTGTATCGTCCCCACCGGGGCGCGTGTCTTTGATGAAGAATGTTTGCTCCACCGAAGTGCTTTCAGCGCCGCCCAATGCTCTGACTACACGTCCGAAGCAGGGAAAAACGAAACCGGTGGGCACCTCCTCATACGGAATTGCCAATTGGTAGCGCACCTGTGTTTCCTGGCCCGGGCGAATTTGGTCCTCGGCCTTGGGAAACCGTGTATCGCCCATGTAGTACTCAAACACATCATCCACATTGAGGTTAATCCATCGTTCAAAATTGATGATCAACCCATTTTCGATATGGGCGATGTTCAATCCCCGGTCCGCCCCCACGACAGACAGGATTGCACGGCTCGCATAGGGCGGCGGTGTAAGATCTACTGCCGTGGTCCCATTCGCGTCGGTGTTGGTGGAGGGCGGTAAAACGCTCAGGGAGGCGTCGGCGGGCGGACGTTCAGGCCGGTCGCTGCTGTCGTGATCAATGGGAGAGCTGGACATGGAGGTTCTCCTTGCAGAAAGGGCGCGCGCCGATGCGAAAGCACGCGAGGCAAGGAAAATCAAACACCCGGAGGAAACCGGCGGATAGCTGTGAGAAATGACAGTGCCGACGAGTGGTTGGTATCAGGTACAGGGAACCTGAAAAGAGGGACAGTCTATTGCTAAATAGAACTGCCCCTTCTGCCGGTTCTTGGTTGCCGATCTTTCAACACCTCTACGTTGTGCTTATTTTTATATCGTTAAGACCCAAGGTGACGGTATATCCGGGAATGTGCGCGGAAAACGTAATTGAGAAACTTCTGGTGTCTTTTCGGCTAAAGGCGACACTGATTTTTTGCATCCAGGCACCAGTGTCAGGTAACGGTATGTCAATGTCGTACGGTGATTCAGGACCCGCTCGCAGATTCGCAGGCCCATTGGTGAGAAATTCGATGGCGAGTTCGTACTGTCCTGGAGGTAGCTGAGAAGTCGAGAAGGTTTTAGATACTGTTAGACCTCTTTCGCGGTTCGATTTAAGCTCCCAGAATAGACCTCCGTTATAAGAACGATAACCAGGGAGGACGGCGTTTGTCTGGACCCAGCCATTCGAGGTTCGATCATCGAAGTTGGTGTGCTCTACAATCACGATTTGCTTCATCACGGTATACCGCGTCACCGGAAAACTCACCGCCTGCGCCTCGGTGCTGTTATTGGCATACCCCACTTTGAACTCGATCGACAACTGCGCCCCGTTCGGGCAGGTTTTCAGCCAGTTCAGCCAGGCTTGCGGCAGTGCCACGTCAAGCCCTGACGTCGAGTTATGGGGCTGAGCGGCCCAGGCGACATAAGTCGCCGGCGAAGCCCCAGGACACTGGAATGTCATCCAGAGCTTCATCCCCGAATACTGCAACTTCCAGGGTGCAACGGTCAGCCGACTGGCCGTTGTCAGGCCGCTGATATCCAGCGTCCCGTTGTTGGCCACGTTGTTGATCCGCGGATTATCCAAGCTCGCGGCAGAAATCGTGTTGACCCGTACCGTCTGCGTCGCAGAAGGAACAGGGTCAGTCACCCCGACGCGCACCACCGAGTAATTCAACAGCACCGTGCTGTTGACACTGCGGGCCAGTACCGTATTGCCGATGGTGAACACCCGCGTGCCGCTGTCATTGCCATTCAGCTCGGCGCTGTACACGTTGGCATCCGCATAGATCCAGCGCAGGGTGATCTTGTCGGTGCTGCGCATGCCGTCGTATTTCACGCTCACCTGGGCCGTATTTTCGAGCGCCAGGGGCTCCACCGTCACGCTCGGCCCGGTGCCCGAAGCGCCGCCGATAAACGGATGGGGCAGCGAGCTGGGAAACGCCTGGATGACGTAGTGACGCTCCCGGAACAGCACCGCGTTGGCCTTGTTGGTGCTGCGCTCAAAGCTGACCCAGGCCCTGATCCACAAGTCGGAACCGTCCCTGAGCCTGCGCAGATTAACCACCGGCGTCGGTGCCAGGATGCCGTTGGTCTCGGCGCTGGCGTTCACCAGGTCGGCCGTGTAGGTCGACTCGACGTAATTCCCGCCCGCCGCGAGTTGGCCGGAATATTCCAGCCAAATCCGTTGGGCGCGATGGATAAAGTGCCAGACGTTGATCGCCGTGCGTTCGTGGCCGACCAGCCGGGAGACGTCCAGCATCGACGTGCCGAACCCTTCGATGGTCGGAGTCGGCGTGGTGATCAGAGGCAGCAGGCGCACGGTCAGGATGCGTGACGGGATCTCCTGGGTACCGCCCCGGATCAGGAAGTACTGCACGTTGATGTCCCGTCCGCCGGCGGCAATATTGACCCCGACCACTTCGGCCGGCACGGTGTACTCGACACTCTTGCGGGTGTTGCCGTCCTTGGTTTCACTCCAGGTGCCGATACCCGCAATGCCGCTCCAGGTGGCGCGGATGCGGTCGGTGGGGAGCATCTGCGGGAAGCTCACGACGAGGGTTGCGCCGGCCGTCACCGCTTCGGGTGTCAATTGGTCAGGCGAGCGAGAGGCTTCTTTTATTTCGGGCCGGATCAGGTCACCCAGCGATGCCCCCACGGTGATGACCCGCACCTCGGAGCGCAGGGGTTCGGCGCCTGCCCGTTCCCGGGAATAGCTCAGGCGCATCTCGCCATCGCGGTTGGCGTCGATAAAGGCCTTGTCCACCGGGAATGACACGGGACTGCCTGCGGTGCTGGGATTGAGTTCGATGCTGCCCCCCGTGGAGCCGCCGACGGCACTGCCCAACAAGCGCCAGACAAGGACGTCGCCGTCCCGTGTGCCGGTATCGGGCAGGGTGACAATCACCTGGCCGATCACCGTGTCGGGGTCAAGGTTGTCGAGCAGGTCAAGCCCGCTCATATCGGGTTTGGGCAGCGTGGCCACCCGCGGACCAAATTGCACCAGCAGGTCGTCGGAGCGGCGGCCCGGCGGGCTGACCACGCCGTCCTCCACCAGGTAAAACACCCGAACATCGCCTAAGCCGACAAAGCGTTGGAAGTCGCTGTTGTTCACAATCCGAAAACGTGTCGGTGGTGGTGGAGCGCCCGCCAGCAGGGTTTGTTCATAGACTTCCACGCTGCCGCCGGGCCGCGTGGCCTCCATGCGCAGGGTCACGGGATAGTCTTCGCCGTAAGGGATGTACGCCGGAAAGTCCACGGTAATGTAGGGCCGGGCGGGGTCGACCAAGCCGCTTTCCGCCTCGCGGATGTCCACTGCCGGCATGCTGGATTCGGTACCAAATACGGTGACCGTCAACCGGCGTGAGGTGCCCAGGAAGTCGCCTGCCGCCGTACGCAGTTCATAGCTGATTTGCAGCGTGCCGTTGATCAGTTGTTTGATAAAGTCTTTGTTCACGTCGGTAAACGCGGAGCGACCCAGCCGGGCCGCGAAGGGTGGCAGCGCCTCTACCAACCTCGAACCGTCAACCCGAATGCCGCTCAACGTTACGTGAATCTGAGTGCCTGCGGGGGTCGTGGTGCCATTGGGAAGCCGGGTGGGCACAGTCACTTCCACCTCGAACGGGCCCGCGCTCTGGGTGTCGAAATTGACGTCGGTGATGTCCGCGCCATCCAGCAGAAAATACGGACGCTCCAGCAGGTTGGGGTCCAGGTCGGTTTCCAGATGCACGGCTTGGGACCACTGCTGCAGCTCGCCGGAATAGTTGAATACCTTGTCGTGTGCCCGGAAACGAATCGTCACCAGCCCGCTGCCGGCGGCCACCACGATGGATCCCGGCACCAATACCTCGATGGGCTTGCGCCCGGCCACATGGTCGGCATCCAGCGTCAGTGTCACCAGGCGGCCGTTCCAGTACAGCTCGATGACGTCCTCGAAGAAAATGTTCGGATAGCGCTCAATGGTACACAGCACCCCCAGACTGGCCCGGGCGGCATCCAGCACGGCACTGGGCCCTTGCAGGTCGGCGGGCAGGTGCAGGATCAGGGCCGAGTGATAGGGCAGGTCCGGGTCCATGTCGGCGCCGCCGGGCCGGGTGTCCTTGATGAAGATCGTCAAGGGGGCCGAGGTGCTTTCCCGGCCGGTGGGGCGCACGACTCGACCGTAGCAGGGGTAGACATCCCCCAAGGGCACGTGCTCACGGGGGATCGCCAGGTGGTGAAGGCGTTGCGTCTCCTCGCCGGTGCGAATTTCATCCTCGGCCTTGGCGAAACGTGTATCGCCCATGTAGTACTCGAAGAAATCGCCCGAACCGATCGCGGCCCAGGGCCAAAACGTGATGAACAGTAGGTGTTCGATATGACGTATGCCCAGCCCGATGTCTGCCAGGTCACCGGGTGGGAAAATGACCGCATTGGCCACGAAGGGCGCGGGATCGAGGTCTTCGGCGGTGGTCCCCACGGGATCCGTGGTGGAGGGGATGACAATCAGGTCGGTGCAGGACGACGGGACGGGCAGGTTACTGTCGTCGCGATCGGCGGGGGAGCTGGACATGGGCGTTCTCCTGGCGAGGAAAGGCGCGCCGTTATCGGGGCGCGCTGGCCAGGAAAATCAAACACCCGGAAGAAGCCGGCGGATAGCTGTGAGAAATGACAGTGCCGACGAGTGGTAGATTTCAGCCGGCACCGTCAGTTACATCCACGCACTCAGCCAGGTTGAACCGAATAACAACAAGGCCATGCAGCGGTTAAAGCACTGCATCGCCTTTGCCGAGCGAAACACGCGACCCGAGCCGGCCCCCAGCAATGCCCACACACCCAGGCAGGGCAGGGAAACAATAAAGAAGGCCAGGGACAGGTACACCACGTGACTCTGACGATCGCTGCCGTTGCCGGCAAAGACACTGACGACAGCCAACGCCATCATCCAGGTCTTGGGGTTGAGCAATTGCAGGCTGGCGGCGCCCGTCAGACCCAGGCGCTGTTGCGTGACGCCAGGGTCGATGGTCTCGGTCGGAGCGCTGAATATTTTCCACGACAGGTAGCTCAGCCAAAGGATGCCGGCCCATTGAAGGGTGGCCTGCACCTTGGGCAGTTGTGCCAGGGATTGGCCGAACCCCGAGCCAACCAGCAACACGATTCCCGCCGCCCCCGTACAGGCCCCGAGAATGATCGGCAAGGCAGCCTTGAGGCCATAGCGGGCACTGTTGCTCAGCACCAGGATGTTGGTGGGGCCGGGGGTGATGGAGGCGACAAAGGCGAACAACAGAAATGGCAGCAGGGTAGGGAACATGACAACGCGACTCCAATGAGCAGATCAATGGCGTCGATCTTCACAAGGGCGTGGTTATCTGTCTGGAAGATTTGAGCAGCGCTTGCGGTACGTAGCCGGTGTGAGGCCATAGGCTCGCACGAACCAGCGGCCCAGATGGCTTTGGTCGGAAAATCCCAGGCTTGTCGCTACGTCGGCTGGCTGTTCACCCCTGGCCAGCAAATGTCGGGCTCGGGCCAGACGCAGTTGTACCAGGTAAGCGTGAGGCGGCAATCCGAACGCGCTTTTGAAGGCGCGGGTCAGGCGGAAGCGGTCGACACCGGTGGCCAGTGCCAGTTCGTCCATGCCGATGTCCTGATGCAGGTGGGCGTGCAGGTATTCCCGGGCCTTGTGGGCCACCAGCGGCAAGCGTGGGTCTTCGCGATAGCGCTGGCGCCACTGCAACTGGCCGGTGAGGCGCTCCAGCAGTTGGTCGAGGGCGCTTTGGCGCACGATACGCAGTTCGCCGTGGTGCAGGCTATGGAAGGCGAGGCTGGTGGCCTGTGCCAGGCGTGGATCAGTGGTCAGCGTGCTGGCAACGCTCAGTTGACTGTTGAGCGGCGCTTCCTCGAACACGGCCGACACTTCGCGCTCGAGCCAATGCGGATCGAGGTACAGCATGCGGTAGGTGAAACCCTCGACGGTGGGGGCGTCGCCGTCATGGATTTCGCCCGGTTCCAACAAAAACACTTGCCCGGGTGTGCTGTGATGGCGGGCCCGGCGACAGTTGAATTGCTGCACGCCTTGCTCGGTAACGCCCACCAGGAAACTGTCGTGCCAGTGCGGGTCGTAGGCGTGGCCCTCGAAATGCGCGCGCAGGGTCTCGATGCCGGTGTCGGCGTCTTGAGCCAGGTCGATCCAGTTGTGGGCGGTCATAACGCACCGATAACGAATAGGTTGTCGCCAGTTAGCGCCGCAGCGCCGGGTGGCGTCTAGAAGGTTTGTGCAGCCTCAGCCGAACAACCCGGCGGCGACGTTGATCGAGAACCCCAGGATCGCGGTGTTGAACAGGAAGCCGATCAACGATTGCCCCAGCACCACCTTGCGCAGGCCGCGGGTGGCCACGCCGACGTCCGCGGTTTGCACCGCCACACCGATGGTGAACGAGAAGTACAGAAAGTCCCAGTAATTGGGTGTGCGCAAATCCTCGGCAAAGCGCAGCGCCGGCTCGGGGCCGTCCCAGGTGTAATACAGGCGCGCGTAATGCACGCTGAAAATCACCCCGATCAGCAGCCATGAACCGATCACCGTCAGGCCGGTAAACCCGTAGTGCAACAGGCGCTCGGTACTGCTCAGGTCCTTGCTGCCCACCAGTTCAAAGGTAATGGTCGCCAGGCTGGCAATCGCCGCTATGCACACCATGAACAGCACCAGGCTGGCGTTCTCGTCTTCGATCTCGGCGATACGCTTTACGTCGTCGGCGCGGGAATGGCTGGTGAGCCACAGCATCAGCACCAGGTAGGTCCAGACCCCGGCATTCCAGCCGATGAGGATTTTGCTGATGAGTGTATCGGCCGGAGCCAGGAGGCCCACCGCCAGGCCCAGGACGGCGGCGCAGGACAGGCGAGGGTGGGTGCGGGCGAGGAAGGGCATGGGAACTCGATGGGCCAGGGTTTGCATTACCTTAGCCCACCTGAGTCCTTTGTTCAGCTGTCTTTGTGGCGCTTCTTCACCAGCTTCATCACCACCACGAAGAACACCGGCACAAACACCACCGCCAGCGTCGCGGTAATCATCCCGCCGATCACCCCGGTGCCGATGGCCTGCTGGCTGGCCGAGCTGGCACCCGTGGCAATCGCCAACGGCACCACGCCGAGGATAAACGCCAGGGACGTCATGATGATCGGCCGCAGACGCAGGCGTGCCGCCTTGAGCGTTGCATCGATCAGGTCTTCGCCCTGGTCATACAGGTCCTTGGCAAACTCGATGATCAGGATCGCGTTCTTCGCCGACAGGCCAATAATCGTAATCAGGCCGACCTTGAAGAACACATCGTTGGGCATCCCGCGCAAACTCACGGCCAACACCGCACCGAGCACGCCAAGCGGCACCACCAGCAACACCGAGGTTGGAATCGACCAGCTCTCGTACAGCGCCGCCAGGCACAGGAACACGATCAGCAGCGACAAGCCGAGCAATAGCGGCGCCTGGGAACCGGACAAACGCTCCTGCAACGACAGGCCGGTCCACTCCTGGCCCAGGCCGGTGGGCAGTTGGCTGACCAGCCGCTGGATCTCCTCCATTGCCTCGCCGGTGCTGTGGCCGGGCGCCGACTCACCGGAAATCGCGATGGCCGGGTAACCGTTGTAGCGGGTCAACTGGGCCGGGCCCTGGATCCAGCGCGCTTCAACGAAGGCCGACAGCGGCACCATCTTCCCGGCGTTGTTACGCACATGGATCTTCATCAGGTCGGCCACCTGGCTGCGCTGATCGCCTTCGGCCTGCACCACCACCCGCTGCATGCGGCCCTGGTTGGGGAAGTCATTGATATAGGCCGACCCGATGGCCGAGGACAGCACATTGCCGATGTCGGCAAAGGAAATGCCCAGGGCGTTGGCTTGCTTGCGGTCCACTTCCAGTTGCACCTGAGGCGCCTCGGCCAGGGCGCTTTCACGCACGTTGGCCAGGATCGGGCTTTTCTCGGCGGCGGCCAGCAGTTCGGTACGGGCTTCCATCAGCGCGGCATGGCCGACGCCGCCACGGTCTTGCAGGCGGAACTCGAAACCGCTGGAGGTGCCCAGGCCATCCACCGGCGGCGGCAGGATCGCATAGGCAATCGCGTCCTTCAGCTCGCTGAAGGCCGCGTTGGCACGGTCTGCAATGGCGGCGGCGGAATCCTGGCTGCTGCGCTCCGACCAGTCCTTGAGCGTGGTAAACGCCAGTGCCGCGTTCTGCCCCGAACCGGAGAAGCTGAAGCCCATGATCATCGTGGTATCGCCCACGCCCGGCTCGCCGGCGTTGTGCGCCTCGATCTGCTCGGCCACCTGCACCGTGCGGTTCTTGCTCGCACCCGGCGGCAGCTGGATATCGGTGATGGTGTAACCCTGGTCTTCCACCGGCAGGAACGAGGAGGGCAGACGACTGAACAACACGCCCAGGCCGACCACCAGCACCAGGTAGATCAGCAGGTAGCGGCCGCTGCGCTTAAGGGCATACGCCACCCAGCCTTCATAGCGGTCGGTGAACTGCTCGAAGCGCCGGTTGAACCAGCCGAAGAACCCGCCTTTCTCATGGTGCTCGCCCTTGGCAATCGGCTTGAGCAAGGTGGCGCACAGCGCCGGGGTCAAGGTCAGGGCGAGGAACGCCGAGAACAGGATCGAGGTGGCCATCGACAGCGAGAACTGCTGGTAGATCACGCCCACCGAACCCGGCATGAACGCCATCGGCAGGAACACCGCCACCAGCACCAGCGTGATGCCGACAATCGCCCCGGTGATCTGGCCCATGGCTTTGCGCGTGGCTTCCTTGGGCGACAGGCCCTCGGTGACCATGATCCGCTCGACGTTCTCCACCACCACAATCGCATCGTCCACCAGGATGCCGATGGCCAACACCATGCCGAACATGGTCAGCACGTTGATCGAGAAGCCCAGCAACAGCATCGTCGCAAACGTGCCCATCAACGCGATCGGCACCACCAGCGTCGGGATCAACGTGTAGCGGATGTTCTGCAGGAACAGGAACATCACCGCAAACACCAGCAACATCGCCTCGCCCAGGGTGTACACCACCTTGGTGATCGAGACCTTCACGAACGGCGAAGTGTCGTACGGGATCTTGTATTCGACGTTGGCCGGAAAGTAGCGCGCCAGTTCGTCCATCTTCGCCCGCACCAGGGTCGCAGTGCTCAAGGCGTTGGCGCCGGGGGACAGCTGCACGCTGACGGCGGTGGACGGCTTGCCGTTCAGGCGGGTGGAGAACTGATATTCCTGGCTGCCGATTTCCACCCGCGCCACGTCACCGACACGCACGGTAGAACCGTCCGGATTGGCCTTGAGCACGATGTCGGCAAATTCGGCCGGCGTCGAGAGCTGGCCTTTCACCAGAATCGACGCGGTGATTTCCTGGGTCTTGGTGCCCGGCAAATCACCGATGCTGCCAGCCGACACCTGGGCGTTCTGCGCGGCGATGGCGGCATTGACGTCGGCCGGGGTCAGGTTGAAACCGATCAGCTTCTGCGGGTCGATCCAGATCCGCATCGCCCGCTCGGCGCCGTATAGCTGGGCCTTGCCCACACCGTCCAGGCGCTTGAGTTCGTTCATCACGTTGCGCGCCAGGTAATCGCTGAGCGCCACGTCATCCAGCTTGCCGTCGCTGGAGGTCAGGGTCACCAGCAGCAGGAAGCCGGCGGAGACTTTCTCCACCTGCAGGCCCTGCTGGGTCACCGCCTGAGGCAGGCGTGGCTCCACCGCCTTGAGACGGTTTTGCACGTCCACCTGGGCCATCTCCGGGTCGGTGCCCGGCTGGAAGGTTGCAGTAATGGTGGCCGAACCGAGGCTGCTCTGGGACTCGAAATACAGCAAGTGATCGGCGCCGTTAAGCTCCTGCTCGATCAGGCTGACCACACTTTCGTCCAGGGTCTGCGCCGAGGCGCCCGGGTACACCGCGTAGATCTCGACTTTCGGCGGCGCGACGTTGGGGTATTGCGCCACGGGCAACTGCGGGATGGCGAGGGCGCCAGCCAGCAGGATAAACAGGGCGACCACCCAGGCGAAGATCGGGCGGTCAATAAAGAACTGCGGCATTGTGAACTATCCCTTTGTTACTGGCCGGATGCCTGGGCGAGAGGCGCGGTGCTGTCGTCAACCTGGACTTTCTCGCCCGGGCGGGCGTGTTGCAGGCCTTCGACGACGATACGGTCACCGGCCTTGAGGCCGCTGGTCACGACCCAGCGGTCATTCACCACCGAACCCAGTTCCACCGGTTGCTGGCTCACGGTTTGCTCGGCGTCCAGCAGCAACACCATGGGAATCCCGGCACTGTCGCGGGTGATCGCCCGTTGCGGCACGCTGATGCCTTGCTGGTCGACGGCTTGCTCCAGGCGTACGCGGATAAAGCTGCCGGGCAGCAGGTCGAGGTCCGGGTTGGGGAACTCGCTGCGCAAGATGATCTGCCCGGTGCCCGGGTCGACGCTGATCTCGGCGAACAGCAGCTTGCCCGGCAACGGGTACAGGCTGCCGTCATCCTGAATCAGCGTGGCCTTGGCCTGGTCCTGGCCGACCTGCTTCAAGTGGCCGGCGCGGAAGGCCCGGCGCAGGTCATTCAGCTCGCGGGTGGATTGGGTCAGGTCGGCGTGGATCGGGTCCAGTTGCTGGATCAGCGCCATCGGCGTGGCTTCGTTCTGCCCCACCAGTGCGCCTTCGGTCACCAGCGCGCGGCCGATGCGCCCGGAAATCGGCGCGGTGACGGTGGCATAACCCAGGTTCAATTTGGCGCGCTGCACCGCGGCCCGGTTGGCGGCCACGTCGGCGGCGGTTTGCCGGGCGGCGGCGCGGGCGTTGTCGTATTCCTGGCCGCTGATGGCGTTGCCTTCCACCAATTGGCTGTAGCGCTGCTCTTGCAGGCGCGCCTGGAACGCATTGGCCTCGGCCTTGCGCAGGCTGGCCTGGGCGCTGTCGAGGTCGGCCTTGAACGGCGCAGGGTCAATCCGGAACAGCACATCGCCCTGTTTCACGTCGTGACCTTCCTTGAACACCCGCTGTAACACCACGCCGGCCACCCGGGCGCGCACTTCGGCGATGCGCGGCGCGGCAATCCGCCCGCTCAGCTCGCTGGTGATGGACAGGGGCTTGGCTTCAAGGGTTTCGATCCGCACCTTGGCCAATGGTGCCTCGGCGGCTTCGTCCGCGGACTTGCCACACGCGCTCAGCGCCAGTGTCAGGGCCAACAGGCAAAACGGCGCAAACAGATTCTTCGACATGCTCATATCCCAATATTGACTGGCGCATCCTACGGGCGCCCCCGCCACAGTGCTGTGAAGCTCTGTAGGTGGTGTGTGAAGAAATGTAAGGTGCAGCCCACAGATGCGCGGGGGCGTATATCCTTTATGGCTGCCGAACCTAGCACAATGACCTGTGCGACTCGAAAACGAATCATCTGGAAACACCCTTAATGCCCAACATTCTCCTGGTGGAAGACGACGCAGCGCTCTCCGAATTGATCGCCAGTTATCTGGAACGCAACGGCTACCACGTCAGTGTGCTCAGCCGGGGCGACCACGTGCGTGAGCGCGCGCGACTCAACCCACCGGACCTGGTCATCCTCGACCTGATGCTGCCGGGCCTCGACGGCCTGCAAGTCTGCCGGTTGCTGCGGGCCGATTCGGCCACGCTGCCGATCCTGATGCTCACCGCTCGTGACGACAGCCACGACCAGGTGCTGGGCCTGGAAATGGGCGCCGACGATTACGTCACCAAACCCTGTGAGCCCCGGGTGCTGCTCGCCCGTGTTCGGACCCTGCTGCGCCGCAGCAGCCTCACCGAACCCCAGGTGGCCAACGACCAGATCCTGATGGGCAACCTGTGCATCGACCTGTCGGAGCGCACCGTGACCTGGCGCGACCAGGCGGTGGAGCTGTCCAGCGGTGAATACAACCTGCTGGTGGTGCTGGCCCGGCATGCCGGCGAAGTGCTCAGCCGCGACCAGATCCTGCAACGCCTGCGGGGTATCGAATTCAACGGCACCGACCGCTCGGTGGACGTGGCGATTTCCAAGCTGCGGCGCAAGTTCGACGACCACGCCGGTGAAGCGCGCAAGATCAAGACCGTGTGGGGCAAGGGCTACCTGTTCAGCCGTTCCGAGTGGGAATGCTGAGCCATGTTTCGCGTCCTGATTCGCCTGTACCTGATCACCATCGTCACCTTTGCCGCCGCGATCTACCTGGTGCCGCGGGCGGTGATCCAGCTGTTTGAACACCGTTACATGAGCTACAACATCGAGCAGTCCCGAGGCATGCAGAGCCTGATCGTCAAGGAGTACCAACGGGTGCCGATGGAGCAGTGGGCCAACGTCACCGTGCGCCTGGCGGCGGATTTCGCGCCGCTCAAGGTGCAACTGCTGCGCATCCAGGACGCCAGCTACACCCCGGAAGAACAACGCCTGCTGGAAAAAGACCAGATGGTGATTCGCCTGGGCGAGTGGGGCTGGGCAGACGACGTCAGCTCGCCCCTGGACGACCAGTTGGTGGTCAAGGTCTCGGTACCGCCGGACCCGCTGGACATGAACCTGCTGTACTGGAGCATGAACGTGCTGATCGGCGCGGCGCTGCTGGCGTGTCTGCTGGTCTGGCTACGGCCCCACTGGCGCGACCTGGAACGCCTGAAAAGCACGGCGGCGCAACTCGGCCAGGGCAACCTTGCGGCCCGCACGAAGATTCCCTCCAGCTCCAACATCGGCAGCCTGGCGGCGGTGTTCGACACCATGGCCAATGACATCGAGCAACTGCTCAACCAGCAACGGGACTTGCTCAACGCGGTCTCCCATGAACTGCGCACGCCACTCACGCGCCTGGATTTCGGCCTGGCCCTGGCGCTGTCCGATGAGTTGCCGGCCGCCAGCCGCGAACGCCTGCAAGGC
Source organism: Pseudomonas sp. ADAK13 (assembly GCF_012935715.1). NCBI lineage: Bacteria > Pseudomonadati > Pseudomonadota > Gammaproteobacteria > Pseudomonadales > Pseudomonadaceae > Pseudomonas > Pseudomonas sp. ADAK13. The sequence continues at coordinate 5,421,946 of NZ_CP052860.1, forward strand.
CTGGTGGCACATATTCGTGAACTGGACGAACTGGTGCTGGAGTTGCTGTCCTACAGCCGCCTGCAAAACCCGGCACAGACGCCGGAGCGGGTGGAAGTGGTGCTGGATGAGTTTATCGACAGCATCCTCGGCAGCGTCGACGATGAACTGGAAAACCCCGATATCGTCATGGATGTGGTGCTCGACTGCGCCGTGGAGCGCTTCACCCTGGACCCGCGCCTGACCGCCCGAGCCCTGCAAAACCTGCTGCGCAACGCCATGCGGTATTGCGAGCGACGAATTCAGGTGGGGGTGAAGGTGTGCCCCAAGGGCTGCGAGATTTGGGTGGACGATGACGGCATCGGCATTCCGGTTGACCAGCGGGAGCGGATTTTCGAGCCGTTCTACCGGCTGGATCGCAGCCGTGACCGGGCCACCGGCGGTTTTGGCCTGGGATTGGCCATCAGTCGGCGGGCGCTTGAAGCCCAGGGCGGAACATTGACAGCCCAGGGCTCGCCATTGGGCGGCGCACGGTTCCGGCTGTGGCTGCCGAGCTGAAGAACACCACAAAACCATTGTGGGAGCTGGCTTGCCTGCGATAGCGGTGGGTCAGCTTGCATCTTTGTTGACTGATACACCGCCATCGCAGGCAAGCCAGCTCCCACATTTGATCTTCACTGTTCTTCAGTCCTGTTTTTGGCCGATGCACAGCCTTACCCGCCGTCACACACCCTTGATATAGTTCGGCCCTTATCCCAGCTGCCAGTCAAGGATCACTGCCATGTCCGAATACCAAGCGTTTGTCGTCGAACTCAGCGGCAACGTCGCCCATGTGCAGCTCAACCGACCGGAAAAGATCAACGCCATGAACGCGGCGTTCTGGACCGAGATCATCGACATCTTCCAATGGGTCGAAGACACCGACGCCGTGCGTGCGGTGGTCATCAGCGGTGCCGGCAAGCATTTTTCTTCCGGCATCGACCTGATGATGCTGGCCTCGGTGGCCAATGAATTCGGCAAGGACGTAGGTCGCAACGCGCGCCTGCTGCGGCGCAAGATCCTCGAACTGCAAGCCTCGTTCAACGCCGTCGACAACTGCCGCAAGCCGGTACTCGCGGCGATCCACGGTTACTGCATCGGCGGTGCCATCGACCTGATCAGCGCCTGTGACATGCGCTACGCCGCCGAAGATGCGCAATTCTCCATCAAGGAAATCGACATCGGCATGGCCGCCGACGTCGGCACCCTGCAACGCCTGCCGCGCATCGTCGGTGACGGCATGCTCCGTGAGCTGGCTTACACCGGCCGCCAGTTCGGCGCAGAAGAGGCGCGCAGCATCGGCCTGGTGAATCGGGTGTACAGCGATCACGAGAGCCTGCTGGCCGGCGTGATGGACATCGCCCGGGAAATCGCCGCCAAATCCCCGATCGCGGTCACCGGCACCAAGGCGATGATCAGCTACATGCGTGACCACAGCATCAATGATGGTCTGGAATACGTTGCCACCTGGAACTCAGCTATGTTGCAATCCAACGACCTGCGCGTGGCCATCGCGGCCCATATGAGCAAGCAGAAACCCGAATTCGTGGATTGACTGAACATGACCCCAGGCTGGATTACCACAACGCTGCTGGACAACGACGCCCCGGGCGGCTGGGCCGTGGCCCGCAGCCGCGAAGGCTTTTTGCACGACCAGAACGGCCCGCTGTTCCCCCGGGAATGGCTCAAGCGCCAGGACCTGTCGGTGTTTGCCGAGCATGGCATCGGCCATCTGGACGGCGAACCGGTGTACCTGCTGGAACTCAACAGCCCCGCCGATGTGCCGGGCTGTGCCTGGCAGGGCCTGCGGGCGTTCATGCTGCAAGGCGATCATACCCTGTACAAAGTGCTGGGCTATGCCGCGCAAATCGGCACCTGGGCCCGGGAACACCGGTTTTGCGGCAGTTGTGGCCAGGCGATGGTGCAGGTGCCACGGGAGCGGGCGATGTTCTGCCAGGCCTGTGACCTGCGCAGCTACCCGCGTATCTCGCCGAGCATGATCGTGCTGGTGACCCGTGGCGACGAGATCCTGCTGGCCCGCTCGCCGCGCTTTGTCACGGGGGTCTACAGCACCCTGGCAGGGTTTGCCGAGCCGGGTGAGTCTGCCGAAGACTGCCTGATTCGCGAGGTGCGTGAAGAAGTGCAGGTGGAGGTCAAGAACATCCAGTACATGGGCAGCCAGTGCTGGCCGTTCCCGCACTCGATGATGCTGGGCTTTCACGCCGAGTACGCCGGTGGCGATATCGTGCCCCAGGCCGACGAGATCGAAGACGCGCAGTGGTTCAACATCCATGAGCTGCCGCCGTTGCCGGCGTCCCGCTCGATTGCGCGCTACCTGATCGACCTCTACCTGGCCCGTCGTTTAGGCCACGCTGAACCAGTGCTGCCAGGCTAGGCGCACCGTCAGGCCAAGCACCACGGTGATGAACACCGGGCGAATGAACTTGGCGCCGCCGCTGATTGCGCTGCGTGCGCCAAAGAATGCACCGCACATCACCGAAACGCCCATGCACAGGCCGACAATCCAGTCCACCGAACCATTGAAGATGAACACCGTCAGCGCCGCCGCGTTGCTGACGAAGTTCATGCTGCGCGCCACGCCGCTGGCTTTTACCAGGTCGATGGGGTGCAGCAGCATGGTACTCACGGTCCAGAACGCCCCGGTGCCCGGGCCGGCCACGCCGTCGTAGAAACCCAGGCCAAAGCCTTGGGTGGATTGCCATTTCTTCTTGATCGGCGCGTCGTTATCCAGCGCCGCCTTGGGCGTGCCGCCGAACAGCAAATACAAACCGCAGCCGAATACAATCACCGGGAGCATCTTGTTCAGGGTTTCGGCGGGCAGGTAATGGGCGACGACTGCGCCGGTGAGTGCGCCGATCAGCGTGCCGACGATGGCGTGCACCCACTGGCGTGGATGAAACAGCTTGCGGCGATAGAAGGTAAAGCTGGCGGTGGCCGAGCCGAAGGTGGAACTGAGTTTGTTGGTGCCCAGCACCAGGTGCGGCGGCATGCCGGCGGTCAGCAGGGCAGGCGTGGTCAGCAGGCCGCCACCGCCGGCGATGGCGTCGATGAAACCGGCGATGAAGGCAACAACGGCGAGGATCGCCAGGGTGGTGAGGTCAACGCTGAGTTCGAAGGGCATGGGCAAGACTTAGTCGGCAAGGCGCAGAAAGGGCTGCGCGAAAGGCCGGTATCTTACCCATAACCCTCAGGTGTGGGTATCAGGCGTGACGCTTCTCCCACCATTCCATGCCGGTGCGCCAGATGCAGATTCCCAGGAAGTACGCCGACATCAGCAACCACAGCCCCATCGTCAGCCGATTGGTGTACGGGAAGTCGATCACCAGCAGCAGGCTGCACAGCAACCAAATGGTCGTTACCGCAATATTGCTCGGCATGAAGCGCTTGACCCGGAACGGGTGCAGGAACTTCATCGGCGTGACCGTCAGCAACGCCAGGGCGATGACAGTCAACAGGGTGATCCAGGCAGCCGGCTGGATGATGTAGACGCACAGCGCAACCACGTTCCAGGCCGCCGGGAAGCCCTGGAAGTAATTGTCCTTGCTCTTCATATTCACGTTGCAGAAGCAGAACAGCGACGACACCAGGATCACCGACACCGTAAACAGTGGGGTGAAGTCCGGCAAGGCGATATAGCGATAGATAAACAATGCCGGGATAAAGACGTACGTCAGGTAATCAATCACCAGGTCCAGCACCGAGCCATCAAAGCTTGGCAGCACCGTCTGCACATTCACCCGTCGCGCGAGCGAGCCATCTACCCCGTCGACGATCAGGGCCAGCCCCAGCCACAGCAGGCAAGCCTTGGGCTGGTTGTCGAGCAGTGCCAGAGTGGCCAGGAAGGCCAGCACCACGCCGGTGGCGGTAAAACCATGGGCGCCCCAGGCCTTGAGACGGGCTACATGCAGGGTCGATATCACAGGGGCGTTCTCCAAATGGTGAAACAGGGCAGCCGACGGGGTGACACCGTCGAATCTGGCCAGAGTGTGCAAGTATCGACCGGGAAGGGTGGGATAAGGTTCACCACCCGGCGTAGGTTAAGCGTAGCAAGCGTAAGACGTTTCGGCATCAGCCTTGACGGAACACCAGTGCCTTTAATCCGCTTTGCGGATCGATATCGGGAAATTCCGGCGGGTTTTCCAGCCGCCGGTCAAAGCGCAGGCCAGGCGCTTCGCGGGTTACGCCGTCGATCAGGAAGTCTTCGCCGAAGGCCGGGTCATTCATGCACGCCAGCACCGTGCCCTGTGCCGTGAGCAAATCCGGCAGGCGGCGCAGCACCCGCTGGTAGTCCTTGGTCAGCAGGAAGCTGCCTTTCTGGAAGGAAGGCGGGTCGATGATCACCAGGTCATACGGGCCGCTGTGGGTGACTTTGGCCCAGGACTTGAACAGGTCGTGGCCGAGGAAGGTCACCTGGCTCAGGTCATGGCCATTCAGGCGGTGATTGTCGCGGCCACGGCTCAAGGCACCCCGGGCCATGTCCAGGTTCACCACGTGCTCGGCGCCGCCTTCGATGGCGGCGACGGAGAACCCGCAGGTGTAGGCAAACAGGTTCAGCACGCGCTGGCCTTGAGCCTGTTCCCGCACCCAGTTGCGCCCGTAGCGCATGTCGAGGAACAGCCCGCTGTTCTGCTTTTTGCCCAGGTCGATCAGGTAGCGCAGGCCGCCTTCGGTGATGGTCAGTTCGTCGACCGCCTCGCCCAACAGCCATTCGGTGGTGCTTTGCGGCAAGTAGCGGTGTTGCAGCGCCACGGTATGCGCGCCATAGGACGACCAATCGAACTGCACCAGCATCTGTTTTAACGCCTCAAGTCCCGAAGCTTCGGGTTCCTTGAACAGCGAGACCAGCACCACACCTTGCAGCCAGTCCACCGTCAGCTGTTCCAGGCCCGGCCAGCAGCGGCCACGCCCGTGAAACAGGCGCCGGGTCTCCGTGGGAACGGTGTGCAGGGCGGTCAGCAAATGGGCGTGCAGGGTAGCGAGTGCGTCTGGGGTCATCGGGCAACGTCGGTCATTGAGCGGGCGGCATTTTAAACACAATTGCGGGCTGTCCGGGAGTTGAAGCACAACGTGCTCTGAATCTGTCGATTGGCAGTGATTTGTGCTCAAAACGGTTCGCGCGACGGCTTACAACAGTCAAAAAATCCCCTGACACCGACATAAACTGGAAAAAAAGCCCGGAGGTGCCCATGAACGGTTTCGCGAGTGCAGTGAGTCAGACAGCGATGGACCAGGAAGAACTGGCCGAATGGCGCGATGCCCTGGCCTCCCTGGTGGCCAACGCCGGCGCGGCGCGGGCCCGGGAGATCCTCGACATGCTGGCGGACGCCGGCGGCGCGCCGCACATCGCCTGGAAGCCCCGGCATGGCACGCCTTACATCAATAGCATCGCCGTGGACCAGCAACCGCCGTTTCCCGGCGACCTGGCCACCGAAGAACGCCTGGCTTCAGTGGTGCGCTGGAACGCCCTGGCCATGGTGGTGCGCGCCAACCAGGCCTACGGCGAACTGGGAGGGCATATCGCCAGCTACGCCAGCGCAGCGGATTTGTTCGAAGTGGGCTTCAACCACTTTTTCCGCGCCCGCAGCGACGGTTTTGGCGGTGACCTGGTGTTCTACCAGCCACACTCCGCCCCCGGCATCTATGCCCGAGCCTTCCTTGAGGGCCGTCTGAGCGAGGCCGACCTGGCTCACTATCGCCAGGAAATCGGCGCCGGCAAGGCGGGCGCCCGGGGCCTGTCCAGCTATCCGCACCCGTGGTTGATGCCGGACTTCTGGCAGTTTCCCACCGGCTCCATGGGCATTGGCCCCATCAGCTCGATTTTCCAGGCGCGGTTCATGCGCTACTTGCAGCACCGTGGCTTGCAGGACACCACGGACCGCCACGTCTGGGGCGTGTTCGGCGACGGCGAGATGGACGAGCCGGAAAGCATGTCGGCCCTGACCCTGGCCGCCCGCGAAGGCCTGGACAACCTGACCTGGGTGGTCAACTGCAACCTGCAACGCCTCGACGGCCCGGTGCGCGGCAACGGGCGCATCATCGACGAGCTGGAAGCCTTGTTCGCCGGCGCCGGCTGGAACGTGATCAAACTGGTGTGGGGTTCGGACTGGGACGCCTTGCTGGCCAAGGATACCGATGGCGAACTGGCCCGCACCCTGTCGCAGACGGTGGACGGCCAATTCCAGACCTTCGCCGCCAAGGACGGTGCCTATAACCGTGAACACTTCTTCGGCCAAAGCGAGGCGCTGTCCAAACTGGTCGAAGGCATGAGCGACGAGCAGATCGACCGCCTCAAGCGCGGCGGCCATGACATGGTCAAGATTCACGCGGCCTATCACGCTGCACGCCGGGTCAGCGGCAAACCCACGGTGATCCTGGCCCAGACCAAAAAGGGTTTTGGCATGGGCGAGGCCGGGCAGGGCAAGATGACCACTCACCAGCAGAAGAAGCTCGACCGCGAGGCTTTGATCGCCTTCCGCAATCGCTTCCAGTTGCCGCTGACGGATGAGCAGACCGAGTCCCTGAGCTTCTACAAACCGGCGCCGGACAGCCTCGAAATGCGTTACCTGCACCAGCGCCGCGCCGACCTCGGCGGGTATGTACCGAGCCGTGGCCAGCAGGCGCCCGCCGTCAGCGTGCCGCCGGTGTCGGGCTACGGTGCGTTTGCCACCCACGCGGACGGCAAGGAAATGTCCACCACCATGGCCTTTGTGCGCATGCTCACCAATCTGCTCAAGGACAAGGCCCTCGGCCCACGCATCGTGCCCATCGTCGCCGACGAGGCGCGCACGTTTGGCATGGCCAACCTGTTCAAGCAGATCGGTATCTATTCCAGCGTGGGCCAGCGCTACGAGCCGGAAGACATTGGCTCGATTCTCAGCTACCGCGAGGCCACCGACGGGCAGATCCTGGAAGAAGGCATCAGCGAAGCCAGCGCCATCAGCTCCTGGGTGGCGGCGGCCACCAGTTATTCGGTGCATGGCCTGCGGATGCTGCCGTTTTACATCTACTACTCGATGTTCGGTTTCCAGCGCGTCGGCGACCTGATCTGGGCCGCTGCCGACCAGCGCGCCCGTGGCTTCCTGCTGGGCGCCACAGCCGGGCGCACCACCCTCGGTGGCGAAGGCTTGCAGCACCAGGATGGCAGCAGCCACCTGATGGCCGCCACGGTGCCTAATTGCCGCGCCTACGACCCGGCGTTTGCCGGCGAGTTTGCGGTCATCCTCGACCATGGCATGCGCCAGATGCTGGAGCACGACGTCGACGAGTTCTACTACGTGACCCTGATGAACGAAAACTACCCGCAGCCGAGCCTGCCGGAGGGTGTCGAAGGGGCGATCATCAAAGGCCTGTACCGGTTGAGCGGGCAGGTGGGCGGCAAGGTGCGCTTGCTCGGTGCCGGCACGCTGGTGCGTGAAGCCCTGGCGGCGGCGCAGTTGCTGGCAGACGATTGGAAGGTTGAAGCTGAAGTGTTCAGTGTCACCAGCTTCAGCGAACTGGCCCGGGACGCACGCGAGGTGGAACGCTGGAATCGCCTGCATCCGCAGCAGCCGGCGCGGCGTAGCCACCTGGCGGAGTGCTTGCCCAAGGGCGCGCCGGTGGTGGCGGTGTCTGACTACGTGCGGGCGGTGCCGCAAATGATTGGGTCATACGTGGATTCGGCTTATACCGTGCTGGGTACGGATGGTTTTGGTCGCAGCGATACCCGGGCGGCGTTGCGGGATTTCTTTGAGGTAGATCGCTATCACCTCGTGCTGGCGGCGCTGACGGCGTTGGTGGAGCAGGGGAGTCTGGACAGGCAGGTTTGCCAGCAGGCGATAGAGCGTTATGGGGTGCAGACCGATCGCGAGCCGTCCTGGACCTTCTGAGCGACAAAGATCTAAATGTGGGAGCGGGCTTGCTGTGGTGAGGGGGCTTGTCCCCCGTCGGGTTCACCACAGATTGATGGGGCTGCTTCGCAGCCCAACGCGGGGCAAGCCCGCTCGCCACAGCAAGCCCGCTCCCACACTGGTTCCGTGTGGTTGCCTAAATACTGGCTATCAACGGCGCCCCAAAAGACTCCCGCAGAAACCCCGGCGCGATGTACCGCTCGTAATGCGCCTCGGACAACAGGAAAAACTCCCGATCAATCGCATCCCGCAAATCCGCCAGATTGCGCTCGCGAAACTCCGGCAGCAGCGCCAAGCCATACGCATCCAGCTTGGAAATCACCCGCGCGCCCCGAGCGATCAACTGATACGCCCAGCAATACGGCGACTGGTGGGGCACAAACCGGATCTTGCGGTCCTCCAGTTGCTGGCGCAGGCGTTGCGGGTTCAGCACCTGCAGCTTGCTGGTCATCACCTGCACCAGCAGTTGTTCCAGGCGCAGCCACACCGCCTGTTTTTCCTCGGCGTTGTAGCCGTTCCACTGAATCACCTCATGGTGATAGCGCTTGCAGCCCCGGCACACCAGGTCTCCGTAAACGGTAGAGCACAGGCCGACGCAGGGTGTCTTGATGGTTTGATTGGGCATAAAAATAATGTGCAAAGTCTTGTAGAACACCGCGGACCCAATGTGGGAGCGGGCTTGCTGTGGCGAGCGGGCTTGCCCCGCGTTGGGCTGCGAAGCAGCCCCATCAATCTGTGGTGAACCCGACGGGGGACAAGCCCCCTCACCACAACAAGCCCGCTCCCACCTTTGATTTGCGTCGTGGATTAGTCCCAGCTCAGCGCGCCGCCAGTCTGGTACTCGATCACACGGGTCTCGAAGAAATTCTTCTCTTTCTTCAAGTCCATGATCTCGCTCATCCACGGGAACGGATTCGTCGTCCCTGGATACTCTTCCTTCAATCCAATCTGCGACAGACGACGGTTCGCGATGAACTTGAGGTAGTCCTCCATCATCGCTGCGTTCATGCCGAGTACACCGCGTGGCATGGTATCGCGCGCGTATTCAATCTCCAGCTGAGTCCCTTGCAGGATCATCTGGGTCGCTTCTTCCTTCATCTCGGCATCCCACAGGTGTGGGTTTTCGATTTTGATCTGGTTGATCACATCGATACCGAAGTTCAGGTGCATCGACTCATCGCGCAGGATGTACTGGAACTGCTCGGCCACGCCGGTCATTTTGTTGCGACGGCCCATGGACAGGATCTGGGTGAAGCCGCAGTAGAAGAAGATGCCTTCCAGGACGCAGTAGTAGGCGACCAGGTTACGCAGCAGCTCTTTGTCGGTCTCGACGGTGCCGGTTTCGAACTTCGGATCGGAGATCGAGCGGGTGTACTTCAAGCCCCAGGCGGCCTTTTTGGCGACCGATGGAATCTCGTGGTACATGTTGAAGATCTCGCCTTCATCCATGGCCAGGGATTCGATGCAGTACTGGTAGGCGTGGGTGTGGATCGCTTCTTCAAAGGCCTGGCGCAGGATGTACTGGCGGCACTCCGGGTTGGTGATCAGGCGGTACACGGCCAGGACCAGGTTGTTGGCAACCAGGGAGTCAGCAGTGGAGAAGAAGCCGAGGTTGCGCATGACGATGCGGCGTTCGTCGTCGGTCAGGCCTTCGGGGTTTTTCCACAGGGCGATGTCGGCGGTCATGTTGACCTCTTGCGGCATCCAGTGGTTGGCGCAGCCGTCGAGGTATTTCTGCCAGGCCCAGTCGTACTTGAACGGCACGAGTTGGTTGAGGTCGGCGCGGCAGTTGATCATGCGCTTTTCGTCAACGGCGACGCGGGCGGCGGAGCCTTCGAGCTCAGCGAGGCCTTCGGCGACGTCGAGTTTGTCGAGGGCGGCCTTGGCGCGGATGATCGCGGCGGAGTCGCTGGCGGTCACGTTGCGGGCTTCGAGGGCGGCGGCAGCGCCGGCGCCGTCAAGGCGGTCCATGTTGGCTTCGGTGGCGTGGCCGGCGTTGGCGCCTCGAATGACTACGTCACCGGTGTCTGGTTGATCTGCTTCATCCCAACTCAGCATTGAATTGCTCCTTCCTGGTCCGTTTGACGGCGTGACCGCGTTCAAAAATGTGCGTTTTGCAGGCTTCAAGGCATTGAAATACTGCGCATAGTGTGGTCGAGATACTGCGTTCCTGCACACTATGTAGTGGTTGTCTGTGTTTGTGGGCACACTATATGGTGTGTGTTAACGATGGTCAACGCGTAGGAAGGGTCTGATGGTCGCAGGGCCATGACCAAAACTCACACCCCCATGACTTTTAATGGTTACGGCCGCCGCCTGCGCCAGTGCTAAAAATTCGCCAACCAGCTCCCCATAACAAAAAAGAGCGTTTGCGAAATGAAAGCACTTGATCTGTACATCGGCGAAGGCTTCGAAGGCCCAGGCGTCAATGCTGCCCACATCAACATCCTCATCGGCCCGCGCAACGGCCCGGCCGGCCAGGCGTTCGCCACCAGCCTGGCGTCCCCAAGCCAGGGCCATTGCCCGTTCATGGTGATTGCCCAGCCGAACATCCCGGTCAAACCCATGACCCTCTACGTCAACAAGGCCGCCATCGGCAGCGACCTGCACGGCAATGCCACCTGGGGCGCGTCCCAGGCCGGGATCGCCAAGGCGGTGCTCGAAGCCTTGCTCGACGGCACCCTGCCGCCGGAAGCCGAAGACGAGTGGGCCATCGTCACCGCCAACTGGGTCAACCCGGCCTGCGATGACCTGGATGCGGTCTACCTCAACAACTACAACGCCTGCCGCACGGCGATCCGTGCCGCCCTGACCGGCCTGCCGCAGACCGCGCAACTGGCGGACGTGGTCAACCACATCAGCAACCCTTTCTACACGCCAAAAGCCTGAGGACATCCCCATGCAATACATTCGTTTGGGCAACTCCGGCCTGCAAGTCTCCCGCCTGTGCCTGGGCACCATGAACATGGGCACCCCGGACTGGAAACCGTGGATCTTCGATGAGAAACAAAGCGAGCCCATCGTCGCCCACGCCCTGGCCAACGGCGTCAACTTCATTGACCTGGCCGACTTCTACTCTGCCGGTGTCGGCGAGGAAGTGGTGGGGCGCATCCTCAAGCGCGTTGCGCGCCGTGAAGACATCGTGGTCACCACCAAGGTCGGCTATGGCACCCGCAGCGGCATCAATGCCAGCGGCCATTCACGCAAACACATCATGGACAGCATCGATGCGTCCCTGAGCCGCCTGGGCATGGATTACGTCGACGTGTTCATGCTGCATTACTTCGACGTGAACACCCCGGTGGAAGAAACCATGGGCGCCCTCAACGACATCGTGCGTTCCGGCAAGGCCCGCTACATCGGCGTGTCCACCATGCTCACCGGGCAACTGGCGAAAATCCTCATGGCCTGCGAGCGCAATGGCTGGGTCAAGCCGATCAACATGCAGCTGCAACTGAACTGCGCCTACCGCGAAGAAGAGCGCGAGATGATCCCGTTCTGCCGCGACCAGGGCCTGGGCGTCTCGGTGTTCAGCCCGCTGGCCCGTGGCCTGCTCACCGGTGAAGTGCAGTCGACCCGCAACCAGACCGACTTCTTCACCCAACAGATGTACAGCGACCAGGCGTCCTTCGACATCGCCCACTCGGTACAACGTGTGGCCCGTGCCCGTGGCGTGTCGAATGCGCAGATCGCCCAGGCGTGGGTCGCCAATCACCCGGGTGTGGACGTGATGCTGGTGGGCGCCGACACCACCGAGCAGTTTGACAGCGCGCTCGCCGCCCTCGACACCCAACTCGACGCCGAAGAACTGCACGAGCTGGAACGCAACTACACACCGTGCGACGTGATCAACGACTACACCGCCGGCAAACGCATTTTGCGCAGCGCCCGTCCGGGCCTGGATCGCTTTAACCTGATAGAGGCCGTGGCATGAACCCGCTGATTCGCACAGGCAATTTCATCGATGGCCAATGGTCCAGCGGTGGGCCGGTTTACCCGGTGCTCAACCCGGCCAATGGCGCACAGATCGCCGAAGTACAACGCGCTGGAGCCGAAGAAACCAACCTGGCCATTGCCGCCGCCAACCGTGCGTTGCCGGCCTGGCGCAAGCTCACTGCCAAGGAACGCAGCCAACGCCTCAAGCGCTGGAGCGACTTGATGCTGAGCAACCAGCAGGACCTGGCGCACCTGCTCAGCCTGGAGCAGGGCAAGCCGCTGGCCGAAGCCATGGGCGAAGTGGTCTACGCCGCGAGCTTCCTGGAGTGGTTCGCCGAAGAAGCCAAGCGTGCCTATGGCGACGTGATCCCGAGCCACAAGGCCGATGCGCGGATCATCGTGACCAAGGAAGCCATCGGCGTGGTCGCGGCGATCACCCCGTGGAACTTCCCGCTGGCCATGGTCACCCGCAAGGTTGGTCCGGCGCTGGCGGCGGGGTGCACGATGATCCTCAAGCCGTCTGAGGAAACCCCGTTGTCGGCTTTTGCCCTGGCGGTGTTGGCGGAGCAGGCCGGAATTCCCGCCGGCGTGTTCAACATCGTCTCCGGCGATGCCGTGGCCATCGGCGGCGCGTTGCAAGCCTCCAGCGTGGTACGCAAGTTGTCGTTCACCGGCTCCACCCGCACCGGCAAACTGCTGATGCGCCAGGCTGCGGACACGTTGAAAAAGGTCTCGCTGGAACTGGGGGGCAACGCGCCCTTTATCGTGTTTGACGATGCCGACCTGGACGCCGCCGTCAAAGGCGCCATGGCCTCCAAGTTCCGCAACACCGGCCAGACCTGCGTCTGCGTCAACCGCTTCTTTATCCAGGACGGTGTGTACGACGCGTTCACCCGCAAACTGGCTGAAGCGGTGTCCGCGATGCGCATCGGCAGCGCCCTGGACGGCGAAACCGAACAGGGTCCGCTGATCAACGCTGCCGCGTTGGCCAAGGTTGAAGCCCACGTCGGCGACGCCCTGGAGAAAGGCGCCAAGCTGCTGTGCGGCGGCCGTCGACACGCCTTGGGCGGCACCTTCTTTGAACCGACCATCCTCACCGAAGCCCACGGCGAGATGCTGATCGCCCAGGAAGAAACCTTCGGCCCGGTGGCGGCCTGCTTCCGCTTCACCGATGAAGCCGAAGTGCTGCAGCGGGCCAATGACACGCCATTCGGCTTGTCCGCCTACTTCTACAGCCGCGACATCGGCCGGGTATGGCGCATGGCCGAAGGCCTGGAAGCGGGCATGGTAGGGATCAACGAAGGGATCATCTCCACTGAAGTCGCGCCCTTTGGCGGGATCAAGGAATCGGGCCTGGGCCGTGAAGGTTCCAGGTACGGGCTGGAGGATTACCTAGAGATCAAATACCTGTTGATGGGCGGCCTCTAAATACGGCCAACCAAACAACACAAATCCCTGTGGGAGCTGGCTTGCCTGCGATAGCGGTCTGTCAGCCTCCCATGATCAACCTGACCCACCGCTATCGCAGGCAAGCCAGCTCCCACAAAAAAAGCCCACACACCATCACCCTCGGCTTGCCCGCTGTTACTCCGTCAAAAACAAAAATATGGAGAACACCATGTCCACTCAATCCATCAAAATCGACGACCTGCCCATCGGTCGCTTCCACCTTAAAATCGCCGGTCTGACCTTCGGCGCGCACTTCACCGACGGCTATATCCTTGGCCTGATCGGCATCGCCTTCACCTTGCTCAGCCCCCAGATGCAACTGGACGCCTTCTGGCAAGGCCTGATCGGCGCCTCGGCCCTGATCGGGTTGTTTTTGGGCAGCCTGTTTTTCGGCTGGATCTCCGACACCCTCGGCCGGCAGAAAATCTTTCTGGTCAGCTTCGTCCTGATTACCGTCGCCTCGGTGATGCAGTTCTATGCCGAAACCGCCATGGGCCTGTTCCTCTGTCGGGTGCTGATCGGCATTGGCCTGGGCGGCGATTTCAGCGTCGGCCACGCCATGCTCGCCGAGTTCTCGCCGAAGAAACATCGTGGCGTGCTGCTCGGCTCGTTCAGCGTGGTGTGGACCGTTGGCTACGTGGCCGCCACCTTCGTCGGCACCGCCATGCTCAGCCTCGGTGATGACGCCTGGCGCTGGATGCTGGCGTCGTCGGCGATTCCCGCCGGGCTGATTCTGATCGCCCGCATCGGCACCCCCGAATCGCCGCGGTGGCTGGTCAATCAAGGCCGGATTGCCGAGGCTCGTGCCATCGTCAAAAAGCACCTCGGCGAACATGTGGTACTCGACGAAGAACCCTCGACGCAAACCCGCTCGGGCTACGGCGTGCTGTTCAGCCGCGAATACCGCAAGCGCACCGCGTTCAATTGCCTGTTCTTCGTGTGCATCGTGATGCCGTACTTCGCGATCTACACCTTCCTGCCGTCGATCCTGCAGAAAATGGGCCTGGCTGAAGGTTTTGGTACGGAGCTGATGCTCAACCTGCTGCTGATCATCGGCGCCCTGATCGGTATCTGGTGCACCGTGAAATTCTCCCGGCGCGGGTTCCTGATCAACTCGTTCATCATCCTTGCGGCGGCGCTGTTCCTGCTGGCGGTGTTGCCGGGCAGCATGGCGTGGCTGATGGTGCTGACGTTTGGTGTATTCACCCTGGTGCTGTCGGCGGTGAGCAACCTGGTAGGCGTCTTCCCGGCGGAGAGCTTTCCGACTGAAGTGCGGGCCAGCGGGATTGGCCTGGCCACGGCCGTCAGCCGCCTGGGTTCGGCGGTGAGTACCTTCCTGCTGCCGGTGAGTGTGGCCGGGATCGGCCTGAGCCCGACCATGGGCATCCTCGCCGCAATCCTGGTGTTGGGCGCGATCATCTCCTGGGCCTGGGCGCCGGAAACCAAGGCGCTGACGTTGAGCCAGGCGTGCAAGGCCGAAGCCCCGGTGTCAGGGATTACTCACCCGGTTCAACCACTGCGTAAACAGGCACACCTTGGATAAGCCCTGCTTGTCACTCGCCACATCCAGCCAATAGCCATACGGGCCGATCACCTCCACCGGGGTGATCGGCAGCAGGCTGCCATTCGCCAGTTCGCGCTCGATCATCTGCCGGTCGATCACCGCCAGCCCACCGCCTGCCAGGGCGGTGTGGATCACCTGGTCCAGGGTGCTGAATTCCAGGCCCTGGTCCGCATCGATATCCTCACGGCCCATGGCCGCCAGCCAGTTTTCCCAGACCTTCAAGCGCTTGCCGTCGTGCAGGATGTGCAGCAGCGGAAAGCGCCGCAGGTCAGGCGGCTGACCGTCGCTGAACAGTTCCGGGCTGGCGACGGCGATGTGGCGCTCCATCACCAACAACTCACTGCTGCAATGGGGCGCCGGTTCCAGGCCGAAGCGGATCTGGCAGTCGATTTCCGCGAGGCTCGCGTGGTTGTTCTGGTGGGTGACGCTGAGGTTGATGTCGGGGTAACGCTCGCAAAACCGGCGCAGGTGGGCGGACAGCCAGCGGGTGGCCCAGGTCGGCGGCGCAACGATACGCAGGCGCTGGCGCAGGTTGGGCACGCGCACGGCTTGCAAGGCGCGTTCGATATGGTCGAAGGCGTCGCTCAGGTGCGGGGAAAGGGCGAAGCCGGCTTCGGTCAGGGACAGGCCCTGGGGCGTACGGATGAAGAGGGCGACGCCGAGGTAGTCTTCCAGTTGTTTGATCTGGCGGCTGACGGCGCCCTGGGTGACGTTGAGGCCCACGGCCGCCTGGCTGAAGCTGCGGTGGCGGGCGACTTCTTCGAAGACCCGGAGCATGTTGAGGGCGGGCAGTTGGCGCATGAAAGGGATTCCACACCTGTTGTTTTTATAGTGTTGGTACTGACGCTATCGCAGGCAAGCCAGCTCCCACATTTTGACCGCGGCACCGATCAAATGTGGGAGCTGGCTTGCCTGCGATGAGGTCAGTTAAAGCGCTAGAGAGCTTAAGTCAGAAGTAGTAGCCAATGTTCATATACAACTGATTCTCCCACTGGTTACTCCCCCCAGCCCCCAGACTCTCGGTATAGCTGCTCCCACCAATATACGGATCGTTCTTGCCGATCAACCACTCTGTCGCTACCCACAATTTGCTGACGGAAAACGACGTACCCAGAATCACCCGCTGCGAGGTCTTGAACTGATCCTCGGACTTGTCAAACGCACTGTAGTTGGCATACAGCTTCACGCCGCTGATCTGGTCAAACAGGTACTTGCCACCCACGTCATAGCTCAGGTCTGCCACATACAAATTGCCCCGGCTGGCCACGTTGAACGTGCCGTCATAACCGCCCAGCGTCACCACGCTATCGGTGCCCGGGTTACGCGGTGACATCTGCTGCCGTGCCGCCTGCAATTGCACGCCCCATGGCCCGTTCTTGCCCAGGTAGTGGATGGCCACGGCGTTGCGACGGCCATCGTTGTTGGTGTCCTTGTTTTCCAGGGTGGAGGTCAGGCCGGACAGCCCGACTTCCGACTTCCAGTTACCCAGGTCCATGGCCTTGGCCACCCGTACCACCACGGTGTTGCGTTCCTGGTTGTTGCTGCCGTCGCCCACGTAGCTGTCGGCTTCGGAGATCACGCTGGAATAGGTCACGCCCTTGCTCGTACCTTTGCCTTGCCACGCCGGGCGCAGGTAGTAACCGGCCTGGATGTTCCAGTCGCCGCTCTGCTGGATGTACTTGGCGCCGACCTGCTGCACATCTTCCAGGCCGATGACGTTGCCCAGGGTTTCGTAGAAGGTGCTGCCGAAGTACGGCTGCAGGCCAAACGGCACGGTGTTCAGGCCCACTTGCACCTGTTGGTCGGGGTTGAACTTGTAGCCGACCCAGGCGAACTTGGCGAACTGGATATCGCCGTAGTTCTTGGTGTACTGGTACGGGTACGAGCGCCCGTAGAACCGGTACTGCGCCTCGCCGATCCAGGTGTCGGAGTTGTACTTGGCGCTGAGAAACGCAGTGTCGAGGCCGAACTTCTGGATGCCGCGATCCGGGTCGTAGTCCCAACGGGCGCGCACGGCGCCACCGAGGTCCAGGTTGTCGGTGACTTGAATGGCCATGGCCGGTGCCGCAAGGGCGCCGAGCACAGGGACCAGAGCGATGTATCGAAGGGTTGGTCGCATGGTTTTGCTCTCGTTATTGGTTATTTTTTGGCAACAGCAGCCCCTTGCCGCAACGAACGCTGCGACGCGGGGTAAAGGGTTGACTCAGTGCGCTTGCGGTCGAATCAGCCGCAACGGCGGGCCGGCGGCGGGCAGCTCCGAGGCGCCGGGGGCGGCGGCCAGCAAGGTCTGGGTGTAGGTGTTTTGCGGCCGTAGCAGTACCTGTTCGGCGGTGCCGTATTCGACGACTTCGCCCTGGCGCATCACCGCGATGTAGTCGCTGATCTGCGCCGCCACCCGCAGGTCGTGGGTGATGAACAGGATGCTCAGGTTCAGCCGCTGCTGCAGTTTGGCCAACAGTTCCAGCACCTGTTTTTGCACCGACACATCCAGGGCCGACACGCTCTCATCGGCGATCAACACTTCCGGGCGCATCGCCAGGGCGCGGGCGATGCCGATGCGCTGGCGCTGGCCGCCGGAGAACTGCCGGGGCTTGCGCTTGAGGGCGTCGCGCTTGAGGCCCACCTGTTCCAGCAGGTCACCGGCTTCGGCCCACGCATCCTTGGCCGACAAACCTCGCAGTTGCGCAGCACGGGCGATGATGTCGCCCACCCTGTGCCGGGGATTGAGCGAGCCATACGGGTCCTGGAAAATCATCTGGATACGCCGCCGGTTCGCCGCCAGCGCCGAGCCGCGCAGGGCCAGGAAGTCAGTGTCGCCGACCCACACATGGCCGCTGTCGCTGTCCACCAGGCGGATCGCGGCTTTGACCAAGGTGCTTTTGCCCGAGCCCGACTCACCGACAATCGCCAGGGTCTTGCCCCGTGGCAGCTGCAGCGAGACATTGCGCAAGGCCGCCACCGAGCTGCCACCAACGGTGTAGGTCTTGGTCAGGTGCTCGATGCGCAGGGCCATCTCGCCGTCGGCACTCGGCGTGTGCAACTCCGGATGCAGCGCCGGCACGGCGGCGATCAGCTTGCGGGTGTAGGCGTGGGCCGGGGCATTCAGCACCTGGTCGCGCTCGCCGATTTCCACCAGCCGGCCGCCTTCCATCACCGCGATACGGTCGGCGATCTGCGCGACCACGCCGAAGTCATGGGTGATAAACAGAATGCCGTGCTGCCCGCGACCGCGCAGCTCACGCACCAGTTTCAGCACCTGGGCCTGAGTGGTCACGTCCAGCGCGGTGGTGGGTTCGTCGGCGATCAGCAAATCCGGGTTCATCGCCAGCGCCATGGCGATCACCACCCGCTGGCATTGGCCCCCCGACAATTGGTGGGGAAAGCTGTTGGCGATGCGCGGCGGGTCCGGCAGTTGGGTGGATTCCAGCAACGCCAACATGCGCTCGCGACGTTCAGCGGCCGGCATCTGCGGCGCGTGAATATCGAAGATTTCCTCAACTTGCTTGCCGATGCGGATCGCCGGGTTCAGCGCCGCCATGGGCTCCTGGAAAATCATCGC
The DNA here is from genome assembly GCF_012935715.1 of Pseudomonas sp. ADAK13. Classification (NCBI taxonomy): domain Bacteria; kingdom Pseudomonadati; phylum Pseudomonadota; class Gammaproteobacteria; order Pseudomonadales; family Pseudomonadaceae; genus Pseudomonas; species Pseudomonas sp. ADAK13. Next base: position 5,440,379 of record NZ_CP052860.1, read on the forward strand.
GATGCGGTTGCCTCGCAGCTGGCGCAACCTTTCCTCATCGAGGGTGCAAATATCATCGCCAAGAAAGTCGATTACGCCTTCGGTATGCCGCAAACCCTTGGCGTAATCGCCCATGATCGCCGCCGACAGCACCGATTTACCGGAGCCGGACTCACCGATCACGCAGAGGATTTCGCCCTTGCGCACCTCCAGGCTGATGCCTTGCACCGCATGGCTGCGGTCGGCGCCGGCGGGCAGTTCGATGGACAGGTTCTCTACCCGCAGCACTTGTGTGTGGTTCATGCTCAAGTCCTTGCGCCTTTCTGGGCGTGTTCATCCAGACCGTCCGCCAACAGGCTCAGGCCCAGCATCAGGGTGGAGATGGCGATGCACGGAAAGATCACCAGGTGCGGGAAGGCGATGGCCATGGCGCGGCCATCGTTGATCATGCCGCCCCAGTCGGGTGTCGGTGGCGGCAGGCCGAGGCCGAGGAAGCCCAGGGCGCCGATCATGATCGCGGTGTAGCCGATGCGCAGGCAGAAATCGACAATCAGCGGCCCGCCGCAGTTGGGCAGGATTTCCACCAGCATGATCCGCAGCGACCCTTCGCCCTGGGTGATGGCGCTGAGCACGTAGTCTCGCGAACGAATGTCGATGGTCAGGGCGCGCATGATCCGAAAGATCGCCGGCGCGCTGGTGAAGGTCACCGCAATCAGGATATTCAGGGCCGAAGCACCGAGGGCAATGATGATCACGATGTACAACACCAGCACCGGGAACGACAGCACCGTGTCCGCGACATACGACAGCACGCTGTCGACCCAGCCGTTGAAGTAACCGGCGCACAGGCCCATGGCGATGCCGACGGCAAAGGCGGTGAGGGTGGCAAGGATCGACCAGAACAACACGGTGCGAGTGCCCCAGATCAGCCGCGAGAGAATGTCCCGGCCTATCATGTCGGTGCCCAGCAGAAAGCTCTGGCCGTTGTCGCCGGCGGTCATTGGGGTGAGTAAGGGAGTGTAGCTTTCCAGCGGGTCATGGGGCGCGATCCACGGGGCGAACAGCGCGATCAGCACCCAGCCGCCCACCAGCAGCAAACCCAGCAAGGCCAACGGATGTTTGAAGGAATGCAGCAGGTTCATTGGGCACCTCCGCCGAGACTGCGCAGGGTGATGCGCGGGTTGAGCCAGGTGTAGGCCAGGTCCGAGAAGATCTTGGTGATGCCCACCACCACCGCACTGACCATCGCGCAGGCTTCGATCAGGTACACGTCATGGTTCAACGAGGCGGTGTAGAGCAGCGAGCCGAAGCCCTTGTAGGCGAAGAACACCTCCACCACGATCACGTTGGACAGCAACCACGGGATGTACAGCATGATCACCGTGACCGGCGCGATCAGCACATTGCGCAGGGCGTGACGCAGCACGATGCGTGAGGTCGACGCACCCTTGAGCCGCGCGGTACGGATGTACGGCGCCTGCATCACTTCCACCATCGAGGCCCGGGTGATCCGCGCCAGATAGCCGATGCCGAACAGGCACAGCACCATCAGTGGCAGCACCAATTGCACGGCGCTGAAGCCTTCGCTCATGCTGCTCACACCGGGCAGCCAGTTGAGCCAGAACACAAAGATCGCCGAGACGAATACCGCGCTGGCGAAGTCGGGAATCGAGGTGGTGACGATCGACAGGAACGACACCAGGCGGTCCAGCGCCGAGCCCTGGCGAATTCCGGCGAGCACGCCCAGGGTCAATGCCACCGGCACCATCACCAGCAAGGCCAGGCCGGCCAGGGTCAGGGTTTGCGCGAGGTTCGGCAGCAGCAGCTTGATCACCGATTCGCGAAAGTACACCGAGGTGCCCCAGTCACCGCTGACAAAGTCCTTGAGCCACACCAGGTAGCGCCACACAAAGGGTTGGTTGTAGCCATGTTCCACCAGCCACGCCGCACGCTGGTCGGCGGCGGAGTAGGGGCCGAGGACGTTGATGGCGACGTCTTCGATATTCAGTTCCAGGGCCAGGAACACGATCAGTGACACCGACAGCAGGGTCGCCACCAGCGCCAATAACTTGCGCATAAGAAAATGAGCCATGGGTGCATGCTCCGACTGTTCAAGGATGCCTGCCCGCGTACGGGCAGGGAGGAGGGCGCGCCTAACTCAAGCGCTCATCCACACACTGTCCATGGGGTAGAAGTCGGACGGGTGCACCTGGAAGCCCTGGACCTTTTTGCTCACGGCGGTGAACTTGTCGCCCCAGAACGGCTGCACGATCACGCACGCGTCCTGCAGGATGCGCTCGACGTTTTCCATCGCCGCCGCACGCTGTTTCGGGTCGATAATGCCCATGGCCTTGTCCAGCGCGGCATCGAACGCCGGGTCGCTGTAATGGCTTTCGTTCCAGGCACCACCGCCACGGTAGGCCAGCTCCAGGGACATCACACCGAGCGGGCGATGGGCCCAGTAGGTGAGGCTGAAGGCGGCCTTGTCCCAGATCGGCCAGTACTGCGCGGCGGGGATCACTTTGAGGTTGATGCGGATCCCGGCTTCCAGGCAGTTCTGCTGCAGGATCTGCGCGCAGTCCTGCTCATAACGGCCCTGGGTGTTGCCGACGATCAGGTCGATGTCGATGCCGTTCGGGAAACCGGCCTCGGCCAGCAGCTTCTTCGCCGCCGCCACGTCGCGGTTGCGCTTGGGCAGCGGGAAATATTCGGGGTGGGAGGGCGCCACATGGTGGTCTTCGCCAAGGGTGCCCATGCCGCGATAGGCGATCTTCAGCATCTGCGCGTTGTCGGCGCACAGCACCACGGCCTTGCGGATGCGCACGTCGGTGAACGGCTTCTGGTCGCAGGCCATGCGCATCACCACGGTTTGCGCGGATTTGCAGGTGAGCAACTGCGCGCCAGGCAAACGCTTGGCCAGGTCCAGTTCGGCCACGGTCACGCGGTACAGCACGTCCACTTGCCCGGCTTGCAGGGCGGCGAGGTGGGTGGACACATCGGTGCCCATGTCCACGTAGCGCAGCTCGTCGAGATTCGCCGGTTTGCCCCAGTAGTCGGCGCGCTTGGCGAAGGTTGCCTGCTTGTTGACGGCAAACGACACCAGCTTGAACGGCCCGGTGCCCAGCGGGTTTTTTGCCCAGTCGTCACCGGCCTTGAAGCTGCGGTGCACGATGGCGCAGGTGAAGGCGTTGAGCATTTCCGGGATCGCCAGGATCGGCCGCTTGAGCACCAGGCGGAACTGGAACTCGCTGACTTTCTCGAAGGCCTTGATGTCCTGGAACGCGGTGCGGTTCACCGACTTGGAGTCGGCGGCAATCCAGCGTTCGATGTTGTGCTGCACGTCGTCGACGTTGAAGGTGTCGCCGTTGCTCCACTTCACGTTCTGGCGCAGGTTGAAGGTCCAGGTGGCGAGGTCTTCCGACGGGCTCCAGCTCTCGGCGAGGTACGGGTGGGTGATGTTGTCGGCGTCGACCCAGGTCAGGTATTCCACCGAGTTGCGCAGCAGGTTCGAGGCTTCGATCCAGGTGATCAGCATCGGGTCCTGGATTTCCTGGATGGCGCAGGCAAACCGCAGGCTGCCGCCCTGGCGCGGCTCGGCGGCCTGGGCGTTGTTACCCAGCAGTGCGGAGCCGAGAAAGGTGCTGGCACTGGCGACGGTAATGCCCAGCAGCGCGGCCGTGCGCAGGAACTGGCGGCGATTGATTTCGCCGCTTTGGACTTGGGCACACAGATCATTTACGGCTGGATGCGGCGCGGCGCCGTCCAGGGTAGTCAACTCTTTCATAAGCCTCTCCGGTACTTGCGAATATGCGTTTTTGTTGAACCGCAAGGGTCAGTGGCAAGCGCCGCGAAGGCGCAGCCGGGACCTCTGTGAAGCCGGCAGAAGAACAAGGCGCAACGAAGTCGGGAGGGTGGCAATGGGATAGGACATAGGGCAGCTCTCATGTTGTTTTTATTAGAGATGCCCGCAGTTTTGTCATTTGCGCAAAGATCGACAAACGACAAATTCTGCGTTGGAACGTTCTATAAATGCATGTTACATGTCCTGATCGTTCCCACGCTCTGCGTGGGAATGCCGCCCCGGACGCTCCGCGTCCCCTTGCGCAACGGTGACGCAGAGCGTCACGGGATGCGTTCCCACGCTGAGCGTGGGAACGATCATCTAGCGCGACAACAGGCGCGGGTCGAACGGGTAATCGGAGAGCAGCTCGATGCCGTGTTCGTGGATGTAGATCTGTTCTTCCAGCTTCACCCCTTCGCCGCCGTCGTCATGGCCGATGTAGCTTTCCACGCAGATGGTCATGCCGGCTTCGAACACGCCGTCGTAGCCCAGGGCATCAATGTCTTCGCGGTGCACCACGTAGGGGTATTCACCGGTCATGCCCACCCCGTGCACGAGGGCGAAGTAACGGTTGTTTTTGTAATGCTCGGGAATCTTCCAGGCCAGTTCCGCGTACTCCTTGAAACTGCGCCCGGCCTTGAGCATTTCCATGTTGGTTTGCACCTGCTCGTAGGCCAGCTTGTACAGCTCCTGCTGCTTGGTGGTGGCGGCCTGTTCGCCGCAGAGAAAGGTTCGCGAGAAGTCCGCGTAGTAGCCGAAACGCCCAACCACATCGGTGTCCAGCGCCACCAGGTCGCCGGCTTCGATGGGCCGGGTGCTGCATTCCTGGAACCACGGGTTGGTGCGTGGGCCGGAGGACAACAGGCGGGTCTCGACGTAGTCCCCGTCGGTGGCGATCACGTGCTGGTGCAGGTGCGACCACAGCTCGTTCTCGCTGATGCCGGGGGTGAGTTTGCTTTCCATCAGGCGCACGCCGGCTTCGGTGGCGCGCAGGCTGGCGCGGATCATCTTCAGTTCGTTCGGCACCTTGATGCAGCGCGCGCGTTCCAGGGGTTCCTGGGCATCGAATATCTGATAGCCGAGCTTTTGCAATTCGAAGGCCGCGGCCGAGGTGGCGCTTTCAATGGCGATGCGTTTGCCGCCGCCACATTGGCGCACCAGCTCATCGATTTCGGCGGCCCAATCGGCGGTGACGTTGCCCAGGAAGCTTTCGCAGAAGTAATAGGAGATCGCCTTGGCCGGGCGCACTTCGTCGACGGTGTTGAGGGTTTCGGCCAAGTGCAGGCAGCCGCCGAATTCAAACACCACCACCGGGCCTTCTGCCGGGATAAACGCATAGCGGGCGGGGTTGCGCGCCGAGTACACCTGCATGTTGCGCGAGCCGGTGGCGTAGCGCATGTGGGTGGGGTCGAACAGCACGCAGGCGGCGTAGTCGCGTTTTTTCAGTTCGTTGCGTACCCGTTGCAGGCGGTCCAGCTGGATCTGCTGGATCTCGTCATAGGTAGGTTCGCAATCGACGGGGTTGCGGTTGGGGCCGGACAGACTCATGGGGTGTTCCTCGCAGGGCAAATACGGTTTTTTAGTTTTTTGAGGGGGTGAATCAGTCGAGCAACTGGTCGCTGCGGACCAGGTTGCGTTCGGCTTGCAGATGGGCTTCGGACAGGCGTCCGTAAAGCTGCTTGGTGCGCTGGGCACGGCCGATGATTCCGGGCTTTTCGGAGTAGGCGAAAATCGCCGTGTTGCGCTCGGTGGCACCTTCGACGCGGGTCACGCGGTGCACCGAGAAACGCCCTTTGAAAATCTGCAGGTCGCCGGGGTTGAGTTCCAGTTCCTGCACCCGCGAACGGTCTTCGCCACGTACTACTTTGCCCACGGCGCCGAGGTTTTCCTGGGTGCGCGAGCGAATCATCGGCGCGTACTCGAACAGGCCGCCGGCCTCGGGCTTCTGGGTCATCATGCTGACGATGAATTCGTTGGTATCGAAGTGCCAGGGCTGCTCGGTACCGTCGGGCATCACGTTGATCACCAATCCGGCGAACGGGTCGGCGTACTCGAAGATTTCCGGTTCGTTGAGGCAGGCGCCGATAAAGCGTTTCATCATCGGCGATACGTACAGCCGGTGAATGATGGCGTCCGGGGCGATCATGTCGCGGGTCACAAAACCGCTGGTGCGCTCCATGAACGTGCGGCGCGGGTCATCCTGGGGCAGGGAGGTGTCGTCTTCGGTGAAGTAGGCGTTGACCTTGCGCACCGAATAAAACGTCTTGCCCGACAGCGCCAAACCTTCCAGACGTGCCTGTTCCAGTGCCTCGGGGCGCAGGAAGTTCTTCAGCAGGCAGCAACCGTCTTCGGCCAGTTCGGCCCGCGCGTGATCGATCAGGGCCTGTAATTGAACATGGCCCGAATCATGTATGGGGTACAGCTCGGTATTAATAATGTCGCTGATATCGCCCACTTCAGCGTCAGCAAGTTGAAGGCTCATGCAAGACTCCCGGAACTATCAGTTGGTGTTTTCTGGCTGAACCGATAGTTGCTGAACGAGGTGCAAAGTGGAAATTACAAGTTGTGATCGAATCCATCGGGGAGGGCGATAGTTATGTCGGGCGAACTGGATGGCACGCTGCTTAAAGTGTTTGTGGCAATTATTGAATGCCAGGGTTTCTCGGCCGCCGCCGAGCGCCTGCACAAAACCCAATCCACGGTCAGCCAGAGCCTGCAACGCCTGGAAGACATCGTTGGCACGCCGCTGATCCGCCGCACCAGCCGCTCGGTGGGCCTGACCCCCAGTGGCGAAACCTTTTTGATCTACGCCCGGCAGATCCTCAAGCTGCACAGCGAGGCCCTCAGCGCCGCGCAATTGCCCAACGAGCAGGTATGCATCCACCTCGGCATGCCCGAGGACTACGCCGAATATTGCCTGGGCGGGATGCTCAAGGACTTCCAGGCGCAATTCGCCCAGGTACGCCCGGACGTGTGCTGCGAGATGTCCACGGCCCTGGTGGGGCGTTTGCAACGGGGTGAACTGGACCTGGTGCTGGGGGTGGAACACGCCGGTTTGCAAGCCGGGGAATACCTGTGCGACGAGCCGCTGGTGTGGGTGGCGGCGCCCAGCTGGAGCTGTGTGGGGCGCCAGTCGGTGCCGTTGGCGGTGTACGCCGAGGGCTGTGCGTTTCGTGCGAATGCCGTGCAGGCGCTGGCCCAGTCCGGGCGCTCGTGGCAGGTGGTGTACACCAGCCAGAGCCCTCGGGGCATTGCGATCGCGATTGAGCAGGGGTTGTCGGTGGGCGTGATGGCGCGGCGCCTGGTGCCGACGGACTGGCAGATTCTGGACGAGCGCCAGGGGTTCCCGCCGATCGCCCCGGCGCGCCTGATGTTCTGGCGCTCAGCCGGTTGCCAGGTGCCGGAGGTGGATGCGCTGGTGGAGATACTGCGCCGGCAGTTGGGGCACTCAGGGCACCTGGGCAGCCAGCGCCTCGGCGGTTTGTCGATGGGCCATGCGCTTCAGCAATAACAGGCTGGCCAGCACCCAGGCCACGATCCAGCCGTGGACCACGGCAAACTCGCCGGTCACTTGCAGCAGCCATCCGCACAGCGCATTGCCGGTGGCACTGGCCAGGCCGTAGCTGACCATGCTCAGGCTCACCACCTGCAGGCTCTGCACCGGGGTGAGTCGGGCGCCGACGTAGGCCGCCATCAAGCCCCAGCAGGGGAAATAAAACAGCGCGAACAGCCCGGCCGCCAGCCAGCTCAGCACCAGGCTGGGATGCCCGAGCAAGCCGAGCATGCTCAGACCAAACGCGCCGATACTCAGGGCCATCACCCGCAACGCGCCCCAGCGGTCTGCCAGTGTGCCCAGCAGCAAGCCGCCGACGACACCGCCGATGCCGATCAGCGTCCACATCGAACCGGTGACGGACGCGCCGGCCTGCAACTGCTCGCTGACAAACGCCGAGAGAAAATTCAGAAACGGCCCGCTGATCGCCCCGATAAACGCGCTGAGCAACACGATCTGCATCGCCACCGGTTGCGCCACACACAATTTCAGCCATTGGCGTAGCACCTGACTCAGCTTGGGTGCCTTGGTATCGCGCGGTGCTGGCTCCTTGACCGGGGCCAGTGCCCACAGGGTCAGCAGCGTGACCAGCAACGTCAAGCCGGCGCAGATCAACCAGAACTGCCGCAGGGACAACCCTTGCAACAGTGCGATCAACAGCCCGTTCAAGCACAGCGCAAACGCCGAGCCCGACGACGCCAGCCCCAGCACACGGCTGCGGTGCGTGGCCGGGATCACGTCCTGGGCCAGTGCCGAAATCGCGTTCCAGTTCGACACTGCACAGGCCGACACCAGCGCCAGGCACAGGGCAAACGGCAGCACCCACGGCGTGGCGACGGCCAGGGCCAGCAGGACGGGGCTGAGGACGATGGTCAGGCGCACCATATTGCGCGGGCTGATCCACGCCGCCGCCAGGCCGCTGGCAATCGAGGCGCCCATGTAGAACAGCTGCAACAATGCGGCAATCAACGCGGCCTGGCTGTAACTCAGGTCAAACCCCAGCCGGATCTGCGGCAACAACGCCGAGTACAGGAACACACTGAAACCGTGGGTAGTGGCGTTGCACGCGGTAAACACCAGTGCCAGCAAGCCAATACTTCGCCGGGGTGAAACGGGTGCGTTCGACATGGCGATGACTCGATAAGTTAATCGCGAAAGAGAAGGGCGAAGTAATAAGAAGTGCATCGGCAGACTAGCGTTTATAGCGCGGCGGCGACCAATGCTTAATTGTCTTAGTGTGCATGCGTTATACGCAGGCTATTTATGCGTGAGCGACGGTCTGCGTCGATAAACGACACCTTCAGTGCGTGGAGCGATTAATCGTCTGTCGGCGCGGGGCGCTACCGCTGACCCAATACAAAAAGGTATGTTGTGCAGGTTATTTCCCCTGTGCTCCCGAGTGTCGTCCATGAAACGCAAAATGCCCGGTCTCAACGCCCTTAAAGCTTTCGAAGTCGCCGGCAGTACCGGCAGTTTTACCCGGGCTGCCGAGCTGTTGAACGTGACGCAGAGTGCGGTCAGCCGGCAGGTGCGCCAGCTGGAAGAACAGTTGGGCGAGGCCCTGCTGGAGCGTCGGCATCATCACCTGGAATTGACCAGCGCCGGGCGGGTATTGCTGCGGGCGTTGCATCAGTCGTTCGACAAGATCGAGCTGACGGTGCGCAGTATCCAGCAGAAGTCCCACGCCAATCGGCTGCATATCAATGCGCCGCCGACGTTTACCAATCGCTGGTTGATGCCGCGTTTGGGGCGGTTGCGTGAGCAGCATCCGGAGTTGGAGTTGAGCATCACCACGCGGTTGCAGGACAGCCTGGCGGAGACCAGCACGCTGGATTGTGCGATTCGGTTTGGGGATGGGGAGTGGGATGGGTTGGACAGTTCGTTGTTGATTCAGGAGCGGCATATCGCGGTGTGTGCACCGTCGTTGTATGCCCGGGAGTGGAGTGACGGGATTGACCTGAATCGCATGACGTTACTGCATGTGTTGGCGCGGGAGGATCAGCGGTATTTGACGTGGAAGCATTGGCTGGATGCGGCGCGGATCAGTGGGGTTGATATCGAGGGTGGGTATGAGTTTGACCTGCTGGATCTGGCGATCCGGGCGGCGATTGATGGGTTGGGGATTACCATTGCGGATTGGCATATGGTGGCTTCGGAATTGGCCAGTGGGCAGTTGACGCAGGTGTTGAATGTGCATGTGGAGGGGCACCAGTCGTATTGGTTAGTGACCCGGCCGGAGCAGACTGACTCGCCGCAGTTGCAGGTGTTTGGGCAGTGGTTGCAGGAGGAGATCTGGTTGGCTCAGCGGCAGTTGGAGCCTTCTTTGGCGGCTGTTTGATTGTGTACATATCCGTTGTTGCGGTAACGGCGGCTTATGGTTTCGCTCTTACAGCGACTCACTTTGGAAAAGCCCCAAAGTAAGCAAAGGGCTCTGCCCCGCCTGTCGGCACCTCGCCCAGGCTCGGTGTTCCCTCACTCCGGCATTGCTCCGCGGGCCGCCGCGACGGGGCGTCCCTGCCCCGTCGCGGCTAAACCGGCGTCCTGCCGGTTTACCCGCTCCTCAATCCCTGCGTTCGGCCTCGGGCTTATTGGGGCAGTCAGAGCCAGATCAAGATCAAAAGCCAGAGCACAGCGGCCTACAGGCCGGCTTGAGTGGTAGAAGCCAGAGCAAAAGCCAAAGCGAAAGCCAAATCTGAAACTGATGCAGCTCTGCTTTTCTGTGGGAGCTGGCTTGCCTGCGATGCAGACAACTCGGTCTCTCAGGTACACCGAGGCGAGGCCATCGCAGGCAAGCCAGCTCCCACATTTGACCGTGCCCGCTCTGGCTTTTGATTTTGATCTTGCCTTTGCTTCACACCACTCAAGCCGGCCTGTAGGCCGCTGTGCTGTTGATCTGCTTTTGATCTTGATCTTAGGCGCCCCGTTAAACCACGCTGGCCGAACGCAGGTAGTACGGAGCGGGTAAACCGGCAGGACGCCGGTTTAGCCGCGACGGGGCAGGGACGCCCCGTCGCGGCGGCCCGCGCAGTAGTACCGGAGAGAGGGCACACCGAGCCTGAGCGAGGTGCCGAGTGGTGGGGCAAGAGCGTTTTGCTTACTTTTGCGCTGTTCAAAAGTGAGCCGCTGTAAGAGCGGAACCCATATCAGCCATCACCCAAATAACGGATATTCACTCACTCAATCAATCAACCCAACCCCAACCGCTCATGCCACTCGGCAATCGACTCCTTCGGATACTCATCAAACCGCAAATCCCCCGGCCGAACACTCACCTCAACCCAAGGCGCCTTCGACCCCAGCATCAAATGCGTATGCTCCGGCGGCACCGGCAACGGCGTATCAATCGCCGAAGCAAACGGATGAATCAACTCCGGCCACTCCGGACTGAACAACCACAACCCCGACCCACACTGCGAACAAAAATGCCGCTCGGCCGTGCTCGCATGCGCCCGGCTATCCCCCGGTCCCTTCATCCGCGCGTGATAAACCGAAATCAACTTGCGCCCCCGCACCTTCAAGCTTTTAGCGTCGCCCCCAAGGTTGATCGCATACCCGCCACCCCCCTGGGTCTTGCGACAAATCGAGCAGTGACACCGCTGATAGGGATACGGATGCGCACTCTCAAGACTGAACGTAACCGCGCCGCAATGGCAGGAACCTTCAAGCTGCATGACCTGATCTCCTTCGCAAAAGATGAACGTTAGCTTAGGCGCCCGGCAGCCGAGGCGGTTCCATCTCCGGCATCAAGGTCGCGATCAACGCACGAATGGTCCCCGGCAACGCCTCCAACTCCCGCACCAGGATGCTGCGCTCGCGCACGGCCCAGACCTCATCCAGCCTGACCGTCACCAACTGCATGGTCCGACTGTGCCGCACCGCCGCCGACTCGGGAATGATGCCGATCCCGACGCCAGCCTCGACCATCCGGCAGATCGCCTCGAAGCTCGACATCTGGATGCGCAACGACAAGTGTTTGCCCAGCCGTTCCACGTGCTCCCGCAGGAAACTCAGCAACGTGCTGCCGTCATGCAGGCCGATATGCTGATAGGCCAGGGTTTGCTCCAGCGTCACCGAAGGCAGGGCCGCCAGGGGATGCCCCACCGGCACCGTGAGCACCAGGTGGTCGGTGCTGAAATGCAACACCTGCAAGCCCGACGCCTCCACCGGGCCGGCGATGATGCCCATGTCGCTGGTGCCGTCGAGCACGCCGCGCACGATGTCACGGGACAACCGCTCCTGCAGGTCCACGGTCACGCCGGGCCGCTGGGACAGGAAGCCGGCCAGCACTTCAGGAAGAAACTCGGTCACCGCCGTGGTGTTGGCGAAGATGCGGATGTGCCCGGCCGAATCGATGCCGTATTGGGTGAACTCGCTTTTCAGGTAATCCACCTGGCGCATGATCAACCGCGCGTGGTGCAGCAGGCGTTCGCCCGCCGGGGTGATTTCCACGCCACGGCTGTCGCGGTACAGCAGGCGGGTGTCGAGTTGGCCTTCCAGGGCCTTGATCCGCGCGCTGGCGGCGGCGGGCGAGAGGAACGCGCGCTTGGCACCCTGGGTCAGGCTGGGGGATTCGGCGATATGGATAAACAGGCGTAAGTCCGCCAGATCAAAGTGCATGGAAGGCTCCGGGGCAGCGACGAAGAACCCATGTGGGAGCTGGCCTGCCTGCGATAGCGGTGGGCCAACCAAAGCAGTGTTGACTGACAGGGCGCTATCGCAGGCAAGCCAGCTCCCACATTGATCATCCGGGTTCTTGAGATCTTTTTATGGGCGATGGCGTTCAGCATAGCCGAACGCTGCTTTATTGAAATGCAAATTCTCAGAACGGCCACGGCCCAGCATGATCCGGTTCAGATTCCCTGCCCGAGGACATGTACCTGATGAGCGCCACAGACTGGATCGGCCGTAGCGAAACAGCCCACGACCACTTGAGCCACAACCTGCTCAAACGCATCGCCGCCACCTTTGGCGAAGCAGTGCCGGCGGACGGCGAGGCGGTGCCGCCCCTGTGGCAATGGTGTTTTTTCCAGGACCCGCTGCCCGAGTCCGCCCTGGGCGGTGACGGCCATCCAGCCCGTGGCGGCTTCCTGCCGCCGGCCGATAACCGCAATCGCATGTGGGCCGGTGGGCGTATCGAGTTCTTCCATGCATTGCGGGCGGGTGAGTCCGCCACCCGGGTGTCGACCATCACCCAGGTGGAAGAAAAAACCGGCCGCACCGGTTCGTTGCTGTTCGTCACCGTGCGCCACGACTATTCCCAGGACGGCCGCCTGGCCCTGCGCGAAGAACAGGACATCGTCTACCGCGAACCCACGCCGCCCAAGCAGGGCAGTGGTGATGTGCTGCCCGAAGGCGCCTGGCGCGAAGCGGTCGACCCGACGCCGACCCTGTTGTTTCGCTACAGCGCCGTGACCTTCAACGGCCACCGCATCCATTACGACTACCCCTATGTCACCGGCACCGAAGGGTATTCGGGGCTGGTGGTGCACGGGCCGCTGATCGCCACCCTGAGTCTGCGCGCCTTTTGCCGCGCAAACCCCGAGGCCACGTTGCGCCGTTTTTCGTATCGCGGCGTGCGCCCATTGATTGCCCCGCAACCCTTTGACGTCGGCGGGCGCATCACCGGGCCTGGTGTGGCTGAACTCTGGGCGGGCAACGCTGACGGCCTGGCCCAGCGCGCCGAACTGCATTTCGAATAAACCTCCAAGAACAACAGGCGGAGAGCCGTTAATGAACCCGAATGACAACGAAGAACTGAATGCCATCCGCGAAGGTGTGCGCGCCCTGTGCGCCGAATTCGACGCCGCCTACTGGCGCAAGGTCGACGAGGAAAAAGGCTTCCCCGAAGCCTTCGTCAAGGCCCTGACCGACGCCGGCTGGCTGTCGGCAATGATCCCGGAAGCCTACGGCGGCTCCGGCCTCGGGCTGGCGGAAGCCTCGGTGATTCTGGAAGAAGTGAACCGCTGCGGCGGCAACTCCGGCACCGTCCACGGCCAGATGTACAACATGTTCACCTTGCTGCGTCACGGCAGCGAAGCGCAGAAAAGCTTCTACCTGCCCAAGCTCGCCAACGGCGAACTGCGCCTGCAATCGATGGCCGTGACCGAGCCCACCACCGGCACCGACACCACCAAGATCAAGACCACTGCGGTCAAGCGTGGCGACAAGTACGTGATCAACGGCCAGAAGGTGTGGATCTCGCGGGTGCAGCATTCCGACCTGATGATCCTGCTGGCGCGCACCACGCCGCTGGCCGAGGTGAAGAAAAAATCCGAAGGCATGTCGATCTTCCTGGTCGACCTGCGGGAAGCCATCGGCAACGGCCTGACCGTGCAGCCCATCGCCAACATGGTCAATCACGAGACCAATGAGCTGTTCTTCGACAACCTGGAGTTGCCCCTCGACAGCCTGATTGGCGAGGAGGGCAAGGGCTTCCGCTACATCCTCGACGGGCTCAATGCCGAACGCACCCTGATCGCCGCCGAGTGCATTGGTGACGGTCGCTGGTTTATCGAGAAAGCCAGCGCCTATGCCCGCGACCGCGTGGTGTTTGGCCGGCCCATCGGGCAGAACCAGGGCGTGCAGTTCCCGATTGCCGAAGCGCATATCGAAATCGAAGCCGCCGACCTGATGCGCTGGCGTGCCTGTGAGGAATACGACAGCGGCGCCAATGCCGGGGCCAGTGCGAACATGGCCAAGTACCTGGCGGCCAAGGCGTCCTGGGAGGCCGCCAACGCCTGCCTGCAAACCCACGGCGGCTTCGGGTTTGCCTGCGAATACGACGTGGAGCGCAAGTTCCGCGAGACCCGCCTGTACCAGGTCGCGCCGATCTCCACCAACCTGATCCTGTCCTACGTGGCCGAGCATTTGCTCGAACTGCCACGCAGCTTCTGAGGCGCCGACCATGAGCCATACCCAAGCGCTGTGCCGGTTCCTCGCCGAGTTGGCGTACGAACAATTGCCGGACGAGGTGCTCGCCCGCACGGAAGACCTGTTCCTCGACTGGCTCGCCTCGGCGCTGGCCAGCAAGGACGCCCATCCGATCCCGTTGTTCGAGCGTTATGCGCGCACGATGGGCCCGGCCAATGGCCCGGCGCAGGTGATCGTCAACGGCGGCAGCAGCAGCGCCTATTTCGCTGCGCTGGTGAACGGCGCGTCGTCGCACCTGGTGGAGCAGGATGACCTGCACAACAGCTCGGTCTTGCACCCGGCGACGGTGGTGTTTCCGGCGGCATTCGCGGCCGCGCAAGACCTCGGCAAGTCGGGCCGCGAACTGCTGCTGGCGTCGGTGGCCGGTTACGAAGCCGGGATTCGCATCGGCGAATTCATGGGCCGTTCCCACTACCGGATCTTCCACACCACGGCCACCGTCGGCACCCTCGCGGCGGCTGTCGCGGTGGGCAAGCTGCTGGATTTCAACCAAGAGCAATTCATTAACCTGCTGGGCAGTGCCGGCACTCAGGCGGCCGGTTTGTGGGAGTTCCTGCGGGATGCCGCCGACTCCAAGCAACTGCACACCGCCAAGGCGGCGGCCGATGGTTTGCTGGCCGCCTATTTGACGGCGGACGGGCTGACGGGGGCGCGCAATATCCTGGAAGGCGACCAGGGCATGGCCGCCGGCATGTCCACCGACGCGGACCCCAGCAAACTGTCGGATCGCCTCGGCAGCCGCTGGGCGCTGCTGGAAACCTCGTTCAAGTTCCACGCCTCGTGCCGCCACACCCATCCGGCCGCCGATGCGTTGCTGGACCTGATGCAGCGTGAAGGCCTCAGCCATCACCACATCACCCACGTGGAAACCCGGGTTCACCAGGGCGCCATCGACGTGCTGGGCCGGGTAACGCTGCCGCAGACCGTGCACCAGGCCAAGTTCTCCATGGGCACCGTGCTGGGTCTGATTGCCGTGCATGGCAAGGCCGGGCTGACTGAGTTTCACGAGTTGGCGCTTAACGACGGGGCTGTGTCGGCGTTTCGCGACAAGGTCAGCATGACCCTCGACGCCGAGGTCGACGGTGCCTATCCCCAACGCTGGCTGGGCCGGGTGATCGTGACCACGGCCGATGGCCGTACCTTGCACGGCGCCATCGACGAACCCAAGGGCGACCCCGGCAACACCCTGAACCGTGCAGAACTGGCCGATAAGTTCCAGCGCCTGACCCAATTCAGCGGCGCCCGCACGCCCGCGCAAACCGCCGGGCTGATCGAAAAAGTCTGGGACCTGCGCAACGCGGTGTCCCTCGCTCACTGGCTTTAAGGAATCGTCATGACTGCTAATCAACGACCGCTGGACGGCATCACCGTCGTCAGCCTGGAACACGCGATTGCCGCGCCGTTCTGTACCCGCCAGTTGGCCGACCTTGGGGCCCGTGTGATCAAGATCGAACGCCCGGGCGCCGGTGACTTTGCCCGTGGCTACGACGAGCGCGTGCGCGGGCTGGCCTCGCATTTCGTGTGGACCAACCGCTCCAAGGAAAGCCTGACCCTGGACCTCAAGCACGATGAGGCCGGGGACATCCTGGAAACCCTGCTGGCCGACGCCGACGTGCTGGTGCAGAACCTCGCACCGGGTGCTGCGGCGCGCATGGGACTGTCATTCGAGGCGCTGCATGAACGCTTCCCGCGGCTGATCGTGTGCGACATCTCCGGCTATGGGGAGGGCGGGCCGTATGAGAAGAAAAAGGCCTACGACCTGCTGATCCAGAGCGAAGGCGGTTTCCTTTCGGTCACCGGTGGCCCGGGCGAGGACCAGATGGCCAAGGCCGGCTGTTCGATCGCCGACATTTCCGCCGGGATGTATGCCTACAGCGGCATCCTCTCGGCGTTGCTGCTGCGGGGCAAGACCGGGCAGGGCAGCCGCATCGACGTCAGCATGCTGGAAAGCCTGGTGGAGTGGATGGGCTACCCGATGTACTACGCCTTCGACGGCGCACCCCAGCCACCGCGGGCGGGTGCGGCACATTCGACGATCTACCCGTACGGACCATTTCCTACCGGCGACGGCGGCACGGTGATGCTCGGGTTGCAGAACGAACGCGAATGGGCGGCGTTCTGCGACAAGGTGCTGCTCACGCCTGGGTTGGCCACCGACGAGCGTTTCTCGGCCAACTTCAAGCGTTCGGAAAATCGCGACGTGCTGCGCCAGATCATCGTCGACAGCTTCGCGCAAATGAGCGCCGAAGGTGTGATCCAGCGCCTGGAAGACGCGCAAATCGCCAGTGCCCGGGTCAACGACATGCAAGGCGTGTGGGATCACCCGCAGCTCAAGGCCCGGGACAGCTGGCGCGAAGTCGACAGCCCGGCGGGCAAGTTGCCGTCGTTGCTGCCACCGGCGCGCAATGCCGCGTTTACCCCAAGGATGGACGCGGTGCCGGGGCTGGGACAGCACAGCCAGGGGATTCTCGACCAGTTGGGTTATTCCGCTGAAGCCATCGACAGCCTGCGTGCACGCGGCGTTATCTGATCAGGAATTGAACGATGCCAACCTCTCTTGTGCGCTCTGCGCTGTTCGTACCCGGCAGCCGACCGGAACGGTTTGCCAAGGCCCTGGCCAGTGGCGCCGATGCGGTGATTGTGGATTTTGAAGACGCGGTGGAAGAGCCGCTCAAGCGCCAGGCCCGGGACAACCTCGGGGTGTTTTTGCAGGCGACGCCGGCGGCGCGGGTGTGGGTGCGGATCAATGCGCCTGAGCATCCTGAGCATTTTGCCGATGTGGCGTTCTGTCAGGCCCATGCCGGGGTCGCGGGGGTGTTGCTGCCCAAGGTTGAAAGCGCGGCCCAGGTGGCCGTGGTGGCCGCCACGGGCAAGGCGATCTGGCCGATCATCGAGAGTGCACGTGGCTTGCTGGCGGTGGCGGAAATCGCCCATGCGCCGTCGGTGGAACGCCTGTCATTCGGCGGCCTGGACCTGGCGCTGGACCTGAACCTGAGCAGCAACTCCCCGGCCGCTCAATTTGCCCTGGACCAGGCGCGCCTGGCCTTGATCGTGCATTCCCGCGCCGCCGGGCTGGTGGCGCCGCTGGACGGTGTGCACCCGGCCATCGACGACCCCGAGGGCCTGCGCCGCTCGATTCGGCATGCCTATGAAATGGGCTTTGCCGGCGCGCTGTGTATCCATCCCAAACAGGTGGCGGTGATTCATCAGGCGTTGGCCCCCAGCGCCGAGGATCTGGCGTGGGCGAAACGGGTGGTGGAAGCCGGTGCCCATGGGGCAGGGGCCTATCAACTGGACGGGCAAATGGTCGACGCACCGGTGTTGTTGCGGGCCCAAAGATTGCTGGCTGCGCAACCGTAAACATGTGGGAACGGGCTTGTGTGGGAGCCGGGCTTGCCCGCGATGGGATCAACTCGGTTTGTATGAAGCACCGAGGTGCCTGCATCGCAGGCAAGCCAGCTCCCACACAAGCCAGCTCCTACAGTTGATCTAGGTTGTCAGCCAGGTCGGCGTTCGTCCACGCCGAACGCAGGTATCTAAAATTCGAAATTCTCTATACGCGTGACATCAGGCACCTTGCCCTCATCACACAACAATAAGAAGGTGATTTTCCATGCTCAAGCTTTCTCGGGCGCTGCTCTGCGCCGCCACCTTGTTTGCCGCGGGCCTGGCCCAGGCGGCCGACCCCATCGTGATCAAGTTCGCCCACGTCGTCGCTGAGAACACCCCGAAAGGCCAGGGCGCGTTGCTGTTCAAGAAGCTCGCTGAAGAACGCCTGCCTGGCCGGGTAAAAGTCGAGGTGTACCCCAACTCCTCGCTGTTCGGCGACGGCAAGGAAATGGAAGCGCTGCTGCTGGGGGACGTGCAGATGCTGGCGCCGTCCCTGGCCAAGTTTGAGCAATACACCAAGCAAGTACAGATCTACGACCTGCCGTTCCTGTTCAACGACCTGGCGGCGGTCGACCGCTTCCAGGCCGCCCAGGGCAAGGCGCTGCTGACCTCGATGCAAGACAAAAACATCCTCGGCCTGGCCTATTGGCACAACGGCCTCAAGCAACTGTCATCGAACAAGGCCCTGCATGAACCCAAGGATGCCCGTGGCCTGAAGTTCCGCGTGCAGGCTTCCAGCGTGCTCGAAGAACAGTTCAAGGCGATCCGCGCCAACCCGCGCAAGATGAGCTTTGCCGAGGTGTACCAGGGCTTGCAGACCGGCACCGTCAACGGCACCGAGAACACCTGGTCGAACTATGAAAGCCAGAAGGTCAACGAAGTGCAGAAGTACTTCACCGAGTCCAACCATGGCCTGATCGACTACATGGTGATCACCAACGCCAAGTTCTGGAACGGCCTGCCGCCGGACGTGCGCACCGCCCTGGACCAGATCATGGTGGAAGTCACCGTCGAGGTGAACAAACAGGCCGAAGCGCTGAACCAGTCGGCCAAGCAGAAGATCATCGACGCCAAGACCAGCGAAATCATCGAACTGACGCCCGAGCAACGCCAGCTCTGGCGCGAAGCCATGCGCCCGGTATGGCAGAAGTTCGAAGGTGAAATCGGTGCCGACCTGATCAAGGCGGCGGACGCGTCGAACCAGTAATCGATTGCTGAAAAAACCGACTCCTGTGGGAGCTGGCTTGCCCGCGATGGCGTCACCTCGGTGTTCCTGAAAGACCGAGTCGCGCGCATCGCAGGCAAGCCAGCTCCCACATTGATCCGGTTTCGTCAGTGACTTGTCGTGAATATCCCCGTCCAGTTTCGCGAGGTTTTGCCATGCAAACGCTAAGGCGCGTCTGGGAGCACCTGGAGGAAGGCTTTATCGCCATCCTGCTGGCCGCCATGACCCTGGTGACTTTTGTCTACGTCATGCTCAACAACATCTACACGCTGTTCTTTTCCCTTGCCGATAAATGGGCGTGGAGCAGCGGATTCTTCAACGCCCTGGGTGACCACACCATGGGCTGGGCCCAGGACATGACCTGGAGCGTGGCGCTGACCAAGGCCATGTTCGGCTGGCTGATTTTCTTCGGTATCTCCTACGGCGTACGTACCGCCGGCCACCTGGGGGTGGATGCGCTGGTCAAGCTGACGCCACGCCGGGTGCAGCGCGTGCTGGGCATGCTGGCCTGCCTGTGCTGCCTGGCCTACGCCGGGCTGTTCATGGTCGCCAGCTACAAGTGGCTGACGGCGGTGACGACCGCGCACATCGGCGCCGAAGACCTCGACAAGTTCGGCATCGATGTCAGCGACATCGTGGTGATCGTGCCGATTGGCTTTGCCCTGGTGTTCATCCGCTACCTCGAAATCTTCTACCGCATCTTCACTCACCGCCAAACCGGGCTGGGCCTGGCCGACGAAGCCGGTGAAGCCAGCAAGTTGGCCGGCAGCCATGAGGAGCGTCACTGATGGCCGTTCTGTGTCTGTTTTTGCTGCTGTTCGTGTTCATGTTTCTCGGCGTGCCCATCGCGATTTCCCTGGGGTTGTCGGGCGCGGTGTCGATCCTGATGTTCAGCCCGGACTCGGTGAGTTCGCTGGCGATCAAGCTGTTTGAAACCTCGGACGCCTACACCTTCCTGGCGATTCCGTTCTTCCTGCTGTCGGGTGCGTTCATGACCACCGGCGGCGTGGCGCAACGGCTGATCGACTTTGCCAACGCCTGCGTCGGGCACATCCGGGGCGGCCTGGCGATTGCCGCCGTGTTGGCCTGCATGCTGTTTGCCGCGCTGTCGGGGTCATCGCCTGCGACGGTGGCCGCGGTGGGGTCGATTGCCGTGGCGGGCATGGTGCGCTCAGGCTACCCGAAGGAATTCGGCGCCGGGATCATCTGCAACGCCGGTACCCTGGGCATCCTGATTCCGCCGTCGATTGTGATGGTGGTGTATTCGGCGGCCACCGAAACATCGGTAGGCAAGCTGTTCATGGCCGGGGTGATTCCGGGCCTGCTGCTGGGCTTGATGCTGATGGTCGCGATCTACATCGTCGCGCGCATCAAGAAGCTGCCGGCTCAGCCTCGGGCGACCTTCCGCGAGTGGCTGACCTGTGCCCGCCGGGCATTCTGGGGCTTGCTGCTGTTGGTGATCATCCTGGGCGGCATCTACAGCGGCATGTTTACGCCGACTGAAGCGGCGGCGGTGGCGGCGGTGTATTCGGCGTTTGTCGCGCTGTTCGTCTACAAGGACATGAAGATCAAGGACTGCCCCAAAGTCCTGCTGGAGTCCGGGCGCCTGGCGATCATGCTGATGTTTATCATCGCCAACGCCATGCTCTTTGCCCACGTGCTGACCACTGAACAAATCCCCCAGGAAATCACCGCGTGGGTGATCTCTGAAGGCCTGACGCCGATTGGCTTCCTGATCATGGTCAACGTGGTGCTGCTGGTGGCGGGCAGCTTTATGGAGCCGTCGGCGATCGTATTGATCCTGGCGCCGATCTTCTTCCCGATCGCGATGAAGCTGGGGATCGACCCGATTCACCTGGGGATCGTGATGGTGGTCAACATGGAGATTGGCCTGGTGCATCCGCCGGTGGGGTTGAACCTGTTTGTGACCTCGGCAGTGACCGGGCTGACCCTGGGGCAGACCATCCGCGCGGCGTTGCCGTGGCTGATGATCCTGCTGGTGTTCCTGATCATGGTCACCTACCTGCCGTTCATCTCGCTGGCCTTGCCGCACTGGCTGGGGATGTAAGCACCTAGGGCGTTCCGTGCGATCGTTCCCACGCTCTGCGTGGGAATGCATCCCGTGACGCTCCGCGTCACCACGGCGCAAGACTTGAACCTTGTATCGCCGTTTGGACGCAGAGCGTCCGAGGCGGCATTCCCACGCAGAGCGTGGGAACGATCATGTGCGCAGGGTTTTATTTATCCATCGCACTCAGGATCGCATGGGCCGCTTTCACCCGTTCGGCGTTCGGGTAGTTCTTGTTCGCCAGGATCACCACCCCCAGGCCTTTGCTCGGCACGTACGCCACGTAGGCGCCAAAGCCACCGGTGGCGCCAGTCTTGTTCACCAGCGTGTCGGCATGGGGCGCTTGCGGTGGTGTCAACCAGCTGACCTTGTGGGGCTGGAAGGCCATTTGCGCCGAGTTGCCTGCAGTTAGGGCGTCCAGCGTGATCGGGTAGGGGTACATCTCCCAGCCGAGGCCCTGGGTCATGCCATCAACCGTGTAATAGCCGGTGTGGGTCGCGGCAATTGCCTGTTGCAGCGGCTTTTCCAGCTTCGCCGGGTGCATGTTCACTTCAACGTACTGAATCAGGTCCGAGGTGCTGGTCTTGATGCCGTAGGCCTCGGCGTCTAGGGCGCCAGGACCGACACGCACCGGTTTGCCGGCCTTGTCGTAACCCTGGGCGTACAGGTTCATTTGCGCCTTGGGCACGGTGATGAAGGTGTGCTTGAGGCCGAGTTTCGGCAGCAGGGTGTGCTCCATCAGCCGGTCAAACGGCTGGCCCAGGCTTTGGGCGGCGAGGTGGCCGAACAGGCCGATGCTCGGGTTGGAGTACAGGCGTTGGGTGCCGGGGGCAAAATCCGGTTTCCAGTGCTGGTAGTAGCTGATCATCTTGCTGGCGTTATCGGACTCATCCGGGAATTGCAGCGGCAAGCCACCGGCGGTGTAGGTGCCGAGATTGAGCAGGCTGATGTGGTCAAACGTGTCGCCCCGCAGCGCCGGCAGGTACTGGCTGGCCGGGTCCGAGAGTTTCAGCTTGCCGTTGGCCAGCGCGTAGCCGGCGAGGGTGGCGGTGAAGGTCTTGCTCACCGAGCCGATTTCAAACAGGGTGTTTTCGGTGACCGGTTGTTTGCCGTCCTTGTTAGCGACGCCGTAGTTAAAGTATTGCGCCTTGCCGTCCTGGATCACCGCCACCGACAGGCCGGCAATGTCCTGCTGCTGCATCAGGGGTTCGATGGTGCTGTCCACGACCTGGCGCAGGTCTGTGGCCGCCATGCAGTTGCCCGCGCCGAGCAATAAGGCGAGTATGCTGACTCTTGCTGTTGTTGAAGATCGTTCGTGCATGATGATCCGGCTTCCATAAAGTGATGTGTTGATGACCAATACCTGCGCGGGCGCCGCAAATTTAGGCAGATTGTACGACTTCGACAAACGATGATATCTCGCAGCAGCCATTAGAAAAATTAAGGTCAAGCCATGCTCCGCTCCCATTTGCCCCTCAACGCGCTGCGGGCCTTCGAAGCCTCCGCGCGGCATTTGAGTTTTACCCGGGCGGCCATCGAGTTGTGCGTCACCCAGGCGGCGGTCAGTCACCAGGTGAAAAGCCTGGAGGCCCAGCTCAATATCACGCTGTTCAAACGCTTGCCTCGCGGCCTGATGCTCACCAGCGAAGGCGAAACCTTGTTGCCGGTGCTGCGGGAATCCTTTGACCGGATTGCTCAAACCTTAGGCCAGTTTGAAGCCGGGCATTACCGCGAAGTGTTGACGGTGGGTGCGGTGGGCACCTTTGCCGTAGGTTGGTTGTTGCCCAGGCTTGCGGATTTCCAGGCGCGCTACCCGTTTATCGACTTGCGGCTGTCCACCAACAACAACCGCGTTGACGTGGCTGCTGAAGGCCTGGATTACGCGATCCGCTTTGGCGCGGGCGCGTGGCACGGCACCGAGGCGTGCCAGTTGCTGGAAGCGCCGCTGACGGTGCTGTGCGTGCCACAGATTGCCCGCCAATTGCAGGCCCCGGCAGACCTGTTGAAACACACATTGCTGCGTTCTTACCGTGCTGATGAATGGACCCAGTGGTTCCAGGCCGCCGGGCTGCCGGCTGACACGCTGGTGCCGCGCAGCATTGTGTTTGACTCGTCCCTGGCAATGATGGAAGCCGCGCTTCAAGGTGCAGGTGTGGCGTTGGCCCCGGCGATGATGTTCAGCCGGCAACTGGCGACGGATGTGATTCGCCAGCCGTTCGAGGTGGGCATCACCACCGGCAGCTATTGGCTGACCCGGTTGCAGTCACGGGCCGAGACACCGGCGATGGCGGCATTCAAGGCGTGGTTGCGCGAAGTGGCAGCACCGGTGTAAATGATCGTTCTCATAAGGAGCCCTGATGCAAACTTCCGGCGTGGACATCCGTCAACTCAAGGCCTTCGTGGTAGTCGCCGAGGAGCTCAGCTTTGTGCGCGCGGCTACTCGCCTGCATGTCTCGCAACCGGCGCTGTCCCAGACCATCCGCCAGTTTGAAGCGCTGCTGGATGTGCAGCTGTTCCTGCGTAATACCCGCAACGTGACGCTGACCGAAGCCGGCCAGGCATTGCTGGTAGAGGCCCGGGAAATCGTCAATGGCGTGACCCGTCTGGTGCGCACTGCCCAGGAGCATGCACGCGGGGTGCGTGGCTCGTTGAATATCGGTTTCCTGATCGGCGCCGGCGTGGACCTGATGCCCCAGATCCTCAGTGTGTTTGCCAGGCGCTACCCGGAGATCGAGCTGGTGGTGCGCGAGTATGACTTCGGCTCGCCCCATGCCGGGATCGACGAAGGCATGGACGTCTCGGTGCTGCGCCCGCCACTGGGCCTGGCCGATATCGAGTTGCATACCCTGGTGACTGAACCGTGCGTGGCGTGCCTGGCGTCCAGCCACCGGTTGGCCGGGCAGAGCAGCGTGAGCATCTACGATGTACTGCAGGAGCCGATCATTGCCGCACCGGGTGCCGGCGTGTGGCGCAGTTTCTGGACCGCCGACGCTTACCGCGACGGGCAGCCGGCACGGATCGTCCATGAAGCCTCGACGGTGGAAACCGAGTTGCAGGCAGTAGCGTCCGAGCGCGGGATCAGCATCACCGCGTTGTCCACTGCACGCTTCTATGCGCGCCCTGGCCTGGCATTCCCGGTGATCAGCGATATGCCGATGTGTGAAGTGGCTGTGGCCTTGCCGCCACACCCGAGTGTGGCGGCGCGCAATTTTGCCGAACTGGCGATGGAAGTGGCGAGCAGCCGGCGTTAGTCAGGACAGGTCGTGCAGGGATTTGCGATTGGGCGCACTGACCTGCAGTTCGGAAAACTCCACCTCCAGCCCGCCACGCTCCGGTGTGCAGCAGTAAGGCCCGACCTGATAGGACGCGGCCACGGGGAACGGCGCCAGACGCACCAACGGCCAGCTCACGCCGTCTACCGACACCTGCACGCGCAGTACGCCCTTGGCCACCGTCACGCGAATCCAGAACGCTTCGGGGTCCCCCGGGAACACACCGGTGGCCCAGTCCGACACGCTATTGGTCAACACACTGCTCAGCAGCGTCACGCCGTCGGACAGCTCTGCGCCGATCTTCACCCAATGCGCTTCATCGACCCGCACCATCAGGCCGGCCTGGTCATACAGGTGGGTAAATTCGCTGTGGATTTTGACCTGGGCGGTAAAGTCGCCGTCGGTTTCGACAAACAGGAAATGCCCGTTGTCGCGCACAAAACCATAATGGGTTTCGCGCCAGAAATCGGTGCTGGCATCGGTGCGGACCTTGAGGCGTTCGCCTTCTCGGCTCCAGTGCCGGGGTTGATTGAGCCAGCTGGCCTGTTCAAACATCGGGAAGCTCCTTGAGGGTGACAAGACAAAACCCCGGCGTTCGGGGTTTTGTTGTTTGGCTGCAATCAGCGACTAGTGATCGAGCAATTTGCTGCTCGGCCCGGCGGTGCCATTGTTAAGGCGCGTGCGCAGCGAGAACCACCACCACAGCACACCGACGCCGAGTGTAACCCCGGTGGTGACGGCGCCGGTGTGGCTTTCTTCCGGCACGCTCAGGGTCAGGATCACCGCGATGGCCCACAGGCCGCCGAGGATGATCATGGGCAACAACCAGCGGCCCAGGCTGAATACACCGTCGGGCGCCCCGGGCATCCTGCCGTTTTTATAGGCCAGGTACGCGGCAATCAACGTCAGCAGGTAGGTGCAGTAGTAGGTCAGGCCGACCATCGAGTAGATCGCGGTGACAAACCCGCCGCTCGCCAGGTTCAGCAGTACGGCGATGGCGGTGATCAGCACAATGGCAGCGACCGGCGTACCGAAGTGCGGGTTGATCTTCGCCAGCACTTTGGAACCCGGCAGCATGTTGTCCCGGGACAGGGCGAAGGTCATGCGCGTGGCCACGGCCATATTGGCGATCAGGCAGGCGAGGATCGAGGCAAACGCGATCACGATCATGCCCATGCCGGCGGCGTTGCCCAGTTGCAGGCGCACGATGTTGATCACCGGGTTTTCGCTGTGGCTGAGCAACTCGCTGACCGAACCCGGGATCGCAATGCTCAGCAAGGCGAACACCACGAAGCCCAATACGCTGGACACCAGCACCGCGCGAATCATCGCCCGGGGCGCGGCGCGGCGTGGGTCTTTGGTTTCCTCCGACAGGTCGGCGGCGCCTTCCCAACCCAGCAGCACCGAGACCGGCAGCAGGGTGGCGAGGGCGAGGGTGGTAAAGCTGATGCCGGCGCCGCTCACCGGTTGCGCCGAGGTCAGGATCGCCACGCCCTGGGTGTGCTCGAAAAAGAAAAACACCCCGAAGAACAACGCAATCGCCAGTAGCACGGTGCCGATGATTTCGATGATTGCGCCGATGTCGTTGATCCGTGTGGCCAGGCGTATCCCGCAGATGTTCAGCAGGCCCACCACCAGGGTGGCACCGATGCTCAGGCCCTGGATCTGGCCTTGTGTCGGGTTGGCCCAGATCTCCGGTGCGAACACCGTGCCGATGGCCGCCGAGGTGGCTGCAGTACCCGCCACAAACGAGGTGAACGCGACCCAGCCGGTAAACCAGCCGAAGTGATTGCCCGCCAGCCGGCTGGACCATTGGTAGGCGTAGCCGGTGAGCGGAATGCGCCCGGCCAGGTGGCAGTAGACCATGACGATGCAGCACACCAGCGGGATCACCAGCAGCCACAGGAGAATGCCGATGCCGCCGACCCGGTTGAACGGGTCGGCGAACAGCGTGACCACCCCGGTGTTGATCGAGACCATGGAAAAGGCCAGGGCAAACGAAGTAAACGAACTCATGGTGCGGTGCATCTTTTGCTCGTAGCCGAGGCTCGCGAGGTCGGCGTCGTCGCTGGACAACGGTGCCTGGGCATTCGGCGGGGCGGTCACGGTGTTTTCGACGAATGTGCTCATGGCCGTTGCTCCTCGATGATGCCGATCACCTCGTCCAGCACGTCGAGGGCCTTGGCCAGCAACGGGCGTTCGATATCCAGCGGCGGCTTGACCTTGATCAGGTTGCCCAGCCCTGCGTAACGGCTTTCGCCAAACAATACGCCGCGCTCCACTCCAAGGCGATACACCTCCTGGGATTCTCGGCAGGCCGGTTCCTTGGTGGTGCGGTCCTTGACCAGTTCGATGGAAGCCATCAGCCCCGGGCAGCGCACGTCGCCAATCAACGGGTGACGGGTTTGCATGTCCTTGAGGCGGGCGGTGATGTAGTCGCCGGAGTCCCGCGCTTTTTCGCAGAGGTTGTCGGCGACGATGGCTTCCACCGTGGCGTAGCCGGCGGCCAGGGAGACCGGGAAGTGGCCGAAGGTCAGGGCTTCTTCGCCTTCGTCGAACCACTTGAGCTTGTCGTCGGCCAGGATCCCGGCCAGGGGGAAGCCGCCGCCGACGCCTTTGCCGAACACGATGATGTCGGGCAGCACATCGTAATAGTCGGCCGCAAACATGGTGCCCATGCGCCCGAAACCGGTTTGTACTTCATCAAAAATCAGCAGCACGCCGAGGCGGTCGCAGATCTCGCGTACGCCCTTGTAGTAGGAGCGCGGGAATTCGATGTGCCCGCCATTGCCCTGGATCGGTTCCATCATCACCGCCGCCACGCCACCGTCGACGCCCTTGAGGATGGTTTCTTCCAGCAGGCCGAGGCACAACTGCGACTCGGTTTCCGGGTCCATGCCCAGGCGGGTGCGGTAGGGGTTGGGATGGGGCACACGGGTGAAGCGCGGTTGAATCGGCAAAAACGGGTTGTTCGGATGGGGCCAACTGGCGCCGAGGGTGGCGAGGGAGCGGCCGTGGTAACCGTCTTGCAGCACCAGCAGGTTTTGCGCGCCGGGGCGGTTCTTGAAGGCCAGCTTCATCGCCATTTCACCGGCGAGGCTGCCATGCAGGGCGAAACCCATCTGGTTGAGGGCGCCGGGGGAGACTTCCCGTAGCTTCTTCACCAGCCGGGTGTGGGCGGGCGAACCAAAGTTGGGGCGGATGTGGGTCATTTCGCGCAATTGCGCGACGGCGGCTTCCACCACCCGAGGGTCATTCGCCCCCAAGTTGTTGGACCAGGCCTGGGCGGTACAATCGATGTATTCCTTGCCCTGGTCGTCCCATACCAGCGAGCCTCGGGCCTTGACCAGGTTGATCTTGGCGGGTGCGGTGTTCATCACTTCATTCATCTGCTTTATCTCTTTTGTTAGGGCGGCAGTGTTTGGGGATGTGTGCAGTTAGGGTTGTGACTCGCTGCATCGAGTTGCCCCGATGCTAGTCCCGGGGGCGGGAGGAATAGAAAGACCGATTGCAGTGGGATTATTTGGCGTGGCTTATTAATCAGGCGCTCCGTTAATAGAGCTTCTTGAAACAAAATGAAACATTTGTCGCGGGCAAGCCTCTACCGTAGCCCCATGACGAGTGCCTCTATGAAAACGCCGCGTCCCTCTTCGCGAATGCCCCACCTCACGCAACTGCGCAACTTGAAGATGGCGCGCTCCGCCCACGCTTATGTGCGGGGCAGTACGGTTCAGTTTTATGAGTGGCTGCACAGCCAGCATGGCCGGCGCTTGCCCCACGGGCCGGCGATCTGGATCTGTGGCGACTGCCACGCCGGCAACCTCGGGCCCACGGGCGACACCAAGGGCCGGATCGACATGCATATCCGTGACCTTGACCAGGCGGTGATCGGTAACCCGGCCCATGACCTGGTGCGCCTGGCGTTGTCTTTGGCGACTGCTGCGCGGGGTTCGGATTTGCCGGGGGTGACCACCGCCCGCATGCTCGAAGAGATGATGGTGGGGTATGCGCAGGCGTTTAAGGACAAGCCCGACGAAGCACCGCCGCGCCCGTCCCAGGTCAAGGCCGGGATGCGCAGTGCGGTGGAGCGCACCTGGAAAAATCTGGCCCGGGAGCGTATCGAAAGCACCCGGCCGACGATTCCGTTGGGCAAACATTTCTGGTCGTTGTCCCGGGCGGAAAAGTCAGCCCTGGAAACGTTGTGCGCCTCGGATGAAATCCACCGGCTGGTCACCTCCCTTAAAGGCCGGTCCAACGATGACCAGGTTGAGTTGCTGGACTCGGCGTATTGGGTCAAGGGTTGCAGCTCCCTTGGGTTATTGCGGTATGCGGTGTTGTTGGGGGTAGGGGATGGGGCTGATCAGGAGTATTGCCTGATCGATATCAAGGAAGCGGTTGGCGCTGCGGCGCCGCGTGCGGCCCGGGCGAAGATGCCTCGGGATAACGGCCGGCGGGTCGTGGAGGGCGCACGGCATTTGTCACCGGCGTTGGGAGAACGGATGCTGGCGACGCGGTTTCTGGACCACGGGTTTTTCATCCGTGAATTGCTGCCCCAGGACATGAAACTGGAACTGGATGAACTCAGCGAAATAGATGCGATGCACGCGGCCGGGTACCTGGCGCGGGTGGTCGGCGTCGCGCATGCACGGCAGATGGACCGGGATACGCGCAAGGACTGGATGGCGATGTTGCAGGAGAACCGCTCGAAGCGGCTGGATGCGCCTTCGTGGCTGTGGACCAGCGTGGTGCAGTTGGTGGGGAGCCACGAGGAAGGGTATTTGAATCATTGCCGGCGGTATGCGCTGGAGCACTGACCCGGGAAACATCTGAATCACTGTAGGAGCTGGCTTGCCTGCGATGGCATCACCGCGGTGTATCTGACACACCGAGGTGATGCCATCGCAGGCAAGCCAGCTCCTACATGAGCGGTTTCAGGCCAGGTATTTCTTGAACCAACCCAACGTCCGCTCCCACGCCAGATTCGCCGCCGCCTCGTCATACCTCGGCGTCGAATCATTGTGGAACCCATGATTGGCGCCCTTGTAGATAAACGCCTCATACGTCGTACCCGCCGCCTTCAACGCCTTCTCATACGCCGGCCAGCCCTCGTTGATTCGCGTATCCAGTTCACCGTAATGCAGCATGATCGGCGCCTTGATCCGTGGCACGTCCTTGTCTTGCGGCTGGCGCCCGTAAAACGACACCGCCGCGCCCAGTTCCGGATACGCCACCGCTGCCGCATTGGTCACGCCGCCGCCGTAGCAGAACCCGGTGATCCCCACCTTGCCGGTGCTGGCGTCGTGGTGCATCAGCCATTCGATGGCGGCGAAGAAGTCGTTCATCAGTTTCTCGGGGTCGACTTTCTGCTGCAGTTCCACGCCTTTCTCATCGTTGCCGGGATAGCCACCGACAGAGGTCAGGCCGTCTGGCGCCAGGGCAATAAACCCGGCCTTGGCCAGCCGGCGGGCGACGTCTTCGATGTATGGGTTCAGCCCACGGTTCTCGTGCACCACCACCACCGCCGGCACCTTGCCGGTGGCCTTGGCCGGGCGCACCAGGTAACCCCGGACGTTGCCGTTGCCCTTGGGTGACGGGTAGGTGATGTAGTCGGCGACGATCTCCGGGTCGGTGAATTTCACTTGCTCGGCCAAGGCATAGTTGGGGCTCAGGGCGGCGAGCAGGGCCGACGCCGTCAGCCCGCCAAAGGTGAACAGCGCCGCGCGGTCGAGAAATTCCCGGCGGTTGATCTTGCCGTGGGCGTAGCCGTCGTAAAGCTCCAGCAGTTCAGGGGCGAAGTCTTTGGCGGTCAGGCGAGTCATCGGTGGCGTCCTCGATTAGCGGTGGGACTGAATGTAGACCAGTATCAGGCTTCCCGGCCATGGGCCGCGGCGGCCAACCGCCCGGTGTCGACCCGCACGAACACCGAGTCGCCAATTGCCGTCAGCACGCCATCGGCGTACACCTCGCATACCACGCGGGTCTTGCGGCCGACCTCACCCTCGACTTTCGCGCGCAAGGTCAGCGGCACGCCCATCGGCGTGGGCTTGATAAATTTTATGCCCAGGTTACCGGTGACGCAGTCGATACGCGGCAGGGTCCCCGGTTCACGCTGTTCGGCCTGGTAGTGATAGGCCATGGCGGTCCAGTTCGAATGGCAGTCCACCAGCATCGCGATCAACCCGCCGTAGACCAGGTCTGGCCAGCCGCAGTATTGGGCGTCGGGCTGGTGCTCGGCGATCACGTGGATGCCGTCGGCGTCCCAGCGGCTCTTGATGTGCAGGCCGTGGGGGTTGCTGCTGCCGCAACCGTAACAGACGCCTTCGGGGGCGGTGGTGTCTTGCAGGGAAAGCGCGGGCATCGTGGCTCCTTGTTGTTTGAGTTCCGTCGGGGCACGAGCCTAATGCCAGGCGCGGGAATAAATCCAGCACCTACGCTGTTACTACTGCACAGCGTGTTCATTTCCAGTTGAGAACCCCATGAAACGTCGATTGCTAGCCGCCTTCCTTACCCTCGGCACCTTGTCCAGCGCGTATGCCGTGGAATACACCGACGTCAACCCGGCGGCGAGCACTATCAGCTTCACCTATGACCAGATGGGCCAGCAGGTGTACGGCACCTTCGGCACGTATTCGGCCACCCTGCGTTTCGATACGCAAAACCCCGCCGCCGCCAGCACCGTGCTGACCATCCAACTGCCGAGCATCAATGCCGGCAGCGACGACGCCAACACCGAACTGCCCAAGCCCGGCTGGTTCGACATGACCACCTACCCGTTGGGCACCTTCACCTCCACCCACATCACCGACCTGGGCGACAACCGCTACCTGTTCAGCGGCAACCTGACCCTCAAGGGCCAGACCAGGCCGGTGGAGGTCAAGGTGGCCCTGAAGGAGCAAAGCGGCATTGGCGTGTTCGACGGCGAATTCGTGCTCAAGCGCGACGACTTCAAGATCGGCGCGGGCGAGTGGGCCGACAGCGTGGTGTCGAACGAGATCCTCATCAAGTTCAAGATGGTTGCGCCTGAACGCTGAGAGCTGAGACTCTGGCGACTCTGAATAACCCCCGGTAACGTCATGGACGATATTGCTTACAGCGACAAACAACGCTGGCTGGCCCTGACCCGCATCAACACCCTGTCGGTGCTGTCCCAGATTGTGCAAATCGGCACCATCACGCCGTTGCTGTCGTTGTCCCTGGAACAGAAGGGCGTGGACCCGGCGAAAATCGGGGTGATCGTCAGCGCCTCGTGGATCGCGATCCTGCTGCTGTACAAGGTCGTGCCACGGTTGTTGGGGCACCGGGGATTGGTCAGGGCCAATCTGCTCAGCGTGGTCCTGACTGTGCTGGGGCTGATCGGCATGACGCTGACCAGCGAGCTGGCGCTGCTGTTCGCGTTGAACTTTGTGCTGGGCATCGGCTTGATCCTGCGCTGGATCGCTTGTGATACCTGGATCGTCTCCGTGGCCACCGACAGCGAACGCGGCCGGGCCATTGGCGTGCACGAAACCCTGATGGGCCTGGGAATTGCCGTCGGGCCCTTGCTGCTGGTGGTGTTCGGGGTCGACAGTGCGATTCCCTATTACGCCTGCGCGGCCATCGTGCTGCTGTCCGGCGGCCTTGCGTTGAGCTTGAAAGGGCACGATTCGCGGCCGAAAACACCGGCGGAGAAACGCCACGGCAAACTGTTCAGCGTGATCCCGGTGGCGTTGTGCGGCGCGTTTATCGCCGGGTTCTCGGAGACCTCATCGGTGTCCTTCCTCGGTGCCTACAGTCTCTCGACGGGCTATGTGCTGACGGCGGCGACGTTGCTGATCTCGGTATTCGGCATCGGCGGTACCGTGCTGCAACTGCCCATCGGCTGGATGGCGGACAGAAGCTCGTACAAGACCGGCCAGTTGGTCTGCGGCCTGGTGGTGCTGCTGGGCACCCTGGCGATTCCCTTCAGCCAATCGCTGCCGTGGTTGTCGACGCTGATCGTATTTGTGTGGGGCGGCGCGATTGGCGGCATGAACACCCTGGCGGTGATCGAGGCGGGAGACCGGGTGGCCGAGCATCAGGTGTCTACCGCGATGACTGCGATTGCGCTGTTCTACACCCTGGGCAGCGTGCTCGGGCCGATTGCCACGGGGGCGACGGTGTCTTACGTCAGCCCTCATGGCTTGATGATCAGTGTCGGCGTGGCCGGTGGACTGTTTATCGCGTTGCTGATGTTGAGGAAGACCGCCTAGCGCGCAAACTTTTTCGCGCCCGCCACACAGGCAATCACCGCGACCGTCACCACCAGCATGCCCAGGCTCACCTGCTCATGCAGCAGCGTGGCCGCCAGTGCCAGGCCAAAGAACGGTTGCAGCAACTGCAACTGGCCCACGGCGGCGATGCCGCCCTGGGCCAGCCCGCGATACCAGAACACAAACCCGATCAGCATGCTGAACAGCGATACATAGGCCAGGCAGAGCCAGGCGGGCAGACTGATGCCGGTGAAAGACTGCGGGGCGAAAATCGCCGTCAGTGGCGCGACGATCGGCAGCGAGATCACCAGTGCCCAGCAGATCACCTGCCAGCCGCCCAGGGTGCGCGAGAGTTTGGCGCCTTCGGCATAACCCAGGCCGCACACCACAATCGCGAGCAGCATCAGCACATCCCCGAGTGGCGCGGCGCTCAGGCCTTGGGACACGGCGTAGCCCACCACCAGCAGGCTGCCGAGGATCGAGAACAGCCAGAACACCGGCTTGGGCCGCTCGCCGCCACGCAACACGCCGAACACCGCAGTGGCCAATGGCAGCAGGCCGACAAACACGATGGAGTGGGCGCTGGTGACGTACTGCAAGGCCAATGCGGTGAGCAGCGGGAAGCCGATCACAACGCCCAGCGCGACGATTGCCAGGGGCAACAACTGCTGGCGGGCCGGGCGCTTTTCCTTGAACAGCCACAGCAGGCACAGGCCGAGCAGGGCGGCGATGGTGGCGCGGGCGACGGTCAGGAACACCGGATCAAATTCCAGCACCGCCAGGCGCGTGGCGGGCAGTGAACCGCTGAAGATCACCACGCCGATAAAGCCATTGATCCAGCCGCTGGCGTTGTGTTCCCGGGTGTTGAGGTGGGTGGTGCGTTCCATGGGCGTAGGGCTCGATGAAGGATAAGTTGCGTCCTTCGCATCCTATGATTCACCCTTAAGACAATCAAAGAATTGTCATGGATACATCGCCTATGCCTCGCGCCCGCTACAAGACCCTGGTGGATACCTTCGCCCGGGATATCCGCTCCGGCACACTGGCGGCGGGCACCCGCTTGCCGACCCACCGCCAGTTGGCCGCCAGCCACGGTCTGGCGCTGGTCACGGCCAGCCGGGTGTACACCGAGCTGGAGGCCATGGGCCTGGTCAGTGGCGAGACCGGGCGCGGGACCTTTGTACGGGAAATCGCGTTGTCGCCGGGGCAGGGCGTCGGTCAGATCGCGGTGGCCGCGGGCATGATCGACCTCAACTTCAATTACCCGTCGCTGCCGGGCCAGACTGACCTGCTGCGCACGGCGTTGCGCCAATTGGCGCTGTCCGGCGACCTGGCCGCACTGCTGCGCTATCAGCCTCATGCCGGCCGCCTGCATGAGCGGGCGGCGGTGGCGCGGCACCTGGCGAGCCGTGGCCTGACGGTGCAAGCCGAGCAGGTGCTGATTGTCAGCGGGGCCCAGCACGGGCTGGCAGTGACCATGATGTCGCTGTTGAAGCCCGGCGATGTGGTGGCGGTGGATGCGCTGACCTATTCCGGGTTCAAGGTACTGGCCGAGACACTGCACCTGGAAATCGTCGCGATCCCGGTAACCGCGACCGGCCCGGACCTGATCTTCCTCGAAAAACTCTGTGCCCGGCGCCCGGTACGTGCGGTGTACAGCATGCCGACCTTGCATAACCCGTTGGGTTGGGTGATGAGCATGGAGCAGCGCGAGCACCTGGTGGCGATTGCCCGCCGGCATGATTTGACCCTGATCGAGGACGCCGCCTACGCGTTTCTAGCCGAGGACGCTCCACCACCCTTGGCCGAACTGGCGCCGGAGCGCACGGTGTATGTGTCGGGGCTGTCCAAGAGTGTCGCCACCGGGCTGCGGGTGGGTTTCGTCGCCGCGCCCCAGCCGTGGATGGCGGCGCTGGAACGTACGGTCATGGCCACCACCTGGAACACCCCTGGAGTGATGACTGCCGTCGCGGCGGCGTGGCTCGACGACGGCACCGTGCAGCAACTGGAAGCGCAAAAACGCGAGGATGCCCGGGCGCGTCAGACGGTGGCCGGTGAGGTGTTGGCGGGGCTCAATGTGATCCGCCATCCGTCCTCGTATTTCTTGTGGCTGCCCTTGCCGGAAGACGCCCGCGCCGACCAGATCACCATGGCGCTGGCGCGGGAAAATATCTCGGTGTCCACCGCCGAGCCGTTTGCCGTCTCGGCCCACGTGCCCCATGCCTTGCGCGTGGCGCTGGGGTCGGTGGATCGGGAGGTACTGCGCGAGGCGCTGGTGAAAGTGCGCTGGGCGGTGGAGGCGTACTAGGCCGTTTGCCGACGCATCGTCAGCAGCAGTGTGCCGAACGCGATAAAGGTCGAGCCCACTACCCGGTCCACCCACTTGGAAAATGTTGGCCGCGCAAGCAAGCCCTTGGCCTGTGCGGCGAGCAGGGCGTACAGGGTCAGCGACAATGCCGACAGCGCCATGAAAATCAGGGTCAGCACCATGAATTGCGGGAGCAGTGCGCCGTGCTGGTTGATGAACTGCGGGAACAGTGCGGTAAAAAACAACACGGCCTTGGGGTTGGTGACGGCGGTCAGGAACGCCAGCTTGTAGAGTTTCCAGGGCGAAGGGGCGTTGACCCGCGTCGGTGCCTGGGAGTTGGCGGCCAGCAATGGGTTCTTCTTGAACAGGCTTTTGGCACCCAGATAAAACAGGTAGCCGGCACCGAGGATTTTTACCCCGTTGAACACCCATTCGGAGCTGAGGATCAACGCACCCAGCCCCAGCATCGCCGCGGCGGATACGCAGAACACGCCACTGACATTACCCAGCGAAGACCACAGCGTTGAGCGTGCGCCATAGGCCAGGCTGTTGTTCAGCGCCATCAGGATCGCCGGGCCCGGGCTGGCGATGGCAATGGCGGCGACGAGGGTGTAGGCGAGTAGAGAGTGAAAATCCATGTTCAGGCTCGGCGTCTGGTTAAAGCGCGATCCTACCCCTTTTTGAGTGTGGCCCGGGAGCCCCTGTGGTGAGGGAGCTTGCTCCCGCTGGAGTGCGCAGCGCTCCCAGGGTTTTGGGGCCGCTACGCAGCCCAGCGGGAGCAAGCTCCCTCGCCACAGCAAGCTCCCCTCACCACAGCAAGCTCCTTCCTCACAGGAAAATACCCGGCTGTTATCAGAACTTGTAGGCCTGGCGCCCGATCAGCAGCCACTTGCCTTTCTGTTTCTGCCAGACCTGGAAGTTCTCAATTTCGGTAGGCACCTCAACGCCACTGTTCACCGCCTGTGCGGAAAAGTGGTTGCGCACCAGGGCGGTGTCGCCATTGAGGGTGATGGTCTGTTTTTGCATTTCCAGGGTCTTGAAGCCGCTTCTGCCGGTTTCAATGTCAGCGATGAATTCCTGCTTGTTCTGGATCTTGCCGCTGGAGTGGCCGTAGGTGAGGTTGTTCGCAGTGAGGGCCTGCAGTTGCGGGATGTCCTTGTGCAGCATGGCCTGGGTCAGGTGATCGACCGCAACGGCTACATCCTTGTCACTCGCAACAGGGGCGGCGGCTGCGTAGCCGCTGAACAGGCACAGAAAACCAATCAGAACCTTGACGTTTTGCATGGGTGTTTCCTTGTTGTTGTGGGGTACTGGTACGACACAGGAGAGATTTTGTAGTCGTCGTACAACCATGCCGTATTTCAGGCCGTCAAGGAAAGTGAAATTTCTCGTAGGCCCGTATATAGGCGCTATCGAATACCGTTGGTTGTCGTATCACTGATGAAATGGTCGGCAGTACTTCCAGAGCAAATGGCACATGGCTATGCTGTGGCCGGAACACCCATATCCCCAAGACCCTGGGCGATGCAGTGGATGAATGCCAGCACCGCAACAGCCAATAAGGACAACCACACATGACACCGGATCAAAAGTACGCGGCCGCCATGGTGCGCCTGGGTTATCAACTCAACGAGTTCAAGATCGGCGGCAACTACACGCCGCTGTTAAGGGATGGCAATCACGTTTACATCAGCGGCCAGATCCCGCGGGTGGGTGATGCCATCGTGCTGCCGGGCAAGGTCGGTGAAAGCCTCAGCCTGGCCGACGCACAGATTGCGGCGGGCGTCAGCGCGTTGCGTTGCCTGGGGCTGCTCAAGCAGGCGCTGGGCTCGCTGGATCAGGTCAAGGCGATCCTGAAGATCAACGTGTACGTGCGCAGCGCGGAGGACTTTGACCAGCAAAGCGAAGTGGCCAACGGCGCGTCCGACCTGCTGAACGAGATTCTGGGCGCAGCCGGGGCCCACACGCGCACCTCGGTGGGCGTGCTGCAACTGCCCAAGGGCGCAGCGGTGGAAATCGACATGGTCGCCGTGGCACAGGGCTGACGCCGGGTGATCGCCGGGGCCTTTGCGGTACTGGTCCACTATGGGGTGTATCTGCTTCCCGGGCTGATCCTGTTTGGCCTGTGGTTTGTCCTCACGCCGAAAACGGTGCCGGGCGTGCGCATCGTTATCCTGCTGCTGGCATTCGTGCTGATGCGCGATGCGATGACGCCGCTGGGCCTGTGGGCACTGAGCCGCGAGGTGCAGATCCAGTTCACCGCCAACCCCTTGGTGCTGGCCGCGCTGGGCGGGTTATCCCTTGGGCTGATTGCGCTGCTCTCGCGCCTGGCGCCGGAGTTGTGGCAACTCACGGTGCTGTTCAAAGGCAAGCGTGCTGCGGGCCTGGCGGTGGGGCTGGTGGCGGGGTGTTTGATCGGCCTGCCATTGCGGCTTTACCAGGGCATCGAGCCGGCGGCAATCCCGGCTTACTGGACCTGGCTGCTGGGCATGCTGGTGCTTGCCTACTGCGCCAACGCGCTGGAAGAGGTGCTGTTTCGCGGCTTCCTGCAGGGCTATCTCGAACAGCACGTCACGCCCTTGCGCGCAGCGTTGATCAGCGCGTTGGCGTTCGCCGCGTGCCATTCATTCCTGGCGCTGAGCGTGACTCAATTGGGCTGGTCGGTGTTGGCGTTTACCCTGATTGAAGGGCTGGCCTGCGGGCTGGTGCGCCTGCGCTACGGCGTGGTGGCGGCGACGGCGACCCATGGCACGGCGATTTTGCTGATTGCCGTGCCGATGGTGTGAGCCGCTTCAGGCTTGCACATCAACGCCGATGTGCGCCTGCAGCCAGTCCTTGTACACCGCGATGTTGTCCGTCGACTGGTCGCCGTTTTTCGCGGTGACGGTCTTGCCTTCCAGGCGCCCGATGTCCAGCAGGTACTGCAGACCGTTGGCTACGTGGGTGGCGTCGCTTTTGCTGAGGGACTGCACATCGGGCAGTGTGACCGCGTTGTTTTCATCGTCGAAGGTAGCCCAGCTTGGATTGGCCCTGGCGGTGGCCACTGTTTGCGCGGTCGAGCGCACTTGCTCCTGATAACTGGCTTCCAGCTTGGCCTTGATCTCAGGCGTGGCGTTCGTGACCTCAATCCTCCCGGCCCTAAGCGTGCCGTTTTCCATGGACTGAGTCAGGCTCTTCTGGGCCAGTGCGATAAGGCTGGTGCTTCCGATCATGATGCGGCTCCCTGGTTGGTAACGGGAGCACAGCAAGAGTCAGGCCATGTGCTGCAAGCCTTGTGCTGCGGGGCGACCGAGGGCGGAGAGGGGGCAGGGGTTGCCGAGTCCGGCAAGGCATTGCCTATTTCGACCGTTCATACGCCGCGGTCATCACCTGCCACGTCTGTGCATCCGCCGGAATCAAATGCTCGATGCGCAGGGACGTCACGGTGATGTCCTGCGGCATGCCGAAGGTGGTGAAGGTCGACATGAAGTTCAACTCACCTTCCCGGGAGTGGAGGCGTGTCAGCACCAGTGGCGGCAGTTCATTGGCCAAGGCCCCGGGGCTCTGCGGGGCCGGCAGGCTGTCCAGAATCCTGGCAAGTTCCGGGTTGCCCAACGCCTCTCGGGATGCCCGTTGCCAGGCGACGGTGCGGATTTCTTCAGCGTTGGCCAGATGATCACCCAGGCCGCCAGGCTGCAGCAGGGTGACCAGCAAATTCAAACCCTCAGCTGCGTCCGGCTTGATCCCCACCAGATCGAACAGCACCTGGGTACTGGCATTGGCGGCGAGCACTTCCCAATGGCTGCCCAGCACGATGGCCGGTGCAGGATTGTTCGCGTGCAGCACATGGTTGATGGCCTCGCGAATGGCTTCCATCGACGGTGACGCGAGCGGGGTCGCCTCATAGCGGGGGGCGAAGCCGGCGGCCAGGAACACGCTGTTGCACTGCTCCAGCGGGGCCTCCAGGGCCATCAACAGATTATGCAGCGTGCCCGGGCTGGGCTTGGCACGGCCGGTCTCGATACAGCTCAAGTGGCGCTGGGAAACCCCGGTGATCAGCGCCAGTTCCAGCTGGCTCAATCTGGCTTGCCGACGCAGCGCGCGCAGTTGCGAACCAGCGGTGGTGTCGGGGTTTGCGCGGGGGAAAGGTGGGCTGCTCATGGGCTGACTCTGGCCGTGCGGGTCGGTGATGTCGATGACCTGTGAGGTCATTGAGAAGGGACGGACGTTATCACTAATGTGCAGCTTCCCGAACCGTTGTCTCCAAGGAGGAGAACATGCACAGACCCTGGATCGCCCTTGTCGGGTTGTTGGCGTTTGCCCTGTACACCGTGATTACGATGCTGATGGCCGAGCACTCGCTCATGGCGTTCGGGCTTGAATTGATGTCCAGGCCGGACACCGCCCAGGTGGTGATTGACCTGTACCTGATGGCGCTGATGGCGTGCGTGTGGATGTACCGGGATGCGCGGGCCAGAGGCAAATCGTTGGTGTCGGTGTTGCCTTATTGGTTGATAACGGCGGTTTTTGTGTCCGTGGGGCCGCTGTTGTACCTCGTGGTCAACGGGTTCCGCCGCTGTTCGGGGAGCCGATGATGACGGTGTATGCCCTGTGCGTGTTGGTCCTGTTCATCAAGATGTTGGCGATCTCTTGCTATCAAGGCTATTTCCGCCTCAGGCACCTTGCGTTCATCAACAGTGAGGATGCCGGCTTCTTCAAGCGGGCAGCAAATTCGCAGGAACTGCCGCAGGTCAGCCGAGGTGCCAGAGCCTGGGCGAATGACCTGGAGAATATTCCGTTGTTCTTTGTCCTGGGTGGGTTGTGCGTCGCATTGGAGGCGACCAGCGTTGCCACGAGCTGGCTGTTCTGCACGTTCACCGTCGCGCGGGTGATGCATACGCTGATGTACCTGAGTGGCCGCCAGCCCTTGCGTACGGTCGCTTACTGCGTGGGAGTGGCTTGCCTGTGCGGGCTGGCTGGTGTGCTCGGCCTTAGCCTCACCGAGTAACCTGTGGCGAGGGAGCAAGCTCCCTCGCCACAGTGTTCTGCGTTGTTATTTAGATCGTGGACAACGCCTGCGCCAGATCCGCCCGCAGATCCTCCACATCCTCAACCCCCACCGACAACCGCACCAACCCGTCACCAATCCCCAACTGCGCCCGGGTCGCCGCCGGGATGCTCGCGTGGGTCATGATTGCCGGGTGTTCGATCAGGCTTTCCACACCGCCGAGGCTTTCGGCCAGGGCAAAAATCTTCACGTTTTCCAGGAAGCGTGTCGCACCCGCCAGGTCGCTTTTCAGGTCCACCGAAATCATCCCGCCAAACCCGCGCATCTGCCGGCGCGCCAGTTCATGTTGCGGGTGCGAGGCCAGCCCCGGGTAGTAAACCCGCGCCACCTGCGGCTGTTGCTCCAGCCACGTCGCCAGTTCCAGTGCGTTGCTGCAATGGCGCTCCATGCGCAGCGCCAGGGTCTTCACCCCGCGCAGGGTCAGGAAGGCGTCGAACGGCCCGGCAATCGCCCCCACGGAGTTTTGCAGGAAGCCCAGGCGCTCGGCCAACTCGGGATTCTGGCCCACCACTGCAATGCCGCCGATCACGTCGGAGTGGCCGTTGAGGTACTTGGTGGTGGAGTGCACCACGATGTCGAATCCCAGCTCCAGCGGGCGCTGGATCCAGGGGCTGGCGAAGGTGTTGTCGGCCACGCAGATGATGCCGCGGGCCTTGCACACCCGGGCGATAGCGGCGAGGTCGGCCAGGCTCAGCAGCGGGTTGCTTGGGGTTTCGACCCAGACCATCCGCGTGTCGTCCTGCAACGCCGCTTCGAAGGCCGACAGGTCGGTCAGGTCGACGAAGCTGAAGCGATGCCCGGCGCTGCGTTGGCGCACTTTGTCGAACAGGCGGAAGGTGCCGCCGTACAGGTCGTTGCCGGAGACCACGTGGGCGCCGGCGTCGAGCAGTTCCAGCACGGTGGAGATCGCCGCCAGCCCGGAGGCAAACGCGAAGGCCTGGGTGCCACCTTCAAGGTCGGCCACGCAGCGTTCCAGGGCAAAGCGCGTCGGGTTGTGGGAGCGCCCGTAGTCAAAGCCTTTGTGAACGCCGGGGCTGTCCTGCAGGTAGGTGGAGTTGGCGTAGATCGGCGGCATCAGCGCCCCGGTGGTCGGGTCCGGGGATTGCCCGGCATGGATCACGCGGGTGGCGAAGGCGCTTTTATCGTGCTGGGTCATGCAAGGGATCTCCGTAAGTGATTAAGCAGGTCGACGCGGGTGATCAGGCCGTGAAAGCCCGACGCGTCGGCAATGATTGCGACCAATCCGCGATCCAGTTCGGCCTGCAATTGCGCAAGGCTGGCGCTGGGCGCAAGGGTGTGAAGGGCGTTGGTCATGGCGCTGGCCACGGTCATGGAGAAATGCGCGGCGTCCTGATGCAGGCCGAGCAACACGTCCGATTCGTCGAGCACGCCCACCAGTTGCTGGCCGTCCACCAGCACCGGCAGTTGCGAGACGTCCGCCAGGCGCATGCGCTGGAAGGCGGTGAGCAGGCTGTCGTCAGGGCCGACGCTGATCACGCGGCCGTCTTCGAACCGCCGGGCGATCAGGTCGCGCAGGTCTCCGTAGTGTTTGTATTGCAGCAGGCCGGCGTCGTTCATCCATTGGTCGTTGTAGACCTTCGACAAGTAGCGCGTGCCGGTGTCGCAAACGAAGGTCACGACGCGCTTGGGTTCGGTCTGTTCGCGGCAATAACGCAGGGCTGCGGCGAGGAGGGTGCCAGTGGAGGAACCGCCGAGAATGCCTTCGGCCCGCAGCAGTTGGCGGGCGTGGTCGAAGCTTTCTTCGTCGCTGATGGAATAGGCGTGGCGCACGCTGGAGAGGTCGGCGATCGAGGGGATGAAATCTTCGCCGATGCCTTCCACCGCCCACGAGCCGGGTTCGGTCATGGTGCCGCTGCGGCTGTATTCCGCCATCACCGACCCCACGGGGTCGGCCAGCACCATGGCCAGGTCGGGTTGCACGCGCTTGAAGAACCGGGTCAGGCCGGTGAGGGTGCCGGCCGAGCCGACGCCGACCACTATGGCGTCCAGGTCATGTTGGGTCTGGGCCCAGATTTCCGGCGCGGTGCTGGTTTCGTGGGCCAGGGGATTGGCCGGGTTGTTGAACTGGTCGGCGAAGAAGGAATCGGGAATGTCCTTGGCCAGGCGGGCGGCGACGTCCTGGTAATACTCGGGGTGGCCCTTGCCGACATCGGAGCGGGTGATGTGCACCTCGGCGCCCATGGCTTTCAGGTGCAAGACCTTTTCGGTAGACATCTTGTCCGGCACCACCAGCACCACCCGATACCCCTTGGCGCGGCCTACCAGCGCCAGGCCGAGGCCGGTATTGCCGGCGGTGGCTTCAATGATGGTGCCACCGGGGCGCAGGCGGCCGTCGCGTTCGGCGGCGTCGATCATGGCCAGGCCGATGCGGTCCTTGATGGAGCCGCCGGGGTTCTGGGATTCAAGCTTGAGGAACAGCGTGCACGGGCCGGTATCGAAACGGCTGACCCGCACCAGCGGGGTATTGCCGATCAGTTCGAGCACGGCGGGGCGAGAAGCGGTAGGCATGTCGTCACCTGGCTACGGAAGGGGCGTATGGGATGGACAGCAGCTTTTACAGCATGGTTTCGAACATAGGCCGGTATCGAGCCGCTCGCAACCGGGCGGCCGCCTGAATGTCTTTTTTTGGCGCATTGCTGCTTCATCACGGAGCACGGTGGAGGGCAGCCAACCCGCCTGTTTTTTGCCGAGACCACGTGTTCATTGGCTTGCAGCGAATTGGCCCAGCGCTTGCTAAAAGAAATCCAAACTTGGATACAAGATGGAATCCCCAATGCGCAACGAACAACTCGGCTGGACCCTGGGTGAATGGCAGGCCGCTTACCGCAGCCAGGCGCTGACCCCCGATATTCTGTTGACCCTGG
This sequence comes from Pseudomonas sp. ADAK13, assembly GCF_012935715.1. NCBI lineage: Bacteria > Pseudomonadati > Pseudomonadota > Gammaproteobacteria > Pseudomonadales > Pseudomonadaceae > Pseudomonas > Pseudomonas sp. ADAK13. The sequence continues at coordinate 5,483,105 of NZ_CP052860.1, forward strand.
CAAGCACCTTTCCCGACCAGGACACCGCCTGGATCAGCCGGGTGCAGCCGCAGCAGTTGAGTGCACAGTTGGCGCAACTGGCCGAGCGGCTTGCGGCGGTCGACGGCGATATCGACAAGCTGCCGCTGTATGGCGTGCCGTTCGCCATCAAGGACAACATCGACGCGGCAGGTTGGGAGACCACGGCTGCGTGCCCTGAATTTGCCTACACCGCGCAGGCAGATGCGTCGGTGGTGGCCCGGCTGCGGGCGGCGGGGGCGATCCTGATGGGCAAGACCAATCTTGATCAGTTCGCCACGGGACTGGTGGGTACACGCTCACCCTACGGAGCAGTCGGCAACAGCTTCAACCCGGACTATGTCAGCGGTGGCTCCAGCTCGGGTTCGGCCTCGGTGGTTGCCCGTGGCCTGGTGGCGTTCTCCCTGGGCACCGACACCGCAGGTTCCGGGCGGGTACCGGCGGGCTTCAACAATATTGTCGGGTTGAAGCCGACCAAGGGGCGCCTGTCCAACACCGGATTGGTGCCGGCCTGTCGCACGGTGGACTGCATTTCGGTGTTTGCGTTGACCGTCGAAGATGCCGAACGGGTTGCCGGTGTGGCCGCAGCGTATGACGCCAGCGATGCGTATTCCCGCGTCAATCCCAACACCGCGCCGGTCGCTGTGGGTGCCACGATCAAGCTGGCGGTGCCGGCCGACCTGGAATTTTTTGGCGATGCGCAGAACCAGGCGGTGTTTGAACAGGCACTGCTCAGGTTCAAGGCCCTCGGCGCCGACATCACCCCAGTGGATTTCAGCCCGTTTCAGCAGCTCGCCGAGCAACTGTATTTCGGTTCCTGGGTGGCGGAGCGTACGGTCGCGCTGGAAGGCATGCTCGCCAGCCACCCCGCAGCGATCAACCCGGTGGTGCGTGGCATCGTTGAAAACGGCTTCAAGTACAGCGCCTGCGATGCCTATAAGGCCGAATACCTGCGGGCCGAACTGAGCCGGCGTATCAACGACACCCTCATCGGTTTCGACGCCTTGCTGGTGCCGACCTCGCCGACGATTCGTACCCTGGCGGAAATGGCCGTGGAGCCGGTGCTCTACAACTCGCAGTTTGGCTTCTACACCAACTTCACCAACCTGGCGGACCTCTCGGCGCTGGCCGTTCCCGCCGGGCTGCGCAGCAATGGCCTGCCATGCGGCATCACCCTGATCGCGCCTGCCTGGCATGACGCGGCGCTGACCCATCTGGGCAAACGCTGGCAGGCCGGCCTCGACCTGCCGTTGGGGGCGACCGAACGCTATCTGCCGCCACCCGCAGTTGCACGACAGGCGCCCGGCAGTGTGCGGGTGGCAGTGGTGGGCGCGCACCTCACCGGGATGCCGCTGAACTTCCAGTTGACCAGCCGCAATGCAGTGCTGGTGGAACAAACCCTGACAGCAAGCCAGTACCGCCTGCATGCGCTGCCGGGCAGCGTGCCGCCCAAGCCCGGGTTGGTCAAGGATGACTCGGGCGGCTCGATCATCGTTGAGTTGTGGGACATGCCTGTCGCGCGCTTTGGCGAGTTTGTCGCCGAGATTCCGGCCCCGCTGGGCATCGGCAATTTGACCCTGGCCGACGGGCGCAGCGTGAAGGGGTTTATCTGTGAACCCTGGGCCCTGGCAGGCGCCACCGACATCACCGAGTTCGGCGGCTGGCGCGCCTACATGGCGAGCAGGGCGTAGGCATGCAGCTCTCGACTACGAGAACCTCCAGCGAGCGGCCGGACAGCCTGGCGGAGCAGGTCTACCAGCGGCTGAAGGCTGACATCTTCGACTTTCGGCTGCTGCCGGGTGATCGCTTCAGCGAAGGCGAGATAGCCGAGCGCATGCAGGCCAGCCGCACGCCGGTGCGCCAGGCGCTTTACCGACTGCAGCGGGAAGGGTACCTGGAGGTGTTCTTCAGGAGTGGCTGGCAGGTGCGGCCGTTCGATTTCAACTACTTCGAAGAGCTGTACGACGTTCGGATCGTGCTGGAGTTAGCCGCCGTCAGCCGCTTGTGTGGCATGGCGCAGCAGGGGCTTGAAGGGCTTGAGGCGATTTGGCAGGTGGACGAAAGTGCACGGCTGGATGACGCCCAGGCCGTCTCGGCACTGGATGAGGCGTTTCATTGCGGGCTGGTACAGGCCACGGGCAACGCCGAAATGGCGCGGATGCATGTCGAGATCACCGAGAAAATCCGCATTATTCGGCGGCTGGATTTCACCCGGCAATCGCGTATTGTCGCGACGTATGAGGAGCACGGGTTGATTCTTGGGGCGATCCTGCAGCGGCAAAGCGATCAGGCGCAGCAACTGCTCAAGGCCCATATTGAGGCCAGCAAGCAAGAGGTGCGCAAGATCACATTGCACCGGTTGGCGGTGGCGAGAGGCACCCTTTGATTTTGGTGCATTCCCCTTGTGGTTAGGGGGCTTGTCCTGTGGTTAGGAGCTCGTACTGTAGTGAGGAAGCTTGTCCTGTGGCGAGGGGGCTTGTCCCCCGTTGGGCTGCGAAGCGGCCCCAAGAAGAGCGGAGCGCTGCGCACTCCAACGGGGGACAAGCCCCCTCGCCACAGGTTATTCCGGGATATTCCAGGTTATTCGAGCGTGGCCAAGACTTGCTGCAATTGATTGACCACCGACTCACTCGCCTCCAGCATCGGCGCGCGCAACTCACTGCCAATCAACCCCTCCATCGCCAGCGCGGCCTTCACCGGCGCAGGGTTGGGCTCCACGAACATCGTGTGAATCAACGGCAGCAGCTCGAAAAACGTCTGACGAGCCGCCATCAATTGGTTATCACGAACCTGTCGATGCAGCCTCACAAACGCTTCGGTACGCACATGCGCCGACGCGGCAATCGCGCCGGTCGCTCCCAGGCACAACGCGTTGAATATCTGCACGTCCTCGCCACACAACACATCGACCTTCCCGCTGGCCAACAGCGCCAGGGTGTTGGCCAGGTTGCCGCCGCAATCCTTGATCGCGACGATTCGCTCATGGGCGACAATGTTCAGCAGCGTCGCCTGTTCGAACGCAATGCCGGTGCGGTAGGGAATGTCATACAGGATAATCGGCACACTGGACGCATCGGCCACGCTGCGGAAGAACGCCTCAAGGCCCGCCTGGGACGGGCGGATGTAGCTCGGCGGCGGCACCAGTAAACCGGCCACCGGGCGCTTTAGAATCTGGGCCTGGAACTGCAACAGCTCAATCTGGTTATACCCCGCCAGGCCCATCACCACGTGCTGCGGCGGCACCAGCTCCAGTACGGCATCCAGCACCGCCAGTTGCTCCTGGCGACTCAGCGATGCGGCTTCGCCGGTGGTGGTGCAGACCATGATCCCGGCCACGCCCTTTTCCAGCAGATGGCAGACCAGGCGGCGCAAGCCGATGAAGTCGATGGCGCCGTTATGAAACGGTGTGACGACGGGAACCCAGATACCTTGAAACGATGACATGCGCTTTCTCCTGATGGTTGACCGATTTCGTCACCGTCAGAAGGGCAGAGGGAGGTAAGCAAGAGGAGGGGGCCTTCGCGCTCAATGTCCTGTCAGCTCATCTGACGGGACAGCGCGCCCCGGTCACATGAGCGACTGTTTCTTCGATTTGAGGGCGTGCGCAACGCAACCTTGCGCCTTGGCAATCAAGCCAATGACGGAAAAGTTGAAGGTCGTTGCAGACATTGAGGACACACCCTGAAGAAGACGCTTATCTTTATGGATTATTACAGGGTGTGTCAACTCGCAGAGATCAGTCGCGTTTCAGCCAGTGGCGCACAAAACGCAGTATTTCCCCCGACAGCTCTGCATCTTCCGGCGTGCCCATGAAACCGCCGTGGGGCATGGCTTCAAAAATGTGCAGCTCCACCGGGACGTCGGCCCGTCGCAGCGCCCGATGCAGGCGCACGGCGTTGGAGAGGAACAGGTCCCGGGTGCCGCTTTGCACGAACGTCGGCGGGAAACCCTGCGTGAAATCCCCGAACAGCGGCGACAGGTAGGGGTGAGCCAAATCGGCGCCAGCGGCGTACAGCAGGTTGACGCTCATCAGCGGGTTAGGCAGCACCAGGTCGACGGTGCGGTTGACCTGGAAGCTGTCGCCCGATTCGGTCAGGTCCACTTCGGGCGACAGCAATACCAGCGCCGCCGGCAGCGGCAAGCCTTCGTCGCGGGCTCGCAGCACGGTGGCGGCGGCCAGGTTGCCGCCCGCTGATCGGCCGCCGATCACGATCTTGTCCGGTGCGTGATGCGACAGTACATACCGGTAGGTCGCCATGCAGTCATCCAGTGCCGCCGGGTACGGATGATCGGGTGGCATGCGGTAGTCCACGCCGTAGCAGGTCATGCCGTGCAGGTCGGCGTGTTTGCCGGCAGCGAGACGGGCGTTTTCGCCGCCGCCGAACACCAGCGCACCGCCGTGCAGGTCGATGTAGGCGAACTCGGCCCCGTCGGCTGGCGTGGCCCGGTACACCGTGGCGCTTTCCAGCGTGAGCGTCTCTATACGGGCACGCAGGTTCGCGACCTGCCCCGCCTGTGACGCAGCGTACTGTTGGGCGACAGCGGCCTGCATGCGGCGCCAGCCGTCGTGGTCGTCGGCGGCGGGCAGGGTGTACAGGCTGTTCAACGGCACGCCATCTTCATTCACCAGGCGCTGTAATGCCGCCTGGGCTTCGGGGCTGATGGACTGGGGAACCGGGATGATTCGGAGGTCGATTTTTACGCCGTTACTCATGATCTGCACCGTTGGGGGAAGCGGGAGGCGCGCCGATACGCGAGCGCATTTTTGTCGTTACCGGTACTACACTGCAAGTCCAAACCTCCCTTCAGGGGAATCGTCATGATGAGCAAAAACACGATTTGCCTTTGGTACGACGGCGACGCACTGGATGCGGCGAACTTCTACGCCAGGACCTTCCCGGACAGTGCCGTAACGGCAGTTCATCACGCCCCCGGGGATTATCCGGCGGGCAAGCAGGGCGACGTTTTGACCGTGGAATTCACGGTGATGGGCATCCCGTGTCTCGGGCTGAACGGCGGCTCTGGCGTGAAGCACAATGAGGCGTTTTCGTTCCAGGTGGCCACCGACGACCAGGCGGAAACTGATCGCCTCTGGCACGCGATTGTCAGCCATGGCGGCCAGGAAAACGTCTGCGGCTGGTGCCAGGACAAATGGGGCATCTCGTGGCAGATCACCCCGAGGGTGTTGTCGGCGGCGATCACCAACCCCGACCGGGCAGCCGCCAAGCGGGCGTTTGATGCCATGATGGGGATGACCAGGATCGATATTGCAGTGATTGAAGCGACGCAGTGACTCGACCGACTGAATCAATCGGTCGGCAGTGCATGGGCGCCCACTGCCGTGTGGTCAACCAGGCGAACACTGTTGCGTCCGCCACGCTTGGATTCATACAGCGCCGCATCGCCTTGCTCGATCAACGCCGCCAGGCTCGCGGGCGGCGTGTCGAACAGGCTGGCGCCGATGCTCAGGGTCACCGCTTCGGGCGTGACGAATGCTTGGGAGGCGACGTGGTGAAACTGTTCTCGCAGGGCGCTGCCCAGCGCGATGATTCGCTCGCTCGAGGTGTTTTTAAGGAGGATCACAAACTCGTCACCGCCCAGCCTCGCCGCCAGCGCATCATCGGGTACCTGCGCACGGATCATCTCGCTCAGCGCCACCAGCAGCCGGTCGCCGGCCGTATGGCCGTACAGGTCGTTAATCAGTTTGAAGTTGTCGATGTCGATCACCAGCAGCGCGCCTGGCCGGGCGTACGAAACCTCGTTCAGAAGGCTCGGTGCCCGCAGCTCCAGGGCGCGGCGATTGTACAAGGCCGTCAAGGGATCGCGGGCGGCCAGCCGTGCAATTTGCTCTTCACGCCGGTAGCGCTCGGTGCCGGTCATCGACAGCGCAATCAGCATGATCGCCATCGCACCCTCCACCAGCGACACCTGAATGATCTCGCCACGAAACGCCGTCAGGTCGATCAGCGTACCCGGCACGACCGCCGACAGCGCCTTGGCCAGATAAAACAGCCCGTGGGCCAGCAGCACATAACGCAGTTGTACCGCGCCCACACTGAGCGAGCGGCCATGGGGGCGCAGCAGGAAACTTGCGCGCAGGGTCGGCAGCGCGACCAGCAGCGAATTGGCCAGCAGCATGGCTTTGGACCACGACTGTCCTTCCGGCAACAGCAGCATGCCAAACCAGGCGACGAAGATCAGGTACCAGCCGCGAGACAGCCGCACCTGAGTGAAACGCGCGACGCCCAGCAGGAAAAGCCAGTGCGCGGTGATCAGCAGCCCGTTGGCGAACCAGATGCCAATCAACAGCAGACCGCTGGCTCGCAGCAAGGCCAAGGTACTGCCCACGCTGATGATGGCGAAACCAGCGGTCCAGTACAGCAGCGAAGGCTCGCGGACATTGCGCCACTCGACTGCCAGGTACAACGCGGCGGCACCTGCGAGGGCGATGGTGAGGACCAGAATGGTAATGGGGTCGAGCGCCATGGACGGACTGGCCTGCCTGAAGTGCGGTGAGACGACGATTGTAAGCGTTTGGGTGGCTTTTTCGCAGCGCTCACCGCTGGCTGTATTGATCAACTTTCGCGTTTTTTAAAGGCTCGTATCAACCTGCAACTCGCGGAATGGAATGATCGGCCTGGGCGGCGTCGATCCATCCAGTGCCTTGCGCCAGTAGCCTACGTCATGCCACTGGCCATGCTTGAATCCCACCTCAGGGTACGTGCCGATATGCGTGAACCCCAACGCCTCATGCAACGCTACGCTCCCGGCGTTCGGCTGGGCGATCCCGGCATAAGCGGCGTGGTAGCCCTGGCGCATAAGCAGGGGTAACAGCCGCTCGTACAGTGCCCGGCCGATTCCGATGCGGTGCGCCACCGGATCGATATAAACCGTAACATCGACCGACCAGAGATAGGCTTCCCGGGCCCGATGCTGGCTGGCATAGGCGTAGCCCACGACCTGTCCATCCCGTTCGGCCACAAGGTAAGGGTAGAGATTCAGCGTGGTACTGATCCGCTGGGCCATCTCCTCGACGCTTGGCGCTTCCTGCTCGAAAGAGATCGCGGTGCGCTCCACCATCGGTGCGTAAATCGCCTGGATGGCTGGGGCATCTGCGGTGGCTGCTACCCTGATATTTCCTGCGAAGCTCATCGTTCATCCTCTTGTTCAGGCCCTGCGCGCCATCAGCAATACCGTCGCCGCCGCCGACAACAACCCGGCGCAGCAGCGGTTGAAAATCCGCTTGCCGCGAGGCAGCGCAAACCAGCGGCGCATATGCAAACCCATGTAGGCGTAGGCGCTGATGGCGATCCACTCCAGCGCCAGGAACATCGCACCCAGCAGGGCGAATTGCGGGGTGATCGGCTGGCCCGGGTCGACGAATTGCGGCAGGAAGGCGGTGAAAATCAGGATCGCCTTGGGATTGCCGGCGGCCACCAGGAACTCCTGCCGCGCCAGTGCCCACAACCCCGCCCTGGCCACCGTCGATTCAACTTCCGCCTGCGGGTTGGCACGCCACAATTGATACGCCAGATAAAACAGATACGCCGCGCCCAGGATCTTGATCCCGTAGAACAACAACTCCGAGGTTTGCAGCACCACCGCCAGCCCGGCGGAGGCGAGGGCGATCATCCCGGCGAAGGCCAACAAACGCCCGATGCCCGCCAGGCACGAAGTGCGGTAGCCGTAGCGGGTGGAATTGCTCACGGAAAGCAGGTTGTTCGGGCCGGGCGCCATGTTCAGGGCGAAACAGGCGGGGAGGAACAGGGTGAGAGTGGCGACGTCCATGTGGGCTCCGGCGGGCGGTGGCAGGTAAGATCACGAGGATAAGGGGTTTAAGGGGGGCAGCACAATTTGAGGTGCCGGATTGCATCACGTAACCTTGCGCACCCATGGATCCGTCCCCATGAGCAGGGAGTTGGCAATGCAAGGAACAGCGTTCCAGATAGTCCGAATAGATCAAATCCACGAAATAGTCTCGCCCACCGTAGAGTCCCTGTTGCAGCCGCTGGGTTTCGAGGTTCAAGGCCCGTTGACTTGGATTCGCAGCGCTGATGCCCCCATTCGCCAGGTCTTTCGCCTTGCGCAGTGGAAAGGCGGCAAGCTGGCACCGTCATGGGGGCTGTCGTTGGATTTTGTCCCGCATCTCTGCGGAAATGACTTCAAATGGCACAGAACGCCCAAGTCAGCGCGACCTGACCTGATATTCGATGTGCGAGATCGTGCGCTTGATATTTCCTACAGTTATGGACCTGAAACCATAGCGAAGTGCGCACCCGATATCCTCAGGGCGGCCATTGCAGATGCTGAGTCGTTCTGGAGCGCGGCTCGTTCGATAGCCGACTTGCCTGGCGCCTTCGAGCGGGTCAGGCAGCATCTGTCGAAAGGGGGGCTGGGTTTCTACAACTACACACAGCACCCTCTTGCATATGCCTTTGTGTTGGCCATGAATGGCAAGCCTGATGCCGCGGAGGAGGAGTTTCAACGCTATTCACTGCGCGTTTCAGCGACCGCCCAAAAGAAGCTTCGCCAGTTATTCATTGATGCTGGCGGTTACCCTGGTTAGATATAAGCCCGCAAGGTCGCGCTGCTTTCGACTCGTGCCGGAATTAAAATAAATAGAGTGTGCAAGAAGTGAAAGAGTCCTCATTTGGCAGCAAGTTTAAAAAAGCAATGGCTTTGATGATTGTACTTTTGTTGCTTGGGCTATGTTTTTTTTATATGTCCAAGGGGGCTCGCATTGCGAGACAAACAGTTTTAATGCCGTGGATTCCAGAGTTGGGTACCTATATAGCGTTTGCCTCTCTTGTTGGGCTCGTGTTTGCGGGCAGAACATTCTACTCTCGCCCTGACGGGAAAGGCCTGAAACGTCTCGCAGAGTCGTTCTTTGGTGGCTTTTGCCTTAGTTTTTTCCTTTCTCTGAATGTTTATCAAGTCTGTGTTTACCTATTGCCTGGTGACCTTGTTCAGTATGAAGCGGCGTATGAGTTGAGATTTCCAGGCCCTTCCCTTGGAAGGACTAACCGTTGTGAGGCAGGTTTGGGATTTAAGGATCTAAACACCGATCGCTGGATTGTGCTGTGCACTGATAATCTGGAATTGTCGGAACGAAGAAAAAAAGGCATGAATGCCCTGTGGGTGACTGCTCACTCAAACAAACTGGGCTCTTATATCGTAAGGTATGAATTTATCTATAAATAAACTAACCCCGCTTGGCCCGTTGCTGAGTTGAAGCAGCCATACCCTGGCCCTGGTGTTGAACGGTTGCTCGAATGTTCCGGTCCCCACCCCTCCATCGCACTGAGAGGTTCCATTACGCGTTCGCCACCATCTGCTCGAACTGCCGGGTCAGCTTTTCAAACCGCAATGCATCACAGGCCGGGCAGAGGAAAGGCATTCGTCGTCCGGTGAACATCGAAGTGTGGCCATCGCACTGCTTACAGCGCAGATGTGTCGTGATAGACGCCGTAAGAGGCTCTACAAGTTGATGGTTTAACCGACTTGCAAGAAAAGCCACCTGAGCCCGGTCAAACTGATTGGTCAGGCTCAAATGGCGCAAGTGCGAGCAACGAGCCAGGCTGGTGATATCGTCGAGTTCAAACTTTACAAACGCCAACGAGAGGCTGGTGAGTGTGGGTATGCGGGACACCGGTTCGATTGAGCTGAGGTGCAGAGGTGACGACCCGCCACCCAGGTTACCCGTCAAGCGCAGTTCGCTCAGCTCACCCAGCGCCTCGATGCCGTCGAGTCGACGCAGTTTCGGGAAGTCTCCCACTGACAGATCGGTCAACGCATTCAGGTTGAAAACAGGGTCCAGCGCTTCGATCCTTGTCGCCCGCTCAAGCTTCAATTTGCGTGTGTGGGTCAAGGTATCGAGTCCCTCGAGCGAGGAGAGCTTGAGGTTGTAGAGGCGCAGGTCCGTAGCGGTGCACCGGGACAGCACCGTTGGCCATACCTTTGCTGAAACGTTCCGAAGGTCAAGCTCATCGTTTTCAGCGAGTTGCTGTTCGGGGAACGGTTGATCCAGGCAAACAATCATAGTGCTCCTTCTGTGCAGTTTGGTCCGTGAACGAGGAACTCCTCAATCTCCCGACTACCCCGCAAGTGCACCACCGGAACCTGCGGCCCTGCCGCCAGGCGCACCGCCTCGATTCCCGGCCGGTAGCTGCGATCAAACGTCCACACAAACTTCAGGAAGGTCAGGAACGCCCGGTCGATTCTATCGGTACAGCCTGCCGCCATGTCCGGGCGCGGGCGTTTCAGGGCGCTGCGCAGGATCACCCGGGTGAAGCAGGTGAGCCGAGGCGTATCGAGCCAGATGATCAGGTCGGCACGGGGCAGGCGCAGGTCGAAGGTACGCCGGGCGTAGTTGCCTTCGCACACCCAGGTATCCGTTGCGACCGCTTCACGCACCCGCGTGCGGAACTGCTCGGCGTCGGGCTCGACCCAGCCGGGGGACCAGAACAGGCGGTCCAGGTGCACCACGGGCAGGCCCAGGCGTTCGCCGAGAGTGCGGGCGAGGGTGGATTTTCCGCTGCCGGCATTGCCGAGAATCACGATGCGTTGCATGAGGACGTCCTGTCGCGGAAAAGCCGGCAATTGTGCAGCTTTTAAATGACCGGTTAAAGACTTATGAGGTAGGTTTATTGCCCGGAACGGACCCTGTCGATCAAGGAAGTGCTTTATATGCAAACCACCTTTTCCCAAATCAGCGAACGGCTGAACAATCGTCGATTTATCGTAGCGGGCAACACCCACGGGCTGTCGGGTACGGGCACTGTGTTTGAGTACCACGTCGATGCAAACGCCATCTGGGGCACGTACCAGGGCGGCCGGATCCGCATGGGTAATCAAGTCGGGCGCGCCACCGGCACGGATACCATCGAGTTGCTGTATCAGTGCCTCACCACCGAGGGCGAGATTCTGGCCGGATGGTCACGGGGCACGGTAGGCGTGGATGACGCCGGACGTACCACGTTGGCCTTCGTGTGGGGCTGGTTGTCGGGTGCGGAGGGCGGTGGGGAGTCGAGCTATGTTGAGCTAAGCAGCCATACGGTTTAACGCTTACTTGAACCGCTCAACCAGGTAATCGACAAAGCAACGCACCCGCGCCGGCGTGTGGGTGCCACCGAGGAACACGGCATGAATCTCTTCCCCGTCGCCGGGGTTGAAGGCCTCCAGCAGTGGCACCAGTCGGCCCGCCTTGATCGCGTCTTCAACGGTCTCGGCGCAGACCCGCGCGATGCCGATGCCTTCGGCCGGCACCCGCATCCAGGTGCCGACCGGGTTCGCCGCCTTTCGCGATCCGGTGTTCGTGCCGCCGCCGCGCTCATTGGTCGAGAAAACCTTCAACATCGTGCACTGGAGCGAAATGCCTGCCGGCGGTCACTTTGCGGCCTGGGAGCAGCCGGCGTTGATGCTGGCGGATTTTAGAGCCTTTATCGCTACTGTTTCGGCTTGAGCATCAGGTCCAGGTTTTGCACGGCAGCCCCCGCGGCGCCTTTGCCGAGGTTGTCGAAGACCGCCGCCAGCAAGACCTGGCCCGTCTCGTGGTTTTCACGCACGATCAAACGCAAGTCATCCGTGCCGTTCAGCGCTTGAGGGTCCAGGTAGGTCAGCTCGTTGGCGGCCTGCATCGACAGCACCTCGACGTGATTGGCGTCGCGGTAATGCTGTGTCAGGCAGTCGTGCAACAGCAACCCATCCACCCCCGGCGCCAACAGCCGCCGTTGCAGCGGGACGGTCAGTACGATCCCCTGGCGGAACGCCCCGTAGGACGGCACAAACACGGGGCGCTCCGTCAGGCCGCTTTGCCGTTGAATCTCCGGGACATGCTTGTGCGCCAACCCCAGGCCATACACCAGGAAGGCGGGTGCCTGTGAGGCGTCGGCGCCCTCATGCTCCTGCACCCCGGCGCGGCCTTTGCCGGAATAACCCGACACGGCATGAATCGTCGTCGGGTAGTCCTTGGGCAGCAGCCCGGCTTCAAGCAAGGGGCGCAACAGCCCGATCGCACCGGTGGGATAGCAACCGGGGTTGCTGACGCGCTGCGCCGTGGCGATGCGTTGAGCCTGTTGCGGGTTCATCTCGGCAAAACCGTAGGTCCAGTCGGGATGAGTACGGTGCGCGGAACTCGCGTCGATCACCCGCACGGCAGGGTTTTCGATGCTTGCCACCGCATCCCGCGCGGCGTCATCGGGCAAGCACAGGATCGCGATGTCACAGGCGTTGATCATCTCGGCGCGATGCTGCGGGTCTTTGCGGTGTTCGGCGCTGAGGCTGACCAGTTGCAGGTCGGTGCGGCCGCGCAGGCGTTGGTGGATCTGCAATCCGGTGGTGCCTTGGTCGCCATCGATAAATACAAGGGGAGTTGCCATGGAATGCGCTCGGTAGGAAATCAGATGTCCCAATCTTCAATGAGCGGATAGGATAGGAAAAGTTGAATTTCATAACGATGAGATTCAGTTTTTCTGAATAAGGATTGACCCATGCGCGAAATCAGCCTCGACCGCCTGCGCACGTTGGTGGCGATTGCCGACCTCGGTTCCTTCGCCGAAGCGGCGCGCATGCTGAACCTGGCGCCCCCCACGGTCAGCTTGCACATTGCCGACCTGGAAGCCCGGGTAGGCGGGCAGTTATTGTCGCGTACCCGTGGGCGCGTGCAGCCTTCGGCGATTGGCGAAACCCTGGTGGAGCGCGCGCGTCGATTGTTGGCGGATGCGGAACAGGCGCTGGAGGACGTGGAGCGCCAGGTGCAAGGCCTGGCCGGGCGTGTGCGCCTGGGCGCGTCCACCGGGGCCATCGCCCAGTTGCTGCCGCAAGCCCTGGAGACCTTGAGCCAGCACCATCCCGCCATCGATGTGCAGGTCGCGGTGCTCACCTCCCAGGACACCTTGAAGAAGCTCGCCGAGGGTGCTTTGGAGATCGGCCTGGTGGCGCTGCCGCAGGCACCGGTGAAGGGCTTGCGCATCGAGCCCTGGCGGCGCGACCCGGTCATGGCTTTTTTGCCGGCGCGCCGGGAATGCCCGGAGGTGGTAACACCCGCCTGGCTGGCCGCCCAGCCGCTGATTCTGAATGACAACACCACCCGGCTTTCGCGCCTGACCGCCGAGTGGTTTGCCAGTGAAGGATTGCAGCCCACACCGCGCATTCAACTGAACTACAACGATGCGATCAAAAGCCTGGTGGCCGCCGGTTATGGCGCGACGTTGTTGCCCCATGAAGCGTCCACCCCGTTGACCGACAGCCGGATTGTGATGCGGCCATTGCAGCCGTTGTTGTGGCGCCAACTGGGGATTGCTCACCGTGCCGGGGACATCGAGCGGCCGACGCAGCATGTGCTGGAGGTGTTGTGGGGGTTGAGTGCCGGTCACACGGATTGACAGGACCCGACTGTGGAGTTTTATTTCTATGAGCGTGATGCCAAATTAGTGGCGACTTCCCGATTCCCCTTCTAAGCCCTTTACCGACTCAACTATGGATGGGTCGGTACGATGGAGTTTTATTCTGCTAAGGGTTCTAGCGACAACGAAGGACAGGGTTTCACAGCAATTCCGAGTTTCCACAGTACAACGGTGGGCTCTCCCGGCAATCAAGGCTTCCTGATTTGGCGACAGACCATCGAACTCCTGTTTGATGCAACCGCTCTAGAACCTCATGATTTTTCAGCCTCAATGACGGTTTACCATTTCAACCGCTTTCTGTTTTGCAGTGGTCGCCTGGATGGCGCCCGCTACTGTCGGGACCGGGCACGATTGAAATGGTGCGACCTCGATCACTACCTGCTTCATCTGCCCTTGCACAAAGGCCTGGTGTGCGGCGACGGTTTGCGGGTGCGCCGGCTGGATGTGGTGGTGCTTGATCTGTCGCAACCGGCGGGTTTTTCCATGGCGCAGGGCGAGGGCGTGAGCCTCTTGATTCCGCGTACGGCGTTGTCGCCCTTGCTGTATGACACGGGGCAACTGCATGGGCTGGTGCTGCGCCGGGAGAGTGCGTCCGGCGTGCTGTTGGCCCAACTCTTATCATCACTGATGGTCGTCGCGCCGAGGCTTTCGCTGGATGAAGCGCTCAGGCTCACCTTGCCCATGCTCGGCATGGTTGCGGCGTGCCTGGGCAGGGACGTGGCCCGCACTGCCGCTGCGCCACGCTCCGGCCCCGCCCATCTAGGCCGCAGGGTACGCCTTTACATCGAGCAGAATCTGCAGCGCGAAGACCTCTCCCCCGGCGCGCTTGCCAAGGAGCTGGGTGTTTCGCGCAGTCAGCTCTATCGGGAGTTCGAAAAATTTGGCGGTGTGCGCCACTACCTCCTCCAACGTCGCCTGCGCCGCTGCTTGTTCGCGCTGTGCGACCCGGGCAACGCCACCCGGCGCATATCTGACCTCGCCTACGACCACGGCTTCGCCGATGAAGCGCATTTCAGCCGGCTGTTTCGCAAGGCCTTCGGTCTGTCGCCACGGGCTGCCAAAACCGCCATGCAGCGCGGCGATCTGCCGGATTTTTCTCCCTTGGTGCCACACGCTGGCGACGTGCCCGGGCTCGCGAAGTGGGTCCGTGAATTGATCAGCAGCTGAATCCGCCAGAGGCCGTTTAACCGAACGGCCTTTTTTTGGGACGCGCATCCAGGTTTTCGGGACGCACGTTCACAGACAGCACCGGGACTCCGGGCCTAACCTCGACTCACCAACTAACCCATCAGCAAGTGGCGTTGCCAGGCACAGCACGCTGCATTGGCACTGACATCTGACAAGGAGTGTCTCACGTGGCGAACCAATCTCTGCACCTTCTCATCCAGAGCATCGCCGGTGCCGTCGCCGAGGCGCAGGACAAGATCCAGCGTTTCCAGGTGTCCACGGTGCGCCAGTATTTCGATGAAGATAACCGGCCGGTCAGTATCGAGGTCCGGTTGCCATCCACTTCCCCCGGCGCACTGGAAGGTGAGGAACGCGTGGTCTCCGTGCCGTTGCTTTCCCTCGTAGGCTCGCGACTGCTCGCCGTGAAGGACATGGAAATCTCCTTCGAGGTTGGTCTCAACGCGGATGAGAGTGGCGCACTGAGCCCCGTGCAAAGCGAAGCGCCTGACTCAGGCGATGCCGATTCCCCATGGCCGACTGAATCCCATAAGCCTTTGAGCGTCGATCTTGGCGCTCGCCGTAATGGGGAAGGCGGGCCACTCGCGCGCGTCACCCTCAGAGTCGAAACCCAACCCTCGTCCGAGGGGATGGCTCGGCTGGTTCAAAACCTCGATAAATTGATCTGAGTACAAATGGAGATGACTTATGCCTAACTTCTCGATGGGTGACCAATTCCGCGGCCTTCCCATGGGTGACTTGATCGGCGGTCCCCTGACCGCCGCTTGCGATGCCCAAGTACGCCTGGCCAATGCCACCGCTGATTTCATCAAGGTGATTGGCTTTCTGCCGCCCGCGACCGACGACGATCCCAACGCGGTCGGTGGCGTGCGAACAGTGATGTTCCGTTTCGATCGGCCTTCACAGGCCAACCCGGGCACGGGCGGGCTCAACCCGATGGAAACGGTGGAGCTGGAAGTGCCGCTTCTGGCCGTGGTGAAGGTGCCGAACTTGTCCATTAACAAGGTCGACATCAGCTTCGACATGGAGGTAAAAAACTCCGAGCAATCCCGCGAGTCCAGCGACTCCGCAGCGGCGTTGTCGGCCGAGGCGAAGATTGGCTGGGGCCCGTTCAGCGCCAAGGTGAACATCTCGGGCTCGGTGTCTTCTCACAAGGAAAACACCCGATCAAGCGACCAGTCGGCCAAGTATCACGTCGAGGTGCATGCCAGTGACGACGGCATGCCTGAAGGCCTGGCCCGGGTGCTCGACATGATCGCCCAGTCCGTCGCGCCCAAGGCGATCACCCAGGCGCCAGCGTAAGCCGGCATCGTTAGTGCTTAACAGCCAGCGGCTATAGGGGATTAACCCGGCGCTGGTCGTCAGGCTTTTCCGGAAAGGAGACCCATGATGTTCGACCTGACGGACGTGGGATACGTAAAGCGCATCGTGGTCGGCAGTACCGATCCGGAAAAGCTGACTCCCGAAGCGGTGGTGCAGGCACAAGCCGCGCTGCTCAATCGCTGCCTGACCGAAACCCCCAAGGGGCGGATTGTCGGCATCGAAAAGAATTTCACGCTGCTCAATATTGGCGAGCACCAGGTGGTGTTGCAGGCACTTATCTACCACCTGGGTTTTGCCCGCAAGCCGTATTGGCTGCCCGATGACGAAGGGCAGTCGTGATGACCCGCCTGGAGGAGTTTATCCGGGCATTGGGCGGCGAAATGCACCTGGCGCAGGTGGCCTCCAGTCGATTGTGGCCGGGTACTTACGTGGCAGGCATGGAGGTGGTTGTGGCCGCCACGGTGGAGCGGGTTGCATCCGGGGCGCTGGCGCTGCGGATCGGGCGTGCACCGCGGGGCAAGGCAACCGCTCATGAACTGTGTATCGAGGTGCCGGGCGATGCGGCTGAAGCGATCACCGTTCGCCTCGATGGCAATCTGCTTGGACGCTATGGAGGGCGTGACGATGACGAAGCGCACTGACCGCTCGATGTTGTTGACCCTGTCTGAACAGGAGGCGAAGACGCTGCGAGAGATCATCAAGCCAAACGTCGAGCCGCCATCGGACATGTCGATGCGCAAGCGCGTGTTATGCGGGTTGGGTGTTGCCTTCCTGTGCGCGGTGGCAGTGCTCGGGATGCTCAGGCCCGATCTGGCGATGGCGATTGTGCAGCTGGCGAGTCGTTTGCTGGCGTTGTGGTTCTAGACAGTCACTTAACAAGGAGAGTCAAAATGAAAAAAACAGCATCCCTGTTCGCTGGCGCGATGTTGCTGGCAGTCATCCTGCCGGCTTCTGCCGATGAACAATTGGCGGGGACCATCCTCGACGGTAACAACTATGTTCGAGTTGCCCTGACGCTCCCCAGCGCCACACCGTCTGCCCCGGCTGGAGATCTGCGCGTTGCAGGCAGCTGGGCGTGCAATCTCACGCTCAATTTCGTCACGACGGATGAGCAGAAAGTAGATCTCTACGCCTTGGGGGGGCCGGCAAAGGGCCGTTGTGCGCCACTGGAAAATGGTTATCTGCACAGACGCGCCGCTGGCAGTGCTGTCGTCATTGAGTTGTTTAAACGCGGCGAAGAGAGCCCCCTCTACACCGTCAAGCTCGATCCCCCGGGCAAGTAACGACAACGCCCGCTTCCTGAGTTTCACCTTCAGAACACACTGACGCAAGGCACGTTCCCCGTCGCCTGACGGGAAACGTGTGCCTGCAGCAAGGAGCAAACCATGTGCATTAGCAATACAGTCGGCGACAGCGGCAAGAATATTCCGGCAGATGTACGCAGCCTTCAGTTTCTGCTCAACCTCAACAGCGGCCAACATGGCCTGGTCTGCAACCTCGCCACCGATGGGGCGTGGGGGAGCGGCTCCCGTGGGGCGCTGAAGACTTTCCAGCAAGGTGCAGGGGTTACTCCGGGGGCTCTGGTAGCACCGTGTGACCAGACAATGGCGGCGCTGCGCAAGGGGCTGCCATCAGGCCTGACGGTGGAAAAGTTGCGCATCATCATGACCACCGCCAGCGCCTTGCGCGTTGCCGAGTTTTTCCAGCCGATTGTCGATGTGCTCAATCGCTACAAGATCAATACGCCGCTGCGCATTGCACATTTCCTGGCGCAGATCGCCCACGAAAGTGGCTGCCTGGTTTACACCGAAGAAATCGCTTCGGGTGCTGCTTACGAAGGGCGCAAAGACCTTGGCAATACGAAGCCAGGCGATGGAAAGCTGTTCAAGGGCAGGGGCCTGATCCAGCTCACGGGCCGTGCCAACTATCGCCAGTACGGCCTGGCCTGCCACCGGGATTTCGAGGGCACTGATGCGCCTGGGCTGGTGGGCACAGACCCCGACCTGTCGGTAGACGTTGCGGGCTGGTTCTGGTCCAGCAGGAACCTCAACGACCAGGCCGATGCCGACAATGTGAAGGAGGTCACGCGACTCATCAACGGCGGCGCCAATGGCCTTGCCGAGCGGATGGCCTATCTCGAGCGAGCCAAATGGCTGCTGATGAATTGATCGTATTTTTACGGCTTTCCTGCGCTGCGAGGCGCGGGAGAAGGGCGCAACCGCGCCATCCCCTTTAAAAGGGGAATAGATGTGAACGCAACCTCTCTCAATGTTCGCAACCTCATGCAAGGAGCAAGACCATGAGCACAACCCTGCTTTGCTGGTGCCGTGATGACAGCCAGCTAACCGCCGCCGCGCGTAATTTTCGCGCTGACTATCGCTACAGCGGCTGCCGCCGCGCCGCCCTGCCGCAGACACTCGGGCGCCTGCGCAATGGCGATGTCCTGGTCATCACCGCGCACGGCTCCCCGCAAGCCTTCGGCGAAGAAGGGGTCAACTTCACCGACTTCACCCCTCGTCAGTTCGCCGACGCATTGCTGGCCAACCCGCCGGGAGGGTGGAGCGGCAGCTTGTACTTCGATATCTGTAACGGTTATGCCTTCGCCCAGAACGTACGCCCGCTGATTCGCGCCGGGCTGCCAAACCTGCGCCTGTTCGGATGCGAAGGTGATACCGATATGGCTGTCGACTTGAGCCGTCATCGTGAGGCCACGGCGTAAGCCAACAACCCTGCCGTGTTCCATTGGAACACGGCAGGACCATGGTCCAGGTACCTGGCGATGTTGTACACATCCGGCAAGACGGTTAGCCTTGCGCCCCGATGTCATCAGCCATTTCAAGGAAGGAAGCGCGTGTGAAGGTTTTTCAAGGAGTGATCGGGCTATCGCTATTGAGCTTGCTGTTCGGCTGCAGCACTGGGCCGGTGCAAACGCTGAAGTTCAATGTGCCCCACGGTTTTTACGGCACCTACCTCAAGCAGAAGGTCGGGCATCACGGGCAGTTGACCTGCAACGTGACCACTGAAAAAAACAATCTCGGTGAGGAATGGGTGTCTTCGGTCATTCTCGGGGCGGGTGAAGATGATGCCCAGGACAATATCCTGTTTCTCTCCAGCTACCCGCTAGGTACTGACGATCAAAGGGCTTTCCAGCTGCGGCTGTTCAACAAGGCACAGCGGGTCACTGATAGCCTGGTGATGACCACTGCCGATCACAACGGGGTCTACTCCCTGCGCCTGGCTTGGGCCGACGATGGCTCCATCAGTTACCAGGTCGCCAGTGGCGGGACATGGTCCGAAAAGAAAACCGTGACGCAACCCGGCTTTACCGTGCGGCACGTCAGCGTGCAAGCCTCGGGTATGAAGGGCACTGCTGTCTGCGAACTGGGCGGCTGATCGTTGAGAATCTTCGCGTTCATCTTCGCCTTGCTTATTACCACTTCCGCCCAGGCCAAAGACGGTATCTCGTTTGCCGACGATCCGCTGGGTTGGTCATGCCTGAGGTTCTCCACCTTCACCTTGCTGACGTCGGAACTGACGACGCGCCCAGGCAGCTTTCTTTCGGCCAAGAATGACGCGTTGGCGTTTGTAGGGTCCGACGGCGAGATTCGTGGCGCGTATTTCGAACAGGCGCTACTGAGTTTTCGCAGCACGGGCGGTAACGATGATGTCAGTGATGCGCAGTTTGCCGAGGCGGTGGCGGTGATCCAGTGATGCATACGATCAGCCTATGAATACCTTCTTGAATCAGGAATTTACAGAAACCTGAATACCATTGAAATTAGCGGCTTTGAGCCGCCAATCCGGGTTTTCAGGGAGTCTTCACCATGCCATTCACCCACACGCAACTCCCCATGACCGTCGACGGCGTGCCGTTGAACATCGCCACAATCCACCGTGCGGGCAGCCTGGCGCCGATTGTGTTCCTGCATGGCTTTGGCTCGACCAAGGAAGATTACGCCGACATCACCCTGCAGGCGGCTTTCGACGGGCATCCCTTTATTGCCTATGACGCCCCCGGTTGCGGTGAAAGCCAGTGCAGCGACCTGTCGAAAATTTCCATCCCGTTCCTGCTGCAGACCGCCGTGCAGGTGCTTGAGCATTTTGACATCGACCGCTTCCACCTGGTGGGCCACTCCATGGGCGGGCTTACCGCGCTGATGTTGGCGCACCGGTTTCCGGGCCGGGTGCTGAGCTTTGTCGATATCGAAGGCAATATAGGCCCGGAAGACTGCTTCCTCAGCCGGCAGATCGTCGACTACCCGGTAGAGGATCCCGAGGCATTTTTCAGCGCCTTCATCGAGCGCACGCGCCAGGCACCGGCCTACGCCAGCGCGCTGTATTCGGCGAGCCTGAGGCACAAGGTACGCGCCGGTGCGGTGCGGGGGATTTTCCAGTCGATGGTAGAGCTGTCCGACAATGGCGACCTGATGGGCAAGTTCCTCGGCCTGGAATGCCCGCGGATGTTCATGTACGGCGAGCAGAATGCTCACCTGTCGTACCTGGCGCATATCCAGGCGCAAGGTGTGCGACTGGCGCCGATTGCCCAGTGCGGGCACTTCCCGATGTACTCCAACCCGATCGCGATGTGGCAACAGATTGCGGACTTTCAGCGCGGTTGATCTCCACCGCCAGCGATCGGCCAGGCCCGAAAGCACAAGACTTACGCCTCGAAACCCGGATAATGGCGGCCATATTTTGCTCGCTATTCTGGTAATCCCGCATGGAAATCAAGGTCAATTTTCTCGACAACCTTCGACTTGAAGCCAAGTTCGACGACTTCACCGTGGTGGCCGACCAGCCTATTCGCTACAAGGGCGACGGCTCGGCCCCTGGTCCGTTCGATTACTTCCTGGCGTCGTCGGCGTTGTGTGCGGCTTACTTTGTGAAGTTGTACTGCGAAACCCGCAACATCCCCACCGACAACATTCGCCTGTCCCAGAACAACATTGTCGATCCGGAAAACCGCTACAACCAGATCTTCAAGATCCAGGTGGAGTTGCCGGCGGACATCTCCGACAAGGACCGCCAGGGCATCCTGCGGTCCATCGACCGTTGCACCGTGAAAAAAGTGGTGCAGGCCGGGCCGGAGTTTGTGATCGAGGAAGTCGAAAACCTGGATGCCGATGCCCAGGCGTTGTTGATGCCGAGCGCGGCGTCCGATGCGGGCACTTACATCGCGGGCAAGGACCTGCCGCTGGAAACCACCATCGCCAACATGTCGGCCATTCTGGCGGGCCTGGGCATGAAGATCGAAATCGCGTCGTGGCGCAATATCGTGCCCAACGTGTGGTCGCTGCATATCCGCGATGCGCACTCGCCGATGTGCTTTACCAACGGTAAAGGCGCGACCAAAGAGGGCGCGCTGGCGTCGGCGTTGGGCGAGTTTATCGAACGGCTGAACTGCAACTTCTTCTACAACGACCAGTTCTGGGGCGAAGACATCGCCAACGCGGCGTTTGTGCATTACCCGGACGAGCGCTGGTTCAAGCCCGGCCGTAAAGACGAACTGCCGCCGGAAATCCTCGACGCGCACTGCCTGCATATCTACAACCGTGACGGCGAGCTGCGTGGTTCGCACCTGTACGACACCAATTCCGGCAACGAAGAGCGCGGCATTGTTTCGCTGCCGTTCGTGCGCCAGTCCGATGGCGAGGTGGTGTATTTCCCGTCCAACCTGATCGAGAACCTGTACCTCAGCAACGGCATGAGCGCTGGCAACACCCTGGCTGAAGCCCAGGTGCAGTGCCTGTCGGAGATCTTCGAGCGCGCGGTAAAACGCGAAATCATCGAGGGTGAATTCGCGCTGCCGGATGTGCCCCAGGAAGTGCTGGCGAAATTCCCTGGCATCCTGGCCGGTATCCAGGGCCTGGAAGCCCAGGGCTTCCCGGTACTGGTGAAGGATGCGTCGCTGGGCGGTGAATTCCCGGTGATGTGCGTGACCTTGATGAACCCGCGCACCGGCGGTGTATTCGCCTCGTTTGGCGCACACCCGAGCCTGGAAGTGGCGCTGGAGCGTAGCCTGACCGAGCTGCTGCAAGGCCGCAGCTTCGAGGGCCTGAACGACTTGCCGCAGCCGACGTTTGAAGGCCACGCGGTGACCGAGCCGAACAACTTTGTCGAGCACTTCATCGACTCCAGCGGTGTGGTGTCGTGGCGCTTCTTCAGTTCCCGGTCGGATTACGAGTTCGTCGAATGGGACTTCTCCGGTCAGGGTGAAAACTCCAACGCTGAAGAGGCCGCGACGTTGTTCGGCATCCTCGAAGGCATGGGCAAGGAAGTCTACATGGCGGTGTACGAACACATCGGCGCAACCGCCTGCCGCATTCTGGTGCCGGACTATTCGGAGATCTATCCGATCGACGATCTGATCTGGGACAACACCAACAAGGCGCTGTTTTTCCGCGAAGACATCCTCAACCTGCACCGCCTCGACGAAACCGAGTTGAAGGGCCTGGTTGAGCGTCTGGTGGAAAGTGAGCTGGACGACTACACCGACATCACCACATTGATCGGCATCGAGTTTGACGACAATACGGCGTGGGGGCAGTTGACCATTCTGGAACTGAAGCTGCTGATTTACCTGGCCTTGCAGCAGTTCGAAGAAGCCAAGGAGCTGGTGGAAATGTTCCAGCAGTACAACGACAACACCGTCGAGCGTGGCTTGTTCTACCAGGCCGTGAATGCGGTGCTGGAGATGGAACTGGACGAAGACCTTGAACTGGCGGACTACGAAGTGAACTTCCGCCGGATGTTCGGCAACGAGCGGATGGACGCGGCGATCGGGTCGGTGAACGGCAGTGTGCGGTTCTACGGGTTGACGCCGACGAGCATGAAGCTGGAAGGGCTGGATCGGCACCTGCGGTTGATTGACAGCTACAAGAAGCTGCATTCGGCGCGGGCCAATACTGCGCGCTGACCTGCTAGTGAAGAACCCCTGTGGGAGCTGGCTTGCCTGCGATGCAGGCAACTCGGTGTATCTGGTATACCCAGTTGATGCTATCGCAGGCAAGCCAGCTCCCACAGGGTTTAGCGTTGTCCTGACGCGCTATAAAGTCCAACCCAACCCCAGCGCCTTGTGCAACGACGCAAAGTCCTTGAGCAGCGCCGCGTCCCCGGAAATCCGGCTTTCCTGCGCCTGGTACCGCGTACGCTCCGCGTCCAGCCAGTCCAGCGTACTCGCCGTGCCTGCTTTATAACGCTGGCGCGTCAGGTCCGCAGCCCGCACCGCCGACGATTCCACATTCCTCAGCAACACCACGTTCTGCCGCTGGTTGCCATACCGGGCCAATGCCACATCCGCGTCACGCAACGCACTCAGCACCACGCTTTTGTAATGGGCCAGGGCCTCGTCGCGCCCGGCTTCCGCGCCTTTGACGCTGGCCGCCACCCGGCCGAAATCCAGTGCGTTCCAGGTCAGCCGCGGCAACAACAGCCAGGTGCCGCTGTCCTTGCGCGCGAGGTGCCCGGGATCGGCCGCCGAGAATGAGAGGTCGCCCATCAGGCTGAGTTTGGGAAACCAGTCGGCGGTCTTCTCGCCGATCTGCGCGTTGCTGGACGCCAGCTGGCGCTCGGCCACGCGGATATCCGGGCGGGCTTTCAATATGGCTGCCGGGTCGGCAAATGGCACCTGGCTCGGGATAGCGGGCAGGGCGCGGGGCGTATTGAGGCTCGCATCCAGCTCGCCCGGCTCCAGGCCGCACAGCAAATTGAGTTGATCCACGGCTTCGACAATGGAGGCTTGCAGCGGCAGACGCTGGGCACGGGTGTTTTCCGCCTGGGTCAGTACCTGTTCCAGCTGCAACTGCGAGGCCACGCCACGGCTGCGCCGCTGCTGGGTCAGGTCCAGCGCCTGCTGCTCAATGTCGACACTGGCGTCCACCAGCGCCAGTCGCGCCTGTTGGTCGCGCAGGTCGGCATAGGTCTGTACCACCTCGGCGGCCAGTTGCACCTGGGCATCGGCCAACTGCGCCTGTGACGCGTCGTTTTCTGCCTGCGCCGCCTCGATCGCACGACGGGTGCCGCCAAACAGGTCGGCCTCCCAGCTGGCATCAAAGCCGGCGAGGTAAAGACTCAGTGGCCCGCGTCCGCCGCCACTGCTGCCACCCAGCGCCGAGGTGTCGGGTGAGCGCAGTTTGAGCATCGCCGCATCGCCGGTGATTTTGGGCATGGCGTTGGCGTTGGCGCCACTCAGGCTGGCGCGTGATTGCTTGAGCCGGGCCTGGGCGGTCGCCATGTCCGGGCTGTTTTGCAGCGCCTGGGCCACCAGTTGGTTGAGTTGCGGGTCGCCCAGGGTTTGCCACCATTGGGCGACACCCGGCGTACTCGACTCGCTGCCGGCGTGAGGCAAGCGTCCGGCCGCCAGGGTTTTTGGCGCGGCATCCGGCGCGCCGTGGTAGTCCGGCCCCACGGTGCAGGCCGCCAGCAGGCCGACGGTGAAGAGCAGGGGAAGAGAGCGATAAATCATGTTCGTTGGCCTGCCTGCGCCGCGCGCTTTTTCAGGATGAAGATCAGGGGAAGGCACGCCAGCATGGCGAGTCCCAGCACGTAGAACGCGTCGTTGTAGGCCATCACCGCCGCTTGCTGGGCGATGTCGTTGGCCAGGTGACTGAGCGACTGCAGCGACGCCGTGGAAGGGTCGCCGGTTTGCGCCAGGTAGCTGGCGGTGTCGCTCGCCATCTGGTCCTGGGTCAGTTGGGTGTTGGCCTGGATGCCTTCGCGCAGCCTGTCGTCATGAAAGTGGCTGCGCCGATCCATCAGTACGCCCAGCAGCGCCAGCCCCAGGGTGCCACCGAGGTTGCGTGACATGTTGTAGAGCCCGGCCGCGTCACCGGCATCTCGCGCCTCCACCGAGCGCATGGACAGTTGGCTGAGGGGCATCATCACCAGGATCTGCCCGAAGCCCCGCAGAATCTGCGACCAGTAGAAATCATGGCCGACACTCTGGGCGGTGAGTTGGGTGTCGAGAAAACAGCTGGCCCAATACATCAACAGACCCACGCCGACCATCATCCGCAGGTCCAGGCGGCCAAGCATTCTCGGCAGGATCGGCATCAGCAGGAACGCCGGGATGCCCGACAGCAGCATGATCGAACCCGACTGCTGCGCGTTATAGCCCGACAGGATGCCGAGGAACTGCGGCACCAGATAGGCCGTGCCGTACAACCCGGCGCCCACGGCCGTAGCAATCAGCAGCACGCTGCCAAAGCTGCGGTTGAGCACCAGTTGCAGGCGCAGGATCGGCGTACTCGACCGGACCTGCCCAACGGCAATCAGGAAGAAACCGACGACCATCGTGATGCTCAGCCAGATGATCAATTGCGAATCAAACCAGTGTTCACGCTGGCCTTCTTCCAGCACCACGGTGAGCGAGCTCAGGCCCATCGCCAGGCCGAGGATGCCGAGCCAGTCGGCCTTGATGAACTGTTGAAGGTTCATGCGCTCGCTTGGCAAGCCGGTGATCAGCAGGGTGATCAAGGTAATGCTGACGGGCAGGTTGATAAAGAAACACCAGCGCCAGTTGATGTTTTCCGTGAGCCAGCCACCGATCACCGGGCCCAGCAGCGGGCCGAGAATCACCGTCATGCCGAACATCGTGGTGCCGATTGCGAGCTGGTGAGCGGGCAGGCGGGTACGCACGATGGTCTGGGCGGTCGGGATCATCGCGCCGCCGGCAAAACCCTGACCGATGCGCCCGGCGATCATCGCGCCGAGGCTTGAAGACAACCCGCAGAACATCGAGAAAAACGTGAACATCAATGCGGTGCCGATCAGGAACCGGCGCAGGCCGAACACCCGGGTCAACCAGGCGGCGAGGGGAATCATCACGATTTCCGACATCAGGTAACCGGTGGCGATCCACGTGCCTTCGGTGCCGGTTGCGCCGATCTGGCCCTGGATTTGCGGAAGCGCCGAGTTGGTGATCGAGATGTCCAGGGTCGCGAGTAACGCGCCGAGCGAGCCGGCGGCGACCGCGATCCAGTCCGTCAGCGAGGCGTTGCGCGGTTTTTCCGCGGGCACCTCGGCCAGGATTGCTTCAGCCATGGTCGGCATCTGCCTTGTGGGTACGGGTGTCGACTTCCACGGTGGCGGACAAGCCGGGCACGAGGGCCTGGCGAATGTCGTCATCCGGCAGGTCCAGGGAAATCCGCACGGGCACCCGCTGCACGATCTTGGTGAAGTTACCGGTGGCGTTCGATGGCGGCAGCAGCGCGAATTGCGCACCGGTGCCGGGTGACAGGCTGTCGATATGGCCTTGTATGTCATGGCCCGGCAGCGCGTCCACGTGCACGGTGACGGTCTGCCCGGCGCGCATCTCGCCGATCTGGGTTTCCTTGTAGTTGGCGGTCAGGTAGATCGCGCTCACCGGCACCACGGTCAGCAGGCGTGTGCCTGGCTGCACGTATTGCCCGACACGCACGCCACGGTCGGCCACGCGGCCGTCGAGGGGGCTGCGGATGACTGCGTCGTCCACATCCAGCTGGCTTTGCGCTTCGCTGGCCTTGGCCACGCCGAGTTGCGCCTGGGCCTGCTTGAGCTGGGCTTCCAGGGTGCCGTAGCGGGTCTGGCTGGAGCGCAACGCCGCCTGCTTGGCGGCCACGGTGCTGCGGGCTTGCGCCAGCTGATTGTTGAGTTGCGCGAGACGTTCTTCCGGTTCGGCCCCGGAACGCGCCAGCGGTGCATAACGCGCGACTTCGGTTTGCGCGTGTTGGGCGTCGGCCTGGGCGCCTTGCAGTTGGGCGCGGGCTTCGGCGATGGTCGAGTCCTGTTGCACGAGGTCGGCCTGGGCCTTGGCAAAGTCGGCCTCGCGGGCGGCAATCGTCGCCGAGGCTTCGTCACTGACTGCCTGGTATTTGCGAGCGTCCAGGCGTACCAGCACGTCGCCGCGCTTGACGTTCTGGTTATCGGCCACCAGCACGTCGGCGACGTAACCGTTGATTTTCGGCGCCACGCTGATGCTGTCGGCTTGCAGATAGGCGTCGTCGGTGGTCTCGATAAAGCGCCCGGCGAGCCACCACCAGGCGCCCCACGCCAGCCCGGCCAACAGCGCCACGCCGGCGAGTGACAGTAGAATCCGTCGGGCTTTGCCACGTTGGCCGTTGACGGTGGTTTCAGGAATGACCTGAGAAGAGGGAGGTGCAGCAGACATCAAGTCACTCCAGTTTTATATCAGTTGGAATAAATTCGTTTTTTCGCGAATTTTTGTCAACTGGTATATTTTGGTTACGTTAAAAAAATGGAGTTGCACATGGCACGACACAAACCAGCCGCCGAAGGGGGTTATCAGCGGGGTGAAGAAACCCGCGCACGTATTGTCGAGGCGGCCGTCGGGGTATTTGGCGAGCGTGGCTACGACGGCGCGTCCACCCGGGACATCGCGAACGCGGCCGGGGTCAATGCGCCGGCGATCCAGTATTACTTCGATGGCAAGGAAGGCGTGTACCTGGCGTGCGTGGAGCACTTGATCACGCTGCTGTGGCGAAAAATGGCGCCCACCGTTGAAGCGGCAGAAAGCGCATTGGCCGGTGAGGGCGCTAACGATCAGGCGCTGATCGAAGCCTCATTGGGCATTCTCGGTGCGGTGGTTTCAACGATCCAGGACAGCCCGCAAACCACGGCGTGGCGGGCGTTTCTTGACCGTCACCAGGCGGGACTCTGCCCTGAAAGCGCGACCATGGCGTTCGAAGAACGCTTCAAGGCGCGCATTGCCAATGTCATCCGGCTGCTGATCGCGCGATTGTCGGGCCTTGCCGTCGAGGACGATCGCACGGTGATTCATTCGATGGCGCTGTTCACCCAAGGGCTGGCCTTTCGGGTACAGAAACCCAAGCTGCTCTCGGCCCTGAACTGGACCGAAGTGAACCAGAAGGAAATGGAACTGGTGCGCGACGTGGTGCTGACACAGGCACGGTTTACCCTGGAAGGGCTGGTCCGGCACCGGGACCGACGCTGACCTCAGCGCTTGCTGAACGCCAGACGGGCCGCAAACAGCACAAAGATCAGGCCGGTGGTGCGGTCCATCCACTGGATCACTTTTTCGCGCCGCAGCACGCCGGCCAGTGGCTGCGTGGCACCGATCAACACCAGCGCCCAGATCAGGCTGATGACCACGTGGATGCTCACCAGCCCGAATGTCCATCCCACCATAGAGTGGCCTTGGGGGATGAACTGCGGCAGGAAAGACACGTAGAAAATCCCGATCTTGGGATTCAGGACGTTGCCCAGCATGCCTTTCAGGAACCAGTTGGCGCCGGGTTTTCCGTCGGCCTCGACAGACGCTAATGAGCGACGCGGGCGCACCAGCATGTTCAGGCCCAGCCACGCCAGGTAGGCCGCGCCGCAATACTTCAAGACGTTGAAGGCCACCTCGGACACGGCAATCAGAGCGCCCAGCCCAAAGGCCACTGCCGCGCCCCACAGCAAACAGCCGGCGTTGATGCCCAAGGTGGCGCGCAACGCCTGTTGTTTGCCTTCGACCGTCGCGGTGCGCAACACCAGGGCCGTGTCCAGCCCGGGTGTGAGGGTCAACAGCGTCGCGGCGAAGGTGAAGGCGAGCAGGTTATCGGCGATGGACATGGGCGGGGCACGTTGAGGTGAGCGTGGATGCACATTAGCACATGCCCGGTGCGGCACCGTTCGTCCGTCATGTGGCGAATCGGTTGAACGCATGTCCGGCTCTGTCGGACAGACACCTATGAGCGGGCGAAACGCGTGCCGTTTTTATACCTGTCGCACATCCATCACTCAGGGGAAAAACATGACAGTTCTGGTAACCGGAGCAGGCACAGGGTTTGGCTTTGAAGTGGCCCTCAGACTCGCCGACAAAGGCCTGGATGTGATCGCCGGCGTGGAAATCGTGGCGCAGATACATGCGCTGGAACAAGAAGCCAGACGCCGGGGTGTGAGCCTTCGAATAGAAAAACTCGACGTGACCGACGAAGGCGACCGGCGCAAGGCCGCGGAGTGGGAGGTGGAGGTGCTGTTGAACAATGCCGGCATTTCTGAAGGCGGCTCGACACTGGATATTCCTGCCGAAAATCTTCGACGCCAGTATGAGGTCAATGTAATTGGCCCCTTGATGCTGACCCAACTGATCGCCAAGAAGATGGTCCTGAAGCAGCAGGGCAAGATCGTCTTCATGTCCTCGGTGGCAGGCCTGACCGCTGACCCGTTTGCCGGGGCATACGCCTCGTCGAAACATGCCGTGGAAGCGATTGCCGAGGCGATGAGCCAGGAACTCAAGGAGTTTGGTATTGAAGTGGCAACCGTTAACCCAGGGCCTTTTCTGACTGGTTTTAATGATCGCATGTTCGAGACCTGGAAAAGTTGGCAGGACGACGCCTCCAAGCGTCTGTTCGACTACAGCAAGCTCGCGTTTCCACACGAGCAGTACGACCCCGAGCCGGTATTTGAGACCACCATCGCCGTGATCACTGGCGCCATCGACAATTACCGCAATGTCGAGCCGAAAGAGATCATCGATCAGCAGCGCAAACAACTCGATGCGGCCTGGACCCGCAAGAGCCGCGAGGGCCTGGGTAAGCGCTCGGCGCTGGTGCAGAAGGCGTATGACATCAAGCCAGGGACGCCGGTCTGAAACTAGACCGCAGTCACCATCCAGGCTAGAAACTCGCGAAGGCGCGTCGAAAACGTTTCGTCGCACGCGGGTTTTTTAGCCTGGGACAGGAAAAAATCCGCTTGAGGCTGCAAAGACGGGTAACGCTGGACGAATAGCTCTACATGCTCGTCCAGCGTTTGCGGCCACCTCAATTCGTGTTGCGGGCGGAGCACGTGGGTTGCACGCACGAGCTTGCGCGAAGCCTCCCGTTGCAGGCGGCACGACGCGGCATCACTGGTCGCGTTATCAATCAACGTGGCGTAGCGGGTAAGCGTCGCTTCGAAGTCTGCGTTCACCGCCTTGGCAATCGCAAGCGATGGCCGGAACGGTTCGAAGCGTTCTGTCAGGTCGTTGCCCCATAAACAACGGCAGTGATGCTTGAGCCAATAACCCCAGCTGAACCTGTTTTCCGGTGCCAGCACTTCAGTTCGCCAGCCGATATCGAAATCAATCTTTATGACTTCCGGATGCCGCGCCTCCAACGCAACGCGAACGGCCTCCAGTGTTTGCATCTCCTGCGCAGCGGGAGGATCACGCAGTACAAGCGTAAGGTCCAGGTCCGATACGCCGGGTCTGGCATCACCCCTGGCGATGCTTCCATACAGGTAAATCCCATCCAGCAAAGGCCCTGACTGCGCAAGTGAAGCGCAAGCATCGTCCAGCAATGCCTGGAACTGCGGCTGTAGTCGGACCGTGGGCGCGGGGAGGATAAAGCCGTCAGCGTCGATTCCGCCTGCAACGGTTTGTGCCATGAAGCCATCCGTGGTTTGGGTCTGTAAGTGCACTGTAACAGAGCGCTCAGCTGCTGTTTTTTGGGCGACTGCCCGTCAGTATGATTCGCACAGCCATTACCACGCCAACCAGCACCGTTGCCAAGCCCATGGCCTCCAGCACCGTTGGCAATCGAGCCTTGAACCACAATCCCAACAGTGTGGCGAACAGCGATTCCAGGGCAATCAGTTGCCCGGACAGCGCCATGGGCAGGCGCCGGGAGGCGGTGTTCCAGGCCCATGCCCCAATCACCGAAGACATCAACGCGATGCCCAGGCCCCAGGCATACAGGTTGCCGGCCAGGGAAAAGCTGAAACCCAGAGTTGGCAGCTGGAGCAAGCCGAGCATCTGCACAACGGGCAACACGCACAGCGTGCCTATTCCGGCGCCGACCATCATCAGTCCGGTCCAGGCCGTCAGTGATTGCGACAGAACCCGCTGATTCACCACGCTGAAGAACAGCCACAACGCCACCGCTCCGATGGAAAACAAAAGGCCCAGCGGCCATGAACTGCCGCTTGCGGTAGGTTGATGCAGGCTGCTGACGTTCGACAGCAAAAGTCCTACCGTCAGTAAAGCCAGGGGTGTCGACTTTCCACCAACAGCATCCGGCAATCGAAATCCAGGTGGCGACTACCACGCGCCCCCTGACCGAATTCGACGGGCACTTCGACGTCGCGCTGCAGAGCACCCGGCGTGCCAGTGGGATGCACCGGTTGGTATTCACCGCCGCAGATGAAGTGTTCCCGGTGTGCAGTCCGCACTATCTGGCTGCCGGGCAAGCGCTAAGCGTCGATGAACTGACCCAGTGCACGCTTTTACATCACCGCGCGACACCGCCTCACTTGATGGAATGGGACAGCTGGCTGCTTGCTGTTGGCCATGCATTGGAAGGCAATGCGAAGGGTGCCGTGTTCGACAGTTACCCTCTGATGCTTCAGGCCGCCGTCGAAGGGCACGGCATTGCGATGGGGTGGCAGCGCACTGCCGGCCGGCTTATTGACAACGGAACCCTGGTGCGACCCTGTGCCGAAAGTGTTGCCTTGCCGGATGCCCTGTCGGTGTTCCGGCAACAGGGCGCCGGAGACACTGCCGAAGTTCGCGCGCTGGTTGAGTGGTTGGCAGAGGAGCTTCGCTGAATACAACGCACAGTAGGACGCAGCACTCGCCGCCTGTGTCAGAATATGGCGCTTAGCCACTTAGGGAACTCAAGGATGAAAACGCTGTGTGCTGCGCTGTTGTTGATGGTTGTGTCCGGCCTGGCCCTGGCCGATAACGTGCAGGTCGGATTCCAGGAAATCGTAATTCCCGACGCAGAACACGGCAGGCCGTTGCAGGTGGCGGTGTGGTACCCGACCCATGCCGCCGGCACGCCGCAACTGATCGCCGACAATCCGGTTTTTGTCGGTGCGCCGGCCTTGAAAGACGCCGCGCCTGCCGCCGGCGAGCATCCGCTGGTGGTGATTTCCCACGGTATCTTCGGTAACTGGATCAACCAGTCGTGGCTCGCCAGTGCGTTGGCCGGGCAGGGTTATATCGTCGCCTCGCCCAACCACCCCGGCACCACCAGCAAGGACCGCACGCAGCCCGCCGCCTCCGAGCTCTGGAAGCGGCCCCTCGATATCCATCGGGTGATTGATGCCGTGATCGCCCAGCCCAAACGCTTTGGCGCGGTGGCCCCGCACAAGATCGCCGTAGTGGGGCACTCGCTCGGTGGCTGGACCGCTCTGGAAGTCGGCGGTGCCCGGTTTGATCCGCAGCGCTTTACCGAGGACTGCAAGGTGCATTCCGAGATTGCGCCGTGCAAGGCGTATGAACTGATTGAGGCCGGCCGTACCGAGCAGGCAAAGCAACGCCTGGCCGAGGACGTGAGCGACCCGCGCGTGGCGGCCATTGTTTCCCTGGACCTGGGCTTCGCCCGTGGCTTCAGTGACGACAGCCTCGCGGCGCTGCATCGGCCCACGCTGGTGATTGCGGCGGGCACGCCGTCGCCGGAGTTGCCGGCAAAACTGGAGTCGGCTGACTTGGCCAAACGCCTGCCGCAGAAGACTTCACGCTACGTGGAAATCAGCGACGCCACCCACTTCACTTTCCTGCCCATCTGCAAGCCAGGCGCGGTGGAGCGGATTGAACAGAGCGACCCCGGCGAAGGCTTCATCTGCCTGGATGCCAAGGGCGCCCGTCCCAAACCGCAGATCCAGCAGCAGGTCCTCACGTTGATCAGTGAGTTTCTGCAGCAGTCCCTGCACTAGCCTTCAGATGTCCTTGGACAACACCAGGTTCGCGCCCTTGCGGCTCAGGAACCACAGGTAGACCAGCCCGATGACTACCCAGGCAATCCCGAGTTTCTGTGCCTGCAAGCCCATGTTGAACATGATCGCGAAGGTGATGACAAACCCCAGCACTGGTGTGATCAGGTGCCGCCACACATTGCGCGACTTCATGCGCCGCCAGAAGTAGTTGATCACGGTGATGTGCAGGATCATGAAGCCGCTGAGGGCGCCGAAGTTCACCAGCGAGGTGAGGGTGTCCACGGTGTCGATGAAGAAGTAGCAGATGATCAGCGACAGCACGCCCACCAGGTAAATGCTCAGGTAGGGTGTGCTGTACTTCGGATGGACCTTCGCCAGGATTCCCGGCAGCTTGCCATCCCGGGCCATGCCGAACAGCAACCGCGAGACTGCGGCCTGTGAGGTGATGGACACCGCCACACCCCACGCCAACGCCGTGGCAATCGCCGTCAGTGACGCCAGCCAGTTGCCTCCGGCGATCGCGGCGATTTCATAAAACGCCGAGTCGGCGGACGTGAAGCCCATGCCCGCTGCAAGGTCGGTGGCCAGCCAGGTTTGCGCCACAAAGATCGCGCCCATCACCAGCAAACTGATCAACGCCGCCCGGCCCACACTGCGCCCGGCATCGCCCTTGGTTTCTTCCGCCAGCGTTGAGATTGCGTCAAAGCCCAGGAACGACAGCACCGCGATTGAAACGCCCTGCATCAGCAACCCCACGTTGAATCCACCGGGGTTATACAGCGGCGCCAGCGTCAGGTGGCCATTGCCGGCGCCACCGTGCAGGGCCTTCCAGGCACACACCAGGAAAATCCCCAGCACCACCAGTTGCGCCAGCAGGAAGACGATGTTCATGCGTGCGGTGAACGTCATGCCGCGCAGGTTGACCAGCGTGGCGCTGATCAGGAACGCCAGGATAAACACCGTTTTTGGAATCTCGGGGTACAAGTGGTTCAGCGCAATCGCCGCGTAGATGTACAGCAGCGGCGGAATCAGCAAGTAGTCGAGCAACAGCAACCAGCCGGCAATAAAACCGACACCGGGATTCAACCCGCGCTGGGCATAGGAATACACCGAGCCCGCAATCGGAAACGCCCGCGCCATGCTGCCGTAGCTCAAGGCGGTGAACAGCATCGCGACCATGCCGATGATGTAGGCCAGCGGCACCATGCCGGGCGCCTCGCTGTTCACGTAGCCATACACACCGAAGGGCGCGATGGGGAT
Organism: Pseudomonas sp. ADAK13; assembly: GCF_012935715.1. Classification (NCBI taxonomy): domain Bacteria; kingdom Pseudomonadati; phylum Pseudomonadota; class Gammaproteobacteria; order Pseudomonadales; family Pseudomonadaceae; genus Pseudomonas; species Pseudomonas sp. ADAK13. The sequence continues at coordinate 5,516,932 of NZ_CP052860.1, forward strand.
CATGAAGATCATCCCGTAGATCACCAGATCCGTGAGGGACAAGCTGCGCTTCAATTCTTGTTTATAGCCAAACTCTTCAATTGCCATGATGGGGTACTTCCGTATGAAGTAAGGCGAATGCGCAGCCGCCAAAGCGGCCGAACATGTTCTTGAACCCGGCAGGTTAAAAGACGCCCAGGCGGTTTTTTTTATAGTTGTAAGACCGGTCCAGCCAACAGCAGCAGTTACAGCAGGGGTGCCAAATAGTCGGTCCATGACTCAAGTGCTTCGGGTGTGCGCAGCAAGTCGTTGCGCACCTCAAGCAGTACCGCGTCGATGCCGCGCCGGTCGCCATGGAACGGCACCGTCATGTCGCCCAGCACATCGATTTCATAAGGTTGATTGGCCGCGACGTTCAGGCCGTGAGCGGCCAGGCCATCGAGCATGCCTTGGGCGTAGGTGGCGGCCCGGGCATACAACACACCGGCTTCCAGGCGGCGTGGCTGGCCGTGGTAAACCGGGGTGAAGCTGTGAACCGCGACGATGCGCACTTCGCGGCCCGCGGCCAGGCGGGCGTCGATCAGTTCATCCAGGCGCTGGTGAAAGGGCGTGAACAAGGTCTGCTGGCGGTACCGGCGAACGCTCTCGGGCAGCTCCCGGTTGCCCGGTACGTCGTAGATCTCACTGCGCGGCGGAATGCTGTCCGGGGCTTCCAGCGGGCGGTTGAGGTCGATCAAAAGCCGCGAATAGGCCGCCGAGATCAACGTTGCACCGAGGGCTTTTGACAGCCGCTCCGCCAGTTTCAGCGCGCCGATGTCCCAGGCGATGTGTTCCTTTGCCGCCTCGGGGCTCAACCCCAGGGCATTCAACTGATCCGGGATATAGGAGCTGGCGTGTTCGCACACCAGAATCACCGGGTGTTCGGAATCTTCCCGGCTGACCCGGTACACGGGCTTCTTGTACAGGCCGTGTTCGGCGGTTTCAGTAGAGGCGGGCATAGTGATCACACAATTCGGCAGGCGTCAGTTTCTCGGTGGAGTTGAGCTCTTCGGCTTTCAGCGCGAAGTAGGCCTCCATCATCAAGGGCGGCAGTTGTTCCAGCAGTTGCGGGTTATTGCGCAGACTGGCCAGTGCATCGGCGAGGGTGCCGGGCAGGGCGCGGATGTTGCGTGCCTGGCGTTGTGCTTCGCTCATGGACTCCGGGTCTTCATCGGAGGAACTGTCCAGCGTGAGCTTTTGCTGGATGCCGAGCCGGCCGGCGATCAGCACGGTGGCCATGCTCAGGTGCGGCGAGGCGGTTGCATCCAGCGGACGGAATTCCAGGTTGTATTGCTTGGCCGGGGACTTGCCGCCGAGGGTGATCGTCGGGCAGATCCGCAGTGACGCTTCGCGATTGCGCTGGCCGAGGTTGGCGTAGGACGCACTCCAGTGATGCGGCTTCAGACGCAGATAGGAAATCGGCGTGGGCGCGCTGAAGGCGCACAACGCCGGCAGGAATTTCAACACGCCTGCGGCCCATTGCCGGCCTGTTTCGGACAGCCCGTTGCTGCTTTGCCCGTCGTACATCACCGCATTGCCGGCCGGGTCCTGCAGGCTGATATGCAGGTGCACACCGTTGCTCACACCGTCGGCTTCCAGCTTGGGCGAGAAGCTGATATCCAGGCCCATCTGCCGGGCGATTTCCCGGGTGATCTCCCGCACATTCACCGCACGATCCGCAGCGGCCACGCCTTGAGTGGGGCGGCAGGTGACTTCGTATTGCGCCTTGCCGTATTCGGGCAAAAACATCTCCGGTTCGACACCGGCAGCTTTCAACGCACTCAACAGCCAGCCACCAAATGACGCGGCGTGATGCTGGGCCGAGAGGGAAAAGGCATGGTGCGCGTTATTCGGGTCTTTGTAGCCCAGGTTGAACTCGTGCTCGAACGCCGCCGTGACTTCAAGCCCCAGCTCGTCGCGATACCGCTGGATCTCGTTACGCAGCAGCGTGCGTGGGCAGGCGGCCCAGGGCTGGCCATCGGTCTCACAAATGTCGGCGTGAATAAAGTCCAGCGCGGGTGCAGTGGCGTCCGGGCCGTTGGGCACCTGCACGCGGGTAGTCATGTCGGGGATCAGGCGCAAATCGCCGCAGGAGCCCCACGGATTATTCTCGGCCACCCGGTCTTGCGGCGTCAGTGCGCTGTTGGCCGGTACCCAGCCCACACCGGCCTGCTGATAACTCTCAAGCTCGTCAGCGGGAAACGAGCGTCCGCGCGTCACGCCAATCAGGTCGGTGGTGACGATGGTGGTCATGGGCGTTGGCTGGATCAAGCTCACGGGCGCCACTCCTGCAAACGGTTGATCACGGTTTGAGTGTCGGTGATCCAGCAATAACCCTTGATCGCTTCCAGGCAGGCGTGATGACGCTCCGGGGTGTAGGTCGCGCAGGCGTCTTCAATCAACGTCACCAGATAGCCCCGGTCCGCCGCGTCACGCACCGCCATGTCCACGCATTGGTCGGTGACGATGCCGGCGATGATCAGGTGCCGGGTTTCCAGGTTGCGCAGCACGTAGTCGATGTTGGTGGAGTTGAAGACCCCGGACGACGTCTTGGGCAACACGATTTCATTCTCCACCGGCGTCAGCTCGTCAATCACGCCGGCCTGATAGCTGCCCTTGGGCAGATGCATGTCCGACAGCTTGTGATCCAGAGAACGATCACGGCCATCCGCCGTCAGGCTTTCGATGATGGTGTGCAGCACGTTCTGTTTGGCTTCACGCACCGCATTCAACAGCTTGACCTGATTGGGAATTACCGTGTCCCGGGCGCGGTTCAGGAAGTACGCCGCCTGCGGTCCCTGCAAGTGCGGGTCGAGCGCCGGGTCGAGCCAGGCGCGTTGCATGTCCACCAGCAGCAAGGCGGTAGTGTCCCGCGTGAAGGGAATGTCGCGGGGCGAATGATGGGGGAGCGTGAACATGGTTATTTTTCCTCCAAAAGGTGAGCGGCGAATTCCGTGCGAAGGGCGTCGATCCCTTCCAGGCGGGCATCCAGGCCATTGCTGTGTTGGGTGAGGGTGGCGATCAGGGCCTCCACCTGTGCGAGGGCGGGCACCATGGTGTCGAAGGCCGACACCGACTCCACCGGGGAACTGATGATCAGGTCGGCCAATTCCCGCAGCGGCGAGGCGTAGATATCAGTGAACAACACCACCCGCGCGCCCCGGGCCTTGGCGGCGGCGGCCACGCGCTTGGCCTGGGTTTGGTAGCGGCGATAGTCGAAGAGCAGCACCAGGTCCTGGCGCTGGATGTCATGGATTCGGTCGGGCAACTGGGCGTTGTCTTCGAGGGCATGACAACCCGGGCGCAACAGGCGCAAGTGATTCACCAGATAGCCGGCGAGAAAACTGCTGAGCCGGCCGCCGAAGCCGAACACTTGATGTTTGGTATCCAGCACCCATTCGGTCAGCACCCGCACGTCTTCGGGTTGGGTCAGGGCCTGGGTGTCCTGAAGGGCGCGATTGCAGTCATCCAGGTAGGTGGTCCAGGCGTCATCCTGCGACGAGTGCGCCCGGGGTTGCAGCAGGGTGATCGGCGAGCGCAGGCGGTGGTCCATTTCGCTGAGCAGCGCGTCCTGGAATTCGGCGTAGCCCCCGAAACCGAGCTTCTTCACCAGCCGCATGATGGTCGGGTCGCTGACCCCGGCGTGTTCCGCCAGGCGCGCCATGGAACCGAGGCCGCTGCGCGGATAATGATCGAGCAGGGCACGGATCACCTTGCGCTCGGAAGGCGTAGGGCTGAGTGCGGCGTCGGTGAGTTTGTCGCGTAGGTTGGTCATATCTCGCCTTGTTGTTTTTGCTACGGCTTGGCGAGAATGAGTGTATTGGTAGTAAATGCTACATGTAAAGGCAGATTTCGGCTGTTTGTAGGAAACACTACAGAGGTATGGCTTTACCTGTGGCCAGGGATCACTTCCCCACCCGCCCCGGAATCGCTACCCGACTCGTCGCCTTCACCTCCCGCAACGCCAAACTCGACTGGATCGACGCAATCCCCAACTGCCGCCGCAACACGCTCTCCACAAAATCACTGTAAGCATCCAGATCCTCCGCCAGTACCTGCAGCAGATAATCCGCATCGCCGGTGATCTTGTGGCAGGACTGCACCTCGGGCAGTTCCTTGATCACCGCTTCAAAATCCTCCGGCGTATGGTCGGAATGCACCGCAAACCGCACATGCACAAACGCCATGATTTCCAGGCCTAGGATCTTGCGATCCAGGTTGGCCTGGTAGTCCTTGATCACGCCTTCTTCCTCCAGACGTTTACGCCGACGCCAGCATGGGGTGAGGCTGAGGGACAGCCGCTCACTGAGTTCGGCGTTGGAAATACTCGCGTCTTCCTGCAGCAACGCGAGGATGGCGAGGTCGGTGTCGTCAAGTGCGACCTGTTTGGTTTTATTTTTCTTCATGGCAGCTCTTTGGGGTAAAAATGCCCGATTACGCTAGCATCGGCGCACGTAAAAGCAAAGAAAGCCCACCGCAGCCAGAACAAAATAATCACCTGTCTTTTACGGGTGGATGTTTTTCATGCTGACTGTTTTTAGCGACTCTCATCGTTTGCACCATGGCACCGAACTCAAGGATGGCGTGCTCAAGCCGTCCTTTGAACAACCCAGCCGCGCCGACACGGTGCGTGACCGGGTCAAGCACGTGGGGCTGGGCGATATCATCGTGCCGCGCACGTTCGACCGGGCTTGTTACGTCAACGCCCACAGCGAACGCTACGTGTCCTTCCTCGAAACCGCCTGGGCCGAATGGACCGCGATCGGCCGTGCCCATGATGCGTTGCCGCTGGTGTGGCCGGTGCGTGATTTGGCCAATGACCAGGTGCCGGCATTCATCGACGGCAAACTCGGCTTTTTCGCGATGGACGCCGGTTCGCCGATCACCCGCACCACTTGGGAAGCGGTGAAGACCAGCGCCGACATCGCGCTCACCGGCCTGGCGGTCATTGACGAGGGCCACAGCAGTGCTTTCGCCCTGTGCCGGCCACCGGGCCACCATGCGGCGCGGGAATACATGGGCGGTTATTGCTACCTGAATAACGCGGCCATCGCCGCGCAACAGGCGATCACCCAAGGGGCCAGGCGTGTCGCGGTGCTGGACGTGGACTTCCACCACGGCAATGGCACGCAGAACATTTTCTACGACCGCAGCGACGTGATGTTCGTCTCGCTGCATGGCGATCCGTCCGTGTCGTATCCCTACTATTCGGGCTTCAGGGACGAGCGTGGCGCCGGGGCAGGCGAGGGGTTCAACCTGAATTACCCGCTGGCGAAAAACACCGGTTGGGCCACCTATAAAGAAGCGTTGCTCGACGCCTGCAATCAACTCAGAAAGTTCTCGCCGCAAGTGCTGGTGATTTCCCTCGGCGTCGACACTTTCAAGGACGACCCCATCAGCCATTTCCTCCTCGAAAGCCGCGACTTCCTGGGCATCGGCGAGATCATCGCCAGCGTCGGCGTGCCCACGCTGTTTGTGATGGAGGGCGGCTACATGGTCGATGAAATCGGCATCAACGCCGTCAATGTGCTGCATGGTTTCGAGAACAAACACGCCTGATCCCGACGCCATTCCAACAATAAAAGCCGCCTGACTTTTTTCTGCCAAAACTCAAAAACATAACAAGAGGTTTTGTGATGAAAACAACCGCGCCCGGGCTTATTGAAAAGCCCGCTTTGCAACGCACCCTCAACAACCGACACATTCAACTGATGGCCATGGGCGGTGCGATTGGCACCGGCCTGTTCATGGGCTCGGGCAAGATCATTGCGCTGTCCGGCACCTCGATCATCCTGATCTACATGATCATCGGGCTGTTTGTGTATTTCGTGATGCGCGCCATGGGCGAGCTGCTGTTATCCAACCTGAACTTCAAAAGCTTCGCCGACTTCGCCGGTGCGTACCTGGGGCCGCGTGCGGCGTTTTTTCTCGGCTGGTCGTATTGGCTGAGCTGGAGCGTTGCGGTGGTGGGGGATGCGGTGGTGGTCGGCGGTTTTTTCCAGTACTGGTTCCCGGACGTGCCGGCCTGGATCCCGGCGATTGCGATGCTGCTGACCCTGTTTGCCTTGAATGTGCTCACGGTGCGGCTGTTTGGTGAGGTGGAGTTCTGGTTTGCGATCATCAAGATCATCGCCGTGGTGACCTTGATCGGCGTGAGCGTGGTGCTGATTGCCAGTTCGTTTGTGTCACCCACCGGCGTCACGGCCTCCCTGAACCATTTGCTGGATAAACAGGCGGCGTTTCCCAATGGGTTGTTCGGCTTCTTTGCCGGGTTCCAGATGGCGATCTTCTCGTTCGCCGGTACGGAACTGATCGGCACGGCGGCAGCAGAAACCCGCTCGCCGGAGAAGACGTTGCCCAAGGCGATCAACTCGATTCCGCTGCGGATCATCCTGTTTTACGTGCTGGCCCTGGCGTGCATCATCGCCGTGACGTCGTGGCAGCAGGTGTCGCCCAGCAAAAGTCCGTTTGTCGAGCTGTTCCTGGTGGCCGGGTTTCCCGCTGCCGCCGGGATCGTGAATTTCGTGGTGCTGACCTCGGCGGCCTCGTCGGCCAACAGCGGGGTGTTCTCGGCCAGCCGCATGTTGTTTGGCCTGGCGGACCTGGGAGATGCGCCGGGGATCTTTCGGCGACTGTCGAACAATAGCGTGCCGTTTATCAGCCTGGCGTTTACCACCTTCCTGATGCTGCTCGGCTTGTTGCTGCTGTTTATAGTCCCGGAAGTGATGACCGCCTTTACCATCGTCTCAACCGTGTCGGCGATTTTGGTGATCTTTACCTGGTCGACGATCCTGGCGTCCTACATCGCCTATCGGAAAAAGTGCCCGCAGCTACATGAAAAATCGCTCTACAAAATGCCCGGTGGTGTGCCGATGGCCTGGGTTTCACTTGGGTTCCTGGCGTTTGTACTTTGCCTACTGGCACTTCGCCCAGACACTCGCCTGGCACTCTGCGTGATGCCGGCCTGGTTTGTGTGGCTGGCAGTTGCCTACCATTTCTCGCATTTTCGCAGCCGACTCCAGCCTGATCAGCGCACGGCGACATAGCAGTCGTCATACAACTCAACGGCAATCAGCCCTCAAAAAAGGCCGGCTTGTACGGCCTTTATGTGACGGTTTTTTCATCGCTACATGACAAAAATTTCACATTCTGCGCCCTAGGCCCCATGCCACAATCCGCAGCGTTTGCAGGGCCGCAACGGTATTCGCTCGAAGGACAGTAAAAAAATAATGTTCATAGGGGCGCAGTAAATGAAACTCTCTACATTAGCTTTGGCCATCACCGCGGCTGTCCTCGCACAACAAGCCTGCGCAGATGATTTTGGTCTTGGCTCACTCGGCACAGGTAACGGTCACAGTGGCTTTCTTGAAGACAGCCACTCATCGATCAGTTCGCGCACCATGTACTACAACGCCGACGTTCACTCCGGCACCGCGAATGACCTGCGCGAAGCGGCTCAAGTACTGCGTTTCGACTACAAATCCGGTTACACCCAAGGCACCGTAGGCATCGGGTTCGACGTGATGGCGTTCGGCGCCTTGCGCCTGGACGGTGGCGATGGCCACGCCGCGGGCAATGGCCTGTCGGGTAACGGCAACAGTTTCTTTCCGGTCAAGAACAACGGCACCGAGCCTGCTGACAGCTTCGGTCGCGCAGCCGGCAACGTTAAATTCCGTATTTCCCAGACTGAATTGCACGTAGGCGGTGGCCTGGCCCCGATCCTGCCGATCCTGGTGTCCAACGACAGCCGTGCCGCGCCGCAAACCTTTGACGGCGGCATCCTGACCTCCAAGGACATTCCCAACGTCACCTTCACCGGCGGCGAGTTGAACAAGGCTGAAGGTCGTGCATCGAGTAACTCAACTGGCCTGAGCGTCGCCGGCGCCACGCGTGACAGCGACAGCTTCCGGTTCGGCGGCGTTGACTACCAGCCGTTTGGTTCTTCCGATAACGCCATCGCTAAAAACCTGACGTTGCAGTACTACTACGCTGACCTGGAAGACTTCTACAAACAGAACTACTTCGGCCTGGTGCACGTACTGCCGTTGGGCAATGACCAATCGTTCAAGACCGACCTGCGCTATTTCGACAGCACCAGCGACGGCAAAAACGGTTCGGCCGGCTACGCCTTCAACAACAACGGCGGTTATGCCAAGCACGCCGGTGAAGTCGACAACAAAACCTACAGTGCTGCATTCACCTACCAGTTGGGCGGCAGCCAGTTGATGCTCGGCCACATTGGCGTGAGTGACGACGGTGGCTTCGTGTGGGTCAACCAGGGCAGCATCGCCGACCCTACTGCACAAGGCGCGGCCGGCTCCGACTTCTACCTGTTCACGGATGCGGTGGTTGGCCAGTTCTCCCGTGCGGGCGAGCAAGTCAATTTCGGTCAGTACCTGTATGACTTCAGAACCCTGGTGCCAGGCCTGAAAGCCTCCGTTGCTTACCTCAACGGCAGCGACATCAAGGCCAAGGTTGCTGGTGGCAGCGATCAGTCGGAACGCGAAACCGATTTCCGTCTTGATTACGTCGTGCAAGAGGGCCCGCTGAAAGGCTTCGGTACTACCTTCCGTACCGGTAGCTACCACGGCCACAACACCGGCACGGCCGACCAGGATCAAACCCGCCTGATCTTCAACTACACCTACGCGCTGTTTTAATCAGTCGCGGGTAAATGCTCCAAATGAAGGCCGCCTGTTAGGCGGCCTTTTTTTGGGCAGGACTTTTTCAGCGGCTTGCCGGCAGAGCAGGGCGCTATAGTTGTTTTTACACAACGCTGCGTTTAATCATGCCCGGCAATTCCTAACCTATAAGTCAAGAAAAGGACCGTTCCCATGAAAGTCAGTGCACGCAACGTATTCAAAGGCCAGGTCAGCCAGGTCCAGGAAGGCGCGGTCAACGCTGAAGTCGTGTTGACCCTGCCAGGCGGCGAGCAGTTGGTAGCCGTGGTGACCCTGGAAAGCATCCGCAACCTCGGCATCGCCGTGGGCAAGGAAGCGGTCGCGCTGATCAAGGCGCCGTGGGTGATGTTGATGACTGAGTCCAGCGACATCCGCCTCTCGGCCCGCAACTGCCTGGAAGGCAAAGTGCTGAGCGTGAATGACGGCGCGGTAAATGCTGAGGTTGTGATCGAATTGGCGGGCGGCTCGAAGGTGTTTTCCATCGTGACCCGCGATGCGGTGGCCGAGTTGGGCCTGAAGCCGGGCGTGAGTGCCACGGCGGTGATCAAGGCGTCCCATATCATTTTGGGTGTGCCGGCCTGATAAGCCGCCGCGCCTGCGACTACGAACGCATCGCCAGGCGTCTTTTTGCCTTGTAGCAGTCGTTGATCTCAATCGCCTTCTGGTAATACTCCGTGCGCCTTGCGCGGTCGTAGTCTCCCAGCAGTCGATACGTTTCAGCCTGAAAATCGCGACTGCTGCCCCATTGCATCGCCATGCCTTGGGGCATTTCGTTTTTGCACTCGAGCTTCACAACCGGTTGTGGAAAGTACGCCTCATACAGGGGCGCGCTGGCTTCAATCGCCAGCAGCGCAGTTTTGTACTGGGGTGTATCGGTGAATTCCCAACAAAAGGAGGATATTCCCAGTGCCGGCGGTGCGAAGCCTTGAGCCAGGCTTCTTTCCATCAGCGGGCAAGCCTTTTCCTTGATCACGTCGGTCGGCGAAAGCAAGAGGATGTAGATCATCGCGAGGCGATGCTGCGCCACCGGGTGATCAAGCGCTGCTGCTTGCTCAAGCAGGGCAACGGCTGGCTTGAGTAACTCGCCGGCTTCCTGCATCAGCACCATCGCCCGTTCTCTTTCCTGCGCACTTGCCGTGGGAAAGTTGGCGGGCACCGCTTCCATCTTGGCGTTCGCTTGTTGCAGGTACGGGAGGGCCTGTTGATACAGGCTCTCGCCGCGAGGGTCGATAGGCAGTGCGCTGGCAATGCACAGCTGCGACAGCAGGCAGCCGAGGAACAGGGCGCTCCAGCGATAAACAAACATAGACGGGCTTCCATGCGGCGTAAGTATTGAGTGGCAAGTAGATCGCGCCGCAGAATGACAGGGAAACGGTAGGCAGATCAAACCGCGTTTCCCTCGCCGCAATGGATTGCTTCAAGGCGCCAGCCGCGTGAACACATAATCATGGTTCTTCACCAACGCCTGATGGCAGGCAAAGCACGTCTCATGCTGCGCCTGGTCCGCCGGCTTGCCGTTGATGAACCGCCCAAACCCCCAGCCTCCCGTCGCTGCGTATTTCTTTGAGTCCTTGACCATGAACTGCACGGTGGTTGCCGCGCCGGGAATCGAGGCGGTCTTGGACTCGGGCGACTGCACATGTTTCCAGGCCAGTTTGGCCAGCACGGTGCCGTCAGGGAAGGGCAACGTGCCGTCGCGATAAGCCTTGAGCGCGACCTGGTTGCCCAGCACCACCCGCAGTTCATTCAGCGGGTCGGCTTCCTGGGCCGGGGCGATCAGCTCCCATTGGCGGTAGCCGTCGGGAATCGTCACGCCGTAGATCGGCGAAGGCTCGCTCGTGCCACCAGGGCCCCCAAAAGCGACCCCGGTAGCGGTGGCCACAACGGCGGCTGTCGCAGCGATGAGTGCAGCAAGGTGCAGGCGCTTCATCACAAGTGGTCCGCATCAATCACAGCCTTGGCAAAGGCTTGGGGCGCTTCCTGCGGCAGGTTGTGGCCAATGCCGCCGGTGATCAGCCGGTACTCGTACTTGCCGGTAAAGCGCTTGGCGTAGTCTTCCGCCGCCGGGTGCGGTGCGCCGTTGGCGTCGCCTTCCATCGTGATGGTGGGCACGCTGATGGACGGGGCGGTGGCGAGTTTCTGTTCCAGCGCAGCATATCTCTTCTCGCCCTGGACCAGGCCCAGGCGCCAGCGGTAGTTGAAGATCGACACAGCGACGTGGTCGGGGTTGTCCAGGCCTTTGGCGCTGCGGTCGAAGGTGGCGTCGTCAAACGCCCATTTCGGCGAGGCGATCTGCCAGATCAGCTTGGCGAAGTCGTGGGTGTTTTTTGCATAACCGGCGGCGCCGCGATCGGTGGCGAAGTAGAACTGGTACCACCACTGCAACTCAGCCTTGGGCGGCAAGGGGTTCTTGCCGGCGGCCTGGTTGCCGATCAGGTAGCCGCTGACCGACACCAGCGCCTTGACCCGCTCAGGCCACAACGCCGAGACGATGTCGGCGGTGCGGGCGCCCCAGTCGTAGCCGCCGAGCACGGCCTGCTTGATGTTCAGTGCGTCCATGAAGTCGATCAGGTCGACCGCAAGTGCGGCCGGCTGGCCGTTGCGCAGGGTCTTTGCCGAGAGGAAACGGGTGTCGCCGTAGCCACGGGCGTAAGGCACCAGCACGCGGTAGCCCTGGGCGGCCAGCAGCGGCGCTACCTCGGAATAGCTGTCAATGTCGTAGGGCCAGCCGTGCAGCAGGATCACCACCGGGCCATCGGCCGGGCCGACCTCGGCGTAGGCCACCTCCAGCAAGCCGGCCTTCACATGCTTCAACGGGCCGAGCGCGGCGTGGGCACTGGCGCTGGCAACCGCAGGTGCTGGCGTGTCCTGTGCATGGGCTACGCCGAAGGCACCGAACTGCAACAGCGCAAAGGCCAGCAGCGACGCGCCCATCAGGCGGCGGGGTGGGGTGTTCAACTGTGTGTGCATGGTGAGTCTCCGGCGGCGGGTTGTGTGCCTGGCTCACAGTTGAACGTAGTTGTGTATCCCGTCTGTTTCGAGAAAACGGTTGGGTTAAAGGTTTTGTATCGCAGGGGTGTTTGGACACACTGCGATACACGGCTCAGAGGGGCCGGGTGGCCACGTACACCAGGCTCGGCGCCTGCCCCGGCACATCATCCAGTTCGCCGATGTGCTGCATGCCGATTTTCTCCAGCACCTTGATTGACGCTGTATGCGCCGGACGCACCACGCCGTACACCTGCGGCTGGTCCAGTTCGACAAAACCAAATTGCAACGCAGCCCTGGCAAGCTCTGTTGCAAAGCCCTGGCCCCAGGCGCTGACGGCAAAGCGGTAGCCCAGGTTGATTCGCTCAACGTCGTTGTAGGGGTACAAGGTGATGCCCCCAAAGCCGATCACGCACTCCGGCGCCTCTTGTGTAGCAATCGCCCATTGGCCAAAGCCATGTTCTGCCCAGTGTTTCAGCCAGCGATCCAGGGCGGCCCTGGCTTGACCCGGGTCGGTCAAGGGGCCGGACGGGTTGTAGCGGTTGGTCTCGGGATCGCCATAGATGGCGAATACACTGGCCGCATCGTCGACCGTGACGGGCCTGAGCATCAGGCGTGGGGTGGTGATTGGGCAGGTATTCATGGATGGCGTTTGATCCTTGGGGCGAGACAGAAGGTGTTCACCTATATTTATCCTGCTTTCGGCGCTCTAGCACGCTCGATTCAGTTGTTAGGGCTACTGGCAGGATGCCACAATGGCACTTTGTCGCAGCAGTATGATCAGGCGGACCAAATGAATGGCCTTGGGCGTGGGCAGGACCAGGATTGCTTCATCGAGGAGCAGGTACGAACAGATCGATTGCATCAGCTGTTTCGCCAGTCATTTTCGGCGGTTTTCGGCAGTTATATGGCGGCCGCCATGTTGTGCTGGCTGTGCTGGGAGCGTTTTGATCACCGGGTAATGCTGGTCTGGCTGGTGGTGCTGGCGGGGACCTCACTGCTGCGGGTCTGGATGTTCATGGCCTGGTTTCGCTGCCCCAACAGTGATCGCACCCCTGCGCGCTGGGAGCGGCGCTACTGGGTGACGCTGATGTTGTCTGCCGGCGTGTGGGGGCTTGGCGCACTGGCGCTGATGCCCACTGATGACCGACTCTCCCAGGCCTTGGTGATGTTGTTCACGGTGGGCATGTCGGTCAGCGCCGTCTCCTGTTATTCGGCCTATCGCTATATGACCCTGGTCTCCATGGGCCTGGTGTTGCTGCCGTGCACCGTGTGGCTGCTGTTTCAACCGTCGTCGATGCAAGTCGGCATGGCGCTGGCGGTGCTGGTGTTCTCCTCGTTTGTCGGTGGCGCCACGCGCAAGCTGTCCGACGCCCTGGAAAAGGCCTTTCGCCTGACCCGGCAAATGGAACGTGCCCACAATATTTCTACCCGCGCCGCACAAACCGACGAGCTCACCGGCCTGATGAACCGCCGGGCGTTCTTCGAGCATGCGCAGTTGCTCTACGAACAGTGCCGGCATAATCAGCAGCCGTTGTGCGCGCTGATGATGGACATGGACCACTTCAAGGACATCAATGACACCTACGGCCACCAGGCCGGGGACCAAGTGCTGCGGCAGATCGGCGGGGTGATCAGCGCGTCGTTTCGCCAGGCCGACGTGTACGGGCGGCTGGGCGGCGAGGAGTTTGCGGTGCTGTTGCCGGACACGTCCCTGGAGACCGGGCGGGACATCGCGGAGCAGTTGATCAAGGCGATTGCCGGGCTGGCCAGCGAGCCGGTTCATGGGCTCACTGCCAGCCTTGGCGTGGCCTGGGCCCGCGCGGTGGATCAAGACCTGCACGGGTTGATGAACACCGCCGACAAGGCCCTGTACCGCGCCAAAGCCCTCGGTCGCAATCAGGTGGCCGTGGCCGAGTAGGGCTCAGCCCTTGAACAACGCCCTGGCCAGCACCTGTGAAACCTGGTCGGCCGAGTAGGGTTTGGGCAGGAACACCAGGCCTTCGTAGCCGCTTTCCGCCAGTTCCTCGCTGTAGCCGGAAGTCAGCACCACCGGCAGGCCGGGCCTGCGCCGGCGCAGTTCCCTGGCCAGTGCCACGCCAGTGATGCCGGGCATCACCACATCGGAAAACACCGCGTCGAACCCCATTGCATCCGCGCCGGCCAGCTCCAGCGCCTGTTCGGCGTTGGTCGCCCAGGTGGTCTGGTACCCCAGGTCCTGGAGAATCTGGTTGGCAAAGCGGCCCACTTCGAGGTTGTCTTCCACCACCAGAATGTGGCGCTGAGCGCTTTCTGCGACCAGCCCGCAAACCTCCTGCGCGGGGTTTTCAACGCCTTCTTCAGGCACCACCTGCGGCAGGTACAGGGTGAACACCGTGCCCTGGCCAACCTTGCTGGCCACATCGACGTTACCGCCCGATTGCTTGGCGAAGCCAAACACCTGGGACAGCCCGAGGCCCGTGCCCTTGCCGACTTCCTTGGTGGTGAAGAAGGGTTCGAAGATGCGCTCGAAAGTGTCGCCGGGAATCCCGCTGCCGGTGTCGGTAAGTGAAATCGCGATAAACGCCTGGCGCGAACCGGCGTCACCCCGGATGCTCGGCAGCGCTTGGTCGGCAACCACGCTCAGGGTCAGGGTGCCCTGGCCGTTCATGGCGTCCCGGGCGTTGAGGGCGATGTTGATCAACGCGGTTTCAAACTGGCTGGAGTCGGCGCGGATGTAACACGGCAGCCCGGGCAACTCGACCCGCACCTTGATCCGCGCGCCAGTGACGGTTTCGAGCATCTCGCCAATGTTGTTCACCCGCTGCCCGGCATCGAACACTTCCGGGTTCAGTGGCTGGCGGCGCGCAAACGCGAGCAACTGGCTGGTCAATTTGCCGGCCCGCTCCACCGTGTCGCTGACGGCGCTCATGTAGCGCTGGCGACGCTCTTCGGACAAGGCAGGCATGCGCAGGAAGTCGACGGAGGAGCGAATGATGGTCAGCAGGTTGTTGAAGTCGTGCGCCACGCCGCCGGTCAACTGGCCGATGGCTTCGAGTTTTTGCGATTGGCGCAAGGCGGCTTCGGTCTGGGTCAGCAGGGTGGTTCGTTCGTTGACGCGCTGCTCCAGGCTCGCATTCAACTCGGCCAGCCGACGGGACAGTACGACGGTGGCGGTGGTTTCGGTCACGGTGTCGAGCATGCCGACCACGTTGCCTTGCACGTCGCGAATCGGGCTGTAGCAAAAGGTGAAGTACGCCTGCTCCGGTGCGCCGCCGCGTTCGACCCGCAACGGGAAATTTTCGATAAAGGTGGCTTCACCCGCGAAGGCGGCGTTGGCGATCGGGCTGATCTCGGGCCACGCTTCCTGCCAGATCTCGCTGAAAGGTCGCCCGAGTGCGTCGGGTTTGTCGCCAAGAATCGGGATGAAGCCGTCGTTGTACAGTGTGATCAGCGAAGGTCCCCAGACGATCGCCTGGGGGAAACTGGAGGCAAGGCACAGGGCAACAGTGGTCTTCAACACGTCCGGCCATTGATCCAGCGGCCCCAGCGGCGTAGTGGCCCAGTCGTGATGCCGGACCCTTTCGCCCATTTCGCCGCCGCCTTGCAGCCAGTTTGTCATTCGGTGAACGCCTTCTTTGCCACGGTTTGCTGAGTAGGGATGCCAAGCTACAGACATCCCAGGATTCAGCCAGTTCAGCGGGATTATCCACTAGATGGCAATCTAATGTCGCCGCCAAATAATCACCCGGCAAACCTCCTTCAGACCACGGTGATTTCCACCTCGATGTTGCCGCGGGTTGCCTTGGAATACGGGCACGTCTGGTGGGCACGTTCCACCAGCGCCAGGGCCGCCGAGTGTTCGATACCCGGCAGGCTGACCCGCAGGCGGGCTTGCAGGTAATAGCCATTTTCGGGGCTGTTCACCAGGTCCACTTCGGCGCTCACGGCCGTGTCGGCTGGCAGGCGAATCTGCAGGCTTTGTGCGGCCTTGCCCATCGCGCCGATAAAGCAGGCGGACCAGCCGGCACCGAACAGTTGCTCGGGGTTGGTGCCGGGCGCCTTTGAGCCGGGTGGCGACAGCTTGATGTCCAGTTGCAGGTCATCGCTGTGGGACGCGCCTTCACGCCCGCCAGTGGTGTGGGTTTTGCCGGTGTAGAGCACGGTGCTGTTCTGGGACATGACGGTTTCCTTGCAGGTGGCCCGGGATGGGCCGGTGTGCACAGGAAACCGCGCCGGCGTATCCGCAATGTGTCATCGCCAGGGGGCGTGCACCTCGCAGTGTGTCGCCGCACCGGGAAGATACGTTGGGATACAAACCGTTATTGCTGCTGCACGCCAAACAACCCCGTCCAGTAGATGCCCGCGTCACTCTTCGGGTCCATGGCGTAGGCGGCGCCCATTTCGCGGAACTGCGGGTTCATCAGGTTGGCGCAGTGCCCGGGGCTGGCCAGCCAGCCGTCGACCACCTTGCGCGGGGTGTCCATGCCGGCGGCGATGTTCTCGCCGATCTGCTGGCCGATGTAGCCTGCCAGTTCAGCCCGGTCGCCCGGGGTGCGGCCATCGTGGTCCAGGTGATCGAAGAAGTTGCCGTTGGCCATGTTGCGCGCGTGGCCGGCGGCGGCGGTGGCGAGCGCTTCGTTCCAGCTCAGGGGCGTGGTGGCGGCAAACGCCTGCCCGCCGCACTGATGGGGTTGCTGGCGGGCGGCGTTGATCAGGTCGAGCACCTTCTTGCCTTCGGTCTGGGTCTCACCCAGGCCGCTGGTCAGCAGCGGGCGGGCGAGCACGATGCGCCAGTCCTGGCCGCTGTTGCTCACGCCGATATCAATGAATTGCGGGTCGAGCACCACTCGGCAAAAACTTTCGCGCACGGCTTTCATCGCCGCGTCGGCGTTTTTGGGCCCGGACAGGCTGATGGCCTGGACGTTGACCATCGGGTAGGCCGCCCGCGCCAGCGCCTGTTGCAAGTCGCCGACGCTGTTGACGGGCAATACCAGCCGGGTGTCGCTGGCCAGCGGTGGCAATTCCTGGGAACCCTGGTTGCCGCAGCGTTGAACCTGGCTGCGATATTGATTGATCGAGTCGACCAACAGGCTTTCTTCACCCGCCTGCGCCTGGGCGCTGAACACCAGACTGGCGGCCAGCGTCGTAAGACCCATCATCAATGACAGAACGCGCATGGACGTTTCCCTTGAGCTTGAAAGTGCCCATGATGCGCGATGAAGGGGCATCCATGCACCCGTTGGTCCGAACTTTTTGCCTCAGTTCTTGAATGCCGAGTGTTTACGGCCCTGATCGCACAAGGCGAACACCACCACCAGCAGGGACGAGATCGCGAGGATTATCACAACGCCATCAGTGGAGTGGGTGGCCGACGCCGCCACCATCGACAACGCCCCTAATGGCGCCAGGCCACCTGCGATGGCGGTGCCGATTTCCCGTCCGGTGCCAAAGCCTGAAGAGCGGGTTTGGGTCGGGAACTGGCGGCTCAGGAACGAGCCCTGGGGCGCAAACATCATCGGGGCGAGGATGCCGGTGCCCACGCCGATGGCGACGTAGATCATCAGGCTCTCGCCGGTATTCAACAGCGCAAGGAACGGGTAGGCGAACAGCAGCGAGAGCAGGCCGCCGAGCATCAGCACGGTCTTGCTGCTCCACTTGTCGCACAACCAGCCGAAGCACGGCACGGCGACGATGGCGATCAGGCTGGCGATGGTCACCGACAGCGAGGTGACGTGCACATCGACGCCCTTGAACTGGGTCAGGTACGCCAGGGAAAAGGTCTTGAAGATGTAGCTCAACGCGTTGTAGCCAATCGCCACGAAGAACACCACCGCCAACCCCTTGAGGTCGTTCTTGAACAGCGCCTTGAGCGGCGACGCCTTGGCTTTCGCGGTTTCCTTGCTCAGTTCCTTGAACTCCGGGGTTTCCGGAATGCTGTTGCGCACCCACAGGCCCACGCCCACCAGGGCGATGCTGCAAATGAACGGAATCCGCCAGCCGCCGGCCAGCAGGAACTCGTTGCCGTTGATGGTCAACAGGTACACGGTCAGCGACGACAGCAGCAACCCCAGGTTCAAGCCCAGCGCGGGCCATGCGCCCTGGCTGCCGCGCTTGCCTTCGCTGGCGTGCTCGTAGGAGGTGACCGCCGCACCGGATAATTCCGCTCCGGCACCCAGGCCCTGGATGATACGGATAAACACCAGCACGATTGGCGCCCAGATGCCGATGGAGGCGTAGCTGGGGATCAGCCCGATCAGCGTGGTGCACACGCCCATCATGCAGAAGGTCAGCACCAGCACTTGCTTGCGCCCGAACTTGTCGCCCAGGTAGCCGAACAGAATGCCGCCAAACGGGCGTGCGATAAAGCCGATGGCAAAGGTGGAAAACGCCATCAGCGTGGCGGCTTTCGGGTCGCTGTTATCGAAGAAGATCTTCGAGAACACAATGGCCGCCATGGTGGCGTACAGGTAAAAGTCATACCACTCCAGCATCGAGCCGAAGATCGTCGCGGCCGCGACTTTGCGCAGGCGTTTCCTGGTTTGCTCGGGGGTTTCAGAGTCCGGGTTGCGGGCTGTTGCCGTCATGCTGTTGTTCCTTCCTGGTCATTATATTTATTGTCAAAGTGCGGCGTGTCGCGGGTATCAGTGGGGCGTGAACATGCGGTCGGCGATCATCGCGCCGATGGGAATCGCGGAGGTGGCAGCGGGTGAGGGCGCATTGCACACGTGGAGCATTCGCGGGGTCTGGGCGAACAGGAAGTCGTGCACCAGGGTGCCGTCGCGCATCACGGCCTGGGCACGGATACCGGCCTCGTAGGGCAGCAGGTCTTCGATGTTCAGCGAGGGGCAGTACTTGCGGCACTGCTCCAGGTAGCCGGACTTGAACAGCGAGTTCTTCATCTCGACGCTGCCGGAACCGAGGTTCTGCCAGATGGTTTTCCAGAAGCCCGGGAAGCTCGCGTACTGCGCCACGTCGCGCCAGTTCACCGAGAATTTGCGGTAGTTTTCGCGGCCCAGGCCCAGTACGGCATTCGGGCCGACGGTGACGCTGCCGTCGATCATGCGGGTCAGGTGCACGCCGAGGAACGGCAGCTCCGGGTCGGGAATCGGGTAGATCAGGTGGTTGACGATGTTGTTTTTCGAGGCGGGCAGGCGGAAGTATTCGCCACGGAACGGGATGATCTGGTGGTCGATCTTGACCCCGGCCATCACCGCCAGGCGGTCCGATTGCAAGCCCGCGCACACCACCAGGTGTTTGGCCTGCCAGCTTTCGCCACGGGTGCTGACGGTGACCTTGTCGGTGTCCTCGACGATGGCGGTGACGGTGCGTTCCAGGCAGATTTCGCCGCCGGCGCGGCGGATCACCCGGGCCATGGTTTCGCAGACTTCGCGGTAATCGACGATGCCGGTGGCGTCGAGAAACAGCCCGCCCAGCCCGACGATGTTCGGTTCGCGCTGGCGCAACTGGTCGGCGTCCAGGCGTTCGACCTTCATCCCGTTGAGCTGCGAGCGGGCGTAGAGCGCTTCCATCCGCTGCACTTCCAGCGGCGTGGAGGCCACCAGCAGCTTGCCGCACACCTCGAACTTGATCCCGTGCTCGGTGCAGAACTGCTTGGTGGCTTCGGCGCCACGCTTGCACAAATCGGCCTTGAGGCTGCCCGGCGCGTAGTAGATGCCGGCATGGATCACGCCGCTGTTGTGGCCGGTCTGGTGTTTGGCCAGCAGGCTTTCCTTTTCCAGGATCACCAGGGACGCGTCGGGCTGACGCTTGAGCAGCTCCATCGCGGTAGCCAGGCCGACGATGCCGCCGCCGATGATGCAAAAGTCATAAATCATTGTGTGGGTTACCTACGCATTTCGGTCTGCTTATCAGGTTGTCAGACTAATGGTTTTATTAAAAAAACAGCGCGCCAGCGGCACGCTTCAAATGAGCCTGGATCCGTCAGTTGATGGCCGGCAGCTCCAGGTGCAGGCGCCTTGCTGCGGCACGCAAGTGGGCCTCGGCACAGGCGGCGGCGCCTTGGGCGTCACCGTCGACAATGGCCTGGTACAGAGCGGTGTGTTCCTGGGTGGCGTCGGCCGAGCCGCTGACGAAGCGGGTGGCAGAGTTTTCCCAGGCGGTCTTGCGGGCGCTGGCCAGTTGGCTTCTGAGGAAGTCATGGAAGGCCACGAAATAGTCGTTCTTGCTGGCCTCGGCGATGGCGCGATGGAATTCCACATCCGCCAGGGCGGCGGCTTCGAAGTCGGCGCGTTTGTCGTGCATTTCCTGCAGGGCGCTTTTCATGCGCTGCAGGTCTGCAGCGTCGCGGCGTTGGGCGGCAATCGAGGCGGCCTGGGTTTCGATCCACAGGCGCACTTCGAACATTTGCGCCAGGTCCGGGCGGCGGCCGTTTTTTTCCGGGAAGCGGAACACGGTGCCGGCGGGGGTCTGGGAGATAAATGAGCCCAGGCCACGGCGGGCGGTGAGTACGCCGTCCGCCTTGAGCTGGGCAATCGCTTCGCGCACCACCGAACGGCTGACGTTCAGCTGTTCAGCCAGTTGCTGTTCGGTGGGCAGGCGCGCTTCGGGCGCCAGGTGGCCGGAATCGATTTCTGCACGAATGGCGCTGACAACGCGCATAACGAGCGAATCAGGGCGCTGGAGCTCAAGCATGGGACAACCTTGGTAATCAGGTTGTCAGACAATAGTCGTTACGATTTTACCTTGTCAAGATTCGTGTGGCGCCGAGCCGCGTGCGCAGTGCCAGGAAAAGGCCTACGCCAATCAGTGCCAATGCCACGCCGAACGTGGCTTGCATCCCACATCCTACGTTGTAGGGACTGGCCGTGGCGAGGTCACCGGACACCTGCGCAAATACCGCGCCCAATGCCGAGGCGCCCGCGATCAGCCCCAGATTTCGTGAGAGGTTGAGCAGGCCGGCGACCACGCCGCGACGGTCCGCCAGCACATCGCTCATTACGGCGGTGTTGTTGGCAGCCTGAAACTGGGCGTAGCCGAGGGTGAGGATGATCAGCGGGGCGATGTACCCGGCAACCCCGAGGTTGAGCGGCGCCAGTGAGAGCAACAGGCAGCCGGTCACCATCGCCAGCAGCCCGGCGACGGTCATCGGGCCGCTGCCGAAACGGTCGGTCAAGCGGCCCGCCGGTACGCCCATCACTGCCGAAACGCAGGGGCCGACGGCCATTGTCAGGCCCATCCACGCGGGGTCGAGGCCGGCGCCGTGGGTCAGGTAGAACGGCCCGACCACCAACGTCGCCATCATCACCGCTGACACCAGTGCGCTCATGGCCAGGCCGGTGCTCAGGGATGAATCCCGCAGTGTCGACCAGAAACTGAACCCGGATGACGTGGGCTGCTGTTCGCGGCGGTCGATGCGCAGAGAGCGGCGGGCGAGGGCAAAGGTCAGCAACCCCAGCGGCACGGTGATGAAGAACAGCGCGCGCCAGCCAAACCCGGCGATCAATACGCCACCCATGCTTGGCCCCAGCGCGGTGCCCATGGCCGACATCGTGCCCAGCAAACCCATGGCGCGGCCGGTACGTTCCCTGGCGACGGTCTCGCCCACCAGCGCCATGGTCATCGCCATCATGATCGCGGCGCCCAGGCCTTGCAGGGCGCGGGCTGCAATCAACAGGCCGAGGGACGGGGCCATGCCGCACAAGGCGGAGGCAATCGTGAAGAGTAACAACCCCGCCAACAGCAGGCGGCTGCGGCCCATCAGGTCGCCCAGTCGCCCGACGCTGACGATCACGGCGGTGATCGCCAGCAAATACGCGAGCACCACCCACTGCACCGTCTGGAAGGAGGCATCAAACGCCTGCACCAGGCTCGGCAAGCCGACATTGGCGATGCTGGTGCCCAACGACGCCAGCAGCATGGACAGTGACAGGGCGACGAGGGCGCCACGGGGTGTAGGTGATTTCATCAACAGGCTCCTGAATTTGACCGCTGTCAGAAATCTACGCCGTCACCTAACATGGCGGAAGGCGCAGCATTTGCACTGTATACGTGCGCCAAACGCCCTATGAGGTTTGCCGTGTCGACACCTGATCTGAATTTGCTGGTCACCCTGGATGTGTTGCTCGCTGAAGGCAGCGTCGCCCGCGCCGCCCAACGCCTGCGCCTGAGCCCTTCGGCAATGAGCCGGGCCCTGGCACGACTGCGGGCAACCACGGGGGATCCGTTATTGGTGCGCGCCGGCCGTGGCCTGGTGCCAACGCCGCGCGCCTTGGAGTTGCGTGAGCAGGTCAGCCAGTTGGTGCAGGACGCCGAAGCCGTGTTGCGCCCGGCGGCGAAGCTGGACCTGAGCCAACTGGTGCGCACCTTCACCTTGCGCACCAGCGACGGTTTTGTTGAAAACTTCGGCCCGGCGTTGCTCGCACGTATCGCCCGGGAAGCACCGGGCGTGCGGTTGCGTTTCGTGCACAAACCGGACAAGGCCAGCACGCCGCTGCGCGATGGCAGCGTCGACCTGGAAACCGGCGTGGTCGACAGCAGCGCCAGCCCCGAAGTACTGACCCAGGCGCTGTTCCGTGACCGGTTTATTGGGGTAGTGCGCAAAGGGCATCCGCTTTGTGAAGGCGAAGTCACACCGCAGCGGTTTGCCGGCGGCCAGCATCTTTACGTGTCCCGGCGCGGCCATGACCAGGGCCAGATTCATCAAGCCCTGGAAGCGCTGGGGCTGACACGGGACGTGGTGACCATCGTTGCCGGGTTCTCCACCGCCCTGGCGCTGGCCCGCAGCACGGACCTGATCGCCAGCGTACCCGAGCGCCATACCGCCAACCTGCACAGCGACCTTCACCGCTTTGCGCTGCCGTTCGCGTTCCCGGATTTCACCGTGTCGATGCTCTGGCACCCGCGCCTGGACGCCGACCTGGCCCATCGCTGGCTGCGCGGTTGCCTGCGGGAGGTGTGTGCGCAATGAACGGCGTTTGGAATGCCGGTCTTGAACGCGACGCTCTCCCTGTGGCGAGGGAGCTTGCTCCCGCTGGGCTGCGAAGCGGCCCCAAAACCTGCATCCTGTTTCTAGCTGAAAGAACGCGGTGTGTTTGATTGGGGCTGCTACGCAGCCCAGCGGGAGCAAGCTCCCTCGCCACAACAGGCTCCCTCGCCACAATAGGACTGAAGCAAGTCGCTCCGGGCCCGCTGCGGCCCTTCAACAGGTACAATCCGCCCAGCCTTGACACGAAACACCAGGAATTCGAATGTTCAGCCTTACCCGTTACGAAACCCCATGCCCCGAGCCGATCAACGCGCAGATCCTGCAGATGGTGGTCGACTACCTGACCGACATCAGCATGGTCGCCATCCCCCCGAGCAACCTGCTGTACAACGTGTACCAGTATGCGATCGGCTATGAGGTGCACCTGTACCTGGAAGCGCTGGGCGGGTCGAAGGGCATTGCGGTTGAATTGATCGTCGCGCTGGATGCGCAGGAGCAGGTGATTGGCTTCCTGCTGTACCTGCCGGTGAAGGACGACCCCGAGGCGTGCGGCGTGGCCTACATGGCGGTTCACGCCAGCCATCGGCGCAAGGGCGTGGCGCGGGCGATGATGCAGGACATGCTGGCTCGCTACCCTCACGCAGAACTGACCTGCGCGGTGGAGAAGGTGCCGGCGTTCGAATCGATGGGCTTTCAACTGCGCGGTGTGCGTGGCACTCAGGTGTTGATGAACACCCGCGACTACAGCACGGACGGCTTGATGGGGTTGCTGGATGTGGCGTCGATCTACAGCTCGCTGGAGGTGCGGCAGATCCATACCTACCTGCTGCAAAAGCACGGCAAGCGGGCGATGATCGATGCAGAGAAACAGCGTGATCGTCACTTCGACCAGATGACCCACAAAGCCCGGATGTTTGTGCACGCAAGGCTGGGATAACGCAGAACAATGTGGGTGCGAGCTGGCTGTGGTGAGGGGGCTTGTCCCCCGTCGGGCTCACCACAGTTTGATGGGGCTGCTTCGCAGCCCAACGCGGGGCAAGCCCGCTCGCCACAGCAAACCCGCTCCTACATTTTGATGGGTATGTCTTTTATGGCTTGGCCAGGTTCCAGTTGCCGCCAACGCCGTCACCGGTGATGTCGCCCGGCTTGCTGTCCTTGACCCAGGTGTACAGCGGCTGGCCTTTGTAGGCCCATTGCTGGCTGCCGTCGTCACGGCTGATCACGGTGTAGCCGTCGGCATCCTTGGCACCTGCCGAGGCGGTCAGCGCCGGCCAGTTGGCCAGGCATTGGCCGTTGCAAGCGGATTTACCGGCGCTGTCCTTGGCGAAGGTGTACAGGGTCATGCCCTTGCCATCCACCAGGACTTTGCCCTTGGCACTGTCGGCGATGTGGGCAGGGGCGGCGAAGGCCATGGTCGAAGCACACGCAATCACGACAGCGGCAGCAAGGGAGAATTTTTTCAGCATGACGAACTCCTGGGGGTTTTTCTTGGTTTGAGTACTGGCCTTGTGCTGTATTCACAAGGCGTACTCAGGTAAACACCCGCCGCGCCGGTTTATTCCCCGCCCTTGTTCAATTCTTTTAAACGCGTGCGCGATTGACCATTGCCTTGATGCTCGCAAACAGCTCCTCCTGCGCCTCCAGCGGGCTGATTTCACCGCTGGCGGCGGCCTGGGACAGGGCATCTGCCGCGCCCAGCATGCCGCGTAAAGCGGCCTGGCCGATCACGCCGTCCAGCGCAAACGGGGCGAGGGCATCCCGGCACTTGCCGAGGAAAATCACGTCGTACTCGCGCTTGATGGCTTCCAGCTCAGGGCTGCCGGCCAGCGCCGCAATCACCCCCGGAATTTCCCGCCCCTGCAGCAACACACAGTCGACATAACACGAGGCGATCACCCAGGCGCGGTCATCCAGGGTGGGTTCGCTGGTCTCGATGGCAGTCGCAAACACCTGATTCTGACGCGCGTCGAAATCTTCATACAGCGCGGCCAACAGCCCCGCGCGATCGCCGAAATGGTCATACACCACCGGCTTGGTCACGCCGGCCAACTCAGCCAGATGCCCCAGTGTCAGGGCGTCGGTGCCTTCTTCGCGCACCAGTTGCCAGGCCACGTCGAGCAACTGGCGTAGCCGGTCATCCCGGGACAGGCGACGGCGAGGGGCAGGGGATTGATCGCTTGACATGCTTATATACCAAAAGTAACTTACCAACGGTAACTTAGCTCAAGCCTACTCAATTTGCCGCCCCGTCGCCACCCCCGAAGGAGTCACTGCCATGCACGCCCTGATCGTTATTGCTCACCACGACCCGCAATCCCTGACCCACAGCCTCGCCAAACAGGCCGCCGCCGGCATCACGGCCGCCGGCCACACCGTCGAAATCGCCGACCTCGCCGCCGAAGGTTTCGACCCGCGCTACAGCGCTGCCGACCATAAAGTGCACCGCACCCGCGCCACGCCGCCGGCCGACGTACTGGCCGAGCAGGCCCGGCTCGACCGCGCCGACGCGTTGGTGCTGGTGTTCCCGATCTTCTGGTGGTCGATGCCGGCCTTGCTCAAGGGCTGGATCGACCGGGTGTTCGTCAACGGTTGGGCGATCGACTACAGCCTTGAAACCAAGGTGGTAAAAAAACTCGGCGATCTTCAGGTGCACTTGCTGGGCGTCGGCGGGGCGGACGAAGGTGTGTTTGAACGCCACGGCTATGCCGACGCGATGCGCACGCAAATCGACCATGGGATCTTCGATTACTGTGGCGCCAAGGTGCTGACCTCCGAGCTGTTGCTGGACTCGGAGAGCGGCGCCGCCGAGCAGCACCTGGAGACGGTGGCGAAGTTGGGGCGACAACTGTTCGTCACCCTGGAACCTTGCGAAACCGCCTAAACCAGGCTGCCCTGTATGAGCGTTGCCAGCTGTGCTACCGCAGCGCCTGGCGCCGGATGGCTGCAATGCAGTTCATAGCCCAGGGACGGCACCGGCGGCAGGCCGTCGAGCACACGCAGGTGCGTCGGCAAACCGATCCGGGTCCGCAAGGTCACCCCCAGCCCGGCATCGACCGCCGCCCAGATCCCGCCGACGCTGGGGCTGGTCAAGGCAATGCGCCAGGCAATGCCGGCGCGGTCCAGCGCCTCGGTGGCCGCGCTGCGCAATACGCAGGGCGCCTCGAACATCACCAGTGGCAGCGGCGCGTCCTCGGCGCGTGGCAGTTGCGGTTGGTCCCGGGGCCCAATCCAGTGCATCGGGGTTTGCCCCAGGCGTTTAGCGCCGGACGAGGTGTGGCCGGTTTCCCAGGTCAGCGCCAGGTCCAGGCTGGCGCTGTCGATCAGTGCCAGCAGTTCGGCGTTGCGGCCAATCCGCACCTCAAGGCTGATCATCGGGTACAGCCTGGCGAAGCGCCGCAGGATGTCACTGAGCACATGCTCGCCAAAATCCTCCTGCAAGCCGAGGCGCAAGGTGCCTGCGGTCTGGGTTTCATGAAGGCTGCTGAAGACGGCGTCGTTGAGGTCCAGCAATCGTCTGGCGTGGCTGAGCAGCGTTTCGCCCACGGGTGTCAGCACCAGGCCGCGGCCGGATTTGCTCAGCACGGGCGTGCCCACCTGTTCTTCGAGTTTCTTCAATTGTGCGCTGACGGCGGAGGTCGAGCGCCCCAGACGGTCCGCAGCTTTGGCGAAGCTGTTCAGCTCAACGCCGGTGACGAAGGTACGCAATACATCCAGGTCAAAGGTCGGGCGACGCATTTAATAGTCCATAAAAGCGGGATGGTTGTCGCTGTTAAATCTGATATTCGGAACGATCCTGGCTTGCTAGTTTTTGCCCGTCAACTGAATTGTCGGAGCAAGAGTCCATGAACAACAAATTTACCGAGCTGACCCGCGACGTGCTGTTCGCCGATATCTGGGAGCGTGATGGCCTGTCGCGCCGGGAGCGCAGCCTGATCACCGTGGCGGCATTGGTGGCGATGTATCGCCTGGAGCAATTGCCGTTTCATTTGCAGCGAGCGATGGGCAACGGTGTGAGCGTCGATGAGCTAGGCGAAGTCATCACCCACCTGGCGTTTTATTCCGGCTGGCCGACGGCGGCGTCGGCGTTGAACCTGTTGGCCGCCATCGTTCCTGCGGAGTAACCCCCATGCCTTACGCCCGAATCTCCCTGCATCGCGGGAAATCCCCTGAATATCTGCAAGCCCTTTCCCAGGGACTGCATGACGCTCTGGTAGAAAGCTTCAAGATTCCTGTGGCCGACCGCTTTCATGTAGTCCACCAGCACGAAGTGGGCGAGATGATCATCGACCCCAACTACCTGGGCGGCCCGCGGAGCCACGACTATGTACTGATCGCGATCACCGGCGGCAAACCCCGGGATACCGAGACCAAACGACGGTTTTACCAGGTGTTGGTGGAGCGGCTGGAGGCCGCTATTGGGCTGAGCCCTGAGGACGTGATGGTGGTGATTACCACGACGGCGGCGGATGAGTGGTCGTTTGCGGGTGGCAGAGGGAACTGACTCAACCCTCGCGAAACAAGTCATGGGCATCCAGCAACCGATACGCAATCTCCGGCCGCTTCTCCATGCCCTTGCGAATCGCTGCCGGAATCGACTGCCGGGTCTTGCGACACAACCCCGGCAAGTCATCGATAACGATCTGAATCCCGCGCATGCTTTTGACTTCCGTATGACCGGGCGCGATATGCACGCGGATGCCCAGTTGCTGGTGCATCAGCTGTTGCATGCGCTCAAGGTCTGGCAGGCTTTGCAGGTTCTCCAGGCGTTCGAGCAGGCGTTTTTCTTCCTGGCGGGTCAGGTGCAGGATGCGTGCATCGGCGCCGGGAAGGTCGAGCAGTTGCTCACGCTTGCAGTCGCAGGCGCCGGGTGGGCAGGGTTGGCGAATCGTCATGAAGTCTCCCTCCCGTTACCGGCGCCGTTGGCTTACCAGGTCAGATGAACCCCAAGGCTTTCCAGCGCGTTCCAGTACTCAGGATAGGTCTTGCCGACGCAATCCGGGTCCTGAATCCTGATCCCCGACACCTTCAGGCCTGCCAGGGCAAAGCACATGGCGATGCGGTGGTCGGCGTGGGTGTCGATCAGCGCGTTGCACGAGGTGCCCGCCAGGGCCGGATCGCTGGCCACCAGCAGATCATCACCTTCAATGGTCGCCAAACCCGCACGGATTTCATTCAGGCCGTCATGCAGGGCCTGCACCCGGTCACATTCCTTGACCCGCAGGTTGGCCAATTCCGTGAAGCGTACTGGCGTGTTGTTGAACGCGGCCAGTACGGCGAGGGTCGGAATCGCATCCTGCATTTGCGAGCCAATGACCACCGGCTGCATCTGCGGGAATTGTGCGATCACTGCCTGGGCTTTTGCGTCGGGCTGGGTGAAATCCTGCGGGGCGACACCGAGGTCGATACGGCCACCGGTCAGCACTTCGGCGGCCCACAAATAGGTGGCGGCGGAAGCGTCGGGCTCGATCAGGTAGTCATGGGCGGTATAGCCGGTGGGGGCCACGCGCCAGGTGCTTTCGTCGACGATGTCCACCTGGGCACCGAAGGCGCGCATGCAGTCCAGAGTCAGGTCGACATAGCCACGGGCGCCGATGTCCTTGCCGGTCAGGGCCACTTCAATCGGGGCTTCGCCGCATGCTGCCAGCATCAACAGTGCCGACACGTACTGGCTCGACAGGCCGCCGTCGATCTCGAAACGCTTGGCCTGCACACGGCCTGTGCCGTGCACGGTCACCGGCGGGCAACCGGTTGGGCTGTCGACCTTGATGCCATTCTGGCCGAGGGTCGCGAGCAGCGGTCCGATCGGGCGTTTTTGCATGTAGGCGTCGCCGTCCAGCACCACGGTGCCTTGAACGGTGGCCACGGCGGCGGTGAGGAAGCGCATAGCGGTGCCGGCGTTGCCGAGGAACAGCGGTTGCGCCGGCAGTTGCAGTTTGCCAACGCTGGTGACGACGAACGTGGTGTCGTCCGGTTCATCAATTTCCACGCCCATCTGCCGCAGGGCCACCGACATGTGGCGGGTGTCATCGCTTTTCAACGCGCCGCTCAAACGGCTGGTGCCCTTGGCCAGGGCAGCCAGCAGCAGGGCACGGTTGGTAATGGATTTGGAGCCGGGGGGCGCTACCTTGCCGTTCAGTGGAAAGTTGGGCGGTGTAACGGTCACGGTTTTCTGCGAACTCAAGGTACAAGGCTCCTGCTTCAGGGCGGGTGGCGTTTGGCGGACACGAATAATCGGCCAAACACGCTACCGTTGTCGAGCGGGGATCGCAGCCGGCGTGACGCGGGCTCAGGTCAGCAGCATCACTTCGATGCGCTCCTTGCCCTTGCCAGTGTTTTTACGCTTGAGCGCCAGCGGCCCGATTTCACCGGTTGAGCGCGGGTGCGTGCCACCGCAGGCCATTTGCGCAAAACCGTCCACCCGCCAGAATCTGCGCTCGGCGGCGACATCGCTGAACTCGGTATGGATCGGCAAGTCGCTGTTGATCAGGGCCAGGGCCTGCGCTTCGATCGGCGCAAACAACGGCGCCAGGCTGGTATCACTGGCGAAGTCGACGCGCGCCTTGTCGGCCGAGATATGCGCACCGATCCGCAGGATGCCCGGTTTGAGTTGATACACCAGTTGCAGCACCATCTCGGCGGCAAAGTGCAGGCGCATCAGCCGATAGCGGCGGGCGCCGTCGATGCGGATTTGCACGGGCATGCCGGGCGTCAGATGGTGCTCGGCGGGCAGGGTATAAACGATCCGCACTCCCTGTTTTTGCGCCTCTAGCACCGGGTAGCCGCCGATGCTGCCTGAATCGCTTTCCTGGCCGCCGGAGAAGGCAAAGAAAATGGTTTCGCGCACTTCTACCTCAGCACCGGCAACGTGGGTGACTTCGGTCTCGAGGGTAGTTTGGTAAGGGTCGTTCCAGAAAAGTTTGTGAGTCATGGTCCTGTCCCTGGAAAATGGCGTGCGCCTGATCATAGCGTCACGCCATTTTTCCTGGCTAGCGGATTCTTCGCCGTGGACAGCACGTAGTCATAGCGGTATCTCACGGCCGATCCAGTCCAGGATCGAACTGTGGCGCGGCGTCCAGCTCAGCTCCGCGCGAGCACGCTTGGCCTTAATCCGCCATGCGACCATTCAAGTCGCCATAGGTGAACGCCTTGAGTTCGTGGGTATCCAGTTGCCCGGTACGCAGGAAGCCTT
The DNA here is from genome assembly GCF_012935715.1 of Pseudomonas sp. ADAK13. NCBI lineage: Bacteria > Pseudomonadati > Pseudomonadota > Gammaproteobacteria > Pseudomonadales > Pseudomonadaceae > Pseudomonas > Pseudomonas sp. ADAK13. Next base: position 5,546,735 of record NZ_CP052860.1, read on the forward strand.
CGGCCAGGCTGTGCATCGCACCGTACAGGAACTCGGCGATGCTCGAGCCCGCCGTCAGCCGGCGCACGCCCAGGGCTTGCAGCGTCTCGGGCGCGGGCAGGCCGGCCCAGGCCAGGACGTTGACGGGCAGGGTGGTTGCCTGGCAAAGCTGCCGTATCTCCTGCTCCAGGTGGATACCGGCGGCGAACAGGCCGTCGGCACCGGCACCTTGATACAGCGCCGCACGCTTGAGCAGTTCCTCAAGGCGCTGCGGCTCGGGAGCCAGGCCTTTCAGGTACACGTCGCAGCGGGCGTTGATAAACAACTTCACGCCACAGCTGTCCGCCACACGGCGGGCGACCTCGATCTTGCGCGCCAGCAGGTCAGGCGTGCCGGCGCCGTCCTCAAGGTTGATGCCGACGGCGCCTGCGTCGATCACGGCCTTGATCACCCGGCCGACCTGCTCCGGGTCGTCGGAGTAACCCGCCTCGATGTCCACGCTCAGCGGTACGTCAATGACGCGGGCGATGGAATGCACGGTGCTCACCAGCAAGGGCAGCGGCAGTTGATTGCCGTCCTTGTAACCGTGGGTCCAGGCAACGGCCGCGCTGCTGGTGGCGACGGCCTGGCTGCCCAGTTGCGCCACCAGGCGTGCACCGCCTGCATCGGCGACGTTGGGCAGGATCAACAAGTGGGCGTGGTGCAGGGCATGGAAGGCGGTGGCGTGAGTGGTCATGGCGGGTCAGTCCTTTGAGCGGGTTTTATTATGGAAGGCGCCTGTCATATCAAGAATCGTCCCGGCCTCGCAATGGTTAAACCACCACTGGTCGACATTTCCCACGTCGATGTCGATTGAGCGCCTGATTGATCGACTACAGGCACAACAACCCGTCGCATCAGGAGAGTGACCATGTCTTACGTAGATGGCTGTGTGATCGCGGTACCCACCGCAAACCGCGAACAATTCATCAAGCACGCCAAGGTCGCCGCCGTGGTGTTCAAGGAACATGGCGCGCTGAATATCGTTGAGTGCTGGGGCGACGATGTGCCCCAGGGGAAGGTGACGTCGCTGCCCATGGCGGTGAAGCTCAAGGACGATGAAACCGTGGTGTTTTCCTGGATCGTGTGGCCGTCACGGCAGGTGCGTGATGCCGGGATGCGCAAGGTGATGGAGGACCCGCGCCTGAAGGCGGACGCCAACCCGATGCCGTTTGATGGGCAACGCATGATTTATGGCGGCTTTGAGATGATCCTCAACACCTGAAGCAGGGTGTTCACGGACGGCAGCTGTAGTCCGATCGCCTGTTACAGGGTAGGACCAACGACAAGTCCGGCGCAGGACTGCTGCGAAAACCCCGCAAAACAAGGACATGGCGCGATTTGTCTGACAGAACCGTCGGGTAGACAACCCGGCGGGGTGGGCTAAGTTCAAGGCGCTTCCCATGACGGGAAGTCTTCAATCAAGGAGTGACTGAAATGAACAAACCCCAGACTCAACTCAGGCATGGTCGCGTCGTGACCCCGGCGAGCCGTGGCTCGGTGGCGGTAGAACGCGGCCTGCTGGAGAACTGGCAAGTCAACGAAATGGAAGGCGGCAAGAACTTCCCGGCCCTCAGCGCCGGGCCGTTTCCGGCGCCTTATGAAACCGATGATCAAAGTGTCACGCCGCCCGGCGACGGGCACATCCTCAGCGGCGGCAAGACCGATGCCCGGGACTGCGTGAACTTCACCGACGAGGAAATGAGCAAGAAGCTCAACACCCCGTTTAACTGGCCATTGCTGAATGTTGAAGCCGGCCAGGTGTTCAAGGTGCAGTGGGACTACACCGCTGCGCACGTGACCCGTGGTTATCGCTGGTTGATTACCCGGGACGGCTGGGACCCCAAGCAGCGCATCAGCCGTGCTCAACTGGAGCCCAAGCCGTTCTTCGAGGACTTCTACACCCAGGTGCCGTACTACCAGCACTCGGCTGAACTGAAGGCCAAGGTAGAGCATCAAGTGACATTGCCCAAGGGCAAGAAGGGCCGGCATGTGCTGGTGTTGATGTGGATCGTGGCCAACACCGGCAATGCGTTCTATCAGGCGTTTGACGTCGATTTCAAATAGCGGCAACTGAACCTGGAGGCAACACATAATGTGGTGAGGGAGCAAGCTCCCTCACCACAGGTGTTGCGTTTAATCAGCGCTGGGCCAACCAGTAATCGTGCAACGCACGGGCCGCCGGTTCAATCGCGGCGACCCGTTGCTGATGGGCATTTACATCCAGGTCTGCCGGCAGTTCAAAGTTGTCCTGCTCGGCACACCAGGAAATTTTCTCAAACTGCCCGGCCTGTTCGGCAGGCAGCTCTGGCCAGTTGCCAATAGCGGCGCCACGGATATAACCAAAGCACCATTCTTCCGCCAGGGTCAGTGGCTGGTCCTGATGCTCGGTTTCTTCGAAACGTGCCTTGAAACCCTGGGCGTCGGTCGCCAGTTGCGTGGCGATAGCGTTCATATGGCGCACGCACAGTTCAAGAAACCGCTTGGCTTCTTCCGGGCTTTCCCAATCCGGGTTCTGCCCACCAAAGATGCCGGGGAACCATTCGGCCACATCCACCTGCGCGGGGCTGGAAACCAGGGCGGTGAAGTAGCCGTCGAGCTCGGCCAGGTTCAGCACCGAATGGTCGTCGCCGTACTTGAGCAGGGTTTCGTCGATGAACTCGAAATCGGCGGGAGCGAGGGGTTGGTCGTGCATGGGCATATCCTTTGTGCGTGGAACGCCGCTGATGGGGCGGCTTAAAGCGCGGAGGATGGCGCGTGTCGGGGTTTTAATCCAGCTTCTTCAACGCTTTTCCCACATGACGCACAGCTTGCTCATGCACATCGAACCCGCGACCGCGAGGATGATCGGCACCAGGAAGTCATGGTCGATGCGGGTGAATTCCGCCACCAGCACGATCGCCGTCAACGGCATGCTCATGCTCGATGCCAGGAACGCCGCCGCGCCAATGATCGCGAACGCCCCCAGCGGCACGCCGGGCCACAGCAGGCTCCAGGCGCCGCCGAGGATGATCGCCAGCAAGGCGCCGTTGGCCAGCGCCGGGGTCAGCAAACCGCCTTCGGCACCGGCCCGCAGGCTGCTGGCGGTGATCAGCACCTTGACCACCAGCAGCACGGCGGCGAGGCCGATGGTCAGCTCATTGTCGAAGCCCAACTGCGCCGGGCCCTTGCCGTTGCCGAGGATTTGCGGCAGGAAAATCGCCAGGCCACCGATGATGGTGAAGTTGATCAGCGACAGCACTGGCAGGTGCCAGCCCCGGGCAGCATGGTTGCGGGCAGTGCCGGTCAGGCGGGTGAAGCCGTAGGCGGCCAGCCCAAACACCGGCCCGCAGGCCAGCGCCCAGGCGATCAAGCCAGGGCTGAGCACGAAGTGCGGCACCACGTATTGCGACTCCGCCCCCAGGCCGATCCAGGCTACCGAGGCGCCGATGGCCGAGGTGGCCAACGCAATTACCGCCGCCGGCCAACTGAACACACCCACCAGCACTTCGAGCACAAACACCGCGCCCCCCAGCGGCACGTTGTACACCGCCGCCAACCCGGCGCCCGCGCCGCAGGCAACGATCAACCGGTGCATGTCGGGCGCCAGGCGTGCCCGCTGTGATAACCAGGTGGCCGCCAGCGCGCCGACTTCCCGGGGCGCCACTTCACGGCCCAGGGGCGAGCCGAGGGCCACGGTGATGATTTGCAGCACGGCGTGGGCGAGGGTGGTCTTGGGTGGCATGATCGGCGCGTCCGCCGAGACCGCTTGCTTGATGCTCACCAACGGGCGGCCATAGCGGTAGATCAGCCACCAGCCCACGCCCGCCACCAGGCCGCAGGTGATCAGCACCCACACCCGGCGCTCAGGCGAGGCGGCGGTGACGCCGAGCAAAAAGGTTTCATGGCTGATCAGGCTGTCGAGGCTGTAACCGTACGCCAGGTGCTGGATGCCATGCAGCAGCAACGCCAGGAGCATGCCGCCCAGGCCGGCACCGATGCCGGTGAAGATGACAACGAGGGCGAGAATCAGCAGCGAACGGGTCTTTGAGGGCATGGAGGGTCCAGTGAGCCGGGTTTTCGACGCCGATTCTATAGCGCAATGATGACGTTATAGCCCCGAGGTGTAATGCAAATACGCGAACGGGCGTTCCACAACATTGCATTACGTTCAGATTACTTTAACGGCCCGGCCGATTGCCTGAATCGGACCTGTCGGCTTGCCGGTTTTTGATCCGCCGGGGTTTTCCAGGGTCAGCTCAAACAACTGGTTGGGGGCCAGCGGCGGCAGTTTGTCGAGGGGCACCGACAGCGATTGTCCCGGCTTGACCAACCCCAGCGACACCGGGCCTTGCCAGTCTTCGCCCTTGGTCCAGAACTGCAAGGTCTTGTCTGCCGGTACTTCCATGATGCCCAGGGGAATCAGCTGGATTGCCTGATCATGACTCGCCTGAATCACCCAGCCCGGTGCCTGGTTTTGCGGGGCGACCAGTACCACCACATAGGCGGTCGGGTTGATGGCCGCCGTACGGGTCAGCAGCAGCGTCGCCAGAACAAGGCTCGCCGCGATGCCTGCCCCCGCCAGCCCACGCCACAGGGCCAGCCTGTTCCACCACGAGACCGTCGAGTTCTGAAGGGCTGAATGCCCCAGGCTGCGCTCGATGCGTCGCCATAAATACACCGAAGGTGTCTCGGGCTCGACCTGTTCGGTCAACGGCAGCAAACGCTGTTCCCAGGCGTCCACCGCGCTACGCAACGCGGCGTCGGTTGCCAGACGTTCTTCTACCTCGGCGCGTTGCTCGGCGGGCAGGGTGCCCAGCACGTATTCGCTGGCCAGTTCGTCGATGCTGTTCATGCCATGCACTCACGCAATGCCGCGAGGCTGCGTTTGATCCACGCTTTCACGGTGCCCAGCGGGGTGCCGAGTCTGTGCGCGATTTCGCTGTGGGAATAACCGTCTACATACGCATGCAGGATGCAGTTGCGGCGGGCCGGGTCCAGTTGTTCGAGGCAGCTGTAGATTCGCCCCGAGCGTGCCTGATACTCGAAGGTGTCGGTGTGCTCGCCCGTTTCATGTTCTTCGCCAAGGGGCACTTCGCGGCCAGTACTGCGCACGGCGTTAAGCGCCAGGTGCCGGGTCACGCTGTACACCCAGCCACGGGCCGAGCCTTTTTGCGGGTCGAAACCGGCAGCACCGTTCCAGATCTTGATAAAGGCGTCATGCACGATGTCTTCGGCCACGGCCTTGTCGCGCACGATGCGCAACGCGACCCCGAGCAGCCGGCTGCTTTCCTGCTGATACAGGCGGCGCAAGGCCGGTTGTTCGCCCCGGGCGCAGGCCAGCAGGCAGGTTTCATAGTCAAAAACGGCGTCAGGCAAGGACAAGGCTTCCAGGTGGATGCCCCGGTGGTGAGCCCGGGGCGCTTTCGCAGCAGCGTAGACGACTTTGGTCAGTTGGCCGCCCAGAAGATGTAGTCGGCCTGGTACTTCACCACTTCCTGCTTGCCCTTGTTGGCCGTCGTGCATTCGGTGCTCGGCGCCACGCCGCCCTTGAGGGCTACCCGTTGAATGTACGCGACACCACTCATCGCGCCCTTGCCTTCGGCGGGGTTGGCCTTGACCAGTTGATAGGGCAGGTTGCCGGGGCTGGACGGCGCAACGGCCAACTGCGTACCAGTGACTTTCGAACCGTCCTTGGCCTGCCAGGTGGCGGGCGGGCCGAAGTAGCTGCCGACCTGCTGGCCGCTCCGGTCATTGAGCACGGCCTTGGGCCCGACAAAGAACCATTCGGTCTGGCCGGCTGCGTTGGCCTTGTCTCGGCATTCATAGGTGATTTCGCCGACCCCGGTGGTTTCCATTGCCACCTTGTGACCGTCCGGCACTTTGATGCTGTCGGGTAAACCGGTCTGGGCAAAGGCGCCCGGTGCAGCGGCGAGCAGGCAAGTCAGGCAGAACAAGGCTTTGGCGTTCATGGGTGTCTCTCCATAAGGGCAGCAAGGCGCTGCTACCGGTACTACCCGCGACACGCGCAAACGGATGCAGCGATTAGAAAATAAATCGGCAAGGGCGCACACTGTGGCCCCCGCACTACCAGAGGAGAGATTGACGATGACCGGTGTTCACAAGTCTGCTCAACAGGGATTCTCTACCCAGGCCGTCACGTACGCCCAAGGCCGGCCGGACTACCCACGACAACTCACGGGCTGGCTCACCGACGCCCTGCAGATCAACCCGCACTCCACGGTCATCGACCTGGGCGCCGGCACCGGCAAGTTCACTCGGCTGCTCAGCAGCGTGGCGCCGACGTTGATCGCGGTCGAGCCGGTAGAGGCGATGGGCGCGCAGTTGAAGAAACAGCTGCCCGATGTGCGCCTGCTGTCAGGCACCGCCGAGGCCATTCCTCTTGAAGCGGCCACTGCCGATGCGCTGGTGTGCGCCCAGGCGTTTCACTGGTTCTCCACGCCCGCCGCGCTGGCGGAAATTCACCGGGTGCTGAAGCCGGAAGGCCGGCTGGGTTTGATCTGGAACGTGCGGGACGAATCCGTGGACTGGGTCGCGGCGATCACCGAAATCATCACGCCCTACGAGGGCGACACCCCGCGTTTTCACACCGGGCGTTGGCGCGAGGCGTTCACCGGCGAGTATTTTTCCGCCCCCGAAATGACCTGCTTCCCTTACAGCCATGTCGGCAGCCCCCAGGAAGTGATCATGGATCGCTTCCTTTCGGTGAGCTTTATCGCCGCATTGCCGCCGGCGGAAAAGGCGCTTGTCACTGAGCAGTTGCAGTCGCTGATCAACACGCATCCAGCGTTGCGCGGCCGTGAGACGGTGGCATTCCCGTACCAGACTCAGGCCTATCGCAGCCAGCGACTGGCAAAAAATGCATAAAGTCAGATCGTTTTGATATAAGTAGTTATAAGAAAAATCGCTATGCTGCGGCCAGAATTTTATAAGGCCGCAGGTAGTGGTAATGGATGTAGGTAATTTTGGTTTCTCGATTGCTGGCCTGATTGTTGGATTTATCGTGGGAATGACCGGTGTAGGCGGTGGTTCGTTGATGACGCCGATCCTGCTGTGGTTCGGCATCAACCCGGCCACCGCCGTGGGCACCGACCTGTTGTACGCCGCCATCACCAAGTCCGGTGGGGTGCTGGTTCACAGCAAGAATCGCAACATCGACTGGACCATCACCGGCTGGCTGACCCTGGGCAGTGTGCCTGCCGTGTTGCTGACCTTGTGGTTCCTCAAGAGCCTGGACACTGATCCCGCCGCCCTGAACGCGGTGATCAAGCAGTCCCTGGGCGTGGTGTTGCTGCTGACGGCCACGGCAATCCTGTTCAAGAGCAAGCTGTTGGCCTTCGCCCAGCGGCATGCCGGCGACGACTACAAGATGGCGCCGCGCAACCTCAATGCACTGACCATCATCACCGGCGCGATCCTCGGCACCATGGTGGCCCTGACCTCCATCGGCGCCGGCGCCCTGGGCACCGTGGCGCTGTTTATCCTGTACCCGTTCCTGGCCACCAAGCGCCTGGTGGGCACGGAGATCGCCCACGCCGTGCCGCTGACCCTGGTCGCGGGCCTCGGCCACGCGAGCATGGGCAACATGGACTGGACGCTGCTGGGCTTCCTGTTGCTGGGATCGCTGCCGGGGATTTACGTCGGCAGCCACATGGCCGGCAAGGTTCCGGACGGGATACTGCGTCCTTGCCTGGCGTTCATGCTGGTGATGATTGGCTTCAAGCTGGCGTTTTAACGCGCCGGGCCATTGCCGATCTGCCACACAAACGGCGGCTCGGTGCCGTTGATCACCCAGTCGCCAACGATTCGCGCCTTGTAGATCACCGGGTTGTGGGACGACACCGTGCGGGCGTTGCGCCAGTGCCGGTCGAGGGCTTTGCCCTGGCGCACATCTGAGGCGCCCAGCGCGTTGAACAGTTCAGTGGTGGCGCGCTGGATCAGTTCCGAGACCACCACCTGCGCCGTGGCTGATTCGATTTCAGCGGCCACATTGGCTTCGCGCTCCACCGCGTCATCCCCGCCGAACCTTGCCACGTAAGCCTGTTGCGCCGGGAGGGTAGCCTTCAGTGCACTGGCTTCGGCGGCATACACCAGCGCCGCGACTTCACCCACCACCTGCTGAATCTGCGCATCCTGGCTCACATGGGCCGCGTTGCCGTGGCTGTAGATACGCTTGCGGCTGCGTACCTGATGCGCCACATCCTTGAGGGCCGCGCGGCCGATGCCGGCCAGGGTGGCGAGCAGCACCAGTTGGTAGAACGCGGTCTGGTATTTGAAGCGGGTGGCAAAGTCGATGACGTTTTCAGCCTCCACGACCGCATCGGTAAAGCGTGAGGTGCCGCTGCCGGTGGTGCGTTGGCCAAAGCCGTCCCAGTCATCACTTTGCACCACGCCAGGCTGACGGGTGCGGGTGGCAGCAATCACGTCGCCACCGGTGTCGCTGCGTTGGGCGTACACGTCGATCCAGTCGGAAAACAGGCTGCCGGTGCTGTAGAACTTTTCACCGTTGAGTTTCCATTTATCGCCGTCCGGACTGACCTTGGTGACGACGTCGCCGATGGCCACGCTGCCGATTTCGGTCCAGGCACAGCCGACGATGTCGCCGTCGACAAAGCGCTTGAACCAGATGTCCCGCGCTGCGCCGGGGGCGGCGTTCAGGCGGTCTTCGGCAAACGCGAAATGCCCGCGCAGGGCCTGGGGCACGTTGGAGTCGGCTTCGGCCAGCTCGATCAGCAGTTCAAACAACTGCGGCAGCGAGGCGCCGCCGCCACCGTATTCCACCGGCACACGCACGGCACCGAAGCCTGCTTGCTTGAGCCACTGGATGGGCTCATGGGGCAGGGCGCGGGTGTGTTCGCGCTCTACGGCACCCTCGGCGATGCGCTGGAAAATCGGCCGGAAGCGCTCGGCCAAGGCTTGATAATCGACGCCGGTGGACAGCGGATTGATCACGTGATGTTCGGTCATGGGGACGGTTCCTGGGCAGTGAGATAGGTGAGCTATTGCACGGTCCATGCCGGGCGCGAAGGCGCGTATTTACGGGGTGGGTGCCGATTCAACTGTTGGCCCTGCAACAGCAAATCGACAAACCGCTGCAATCGGTGACAGCTCGGAGCAGGCTGCTTTTCGTCTGTTTCCGGGCTCGGAGGCCTGTCGCGCGGGCCTCTCACGGTCACTGGCACACTTGCTGCTCCACACCTCGTACATGCCAATCCGCGAGGTACAGTCCAATGAGTCAGCAAGCCGTCAAATTTGCCTACTGGGTGCCCAACGTCAGCGGAGGGCTGGTGGTCAGCAAGATCGAACAGCGCACCCATTGGGGCATCGACTACAACCGCAAGCTGGCGCAACTGGCCGAAGAAGCCGGCTTTGAATACGCCCTCACGCAGATTCGTTTCACTGCCGGTTACGGCGCCGAATACCAGCATGAGTCCGTCGCGTTCAGCCATGCGTTGCTGGCGGCCACCACCAAACTCAAGGTGATTGCGGCGATCCTGCCTGGGCCATGGCAACCGGCCCTGGCGGCCAAGCAATTGGCAACCATCGACCAACTCACCAATGGCCGCGTTGCGGTGAATATCGTCAGCGGCTGGTTCAAGGGCGAGTTCCAGGCCATCGGCGAACACTGGCTGGAGCACGACGAGCGTTATCGGCGTTCTGAGGAATTCATCCGCGCCCTGAAAGGCATCTGGACCCAGGACAATTTCACCTTCAAGGGCGACTTCTACCGCTTCAACAACTACAGCCTCAAACCGAAACCTCTGGGCGAACCGCACCCGGAAATCTTCCAGGGCGGCAGTTCGCGGGCGGCGCGGGACATGGCGGCGCGGGTATCGGATTGGTACTTCACCAATGGCAACACCCCGGAAGGCATCAAGGCCCAGGTCGATGATATTCGTGCCAAGGCGGCGGCCAACAATCACTCGGTGAAAGTCGGCGTCAATGCGTTTGTGATCGCCCGCGACACCGAGGAAGAAGCCCGCGCCGTGCTCGCGCAAATCATCGAGCAGGCCGACCCGGAAGCCGTGAATGCGTTTGGCGACGCGGCGAAACAGGCAGGCAAGGCTTCACCGGAAGGCGAGGGCAACTGGGCCAAGTCCACCTTTGAAGACCTGGTGCAATACAACGACGGCTTCAAGACCAACCTGATCGGCACCCCGCAACAGATCGCCGAGCGCATCGTCGCCTTGAAGGCCGTGGGCGTGGACCTGGTACTGGCCGGCTTCCTGCACTTCCAGGAAGAAGTCGAGTACTTCGGCCAGCGCGTGCTGCCGCTGGTGCGCGAACTGGAAGCCAAGGCCGGGATCAGGCAAGTCGCCTGAACACCACCACCGCCGCGCGCAATTTGCTGTTGCCGAAACGGCACATTCGCTCGAACTCCCCATGGCTGACCGGCAAATGCTGGCAGTCCATGGGGTGGCGATGCTGGCTGTGGTCGACGTCCGGGTCGTGCAGGTACACAAAGTCTTCGTCGCAGTCGGTGACGATCACCCAGTGGGGCGACTTGGAGCGGGTCAGTCGGTAGCTGCTGATCAGCACCAGCGGCTGCCCGCCGTCGCGCAGCACCTGGGGCAAATCCAGCGGGCCGCCGAGCACTTGCTCAACATCACTCAATGCCAACTCTTCCTCGAAGGCCTCATGCACCAGGCGCATGACGTCTTTTTTATGCTGGTCGCGAACACCATCGAGAAATAACGGCCCGCGCACATTCACCTGCATGCGCACCCGAAAGCCCCGGCGCCAGGCGGCCAGTGCCAGGCCTTGCGGGCTGCAACCGCCATGGCCAGCAGTCATGAATACGGTGGTTGCCTCGCGCCAGATCTGCAGTTCTTCGCGGCGCTGGGCCACACACGCAGGTTCCAGGGCGCCCATAGCCATCAGCAGGCTCGCGGCGCCACAGGTGAAGTCGGTGGTCTGCTGGTAATAGGGCACGCTCAAGGCCCGCGCGTCCTGGTGCTGGAGGATGCGTTTTTCCAGGCGCAGGGCAGGGGCGTGGTCTTCGTAATAGTCGTTGATCAAGGCAAAGCGCCGGTAGCCATTGCGCTCGTACAGGGCAATGGCGCCGGGGTTGTCGGTGCGCACCTCCAGGCGCAGGTAGGCGCAGTCATGTTCCACGGCGCATGCTTCAATGCGCGTCAGCAATTGCTTGCCCAACCCCAGGCCGCGTGAGGACTCGGCGATGGCGATGGAATACAGGCGCGCCAGGGAGGTGCCCCGGTGGAACAGCACCAGGGCGTAGCCGAGCAAATCGCCGCCGTTTTCTGCCACCAACAGGTGCCCGTGGGCGCGGCTGACCATCCACTGGAAGCTGCGGGTGGAGAGCCGGTCCGTGGTGAAACAGTGCTGTTCCAATGCCACCAATGCAGGCACGTCATCGGGTGTTGCAACGCGAAAGGAAAGAGCCATGTGACCGCCGTAAAAGTTGCGTAACGAAACGGGACTTCTCTAAAAGATCGTGCTTAATAGAAAAGGTCTAGTTCTCTAAAGCGGATCAATCAATATGTCAGCGGTACAAGGTCATTGGCGTGAAGTATCCGAGCAAACAGTGGCGGCGACAATAACTTCCAGCGGTTATTTTTCCAGCCCTCCCAAGAGTGCAAGTCAAGTCGTGATCATTGTCGAACGCAAGGAAGACTGGGCGTCGTACTTCCCCAGCGAAGACATCGTCACCGCCCAGGAATACCTTGAGCAAACCCGGGAAAACGAGACGGGCAAGCGGGTGCAGGTGATCAACCTGTGCCGCAGCTACAAGTACCTGGGCCACGGCTACTACTGCTCGCTGCTGGCCGAGGCGCGGGGGCACAAGGTGATTCCGTCGGTGCGCACCATCAGCGAACTGACCAGGAAATCCCTCTACGGCCTGGCCCTGGATGACCTGGATAAAACCCTCGATAAAGCCTTGAGTCATCATCTCTACAGCAACACCGAAGGCTTTACCCTGACACTTTATTTTGGCCGAACCAATATTGAACCCTTGCAGGATTTGGCCCGCCAGTTGTTTGAAGCGTTTCCCTGTCCGATCCTGTTAGTTGAGTTCCGCAAGAATAACGGCTGGCACATCGAAGGCATCAAGTCGGGCGTATTGCACAAGTTACGCGATGACCAGGAAGATCAATTTGCAAATGCGCTGGATAACTTCAGCCGCAAGATCTGGCGTCAACCGCGCTCCCGACGGTTGGCCCGCTATGACCTGGCAATCCTGCACGATCCGCAGGAACAATTGCCGCCGTCCAACGCCCGCGCCCTGGAAAATTTCGTACGGGTCGGCAAGGGGCTGGGCATCGATGTGGAACTGATCGAGCGCAAGGACTACGCCCGCCTGGCCGAATACGACGCCTTGCTGATCCGCGAGACCACCAGCGTTGACAACCACACCTACCGCTTCGCCAAAAAGGCCGAGAGCGAAGGGCTGGTAGTGATGGACGACCCGGCGTCGATCCTGCGCTGCACCAACAAGGTCTACCTCACCGACCTGCTTAAAAGCCACCAACTGGGCATGCCCGCCACGGAAATTCTCTACAAGGAGCGACCCGAAGATTTCGAACGGGTGGGCGAACGCCTTGGCTTCCCGCTGGTATTGAAGATCCCCGACGGGTGTTTCTCCCGCGGCGTAATCAAGGTCGAAAGCCAGCAAGCGCTGCTGACGGCCACCGCCGAACTGTTCGAGCATTCTGTGTTGTTGCTGGCCCAGGAATTTTTCTACACCGAGTACGACTGGCGCATCGGCGTTCTCAACCGCAAACCGATCTTTGCCTGCCAGTACTTCATGTCCAAGGGCCATTGGCAGATCTACAACCACAAGGCCATCGGCCAGGACATCAACGGCGAGTGCCGCACGCTGGCGGTCCACGAGGCGCCCAAGGCCGTGGTGGAACTGGCGGTCAAAACCGCCAACCTGATCGGCGACGGCCTGTACGGCGTGGACCTCAAGCAGTCCGGCGACAAAGTGGTGGTGATCGAGGTCAACGACAACCCCAACATGGACGCCGGCATCGAAGACGCCTACCTGCAAGACGATTTGTATTCCCTGGTACTGGAGGAGTTTGTGCGACGCCTGGAGCTGAAGCGTCAAGGCCAGGTGTGGTGACGCGCGATGATGCAGCGCTTTGAATTAGCCGATGGCAAGTTGTACAACAGCCTGGGGGATGACGCGAATGTACTGCTGTTCAGCAATCCGGACCCCCACGAGCGCAAGTACCTGCGCGACTGCTACAAGCTCGATGAACATGCCCTGGCCTCGGCGCTGGACCCGGACGAAGTGTCCCGCATCGAGTTCCACCCCGATAACCTGTTCCTGATCTGGAAGCGCCCGGAGAACTACTCCGGCGGCGGCAACCTGGTGTTTGAAGTGTCGTCCTGCGGCTTGCTGTTTTCCGGGGACCAACTGCTGGTGATCGCCACCGACGACAGCCAGCTTTCCGGGCTGGGGGCGCGCCGGCCATTGCGCACGCCGCTGGATGTGTTGCTGGACCTGCTGCTCAACAACATCCATCACTACCTGGGCCACCTCAAGGTGATCAAGATGGTCGCCAGGGAATTGCAGCAGCAGTTCAACGCGTCGATGAGCAACCGCCACCTGATGCAGATGTTCAACCTCAGCGAAAGCCTGATCTATTACATCAACGCCCTGCACAGCAACGGCGCGGTGCTGACGCGCCTGCGCAACCATGGGGAGAAGGAACATTTCAGCGCTGAAACACTGGGCCTGATCGATGACCTGATCATCGAGAACAACCAGTGCTACAAGCAGGCGGAGATTTACTCCAACGTGTTCTCCGGGCTGATCGATGCCCGGGGCAACCTGATGAACAACAGCATGAATAACCTGCTGCGCAAGCTGACGTTGATCAACGTGGTGTTCCTGCCGTTGAACCTGATCGCCAGCGTGGGCGGGATGTCGGAGTTCAGCATGATGACGGCGGGCACGCCGTGGTGGATTTCCTATCCGTTGTTTATGGCGGCGATGGGCTTGGGGGCGGGGCTGATGGTGTTGGGGTTGAAGCGGATTGCGGGGAATGGCGACAAGGCGGTGTGACTCTATTCGGGAAGTTATTTGTGGTGAGGGGGCTTGTCCCCCGTTGGGCTGCGCAGCAGCCCCGTAAATCGGGAGCGCTGCGCACTCCAACGGGGGACAAGCCCCCTCACCACAACGGCCCATCTGCCCAAGGTCAGGTGTCAGCCGAATTTTGCAACGTCAACACCTCAAACCCGTCCCGCGTCACCGCCACGGTATGTTCCCACTGCGCCGACAGACTGTTATCCCGCGTCACCACCGTCCAGCCATCCTTCAGGCTGCGCACCTTGGCGCTGCCCTGGTTGAGCATCGGCTCAATGGTAAACACCATGCCTTCGCGCAGTTCCATCCCGGTACCGGGGCGGCCGAAGTGCAGGATCTGCGGGTCTTCGTGCATCTCGCGGCCAATGCCGTGCCCGCAGTATTCGCGCACCACGCTGAAGCCGTTGCTCTGGGCATGGCTCTGGATGGCGTAGCCGATATCCCCCAGGCGTGCGCCGGGCTTGACCTGGCGGATGCCGGCCCACATGGCTTCAAAGGTCATTTCCACCAGGCGCCGGGCCTTGGGCGCGACGTTGCCAATCATGTACATCTTGCTGGAGTCGGCGATATAGCCGCCTTTCTCCAGGGTGATGTCGATGTTGACGATATCGCCGTCCTTGAGCACGTCCTTGGCACTCGGCATGCCGTGGCACACCACCTCGTTGATCGAGGTGTTGATGCAGAAGGGGTAGTCGTACTGGCCCAGACTCGCCGGCCGTGACTGCAGGTCGTTACGAATGAACGCTTCCACGGCGCTGTCGATCTCAAGCGTCGACTGGCCAGCGGCGACATAGCCATCGAGCAGGGTGAATACCTTGGCCAACAGGCGGCCGGCTTCGCGCATGAGCACGAGTTGGTCAGCGGTCTTGATCATTGGCTGCGCCCCCGGATGAGGTCTGGCTTGTCCAGCAGCAGTTTGTTGATCAGGTCGTTATAGGCCAGGTGCGGATTGAGTTCCGCAAGCAGGCCGATCTTGATCCAGAACTCGGCCTGGGCGTTGATGGAACGGTCCATGGTGGCGCTGGCCAGGCGGAGTTGTTCGTGCAATTGGTCGGTGATCTTGACGATGCCCATGAGCTTCACTGTGCAGAGTGGATATACAAAGCGTATACGTTTCGTATGCTTAGAGTAAAGCCTGACGTTTCGCCATTGACTTGCCCGGTGGCCCCGGTTAATTTTGATTCATGACATTTCAAACCTTTCGTTGCCAGCCAAGCATTATTACCGCCATTCCTCATTTGGCGGGATAGCGCACGGCTGTACCCAAACCCGCCCTAGAGGCGGGTTTTGTTTTTCCGTCTCCAGGGCCCTGTAAACACCCAGGAGACATCCATGAGTACCCGCCCGGCGCGCCACACCCACGATTCGGGGCTGCTTGAGCACTACGTGAAGAAGATCCTCGCTGCCCCGGTCTACGACCTGGCGGTGCGCACGCCGTTGCAGGCGGCGCCAGCGCTGTCGGCGCTGCTGGGCAATCAGATCCTGCTCAAGCGTGAGGACCTGCAACCGACCTTTTCCTTCAAGATTCGCGGCGCCTACAACAAGCTGGTGCAGCTCAGCGCCGAGCAGAAAGCCCGGGGCGTGGTCACCGCCTCGGCAGGCAATCATGCCCAGGGCGTCGCGCTGGCCGCTCGGGAACTGGGGATCAAGGCGACCATCGTCATGCCGTGCAGCACCCCGGAGCTGAAAGTACTGGGTGTGCGTTCCCGAGGCGGCGAGGCGGTGTTGCACGGGGAAAGTTTTCCCTTTGCATTGGCCCATGCGTTGCAGTTGGCTGAGGCCACGGGCAGCACCTTTGTCTCGCCATTTGACGACCCGGAGGTGATTGCCGGGCAGGGCACCGTGGCCATGGAAATATTGCGCCAGCAGCAGGGCGCGCTGGACGCGATCTTTGTTCCGGTGGGCGGTGGCGGCCTGATCGCGGGCATCGCCGCCTACGTCAAATACCTGCGCCCGGAAGTGCGCATCATCGGTGTCGAGCCCGAAGGCTCCAGTTGCCTGCTGGCGGCCTTGCGTGCCGGCGAGCGTGTGGTGTTGCCGAGTGTCGACAGCTTTGCCGATGGCACCGCCGTCGCCCAGATCGGCGCCTACGGTTTTGAAATCTGTCGGCACCACGTTGATGAGGTGATCACCGTCAGCAATGACGAACTGTGCAGCGCCATCAAGCTGATCTACGACGATACCCGCTCGATCACCGAGCCTTCCGGCGCGCTGGCCGTGGCCGGTATCTGCAAGCATGTCGCGAAGACCGGTATCCAGGGCCAAACATGGGTGGCGATCAATTCGGGAGCCAATATCAACTTCGATAGTTTGCGACATGTTGCAGAACGAGTGGCGGCGCAGGAGGGTTAAACGTTTAACCTAACGAATGTTTAATTGAGTGCTGGTCACTCGTTTGGATAGCCCTTTAAAAGGCGGGCAAAAGTGCGGTGCAGGCACTTATAAATCGCAGCCTTTCAATTTGCATGAAGCCCAATGGAGCTTCTTGCAGGATGCATGAAACCGCGGGATGTTTTTTATCCGCAAGCCTTGATTTTGCTGGGACGCCACCGGGTGCGCCCGGCGGCATGTTTAATGCTTAATTTAATGCTTAATAAGATCTTGTTACAACTCTAAATGAGCAACAAGCACGGCCGCCAACACCTCGAACGAATGGGTTAATGGCGGTCTGCCACGTAACTTATATAAGTAACGCTGTCGCTTATGAGGAAAGGATCCAACGCGTTTCGAACGAGCCTAGTAGGCTGGGTAAGTGAAGCCGCCTTCCAGGGCTGGTAAGGCGCAAAAGGCGAACGTGTCACCGCGGACGCCGGCAGTAGGAATATTGATAACAATCGATTGGCAATCTCATAAAAGGAGAGGTCGGCCATGCTTTCGGATCTGGAACTACGCGGCATTATTGAAGGAAGTTTCCTGCCTAAACGTTGTGAAGTCACCAAGGCCTCAGACGCCTCGCTGACGGTCAAGGTTTATCACGAGATCGACCATGACCGGGTAGACCTGGTGGTCACCGGCATTTGCGCCAACAAGCTCGACAGCAGTCGGGCGATCTGCAACTTGATTACCGAGTTGCGCGAAGACCTCAAGCACACCCATACCCCGGCACTCAAGAGAGCCGGAGCGCGTCCCTTCTATTAAATAAACGCAAGGCCGAGTTTCAGTCAGTGAAGACTTGCGGGCCTGGATAAACGCCAGGCCCACTATTGGCTGCCTCTGGATCAGTTCTGGAAGTCACAGGCTTCCGACATTTTGCGATAGCTCACGTCCTGGACTTTCCCGGCACTGTCCAGGTACTTGATATCAGCGTTGATCACTTTGCAGACATTGGTATCGGTTTCGTGCATGGCAAGTACCTTCTGCACATCCATCTTCTCGCCGTAGTGATAGGGCGTGATGACAGGGGCTGTATCAGCCTGCGCCATCCCTGTTACAGCTGTCAGGGCAAAGGCGCCACCGAGCATTAACGTACGCAGTTTCATGGTGTTTCTCCGCAAGTCGTTCGCGGGCCTATCAACGTGATAAGCCGCGGCCGCCCTGGGCAACGGCCGGAGCCGTGCGAGTGCGGTCGATTCAACTCTCGTCCCGGCGGATTAACCATGGATTAATTGAGGCTTTACTGACAAAAGCTTCATCTTCTATGCGTTAGCCATGTCGCTCCATTAACCGGAAAAGTCTGATACGAGCCGGTTAATCCCTCTTGCTACCGTCGCCACCGGGTCCATCAATCGGATGGCGTTGGCATCAGGTGGAGTAGGGTTTGCAAAAGAAAATCGCAGCAGAGTTTTTGGGTACGTTCTGGCTGACGTTCGGTGGCTGTGGCAGCGCGATACTCGCCGCGGCGTTTCCGGAGTTGGGTATTGGTTTTGCCGGTGTGGCCCTGGCCTTTGGCCTTACGGTGCTGACCATGGCATACGCGGTGGGCGGCATTTCGGGCGCGCACTTCAACCCGGCGGTGACCATCGGCCTGTGGGTCGGCCGCCGCGTGCCGGGCGTCGATGTGGTGCCGTACATCATTGCCCAGGTCGCGGGCGCAATTGTCGCTGCCGCCGTGTTGGCGCTGATTGCCAGCGGTCGGCCAGGCTTCGAAATGGGCGCTTTCGCCGCCAACGGTTATGGCCAGTTGAGCCCGGGGCAATACAGCTTGCTGGCTGCGCTGGTGGTTGAGGCAGTGGCGACGTTCTTTTTTGTGTTCATCATCATGCGCGTCACCGGTCCCGGTTCGGCTGCGGGGTTTGCGCCGATTGCGATTGGCCTGACCCTGACCCTGATCCACCTGGTGGCCATTCCTGTGACCAACACCTCGGTCAACCCGGCACGCAGCACCGGGCCGGCGTTGTTTGCCGGGGGCGAGTACGTCATGCAGTTGTGGATGTTCTGGGTCGCTCCTATCGTCGGGGCTGTGGTGGGTGCCATCGTCGCCCGGGCAGTGACCTGCCCGAAAGAGTCCGCCCCTACCAACTGACCCGCACCCCGGCATTGCCGCTGACGCCTTCAAACGCATTGCTGTCCAGTTGGGTGTTGTAGTCCGCCGCCAGGTACACGCTGACGGTGGACGACAACTTGGCGACAACCCCTACGCCCAGGTCGGCAGTGGATGACTTGTGATCGGTTTTAATCCGATCGACATCGTCGTAGGTCACCGTGTCGCTGCCGCCAAAGGTGCGCCAGGCGTTGACTCGCACATACGGCTCGATGGGAGTGTTCTGCACCAGGTAACGCCCCTTCAGGCGTGCACCCAGGCGGCCGGTCCAGTAGTCCTGGGAGTCGAATGAGACCTTGGAAATGCCGTCGTGCTGGCTGTCCATATCTATGTGTTGGTTGATCACCTGCACCTGCGGTTCCACCACCCAGTGATCGGACACGGCAATGGGATAACCGGCCTCGGCCGACAACGCCAGTGCATGGCCCTTGTTGTCGATCTTCACGTCACGCTCGGATTTGCTGTCACCGTCAAAGCGCGTGCCCATGGCGACCAGATCCACGTACCAGCCTTTGGGGTCTGTCAGAGTCCAGTAGGCACCGAAGTTATCGCCATCCAGCTTCACTCGTCCGGAGCGGGTGTCTTCAAACCCCATCGCGAAGCCTTTGATGTCACCTTGCAGGCGGCTTTGGCCGATGAACAGGCCGAAGCGTTGAGTCTGGCCGCCGCTGGTCTCGGAGCCGTAGAGGTCATGGCCCACCTGATAGCCTTTGATGGAACCGTCGAAACTCGGCGACACCGTGCCGGTCCAGCTTTTGTTGAAGTCACTGCCATAGGCGCGGCCCCAGCCTGCGGGTACGGCTCCGGTCTCGCCGAGCAGGCTCTGTTCGCCCTGGCGGTCATGGAAGGTGCCCAGGGCTTGCAGCGTCATTAATTGAGCGGCCGGGACGACGACCGAGTACACCGGCACTTCGAGGCGATACAGCGGGATCGCCTCGGCGCCAGCGATGGCGGTTGGCAACACCGGATTGCTCGCCGCCGACTCGGGCGAGTTGGCCGCCGCGACCTGGCTGGGCGGCGGAGCAGGGGGCTCGACCGGTGCGACGGGCTGTGATGTCGGCGGTTCGACTGGTGGTTCATCCGGGGTAACCACCGGCGGCACGGGCGGGATGGGAGGCACCGGCACCACCACCGGAGGCGTCGGCGGTACCGGGGGAACCGCTGGTGGTTGCACGGCGACCACTGACGAGCGCAGGTACCAGTTGTTTTCCGTGCCTGCGGTGACGCCACCCTTGAACAGCAGGTATTCATAGGCCCCGGCCGACACCGAGCCTTTCAGGGCAAAGGCGTCGGTGCTGCTGGTGGCGCCGTTGAGGGCCTGCACCACCTCGATCCCGTTGTTTTGCGTGAGGCCGCCCAGGCCTCCCAGGTTGCTCACGGTCATTTGCGTATGGCCGCTGATGGTCCCGTCAGACACCACCAGCTTGTCGCTGGCGGAGCTGTCGTCACCGAGCACCGACTGCAGCCACAGCTGGCCATTGTTGCCGACGTAATTGCCATACACCGTCAACGTATCCGTGGCGCTGTTGCTGCGGCTGGTCATGTCGAGGGTGCCAGCGTTATTGAGGGTCGCCAGCGCGCCTGCGGTGTAGGGGCGGATACTGCCTTGGGTCACGCCCAGCGTGCTGCTGCCGTCAATATTGAACGTGCCGGTATTGCTGGCACTGTCGCCGAGGAAAAAGTCCCCGGCGAGGTCAAACCGCGAGTTGTTGTTGAGGTTCACCGTCTCCCAACCGATATAACGCGCGGCGGTGCTGGACGTGGTGTTGTCGAAGGTCAACTGGTCGTTGCCCAGGCCGCCGTCAATCGAGGGCGTGGTGCCGAGCAGGGTTTCGTTGAGCCCACTGAGCAGGGCGGTGTCGTTGCCATCGCCCATCAACACGGCCGATTTGATCTGGCCGCCATTGACCCAATTGAAGGTGTCATTGCCGACACTGGCGCGGATCTCGCCATTGATCACGCCGCCACTCACGCTAATGCTGTCATCACCGCCGCTGGTGCTGATATTGCCGCCAATGGAACCGCCGGAAACGATGATGGTGTCGGTGCCGAAACCGGTCACCAGGTTGCCGAGGATCGCCCCGCCGGACATGTCATAAATGTTGTTGTCCAGCTTCATGTCGACCCGGCCGATGGTGCCACCGGTCTGTTGCGCGACGTCGCCGTCTTCAAACGCGCCGACGATGGTGCCGCCGCTCATGAAAAAGGTGTCACGGCCATCGCCCTGGGCAAGGGACTGGATCTGCCCGCCACTCATCACGAAATCGTCGATGCCGGCGCCTTGCTGGACCGCGCCGGTAATCAGCCCCGAGCGGATTTGCACCGCGTCCCGGCCTGCGCCAAAGGTGACGCCGCCATTGATGGTGCCGGAGCCGCCTGCCGGAAGAATCAGGGTGTTGTTGCCCAGCAGGTCGGTGAGGCCGGCGCTGCTGCCGCTGTCGCAGGTATAGGTGTCGTTGCCCGGGCCCGGGGTGAGCACGCAAGCCGCGTGGGATTGTTGGGGCGTGATGTAATGCAGTGAGAGGATGCCGACAGTCAAAACGGCGCGATTGCGAAAGGTCCGTCTATTGCCCATGGATCTGTCCTGCTTTTGTTATAAAAACTGCACGTGCCTTTCGGTCTAGTACAGTTTTTGACACAGTGCAGGTTTTTTGGACCGGTGGCAGCAGGGCTGAAAGCCACGTAATACGTGGCTTTCATGATGGCACATTGGTTTTTGCGGGACGCTTTTCAGTCCAGCTGATGACGGTAGGGCAAGTCCGGGCCGGTCTTGCTGCAGGTCAGCGCCGCCGCGCGGATGGCAAAGGTGAGCATGCCGCTGATCTGCTCGCGGGACAGCTGTTGCAGGCCCTCGACGGAGTCCAGTTGGTGTTCCGTGAGCCAGGCAATCAAGGCGGCCTGGAAAGTGTCCCCGGCCCCTACGGTATCGGCCATCACCACCTTGACGGCGGGCGCGGACCAACTGCCATGCTGACGGCTGAACACGGTTGCGCCGTCGCCGCCACGGGTCAGGAAGACCAACTGGCAACGGTGCTGCAACCAGCCTTGCAGAATGCTTTCCGGTGCCTGGCCAGGGTAGAGCAGGTGCAGGTCTTCGTCGCTGACCTTGATCAGGTCGGCGTGCTTGACCAACTCGGCCACCCGCTCGCGCCACAGCTCAATGTTCGGCTGCGGGTTAAGGCGCACGTTGGGGTCGAGGCTGATCAGGCGCTTGCCACTTTCCCGGCGGACCAGGGCCAGCAAGGTGTCGCCAATCGGCTGCACCACCAGTGAGAACGATCCGATGTGCACGCCACGCACCTCGTCGCCCAGAACCGGCAGGTGTTCAAGTTGCAGCTGGCGGTCGGCGCAATCCTCACCGCGAAAGCTGTACTGGGGTGAGCCATTGGCCCCCACGGCGACCATTGCCAGGGTGGTGGGTGCGGCGAACTCCAGCAGGAAATCCTCGCG
The DNA here is from genome assembly GCF_012935715.1 of Pseudomonas sp. ADAK13. Lineage (NCBI taxonomy): Bacteria > Pseudomonadati > Pseudomonadota > Gammaproteobacteria > Pseudomonadales > Pseudomonadaceae > Pseudomonas > Pseudomonas sp. ADAK13. The sequence goes on from NZ_CP052860.1 coordinate 5,568,739, forward strand.
CACGCCTTCGTCCTTGAGCACCTGCAACAGGCGTCGGCCCAGGTAGTCGTCGGAGATACCGGCGAAAAAGCCCGCATCGATGCCCAGGCGACGCAAACCGACGGCAACGTTGAACGGCGAGCCGCCAGCGATTGCCTTGTAATTGACCCTCGACGCCTTGCCGCTGGCATCGTCCTCGCTGAAAAAATCAAACAGCGCTTCGCCACATACCAAATACATATTCGTTCGCTCTTAAAGGGATGCCACGTGCTGTTGATAACGCTCATAAGCTTGCTGGTAGGCGCTGACGCTGCCGGCATCCGGCAGCGTACGGCTGGCCGCGTCGACGCTGACGCAGCGCTCGCACAATTGCGCCAGGCCCTCACCCGACTGGCACCACGCCGCCTGGATCGCCGCGCCCAGGGCAGCGGCTTCGCTCTGTTCGGTGCAGATGACTTCGGTGTTCATGATATCGGCAACCATCTGGCGCCACACCGGGCTTTTCGAGCCGCCGCCGATCAGCCGGATGCTCTGGCTTTGCAGGCCGGTCTGGCGCAGCAGGTCCAGGCCGTAGCGCAGGCCGAAGGTGGTGCCTTCGACCACCGCGCGGCACAGGTTGGCGCGGGTCAGGTTGGTCATGGTCAGACCGTGCAGGCTGCCGGTGGCGTGGGGCAGGGCGGGCACCCGTTCGCCGTTGAGGAACGGCAGCATGCTCACGCCGTCGGCGCCAATCGGGGCCTCGGCCACCAGGGCGTTGAAAGCCGCCAGGTCGAGGTCGAACAGTTCGCGGATGACCCCGGTGGCATTGGTCAGGTTCATGGTGCAGATCAATGGCAGCCAGCCGCCGCTGGACGAGCAGAACGTCGCCACCGACGCCTGGGGGCTTACGTTGGCCCGATCGGCAAAGGCATACACGGTGCCGGATGAACCCAGGCTCATGGTGATCACGCCGGGGGCGATATTGCCGGTGCCGATAGCGCCCATCATGTTGTCGCCGCCACCACTGGACACCTGCGCATTCGGGTTGATGCCCAGGCGCTCGGCGATGGCTGGCAGGATGATGCCCACTGGCTGGTTGGCCTCGACCAACTCGGGCAGCGCGGCTTCAAGGCGCCCTTCGGGGTCGATGTGGTGCAACAGCGCCAGGTCCCATTCCCGGGTGCGCACGTTGAAATAACCGGTGCCCGAGGCATCGCCGTACTCGGCGCAGGCGCGGCCGGTGAGCCAGTAGTTGAGGTAATCGTGGGGCAGCAGGACATGGGCGATGCGCGCGAAAATCTCCGGGTGCTGTTCGCGGGTCCACAACAGCTTGGACACGGTATAGCCGGGTGCGATGGCCACGCCGAGGCGCTCCAGGGAGCCGCTTTCGCCGCCCAGATGCTGCAGCAGGCGATCGTTTTCCGGCGCGGTTTCGGTGTCGCACCACAGCTTGGCCGGGCGCAGTACCTGGCCCTGGTCATCCAGCAGCACCAGGCCGTGTTGCTGGCCGGAGACGCCGATGGCGAGGATGTCCTGGCCGTCCACACCGGCCTGTTGCAAGGCGCGGTGGGTGGCTTCGGTGAACGCGTCCAACCATTCCTGGGTGTGCTGTTCGCGGCGCCCGTTGGCGCCGCTGATCAGGGTGTGGCTGGCAGCGCCCAGGCCCAGGACTTTGCCGCTGGCGGCGTCGAGGACGATCGCCTTGGTGCCCTGGGTGCCGCAGTCGATGCCGAGGTAGAGGTTTTGCTGGGTCATGATCGTCGCTCAGCAGTGTTGTTTTTGGAGTGAGAATGCGATCAACGTGGGAGCTGGCTTGCCTGCGATGGCGGTCCTTCAGCCAGCAACCATGTAGCTGATACACCGTTATCGCAGGCAAGCCAGCTCCCACATTTTGATTCGGTTCCGTCAGTGGATATTGGCGAGCAGCCGCTCCAGCGTTTTGCTCACACCCACATCCTGCAGGCTCTCGAAACACCGCTCAAACGCTGCCACAAACGCAGGTGAGTTGGGAATAGTCGTACCAAAAATCTCTTCCACCCCCAGCAGTCGCTGGCTGATCAGCGCATCATCCGTCACCAGCCCCTGGCAAAAGTCGGCACGGGGATCCGGAATCCGGTAGATCACGCCATTCTCATCCACGCCTTTCAAGTACAACGCCCACGCCGCCACCACCAGCGCGGCGCGCTCGGTCTCGCGGCCATCGGCAATCAGGCGGTTGATGGTGGGTACGGTGAACTTGGGAAACTTCGAGGACCCATCGGAACACACGCGCTCCAGCTGGTCTGCAATCGCCTGGTTGGAGAAGCGGTCCACCAGAGTCTGCTTGTACTCGGTCAGGTCGATGCCCGGCACCGGCGCCAGGTTCGGCGTGACGTCCAGGTCCATGTAGGCGCGCATATACGCCACGAACAGCGGATCGTTCATGGTCTCGTGGACGAAGCGATAGCCCTTCAGAAAGCCCAGGTACGTCAGCGCCAGGTGGCTGCCGTTGAGCAGGCCGATCTTCATTTCTTCGTACGGTGTGACGTCATCGGTGAATTGCACGCCCACCGTCTCCCACGCCGGGCGACCGTTGACGAACTTGTCTTCCAGCACCCATTGCACGAACGGTTCGCAGACCACCGGCCAGGCGTCGTCGATGCCGTGCTCATCGTGCAGTTGCAGGCGGTGCGCGGTGCTGGTCATCGGCGTGATGCGGTCGACCATGGCATTCGGGAAGCTCACGTTGGCCTTGATCCACTCATGCAGGTCAGGGTTATGCAGCGCGGCAAAGGCCAGCAAGGCTTTGCGGGTGACGGCGCCGTTGTGGGGCAGGTTATCGCAGGACATTACGGTAAAGGCCGCAACCCCGGCGGCACGGCGCTGGGTCAACGCGGCGCAGATAAACCCGAACACGGTTTTCGGCGAGCCCGGGTTGGCCAGGTCGTGCTGGATCTGCGGCAGGTTGGCCATGAACTCGCCGTTGCTGTCGTCGATGCAGTAGCCGCCTTCGGTGATGGTCAGCGAGACGATGCGGATTTCCGGGCTGGCCAGTTTGTCGATCAGCGCCTGGGCACCGTCTTCGGCCAGCAGCATGTCGCTGATGGAGCCGATAACCCGCACTTCGGTGTCGTCGGTGTCGCCCAGTTCATACAGGGTGAACAGATAGTCCTGGCCGGCCAGGTCATCCCGGGCCTTGCGGTCTTCGGCACGCAGGCCGACCCCGCAAATGCTCCAGTCCAGGCCGGTGCCGGTGTTCATCAGTGCATCGGTGTAATACGCCTGGTGGGCGCGGTGGAACCCACCCACGCCAATGTGCGCGATGCCCTGGCGGGTATCGGCGATCGCATAGGTTGGCAACTGCACTTCAGGGGCCAGTTGCGTGAGGTTTTGCTTGTTCAGTTTCATGGGTAAGTCTCGCGAAATCAGGCGGCGGCGCGCAGGGGGCGGGCCACGGCAACGCCGTCAGCGTCGAACAGATGGCATTGGGTCGGGTCCAGGTACAGCTGCAGGGTTTCGCCGTATTGGCTGGCCATGTCGCCCCGGATACGCAGGGTCAGCGGCTCTTTGCTGGCGGTGATGACGTGGCAGAAGGTGTCGCTGCCCAGGCGCTCGCCGACGTCGGCGGTGACGGTCAGGGTGGCTTGCCCCGGCGAGGCGATTTCCAGGTGCTCCGGGCGAATGCCCAGGGTCACCGCACTGCCGACACTCAAGGTCGCGCTGCTCAGGGGCAGGCTGATGCGCCCACCGGCATCCAGTTCGACTTCGCAACCCTGCGCGTCAACGCGGGTGACCTTGCCTTTGAGGAAACCCATTTTCGGTGTACCCAGAAAGCCTGCGACAAACAGGTTGGCCGGCTGGTGATACAGCTCCAGCGGCGAGCCCACCTGTTCCACGCGGCCGCTGTTCAGCACGACCACCTTGTCGGCCAGGGTCATGGCTTCGACCTGGTCGTGGGTCACGTAGATCATGGTGGCTTGCAGCTCTTTGTGCAGGCGCGACAGCTCCAGGCGCATTTGCACGCGCAGGGCGGCATCGAGGTTGGACAGCGGCTCGTCGAAAAGGAAGATCTTCGGGTTGCGCACAATCGCGCGGCCAATGGCGACACGCTGGCGCTGGCCGCCGGACAACTGCTTGGGCTTGCGCTCCAGCAACGGGCCCAGCTCCAGGATGCGCGCCGCTTCGTTGACCTTGCTCTCGACAATCTTCTTGTCGACGCCTGCCAGGTCCAGGGCAAACGACATGTTCTTGCGCACGCTCATATGCGGGTACAGGGCGTAGGTCTGGAACACCATCGCCAGGTCGCGCTTGGCCGGGGTGACTTCGGTGATGTCGCGGCCATCCAGCTCGATGGTGCCTTCGGTGACTTCTTCCAGGCCCGCAATCAAGCGCAGCAGGGTCGATTTGCCGCAGCCCGACGGGCCGACGAACACCACGAATTCCTTGTCGTTCACCTCAAGGTCGATGCCCTTGATGATGGAGAAACCTTCGAAGCCTTTTTGCAGATTCTTGATTTTCAGGTTGGCCATGATGGGCCTCCGCTTCTAAATTCGTTGTTGTTTGAAGGTGCCGTTATTTCACGGCGCCGAAGGACAAACCGCGGACCAGCTGTTTCTGGCTGATCCAGCCAAAGATCAGGATCGGCGCACAGGCCAGGGTCGACACGGCAGACAATTTGGCCCAGAACAAGCCTTCGGGGCTGGAGTACGAGGCGATCAATGCGGTCAGCGGCGCGGCGTTGGACGAGGTCAGGTTCAGTGACCAGAACGCTTCGTTCCAGCACAGGATCAGCGACAGCAACACCGTGGACGCCAGGCCGCCCTTGGCGATCGGCAGCAGTACCCGGACCATTTCCTGCCACAGGGTGGCGCCGTCCAGGCGGGCGGCTTCGAGGATGTCTTTCGGGATGTCCTTGAAGTAGGTGTAAACCATCCAGACCACGATCGGCAGGTTGATCAGGGTGTAGATGATGATCAGCGCAATGCGCGTGTCCAGCAGGCCGAAGCTCTTGGCCAGCAGGTAGATCGGCATCAGCACGCCCACCGGCGGCAGCATCTTGGTGGAGAGCATCCACAGCAGCGTGCCCTTGGTGCGCTTGGTCTCGTAGAAGGCCATGGAGTAGGCGGCCGGCACCGAGATCAGCAGGCACAGGGCGGTGGCGCTGAAGGAAATCAGCACCGAGTTCCAGGCGTAGCTGAAGTAGTTGCTGCGCTCGTTGATGTGCAGGTAGTTCTCCAGCGTCGGCGTGAAGATGAACTGCGGCGGGGTGGCGAACGCATCGATTTCGGTCTTGAAGCTGGTCAGCACCATCCAGAAGATCGGGAAGAAAATCAGGATCGCGATGGCCCAGGCCAGGGTGCCGAGCAACACGCTTTGCAGGCGGCGGGATTGTTGGAGCGTCATGGCGCGGCCCTCAAGGCTTGTCAGTCAGGTTTTTGCCGATCATCCGCACCAGGATGATCGCCGCGATATTGGCGATGACCACGGCAATCAAGCCGCCGGCCGAGGCCATGCCCACATCGAACTGCACCAGCGCCTGGTTATAGATCAGGTAGGCGAGGTTGGTCGACGCGTAGCCGGGGCCACCGTTGGTGGTGGTGAAGATTTCCGCGAACACCGAGAGCAGGAAGATGGTTTCGATCATCACCACCACGGCAATCGGGCGTGCCAGGTGCGGCAGGGTCAGGTGCCAGAAGATCGCGATGGCGCCGGCACCGTCCAGGCGGGCGGCTTCCTTTTGTTCCTGGTCGAGGGACTGCATGGCGGTCATCAGCAGCAGGATCGCGAAGGGCAGCCACTGCCAGGACACGATGATGATGATCGACAGCAACGGGTAATGGGCCAACCAGTCAACGGGCTGGGCGCCGAACAGCTTCCACACGTAGGCGAGAATCCCCGACACAGGGTGGAAAATCAGGTTTTTCCAGATCAGCGCACCGACGGTGGGCATGATGAAGAACGGTGAAATCAGCAACACCCGCACCAGGCCGCGACCGAAAAACTCGCTGGCCTCCAGCAGGGCGCTGATCAGTACACCCAACACCACGCTGATCAGCAGCACGCTGCCCACCAGCAACAAGGTATTGGTGGCACCGGGCAGGAAGCCCGAGTCGGTGATGAAGTAGGTGAAGTTTTCCAGGCCCACGAATTGGTTTTCGCCGGGGTAGAGCAGGTTGTAGCGAATCAGCGAGAAGTACAGGGTCATGCCCAGCGGCACGATCATCCACAGCAGCAACAGGGCCACCGAGGGGCTGACGAGGAACCAGCCGGGGTTGATCAAGCGGCTTTTGCGCGGCTTGTCCGGCGTAGCGGTTTGCACTTGGGCAGTGGTGGTATTCATGGTGATCAGGACCAGTCAGGTACATGCGGAATGCGGGTCGGAGTGCGGTTAAAGGTGAGAGCTGGCTTGTGTGGGAGCTGGCTTGCCTGCGATGGCATCCCCCCGGTTTAACTGACAGACCGAGGTGTCTGTATCGCAGGCAAGCCAGCTCCCACCAAGAGCCTCTCACACAAAAGCGGGTTCCCACATTCAGTGTGGTGAGACCGCTTTACTTGGGATAACCGGCCCGCTTCATTTCGCGTTCGGTGAAGGTCTGTGCATCCGCCAGGGCTTTTTCGGCGGTCGAGCCACCGGTCAGTGCACTGGAGAAGAACTTGCCGACCTGGGTACCAATCGCCTGGAATTCAGGAATGGTCACCAGCTGGATGCCCACATACGGCACCGGCTTGGCCGACGGGTCTTTCGGGTCGGCGACTTTCAGCGATTCCAGCGTTACCTTGGCAAACGGCGCCGCCTTCATGTATTCGTCGCTGTAGGTCGACTTGCGGGTACCTGGCGGTACGTTGGCAATCCCGTCGGTCTTGGCGACCAACTGGCTGTATTCCTTGGAAGTGGCCCAGGTGGTGAAGACCTTGGCGGCGTCCTTGGCTTTGGAGCTGGTCGGAATCCCCAGGGACCATGAGTACAGCCACGACGTACCTTTGTCGGTTTTCTCATGGGGTGCAAAGGTAAAGCCGACGTGGTCAGCCACTTTGCTTTGGGTCTTGTCGGTCACGAACGAGCCGGCGACGCTGGCGTCGACCCAGATCGCGCACTTGCCGCTGTTGAACAGCGCCAGGTTTTCGTTGAAGCCGTTGCTGGAGGCGCCCGGCGGGCCGGATTTTTTCATGTTGTCGACGTAGAAACTCAACGCGTCTTTCCACTCGGGACCGTTGAATTCCGGTTGCCACTTCTCATCGAACCAGCGTGCACCGTAGCCGTTGGCCAGGGTGGTGATCAGCGCCATGTTCTCGCCCCAACCGGCTTTGCCGCGCAGGCACAGGCCGTACTGTTCCTTGTCCTTGTTGGTGAGCTTGGCGGCGAATTCGCCGATCTGCGTCCAGGTCGGGTGCTCGGGCATGGTCAGCCCGGCGTCCTTGAACAGGTCGGTGCGGTAATAGGTGATGGAGCTTTCGGCGTAGAACGGCAGGGCGTACAGCGAGCCCTTGACGGAAAGGCCGTCACGCACGGAAGGGAAAACGTCGTCCAGGTCGTAGGAAGCAGGCAGGTCCTTCATCGGTTCCAGCCAGCCCTTGGCGCCCCAGAGTGCAGCTTCGTACATGCCGATGGTCAACACGTCGAACTGTCCGCCCTGGGTGGCGATGTCGGTGGTGAGGCGTTGGCGCAGGACGTTTTCTTCCAGTACCACCCAGTTCAACTTGATCTCCGGATGCTCGGTCTCGAAGGTTTTCGAGAGCTTTTGCATGCGAATCATGTCGCTGTTGTTGACGGTGGCAATGGTCAGGGTTTGCGCGCCAAGACTGACGGCGCTCAGGGTCATGCAGGTGCAGGCAAGCAGAGCTTTAGCTGTGAACTTCATCGCGCACTCCATTTCTGCGCCCAGGGGCTACAGAAGGACAGTTATTGTTGTTGTGTCTTCCACGACAGCTGGAAGAGTGTGCGTTGATTACAGCCTTCAATTGGCGTGGTGACAAATCCTTGGGAGCACTTCTACTGATACTTTTTTGCACTCGGCGGATTTTCGGTGGGAACACGGTGCAAATGTGGGAGCTGGCTTGCCTGCGATGGCTGTGTGTCAGTCACGGCGCTATCGCAGGCAAGCCAGCTCCCACAGAAAAGCGGGCCCGCGGTTGTTCTTCAAGCGAGGTTTTGTTCGGTCAGGCGCTGTACCGCCAGGCGCCGGTAGTGGGATGGGGTCATGCCCTTGAGCTGTTGGAAGCGGCGGTTGAAGTTGGAAATATTGTTGAAGCCTGACTCGAAGCACACATCGGTCACGGCTTTGTCACCATCGGCCAGCAGCTCGCAGGATTTGCTGATGCGCAGGCGATTGACGAATTCGATGAAGGTGCGCCCGGTAGCCTGCTTAAACACACGGGAGAAGTAAGTGGGCTTCATGCCGAGGTATTCGGCGACTTCTTCCAGGGACAATTCCCGCGCGTAGTGGGCAAAAATGTAGTCCACCGCCCGGTTGGTGCGGTCGATGCTGTGTTCGTCCGCCAGTTGCGGGGTGGTCACGCCGGACAGCAGTTGGTAGTCCTCGCAGGCACTGAGCACCTCCATCAGGATGAAGAAGTGCCCCAGGCGCGCCATGCCCTGGGCGTCCTCGATGCGTTGCATCAGGGTCATCGCCTGGGCGATGGTCTTCTTGCAGCGAAATTCGATGCCGTATTGCGCCCGTTCCAGCAACGGCGCAAGGGTCTTGAGCTCGGCGAACACATGACTGCCGCCCTCGAACAGCTCATCGGTGAAGTTCACCAGCATGTCGCGCTTGGGCACCACTTCGTCCTCGGCCACCTGGCTGATCCAGTTGTGGGGCAGGTTGGGGCCGGTGAGGAACAGGCTTTCCGGGTAGAAGTTGCCAATGTAGTCGCCGATGAACACCTTGCCGGAGCTGGCGACGATCAGGTGCAGCTCGTATTCCTTGTGGAAATGCCAGCGCACCAAGGGGCACGGGAAGCCGTGTTGGCGATAGATGATGGACAGACCGTTGTGATCGTCCATCAGCTCGTAGGAAGGGTCGGTGATTCTCGCTGCTCGGGTCATGCTGCAGTCGCTTTATTGTGGTTGCGAAAAGGATAATGCCCCCTTGCGCGCCACCTCGCCAGCGCCGCTGTTTAAAGCTTGCGGTTTTTCGCCTCGATCCACTGCGCCATGTACTGGGTACTTTTGTGCAGGTGATGGCGCAGCATGCTGCCGGTGAAATTGTTGCGCCGGTGCGCGGCCAGCTCGCTGCGGCATTGTTCCAGGCGCGCCACCAGGGCCGGGCCGTGGAGGTCCTGGGCGTAACGGCGGGCCAGTAATTGCCGGCCGTCTTCCTGGGCCTGGGTCCAGCGTTCCTGGTCTTGATACAACGCAACCGCCTCGGCCGCGAGGGCCGTGGCGCTGTGCTCGACCACGCCGGGCCACGGTTCGCCCATGGCTTCGGCGCCAATCGGTGTGGTGACGCTCGGTGTGCCACAGAGCATCGCGTCGGCCAGTTTGCCCTTGATGCCGGCACCAAAGCGCAGCGGGGCCAGGCAGATACGCGCGGCGGTCATTACCTGCAGGGCGTCTTCAGCCCAGTTCATCACGTGAAAGCCTTGGGCCGGGTTGTGCAGGGCGGTGGCCTTGGGCGGTGTGTAGGCGCCATACACGTGCAGTTGAGCGCCGGGCAGTTGCTGGCGGATCAGCGGCCACACGCTGTTTTTCATCCACAACACCGCATCCCAGTTGGGTGCATGGCGGAAGTTGCCGATGCTCAGGAAGTGCGCGCGGTCTTCAAACGGCGCAAACGCTTCGGTGGGCGGCGTCAGCATCAATGGACACCAATGGAGCAGGGCGGCGGGCACCTTGAAATGCTCGGTCAGCAAGCGGCTTTCCACGTCGGAGATCATCAAGCTGATGTCACAGCGATAAATCGCCGCGATCTCGCGTTTGGCCAGGTCGGTGTCGGCCATGTAATCGAATTCGGCGGCAAGGTCCGGGCTGAACAACGGGGTGAAGTCATCAGCGTCGGGTTGAGCCTTCAGGAACTCCTTGAAGCGCTGGTGGCGGGCCTCCCGCAGGCTTTGCAAGTCCGAGCTTTCCAGCACGCGAAGGGCATTCGGGCAGCATTTTTCCACCCGCCAGCCGAACTGCTCTTCCATCATGAAACGGTCGAACAGCACGATATCCGGGGCCAGTTCGGTGATGAAATCATCGAAACTGCTGTTATTCAGCTCAATTGCACATTCGCGAATGCCCAGGGCGGGCAAGTCGGCCTTGTGTTCGCCGGTGACGGCCGGGCTGCTGAAGGTGATGTCCCAGCCCTGGGCCAGGAAGCTCTCCAGAATCTGCATCATGTGCCCGCCGGCCGCCGAAGAGCGGGGCTCGGGCCAGACGTAACCAATGACCAGGACTTTGGTGGCGGACGGGTTCATGAGCAGGGCGTTCCTGTGGGCAAAAAAACGGCGCGATTAAACCACAATTGGCCTGGTGTCGCGCCGCCTTGTGATGGCGTATCGGCGGATCAGGCGCTCAAGGCCTGCTCGACGTACCCATAGCCATCCGGGCTTTTCGGTAAATTGAACAGGGTATTCGTCCAGTTGTTATCGAGGGGGCTCATGTTGGGGTTCCTGCCCTCCCTGATCTTCCATCCCAAGGCATCCCAGCGTTTCATGGTCGTCTCCAGCTCGGCAGTGTATTGCCGGGCGGGACAGGCTATTTCGGCCCATGGGTCAACGATCCAGGCATCGGCCCATTCGGCTTGCGAGAAGTCGACGGTATCGCCAGGCAATATCGACGGCCCGCCAACGACGGTGAACGCGTGAGCGTCGCCCGCGCCCCAGGTATAGGCCGTGCCCCCGCTTTTCGTGATGATATCCCTGGCGAGCAGGCTCATTTCGCCACAATTTCCGGCGCCGCTTTTCAGGGCCTGAGCCCCAAGGTCTTGGGTCATTGGATTTGCGGTGTTGCGCAACCATCCAATGGTTTGGCTGGCGGCATCGGCTCGTTTTATATCGGCGATTGAATGTACCTGGTTGCTGGGGCCCAGCCCGGTGGCCTTCATCGCACGGTCCACCGACTCCTTTGCCTTCTGCGCATAAAACTGGTTTTTTTGTGCCTCGGTCAGCCCGGCGAAGTTATCGGGTTTTGCCAGGGCCGATAACTTGTTTGGCATCAAGGAAATATTGGCGCTGCCAAGCGCGCCTCGTGATTGTAGCTGGAACACCACCTCACGCTGCTGCTCGACAGTCATCGTGGCGACCTTGTTTTTGAGTTCAGCGATGTCCGCTTTTGAGTAGCCATTCCTCTCCAGTGACTTGTAAGCGTCCTTCAATTTAGGCAATGCAATGAAGTTGGCGTCATTCGGATGGCCCGAATTGCCCTGGCGTATATAAAATTTTGATCGATATTTTTTTGCCAGCGCCAATTCAAAGTCTGTCGCGCCGCATTTGCTGAATGTCACCTCTGTTGCCGGCGGCGTGCTGAGCTTCACGTAATAAAATTCAGCGGTATCCGCCTCAACCACCAGGTATTGGGAGGGGTCGCCTGCTTTTGGGCTGGACACCACAATGCCGCGCATCTCACGTTGATCGTTGACGCCAGGGCTGATGCTGCCGAGCCTCACCACGCGGGTTTCTGCCTCAAGGAACTTGTTGGTGGTTCCAGAGGGGAGGCCGAAGTGCGGATCGTCGATTATTTTTCCGTCGATAAGTGTTTTGTATTCGATAGGCTTTTGGGTGGGAAGCGGTACGAGCTTGGCGCCCATTTCAGTATCGACCATCTTATGCAGGCGTCTTTCCCGAACCACGAACCGGTCACTGTTGAACAGTTTGCGCGGGGAGGGAAACAGACGTTCGTGTTCCAGCGCCTGTAACTCCAACTGCAGCTCGTTGCCAGTGCTGACGATGATCCTGGAGAAACACTCATCGTTGGCGCCGCGTTTCGCTCTCCCGACAGGCGCTGCAGGCACCGGGCAAATGGCTTCGTAGTTTTCCAACTCTGCCTCGCGCCCGGCAGACTCCAGGTCCGTCAGTTGGCCGGGTTGTCTGGCGTTGTAGCGATAGACCTTCTCGCCATCCACTACATCAAAGCCGTCGGAGCGTGAGATGACATAGGCATCTTCTGCCAATGATTGTTCGGTGACCAACGCCTGGGTGCCGTCAAAGAAGGTTTCACTTCGCAGTGGGAGCGTTGATGGGGTTGGGGCGGCTGGCAGGATGAAGGGATCTTCAGGAACGCTGCTCGCACCCACGGAAAACAGGGCGTTCATCGCGCCATCCGCAGCTTTGAGTGCGCCATCACGGCGCTCGGCCAAGGTGTCACCCGAAACCGATTTTTCTACGCCAAGGGCTGTTTCAGCGATCGCGGCGGCGGTAGCCACCCCGGTGGTGATGATGCCTGTGGGAGCCAACTTTGCCAGCAATCCTGTCCCAACCGTGATGTCGTTGAGCCAAGCGTCGCGAATGACCTCGCTGTTTGATTTGATCGCCAAGTCCGCATCACTGCTCGCGCGTTTTTCGGTTATCTCGGTGATGTGCTGGAAGACATCGCCGTGAATACTGATGTTGGCACGGTCGATGGTGATGCCTTCCTCCAGATCCCACTGGTTTGTCCCGAGCATGGCCAGCGAGGTGTCGACGCCGTTATAGCTGATACCGTCCTGCCGGTCGTACACGGAGAAGTGCGACGCCAGGTCCTTGCGCTTCTTCGGATCCCTGGCCTGGTCGACGATCCATTGGTCCATTTTTTCCAGAGAGTCGAAGCGAACAAAGTCCGGGTCGCCTCCAGGTATGTAAAGCACCTGCGTGCCATCACGCCGGCCATTGGAGTAGAGGTATTGCCCATCGTCCTGGGCGGTGAAACGCACGATATCGGAACCGTAGCCATTGATATCCAGGGGATGGGCCCGGACAAAGCCGCGTGTCGATGTCGATGCCTGCAACTGCGCTACGGTGATCGGGGCACGCTCATTCACCGAAACATTTGACGCCGCCCCCATGACCAGCAGGTAGTCCTCGCGCGTGAATTTGTGCTCATCGGCAAGCTTTGCCTGCTCTGCCGGGGAAAGCGCTTCGTAGGCCCGCAATTGCTGGCGGGCCTGGGCAATAAACCGGCCTTTGAGGATCGAGCGAAAGTCGTTGCGGTGCTGATCCCAGAAGTTATCCAGCTTGGTAGTCATGATCGTCTGGAGATCCGTTTTCCAGCTTTCGTTCATCACTTCTGAGGGGGCAAGTGCAAACTTGTGGTGTTCTCCATAACCCTCAGGGTCGGTGTACAGGCCCGAGGTGGCGTCGAGCATGCCAGGAACCCAGTCGGCCTCACTGAAATTTTTCAATAAGGCGTCCGGCAAGCGCAGTGAGCTTTTGATCCGCCGGTGGGACAGTTCTTCGGACGTGCGGGCCGTGTCAAACCGGTTGTGGTAAATCGTGTCGGCATCCACCGTCTTACCCGTGAGCTTAAAAATAATCGCCTCGGCAGATTTCTTCGCTTCAGCACGTGCGTTGGGCAGTGCCGCGGCGGTGGTGCTGGCAATGTTTTCAAACTTGCTTTTTTCAGCCATGGCGCGGGCAAGGTTGTCGTAATAGGTATCCGCTTGCTGCTTATGCGTTTCAAGGGATGGGATCGAATGCTCCGGAGTTGCCGGCGTGGAATCGAAAGCCCCTCTATGTTCAAGATAGTCGGCCCGCTCCTGGGCTTGAACGGCCGTGTCAGTGGGCGGCTCATTGTAAAAGCCGGCGACCATGCTCAATGGCACGTCGATAAACTGGCTCAAGCGCGGCATCTGTAACGACTGTTCAGAACCTGGTGCGATGAGTTTGCCTATTGCCAGGAGTGGGCCGGCGATCTGTGCCCAGCCTGAGTCGTCTGATGGCTCAAAGATTTTCAGTGCGCCGTTCACCGTGGCTGTCGCTTGCCCGGTCGCGGGAATAACCGTGAACGTACCTGGATCAACGTTTTGCCGGACCAGCCATGCCTGGACCGCCTCGTGGTCGAGCAAGCCGCGATACAGTTCGAGCCAGCGGCCCAGCAGCGAGTGGCGTGGCACCGTGACGAGCGCCTCTGATTGACCTTCGGCCGCTCGTCTCAGTGCACGGGAATAAGCGATCGCCAGGATCGTCTCTTCGGAAAAGAGGTCGGCATTGCCGGTGAGGAGCGCGACAAGCTGGTCGACTTGCTCCCGGCTTTCCGGCAGTGGCTTGCCCAGGGTTTTCAGGAAGCTCTCCAGACTTGCAGAGGCCCCAGGCTCACTTGCGTGCAGTTGGCTATAGGTTGAGCCGGCATGGAGGGGCACCCGGGTTCTGGACAATAGGTCGGGGAGCGTTTCTGGCGTGACGCGGCCTGAGTCCATGCCCGTACGAATCAGGCTCAGTTCCTGCGCGAGGTTATTGCGATCATAGATATCGCCAACGATTCGGCGATGAATTGCCAGCGTCTGTGGACCACGGGCTTTCTCCGATTTGAGGCTGGATTTGAAACTATCGTCGTAGAACGCTTTTACCATCGAGGCGTCTAGCGTGCCGCTCATAATCTCAGTGTAGGACAGGGGCGTTGGCAGCCCGCTGCCGATGACGACAGCTTCTGCGATCGCCAGGTTCCGGATCGCGATATTTGAGGAACCTTCGCTTTCGGTTGTGAACCTCACCAACCTGCCGTTGATCATGCCGTTGAGGCTCGACTTAGAAGGCAGAAACTTAATGCTCGACGCATCAAAGCCGGTTTCTTTGATAAAGGCCTGAAATGCAGGGGTGTTCAGTGCCGTGCGCAATTGGGTTAACCATTGCCCAAGGGTCGAAAGGGGTGGCACCTGCAGGGTCGTGGTTTGTTGATCGTCCGTTTGCGCCAGGATTTGCGCCACCTGCGCGTCGGCCTCGGCGCGGGTTGATGTGTTCGGATCACTGCTTACGCTGGACTCTGAAAGACTGCGTTGCCTGGCCAATGGCATTGACGGCGCAGAGGGCGGCGCATCTTCCAACGCTAGGCGCATCAGCCCAAACCCTGAACGTTTCGGAAACGGCGCGACTTCTTTGTCACCCGGTTCGGGCGGCGCATCACGGGGGGGCGTTGTGAGTGGCCGCAGCGTGTCGGGTGAGCCGAGGGGCCGGATGCCGGTGCTATCGTCCGCAGGCATCTGTCTGGTGGAAGCTGGGAAATGGGACTCAACACTTCTCATGGAAGCTCCTTGAACTAGGGAGGCCGGATCAGGAATGACCGAACTTACCCGCCTGTGTCGAGTCGCGCGCCGTAGGCGTTCCGAGAAATAACCGAGGGAGTTTGGCGGGGTATTTCAAGGAGAAACACCCAAAAGCGGTAAGGTGCCCGTTGGCCTGGCCTCTGCAGGCGCAACGGGTGAGTATTGTTTATGGCGTTATTTTACCGGCGTTGGCAGCGTCACCAGCCCGACATAGCCGTCCCAGAACTGCTTCTGGTCCACGGCAAACACCACTTTGGCCTTCTGCGTGCCCACCGGCGCACCTTTCTTGTAGCCCAGTGCCCGGCCGTAGTCGGCGCCGAAGGTGGCGTCCACGTCCACCCACAGTTCGCGGGATTCGGTGACGATGGCGGGGCTTACCAGATACAGCGCAGGCAGGCTGTCCCAGGTGAAGCTGTGGTAGGCCGGATCCTTGTCGAACAGTGGCCCGAACTCGTGCTTGTACAGGTCGGCAATCGCGCCTTTATGGGCGATCACCCGCTGGTACACCGACTTGTCGAAGGTGACTTTCTCACACACATCATTGGGGAAAATCACGTGTTCGATCGGCGAGCGCAAGACGATTTTTGCGGCCTCCGGGTCGAACCACCAGTTGAACTCCGCTGCCGGTGTGGTATTGCCCGGAATCTCCAGGGCGCCGCCCATGTACACGATGCGCTTGATCAGCGGCACGATGTCCGGCGCCGAGCGAATCGCCAGGGCGATGTTGGTCAGCGGGCCTACCGCCAGAATCGTCACCTCGTGGGGGTTGGCCCGCACGCTGTCGACGATGAACTGGGCGGCGGTTTCCTTGCGTAGCGTGGTGTGGGTCGCCAGGCCATCCGGTGGTGCTACCAGTTGTGATGCACTCGTTGGGCGCGGGTTCTTGAACGCACCCGGCCAGCCGGAGCCGAACAGGGCTTTTTCAGCCTCATAAGTGGCGTAGTCATGCAGCAGCGGATAGGCGGCGCCGGAATAGACACCGACTTCCTTTTCCACCCCCATGCGTTCCACGGCCTTGAGGGCGTCCACCTGTTCCTGGTCGACCCAGGCGTTGCCGCTGACCAGGGTCATGCCCAGCAGGTCGATGCGTTTTTGCGCATGCAACTGGGCGAGCATGATAAAGGCCTGGCCGTCATCGTTGAGCACGTTGAAGTCGGTGTCGAAGATGACTTTTTCTGCGGCCTGCGCCGTACCGGCACACAGGCCGACGGCGACAAGCAGGGCACAGCGCTTGATGAAACCTTGCATGGAGACTCACCCGAAAAGTTGTTGTTATTAACGGTTCACCAGTTTCGCCGGCAAGGCGATGACCAGGAAGCTGCTGAGAATCAGGCAGCCGGCAAAAAACCACAAGGCTCCGGCACTGCTGCCTGTGACGTCAATCGCAACGCCCATCAACGAGTTGCTCACCAGGCCTGCGATGTTCGCCAGTGAACAGGCCAGGGCAAAGCCGGTGGCCGCCGCGGTGCCTTTGAGAAAGGTCGCCGGCAGGCTGAAAAACACCGGCACCGCACCGATGATCGCCGCGGAGGCAATCGCAAACAGGGCCACGGTGGCGACCACGTTATGGGTGAAGAAGGTGCTGGTGGCCATCGCTGCCGCGCCGATGAAAAACGGCACGATGATGTGCCAGCGGCGTTCACGGTGTTTGTCGGAACTGGCACCGATCAGCAGCATGCCCAGCAACGCCGCCACGCTGGGCAAGGCGGTGAGGATGCCGATGTGGAAGGTGTCGGTGATGCCCGCGTTGCGGATAAACGTCGGCATCCAGAAGCCCATGGCGTAGGCGCTGAGCAGGATCGAGAAGTCGATACCGCCAAGCATCCACACCTTGAGGTTGAAGAAACCGTCGCGGAAGCTGTGCTTGCTGCCGGCACCGTCGGCGTCGTCCTTGCGCAGTTCGCTTTCCAGCAGGGTCTTTTCTTCAGGCGACAGCCACTTGGCTTGCTGATAGGTGTTGGGCAGTGCCCAGAAGGTCCACACACCGAGCAGCACGCTGGGCACCGCTTCGATCAGGAACAGCCACTGCCAGCCGCGCAGGCCGGCCATGTTGTCGAAGTGGCCCATGATCCAGCCGGACAACGGGCCGCCGATCACGCTGGACAGCGGCAGGCCGATCATGAACAGGGCGATGATCCGCCCCCTGCGATGGGTGGGAAACCAGGTGGTCAGGTAATACAGCACGCCCGGCAGGAACCCGGCCTCGGCGGCGCCCAGCAGGAACCGCAGGATGTAGAACTGAGTGGTGGAGGTGACCAGCATGGTGCAGGCCGAGAGCAGGCCCCAGGTGATCATGATGCGGGCGATCCAGATCTTCGCGCCGACCTTTTCCAGGATCAGGTTGCTGGGTACTTCAAAAATGATATAGCCGACAAAAAACAGCCCGGCGCCGAGGCCGAACGCGGTTTCGCTGAAGTGCAACTGGTCGAGCATCTGCAATTTGGCGAAGCCGATATTGATGCGGTCCAGGTAGGCGGCGAGGTAGCAGAAACACAGGAACGGAATCAGCTTCCAGGTGATCTTGTGGTAGAGCGTGTGGACCGGATCGGCGACCGTAGTCGCGGGCGCTGCATTCGCAATGGGCATTGGGTGTCTCCTGGCGGTGACTTATGGTTTTTATACAGCCGCTTTTTTTCCAGCACTTCGGAGTGCTGTAGAAGCGACGTCCAAAGGCAGTGTCAGAAGAGTGCAAGACCACGCTCTGTGGCGCGGTTCTTAATGAAACCTTATTGCTCCTTGAACTTGCTCATGGCCTCCCGCTTGCTGACCACGTCGCCGTACTTGCTGTCGATATCAAACAAGTTGGCTTCGTGGGGCGCCGGGTGGCGGTCGCCGACGCATTCGCGCACGACGATGGTGCGAAACCCGTGTTGCACCGCGTCCACTGCGGTGGCGCGGATGCAGCCACTGGTGGAGCAGCCGGCGAGCACCACGGTGTCGACGCCCATGGCGTGCAGCATCGGGGCCAGGCTGCTGCCGAAAAACGCGCTGGCGTATTGTTTGGTGATGACTACTTCATTGGCCAGGGGCAAGACCTCGGTGCAGAACGCGGCCAGGGGGTTGCCCTCGACCATGTCTTTCATCACAGGGGCCTTTTTTACCCAGATACCGCCGTCGGCGAAATGGCCCGGATGGTAACGGATATTGGTGTGCACCACGCTGATCCCGTGATGCCGTGCGCTGGCCAGCAGCTCAACGCTTTCGGCGACGGCACTGACTACGCCCGGTGCAAACAACGGCGCGTCTTCGGTGGTGTAGCCTTGCATGAAATCGATCATCAGCAGGGCGGATTTTTTGCCAAAGCCAATGCGGTTGCCCCAGACGCCCTGGTAGTTGGCGTCGGCGGATTGTTCGCTCATCTTTCAGTCCTCATTCATTACCTGTGGCGAGGGGCTTGTCCCCCGTTGGGCTGCGGAGCAGCCCCCGTAAGATCACCGTGTTACGTCAGGTGAAACTCAGTTGTCGATTTTGGGGCCGCTCCGCAGCCCAACGGGGGACAAGCCCCCTCACCACAAAAGCGGTTTTAGTAGGCGCCGGAGAGCAGGGCGCCGGCGCCGGGGACGATGGGTTCCAGGTCCAGGGCCTTGAGCATGGCGTAGGTGGTAGCAATCGCGGCGGTGAGCACCGGCAGGCCGGTTTGCGCTTCGACCTTGGCCACCACGGGCAGCGACTGCATTTGCACGCAGGCCGACAGCACGATCACGTCGACGCCTTCCAGGTTCATTCCGGCGACGATGGCCGGCAGGTTGGCCGGGTCGTGGCGGGCCACTTCGAGGTTGTCGGGGATTTCCAGGGCGCGCCAGTCCACTACGTCAAAGCCTTCTTCGCGGATGTAGTTCACCACCAGTTCGGTCAGCGGTTTCATGTACGGCGCGACGATGGCGATGCGCTTGGCGCCCATCACTTTCAGGCCTTCGATCAAGGCGCCGGCACTGGTGATCACCGGGGCGTTGGCGTCGTTGTCGGCGGTGGCCTTGCGCAGGCGCTGTTCGGAATTGCGGTGGTAACCCAGCCCCATGGCCATGATCGCCACCAGGCAGGCGTAGCCCAGCACGTCGACCTTGGCGTCGGACAGCTCGATGGCGCAACGGTCGGACTCGCCGTCCATCGCCGCCAGTTCTTCCTTGCGCACTTGCTTCATGCGCATGCGGCTGGAGTGAAAGGTGAAGCGTTCCGGACGAATTGCCTGGCGCGCGTTGAGCATCGCCGGGATCTCGGTTTCCATGGTGGTGTTGGAGCTCGGCACGATCTGGCCGATGCGGTAAGGCTTGAGCATGGTGGTCTCCGTTAGGCAGTCAGGGGCTGGCCGAGGAAGTCGCCGAAGGCTGTGAAAAAACCTTCAAGGTCGTCCCAAGGGATCATGTGTCCGGCATTCGGCACGTGGGCCACCTGCAGGCTTGGCTGTAACTGTCGGACTTGCGCGACATCTTCGGGCTGAATAACACCGCCGCGTCCGGCGACAATCAGCAGGGCAGGCGCCTCCAGGTTCGGCAGGTCCTGATGGAAGTCCACGGTGTGGAAGTCATTGAACGCGCGCACGATCGCCGGCTCGTAGCAGGTGTGCAGCCATTCGGCGCGCAGTTGCAGCTGCTCGTCGGTCCAGGTGGCGCAGAACGCGCGCATGGCTTCAGCGTCCATGCCCACCAGCGATTGGCGAATCGAGTCGACGTACCACGGCAGTTTGCTCGGGTATTCACGGCGACCGGGGCCGGACATTGGCGGGTCGATCAACACCACGCGGTTGACGCCCCGGGGATGGCGCACCGCACTGCGCACGGCAAACCGCGCGCCCATGGAATGGCCCACCAGGTGATAGCTGTCGAGCTTCAGCGCGTCGGCAAACGCGCCAATGTCATCGGCGCAGGTGTCGGCGCTGTAGTCCAGTTCCGGGCCGGTGGACGACAGGCCGCGACCGCGCACATCCAGCACATACGTGTCGAAATGCAGGCCCAGGCGTTCCGCGACAAAACCCCAGGTAATCGCCGGGCTGGTGATGCCGGGAATCAGGATCAGTGCCGGGCCCTTGCCGCCATAGCGCAGGTAATGCTGGCGAATGCCGTTGGCCTGGACGTTGCCGCCATAGAGAAAGCTGCTCACGCGGCCACCCCCGATTTCAGTTGCTGGGCGTAGAGGTCATAGCCGTAGACCCAGTCCGGATCTTCCTGGGTGCGCAGCCAGGTGTTGGCGTTGGACACCGCCTGGACCCGGGAGGCGCGCTCCTTGCGGTTGGCCTCATACAGTTCGAAGGCGGTGCGGTAGTCGCTGATGCCGGTTTCCTGCAGGCAGCGGGTCAGCATCGCCGCGTCTTCGATTGCCATGCCGGCACCCTGGGCCATGTGCGGCTTCATCGGGTGGCAGGCATCGCCCAGCAACACCAGGCGGCCACGGCTCCACAACGGCAGCGGGTTGCGGTTGCGCAACGGCCATTTGGTCACGCTTTCGGTGGATTCGATCAGGGCCTGGACGGTGGGATGGTAGCCCTTGAACGCGTCGAACATCTCTTCGCGGCTGCTGTCGACGAAGGCGCCCTGGAAGTCCCACTCCGGGTGCGGCACACCGGTGACGTAGTAATACTCGTCGCGCTTGCCGGTGGTGTAGTAGACCATCATGTGCCGGTCCTCGGTCCACCACTTGATGCAGTCTTCGAACTTCAGGTCGTACTTGGCCAGTTGATCGCCACGGATCAGTGCGCGGTGGGCGACCCAGCCGCTGTACAGGGGTTTTTCCGCACCCAGCAGTTCCTCACGGATGCGCGAGTTGATGCCGTCGGCACCGATCACAATGTCGGCGTAGGTCACTTCGCCGTCGGCGAAGGTCAGGCGTACCTGGGTGTCGGTTTCTTCGAGGGTTTCCAGGCGCTTGTTGAAGTGCAGGGTGCCGGGTTTGAGGGTGGACATCTGCAGCGCGTGCAGGTCGCCGCGGTGCACGGTGATATAGGACGCGCCATAGCCGGTCAGGGGGATGCGTGACAGGTAATCGCCGGTTTCGCCGTCGCGGCTGAACCAGTGCTCGGGGTGCGAGCCCATCAGGTCCAGCTGCTTTTCGATGCCCATGCGCCGGAAGATTTTCATGATGTTGGGGCCCATGTGGATCCCGGCACCCAGGCGGGAAAATTCCGGCGCCTGCTCGTAGATGTCCACGTCAAACCCGGCCTGTTGCAGCAGGGTGGCAGCGGCGGCACCGCCAAGGCCGGCGCCGACGATTGCGATTTTTTGTGTGCTTCCCATGGGGCGTGGTCCTCTTTTTCGAATGATGGCCGGCGGTGTCTGGCCGCAAGGTTTTTAAAGTGTATACGCTCATTTTTTCAAATGAAAAGCCCGTGCCTTAAAAATTGTTTTTTTGGCCATATCGATCCCCTGTAACCGACTATCTCCATATTTCATTGGTTATGTGTGGATTGGTAACGTTTTGCCGTGGCGCTTGCAGTCCATGCGTAAATCAGTTCTTATCGTTATTAAATGGCGTATACGCTATAAAAACGCACTAGAGTGAAGCGCACTGCCAGATCTTGGTGCAGCCGCTGAGGAGACAGGAAATGCCGGTAAGTGATTGCGAACTGACCCAGATGTTTGAACACGTGTTGAAGCTATCGAAGGTCGATCCGACCCAGAGCGTCGCCGTGCTCAAGAGCCATTACTCCGACCCGCGCACCGTGCGTGCCGCGATGGACGCTGCGCAGCGCCTGGGGGCCAAGGTGTACGCGGTGGAATTGCCGTCGTTCAACCATCCCCGGGCGATGGGCAATGACATGACCGCCTACTGCGGCGACACCGCGCTGACCGGCAATATTGCGGCCCAGCGGGCGCTGGAGGCGGCCGACCTGATCGTCGACACCATGATGCTGTTGCACTCGCCGGAGCAGGAACAGATCCTCAAGACCGGCACGCGCATCCTGCTGGCGGTGGAGCCCCCGGAAGTGCTGGCGCGCATGCTGCCGACCGAGGAAGACAAGGTGCGCGTGCTGGCAGCTGAAGAGTTGCTGAAAAAGGCTCGCTCGATCCACGTCAAATCCCGCGCCGGCAGTGATTTTCGCGCAGCGCTGGGGCAATACCCGTCCGTCACCGAGTACGGCTTTGCCGATGAGCCGGGGCGCTGGGACCACTGGCCCAGCGGCTTCCTGTTCTCCTGGCCCAACGAAGAAACCGCCGAGGGCGTGCTGGTGCTGGATATCGGCGACATTTTGCTGCCGTTCAAGACCTACACCCGGGAGAAAATCACCCTGGAGATCGAGAAGGGCTTCATCACCCGGATTCACGGTGGTTTCGAGGCCGAATACCTGCGCGACTACATGAAATACTTCAACGACCCCGAGGTCTACGGCATCTCCCACATCGGCTGGGGCCTGCAGCCGCGGGCGCAATGGACGGCGATGGGCCTGCACGACAAGAACGACGGCATGTGCATGGATGCCCGCGCGTTCTACGGCAACTTCCTGTTCTCTACCGGCCCGAATACCGAAGTCGGCGGCACCCGCAAGACGCCGTGCCACATGGACATCCCGCTGCGCAACTGCGACGTCTACCTCGATGATGAGGCCGTAGTCATCGCAGGCGATGTAGTGGCGCCCCAAGCCTCCCTGGCACGCTAAAAATCCCCTGTAGGAGCTGGCTTGCCTGCGATAGCGGAGTGTCAGACAACAGCGAGCTGGCTGATCCACCGCTATCGCAGGCAAGCCAGCTCCCACATTCGATTTGATTCCTTCAGTGGCTGATGCTTGAGTCCAACCCACAACCCCGCCATCATGCCACCCCATCGACCGCCGCCTTTCCGAGCCCGCCGTGCCTGATTCCTACGTTTTCTCCGAGCAAGTTGGCCACCTGCTGCGCAAGGCCTACCAGCGCCACCTGGCGATCTTCCAGCAGAACGTGGGCGACTCCCAACTCACCGCCGTGCAGTTCGTCACCCTGTGTGCCCTGCGCGATCACGGTGCAAGCTCGCTCACCGAACTGGTCAAGGCCACCGCCGTCGACCAGGCGACCATCCGCGGCATCGTCGAACGCCTCAAGGCCCGCGAACTGATCACCCTGGAACCCGACCCCCAGGACAAACGCAAAGTGGTGGTCAACCTGTCCGCATCCGGCGCCGCGCTGGTGCAGCAAACCGTACCCTGCGCCGCGACCATCACCGAGCTGACCCTGAGCAACCTCAACCCCGCCGAACGCGTGGCCGTGCTGTTCCTGCTACGCAAAATGATCGACGACCCCCAAGCCTGATCCCCCGACTTCCAAGGCTGATAACCCAGCCCCTTTGTGGTGAGGGGGCTTGTCCCCCGTTGGGCTGCGAAGCGGCCCCAAAAAAGCGCGCGCTGCGCATTCCAACGGGGTGCTAGCCCCCTCACCACAAGTAGCGAATCCACCTTCTGGCACTGTTTTTGCTCTGCATTCGTGTAGTAACCACTTCACCCGTCAAGTGTGTCGCGAGACCCCAGGTACGCGACGCTTTTTTTTGACTGTTTGATGTAGTGGACACTTCACCAAAGCCAACGGGCGAAGCGAATGATCAGCCAGCACATCACGGTAACGCTTGAGGTCAACGGCCACACCACCGAAGTCAGCGCAATGGCGGACACACCGCTATTGCTGATCCTGCGCAATGACCTGCAACTCAACGGCCCCAAGTACGGCTGCGGCCTGGGGGAGTGCGGTGCGTGCACGGTGATCATCGACGGCGTGGCCGCAAGGGCCTGCGTATTCCCGCTGTCGGGTGCAGTGGGCCGCGACATCATCACCCTCGAAGGCCTCGGCACCCGCGAAACCCCGCACCGCGTGCAACAAGCCTTTATCGACGAGCAGGCCGCCCAGTGCGGCTACTGCCTCAACGGCATGATCATGACCGCCAAGGCCTTGCTCGACCGCAATCCCAACCCCAGCGAAGCCGAGGTGCGCACCGAACTGTCGGGCAACCTGTGCCGCTGCGGCACCCATATCGAAATCCTCCGCGCGGTGCTGCGTGCCGCCCGCCAAACGCCTTGAACGTGGATCGATGACCATGACTGACGCAATCCCTTCCCGTGACCAATGGCTGGCCAAGGCCGGCGTCCTGCTGATCGTCGATGACGTGCTGCCCCCTTCGGGGCCAGTGGCCAAGGGCGGCACACCGACGGTCAAGCCCAAGGAGCTGGGGCTGTTTATCGCCGTGAACGATGACGGGTTGGTGTACGCCTTCAACGGGCACGTGGACCTGGGCACCGGCATTCGCACCTCGCTGGCGCAGATCGTGGCCGAAGAGCTGGACCTGACCATGGAGCAGGTGCGCATGGTGCTGGGTGATACGGAGCGCGTGCCGAACCAGGGCGCGACCATCGCCAGTGCGACCTTGCAGATCTCCGCGATCCCGCTGCGCAACGCCGCCGCCGAAGCCCGGCGTTTCCTTCTGGCGCGAGCGGCGCAACGCTGGTCGGTCGATGCACACAGCCTGAAGATCGACGCAGGTGTTATCAGCGCCGAAGACGGACGCACCACCACCTACGGCGAGCTGGTGACGGGCGAGCATGACCAACTGCGCATCAGCGGCGATGCACCGCTGAAGGCGGCCGCCGATTACCGCCTGGTGGGCAAGGGCGCTGCCCGGGTGGATATCCCCGGCAAGGCCACTGGCGAGCTGACTTACGTCCACGACATGCGCGTGCCGGACATGCTCCACGGCCGGGTGATTCGCCCGCCGTATGCGGGCCTGGATTGCGGTGACTTTGTCGGCAATAGCCTGTTGAAGGTAGACGAGTCCTCCATCGCCCACATCCCGGGCATCGTCGCGGTGGTGGTGATCCGTGATTTTGTCGGCGTGGTCGCCTTGCGCGAAGAACAGGCGATCAAGGCCGCCCAGGAACTGCAGGTTCACTGGAAACCCTGGAACCACCCGTTGCCGGACATGAGCGATGTGGAGCAGGCGATTCGTGATAACCCCCGAGTACGGCGCACGGTGCTCGACCAGGGCAACGTCGACGAAGCCCTGGCTTCCGCCAGCCAGCGCATGCCGCGCACCTACCTGTGGCCGTACCAGATGCACGGCTCCATTGGCCCGTCCTGCGGCGTGGCGGATTATCAGCCCGGGGTCAGCCGGGTCTGGTCGGGCAGCCAGAACCCGCACCTGCTGCGGGCGGATCTGGCCTGGCTACTGGAATGCGCAGAAGACGCCATCGACGTGATCCGTATGGAAGCCGCCGGCTGTTATGGCCGCAATTGCGCCGACGATGTGTGCGCCGATGCCTTGCTGTTGTCCCGCGCCGTGGGCAAGCCAGTGCGGGTGCAACTGACCCGCGAACAGGAACACCTGTGGGAGCCCAAGGGCACCGCACAGCTGATGGATGTGGATGGCGGCCTGAACGCCGACGGCAGCATCGCCGCCTATGACTTTGAAACCAGCTACCCGTCCAACGGCGCGCCCACCCTGGCGCTGCTGTTGACCGGGCGGGTCGAGCCGGTGGCCGCGATGTTCGAAATGGGCGACCGCACCTCGATCCCGCCTTACGACATCGGCAACATGCGGGTCACCATCAACGACATGGCGCCGATCGTGCGCGCCTCGTGGATGCGCGGGGTGTCGGCACTGCCAAACACCTTCGCCCACGAATCCTATATCGACGAACTGGCGTTTGCCGCCGGGGTCGATCCGGTGGAATACCGCCTGCGTTACCTGAAAGACGAGCGCGCCATCGACCTGGTCAAATCCACCGCCGAGCGGGCCAACTGGGCACCGCGCACCGCGCCGATGCAAACCGCGAATGAGGACCACCTGCTGCGAGGCCGAGGCTTTGCCTACGCGCGCTACATCCACAGCAAGTTCCCCGGCTTCGGCGCGGCGTGGGCGGCCTGGGTGGCGGACGTGGCCATCGACAAACACACCGGTGATGTCTCGGTGACCCGCGTGGTGATCGGGCATGACTCGGGGATGATGATCAACCCGGCGGGGGTGCAGCATCAGATCCACGGCAATGTGATCCAGTCCACCAGCCGCGTGCTCAAGGAGCGCGTGACCTTTGAAGAGTCGACCGTGGCGAGCAAGGAGTGGGGCGGTTATCCGATCCTGACCTTCCCTGAAGTGCCGCAGATCGACGTGCTGATGATGCCGCGCCAGGACCAGCCACCAATGGGCGCCGGCGAGTCTGCCTCGGTGCCCAGTGCGGCAGCGATTGCCAACGCGATCTATGACGCCACCGGCATTCGTTTTCGCGAATTGCCGATTACCCCCGAGCGCGTGCTGGCGGCGCTGAATGCGGGCACATTGGGCGAGCCGGCAAAGTCCCCGCAGAAGCGTCGCAAATGGCTATTCGGCTCATTGTTCGCCGCCTTGGGTGCGGTGCTGGGGATGGCGGCCACGGCCTGGCCGTTCCACGGTGAAATCGCCCCGATTGCGCCGCCCAGCGCCGGCACCTGGTCCAAGGCCACGCTGGAACGCGGGCGTTTGCTGGCCGCCGTGGGGGATTGCGCGGTGTGCCACACGGCACCGGGCGGCGCCACCAATGCCGGCGGGCTGGCGATGCACACGCCGTTCGGCACGCTGTACAGCAGCAACATCACCCCGGATGAGAAGACCGGGATTGGCAACTGGTCCTACCCGGCGTTCGAGCGGGCGATGCGCGACGGCATTGGCCGCGACGGACGCAACCTGTACCCGGCGTTTCCCTATACCGCGTTTCGCAATATCAACGATGCCGACATGCAGGCGTTGTATGCCTACCTGATGTCCCAGGCCCCCGTGAGCCAGGCACCCGTGCCGAATGCCATGAGTTTTCCGTTCAATATGCGGCCGTTGATGGCCGGGTGGAATGCGCTGTTTTTGCGCCGGGGGGAAATCACCGTGCAACCCCAGCGCAGCGAGCAATGGAATCGCGGGGCCTATCTGGTCAATGGCCTGGGGCACTGCGCGGCGTGCCACTCACCGCGTAACTTGATGGGGGCGGAGAAGGGCGGCAAGGCATTCCTCGCGGGCGGCACGGTGGACGGCTGGGAGGCGCCGGCCTTGAATGGCTTGTCCAAGGCGCCGACGCCGTGGACCGAAGACCAACTGTTCACCTATTTGAGCACCGGCTATTCCGACGCACACGGCGTGGCGACAGGGCCGATGGGACCGGTCGTGACTGAGCTGGCGAAACTGCCCAAGACCGACATCCGCGCGATGGCGGTGTACCTGGCCTCACTGAACGACAGCAGCGCCGCCGAAGCGCAGGTGGTAGCCGCCGCGACGCTGCCCAATGCGAATGGACGACGGGTATTCGAAGGTTCATGCAAGGCCTGCCATGCCGACGGGCAGGGGCCGAAGCTGTTCGGCGTCAGCCCGTCACTGGCGACCAATACCAATGTGCACAGCGACCAGCCGGACAACCTGATCAAGGTAATCCTGCAAGGCATCAGCACCCCGGCGACCAAGGACCTGGGCTACATGCCCGCGTTCAAGGACAGCCTGTCCAACACCCAGGTGGCGGATTTGGCCGCATACCTGCGCGGGCGTTTTGCACCCGATGCACCGCAGTGGAAAGGCCTGGAACAAACCGTTGCACACCTGCGAGCCAACCCCGGCACCCACTGACAAATTCAAGCCATATGGAGATCAAATGTGGGAGCTGGCTTGCCTGCGATTGCGGTGGATCAGCTAATAATTCAGTGACTGACGCACCGCTATCGCAGGCAAGCCAGCTCCCACATTTTGATTCGGTTTCTACCGTACACCACGCAATACCAGATCACTGATAAAACCCAGCCAATCCTGCTGCTGCCCCTTGTCCGCCAGATCTTCCCCCAGAAACGAACTGAGGGTGTGCTGGTTGGAGTTGTAGAAGTAGCACAACGAAGCAATCATCAAGTACACATGCTTGATGTCCACATCCTCGCGAAACAGCCCCTGTGCCTGGCCGGCTTCGATGATCGGCCGCAATACCCCGACCGCCTCCCCGGACAGCCGGCGCAATTCGCCGGACTGCTTGGCATGCTTGCCCTTGTGCAGGTTCTCGATACTCAAAATCGCCACAAACTCGGGATGCTTGACGTAGTAGTTCCAGATAAACTCCACCAGCGCCTGCAACGCTTGCACCGGCGCACTCAGGTCGAGCTTGAGTTTGCTTTCGGCCTTGTTGAACTGTTCATAGGTGTGTTCCAGCACGCACACGAACAGGTGTTCCTTGCTGCCGAAGTAGTAATAGAGCATGCGGTCGTTGGAGTCGGCCTCCCGGGAAATGCTTTCGACGCGCCCGCCGGAATAGCCGTCGCGGGTGAAGACCTTGACCGCCGCCTGGAGAATCCGCGCACGGGTCTGGTCGGCCTGCTGGGCGCGGATACCGGTCTTCTTGATCACCATCGAAAAGCCTCTGCTGCACGGCGTAAAGGCCCGGAATATAGCATGGGCATTATTCCGTTACCGACAGGCTCTGTCACAAACGCGGCATCACGCTGGGGCTTGGATCCGAAACGTATTACTTTCTAGTTCTTCTAATAAACAGAGTAGCCAGGGATGAAATACCAACCGTTTACCCGAACATTGATTGCCACGGCGCTGGTGCTGACCGTCAGTGGTGTACAGGCGGCCTCCCAGGCCCCGGTGGCTGGCGAAAATGGCATGGTGGTCACCGCGCAACACCTGGCCACCCATGTGGGCGTGGATGTGCTCAAGGCCGGTGGTAACGCCGTGGATGCAGCGGTGGCGGTGGGTTACGCCCTGGCGGTGGTGTACCCGGCGGCCGGCAACCTGGGCGGCGGCGGCTTCATGACCGTGCAACTGGCCGACGGGCGCAAGACCTTCCTCGACTTCCGCGAAAAAGCGCCGTTGGCAGCCACCGCCGACATGTACCTGGACAAGGACGGCAACGTCGTCCCGGACCTCAGCTCCAAAGGCCATCTGGCGGTCGGCGTCCCCGGCACCGTGTCGGGCATGGAACTGGCGCTGAGCAAATACGGCACCCTCAAGCGCGCCCAGGTGATCGCCCCGGCCATCAAGCTGGCTGAAGAGGGCTTTGCCCTGGAGCAGGGCGATATCGACCTGCTGCACACCGCCACCGACGAATTCAAGAAAGACAAAGACCTGCGCGGCATCTTCCTGCACGGCGGCGAACCCATGCTGGTAGGTCAGAAGCTGGTGCAGAAAGACCTGGCGAAAACCCTGCGGGAAATCTCCGCCAAGGGTACCGACGGTTTCTATAAGGGTTGGGTGGCCAAGGCGATTGTCGATTCGAGCCAGTCGGGCAAAGGCATCATCACCCAGGCCGACCTGGACAAGTACAAGACCCGCGAACTGGCGCCCGTGGAATGCGACTACCGCGGCTACCACGTGGTGTCTGCGCCACCACCGAGCTCAGGCGGCGTGGTCATCTGCGAGATCATGAACATCCTCGAAGGCTACCCGATGGCCGATCTTGGCTATCACTCGGCCCAGGGCTTGCACTACCAGATCGAGGCGATGCGCCACGCGTACGTCGACCGCAACAGCTACCTCGGCGACCCGGACTTCGTGCAAAACCCGGTCGACCATCTGCTGGACAAGGACTACGCCGCCAAACTGCGCGCTGCCATCGACCCGCAAAAGGCCGGCATCTCCCAGGACATCAAGCCGGGCGTGTCGCCTCACGAGGGCAATAACACCACTCACTACTCCATCGTCGACAAATGGGGCAACGCGGTCTCGGTGACCTACACCCTCAATGACTGGTTTGGGGCGGGCGTGATGGCCAGCAAGACCGGGGTGATCCTCAACGACGAAATGGACGACTTCACCTCCAAGATCGGCGTGCCGAACATGTACGGCCTGGTCCAGGGCGAAGCCAACGCCATCGCCCCGGGCAAGACGCCGCTGTCGTCCATGAGCCCGACCATCGTCACCAAGGATGGCAAGGCGGTGATGGTGGTGGGTACGCCGGGTGGCAGCCGCATCATCACGGCCACCTTGCTGACCATCCTCAATGTGATCGACTACAAGATGAACATTCAGGAAGCCGTGGACGCACCGCGTTTCCACCAGCAATGGTTGCCTGAGGCGACCAATATCGAGCGCTTTGCCCTGAGCCCCGATACCCAGAAAATCCTCGAAGGCTGGGGCCACAAGTTTGCCGGCCCGCAGGACGCCAACCACCTGGCGGCGATCCTGGTGGGCGCGCCGTCCCTGGATGGCAAGCCGGTCGGCAACAACCGCTTCTACGGGGCCAACGACCCACGGCGCAATACCGGGCTGTCGCTGGGCTACTGAGGCGTCGATCCGTCGTGCTCTCCCTGGTGGCTGAGAAAGTGCGCCAGGGAGAGGGCGATATCATCATGGGAAAGCTGGGTGGCAGCCGCTTCAGCGCTGTCACGGGCAATGGGCTCAATGCGTTCAAACATCTCGGCTTCGTAGGCTTGTACCGCTTCGGAGCATGAGGTGTTTTCGATCAAGTGCCGGGCCAGCTCCGCTGCGTCGAGCATCGCGGCATTCACGCCTTCGCCACCAAACGGTGACATCAGGTGCGCCGCGTCGCCGATCAACGTCAGGCCCGCGCGATGCGCCCAATGATGGCCGACGGGGAGCGCATGAATTGCCCGGGACAGGAACCGCTCGTTTGCGGCGTGCAGCAGCGCCAGGATATCCGGGTGCCAGCCTTCGAACTGGGCGAGCAGCGATTGCCGGGTCGCTTGCGGGGATGACCAGTCGAGCTGCCGGGCGGCCCAGTCCGTGGGAACGCGAAAGATCCCATAGCCGCGCAGGTGCGCGTTGGCATTGCGTTGCACCACCAGCGCCCTGGCATCACCCGAAACGTCCAGTTTGCCACGGCCGACCAGTTGGGCGAGGGCGGGATGGCGGCGATCGACATCATCAATCCCGAACTCGATAAACGTCAGTCCGCTGTACTGCGGCTGATAGCGCGACAGCAACGGGCGCACTTTCGACCAGGCACCGTCGGCGCCGACGATCAGGTCAAACGGCCCGTGGACGGAGTCGCCCTGATGCACGGTCCAGCGTGCGTCGCCCACCTGACGGATCTCGTTGACGCTGGCGTCCCACTTCACACAATCGTCAGGCAGCGAGTCCAGCAGGATCTGGCGCAAGGCGGTGCGGTCGACTTCCGGGCGATCGCCGGCGCCCGGGTCGGGGTCTTCCAGCAGCAGGCGGGCGTGCTTGTCCATCAGGCGTGAGCCCTGGTCTTCATAGCGGGCGATGCTGCGGAAGGCGTCCTCCAGGCCCGCGCGTTTCAGCGCAAGCTGGCCGGATTCCGCGTGCAGGTCCAGGGTGCCGCCCTGAGGGCGTTCCAGCGGCCCGCGCTCACGCTCGAATACGCTGACGGTAAAACCGTTGACCACAAGAATCCGTGCCAGGGTCAGCCCGGCGGGGCCACCACCGACAATGGCGATGCTTGATGAGCGGTTCATGAAAATTGTCCTTGGTGGCGTTGATAGGATCCTATACATTTGATGCATAGGCTCCTATGGAAAGTCAACGACACGATGAATGATCAATCACCCGCTCCCCACCCGATGCAACAAATCGGCGTCGCCCACCGCAGTTTCACGCGGATTTACGAAGGCCGCCTGCGTGAGCTGGGCTTCGCCGTGGCGCAGATTCCGGTGCTGGTGGCACTCAAACACAGCGAGGGCCTGCCCCAGGCCGAACTGGTGCGCATCGTTGGGGTCGAGCAGTCGAGCATGGCGCAATTGCTCGCCCGCATGGAGCGCGACGGGATGATTCAACGGGTGCCGGACCCTGCGGATAAACGCAGCCGGTTGATTACCCTGACAGACGCTGCCCGAGCCAACTTTCCGATGGCCAGGGAAGTCCTGCTACAGGGCACCGCGCAGGCGCTGGAAGGGTTTACCGAGGAGGAGGAGCAGACGTTGCTGGCGTTGCTACTAAAGCTGAATGCCAACCTGGAGCGGCTGTAGCAGCTGCTCCACGGCGGCAAACGCCTGGGCCTGGCGTGCTTGCCAGTCACCGCGGATCACCTGCAGCGGCAGGTGCTGCTGCTCCAGCCACTCAAGGCTGGCCTGGAAAAACGCCAGGCGATCGGCAAACGCCGGTTGGCAGCGTTGCCCGTCGGCGGTCCACTCCACGTCTTCAGGCGACAGCAGCAGGTGCAGGTCGTAGTGGCGGGCCAGCAGTTCGCTGTCGAGCCATGCCGGGCAGTCGCCGAACAGGGTCTGGCTCCACAGCTTGTTGGTCAGCAGGTTGGTGTCCAGGATGAGCAACGCCGGCTGTGCGGCACGGGCGGCATCTTCCCAGGCCAGTTGGCCACGGGCGATGTCCGGAATATCGGCCAGGGTGGTATCGCGCTGGTGCTGGTCGATGAAATGGCGCACGTATTCGCCCACCATCAGCCCGCCAAAGTGCGCCTGCAACTGCGCGGCCAGCCAGCTTTTGCCACTGGATTCCGGGCCGGCCAGTACCACGACTTTCATGCGTGCAACGCCGGGTCGGCGCGCCATTCGCGCCAGCCCTGCACCGCGATCACGGTGAACAAGGCGTAGAGCGCGGCGGTCAGGTACAGGCCTTTGTAGAGGAACAGCCCGACAAAGATCACGTCCACGGTGATCCACAGCGGCCAGCACTGCACGCGTTTTTGTGCCATCCACATTTGCGCCACCAGGCTGAAGCCGGTCAGGGCCGCGTCCAGCCAGGGTTGGGCGGCGTCGGTCCAGTGGGCCATGGCCGCACCCAGCAACAGGCTGCCGAGGGCACCCACGGCCAGGCCTTGCAGGATCGGTTGCAGCCCCAGGCTGGTGACCTGCCGGCCTTGCCTGACCTCGCCGGCGCGGGTCCACTGCCACCAGCCGTAGAGTTGCAGGGCGGCGTAGATCACTTGCAGCAGCATGTCGGAGTAGAGCTTCACATCGAAAAAAATCCAGGTGTACAGCAGCACCATCACCAGGCCGATGGGCCAGCACCACGGGTTCTGTTTAACCGTCAACCAGACAGCGATCACCCCCAGGGCGGCGGCAAACAGTTCAAGCCCGGACATGGCGGTTCCTTGGGGGAGTCGAAGAGGGCGGTGATTGTAACCAGAGTGGTGGGCGCGGGGTAGAGCTCCTCTGTGGTGAGGGGGCTTGTCCCCCGTTGGGCTGCGCAGCGGCCCTGATAAGGTAAACGCGTTCTTTCAGACAAACCGAGTGCCAGGGTTTTGGGGCCGCTTCGCAGCCCAGCGGGGGACAAGCCCCCTCACCACAGAAAGCCCTTTTGGCAGAGATCGAGTCAGACCTTGAACTGGCGCAGAAGCCCGTCGAGTTGTTCGCTCAAGCCTTTCAAGTGTGCACTCGCCACGCTGGACTGCTCTGCCGCCAACGCCGTGCTGTGGGACAACCCGGCCGCCTGGGTGACGTTCTGGTTGATGTCCTCCACCACATGCGCCTGCTGCAACGTAGCGCTGGCAATCGACGCATTCAGCCCATTGAGATTGCGCAGCGCCTGGCCGATGGCGGTCAGGCTCGCGCCGGCCTGGCCCGCTTGTTCGATGGTCAGTTGCGACGCCTGGTGGCTGTCGCTGATCACCTTGACCGCCGCTTCCGAGTGGCCTTGCAGGCGCTCGATCATGCTCTGGATTTCAGCCGTGGATTTTTGCGTGCGCTGGGCCAGCAGCCTTACTTCATCGGCCACCACCGCAAAGCCCCGCCCTTGCTCCCCGGCGCGCGCGGCCTCGATCGCAGCATTCAGGGCCAGCAGGTTGGTCTGGTCGGCGATGGAGCGGATCACTTCCAGCACGCCGCCAATCTGCGTGCTTTCCGTCGACAGGGTGCGGATCACTTCCACGGCCTGGCTGATGGTGGTGGAGAGCTGGTCGATTCGTTGCAGGCTGCCGTCGATATTGAGCTGGCCTTGTTCGGCCTGTACCTGGGCGTCACGCATTTCGCTGGCGGCGTGCTCGGCATTCCTGGCCACGTCCTGCACGCCGTAGGTGACTTCGTTGATCGCCGTTGCCACCAGCTCCATCTGCTGGGATTGCTGCTGGCTGCGGTCATGGGCGTCGCTGGCATTGCTGCCCAACTCGGTGGACGACTGGCCCAGTGCATTGGCACAGGTCTGCAACTGGCCGACCACCTGCCGCAGCTTGGCGGTAAAACTGTTGAAGTGCCGGGACAGTTGGGTGACTTCGTCCTGGCCGTGGGTGTCGAGGGTGCGGGTCAGGTCGCTTTCGCCGCTGGCGATATTGGCCATGGCGTTCACCGCTTGTTGCAACGGGCGCACTATGCTGCGGGCAATCAACACCACCAGCAGCGCCATGATCACGGCAATCACCAGGCCCACCATCGAGGCCTTCCACACCTGGCCCCGGAACTCGCCCTGCACGTCATCGACATACACGCCGGAACCAATGATCCAGCCCCAGGGTTCAAACAGCTGGATATACGAGGTCTTGGCCACCGGCGCATCGGCCCCGGGTTTGGGCCAGCGGTAGTTCACCATCCCGGCGCCCTTGGCCTTGGCCAGGATCACGAACTCGTTGAACACCGCAAAACCGTCCGGGTCGCGAATCGCCGACAGGTTCTGCCCATCCAGTTTGGGGTTGGCCGCGTGCATGATCATCACGGGCGTGAGGTCGTTGATCCAGAAGTAATCATCCTTGCCGTAGCGCAGGCCGCGGACCACGCTCAAGGCTTGCTTCTGGGCCGCTTCGCGGGTCAGGACGCCGCTGGTTTCGAGGCTGTGATAATACGTCAGGATCCCGTTGGCGGTCTGAACCACGCGCTGGGTCTGCTCACTCTTGGCCTGGTAAAGGTCGTCATGAATCTGCTTGAGCATAAGCAGGCCGAGGGTTAGCAGCATCAACACGGCGACGATCAGGATCAGCCAGAGGCGCCGGCTGATCGACATACTGCGCAAACTGTTCATGGTCCTGTCACTCCGTGTTCTTATAATTTTGGGTGCTGCATCGACATTTCCGGCTTGTCTGATAGGCTTTCGGCCCAGAATCAAGAAACCTGAGTCCTGCCTGATTTTTCACGGAATTTTCGCAGCTGGGCCTTGATTGTTTGCACAGCTTTCGCCGCGTACTCATCGTTAGTGAACGTCTAAAAAATATGAACGAGGCATGCCGCGAGCATGACCTTTGGGGGAATTGATGGATCTTTGGACCGCCGCTCAGGCGCTGATACTCGGGGTTGTAGAAGGGCTGACGGAGTTTTTGCCGATCTCCAGTACCGGGCACCAGATCATCGTCGCCGACTTGATCAACTTCGGTGGCGAGCGCTTTGAAGCGTTCAACATCATCATCCAGCTGGGCGCGATCCTGGCGGTGGTGTGGGAGTTTCGACGCAAGATCCTCGACGTGGTGATCGGCTTGCCGACCCAGCGCAACGCCCAGCGCTTCACGATCAACCTGATCATCGCGGTATTGCCCGCCGTCGTGCTGGGGGTAATTTTTGCCGACCTGATCAAACACTACCTGTTTAACCCGATCACCGTGGCCACGGCGCTGGTGATCGGCGGCATCATCATGTTGTGGGCCGAGCGTCGCCAACATGAAGTGCACGCCGAAACCGTCGATCAGATTACCTGGAAGGACGCCGTCAAAGTCGGTTTCGCCCAGTGCCTGGCGATGATCCCGGGCACCTCGCGTTCCGGCGCCACCATCATTGGCGGCCTGCTGTTCGGCCTTTCACGCAAGACCGCCACCGAGTTCTCGTTCTTCCTGGCGATGCCGACCATGGTCGGTGCGGCGGTGTATTCGGGCTACAAGTACCGTCACCTGTTTCAGCCGGATGACTTGCCGGTGTTTGCCATCGGGTTTGTCACCTCGTTCATCTTCGCGATGATCGCGGTCAAGGCGCTGCTCAAGTTCATCGCCAGCCACAGCTACGCGGCGTTTGCCTGGTACCGGATCGCCTTCGGCCTGGTGATCCTGGCGACCTGGCAGTTCGGCTGGATCGACTGGTCGGCCGTCAAGCCATGAGCATCCAGCATCCGCGCCTCAAGGCGTTGGTGTTTGCACTGGTGTGCGCCGCGCCGCTGTTGGGCTCGGCGCTGCTGTGGTATCGCGGGGTTTCGATGGTCCCGCTGGTGGCGTATGGCGTGGTCAGCGTGGTGGCGTTCTTGCTGTACTGGCGCGACAAGCGCAAGGCCCGCGAAGACAGCTGGCGCACCCCGGAAAACATCCTGCACGCCGTTGAGCTGGCAGGCGGTTGGCCGGGCGCGCTGATCGCCCAACAGGTGTTCCGCCACAAGACGCGCAAGGTGTCTTATCAGGTGGCGTTCTGGCTGATTGTATTGCTGCACGAGGTGTTCTGGATTGACCAGTTGTTCCTCGGCGGCACGCTACTCTCGATCTTCTAGCAGCAAACCAATCTGCGTGCGCTTGGGCAGCTTGCTCACCACCAACTGGTGGGAACGCTGCAACAAGCCACGCAGTTCTTCAGCGCCCAGCGGGTAGGGCGTTTCCATGATGATCCATTGGGCCCGCGCCAGGTACGGCGCCGGATGGATGCCCGGGCGGTCTACATGGCCCAGGAACAGCTCCTTGTCGACCTTGAAGGCCAGCGAATCACCCCGCAGGTTCTGCAAGGCGAACATCTTGTTGCCGGCAATCGAGAACACCCGCACGCCGCCCCATTTGTAATCCTCCCGCGCACCGGGCAACCCCAGGCAAAACTCGGCGACTTGGTCTTCGGTCATTCTCATAGCAAACGGTCTCCGCAGCCTTTGAAGGCGTTATCCAGGTGGTCGATCCAGGCCCGCACGGCGGGCAGCACGCCACGCCGGTGCGGGTAAACCGCCTGCAACCAGCCGCCCGGCAAGGACCATTCCGGCAAGAGCTGCACCAACTGGCCGTTGGCCAACTCCTCCTCGCAATACATCATCGGCAACACCGTAAACCCCAGGCTGGCGAGGGCGCAGGCCTTGCGTACCAGGAAGTCGTCGATGCCCAGCCGTGCTTCCATGACCAGGTCGTGGCTAATGCCTTCCGGGCTCAGCATGCGGAAGTGCACCATGCGGTCTGCCTCCAGGGCACCCAGCACCGGCAGTTGCTTGAGGTCTTCCAGGGTGGTGATCTGCCGGTCACGCACAAAGGCGGGGCTGGCGACAATGGCGGTCTGTGCCTGGCGCAGGCGCTTGGTCACCAGCAACGGGTCTTCGTCCCCGAGCTCGCGCACGCGCAGGGCCACATCGATGCCTTCGGCTACCAGGTCAACGCGACGGTTGACCAGGTTCATCTCCAACTGCACCAGCGGGTTGGCGCTGAGAAACTCTGCCACCACGGTTTGCAGGAACTGGTGAGCCAGGCCCACCGGGCTGCTGACCCGCAACCGGCCACGGGGCTCGCTGGACATGCTGGCCACGGCCTCATCGGCCATTTCCGCTTCCAGCAGCATTGCCTGGCAGTGGCGCAGGTAACGTTCGCCTACGGCGGTCAGGGTCAACTGGCGGGTGGTGCGTTGCAGCAAACGTGCGCCGAGGCGCTCTTCCAGCTCGGCGATGCGCCGCGACAGCCGTGACTTGGGAATCCCTAGCAGCCGCCCGGCGGCGGCGAAACCGCCGGCTTCCACTACTTTGGCGAAATAGTAGAGGTCATTCAGATCTTGCATGGTCGGCCTATTGTCCTGTCAATGGGACGAACTATCCGCGTCTGACGTCGGCAAATCCACCCCCCAACTGCAGGCGCGAGCAAGAGTTGGCTGGCCAGTGACGCATCGGCGGGTTACCTTCTGGTTTTCCCCGGCACGTACCTTCCAATGAGTCTTGAGCACCCGCGCACCCGCAGAATCATCGAGTTGATGGGGCGGTTGGCGCCCGTTGAGGGCTACAACCTGACGCCGCTGGATGACGTGCGCTTCCTGCGCTCCAACCGGCCGTTGACGCGGATTCCGGTGCTTTACGACCCGGGTATCGTGATCGTGTGCCAGGGCCGCAAGCGCGGTTACCTGGGAGAAGACATCTATGTCTACGACGCCCAGCACTACCTGGTGGTGTCGGTGCCGGTGCCGTTCACCATGGAAACCGAGGCCAGCGAAGCAGAGCCGATGCTGGCGGTTTACCTGCGCCTGGATTTCAACCTGGCTGCCGAGCTGATGCTGGAACTGGATGAGTTGGCCCCGTCGCCCGAAGCCAGGCCCAAGGGCATGTACTCCTCGCCGATGGATGACAAGCTCAGTGAGTCATTGTTGCGCTTTCTGGAAGTGATGAGTGTGCCGGTGGAAGCGCGCGTGCTGGGGCCGACCCTGATGCGGGAAATCTACTACCGCATCATCACGGGCGAGCAGGGCGGTTCGATGCGTGCAGCGCTGAATCGCCAGGGCCAGTTTGGCAAGGTGGCCCGGGCGATTCGCAAGATTCATGCGTGTTACGAACAACGCCTGGACGTGGAAGAGCTGGCGAAAGAAGCCATGATGAGCGTGCCGAGTTTTCATGCGCACTTTCGTACGGTGACCGACACCTCGCCCATGCAGTACTTGAAGTCGACACGCTTGCATCAGGCGCGACTGCTGATGCTGAGGAGTGATATCACCGCCGCCACGGCCTGCATCAAGGTCGGTTACGAGAGCGCCTCGCAGTTCAGCCGTGAGTTCAAGCGGTTTTTTGGTCGCACCCCCCTTGAAGAGATTGACTGGATGAAGCGTACCTACGCGTTGCCGGCGCCCACGAGCGCGTCCATCTACGTCTCTTCACATTAAAAAACACTGTCCTGCCA
Source organism: Pseudomonas sp. ADAK13 (assembly GCF_012935715.1). Classification (NCBI taxonomy): domain Bacteria; kingdom Pseudomonadati; phylum Pseudomonadota; class Gammaproteobacteria; order Pseudomonadales; family Pseudomonadaceae; genus Pseudomonas; species Pseudomonas sp. ADAK13. Next base: position 5,607,394 of record NZ_CP052860.1, read on the forward strand.
GTGGGACGAACAATCGCATTTTGCCCGACTAATACATGATTGGTTTCATCTGTAGGCTTATTTCCATTCCGTCGCCCCTGGCGATGCTTACTTGGAGATAACCCATGAAACTGTTGCATATCGATTCCAGCATCCTCGGCGACAACTCGGTTTCCCGTCAGTTGAGCGCCGGCGTCGTTAAGACCTGGCAGGCGGCCGAGCCAGGCGTTGAAGTGACCTACCGTGACCTGGCCGGTGAAGGCATCAACCATTTCTCCGGCGTGACCCTGGGTGCACTGGGCACCGCTGCCGAGTTGCGTGATGCCGTGCAGAAACACGAAGCCGAGTTGAGCGCCAACACCCTTGCTGAATTCCTCGCGGCCGACGCGATTGTACTGGCGGCGCCGATGTACAACTTCACCATCCCGACCCAGCTCAAAGCCTGGATCGACCGTATCGCCGTCGCCGGCCAGACTTTCCGCTACACCGAAAACGGCCCTGAAGGCCTGGCCGGTGGCAAGAAAGTCATCATCGTGTCGACGTCCGGCGGCCTGCATGTTGGCCAGCCGACCGGCGTGGCTCACGAAGACTACTTGAAAGTGCTGCTGGGCTTCCTTGGCATCACCGACATCGAAATCGTCCGCGCCCACGGTTTGGGCTACGGCGAAGAAGTTCGCAGCAAGGCGATCAGCGACGCCAACGTAGTCATCAACGAACAATTGTTCGCGGCTGCGTAAGACTTATGTAAATTTTGCAGTTCCTCGATATCAATCTGAGTCGAGGCGCCTAAACTCTGTATTCTGCTCGCCTGAAAAGCGAACGGAGTACGGAGTTTTTTCGTTTACCCGCTGTCACTACTTTGGCCCAGGTTATGCACGCATGGGTAGAACCCTGCCAGTCCGAGCGCCTGAACCATGGATATTTCAATAGCTACGCGGGCTTACGCAGCAAAGGTGGACATCCCCATGATGCGTCTTTGTGCAGTCTTGGTCATTTCTCTGCTCGGCGGCCTGATTTCAGTGCAAGCCGCGCCGGCGCCGCACCCTCATTGGAGTGTGGGCTTCCATCGCATGACCTTTCTCGACCCGCTGGACCTGCAGCCGATGAAAGCCGTCGCGTTCTATCCGTCCACGGGCCTGGAACACACCACCCAGGTGGGGGCTTATCACATCGCCGCCACTGAAGATTCGAAAATCGCCATCGGCCGCTTTCCGATGTTGATGCTGTCCCACGGCAATACCGGCACACCGCTGGCCCTGCACGACCTGGCAACCTCCCTGGCACGCAAAGGGTTTGTGGTGGTGGCGGTGCTGCACCCGGGCGACAACTACAAGGACCACAGCCGCCTGGGCACCTTGAGCAACTTGTATGGGCGCCCGATCCAGATTTCCGAAGCCATCACCGCCACCCTGGGCGACCCGATGCTGTCGCCGTTCGTCAACGTCGATCAGGTGGGGGTCATCGGCTATTCGGCCGGCGGCGAGACCGCGCTGATTCTGGCCGGTGCCAAGCCGGACCTGGACCGCCTGCGCCGTTACTGCCAGCAACGTCCTGAAGACCGTGATGCCTGCACCACCAAGGGTGAGTTGATCGTCGACCGTGACGACCTGCAGCCTCAGGCCGACCCGCGCATCCATGCCTTGATGTTGATGGCGCCGCTGAGCCTGATGTTTGGCCGTCACACCCTGGCAGACGTGCATGTGCCGGTGCTGCTCTACAGCGGCGACGGTGACAAGCTGGTGGCGGTGGACAAGAACGCCGAGGCCCTGGCGCGCAAACTGCCGCAACCGCCGGACTTCAAGCTGTTGGCCGGGGCAGGGCACTTTGTGTTCATGGCGCCTTGCGATGAGAGCCAACTGGCCGCAATGCCGGCCATGTGCACGGATGCCGATGGGGTTGACCGTGAAAGTATCCATCGCGACCTGATTTCCGAGGCCGGGCGGTTCTTCAATCACACCCTGGGCCAATCCACCCGGGCGGGCTTGCAGACGGCTGATCAGTAAGCGCGGCGCTTGAGCATCAAGGTCAGGCCCAGGCCGGTGACCGAGAGCAGGGCGGCGCAGAAGAAGATCCACGAATAGCCCAGATTCAACGCCACTGCGCCCATCACCGGCCCGGCAATCGCCAGCGCCAGGTCAAAAAACACCGCATACGCACTCAACCCGGCACCACGGCTGCTGTTGGGCACCTGCTTGATCGCCTCCACGCCCAGTGCCGGGTACACCAGCGACAACCCAAAGCCAGTGAGCCCGGCGCCAATCAACGCCACCCCGGTGGACGGTGCCAGCCACAGCAGCGTGAGGCCGAGGGTTTCGATGGTCATGCAGGCAATTGCCGCCGTGAAGCCGCCGAAGCGGTTGATGGCAGAGATAAACACCAGGCGCGACAGGATAAAACACACCCCGAATACCGTCAGGCACCACGCCGCGCCGACCCAGCCACGGCTCAGGTAATACAGGGTGATAAACGTGGTGAGGGTGCCGTAGCCAATCGACGCCAGGCACAGGCTGGTGCCAAACGGCGCAATGCGTCCGAACACGGCCCAGAATGGCAGGCGTTCACCGCGCACCACGGGCACCGAGGGTTTATTGCGGATCAGCAACAGGCCCAGGGCGGAAAGCACCGTGAGGGCGATTCCGAGGCTGGTGTAGCCGTAATCGGCAACCATCACCACGCCCAGCGGCGCGCCAATCGCAATCGCGCCGTAGGAAGCGATACCGTTCCACGAGATCGAGCGCGCGGTGTGTTCGGCCCCGACCGCCCCCATGCACCAACTGATAGTGCCCACCCCGATCAAGCCCTGGGCCACGCCCAGCAACAGGCGGCCCACGATCAATATGCCGAGGCTCAACAGCGGCAGGCTTTGCACCAGCGTCGCGATAAACGTCAGCACGCCGCTCAGCAAGATACCGCTCAGGCCCAGCACAATGGCGCGCTTGGTGCCCACGTTGTCGGACATGCGTCCGGCCATCGGGCGGCTGAGTAACGTTGCCAGGTATTGCGAGCCGATGGTGATCCCGGCGATCACCGCACTGAAGCCCAGTTCGCCATGGACGTAGCCGGGGATCACCGCAATCGGCAGGCCGATGCAGATGAACGCGATAAAGGTGTAGAAGACGATGGAGACGATCTGCAGGGTGATCGACAGGGAGCTGGGGGCGGCGGGCTGTGGGGCAGGCATGGGGACTCGTTCGCGGGCGGGCGGTGAATGCATCATGGCAAGGGCCCGGGGCAAAAGGAAGCAGGCTATCTAATTTTCCGCGAGCACCTGTGGCGAGGGAGCTTGCTCCCGTTCGACTGCGTAGCAGTCGCAAACTGCTGGCGGCGCTTCGCACCCCAGCGGGAGCAAGGCCCCTCGCCACAATTTGCGCCACTGAAATGAAAAAGCCCCGTCACACTGGACGGGGCTTTGGCGTTCCTACGGCAGGCAGTGCTTAGAAAACCACGCCTTGGCTACGCAGGTAGTCGTCATAGGTGCCGCTGAAGTCGATCACGCCACTTGGGCTCAGCTCGATGATGCGGGTCGCCAGGGACGATACGAACTCACGGTCATGGCTGACGAAGATCAGCGTGCCCGGGTAGTTCTCCAGCGCCAGGTTCAGCGCCTCGATGGATTCCATGTCCAAGTGGTTGGTCGGTTCGTCCATGATCAGCACGTTCGGCTTTTGCAGGATCAGCTTGCCGAACAACATGCGGCCTTGCTCACCACCGGAAATCACCTTCACCGACTTCAGGATCTCATCGTTGGAGAACAGCATGCGGCCCAGGGTGCCGCGAATCACTTGTTCGCCTTGAGTCCATTGGCCCATCCAGTCGAACAGGCTCATGTCGTCTTCGAAGTCGTGGGCGTGGTCCTGGGCGTAGTAGCCCAGCTCGGCCGCGTCGGTCCATTTCACCGTACCGGCGTCCGGGGTCAGTTCGTTGACCAGGGTGCGCAGCAGGGTGGTCTTGCCGATACCGTTCGGGCCGATGATCGCCACGCGCTCGCCGGCTTCAACCTGGAAGCTGAAGTCTTTGAACAGAGGCTTGCCGTCGAAACCCTTGGCCATTTTTTCGACCATGACCGCCTGACGGTGCAGCTTCTTGGTCTGTTCAAAGCGGATGAACGGGCTGACGCGGCTCGACGGCTTGACTTCGGCCAGCTGGATCTTGTCGATCGCCTTGGCACGGGAAGTGGCTTGCTTGGCTTTCGAGGCGTTGGCCGAGAAGCGGCTGACGAAGGATTGCAACTCGGAAATCTGGGCTTTCTTCTTGGCGTTGTCCGACAGCAATTGCTCGCGGGACTGGGTCGCCACGGTCATGTATTCGTCGTAGTTGCCCGGGAACAGACGCAGCTCGCCGTAGTCCAGGTCGGCCATGTGGGTGCAGACGCTGTTCAGGAAGTGACGGTCGTGAGAGATGATGATCATCAGGCTGTTACGCTGGGTCAGGATGTTTTCCAGCCAGCGAATGGTGTTGATGTCCAGGTGGTTGGTCGGTTCGTCGAGCAACAGTACTTCCGGATCGGAAAACAGTGCCTGGGCCAGCAACACACGCAGTTTCCAGCCTGGGGAGACTTCGCTCATCGGGCCGAAATGCTGTTCCAGGGGGATGCCCAGGCCCAGCAGCAGCTCGCCGGCGCGGGATTCGGCGGTGTAGCCGTCCATTTCGGCGAATTCGGTTTCCAGTTCGGCGACGGCCATGCCGTCCTCTTCGCTCATTTCCGGCAGCGAATAGATGCGGTCGCGCTCGGCCTTGACCTTCCACAGCTCTTCGTGACCCATGATCACGGTGTCGAGTACGGTGAATTCTTCGTAGGCGAACTGGTCCTGGCGCAGTTTACCCAGGCGCACGTTCGGCTCCAGCATGACCTGGCCGCCCGACGGGTCGAGGTCGCCACCGAGGATTTTCATGAAGGTCGACTTGCCGCAACCGTTGGCACCGATCAGGCCATAACGGTTGCCTGCGCCGAACTTGACCGAAACGTTCTCAAATAGCGGCTTGGCGCCGAACTGCATGGTGATGTTAGCTGTGGAGATCAATTACTTTACCTATCAATAGCTTGGAGTGCGCTAATTTGGCCGGGCCCATTTTGTGGCCCAGGCTAACGGGCATACGTCAGCAGCGACATCAAGGCTTGAGGCCCAGTCGCTGAGCAGAAAAATGGGGTGCATGTTGGAATTTGGCGCGCATTGTCGCATATGTCAGGCGGGAGTTGTATGGCGGTTCAAGGATGGATTCACCCGAGTCTCCGGCATCGCCACCCATAACAGCACCAATGCGACGGCGGCCACACCCGCCAGGGTCAGGAAAGCCGCGTTGTATCCGGCCCATTGCACGACAAAACCCGCCAGGCTGCTGCTCAGCGCCGCCCCCAGGCCGAAAGCCGTGGACAGCGCGCCCAGGCTCACATTGAAGCGCCCGGTGCCCAGGGTGAGGTCTTTGACGATGACCGGAAACAGCGCGCCAAACACCCCGGCGCCGACGCCGTCGAGCATCTGCACCGCGACCAGCCAGTAGGGATCATTCGACAGCGTATACAGCACGCCCCGCAGCGGCAGGATAATGAAGCCGGCAAGCAACAGCGGCTTGCGTCCCCACACGTCGGCCTTCACGCCCACCAGCCAGGCCACCGGCACCATCACCAACTGAGCCGCGACAATGCAGGCCGAGGTCAGCGGCGTGGCCATTTGCAGGTTGATCTGCGACAGCTTCTGGCTGACCAGCGGCAACATCGCCGCATTGGCCAGGTGAAACAAAGCGCAGCAGATGGCGAATAGCAGTAAGGGTTTGTTCGCCAGAAGCACGGCCATCCCCGACGGCTGTTCGTGTTCCGCGCTGTGTGCAGGGTCGAAGCCTCGCGCGACCTCGTGGTCGATCGCCTCGGCTGACACGCAACTGACGGCGATCACGCTGGCCACCGCCATGACCGCCATCAGATAAAACACGGCCACCGGGCCAAACAGGTAGGCGAACCCGCCGGCGAGGAGGGCCGCCACCGCGTTACCGGCGTGGTTAAAGGTTTCATTGCGACCCGTGCGGCGGGTGAAGGCGCGCGGCCCGGTGATGCCCAGGGAAATCGCCGAGATGGCCGGTGCGAACACCGAGGCCGCGGCTGCGCTGGCCGCCTGGGTCAGCGCCACCAGGCTGAAGGAACTGACGAAGGGCAGCAGCAGGCAACTGGCAGTCACCAACAGCGCAGCAATGACGATCACCGCCCGTTTACTGCGGGTTCGGTCAATCAATGCGCCTGCCGGGGTCTGGGTCAGCAGTGCCGCGATGCCGGCGAGGGTCATCACCACGCCGATGCTGGCGGGGTCCCAGTGATGCACGGCCAGCAGATAAATCGCCAGGTACGGCCCCAGTCCGTCACGGACGTCCGCCAGGAAGAAGTTCAGGCTGTCCAGGGACAGGGTGTTGCGCAGGTCGGAGCGAGTGGCCACGGCAGGGTCTTCAAGGACGGGGTCGGTAGCGATAATGACCTCGGGCATGAACGGATAGTTTCCGGCGCCGGCGTCGTGCCTACGCGGCTGCACAAGCACAAAGATTTACAAAGTGGAGCCAATTGCATCGAAAAATAGCGCTGAAAGGCGTTTTTTCAGGGGAATTTATGGTTAACAGTTGAACATCCCATAAGCCTGGCTTATTTTCCGTCCGTTCGCCCTACAGTGAAGGCTCTTTACCGGTTCAGGGATGGCGAGGCTTTTGTTGTAGGGCGAACCTCTTATTTGTCGCAATGACTCGAACGTTTTGGAGACGCAATGGACATGGTGTCGGCCCAAGAGGCCATTTCCGGCAACAAGGACGCCTGGAACGAATCCGCCAGGCTGCATAAAAACACCGCCCACTGGAAAGCCTTGCTTGAGGACGTGGCCAAGCCCGGCTTCTCGCGGCTGGACCCGACCTTGACCGCATTGCTGCTCAAGGTCGGCGTGGAGGGCAAGGACGTGGTGCAACTGGGCTGTAACAACGGGCGGGAAAGCCTGTCGTTGTTCGGGCTGGGTGCACGCACGGTGGTGGGGATAGATCAGTCGGAAGCCTTTCTGCAACAAGCCCGCGAGTTGGCCGAGGCTTCGCCGTACGAGGCTGAATTCATCGAGGCCGACATTCACCATTTGCCCCGTGGCTTGACCGAGCGCTTCGATGTTGCCTTGATCACCATCGGCGTACTGAACTGGATGCCGGACATTGCGCTGTTCATGGCCCATGTCGCCAGCACCCTGAAGCCGGGCGGCAGCCTGGTGATTTACGAAACCCATCCGTTCCTGGAAGTGTTCGACCCGACGGCGCCCAACCCGATGCTGCCGGTGAGTTCGTACTTTCAGCGCGAGCCTTTCGTGCAACAGGAGGCCATCGTCTACGAGGGTGATACCGAAGCGGTTGCCGCGGCTTCCTACTGGTTTGTGCACACATTGGGGACGATCGTCAGCGGTGCCATCGCCGCCGGGTTGCAGATCAGCCATCTGCAAGAGTTCGCGCATTCCAATCGCGAGGAACTCTACGACCAGTATGAACACCAGCCCGCCCAACTGCCGCTGTGCTACACGCTGACCGCCATCAAGCGCCCAGCCTGACTGGCTGCCAGGCCGGCAACCTGTTCTTGCGACATGGTTTTCACATGGCCTTCACTTATCGACCTGTAGGGTGAAGGCGACCTACTCCAGTGAACACCTTGGCCCGCCCTCATCGCGGGCTTTTTTTTGTCTGTCCGGCAGCCTTTAAATTTTTTTTTGGTTAAGAAATGACCAGTCAAGGCCATGGGTTAACCCTGTCTGAAGGCCTAACTGAAACGATTTTGTGAGAATTGTCTGAATTCTCAAATCTGCGTACGAGATTTCCTAATAATCCCGAGTATTTAGCGCTATTTTGTAGCCCGCTTCGGACACCATTCTTTACAAGCTGGTCTACGCTCAGCGCATCGGGAATGACATCTAAGTATCTGAAGGAAAACAATCTCTACTCGCGTGGGACTTTTCCAGGTCTGGAGTGGTCCGATGACCATCGATAGACCGTGTGTGTTGGGTGTACAGGGCGTTGTCCCTGATTTACGCATGGTTATTCAGTATTTCATGAACATGTGCGGCCGTTGACTGTCGACTTTTTTAAGGTGTATCAGTTTTGAATAAAACTCCTCGGCTCCAAGCTCATGCGGCATCGGACGAAATTGATCTGTTTGAAGTGTTTCACGGTATCTGGCGGCAAAAAAAGGTGGTGCTGGGGTGTACGATTCTGGCGGGTGTCCTGGGGGTGGGGTACGCATTTCTGGCACCGCGGGAATATCAGGTCAGTAGCGTGCTACGTCCCGCCGCCATCAACGAACTGGACGCACTGAACCGCTCCGAGGTCTATAAGCTGCCCCCGGCCGACGCCCTGAACAAGGTGGGGGCACAGCTGGATTCCTACGAAGCCCGCCTGGGGTTCTTTAAAACCCACGAGGACCTGTTCAAGGCGGTCCAGAAGCCTGGGCAAAGCCTGGAGCAGAGTTTTGAAGAGTTCAACCGAAACTCCATCAGCCTGAGCCTGCCTGATCCTAAAAAAGCCGACTCCCTGAGCAACTATATCCGGCTTGAGTTGCAGTACCCCAGAGACATTGACGGGGTGGCGATTCTCAACGGTTTTGTGGATTACGCCATTGATTCGGAACGAGCCCAAGTCGGTGCTGACCTGAAGGTGATCGTCAATAACCGCTTGAACGAACTCAAGGGCAAGATTGACGCGGCGCGTTCCAATTACGAAACCGATAAGGAGTCCAAGATTGCCAAGCTGCTTGAAGCCGACCGGCTCAAGCGGGCCCAGTTGGAGGACGAGTTGGTTGCCCTGCGCTTGCAGATGAAAATCGAGAGAACGGATCGACTGGCAGAGCTGGCTGAGGCCATCTCCATTGCCAAATCGATGGGCATCAAGACACCGACTACCCCCTCCTCGATGGCGGACGCCTCGCGTAGCGGCTCGAATCAAGTGATGCGCACCGAGGTCAATAATCAGAAAATCCCGCTGTACTTCCTGGGTACAGAGGCGCTTGAGGCGGAGCGTACGGCCCTGCAGGCGCGCACCAACGATGACTTTACCAACAGTCGCATTGCACAGATTGGTAAAGAGTTGCAGATGCTGCAGGTCAACCGCGAAGTGGAAGTACTGAAAAAGCGCGGGAATGAAGACATTTTCTTGCAGGATGTTGAACCATTACGAGCGGAAGTCGCGCGGTTGCGCGGCCTCAACATCGACATGAGCGCCTTGAAACTGGTCACTATCGACCGGCGTGCCCAAGAGCCGCTCAGCCCGATCAAGCCTAAAAAAGCCCTGGTTATCCTGCTGAGCCTGGTTGCAGGGTTGGCGGTGGGTGTGTTGATAGCGCTGGGCCGTCATTTCGTCTTGACCCGTCGTGAAGCTGTGGCTTATTCGCTGCAGGACGACAATCGGTTTTCCCAGCGTCCACGCAAGGATGATGAACCGCATAGTTAACGCCCTCCGCCCGCGGGCTTGCTGTCTGGCAAGCCCGCTCCCGCGCTGTCCAGCACACTCAAAGGACACCTTTTCACAATTCTTGATTAACCTTTGGTTACAAAGTGTGGCTAAAATAGCTGCCAATGGCCATGACCGGATTGTCACCCAGCCCGTCGTGCCGCCTGTTTGTGAATTGTGATTTCAGGTGCTGCATCTTCAATCCTCGGCCGTCGTGGGCACGCAGGAGCAGCCTGTTCTCTTCTGACTTGTGACGAATACCTTGAAACTCATCATTGTTGCTCTCTACGTTCTCTCCATTGCGTATGTTCACCTGCGTGGCCGGGTGCGACACAAGCTGGGCCGCCAGCTCAGCGATCACTCGACCTTCCTGGCTCCGGTGAACTGTTTTCTCTACCTCTTCTCCAAACTGCCCAGCCGACCGTACCTGTCCCCCAGCGACTTTCCTGACCTGAGCCCGCTCCAGGAGCATTGGGAAGAGATCCGCCAGGAAGGCCAGAACCTGCTGCGCGCAGGCGAGATCAAACGCTCCGAGCAATACAACGACGTGGGTTTCAACTCGTTCTTCAAGTCGGGCTGGAAGCGTTTCTATTTGAAATGGTACGGCGACAGCCATCCTTCGGCGATGAAGCTGTGCCCGCGCACCACGGAGCTGGTGCAAAGCATTGGTTCGATCAAGGCCGCGATGTTTGCCGAGCTGCCACCGGGCTCCAAGCTGGTACGCCATCGTGACCCGTACGCCGGTTCCTACCGTTACCACCTGGGCCTCGACACGCCGAACGACCCGGGCTGCTACATCAACGTGGATGGTGAAAACTACTACTGGCGCGATGGCGAGCCGGTGATGTTTGACGAGACGTTTATCCACTACGCCGAAAACACCACGGCGCAGAACCGGATCATTCTGTTCTGCGATATCGAGCGCCCGATGAAGTACCGCTGGGCAGCTGCCTTCAACCGCTGGTTCAGCCGTAACGTGATGGCGGCCGCCGGGTCGCCCAACGACGCCGGTGACAAGACCGGTGGCCTGAACCGCGCGTTTACCCGCCTGTACAAGATTCGCCTGCGGGGCAAGGAGCTGAAGAAGCGCAACCGCACCCGTTACTACCTGGAAAAGTGGGCGATCTTCGCCGGTTTGGCGTTGATCTTTATCCTGATCTGAATCAGGCCGCGGAGCGCATCAGCCTGGCGGGTGCGCTCCCAACTTGTCCCACATTTTCTTGCTGATTTTCTGCCGGTTGGCATAACCCGCCCACGGGTCCTTCTTCAAACCCTGCAAGCGTTCATGCAGATTGGCCACCGTCCATTGCTGCGCGCCGTGTAACCCCTTCAATTCATCGCGACTCACCGGCACCGACACCGGCAGGCCCGGCCGTGCGCGCACCGAGTAGGCCGCGACCGTGCTGGCACCCCGGGCGTTGCGTAGGTAGTCGATAAAGATCTTGCCGACGCGATTTTTCGGGCCTGAGGTCGCGGTGAAACGCTCCGGCAGTTGCTCCGTCATGAACTGGGCGATCGCCTTGGCGAAGGCTTTTACGGTGTCCCAGTCATCCCGGCGTGCCAGCGGCACTACCAGGTGCAGGCCTTTGCCACCACTGGTCTTGACGAACGCTTCAAGGCCCAACTCATCCAGCACCGACAAGGTCAGTTGCGCGGCCTCCACCATGCTTTTCCACGGCAGCGCCGGGTCCGGGTCAAGGTCGAGCACAAACAGGTCGGGGGTTTCGATCTTGTCAGCGGTGGCGCCCCAGGTGTGTAACTCCACGGTGCCCATTTGCACCGCACCGATCAGTGCGGCGGGGCTGTCGATTTCCATCAGCCGTGCATGGCCCGGGTCCAGGGCCTGATCCAATTGCTTGATATTCGGAATTGCCAGGCGCTCGGAATGCTTCTGGAAAAACTGCTCGCCCGCGATACCTTCCGGCGCCCTCAGCAAGGACGCGGGGCGGTGGCGTAAAAAGGGCTGGATCCACGTGCTGATGCCCTCGTAGAACTGCGCCAACTGAAGTTTTTGGGTGCCGCTTTGAACGTCGATGACCCGGTCGGGATGGGTAATCCTGACGCCCGCGACCGAGCGGGTTTCAGCGGTCTTTTTGCGGGGTTTTTCCTTCAGCGACTTGGCCGCCCGCGGCTGCTCGTGAACGATCTGCTCCGCCGGCTTGTCGCTACGCAGCCCGACAAATGCTGCCTGGCGCACCACGCCTTCGCGGGTCCATTCGGCAAATTGCACTTCGCCCACCAACTGCGGTGCAACCCAATGCACGCCGCGCGCCTGGGCACTGGTCAGCGGTTTGGCCAGCGGTGAAGCCTCGCGCTCCAGCGCCTTCAGCTGTGCGCTGATCTTTTTCAGCGTGGCCTGATCAAAACCCGTTCCCACGCGCCCGGCATACACCAGGCCGGTGTCGTCATTCACGGCCAGCAACAGCGCGCCAAAACCGCTGCGTGAGCCCTGCGGGCGAGTGAAGCCGATGATCACGAACTCCTGGCGCAGCCGGCACTTGAGCTTGATCCAGTCCGGGCTGCGCTTGGAGAGGTAAGGGCTGCCGGCCCGTTTTCCGATCACGCCCTCCAGGGCCAGGTCACAGGCGCTTTCGAAGATGTCCCGGTGGTGGGCGGCAAAGGATTCGGAGAAACGCAGCAGCTTGCTTCTGCTGCGGTTCAGCACGTCCTTCAACGCGGCACGCCGGGTTTCAACGCCAGCTTCCCGCTGGTCACGGCCTTCCAGAAACGGCGCATCAAACAGGTAATAGACGATGTCCAGGCTGCGGCCGATATCAAACGCGTTCTGCAGCGCCTGGAAGTCCGGCAAACCCTCGGCGTTCAAGCTGACGACCTCGCCGTCGAGCCAGCTGTCCTTGAGTTTCAGGGCCTCCAGGGCCTTGGCCTGGCGCGGCAGGCGATCGGTCCAGTCATGGCCATTGCGGGTGAACAGCCGCACCTCACCCCCTTGAATGCGCGCGAGGATCCGGTAGCCGTCGAACTTGATCTCGTACACCCAGTCGCCGTCCGGCGCACGGTCCACCAGTGTCGCCAACTGTGGGGTGAACTGGTCGGGCAGGGCGGTGGAAGCTTTGCGGGTGGTTTTCTTTGGCGCTGCCGGCTTTTTCGCACGTCCCACGGTCGCATCGCTCAGCACGCTTTTCGGTTCGGCCCGGACCACATCGTAGTCAGCCACCGGGCGCGCCTGCTGATCGTTTTCCTTGATCAGCAGCCATTGCTCCTTGTCTCCGCTGCCCTTGAGGCGGGTACGCACCAGCGTCCAGTCGCCCGCGAGCTTTTCGCCGATCAGGGTGAATTTAAGCTTGCCTGCCGCGTAGGCTTGGCGCGGATCGTCGTGGGGCTGCCACACGCCGCGATCCCACACGATCACATCGCCGGCACCGTATTGGCCGGCCGGAATGCTGCCCTCGAAACTGCCGTAGCCCAACGGGTGGTCTTCCACGTGCACCGCGAGGCGCTTCTGGCTCGGGTCGAGGCTCGGGCCCTTGGGCACCGCCCAGCTTTTGAGCACGCCATCGAGTTCCAGGCGAAAGTCATAATGCAGGTTGCGGGCGTCGTGCTTCTGAATCACAAACGACAGGGCCTGCGCCCGGTTCCGGCCGCGTGGCGCGCTGCCGGCAGGTTCGGCGGTTACATCGAAGTCGCGCTTGGCGTTGTATTCACTCAGGGGCTTGGCCATGGTGGTCTACCTCATGAAGCCTTGCGGGTTTTTTTCGCGGCCGGTTTCTTCGCCGGGCTCTTGCCGGCCAGGCTGCGTTTGAGCAGTTCCGTCAAATCAATCACGTCGGCGGATTTGCGCTCATCCACGCCCTCGCTGGACTCCACGTCTTCGATCTTGCCGGCCTTGGCCTTCTTCGCCACCAACGCCATGATCTTGTCCTGGAAGCTGTCGCGGTATTCGTCGGGCTGCCAGTCGGCGCTCATGTCTTCCACCAGCCGCTTGGCCATGTCCAGTTCGCCCTTGGCCAGGGTTGGCTTGGTCACGTCGCTGCCCAGTTCCAGCTCGTCCAGGCCGCGCACCTCGGCGGGCCAGCGCAGCATCACCAGCACCAGGGCCGACTCCAGTGGCATCAACGCTGCCAGGTGTTGCTTGGTGTGCAGCACCACGTTGGCCAGGGCGACCTTGCGGGTTTTCTTCAGGGTTTCGCGCAACAGCGCGTAGACCTTGCCGCCGCGCTTGTCGGGTGCCAGGAAGTAGGGCGTGTCGATGTTCTGCAGCGGGATTTGATCGCTGGCCACAAACGCGATGATTTCGATGGTCTGGGTCGACTTGGGGTGGGCCGAGCGGATTTCGTCTTCGCTGAGGATCACGTAGCGGCCTTTCTCGTAGGCCACGCCCTTGACGATGTTGTCCTTGGTGACCTCTTTGCCGGTGGCCTTGTTGACGCGCTTGTAACCCACCGGGTCCATGCTGCGCTTGTCCAGCCAGTCGAAGTCGACACCTTGGGAGGATGTTGCCGAGACCAGCGACACCGGGATGTGCACCAAGCCGAAACTGATTGCGCCTTTCCAGATAGCCCGTGGCATGTCGGTATTCCTGAAAGTGTGGGGGTCTTCAGGTGACACGGTGGATTCGGCAAAAGTTTCCCCGGCCAGCCGGCTGGCAGCGGTGTTTCAGACAGATCGTGTTACACCTGATGAGAAACTATTTAGTTACCAAAGCCGAACCCAAGGCGTAGCGTGTTATCGAAAGCACGTACTACTCGCGCCCAGAGAGGCTTTGTCATGAACACCCGTTTGCGTAACCTTGCCGTATTGGCGTTGGGCCTGGCCTTGAGCTCGCTGGCACAGGCGCAAAACCTGCCCGGCAGGAGCAATAACCCCTACAACGGCCCCATCCACCAGGCCAACCCCAACAGCATGCAGGGCACCCAGCCCAACGCGCCGGCTGCGCGGGGCACCTTTATCCCGCCGGCCCAACGGCCGCCCACCCTGCAAAACGGCGGCATCGGCAACAGTGTCCAGCGCCGCGACGGCGCGCAGACCCCACCGGCCATCCAGCCCAAAGCCCCCACGCGCGACGCCAATGGCAATCGCGGCGATTGAGTGTGTAAAGACGACAAGGAAACCCACCGTATGTTTCTACGCAAAACCCTTCTAGCGACCTTCTGCGCCGCTGCCTTGCTGCCCCTGGCGCTGCCCGTTTCGGCGGCCGACACCCAACAGTTCCCCAGCGAGCAGGGGAGTATCACGGTCACCCCGGTTGCCAAGGGCCTGGATCACCCGTGGGCGGTGGCGTTCCTGCCGGACAAACAAGGCTTCCTGGTCACCGAACGCCCCGGCAACCTGCGCTTCGTCAGCCCGGACGGCAAACTGTCCGCGCCGTTGAGTGGCGTGCCGAAGGTATTTGCCAAGGGGCAGGGCGGCCTGCTCGACGTGGTGCTGTCGCCCGACTTCAAGGAGGACCGCCTGGTGTATCTGTCTTACGCCGAAGGCGGCGGCGAGAACGGCACGGCCGGCACGGCAGTCGGGCGCGGGCGCTTGAGCGATGACCTCACCGGCCTGCAAGACTTCAAGGTGATCCTGCGCCAGGAGCCCAAGCTGTCCACGGGCAATCACTTCGGTTCACGGCTGGTGTTTGACCGCGACGGCTACCTGTTCGTGACCCTGGGGGAGAACAACGATCGCCCCACCGCCCAGGACCTCGACAAGCTGCAAGGCAAGGTGGTGCGGATCTTCCCTGACGGCCGTGTGCCGGAAGACAACCCCTTTGTGGGTCAGGAAGGCGTGCGACCGGAAATCTGGTCCTATGGCCAGCGCAACCCCCAGGGCGCGGCACTGAACCCGTGGAGCGGCACGCTGTGGGAAAACGAACACGGTCCGCGTGGCGGGGATGAAATCAACATCATCGAGCGCGGGAAAAACTACGGCTGGCCACTGGCAACCCATGGCATCAACTATTCCCTGACGCCGATTCCCGAGGCCAAGGGCAAGACGGCCGAAGGCACCGTTCCACCGCACCACGTATGGGAAAAGTCCCCGGGTGTGAGTAGCATGGCGTTCTACGATGCCGACCGGTTCAAGGCCTGGCAGCACAACGTGTTTATTGGCGCACTGGTCAGCCAGGAGCTGATTCGTTTGCAGTTCGACGGTGACAAGGTCATCCACGAAGAGCGCCTGCTGGGCGGCTTGAAAGCGCGCATCCGCGATGTGCGCCAGGGGCCGGACGGCTACCTGTATGTACTGACGGATGAAGATAAGGGTGTGTTGTATCGGGTGGGGTTGAATCAGGATTGAGTCATCAGCCGCAAGCTTGAAGCTTCAAGCTTGCGGCTTACCGTTTAGAGGCCCAGCTGCGACAACCCCGGGTGCTCATCCGGACGCCGGCCCAGCGGCCAGTGGAACTTGCGCTCGCTTTCCTTGATCGGCAGGTCGTTGATGCAGGCAAACCGGTTCGCCATCAAGCCATTCTCATCAAACTCCCAGTTCTCGTTGCCGTAGGAGCGGAACCAGTTGCCGGAGTCGTCGTGCCATTCATAGGCATAGCGCACCGCAATGCGGTTGCCGGTAAACGCCCACAGTTCCTTGATCAACCGGTAATCCAGTTCCTTGGCCCATTTACGGGTCAGGAAGCCCTTGGCTTCTTCGCGGTTGTGGGCGAACTCGGCGCGGTTGCGCCATTGGGTATCCAGGGTATATGCCAGGGACACTCGTTGCGGGTCACGGGAGTTCCAGCCGTCTTCGGCCAGGCGAACCTTTTCAATCGCCGATTCGCGGGTGAACGGCGGCAACGGCGGGCGTATTTCAGGGGTGGAGGACATGGGACGGCTCCTGGGCAGGTTCAAATGAACGTTGGGTCAAAGTGCCAATAAGGTTCGCGCCATGGATTGCGCATTATCGGCAGCGGTTGTGTCGCCCATCACCAGGGCAACGGTAATGGCGCCATCAATCAGGATCAGCAGGTGCGCGGCCTGGCGTTCCGGGTCGGGGGTGCCATGTGCTTGACACAGTTCGAGGGCGTACTCGAACAGTTTCTGTTTGTGGGCCTTGGCCAGCAGGCGCACCGGGTCTTGCGGGTCGCCGGTTTCGCCGCTGGTGTTGATGAAGGCGCAACCGCGAAAGTCGTCGGAGCCGAACCAGGTCTTCAGTGCACTGAACACGCCCAGCAGGCGCTCGCCCGTGGTGGCGTGGTGTTCCACTTCGCTGCGCAGCCAGTGCATCCAGCGCTCGTCACGGCGCTGCAAGGCGGCGATCACCAGTTCGTCCTTATTGGCAAAATAGCGGTAGACGCTCTTTCTGGAGACGCCGGCGGTTTTCACCAGAAGATCCATGCCGGTGGCAGCGATGCCGTTTCGGTAGATCAACTTTTCGGTAACGTCGAGAATAATGTCGCGAGTAATATCGTTCATGTGAACTACAGTAGAACGATCGTTCTCCTTGGTCAATTAATTATTTTTAACCCTGGGCGGGAAGACCTGAGCCAGCCCATGGTGTAAGCTCTCGAGTCCTTCGGATTCGACCCATTGCGAGCCCTATGCCGTCGTTATTCAAACGCTCCCTGTTGCCCAAGCTGCGCGGTTTTCCCCTCACACCCGAGGCGATCGACGTGCTGTCCGGCGCGGCCGAGTACCGCCGGTGCCTGCTGGAGAAAATTTCCCAGGCCACCCAGCGTATCTACATCGTGGCGCTGTACCTGCAGCAGGATGAAGCGGGGCAAGAGATCTACGACGCGTTGCACGCTGCCAAGGCCCGGCGGCCCGGGCTGGACATCGTGGTGGTGGTTGACTCGCTGCGTGCCCAGCGCGGCCTGATCGGGGCCGGCAAGCAACCGGGCAACAGTGCCTGGTACCAGGCCATGACCCAGTCCCACAGCACCGAAGTGCCGGTGTACGGCGTGCCGGTGCAAACCCGCGAGCTGTTCGGCGTGCTGCACCTCAAGGGCTTTGTGATCGATGACAGCGTGCTGTACAGCGGTGCCAGCCTGAACAACGTGTACCTGCACAAGTTCGACAAATACCGTTATGACCGCTACCACCTGATCCACAACAAGGCGCTGGCCGACTCGATGCAGCACCTGGTGGAACACGGCCTGGTAGCCGCCAAGGCGGTGCATCGCCTGGACCTGCCCAACCCGCCGACCACCCGCAGCCTGCGCAACGACATCGGCGACCTGCGCAGCCGCCTGAAACACGCGGTGTATGACACCACGGCGGGGCAGTTGCCCAACGGCAACCTGTCGGTCAGCCCCTTGCTGGGCGTGTGCAAGAACAACCCCCTGAGCCGGGTGATCTGCGAGCTGATCGCGAGCGCCCAGCACCAGCTGACCATTTGCACGCCGTACTTCAACCTGCCGCTGCCGGTGACGCGGGAAATCAACCGCGCCCTGGCGCGCGGGGTGAAGATCGACATCATTGTCGGCGACAAGACCGCCAACGACTTCTACATCCCGCCGAGCGAGCCGTTCAAGGTTATCGCCGCGTTGCCGTATCTCTATGAAATCAGCCTGCGACGCTTTGCCAAGCGCCACCAGCGCATGATCGACAGCGGCCAGTTGAACCTGCACCTGTGGCGCGACGGCGACAACACCTACCACCTCAAGGGCATGTGGGTCGACCAGCGCTACACCTTGCTGACCGGCAACAACATCAACCCGCGGGCGTTTCGCCTCGACCTGGAAAACGCCCTGCTGATCGACGATCCCAAGGGTGAATGGGTGGTGCCTCGGCGTACTGAACTGGCGCAGATTTTCCAGCACACCTCGCGTATCGAACGCTACCAGCAACTGGAAACCCTGGTGGAGTACCCGGCGGCCGTCGGCAAGTTTCTGCGTCGGGTCAGCCGGGTGCGAATCGAGCGGTTGCTCTACCGCATTCTGTAAGCCTCAGGCCGGTTGCCGTGCAGCCGGCCAGCACGCAATCAACAGCAGCAGCGCGGCCGCCACCAGGTAGGGCAGGCGCGGCTCGACCGCGTAGATCAAGGTCCCGGCCAGCGGCCCGACTACCACGCCCAGGCCTTGGGCTGCACCCACCGAACCGGCCGTGGCGCCCTGTTCCGAGGCATCCACCGCATTCGCCGCCAATGCCGCAAAGGACGGGAAGATCCAACCCATGCCGGCGGCAGACACAAAGAAGCACAGCCACAGGATCCAGGCCGTGTCAGCAAACATGCTGCCGGCAAAGCCCAGGGCCGACACCACGGCGCCCACGCGAATCATCCGCAGCGGCGGCCACTCCAGTTTGCGCACCAGCAGTTGCGAGCAGATCAGCGCCAGCCCGACCATGGTCAGGGCAATGCCGGCGGTTTGTGCAGCATCGGCCGGGTTCATCTTCAGACGGTCCAGCGCGAAAAAGCCCACGGTTATCTGTGCAATCGACACACACAGCATCGCGACAAACGCCACCACCAGCGGGCGACGCAGCCGTGGGTCCGACAGGTTGACCGGCTTGGGCGGCTGCTTGAGGTGTAACTCCTGGCGTGGCAGTTTGGCCAGCAGCACCAGAAAGCCCAGCATGGGCAGCACTGCCATCACGTAAAACGGCAGGCTCAGGCTGTGACGCGCCAACAGCGCGGCAATCGCCGGGCCCAGCACCAGGCCGCAGGCGTTGGCGGCGCCCAGGGAAGCCATGGCCTTGGCCCGGTGCTCGGGCTCGATGTTGTCGGCCACCAGCGCATACCCGCCCACCGGAATCGCGGCGTAGAACACGCCGATCAGGCCGCGCCCCAGAATCAGCCCGATAAACGCCAGCATGGCCGACGGCAGCAGTTGCAGGGACGCATCGATAAATACGCAGAGCGCCCAGTACGCCAGGGTAAAACCGCCGGTGCCGAGCAACAGCACGCGACGTCGGCCGAGACGGTCACTGGCCTGGCCCCACGGGCGGGCCAGGAGCATCCAGATCACCCCGGACACGGTGACCGCCGCGCCCGCCTGCCAGGTGGCCAGGCCGAGAATCCTCGCGATCGGGCCAATCAGCGAGACAAACGCCATCATCGCCATGGTGCAGGCCATGTTGGCCAACAGCAGCGGGCGCAGGTTGAACGGGCGGTCAGTGTGCAACGTCGCAAGTGCAGCGTCTTGGGAGCTGTTCATGGGTTATCCAAGGGCAGGGGAAAAGGGCAGTCGTGCGTCGACCATCACCAGCGGGCGGCCATGTACCTGTTCAAGGCGGCCACTCACACCATAGACGTCCTTGAGCAACGCTTGGTTGATCACCGCTTGCGGTGGCCCGGCAGCGGCCAGTTGGCCATTGTGCAACACCACCACCTGGTCACTGAAGCCCAGGGCGAGGTTGATGTCGTGCACCACCACCAGGGTGATCAGGTTGCGTTCGCGCGTCGCCTGGGTGATGGCTTCCACCACCTGGCACTGGTGATACAGGTCGAGGGCGCTGGTGGGTTCGTCCAATAGCAGCACTTTAGGCTGACGCACCAGGGCCTGGGCCAGCCCCACAAGTTGGCGCTGGCCACCGGAAAGCGCATCGATCGGGCGGTCGGCAAGGGCGGTCAGGTCGAGGTCGGCGAGGATTTTTTCAACGCCCTTGAGCACCGCCGGGCTCGGTCGCCCTGGCGCAAAACCGGCGCCACGGTGCCCGGCCATGGCCGCACTCAACACCGCTTCGAAGGCGCACAAGCGCGTGCGTTCCGGCAGGCTCTGGGGCAGGTACACCACCTGTTGCGCGCGCTCGACTTGCGGCAGGCGGTTGAGGTCGGTGCCGTCCAGCCAGATCTGGCCACGGGCCTTGTGCAGCCCGGCGATACCCCGCAACAAGGTCGACTTGCCGGCGGCGTTGGGGCCGATCAGCGCGGTGATGCTGCCAGGCAGCAGGGCCGGCAGGTGGATGTCGTGGAGCACGCTGCGGCTGCCGTAGTGCATGCTCAATTCATGTGTGCTTAGTCCGGTCACAGAACACCTCGGCGGTTACGCATCACAATCGCCATGAAAAACGGAATCCCCACCAGCGCGGTGACAATCCCCACGGGGATCAGCACGCCGGGCATCAGCGCCTTGCTGGCGATCGACGCCATCGACAGGATCAAGCCGCCACTGAGCACGCTCGCAGGCAAAAACAAGCGATGATCTTCCCCCACCAGTAGCCGCGCGATATGCGGGGCAATCAGCCCGATAAAACCGATGGTGCCGACAAACGACACCGCCAGTGCCGACAGCAGGCTGATGCGCAGCAGCGACAGCACCCGCAGGCGACCCACATCAATCCCGAAGCTGCGGGCGCGCTCTTCTCCCAGGGTCAGGGCGGTCAACGCCCAGCTCTGACGCAGAGAAAACGGCAGGCACAGCAGCAACGCGGCGGCGAGAATCCCGAGCTTTTCCCAGGATGCCCGGGCCAGGCTGCCCAGGGTCCAGAACACCAGTTGCTGAAGGCTGTCCTGGCTCGCCACAAACTGCAGCAGCGCCACCAGCGCGTTGAACGCAAACACCAGGGCAATCCCGAACAGCACCAGGCTTTCCACGCCAAACCCACGCCAGCGTGCCAACAGGTACAGCAGCGCCACCGAGGCCAGGGCGAACAGAAAAGCGTTGGCCGAAATCAGGTACTGCGCCGGCACGCCAGGAATGCCGAGCCCCAGCACGATGGCCAGGGCCGCCCCAAAGGCTGCCGCCGCTGAAACACCGAGGGTGAACGGGCTGGCCAGCGGGTTATCCAGCACCGTCTGCATTTCCGCCCCCGCCAGGGCCAGGGCCGCGCCCACCAGCACCGCCATCAGCGCGTAGGGCAGGCGTACGTTCCATACGATCACCGCTTCCACCCGCGGCATGGAGGCCGGGTCCCACAGCACCTGCAGCAGGCGCGTCAGGCTCATGCCGGAAGGGCCGGTGGTGATGTCCACCGCCAGGGAAACCACCAGCGCCAACGCCAGTACCGACAGCAGCAACACCCGCCGTCCATGGCGATGGCGATAGCGCTCACCTGCGTTATTGGCACTTTCACAGGCCTGCACCTGCGTCACGGCACGAGGCTCGTGGTGAACACGCCGCTGGCCGGGATCGGCATAAAGCGCCGGTACAGTTCGGCGCGGGTCTGTTCCGGATCAAGGTCGGCGAACAGGTCCGGGTGCAGCCACTTGGCCAGGGCCTGCACCGCGATCAAGTGTTCCGGCGAGTCGTAGAAGATATGCCACAGGCCATGCACATTGCCTTCGCGCACCGCCCGCAGTTCATTCAGCGGCGCGCGATGGGCCACTTGCCTGAGGCTGTCGTTGGCCTGCTGCGGTGTGGCCGAATAACCGAGGGTCACGCCGCCCTGGCCGTGGCCGAACACGCCGGTGGCGACGTACACATCGGGGTCACTGGACAGGATGTACTCGACGTTCAGCGTGCCGATCGGGCCGGGAATGCGCCCGTCGGCAATGTTCTGGCCGCCAGCGAGCTTGATCATTTCCCCGAAGTTGCCGGTGCCCGGTGAGCCGCAGCAATCCTGCAGGCCGGCCAGCATGTCGATAAAGATCTTCGGCCGTTTTACCGTCCCGGCCTTGGCCAGGGTGTCGGTGACCTTCGCCAGCGCGGCCTGGTAAAACGCGATGTAGTCCTCGGCCTGCTGATTACGGTCCAGGGCCTGGCCCAGCAGGCGCATGCTCGGCACGGTGTTGCTCAACGGATGGTCGCTGAAGTCGACGAAGATCACCGCCACGCCGGCCGCTTCCAACTGCTTGACCGCTTCACTGTCGGGGCTCGGGCCATGGCCGCCGCTCAAGGCCATGATCGCCAGGTCCGGGTGCACCGCCAGGGCTTTTTCCACGCTGAAGGTCTCGGCGGAAGTGCCGCCTACCAGGGGCACATTGTCGGCTTCGGGAAAGTGCTTCTGGAAGGCGGCGTAACCCTGCACATCCAGCCCGCGAAAATCCCCTTGCCAGCCGGCGATGCGGGTAAACGGGTTCTTGCCTTCCAGCAATGACAACGAGTAGATCATCCGGCCTTCGCCCAGCAGGATATGCGAGACCTTGTCCGGCACGTCGACCTTGCGACCTGCCAGGTCTGTGACGGTGTGGGCGCAGGCCAGGCCGCTCATCAACAGGCCGAGGCCCAGCAGCAGGCTGCGTTGCAACAACGGGAGGTGTTTCATCAAAGATTTCCTTGAACGGTGGGGTGCAGGCGGCGGGCGCGTTTGCGCCACCACAACAACAGCCCGGTGAGATAGAGCAGCGGCAATGCCAGGCCGCAGAGAAACGCCAGGGCCGCACCGGGCAACCCCAGCAGCAGGTGCCCGTGGGCCGCGGAGAACAACGGCTTGAGCGCGACGGGGTTGGCGACAAACCAGTCGGGCCGGGCCAGCCAGGCGCCGCTGCCGGCAATCACCGCCAATGGCAGGCACAGCCAGGCTGCCGCGACGTTGTGCCATTCGCGCAGCCGGCGTTGGCCCTGGCTGCCGGGGCGCAGGCTGGCGGCTTTCCACCAGCTGCGCCGCCCCGGCCACCACAGGTACAGGCCGCTGCCCACCGAACCCAGCAGCACCAGGCCACAGGCAAACAGGGCGATGGCGCCAAGCGGCGGCGGTAACAGGAGTGCCCGGTGCAACGCCACCAGTTTTGCCAGCCACAGGTCATCGAAGACAAAGAACGCGCGAGGCTCGGCGCTGTAGGGATCGATCATGGCGATGCCGATGCCGGGCCGATCCTTGAGCGCACCGAACACAATCGCGTTGTCCGATTCGAGGAAGCCCTGGCGCGGCTTTGCGGCGCCAAAGGCTTTCTGGAACTGCGGGTACGCGCTCATCGCTGCGCTGATCCACTGCCCGTCGTCCAGCACCGGGCCGTGCTCACCCGGGGCCAGGTCCAGGGCCTGGCTGCCGACTTCCCAGCGCAGGATCGGCCCCTTGAGTTCCAGCAGCGCGCCACTCAAGCCGATCAGCGCCAGCAACAGGCCGACGCTCAGCGCCAGCCAGCGATGCACACGAAGCCACCACCCACGCATAGCGGTTACCAGCGATAACGCAGGCTGGCGATGACACTGCGGTCATACCCGGCACTGCAACTGGAGAGGGAGCAGCCTTCGTAATAGTGCTTGTCGGTCAGGTTGGTGGCGTTCACTGCCAGGCGCAGGCCCTTGGCCGCCGGGATCAACGTGTCGAAATCGTAGTGCACCGCCGCGTCGAGCAAGGTGTAGGAGGGCACGCTCAAGGTGTTGGCGGCGTCGGCTTCGGTGGAGCCGATATAGCGCAGGCCGACGCCAAACCCGAGCCCGGTCAGCGGGCCGAACGGCAGCGTGTAGTCGGCCCACAGCGACGCCATTTTTTCCGGGGTGTCGGTGGGGCGGTTGCCTTTTTCCAGCGGGTTGTTGCTCTTGCTGACTTCGGCGTCGTTGTAGGTCAGGGTCGCCAGCAGGTCGAGGCCCTTGGCGAGGCTGGCCTTGCCCTCCAGTTCCACCCCGCGCACGTTGACTTCACCGGTCTGCACGCTATTGAGCGGGTTGGTGGGGTCGGTGGTCTTGACGTTCTGCTGGGTCAGGTCGAACAGCGACAGGGTGATGTAGCTGTCGATACCGGGCGGCTGGTACTTGATGCCGACTTCCGACTGTTTGGCGGTGCTCGGTTTGAACGTGGTGCCGTAGAAGTCCGTGCCCAGCACGGGGTCGAACGAGGTGGCGTAGCTGATGTACGGCGACAGGCCGTTATCGGCCAGGTAAACCAGGCCCGCACGGTAGGTGAACTTGTTGTCGTCCTGCTTCTGCCCGGTGTCGGTCAGGCGGTTGTCGGTGCGTGCGCTGGAGTGATCCTGGCGACCGCCGACGGTCAGTACCCAGCGGTCGTTGAACGTCATCTGTTGCTGGGCGTAGAGCCCGGTCTGGTCGGCGCGTTGCAAGGTGCTGGCGAATGGCGTGTTCGGTGCGAACACGCCGCCGTGCACCGGGTTGTAGACGTCGATCGAAGACGCGCGGCCGGCGTTGAGGTAATAGTCCTCACGGGTACGCCGGTAATCGACCCCCAGCAGCGACAGCATCTGCACCTCGCCGAGGTTCCAGCGGGCCTGGGCATTGTTGTCCAGGGAGTACACGTCGCCGACGATGCGGAAACGGTAGGCGGCGCGGTTCAAGGTGCGCAGGTCCGGTGCCAGGGACATGCCGCTGGCGGTATTGGTCAGCAGGTTGACGTGGCCATAACGTGCGCTGGAGTTCAGGCTCCACACATCGTTGATGCGATGTTCCAGCAAATAACCCAGGGAGTATTGGGTGCGGCCATTGTCCAGGCCCGGCTCGTCGAGGAAGACGTTGTGTTTGACCTTGCCGTTCGGGTTGGGCTTGAGGGTGCCCACGGTGGGTAAAAATACCCGTGGCGCGCCGAATTCATCCTCGGTGTAGTCGGCCAGCACGGTCAGGCTGGTGTCGTCATTCGGTCGCCAGGTGAAGGACGGTGCGATGAAGGTCTTGTCGTCCTTGATGTGATCGAACTGGGTGCCGCTGCTGCGTTCCAGGCCCACCAGGCGATAGAGGAACTGGCCCTGGTCATCCAGCGGCCCGCTGAAATCGAACTGGCCCTGGGCACGGTCGAAGCTGCCGCCCTGGATCTGCACTTCATGGAACGGCTGGTCCAGGGGCCGCTTGCTGATCTGGTTGACCACGCCGCCCGGCGCGTTCTGGCCGAACAACACCGAGGCCGGGCCCTTGAGCACGTCGATGCGTTCCAGGCCATACGCTTCGGCTTTCGGCCACGCCTGGGTGGTGGTGCCGCGCAAACCGTCACGCAACATGCCGGTGCTGGTCACGTCAAAGCCGCGAATCGAGAGGTTGTCGAAGCGCTGGCTGGCGGCGGTGGTGTTGGCTTGCACGCCGGCGGTGTAGCGCAACGCTTCGCTGACCGATTGCACCTGCTGCGCGTCCATCTGGTCACGGGTGACCACTGAAATCGACTGAGGGATTTCATTCAGGGCCGTGTCGGTCTTGGTCCCGCTGAGGCTGCGCTTGGCCACGTAACCGGTCTGTTGCCCGGTAGGGCTGTCGGCCTGGGTGCCGGTGACCACGCTGCTGTCGAGCACCACGGCGTGATCGGTGTCGGCCTCGGCGGCCAGCACGTGACTCATCTGGCTCAGCGACAGGCCCAGGGCCACGCCATGGATCAGGGTTGCCAAGGGCTTGCGATTGGACTTCAAGAGCGGGACTGCGATATCGACTGGCAAACCTGGGGTGTCTCGGTACAGAACGCGGGTGCCCATGCTTCACTCCATGATGAGGTGTTTAATGCGAATGCAAACGTATCTCATCTAGGCAGTGTGACGCAGGGCTATTGCTTTGGGTCGAGCGACCATTTCTTTCGTTTGCGAGGCGGGGCAGGAACTTTTACAAAATCCTCAGCGCAACGCCTTGGGCGAAACCCCGAAGCGCTTGCGAAACGCCGTGGAGAAATGCGCCGGGCTGTAACCTACGCGGTAGGCTGCGCTGGAGACATTGGTCTCGCCACTGGCCAGCAGCCGATAGGCTTCGGCCAGGCGCTGTTCCTGCAAGTACACGTAGACACTGGTGCCGAATACCTGACGAAAGCCCGCAGTCAATTTGCGCGGGTTCAGGCCGACTGCGCGAGACAACTCGGCCAGTGAGGGCGAAGCCTGCAGCGAACCGAGCAACAGGTCGCGCGCCGCATGAATGCGTTCGATATCGGCCGAATTGCAATGGGATTCCTGCACCGGGCGCGACTCGGTTTGCGCGAGGATGCCTTCCACCCCGAGTGCCGTCAGTTCCAGCGCCTTGCCACCCAGATAGAAGGAGCGGGCAGGGCCCTGCAACGGGCAGGTGAAAATCTGTTGGGCGAGGGCCAGCAATGGTTTGCTGGCGGGCTGGCAGAACATCATCGGCCCACCGCCGCGTTTATCCAGCAGGCGTTCCGGCTCGAGGCCGACGCTGCGAATCGACGGGAAATCCAGCTGCACGGTGGTGTAGCGCACCGGCACGCCACTGGCGAACAGGTGGTCGCCACAATGTTCACCCTGGTTGGCCACGGCGCACAGGGTGGGCCCGCGAATCTCGACTTCCTGCTGGCCTTCGACCCGGCAATTGAGCTGGCCGCTGAGCACCAGGATGATCTTCAAACCCTGCCACAGGGGTTCCTGCATCCACATCTGGCTGTCCATCAACACCGTCCCGGCGGACAGAGTGATCTCCGGCACGACGGTAGCGGCACCGGTGTTCAAGGTGTTGGGAAAATTGAGGGTGAAATCCCTTTGGGTCGGTAGCGGCGCAGCGTGAGGGCTGAGCATGGCGGACTCCCTGTGAACCGGAAAAGAGGGCCATACGCTAGCAGGAAATTTCTTACCTGTAATTAAGAATGATTATCCTTTAGCGAAAAGCACAGATCCCGTCTCATCGCTGCAGGCCGCAGAAAACGGCGGTGTTGCGCAATCAAAAGAAAAAGCCGCGCAAACGAATGTCCTGCCGGTTGCCGTGCTGCGGCTTTTGACTATTAATAATCACTCTCATTTCCGCAGCCCTTGGCGACTCATGGATGAACCGCTCAATGCCCCATTCTCCCTAGCCTTTTTCACCCTTGCCCGCAGGCCTTTTGTTCACGGCAACGGCCCCTTATTGCCGAAAAAAACTCTGGAGACCCCATGACTTTCAACGATGACTGCCCCGATTGGCCCCAGGCATTTGCGAAGCGTTACCGCGACGCCGGCTACTGGCGCGACGAGACCTTTGGCGATCTGCTGCGCAACGCTGCCCAGGCCTTTGGCGACCGTGAAGCGATCACCGACGGAGCGCTGCGGGTGAGCTATCGGCAACTCGATCAACGCGTCGATCAACTGGCCAACGGGCTGTCCCTGCTGGGGTTGGTGGCGGGGGACAACGTGGTGGTGCAACTGCCGAACTGCGTGGGATTTGTCGAAGTGTGCTTCGCTCTGTATCGCCTTGGCGTACGGCCAATCTTCGCCTTGCCGGCCCACCGTCATCTGGAAATCGGCCGCTTCTGCGAGTTTGCCCAGGCCAGGGCGTACCTGTGCGCCGACGTCACGGCGGGCTTTGATTATCGCGCCATGGCGCGGGGTTTGAAGGCTGCCCACGCGGATCTTGCGTGGGTGATTGTGGCGGGCGAGGCCGAAGAGTTCACCGCACTCGAAGACCTCTATCTGGACACCCCACACCCATCCTTTTGCTTACCGGCGGCCGACGCAGTGGCCTGTTTCCAATTGTCCGGCGGCTCTACGGGCGTGCCGAAACTGATCCCTCGGCGCCACCACGAATACCTCTACAACGTACGGGCCAGCGCCGAGCGTTGCGGCCTGACCGAGGCTACGGTGTACCTCGCCGCATTGCCGATGGCCCACAACTTTCCCATGTGCTGCCCGGGGTTTATGGGCAGCTTGCTGATGGGCGGCCGCGTGGTCTTGAGCCCCTCACCCAGCGCCGAAACCTGCTTTGCGCTGATCGAGCAGGAACGCGTGACCCACACCGCATTGGTGCCGCCACTGGTGCTGGTCTGGCTGGACGCTGCCCAGGCCCGGGGGCAGGGCTTGCCGGGCCTGCAACTGTTGCAGGTGGGCGGTGCCAAGCTGAGCTTCGAGGCAGCCCGGCGTGTGGAGCCCACTCTGGGCTGCCGCCTGCAGCAAGTGTTCGGCATGGCCGAAGGGCTGATTTGCTACACCGACCCCAACGACCCGCCGCAACGGGTCTTGCACACCCAGGGCAAACCGCTGTCCCCGGCCGATGAAATCCGGGTGGTGGACGACAACGAACAGGACGTACCCCAGGGCCAGGTTGGCCAGTTGCTCACCCGTGGCCCGTACACGATTCGCGGTTACTACCGCCACCCGACGCACAACGCCCAGGCTTTCACCACCGACGGTTTCTACCGCACCGGTGACCGGGTGATGCTCACCGCCGACGGCTACCTGATGGTCGAAGGTCGTGACAAGGACGTGATCAACCGGGGCGGCGAAAAGATTGCCGCCGAAGAAGTGGAAAACCTCCTGCTCAGCCATCCCGCCGTGGCCGATGTGGCATTGGTGGCGATGCCCGACGCCTACCTCGGCGAGCGCACCTGCGCCTTCGTGATTCCCCGTGGCACCGCACCGCGCCCGCCGGAGCTGCTGCGCCATTTGCGTGAGCAAGGGCTTGCCGCCTTCAAGCTGCCGGATCGCTTCGAGTTTATCCCTGGGTTCCCGCAGACCGGCGTGGGCAAGGTCAGTCGCAAGCACCTGCGGGAGGCCATCCAACAGCTGTATTTCGGGGCGAAAACCCCTGAGGGAAGTGCGGCCCGTGGCTGATAACAATCCGCTGCACACGCTGCTTGCCCCCGTACGTGGCCGGCTGATCGGCGCCATGCTGCTGCAGGCCCTGGCGACCTTGATCGGCTTGCTGCCGTTGATCGCAGTGGCGGAACTGGCGCCGTTGCTGCTGGAGGGCAAGCTCGACCTGCAGGACGGGTTCTGGTGGTTGCTGGCCGGCGCGGGCGCCTTGCTGTTGCGCATGCTCGGGTTGGCGGCGGCCTTGCAGGTGACCCACTTGGCCGACAGCGACCTGCAGCGCCAGATTCGCCAGCGCCTGGCGGCGCATTTGTCGCGGGTGCCACTGGCCTGGTTCAGTGCCCGTGGCGGGCAAAAAGTCGACCGCGTATTGCTCGATGATGTGGGCGCCCTGCATCAACTGGTGGCGCACCTGCCGAACAACCTCGCCGCCGCACTGGTGGCGCCACTGGCCTGCCTGCTGTACCTGCTGACGGTGAGTGTGCCGATGACCGTTGTGGTGCTGCTGCCGCCGGTGGTTGCGTTATGGCGCCTGCGGGCGTTGCGCTCCCGGGCTTATCGGGATGACCAGAAAGCACTGGGCGCGGCGCTGGGCAACCTGTCCCAGGCCACCCAGCAGTTTGTGCAGAGCATCGCCATGGTCAAGTCGTTCGGCCGGGCTGATCGGGTGCAGTCGAAGTTTTTCGCGGCGGTCGAACGTTTTGCCGGTTTCTTTTCCTGCTGGGCCCAGCGCTGGGCCGGGCTTGGGGCGAGTGTCGAGGTGCTGCTTTCGCCGTTGCTGGTGCTGGCCCTGGTGTTGCTGGGCGGTGCGCTGTTGGTAGGGAGCGGCTGGCTGCTGCCGGTGCAATTGCTGCCATTCCTGTTGCTGGGGCCGGCGCTGGCGGCGCCGGTCGCGGCCCTCGGGCATGGTGCGGATGCGCTGGTGCAAGGCCGCATGGCCGCCAGCCGGATCGCTGCCGTGCTGAACAGCGCGACGTTGCCGCAACCCCGCGAGTCTCGCGAACCTCAAGGGCGGCAGGTCCGCTTTGAGCGGGTGGACTTTCGTTATCCCGATGGCACCCAGGTGCTGCAGGGCATTGACCTGGATTTGCCACCCGGCACGCTGACCGCCCTGGTGGGCGATTCGGGTGCCGGCAAATCCACCCTTGCCACCTTGCTGGCACGCTTTGCAGACGTGACCGCCGGGTCGATTCGCATCGGCGGCGTCGACCTGCGGGACATGCACAGTGCGGCGCTGTACCGCCAGGTCGCCTTTGTGTTCCAGGACGTGCGCCTGCTGCGCACCAGCGTCCTCGACAACCTGCGCCTGGCACGCCCCGAAGCCACGCTGCCCGAGGTGGAAACCGCCGCCCGGGCCGCACAGATTCACCAGCGCATCCTCGCGTTGCCCCAGGGTTATCACACGGTGCTCGGCGCCGGCGTGCAACTGTCCGGCGGGGAAGTGCAGCGCCTGGGTATTGCCCGGGCCATGCTCAGTGAAGCGCCGATCCTGATCCTCGATGAAGCCACCGCCGCCAGTGACCCGGAATCCGAAGCCGCGATCCAGCAGGCCCTGTCACGCCTGGCCCGTGGGCGCACGGTGCTGGTGATCGCCCACCGCTTGAGCAGCATCCAGGACGCCGACCAGATTGTAGTGCTGCAAGGCGGGCGGATTGTCGAGCGCGGCACCCATCATGGCTTGCTGGACCAGCAGGGCGCCTACGCCGGGCTATGGGCGGCCGAACAGTTCTCGGCGACAGCGCTGAAGAGGGCGCGGGCATGATTCGCGCCCTGTTACGCAGCCTGCAACCCCGTGAAGCCGGCCTGGTGCGGCGCGCGCTGATGGCAATGGCGTTGAGCGCGCTGGCCCAGGGCGCGGCACTGGCCCTGTTGCCGATGGCCTTTGCCCAATGGTTCGGCACCGCAACGCCCTGGGCCTGGGCCCTTGGCTTCACCGGCATGGCAGTGCTGTGCCTGTGGTTGCGCCGGTATGCCCAATTGGCGGGCTATCGCGCCGGTGCCGAGGCGGCCCAGGCGTTGAACCGGCGTATCGGTGAAAAGCTGGTGCAACTGCCGCTGGAATGGTTTGTGGAACGGCGCAGCGCGGAGCTGAATCGGCTGGTGACCCACACCGTGCTGCAAATCATGAGCACCCCGGCACACCTGCTGCAACCCATGGCCAACGCGCTGTTAACGCCCCTGGCGCTGCTGCTGGCGCTGTTTTTCTACGACCGCTCCATGGCGCTGGCCGCACTGGCTGCGTTGCCCTTGTTGGTGCTGGTGTACCACTGGGGCGTGCGTTGGGGCGGGCAGGCCGAAGCGCTGAGCGAAGCCGCAGCCAATGAAGCGGCAGCGCGGGTGATGGAGTTTCTGCGCCAGCAACCGTTGCTGCGTTCCAGCGGGCGCACCGGGCAAGGGTTCGACTTGCTCACCGAGGCCCTGGCCCAGCAGCAACAGGCCCAGCGTCACGCCCACTGGCGAACCTTTCCTGCTGCGTTGGGCCTGGCCGTGGTGTTGCAGGCCGGCTACAGCGCCATTCTGTTAGGCGGCCTGTATGCCGTGTTGGGTGGCACCCTCGACCCGGCGAAGTTCCTCGCGCTGGCGATTCTCGCCACCTGCCTGGTGGAGCCGATGGGCGCGCTGGTCAATCTTGGTACCACCTTGCGCCAGACCCGCCACGCGTTGAATCGCCTGCGCCATCTGCTGCAAATGCCGGGTTTGCCTGAGCCGCTTGAGCCTCAATCTGCCAAAGGTTTCGACGTGCAGGTGCAAGACGTCGGCC
This sequence comes from Pseudomonas sp. ADAK13, assembly GCF_012935715.1. Classification (NCBI taxonomy): domain Bacteria; kingdom Pseudomonadati; phylum Pseudomonadota; class Gammaproteobacteria; order Pseudomonadales; family Pseudomonadaceae; genus Pseudomonas; species Pseudomonas sp. ADAK13. Next base: position 5,638,697 of record NZ_CP052860.1, read on the forward strand.
TGGTACGCCACGGGCAGCCGGTGTTGCAGGGCATCACGTTCACGCTGCAAGAGCGTTCGCTGAACCTGGTGGTGGGCGCGTCCGGCTCCGGCAAGTCCAGCCTGTTGCGCGTGTTGGCGCGCTTCAGCGATGTCAGCAGCGGGGCGATCTGCCTGGGCGGTGTCGACCTGCGGCAACAGTCGGCACTGGCCCGGGATACCCAGGTCGCGCTGATGTTCCAGGACAGCCCGCCATTGCCGGCCAGCCTGCTGGACAACCTGCTGCTGGGGCGCCCCGACGCCCGCGAAGAGCAATGGCAGCACGCCGCCCGCGCCACGGGCCTGGACCGCCTCGCCGAACGCCTGCCCCAGGGCTGGCGGACCCTGCTGGGAGAGCAGGGCGTGAGCCTGTCCGGGGGTGAACGCCAATGCCTGGCGTTGTCGCGGGTGCTGCTCAAGGACGCGTCGCTGATCCTGCTGGATGAGCCGACGGCGGCCCTCGACGCCATCAGCGAGGCCCGGGTCAATCGCACCCTGTTGCAACTGGCCCGCCAGCACACCGTGGTGCTGGTCACCCACAAGCCGACGCTGGCGCCCCATGCCGACCAGATTCTGCTGCTCGACCACGGCCAATTGGCCCAGGTCGGCCGCCATGACGCGTTGATGGCCGTGCCCGGCCGTTACCGCGAGTTGTTCCACGAGCGCGAAGCGATCAATCGCTGGCGCTTGCGTCCAGACCCTACCGTTCCCCAAAGGACCGTCCCCCATGACCGATAACCCAGCACTGGCATGCGTTCATCCTTCACCCGGCGGCCTCGCACACAGCCCCGAGGCGCTGTGCGCCGGTGTCGCGCAGTTGCTCAACTATGCCCCCCAGGACCTGGAGCCCGACGCCTCGCTGATCGAGCAAGGCCTGGATTCGGTGAGCATGATGCGCCTGCCGGCGTTGCTCGCCCGCGAAGGTGTGCAGGTGAGCTTTGCCGAACTGATTGAGCGGCCGACCCTCGAGGCCTGGTGGGCCCTGATCGATCGCCGTCGCGGCCCGCCGGCTCACCTCAAGCCCGTTGCCACTGACAGTGATTTCCCGCTCACGCCCTTGCAGCAGGCCTACTGGTTTGGCCGCGACCCGGCCATGCCGTTGGGCGGCGTCGGCTGCCACCTGTATCAGGAGCTGGACGGGCCTCAGGTTGATGCGCAACGCCTTGAGCACGCGGTGGTGCGCCTGACCCAGCGCCATCCGATGCTACGCGCCTGTTTCCCCACGGCCACCTGCCAGCGCATCCTGCCGGTGAGCCCATGGCCCGGGTTGACCGTGCATGAATTGCCGGATGCGCTGGCCCTGCGCGAGCGCCTGGCTCACCGTTGCCTGGAGGTGCGTCGGGGCGAAGTGTTCGATGTGCAACTGAGCCACTTGCCCAACGGCCGCAGCCGGGTGCACTTGAACATCGATTTGCTGGTGGCGGACGTGTTGAGTATCAGCGTGCTGCTGCGGGATCTCGCGCTGATCTACAGCGGGCAGGAAGCGCAACTGCCACGCCTCGAATGGGATTTTGCGCACTACCTGAGTGCCACCCGAACCACCGATGCGGGCGCACGTGACTACTGGTTGCAGCGCCTCGATGATTTGCCCGACGGCCCGCAACTGCCCCTGGCGCAGGAGCCGCAGTCCCTCGGCGCGCCGCGCTTTCGTCGCCTGGCAATGCGCCTCGGCCGTGCCCAGTTGCACGCCCTGGAAGACCAGGCGCGGCAACACGGCCTGACCCTGGCCAGCGTATTGTGCTGCGCCTATGCCCAAGTGCTGGGCCGCTGGAGCGCCAGCCAGCATTTCCTGTTGAACGTGCCGCTGTTCAATCGCCAGGAACTGCACCCCTGCGTGCCGCACCTGCTGGCCGACTTTTCCAACCTGGTGCTGCTGGAGGTCGACCAGCGCCAGGCAGGTTCTTTCGCGCAACAGGCGCAAACCCTGCAACGCCAGTTGCACCGCGATATTGCCCACAGTGCCTGGCCCGGTGTGGAGGTGCTGCGTGAGTTGTCCCGCACCCGGCAAGGCGGCGCACCGGTGGTGTTTGCCTGCAACCTCGGCGAAGCATTTGTCGACGCCACCTGCCGAGAACACCTGGGGGAACCGGGTTGGGCGTTGTCGCAAACACCCCAGGTGTGGCTCGATCACCAGAGCTATCCGCTGCCCGACGGCCTGCTGCTGAACTGGGACGCGGTGGACGCGCTGTTCCCCGAAGGCCTGCTGGATGAAATGTTCGCTGCCTATGGCGACCTGCTGGCGTGGCTGTGCACCGGTGACTGGCGCCAACCCGCGCCGCTGCCGTTGCCGCACGCCCAGCAACAGGTGCGCACCGCGGTCAATCACACGCCCTGGGCCTATGACAAAGGGCTGCTGCACGCAGGCTTTTTCCAGCAGGCGCGCCTGCACCCGCAACGGGTAGCGTTGATCACCGAGGAAGGTGAACTGAGCTACGCCGAGCTGGCAACCGAGGCCTTGCACGTGGCGGGAGCCCTCGGCCAGTGGGGGATCGAAACAGGCGATGCGGTGGCGATTACCTTGCCCAAGGGCCAGGCGCAAATCATCGCGGTGCTCGGCGTATTGGCAGCGGGCGCGGTGTATGTGCCGGTGGGTATCGAGCAGCCTGCTGCCCGTCGCGACATGATTTATCAGCGTGCCGGGGCCAAGGTGGTGATCACCGATGCGGCCCACCGCGATCGCGGTGTATGGCTGGCAGACCTGCAAGTGGTGGACCTGGCCCAGGCCCGCTCGGCCACGCCCCTGAAGCAGCCGGTCGAGGTCTCACCGGAGGCGCTGGCCTATGTGATTTTCACCTCCGGCACCACCGGCGAACCCAAGGGCGTGGAGGTGTCCCATCAAGCGGCGCTGAACACTGTCGAGGCGATCAACCGGCGTTATCAGGTGTGCGCGCAGGACCGCGTGCTCGGCGTGTCCGCCCTCGATTTCGACCTGTCGGTGTACGACCTGTTTGGCCTGTTGAGTGTCGGTGGCGCGGTGGTGCTGCCGGCGGATGCCTGCCGCAAGGAACCGTCTGAATGGCTGCGCCTGGTGCGCCAGCAACGGGTAACCCTGTGGAACTCGGTGCCGGCCCTGCTCGACATGCTGACCCTCAAGGCCCGCGAGCCAAATGCCCTGGCCGGACTGCGGCTGGCGATGGTCTCGGGCGATTGGGTCGGGCTGGACCTGCCACGCCGCTTGCGCGTGGCTGCCGGCGAAAGCACCCGGTTTGCCGCCCTCGGAGGCGCCACCGAAGCGGCAATCTGGTCCAACGTCCAGGATGTCGACGAAGTACCCGCGCACTGGCGCTCGATTCCCTACGGCAAGCCCCTGGATAACCAGTGCTTCCGGGTGGTCGACAGCCAGGGCCGCGATTGCCCGGATTGGGTGGCGGGGGAATTGTGGATCGGCGGGGCCGGGGTTGCCCAAGGCTACCGCGGCCTGGCGCACCTCAGCGCCCAGCGGTTCGTCGAGCAGGCCGGGCAGCGCTGGTACCGCACCGGTGATCAGGGCCGCTACTGGCCCGACGGCAACCTCGAATTTCTCGGGCGCATGGACCACCAGGTGAAGGTCCGGGGTTTCCGTATCGAACTCAGTGAAATCGACGTGGCCCTGGAGCGCCATCCGGCTGTCAGTCGCGCGGTCACCCTGGTACTGCCGGGTGCCAACCCGCAACTGGCAGCGGCTCTGACGGGCGACGCGGTGCCGGATGCCGACGCCATGCACCAGTGGCTCCGCCAGTGGCTGCCGGAACACATGCTGCCGGACCACTGGCTGAACCTCAGCGAACTGCCCCTGAGCGCCAACGGCAAGGTCGACCGCGCCGCCCTGTTGTGGCTGGTGCAGGAGCAACGCCAGGGCGCCAAACCCGAGAGTGAAGACGCGCCTCAAGGCGAAGCCGAGCAACTGCTGGCCGGGCTTTGGCGCGAGCTGCTCGACATTCCGCTGGTGGGGCGCCATCAGGGCTTCTTCGCCCTCGGCGGCAACAGCTTGTTGGCGGCGCGCCTGATCGAACGGATTGCCCGGCAGTTCGACGTCGAACTGTCGCTGAAAGACTTTTTCAACGCGGCCACCGTCGCCCGGCAGGCCCAATGGCTGGCCGCCCGACGGGAACAGGACCACGTCAACCGGAACGCAATGGTGGAGGGTGCGCTATGACACTGCAGCAACTGCAACAGGAACTCGAGGCACTGGGTGTGGAACTCTGGGAAGAGCAGGGCCGCCTGCGCTATCGAGCGCCGGCCGGGGTGATGGACGAAGACCGCTTGCAACAACTGCGCGAGCACAAGGACGCGCTGTTGCAACAGCTGATGGAACCGGGAATGCCCACCGTCTCGGCGGACCTGGCCGCCCGCAGCGAACCGTTTCCGCTGACTGACGTGCAGGCTGCCTACCTGATGGGTCGTACCCAGGCATTCAGCTATGGCGGGGTGGCCTGTCATGGCTACCTGGAATTTGAGCTCGAGGAACTCGACCCGGCGCGCCTGGAGCAGGCGTGGAACCATCTGGTGGCCCGTCACGACATGCTGCGGGCGGTGGTGTTGGAAGACGGCTACCAACAAATCCTGCCCCAGGTGCCGCATTACCTGATCGCCCGGCACGACCTGCGCGACGACGACGGCCAGGGGTTGGCGGCGTTGCGCGAGCGCATGGAAATCCGCCAGGCCTCGCCCCGGCAGTGGCCGCTGATCGAGTTGTGCGTGAGCCAGGGCCGTGAGCATGCGCGTCTGCACCTGTCAGTGGACTTGCTGGTATGCGACTACCAGAGCGTGCGCATGCTGCTGGCCGAGTTGCAGCAGGTTTACCGGGGCGAAGCCTTGCCGTCGGCAGCCCCCATCAGTTTTCGCGACTACGTGTTGGGTGAACGCCGCCTGCGCGAGCAGCCGCGCTACCAGCGTGACCGCCAGTATTGGTGGGCGCGGGTCGACAGCCTGCCTGGTGCCCCGGAATTGCCGATGATGGGCGCACCCAGCGGCCCGCGTTTCGAACGTCGCGCCCTGAGCCTGGAGGCCCGGGATTTCAACGCCCTGCGCCTGAATGCGGCGGCCGCCGGTGTGGGGGTGTCGGCCGCGATTCTCGCCTGCTATGCCGAGACCCTGGGGCGCTGGAGCCGCAAGGGGCATTTCTGCCTGAGCCTGACCTTGCTCAATCGCCTGTCGCTGCACCCGCAGGTCGACCGGCTGGTGGGGGATTTCAGCTCGGTGGAACTGCTGGAAGTCCAGACCTTGCAAGGCGGCAGTTTCGGCGAACGCAGCCAGCAGTTGCAGGAGCGCCTGTGGCAGGACATGGACCACCGCCTGTGTTCCGGCATCGAAGTACTGCGCGAACTTGCGCGGCGCAAAGGCCGTGAGGCGGCGTTGATGCCCTATGCCTTCACCAGCACCCTCGGCGCCGGCGGTGAAAGTGGCGGCGGGGCGTTCATGCCCGGCGCACACCTGGTGCATGGCATCAGCCAGACCCCGCAGGTGCTGATCGACTGCCAGGTCAGCGAGCGCGACAGTGGCCTGTACATCAATTGGGACATTCGCCAGGGCGTGTTCAATGACGAGATGCTGGAGGCGATGTTCGACACCTTCGAACGCCTGCTCAAGCGCCTGGCCCGTGAACCCTCGGCCTGGACCCTGGATGACTGCCTGGAACTGCCGGCGCCCCAACGGCTGGTGCGGGAGCTGATCAACCAGACCGCGCAGCCGATTCCGCCGGGTTTGCTGCATGAACCGTTCTTTCGCCAGGCCCGCGCAGCACCACACCGCATCGCCCTGATCCAGGGTTCACGGCCACTCACCTACGCGCAACTGGCAGGCCGCGCCGAGGCGATTGCCGAGCAGTTGCTGGACGCCGGCTGCCAGCCCGGTGAGCGGGTGGCGGTGTGCATGGACAAGGGCATCGACCAAGTGGTGGCCGTGCTCGGAATTTTGCGCGCCGGCGCGGCGTACCTGCCGCTGGACACCAACCAGCCAGCGGCACGCCGCGCGCTGATTATTGAAAATGCCGACGTCAGCCGGGTGCTCAGCCAGTCGTGGTTGAGCGCGGACCTGATGTGGCCTGCCCAGGTGACTCAGTGCCTGCATGTCGACCAGGCGGGCAATGCCGCCACCCGTGAGCTGCCCACGCCAACAGTGACACCGCAACAGCTGGCCTACGTGATCTACACCTCCGGCTCCACCGGCATTCCCAAAGGCGTGATGATCAACCACCAGGCGGCCCTCAACACCGTGGTCGATATCAACCAGCGCTTCGCGATCGGCGCCGAAGACCGTGTGCTCGCCCTGGCCAGCCTGGGGTTCGATCTGTCGGTGTACGACATCTTCGGCCTGCTGGCGGTGGGGGGCGCGCTGGTGCTGCCCGACCCCGGCCGCCGGGCTGATCCGTCCCACTGGGCGGCGTGCGCCCGCGAGCATGGCGTGACCCTGTGGAACTCGGTGCCCGCGCAGTTGCAGATGCTGACCCATTACCTGCAAGCAGTCCCCGCGGCAGCACCGCACAGCCTGCGCCTGGCGTTGTTGTCCGGCGACTGGATCCCGCTGAATCTGCCCGCCGAGATCGGTGCGTTGCTGCCCACGCTGCAACTGATCAGCCTGGGCGGCGCGACGGAGGCGGCGATCTGGTCGATTGCCTATCCGATCACCGAGGTGGACGCGCAATGGCGCAGCATTCCCTACGGCGCGCCGCTGGCCAACCAACGTTTCATGGTGCTCGACGAGCAGGGACGTGACCGTCCGCAGGGCGTTGCGGGTGAGCTGTTTATCGCCGGCAGCGGCCTGGCCATGGGGTACCTGGGGGACGCTGAGAAAACCGCCGAGCGCTTTATCGAGCACGCCCACAGTGGCGAGCGTCTGTACCGCACCGGCGATCTGGGTCGGTACCTGGAAAACGGGCTGATCGAGTTCCTTGGCCGTGAGGATTTCCAGGTCAAGGTGCGCGGCCATCGCATCGAGTTGGCGGAAGTCGAGAGTGCGTTGCTCAGCCATCCCAATGTGGAGTCGGCCGTGGTAGTCGCCGCGGGCGAAGGCGCGTTCGAGCGGCGTTTGCAGGCCTGTGTGCGCGGCACGCTGCGCGATACGCCATTGCCTTGGCCTGCCCGGTTGGCACCCAACGCCCTGGCGGCGGCCAACGGGGTGAAAGGCCAATTGACCGAGGTGCTGATCACGCAAATGTCCGATTGCGTCGAGCGTGCCGCGCTGCTGTCCATGGGCCTGGCCCTGCAACGTCCGGGGTTGTTTGATCAACCGGGCGTCGAGCATGACCTGGCGCAGGTCATGACGGGATGCGAGGTCGCGCCCCGCAATGAGCGGCTGATCCGTCGCTGGCTGCAAGCCCTGCACCGCGAGCAACTGGTGGACCAGAATCCACACACCGGCGCCTATTCGTCACTGCGGGTCTCGGGCGCCGAGTACCGTCAACTGTGGCAACGCATCGAGGCCCTTGAACCCAGTGTGGGCTGGGGCGCTGAAGTGCTGCGTTACCTGCGCGAGAGCCAGGAGCAACTGCCGGCACTGATGAGCGACCGGCTCGACCCGTTGCACCTGCTGTTCCCCGAAGGCCGTACCGACACCGCCGAAGGTGCCTACCGCAAGAACCTGATCAGCCAGTACCTGAACCAGGCGGTGTGCGCAGCCGTGCAGGAAATCGCCGCGCTGCAACCGGCGGGCCAGCGCCTGCGCCTGTTGGAAATCGGCGCGGGCGTGGGCGGCACCAGCGCCGACCTGATTCCGGCCCTGGACGGCTTGGCGGTGGACTACCAGTTCACCGACTTGTCGCAGTTTTTCCTCAACGAAGCGCGGGAGCATTTTGTCGAGTTTCCGTGGGTCAGCTACGGGCTGTTTGACCTGAACCTCGATCATTGGGGCCAAGGCATCGCCGCCAACTCCCTGGATGTGATCCTGTGTGCCAACGTGCTGCACAACTCGCGGCACGCCAGCCGGGTCCTGGCCCGGTTGCGGGAAATGCTTGCACCCGGCGGCTGGCTGATCTTTATCGAGGCCACGCGCGACACCTACCAGATCATGGCGTCCATGGAGTTCAAGGAGGGCCTGACCGCGTTCGAGGATTTCCGTGCCGCACAGGACACCACGTTTATCCGCCGCGAGCAGTGGCACCAGTTGTTGCAGGAGGCCGGCGCGCAGACGCCGCTGTGCCTGCCTGCGGCAGACGATGCCATGTCGCAGATCGGCCAGCACTTGTTTATCACGCGCTTCAAGACCGACCGCCACACCCTCGAACCCGAGGCGTTGCGCGCGCATCTGGGCCAGCGTTTGCCGGACTACATGGTGCCCACCGAGTGGCGGGTGCTGGATGAAATGCCGTTGACGGCCAACGGCAAGGTCGACCGCCAGGCCCTCGCCAACCTGGGTATTGCCCAGGCCACGCAACAGGCCAACAGCGGCGCTGCGCCGCTGGATGCGCTGGAGCGCAGCATTGCCGAGGTCTGGCAAACCCTGCTGCGGGTGCCGAGCGTGGGCCGTGAGCAGGGTTTCTTTGAACTGGGTGGCGACTCATTACTGGTGGCCCAGGTGGTTGGCCGCCTGCGGGAAAGCCTGCCCCAGGCCCGAAACGTGCCGTGGGGGGATTTACTGCGGCAGTTGATCAATCAGCCGACGGTGGCCGCCCTGGCGGATTACCTGCGGGGGCAGGGCAGCGAGAGTCTTTCGCCGCTGGTGCGTATTCGTGATGAGGTGCAAGGCCCGGCGCGAATCTTTGTCCATGACGGCAGCGGCACCCTGGCACCGTATCGCGCGCTGTTTGCCGCGCTGGGGGAAGAAGCGCCACTGGAAGGGCTGGTGCTCAATGACGTACCGGGTTACCTGGCCCTGGCGCCGGCCACGGCGATTCGTGAACTGGCCGAACGTTATGCCGACACCTTGCACGCCGAAGGCCGGCGTCAGGTGAGCATCGTCGGCTATTGCCTCGGCGGATTGCTGGCGACGGAACTCGCCTCCTGCCTGGCGGCCAGGGGCATCGAGGTGCTGCAACTGACGGTGATCAGCAGCTACCGCGTGCCGTTCATGATCGAGGATGATCTGCTGGCCGAGTACGTGTTCGCCCGCGTCATGCAGGCCGACCCGCACACCCTGGGTTACCCGCTGGATGAACAGGCCATGGAGCGGGCGATTGCCAAGGTGCTGCGCCAGACACCCGGCCGCGTGCCCCAGGGTGCATTGCTGGCGCTGGAGGACGAGCCTGATTGCGCCACGGCCCTGGCCTGCCTGCGGGCCCTGGGACGCAAGTCGGCTGACCAGCGTTTGCAGGCGATTGCCGACGCGATGCGCCATGCGGGCTCGCAATTGAGCGATCTGGACTGGCTGCGGGAGCAATTGCAGGTGTTGCGCCACAGCCTCGCCGCCGTCGCGTTGCACCAGGCCACGCCTTACGACGGCGACATGGTGTTTATCCGCCAATGCGGCGAGGTTCAGGTACTGCCGGGCATGCACCGGGACATGAGCCAATACTGGCAAGCCCTGTGCCTCGGGGAGTTGCAGGTTGTCGACGTGCCGGGCGACCACTTCAGCTGCATGCAGAGCCCGCAGGTCGAAGCCGTGGCCCGGGCGTTCGAGCGGCTGGCGCAGGTGGCGGCATGAACGTCGGGATTGTAGGCGGGTATGGGCATGTCGGTCGGCAGGTCGCCCGGGTGCTGGTGGGGCACTACCGCCTTCGCCTGGGCGGTCGTGACCCCGGGCAAGGCCGGCGTTTTAACCACCGGGAGTTGAACGGGCGGGCCGAGGTCCGTGAACTGGACCTGTGGGACGCCCGCAGCCTGGCAGCGTTTTGCAGCGGCTGCGAGCTGGTGATCAATTGCGCAGGGCCCAGCTACAAGGTGCTCGACCGGGTGGCACTGGCGGCCTTGGCCAGCGGCGCCGATTACCTCGATGTGGGCGGCGATGACCCGCTGCACCATGTGTTGCCCGCGCAGTTGCCGCCCGGTCGTCGCGTGGTGTTGTCGGCCGGCATGTTACCGGGGTTGTCCGGTCTGTTTCCCAAGGTGTTGGCGGCGTCCTTTGAACGTGTCGACACCGTGCGTTGCTATGCCGTCGGGCTGGGGCGGCTGTCGACAACGGCCGCCGAGGATTTTCTGTTGAGCCTGGGCAACGGCTACGGCCAGGCCTCGATGGGTTGGGCCGAGGGCCGTGCAGTCAAGTCCGCCGTGCCCGCCGATGAACACTTCGAGCGGCCCTGGCTGGTGGGCGGTGCGGTGACGGCCTATCCCTACCTCACCACCGAACAGCAGCGCCTGTTTACGGCGTTGCGGGTGCCGCAAGCGGAGGGCTACAACCTGTTCGACGGCGGGCACTTGCGAGCGGCACTGGGGCGTATCCAGGGTTCGCCGCCGGCACTCAGGCACTCGGCAGAAAACGTCGCCAGCCTGGTGCAGGCCAGTGCCCTCGACCTGGCAGGGCGCACGCCCTACCAGTTGCTCGCGGTGGAAATGGAAGGCCTGCAACACGGCGAGCCTCAGCAGGCCAGCGCCTGGCTGCGTGCCGGTGATGGTTCGGCGTTGACCGGCACGGTGGCGGCCATCTGCGCGCTGCAATGGGCCCGGTTGCCCAAAGGCACGCACTACGCCGCTCAGGTGATGGACGCCGACGACTGCCTGCGCCAGGTGCTGCGCTGGTTGCCGCACACCCGGATCCACGTCACCACTGAGCTGGAGGAGGGCGTGCTATGAAAAAAGTCGCCAGCCCGTGGCTGCGGCGTTACCCGCAGCCTCACACCCCGCGTTGCCGATTGGTCTGTCTGCCCCACGCGGGCGGCAGCGCCGGATTTTTCAGTGGTTGGCAGGCGCTGTTGCCGGTCGACATTGAAGTGGTCAGCGTGCAATACCCCGGCCGCGAAGAGCGTCTGGCCGAGACCTGGCCCGGCAGCCTGGAATGGATGGCAGGCACCATTACCCGGGCGCTCTGGGACCTGTCCGACCGGCCGTTGGTGCTGTTCGGCCACAGCATGGGCGCTGCCTTGGCCTATGAGGTGACGCGGCGCCTGCACCGTCAGGGCAAGGCCCTGCAACGGCTGATTGTTTCCGCCCATCCGGCGCCTCACCGACAACGCCACAGCCAATTGCACCAGGGGCCGGATGCCGGGTTGCTGGCGGATGTGCGACGCCTGTCGGGGGGTGCGCCTTCGCCATTGGATGACCCCGAGATGCAGGCACTTTATCTGCCCGCGCTGCGCAATGATTACCGCCTGATCGAAACCTATCGCGGCGATATCGGCGAGCTGCTGGACGTCCCAGTGAGCGTGTGCCTGGGCACCACCGACCGCGAAGTGGATCAGGAAGAAGCCCACGCCTGGTCGGAGGTCACGCGCCAGGTCACCGACTTTCGAACCTTCGACGGCGGGCATTTTTACCTGCGCGACAGCCAGGCCGACCTGATCGAGCACCTGGAGTTGTTGCTGGGCAGTCCCGCCGAACCGGCCTGGCAGTGCTGGCCGTCGACCCCATGAGCAGAGAATCCTATGAAAACACCTGAGCAGTGCACCGGGCTGGAAGACGTCCGCCTGGGTATCGACACCTTGGACGAGCACATCATCCGCGCCCTCGGTCAGCGATTGGCCTACGTGAAGGCCGCGGCGCAATTCAAACCGACCGAAGCCAGCATCGCCGCCCCCGAACGGGTCGCCGCCATGCTGCCCCATCGCCGTCGCTGGGCGGAGCGCGAAGGGCTGGACCCGATGTTTGTGGTGCCGCTGTTCGCGCAGATCATCCAGTGGAATATCGACCAGCAAGTGCGCCATTGGCGCCAGCAGCATCAAGGAGCCGAGCATGAGTGAGCGTCTGCCGGGATTGCTTCAGGCGCTGACCCAGGGCGAAACCCTGGCGCGCGATAAGGGCGCCGCGGCGCTGGTGGTCTTCAGCCTGGCCTGGGAGCGCCTCGACCCGCTGCGGCTGTTCGCCGCCAACCGCCAGGTGCTCGGGCAGAGCCTGTTCTGGTCCAGCGACCGGGGCGCCATGGGCGTGGCCGGGTTTGGCTGCACCGAAGAAATCAGCCCCGGGGTGGATGATCGCTTCAACGCGAGCGCCCTGGCGTGGCAAGCGCTGCTGAGCCAGGCCCACCGGGTGGGGCCGCGCCAACCGTTGCTGTGCGGCGGTTTTGCCTTCGACCCGCAGGGGCCGCGTTCGCTCAAATGGCAGTCGTTTGCCGCAACGTCCCTGGTGCTGCCACGCATCCTGCTGCTGCGCGAGGCCGAGCAACACCATGTGATCTTCAGCCAATGGCTGGAGCCGGGGGCCGACGCCGAGCGTTGCGCCCGGAGCCTGGAAGCCCAGTGGGCCCTGCTGTTGTCGCGCTACGCCAGTGCGCCACGCCAGGAGATTCCCCTCGGCACCCCCAATGACGAAAACGTCATCAGTGCCCAGCAGTGGCAGGACAGCGTGGCGATGGCCGTGCAGCGCATCAACGCCGGTGACCTGCGCAAGGTGGTACTGGCCCGCGAAGTACGGCTGTGTACCGACCGCACCATTCCCTGTGGCCCGCTGCTGGAAAACCTCAAGGCGGCCTATCCCCAGGCCTACCTCTTTGCGTTCAGCCGGGGTGACAGCTGCTTTCTGGGCGCCACCCCCGAGCGGCTGGTGCGCGTGGCCCGTGGCACACTGAACACGGTGGCCCTGGCCGGCACCTGTCCCCGTGGTCGCCATGAGCAACAGGACACCGAACTGGGCCAGGCCCTGATGGACAGCCCCAAGGACCGCCACGAACACGCCCTGGTGGTGCAAACCCTGCGCGACGCCTTGCAGCCGTATTGCGCGATGCTTGACATTGCCAGCCAACCGCAGTTGCACCGGCTGGCTAACGTGCAGCACTTGTTGACGCCGGTGATGGGCCGCTTGCATCCCCACGTGCAACTGCTGCAACTGGTTCAGGCGCTGCATCCGACGCCGGCGGTGGGCGGCCTGCCACGCCGTGAGGCAATGGCGTATATCCGCGAACACGAGCAACTCGATCGGGGCTGGTACGCCGCGCCGGTGGGCTGGATGAATGCGGAGGGGGACGGTGAATTCGCCGTGGCATTGCGTTCGGCGCTGATCCGTGGCTGTGAGGCGCACTTGTTCGCCGGCTGCGGCATTGTCGCCGAGTCGGACCCGCAGAGTGAGTACGAGGAAACCTGCCTGAAACTGCGGACCATCCGCGATGCCTTGCGGCCCTCGGGAGTGGCACAGGTGGCATCAGCCTGAAGAAGCTTCTCGCCCGGCAGGCCGGGCGAGAGTATGACGGGTGTTGATCAGTTCAGGCCAAGCTTGCCACGCAGCGTGGACAGGTCTTCAGCCAGGGTATTAACCGGGCCAACCAGGGCTTTACGGTCGGCTTCCTTGACCTTGTCGTAGGTCTCAAAACCGCCATCCTTGGTTTTGTACTTGGCCAGGATCTTGTCCACGGTGGCGAAGTTTTTGTCGACTTTGGCAACGAACGCCTTGTCTTGCTTCTCGATCTGCGGACGGAACAGGTCGACGATTTTCTTCGCGCCGTCGATGTTGCCCTGGAAGTCATACAGGTCGGTGTGGCTGTAACGGTCTTCTTCACCGGAGATTTTGGTCGCGGCGACTTCTTCAAGCAGGGCAGCAGCACCGCCTACGACTTTTTCCGGCGGGAAGGTCAGGCCGTCCACGCGGGTTTTCAGGTCTTGTACGTCGCTGTTGAGCTTGTCAGCCAGGGCGTCCAGGCCTTTGGTGGTGTTCTCGGAGAACAGGGTGTACTCGATGCGGTGGAAGCCGGTGAAGTCTTCGGCTTTCACGCCTTTTTCGTGGTCGTCTACGCGTGAGTCGATGGAGGCGTCGAGGTCGCTGAACAGCTCGGCGATCGGCTCGATGGACTCATAGTGAACGCGGGTTGGCGCGTACAGCTTCTTGGCCGTCGCCAGGTCGCCTTTTTTCACCGCATCGGTGAACGCCTGGGTCTGGGTGACCAGCTCACCGATTTCTTCGGTGACGTAGATTTTGTAGTCCGACACCGGCCCTACCAGATCCAGTGGCGCGGTGGCGGCAAAGGCGGCCAGCGGCGAAAGGCTCATTAACAACGACAATGCGAGAGACGACTTCTTCATGGGACGATTTCCGCTCTGGGGTTTGTTTTAGGTATTGGCAGTGGTTTGTGGATGTGTCGCATCAAGCAGCGTGCGCCCGATGAAGTCCTGGGGCCCGGTGACGCCTGGCAAGGTGAAGAAATAACCGCCGCCGACCGGCTTCAGGTATTCCTCCAGGGGCTCGCCGTTGAGCCGGGTTTGTACGCTGATAAAGCCTTTCTCCAGGTCAGCCTGGTAGCAGATGAACAGCAGCCCCATGTCCAGCTGACCGTTTTTATTGACGCCGTTGGAGTAGTTGAACGGCCGGCGCAGGATCAGGTTGGCCTGGGTCTGCGGGGTACGCGGGTTGGCCAGGCGGATGTGCGCATCGAGCTTGGTCAACTTGCCTTCCGGGTCCTTGCTGTAGTCCGGGACCTGGGTTTCTTTCTGGCCGTCCATGGGCGCGCCACTGGTCTTGATCCGGCCAATGATGCTTTCTTGCTCTTGCAGGGGCGTGCGGTCCCAGCGTTCGACGAAGTTGCGGATGATCCGCACCGCCTGGTAGCTGCCATTGGCGGCCCAGGCCGGTTCGTCACTGCCGGGTTGAACCCACACAATCTGGTCCATCGCCTTGTTGTCGTTGGAGTTCGGGTTGGCCGAACCGTCGCGAAAACCGAGGAAGTTGCGCGCACTTTGTGCCGGCTCGCCGGGGCGGGCAGGGGCCTGGGGCGGCACGCTGCCTTCCTGTTTCCAGCGCACCAGCAACAGGTCCGGCATGTTCTTAACGATGTCGCGCAGGGCGTGGATGTTGGTGTCCGGGGTGTTGGAGCTGAACTGCAGGCTCAGGTCGCCGTGGCACTGCGCCGGTTCCAGCGCATCGTTGGGGAAACCGACCATGCGGATCAGGCGCTTGGGCTTGACGGCGGCCAGGCCGAAACGCTCGTCGAACAGCGACTCGCCGACCGAGACGGTGATGGTCAGGTTATCCGGCGTTACCACCGGGCCGAGGATGCCGGAATCGGTAGGCGGCAGTTTCGGGTCGACTTGCACCACGGTGCCGCCGGTCATCAGGAACGCGATGCGCTCGTTGAGGGTGCGGAACAGCCGCTCCAGGTCTTCGCGGTCACTGGCCAGTACGTCAAACGACACCAGCATGCCGCAGGCCGGTCGCGGGGTGACGATACCGGTCTGGTGCTTGCCGTGGTAATCGTGATGGTCCTGGGTCTTTTCACTGCTGGGTGCGGTGGTGACTTGTGCGGCCGCGTTGGCGGCCATCGCCGGGCAGCTCAGGCTGCTGCCGGCAATGGCAGCGCCGGTGGCAGCCATGCCCAGCAATACTCGACGACGTTGGGCGGAAAATTGTTCTGAATCACTCATGTCTACGGTCGTCTTCACTTCAGGCCGGAAAGGCCAAGGGCGGGGTCGATTCCATCGAGTGCAACGGCCAGAGCCTTGGCCTTGTCGGCGATCTGCTTGCGCTGATCGGCGGTAACGCTGTCATACGTGGCGTAGCGGCCATCGACTTTCAAGCCGTTGAGCTGGGCGTCGAGGGCGGTGATCGCACTGTCGATGCCCGGCAGCAATGGCTCGGCCGATTTGGTCAACAGGGGGCGCATCAGGTCGACCACCTTGCGGGCGGCGTCCAGGTTGGCGGCGAACCCGTTCAGGTCGATATGGCTGTAGCGTTCTTCCTCGCCACTGGCGGCGCGGACGTCAGCCAGGCTGTTGAGGTTGCGCACCACAATGCTCACCAGTTGTTCCGGCGGCAGCGACTGGGCCAGCAATTGTTGCTTGAGGCTGGTGACGTCGGTGACCAGGCGCTGGGCGACCGGGGTCAGGCCGTCGAGGTTGCGCTGCTGGAACAGGCCGTATTCAAGGCGGTGGAAGCCGCTGAAGGCCGGGTCCTGCTCGCGTTTTTCAAAGTAGTCGGCACGGGCGTTGATCGCGTTGTCCAGCTCCGCCAGGCGTTGCGAGGCCGGCGCCAGGCGCTGGTATGCCTCGCGGGCCGGCACGTAGAGTGCTTGGGCCTGGGTAAGGTCGCCGGCTTCGATGGCTTGTTCAAGCGCGGTAACGGCCTTGACCAGGGCGCTGCCCTGGCTGCTCAGGTACACGCGGAATTCCGACAGTGGGCCAATGAACGCCACCATCGATGGTTTGGCCTTGGCTTGCGCGTCTGACTCGGCCGTTGGCGTGACCTTCAAGGTGCCGCGCGGGTTGCTCAGCAGGCCGCAGGTGATCTGGTAGTCGCCGGGCAGCAGGTTGGCGTTGATCACCTGGCTCAGGCCCGGGGCGATGTTTTCGCGTTCTTCGACCACCAGCACGCCGTCAAGGATTTCCCACTCCACGGCACGGTCCGAGCGGTTGATGATGCGGAAACTGGCGTGGCCGGCCGGCACCGTCAGCGCGTTCGGCTCGCAGCTGTGGGCGTGAATGGTCACGGCAATTTCATTGTGGTTGGCCTGGCGCTTGGAGGCGGCCAGCTGCGAGGCGTAGTAGAACAGGCCACCGGCGGCGATCATCACGACCACCGAGCCGCCCACCGCCCAGCGCAAGGCGCGGGAGGGCGGAGCCGGTTGAGGGGTTTGGTTGGACAAGAGGCGGTCCTTACTGGCTGGAAACGGAAGAGGTTGTACGGGTGGCCGGCTTGCTCGGCGGCGCCGGCAAGAAGAACATCACCAGGGCCACTGCCAGGTAGATCAGGTAGGCCCCGAGGGTGCTCACGGTCGGGGCGTCCTGGTAACCGAACATGCCGGCCAGCACCGAGCCCAGCGGGCCATCCATCGGCAGCGTCGCGCTGAAATCGAACAGGACGGTTTGCAGGTGGTTCCACACCCCGGCTTCGTGCAGGGCTTGTACCGAGTTGGCCAGGATGCCGGCGGCCACCACCAGGATGAACAGGCCGGTCCAGCGGAAGAACGCACCGAGGTTCAGGCGCATGCTGCCGGTGTAGATCAGGAAGCCGACGATGATCGCCAGGATCAGGCCGAGCAGGGCGCCAATCGGCGCGCCCGGGCCTTCGCTCTGCTGGAACACGGCCAGCAGGAAGAACACGGTTTCCAGGCCTTCGCGGGCCACGGCGAAAAACACCATGGCGATCAGCGCGGTAACCTGGTGTTTGGACCCGGCCAGGGCGTGATCGAGGGATTCATGCAGGGAATGCTTGATGGAGCGCGCCACCTTGCGCATCCAGAACACCATGGAACTGAGAATGCCCACGGCTACCAGGCCGACGATACCTTCAAACAGTTCCTGTTGTTTTTGCGGGAATTCGGCACTGACCAGCTCCAGGCCACCGCCCACCAGCAGCGCCAGGGCGGCTGCCAGAAAAACGCCGATCCACACTGCTGGCATGTACTGGCCACGGCCAGTCTGCTTGAGATAACTGGCAATAATGCCAACGATCAAGGCCGCTTCTATGCCTTCACGCAGCATGATTAAAAATGGAACAAGCATTCGGCACCGAATCATCATTAGATAGGATGCTAAGTTGTAACATAATGATACTCATTACTAAACAGTAAATATTGACCTTTACTGAACCTTGACTGAACGGTGGTGGCAAACCGCAACCGCCACTAGAATGCGCGGCATCGTTCCAGCCACCGGACTGCGCCATACCCCATGTCGGAAAAAGACACGATCTCCATCCATCTGGTGCGCGAAGCCCTGTTGCAGAGCTGCGCGCCGGGTGCGGCGACCCACGAAGTGCTGACCAAGGTCGGGATTGATCCGGCGCTGCTGGAACAGCCAGCCGCACGCGTCCCTGCGACGGCTTACGCGCGTCTGTGGCGCCTGCTGGCACGGCGCATGGACGATGAATTTTTCGGCATGGACCCGCGCAAGCTCAAATCCGGCAGCCTGGAATTCCTTTGTCGCGCCTCGATGGCACAACCGACCCTGGCCGCAGCGCTGGAAACCGGCCTGGGCTTTCTGTCGCTGATGTTCGAGCGCATGCCTGCACAACTGGTACACCAGCAGAGCCTGGCAGAAATCGTATTGTGGGAGCCGGAGCCGGAACCCAAGCGGGCCTTCACCTATTTCGCCTACTGGATGATCGTCCATGGCGTTGCCTGCTGGCTGGCGGGGCGGCGCATCCCGATCCTGGCGATTGAATTGCGCTGTCCGCAACCGGACTTTTGCGACGACTACCAGGTGATGTTCTCCGACAACCTGCGTTTCGACCGGCCCCGCACCCGGATGATTTTCTCCGCCGACTGCCTCGAGCTGCCGATCAAGCGCAGCCCGGAAGAGCTCAAGCGCTTCCTGGCCCATGCCCCGGCCAACATCCTGGTCAAATACCGCGACCCCGACAGCCTCGCCACCCGCATCAAGACCGACCTGCGGCAAATGCCCGCCGACACCTGGCCGGAAACCGAAGGGCTGGCGGCGTCCCTGTGCATCTCGGCGTCGACCCTGCGCCGGCGCCTGGCGGAAGAAGGGCAGACCTACCAGGGCCTCAAGGACAGCGTGCGCAAGGAACTGGCGATCGTGTGGCTGGCCGATGCCGACATCAGCTTTTCCGAAATCGCCACCCGCCTGGGGTTTGCCGATGCCAGCTCGTTCTACAAGGCGTTTCGCAAGTGGTCGGGCTCAAACCCCGGGCATTACCGAAGTTTGATTCTCAATGAGGCCAGTTGAATCACGCAGCCTCGCTATATCCATTTGCTACCTCTTCAGGGAGATATCTGTTGCGAAAATTATGGGCTGTGTTTTTTTGCTGCGCGCTCTTCCCGCTGACCGCCTGGTCGGCGATGGGTATCGGTGATTTCACCCTGGGCATGCCGCGCCAGCAGGTCATCGAGATCCTGCAGCGCCATTTTCCGGCAGTGACACTGGAAAAGAACATGCTGTTTGAGCCGCCGATGCCTTACTACAGGGCACTTGAACCGAACCGCGCCTATAACCTGGGTGATGTTCCGATATACGTTGTGCGGGCCTACTTCGATGGGGCCGACCGGCTCAGTCAGCTCGGCATAAGCTTCAACACTACCGATGCCGAGCGGGTCAAAACGCTGGTGCCGTTGATGCGCCAGGCGCACCTGGCCCCAGGCACAGATGAAGGTCGGTACGAAGCGCTTTTCGATGACGGTGAGCTGACCTATTCAGTCAACAATTTTTATGAGTGGACAACCGTCGAGATCGCTGACAAACGCATGTCAGACCTGAATATTCGGATGCGCGCCCACGACGACCAGTTCGCCCGTTCGGTCCGGGAAAAGCACCCGCAGCTCTTCACGCCGTCCAAGTAGTGTGTGAAAAATCCACGCGCCCGTTCCTGGTCGTTGATCCAGGCAAAAAAAAGCCCCGCGACCGAATGAGTGCACGGGGCAAAAAATTGGCTGGATGCGACCAACCAAAGGAGCTCTTTAAATCACATCACTTGGCACTGGCGATGGTGGTACTCGGCTGCCAGCCACCCCCCAGCGCCTTGTAGATCGCCACGATGCCGCGATACAGATCCACCTCGGCCTGGGCCTGGGAATCCTCGGCGGCCAGACGCTCACGCTGCGCGTCCAGCAACACCAGGAAGTCCACGGTACCTTCGCGGTAGCGAATCTCCGCCAGATCGGCAGCAGCGCGGCTCGACTCACTCTGACGAATCAGCGAGACCAGACGCTGCTGGCGTTTGCCGTAATCACTGAAGGCATTTTCCGATTCTTCCAGCGCCAGCAGTACCTGCTGCTCGTAGGTCGCCAGGGCACCATCAGCCTCGGCATCCGCACCCCGCAACCGCGCCCGCACGCTGCCCAGGTCGAACGCCGCCCAGGTAATGCTTGGGCCCAGGGACCAGGCATTGGCTGCTGCCGAACCAATCTGCGAACCACGCCCGGCGGTGAAGCCGAGGAAGCCGCTGAGGCTCACCCGCGGAAACAGATCAGCCTTGGCCACGCCAATGCGCGCGGTGGCTGCTGCCAATTTACGCTCGGCACTGAGGATGTCCGGGCGACGTTGCAGCAGTTGCCCCGGGTCACCAATCGGCAATGCCTTGGCAATCGCCGGCAAGTCTTTCGGGCTCAGGTCCACGGTCAACTTGTCCGGGCGCTCGCCGAGCAGGGTGGCGATGCGGTTACGCTCGCGCACTTCCTCGGCCTGCAGTTGCGGCACGCTGGCTTCTACAGCGGCCAGACGCGCATCGGCACGCACCACGTCGAGCTGATCGCCCACACCGGCATCCCGCAGGCTGACGGTGATGCCCCGTGAATCTTCCTGGTTCTTCAGGTTGGCAACGGCAATTTTCTCGCGCAGTTGCGCGCCCCGCAGTTGACCGTAGGCATCCACCAGCTCGGCAATCATGGTGACTTGCAGCTGATACAGATCGGCTTCGGCTGCCTGTTGGTCAGCGTCGCTGGCTTCCAGGTTGCGGCGGATGCGCCCGAACAAATCCACTTCCCAGGCCATGTCCAGGCCCAGGTCATACCGCTCGCTGTTGACGCGGTTGGTGGTCTGGCCGGGAATCTGGCCTTTGCCCACGTCGCTGCTGACGCGGCTGGTGATCACCGGCATCACGTCGTTGGCGGCGTCGTCACGAATCGCCCGGGCGGCCCGCAGGCGGGCAAATGCCACCCGCAGGTCACGGTTGCCGTTCAGGGATTGAGTCACCAACTGGTTGAGGGTCGGGTCGTCGAACTGCTGCCACCAGATGCCTTCGTACTTCGCGTGGTCGTACTGCTTGGCGTCGGCGGCGGCCGTTACGTTGGCCGCCTCCAGTGGCTGGGTTTTATAGTCCGGGCCCACGGCACAGGCGCTCAGCGCCAGTACCAGCAAGCTCGGCAGAAATACTTTCACGCTCATTGCTGTGTCTCCAGCTTCAAGGCCTTGGCCGCTTTGCGGGCCTCACCGCGCTCAACAAACCGGCGGATCAGTACATAGAACACTGGCGTCAGCAGCAGACCGAAGAAGGTCACACCGATCATCCCGGAGAACACCGCCACACCCATGGCATGACGCATCTCTGCACCGGCACCGCTGGACAACACCAGAGGCACCACACCCATGATGAAGGCGAACGAGGTCATCAGGATCGGCCGCAGACGCAGACGGCAGGCTTCCAGTACCGCGGCGAGCGGGTCGAGGCCTTCCTGCTGTTTATCCTTGGCGAACTCGACGATCAGAATCGCGTTCTTACAGGCCAGGCCCACCAGTACGATCAGGCCAATCTGGGTAAAGATGTTGTTGTCGCCGCCGGAGATAATCACCCCGGTAATGGCCGACAGCAGGGTCATCGGTACGATCAGGATCACCGCCAGTGGCAGGCTCCAGCTTTCGTATTGGGCTGCCAGCACCAGGAACGCCAGCAGTACGCAGAGCGGGAACACGAACAGCGCGGTGTTGCCCGAGAGGATTTGCTGATAGGTCAGGTCGGTCCACTCGTAGGTCATGCCGTTGGGCAGTTCATCTTTCAACAGTTTCTCGATCGCCGCCTGGGCCTGGCCGGAGCTGTAGCCTGGTGCGGCGTTGCCGTTGATCTCTGCAGTGATGAAGCCGTTGTAGTGCATCACGCGGTCCGGGCCCGAGGTGTCGCTGACCTTGATGAAGGTCGCCAGCGGGATCATCTCGCCTTTGTTGTTACGTACTTTCAACTGACCGATCTGGTCTTCATCCAGGCGGAACTGTTGATCAGCCTGCACGTTGACCTGGTAAGTCCGGCCGAAGCGGTTGAAGTCGTTGGCATACAACGAACCCAGGTAGATCTGCAGGGTGTCGAAGATGTCGCTGATCGCCACGCCGTGGGTCTTGGCCTTTTCGCGGTCGATGGCGGCATCGACCTGGGGCACGTTGACCGTGTAGCTGGTGAACAGGCCGAACAACTCGGGGGTGGTGCGGCTTTTGGTAATGATGTTCTGGACTTCTTTATACAGCTCGTCGTAACCCAGGTTGCCACGGTCTTCGACCTGCAGGCGGAACCCGCCAATCGTACCCAGGCCCTGTACCGGCGGCGGTGGGAAGATCGCCATGTAGGCTTCCTGGATGCTGCTGTATTTGCCGTTCAGTGCACCGGCAATCGCGCCGGCCGACATGCTCGGATCTTTACGCTCATCGAACGGTTTCAAGGTCACGAACACGATGCCGCTGTTCGGGCTGTTGGTGAAACCGTTGATCGACAGGCCCGGGAACGCTACGGCACTTTCCACGCCTGGCTGTTTCAGCGCGATGTCGGACATGCGCTTGATCACGTCTTCGGTACGGTCCAGGCTCGCGGCGTCCGGCAATTGCGCGAAGGCCACCAGGTATTGCTTGTCCTGGGCCGGTACGAAACCGGTAGGTGTGTGGGCAAAGCCCAGCCAGGTCAGGACCATCAGGCCGGCGTACAGGAACAGGGCGATACCACTGCCGCGAATCACTCGGCGCACAGTGCCGACGTAACCATGGCTGGCCTTGTCGAAGAAGCGGTTGAACGGTTTGAACAACCAGCCGCCCAGCAGCTTGTCGAGGAACTTGGAGAAGCCGTCTTTCGGTGCGTTGTGACCTTTAAGCAATACCGCGGCCAGTGCCGGCGACAAGGTCAACGAGTTGAACGCCGAAATCACCGTCGAGATCGCAATGGTCAAGGCGAACTGCTTATAGAACTGCCCGGTCAAGCCGCTGATAAACGCCGCTGGAATGAACACCGCACACAGTACCAACGCGGTCGCGATGATCGGGCCGGTCACTTCGCTCATGGCTTTTTCAGTGGCCGGGAACGGTTCCAGTCCAAGCTCGATGTTCCGCTCGACGTTCTCCACCACCACGATGGCGTCGTCCACCACGATACCGATGGCGAGTACCAGGCCGAACAGCGACAGCGCGTTGAGTGAGAAGCCGAACAGGTGCATCACCGCAAACGTACCGATCAACGATACCGGCACCGCCACCAACGGAATGATCGAGGCGCGCCAGGTTTGCAGGAACAGGATCACCACCAGCACCACGAGGATCAATGCTTCGAAGAGCGTGTGTACCACCGCTTCGATGGAGCCACGCACGAAGATGGTCGGGTCATAGACGATGCTGAAATCCATGCCTTCCGGGAAGCTCTTTTTCAGCTCCGCCATCTTGTCGCGTACTTCGTTGGAGATCTGGATCGCGTTGGAACCCGGGCGCTGGAAGATCGGGATCGCCACCGCCGGCTGGTTGTTGAGCAGCGAGCGCAGGGCGTACTGGCTGGAACCCAGCTCAACCCGTGCGATGTCTTTGAGGCGGGTGATCTCACCGTTATCGCCGGAGCGGATAATGATGTTCTCGAACTCTTCCTCGGTGACCAGGCGACCCTGGGTGTTCACCGACAACTGGAAGCTGGTGGCATTCGGTGCAGGTTGCGCACCCAGGGCACCGGCGGCCACTTGACGGTTCTGCTCGCGAATCGCGGTCACCACATCCGTGGCGGTCAGGTTGCGCGAAGCGGTCTTGTTCGGGTCCAGCCAAACACGCAGGGAGTAGTCGCCCATGCCGAACAGTTGCACGTCACCCACGCCGCCCAGGCGTGCCAGCTCATCCTTTACGTTGAGCAAGGCATAGTTGGACAGGTAGAGCATGTCGTAGCGCTTGTCCGGGGAGGTCAAGTGCACAACCATGGTCAGGTCGGGGGAGGCCTTGTCCACGGTAATACCGATACGCGTCACTTCCTCAGGCAGCTTTGGCTGAGTCCGGGTGACACGGTTCTGTACCTGCACCTGCGCGTTGTCCAGGTCGGTGCCCAGGGCGAAGGTGATGGTCAGGGTCAGCTTGCCGTCGGCGGTCGACTGCGAGGACATGTACAGCATGTTCTCGACGCCGGTGATCGCTTGCTCCAGCGGGGCGGCTACGGTTTCACCGATGACCTTGGGGTTGGCACCCGGGAAGTTCGCACGTACCACGACGGTCGGCGGCACCACTTCCGGGTATTCGCTGATCGGCAGCTGGAACAGCGAGATCGCACCCGCGATCAGGATCAGCAGCGAGAGCACCGCTGCGAAGATCGGCCGCGAAATGAAGAACTTGGAAAAATTCATCTTGAGTTGTATCCCTTAACCGCGTGGAGTCGCGACACTGGCGAGCTTGGGCGCGGCTTTATCCGGCGCCACTTGCTCCAGGTTGCTGGCTTCAAGCGCTTGTCGTTGTTGTGCCAAGGCGGCGAGGGTTTCCTTGCTGGCCATCGGGATGGTTTCCGGCGCAACCGGCGACCCCGGGCGAACGCGCTGCAGGCCCTTGACGATGATCGTGTCGTCCTTGTTCAGGCCGCTGCGCACGATGCGCAAGCCTTCGATCTTCGGCCCCAGTTCCACGGCGCGATAGGCGGGCTTGTCGCCTTCCATCACCAGTACGAACTTCTTGCCAAGGTCAGTGCCCACGGCTTCATCGTTGATCAGTACGGCGGAGTAGGTGCCGCTGCCGACCAGCTTCAAGCGGGCATACAGGCCAGGGGTGTATTCACCCTTGCTGTTGTCGAACACGGCGCGACCGCGAATGGTGCCGGTGGCCGGGTTGACCTGGTTGTCGACGAAGTTCATCTGGCCCAGGTGCGGGTTGCCGTCTTCATTGGACAGGCCCAGGTACACCGGGGTGGTGGCGCCACGGCGACCCTGGCGTGCGAGTTCGGTGTACTTGAGGTACACGCGCTCATCGGCGTCGAAGTAGGCGTAGACCTTGTCGGTGGACACCACGCTGGTCAGCGCGGTGACATCGGCGGTCACCAGGTTGCCGGCGGTGATCTCGGCACGGCTGACACGGCCGCTGATGGGCGAGGTGACGCGGGTGAAGCTCAGGTTCAGCTTGGCCAGGTCCAACTGCGCCTGGATCCCGGCCACCGTGGCGTGGGCTTCCTGGGCGGCGGTGGTGCGCGAGTCGGCCAGTTCGGCGGAGATCGCATTGCTCTGGCGCAGGCGTTCGCCGCGCTGGGCTTCGTTATCGCTGCGGGTGGCGGCGGCCTTGGTTTGGGCAAGTTGTGCTTCGAGGCGGCGCACTTCAGCCTGGAACGGACGCGGGTCGATCTGGAACAGCAGGTCGCCTTTCTTGACCAGTGCGCCTTCGGTAAAGGCTACCTGATCGATCTGGCCCGACACGCGCGGACGAATCTGCACGGTTTCCGGTGCTTCGAGGCGGCCGGTGAACTCGTCCCACTCGTTGACCGGTTGTTCCAGCACCTTGGCCACGCTGACGTGGCTCGGTGGCATGGCGGCCGCTTGTTCTGGGGTCTTGCCGCACGCGCTCATCACCATCACGGCCAAAATGGCCAGGGGATAGCGCAAATGTTTGAGTGACTGTTCCATGAGGTGCATCCGCCAATGTATTTAAGATGGGCGGATCATGCTCGGCGGGGTGCTATCTCAGAAATCGAATGAAACAAAGGTAACTATCATTCGGAATGATATAAGCGTAAAGCGAGCCCTCTAGGATGGGGGTTTCGTTAGGGAGCTATCAATAGCGTTGATGACAAAGGACTGTTGCGCAAGATGCAAGGAACAGCGCGCCGTGCAAACTGTCTAGGGTGGTTGCTATTCGAATGTGCACAGCGTGGGGTTGGTTGCCTTGCATTCGTTTCCTGTCCAGGCGCTGCCAACAGGCTTGGCGTTGGCTTGGTTTTTCAGGGTCATGCTCACCGGCTCATGGTTCTGATCGAGGTAGTGGCATGCCACAGACGACTGACCCTGGCTGCTTTGGATCACCGCCTTTTCGAACTGGACCTGGTGCAGGTCCTTCTGCTCTGTCATCGGGTTTTGCCCGGTCCATTGCTGACCGCCCGGGCCGGACGCGTTGTAGGCAACCACTTCGCCAGACGGCGTCTTTTTGAAAGCATCTTTAAGGGCATTGGTGGGCGGGCAGGCGCCAGCCCCAGCATAGGCGTTGCCCACCAGCGCCATCAGGGTAATCACGAGGGCTGAGGTTTTCTTGAGCTGCCTATTCATCACGCGTGCTCCTGATCTTGAGAAACCGTGACGTGAAGACTAGCCCAAACCGGTAACGCCGGACGCTGTTAAATCCACACGTCGTTGATCGCGGTGCGCTCCCCACCTTCCGTGCCGGTGTTCAACACACCGCAGGGCTCGATCAACAGCAACTTCACCTCACCCAATGCGTGCGGCTTGTGCTCGACGCCTTTGGGCACCACGTACATTTCCCCTTGGCCGATCGTCACGGCGCCATCGCGAAAGTCGATGCGCAGCGTGCCCTCCAGCACGATAAAGGTTTCATCGGTGTCGGCGTGGTCGTGCCAGATGAAGTCCCCTTCAATCTTCACCACCTTGAACTGGTAGTCGTTCATTTGCGCGACGACCTTGGGCGCCCATTGCTCGCTGAACAGGGCGTATTTGCTGGCGAAGTTGATCGGTGTGTAATTCGTCGAGGTGGAGGTGGCAGGCATTTGGAGGTTCCAGGGTTTCAATAGGTCGGAGCCCTAAGTTAGGCGCATCGGTCCCGCCGGATATTGAATGATCGTGCAGCGCGCAACGCTGGGGTGTGGACGCAACTGTTGGCTGGGCAACAGCAGTCGGACAGTTGTGGTTTGCGCGGGACAGCGCAATACCGAGTGTTGTTTTCATCCAGTTGATTTTATTGATATTTATTTGTGGCACGGGCTCTGCAACACACACAGGTGAACCCTTTCACCCGTCGCTCAGCGGAGCCTTGTATGCCTTGCACCTTTTTCTCGCGTTCACGTTTCATCTGGCTGGGCGCAGCGCTCTTGCTGGGCCACGCCGCCATCTCCCAGGCCGCCGAGGGCGATGACGCGGTGCCGTCCCTGGCCGGCAAGCGCATTGCCGTGAGCATGACCGGCACCAGTCACTATTTCGATATCAAGGCCTTCCAGGCACAGGTCGACGAGATCAAGCGCCTCGGCGGCACGCCCATCACCCTGGATGCCGGGCGCAATGACAAGAACCTGGTGACCCAGCTGCAAACCGTGGTCACCCAGAAACCCGATGCCGTGATCCAGACCCTTGGCACCCTCAGCGTGATCGACCCGTGGCTCAAGCGCATCAGCAAGGCCGGCATTCCGCTGTTCACCATCGACGCGCCTTCGCAGTACAGCCTCAACAACACCACCTCCGATAACGTCGCCACCGGCAAGGCCCTGGCCGACCAGTTGATCAAGGACGCCGGTGGCAAGGGCAAGATCCTGGTGTTCAACGGCTTCTATGGCGTGCCGGTGTGCGCGATTCGCTACGACCAGTTGAAGCTGGCGCTCAAGGATCACCCGCAACTGGAGATCATCCAGCCGGAGCTGCGGGATGTGATTCCCAACACGGTGCAGGATGCCTATTCCCAAGTGTCCGCCTTGCTCAACAAGTACCCGGCCGGCAGCGTCTCGGCGATCTGGGCGGCGTGGGACATTCCGCAACTCGGCGCGAGCAAGGCGCTGATCGATGCCAAGCGCACCGAGATCAAGACCTATGGCGTGGACGGCACGCCTGAAGTGCTGGAACTGCTTGGCCAGGCGAACTCGCCGGTGGGCGCGGTGGTGGCCCAACAACCGGCGCTGATCGGCAAGACCGCGGTGCAGAACGTCGCCCGTTACCTGGCCGGGCAGCGGGACCTGCCCAAGGAAACCCATGTACCGACGTTGCTGACCACTGCTGCCAACCTGGCGCAGGTCCAGCAATTGCGGGGTGATTGATGGCGGCGTTGCACCTGCAACATCTGCGCAAACGCTTCGGCGCCACCCTGGCGCTGGATGATGCGAGCCTGAAAGTCGAGCGCGGCACCATTCACGGCCTGGTGGGCGAGAACGGTGCCGGCAAGTCGACCTTGATCAAGGTGTTGGCGGGTATCCATAAGGCGGATTCGGGGCAGGTGAGCATTGACGGCCAGTCGTACGCCTCGCTCTCGCCGCGCCAGGTGGACGCGCTGGGTGTGCAGTTCATTCATCAGGAGCGGCTGTTGCCGGCGAGTTTCACCGTGGGCGAAGCGCTGTTCTTCGGGCATGAGTTGCGCCGGGGCCCGTTTGTCGATCGGCGGCGGCAACAGCGCGAAGCCGAGCGCTTGCTGGCGGACTATTTTGAACTGCAACTGCCGGCCGGCGCACTGGTCGGCGAGCTGAACAGCGCTGAACGCCAGGTGCTGCAAATCACCCGGGCGTTGATTCGCCAGCCGAAGATCCTGGTGTTCGACGAGCCCAGCGTGGCCCTGGTCAAGCGTGAAGTCGATCAACTGCTGCGGATCGTCAAGCGTCTGCGGGACCAGGGGTTGTCGATCCTCTACATTTCCCACTATCTGCAGGAAATCGACAGCCTCTGTGATGAGGTGACGGTATTGCGCAATGGCCGCGATGTGGCGGTGGTGCAGCCGCGGCACACCTCCAGCGCGCAGATTGCGCGGTTGATGGTCAATCGCGACGTCCAGGAGATGTACCCCAAGGCGCAGGTCGAGCCCGGCGAGCCATTGCTGCAAGTGCGCGGGCTGAACCTGGCCCGGCGCTACCGGCAGGTCGACCTGGAACTGCGCCGGGGCGAAATCGTCGGCCTGACCGGGCTGGTCGGCTCGGGGGCCAAGGATTTGCTCAAGACCCTGTTTGGCGTGGTGCGTGCCGACAGCGGCAGCATTCATCTGGAAGGGCGTTTGTTGCGCCTGCGTTCCCCTGGCGACGCCATCGCCCAGGGGATTGCCCTGGTGCCGGAAGAGCGCCGCAGCCAGGGGATTTCACCGCTGCTCTCGGTGCTGGAAAACCTCACGCTTGCTGGCCTTGAGCGCTTCAGTCGCTGGGGTGTGCTGAGCAAACGCCAGGAACAGGCCGAAAGCCTGCGGCTGATCCATGAATTGGCAATCAAGGCGCCGGGCCCGCAGGCAGCGGTCCGCCAGTTGAGCGGCGGCAACCAGCAGAAGGTTGCCTTGGGCAAATGGCTGAGCCGGCGCTCGGCGGTGTACCTGCTGGATGAGCCGTGCGTGGGGGTGGATGTCGGCGCCAAAGTCGAAATTTATCGCCTGATCGGGCGTCTGGTGGAAGAGGGCGCTGCGGTGCTGGTGTTGTCCTCTGACCTGCCGGAGCTGCTGGGCATTTGCGACCGCATCCTGGTGTTGCACCGAGGCGAGATTGCCGGCGAATTCCAGGCCGGTGAGGCGGACAGTGATCAACTGCTGGCGTGTGCGACGGGCGCGGTGCTACCCACCGCATCCGTACCGGTGAAACAGGAGGTGGCGCATGTCCCTGCTTGAAACGGCTACCCCGGGTTTGTCCCAGCGATTATGGGTGCTGTTGTTGCGCCGTGGTTCGGTGGGGGTGTTCCTCGCGATCTTGCTGGGGTTTGCCGTCTCTGCGCCGAACTTCCTGTCGGTGGGCAATATCGCCAATGTGTTCAGCCAGTCGGCGATCCTCGGTGTACTTGCCTTCGGCCTGACCTGCGTGATTATCGGCGGCGGCTCCAACGTGGTGGCTGGCGGCCTCGACCTGTCACTGGCGGCAAACCTGGGCCTGTGTGCGGCGGTGTTCAGCCGGCTCAACAACGCCGGACTCGACCTTTGGGCCAGCCTGTTGCTGACCCTGGCCTGCGGCCTGACGGTCGGCCTGCTCAACGGCCTGGCCGTGGTGGTGCTGCGCCTGCCACCCTTGCTCGCGACCCTGGCAAGCATGAACGTGCTGGCCGGGCTGGAGCTGGTCCTGACCGAAAACACCGTGGTCTCCACCGACTCGCCGTTGCTCGACCTGCTCAGCGGCGGGACTTGGCTGGGCGTGCCGGCGCTCGCCTGGGTGTTGCTGGTGACAGCTTTCCTGCTGACGTTGCTGATCCAGCACACCGCCTACGGGTTGCGCCTGCATGCCGTCGGCGAATATCCACACGCTGCCGAGGCCGCCGGGATTCGGGTGCCGGCCTATGTGCTTTCCAGCTATTTGCTGTCGGGGCTGTGTGCAGCGGTGGCAGCCTTGTGTTCAGCCGCCTTTTTCAGCGGCAGCACCACGGGCTCCGGCGACATGCTGTTGTCGGTGGTGGCGATCGCTTTTCTCGGGGTGGTGTTTTCCCGGCGACTGGTGGCGAGCATTCCCGGCACCTTGCTGGCGACCTTGTTGATCGGTTTTTTGATCAACGGATTTCAGTTGCTTAACCTGTCGAGCTTCTGGGTCAACGGTGTGCAGGGCGTGCTGATTCTGCTGGTGGTCGCGGCCTCCAGCGCATTGAACCGGGGAGAGCGGTCATGAGTCGGGTCACAGCGTTAAAGGTGCAAGGCGGCTGGCGTTCGCTGTTGCCCCTGACGTTGCCGCTGGTATTCGTGGCAATCGTGCTGGTGTTTGCCTGGCAGGCGCCCGCATTCCTCAGTGGCGGCAACCTGAAAAGCCTGGTGCTGAACAACTTCGTGCTGCTGGCGATTGTCGCCATCGGCATGACCTACGCGGTAGCGGCCGGTGGTATTGATTTGTCGGTAGGCACCGCGCTGGATTTCGCCAGCTTCAGCTTCGTGGTGTTGCTGAATGCCGGGCACGGGTTGGGTGTTGCGATTGCTGGCGCGTTGGCCGCCGGGTTGCTGGTCGGGCTGTTCAATGCCGGGTTGATCGCGGGGCTGCGGATCAGTCCGTTCCTGGCAACCCTGGGCACCTTGTTTATCGGCACCAGTGCCCAGCAGTTGCTCTCGGACGGCGGCCAGCCGATCTACATCGCCCAAGGCTTCAAGCCCGAGCTGGCGAGCTTCAGCCTGTTGGGCGTGCCCTTGCCGTTATTGATCGTGCTGGTATTGGCCGTGGTCTACGGCTTGTTGCTGGCCCGTGGACGCCTGGGGCGCGAACTGCTGGCCCAGGGCACCCAGCCGTTGCTGGCGTATTACTCGGGGCTGTCGGTGCGGCGCATCGTCACCACCACGGTGCTGGCGGCGGCGCTGGCGTGCGCGGTGGCGGGGATTCTGCTCAGTTCGACGGTAAGCGCGTATGTGCCGTTGTCGGGCAATGCGTTCCTGCTGAACGCGATTGGCGCGGTGTTTATCGGCACCACCCTGAATCGGCAAGGTCGGGCGAATATCCCGGGCACGCTGCTGGGGGTGCTGTTTATCAATGTCATCGCCAATGGCTTGCTGTTGATCGGCTGGAATTTCTACTGGCAGCAGGTAGCCACCGGTGTGCTGATTTTTGTGGTGCTGGCCTTCAGTTTTATCAGCCGCAGGATTGCGCAGAACACCTGAGGCGCGGCGCCCCAGGTGTGCATCTGGCCGTTACTTTTCCCAGTCAGCCTTGGGAATCAACAGGCCGTGGTTGCCGTTATAGGCGGCGCGCTCGGGTTGTTTCCAGCCCTCCAGCAGCGCGTCGTCGAGGCGGTAGATCTCAACCCCCAGCGGCCGGCAGACCTTCAGCGGGTCTTCGGCGTCCGGCCCCCACATCGGCAGCGACAGGTCGCCACCGGGGCAGGTGGAGAGGGCGCACAGCAGGTCGATTTCGGCAAAGAACTCCAGGTAGTCGCCCTGCTTGGCCGGGCAGGCTTTCATGAAGTACATGTCGTCGTGATTGAGGCCGGTGCACTGGAAGATGTTCAGCACGTCGTGCACGTCGAACTCGGTCAGGCCGTGGGGCAGCACCGCACGGGTCAGGTTGGAGTGGCAGTGGTGGTGGAAGTCTTCGCCGGTGAGCATCTTGTTCACGTAAGGGTCGCAGCGCGTGCCCAGTAAGTCGTGCAGGCGCCCGCCGTGTTCGTCGATGCCGTAGTCGGCCAGGCTGTCGTCGGTGATGGTGACCATCGGCCGCAAAAACGGCAGGTTCGACCACAGGCGGTCGTAGGTCGTGACGTGGGCGCCTTGCAGTTGGCGGGTGCGTGCCGCCCACATGCGTTCGCGGGGGTCGTTGGCGCTCCACACATTGAAGTCGCCGACCTGCGGGCCAACCGGTGTGGTCACGCGGAACACATGGCCCGCCGGGACTTTCCAGGCGCGGCCGGTGCGGATCGGCACTTCGAACTGCTCGATCAGGGTGCGGCCATCCCGGGACTCGCGCACGCGGTCATAGAAAGCCTTGTCGACCTGCAAGGCAGCACCTTTGCTGACTTGGTAGGCGGCTGGGTAGTCCTTGTACATGGTGGGTCCTCGCTTCAGGGTTTTGGGTGGCTGCTGAGGATGTCCAGCAGCAGCGATTCGGAGTCGTTGAGGTAGCTGGCGAGGGCTTCGCCGGCGGCTTGTTTGTGGCCGTCCACCAACAGGTCGTGGATCTGCCGGTCACGTTCCAGCCAGGGCCTCTGGAAGGTTTCCTCGCTGGGCGCGTTGGAAAACACCAGGCGCATCTGGGCCGCAATATGGGTGAAAAACTCGTCGAATAACGGGCTGCGCATCAGCCCGACGATGTGTTGGTGAAACCGCAGGCTGTGGGTACCGAAGGCTTGCCAGTTCTCGCGGTCCTGGGCCAGTTGCGCGGCCTCGATGGCTTCCAGCATCAGGTCGGACTGGTACTCGCGCAGCGGCTTGCTGGCGGCAATCGCTTGCAACTCCAAGGTGCGCCGCACCTTGAAGATGTCGCGCACTTCATCCACCCCCAGGCGGCGCACGATCACGCCTTTATTGCGCACGTAACTGGTCAGGCCTTCACGGCCCAGGTGGTGCAAGGCTTCGCGCACGGTGTTGCGCGACGCGTTGTAGGCGTTGACCAGGTCGCTCTCCACCAGCGGCATGCCGGGCAGCAGGCGGCCGCCGATGATGTCTTCGCGCAGTTCGATGGCAACCTGGTCGGCCAGCGACAGGCTGGGTTCCTTGGCTTGACTCACGGTGGGGCTCCTTGGGCTCACGCCAGTTGGACGTCTTTGAGGAACTTGGTCATGCGTTCGCTGCGTTGTTCGAGCATGTCACGGGGTGCGGCGTCCTGGATAATCTCGCCGCCTTCCATGAACACCACGCGATCGGAAAGCTTGAACGCGAAGTTCATTTCATGGGTGACGATGACCATGGTCATGCCTTCGCGGGCCAGTTCTTCGATCACCGCCAGCACGTCGCCCACCAGTTCCGGGTCGAGGGCCGAGGTGGGCTCATCAAACAGCATCACCGAAGGCCGCATCGCCAGGGCCCGGGCAATTGCCACGCGCTGCTGTTGGCCGCCGGACAACTGGTGCGGGTATTTGCCGGCGTGCTCCAGCATGCCCACCTTGCGCAGCAGGGCGAGGCTCAACAGGCGCAGTTCTTCGCCGCCGCCGTGGGCATGGTAGACGGGCGCCAGCATCACGTTCTCAAGCGCGGTTTTGTGCGGGAACAGGTTGAACCCCTGGAACACCATGCCCACATGCACGATGCCGCGCATATGCACCTTGTGGCCCAGTGCGCCTTGCGGCTCCCGGGTACCGCGCAGGAACGGCTGGCCTTGCAGGGTGATTTCGCCCCGGTCCAGGCTTTCGAGGCCGTTCATGGTGCGAATCAGCGTGGTCTTGCCTGAGCCCGACGGGCCGATGATCGACACCACCTCGCCCCAGCGCACATTCAGTTCAACGCCCTTGAGCACTTCCAGGTCGCCATAGGCCTTGCGCACGGCGCGGGCCTGCAAGGCGAACTCGCCAGGCTCGGCCTGGCCGGCTGCACGCCGTGTCGCCACCCCGTCGAGTTCGGCGGGGGCGATGGCCTTGGGTTTTCGGCGGGTCACGTCCAGGTGGTTTTCCAGCACCCGCAACAGCCAGCTGAACACCGTCACGATGAACACGTAATAGAACGCCACGGCCAGCATGGTCTCCATCACCAGGAAGTTCTGGGTGTAGAGCTGTTGGCCCACCAGCAGGATTTCCGAGAGCGAAATCACTGACACCAGCGAGGTGAGCTTGACGATAGTGATGTACTCGTTGGCCAGGGTCGGCAGTGCCACCCGCAGCGCCTGGGGCACCACAATCAAGCGCTGCACGCCGCGATAACCGACGCCCAGCGCCTTGCCGGCTTCGCGCTGGCCCTTGACCACCGCCAGCAGGCCGCCGCGATGGATCTCGGCAATGTAGGCCGCCTCACTCAGCACCAGGGCGATCAGGCCCGCCGAGTAAGGGTTGGACAGCACCACGCTGGTGGACGGAAACACCTGCGGCAGGTTGTAGACGAAGATCAGCAGGACCAGCAACGGCAGGCTGCGGAAGAACCAGATGTAGGCGCCGGCGGAGTCCCGCAGCCAACGGCGTTCCGACTGCCGGGCCAGCGCCAGGAAAAACCCCAGCACAATGCCCAGCAGCCAGGTTTCCAGGCTCAGTTCAACCACAGTGCCGACGGCTCGCCAGAAGTCGCCGTTCCATAACAGGCCCAGGGTGTAGTGCCAATCGAATTGCATACGTGTGCTCCGTGTTTCAGTTACCCAGTGCCGCACTGATCTCGGCGGCGTTCGGCTCGGCCAGGTTGTAGCGCGCCAGCAGCTTGCCGTAGCTGCCGTCCTGCTTGATCTGGCTCAGGGCGCCGGTGAGTTCCTGGAGCAGCGCCGGGTTTTCCTTGCGCACGGCCAGGCCGACCACCACCGGGTAGATCAACTCGTTGGAGCTGATCACGGTTTTGCCTTGCAGTTTTTCCACGGTGATCTTGGCCACCGCCGCGTCTTCCATCTGCACATCCACCGCCTGGGCCAGCAGGGCCTGGGCGGCTTCCGGCGAGGTCGGGAACTCGCGGGATTCAATCGCCGGCTTGCCCGCTGGGAGGCAGTATTCAGCCGAGACTTTGTTCAGTTTCGGCACCCAGGAGGCGCCCTTGATCGAACCGACGCGCTTGCCGCACAGGTCTTCCGGACGTTGGGGCTTGAAGTCTCCGGTGCTGAGCACCATCAGCGAAGAACCGGTCTTCAGGTAGCTGAGGAAATCCACCTGCTTGGCGCGTTCGGGCGTGACATACAGCGCCGAGGCCACTACGTCGAAACGTTGCGCGTTGACGCCGAGGATCAGGTTGGCGAAACGGGTGTCGAGAAAACGCGGTTTCACCCCCAACTGCTTGCCCATCAACTGCATGAACTCCGGGTCGAAACCGGCCGGCGTCTTTTGCTCAAGGTAGGTGTAGGGCGGGTAGGTGAGGTCAGAGCCGATCGACAGC
Organism: Pseudomonas sp. ADAK13; assembly: GCF_012935715.1. Classification (NCBI taxonomy): domain Bacteria; kingdom Pseudomonadati; phylum Pseudomonadota; class Gammaproteobacteria; order Pseudomonadales; family Pseudomonadaceae; genus Pseudomonas; species Pseudomonas sp. ADAK13. The sequence goes on from NZ_CP052860.1 coordinate 5,673,569, forward strand.
TCGCCCGGTTTGAGGGTGCCTTTGATCTCGGCCGCCGACACTAGCGGCGCCACACACGCCAGGGTGATCGCTAGCCCCAGGGTGCGCATGGTGTTCTTGCCCGTCAGACCTTTTTGCATGTTCGTCGCCTCGGTTGCTGGATACAGGGGGGTGATTTGGATTGTTCAACAATCCTGTATTAGCAAGTAAGCGGTTATCGTGCCAACTAATGGTTTTTCGAGGTTTCTGATGGGTTTCGACGCGTGAGAGAGCTGTTTTTTGTAAGCGCGCACACCAATTCGGGGCAATTCGTTACCGGGCGCCACGTTGTGAGGCAGGCATTTCGCGGACCATAAAGGACGCACTTATTGATAAAGTGCCGATTCAAAATCGTGGGTGACCCGCAATGACGTCGACCTCCCAACGCCGCTCAACCCTGATTGCCTTGCTGGTCGCCGTCACCTTCTTCATGGAGAACCTCGATGCCACGGTGATCGCCACCGCATTGCCGGACATCGCCAAGACCTTCGGCGTGGGCGCGGTGGACGTGAACATCGGCATGAGCGCCTACATGCTTGCCGTCGCGGTGTTCATTCCCATCAGCGGCTGGCTGGCGGACCGCTTTGGCTCGCGCTTGGTGTTCGGCTGGGCGATCGTGCTGTTCAGCCTGTCGTCATTGTTGTGCGGCTTGAGCGACAGCCTGCAGACCTTCGTCGCCGCTCGCGTGTTGCAGGGCATCAGCGGGGCGATGATGGTGCCGGTAGGGCGCCTGGCGGTGTTGCGGGCTACCGAGAAAAAAGACTTGGTACGGGCGATTTCATTTATCACCTGGCCTGGTCTGGTGGCCCCGATACTTGGGCCGCCGGTAGGCGGTTTTATCGTCACTCACGCATCTTGGCCGTGGATTTTCTACCTCAACCTGCCGCTGGGCCTGTTGGCATTGATCGCCACGCGGATGTTGATCCCCAAGCATGACGAGGTCGATTCCAGGGCGTTCGATTTCAGGGGCTTCCTGCTGGTGGGCGTTGCCAGTGCGGCGCTGCTGTACGGTGTCGAACTGCTCGGTCAAAGCCGTGGCAGTTTGTTACAGGGCCTGTTACTCAGCGGTGCAGGGGTGATGCTCGGTGCCTTTGCCTGGCGCCATATGCGCCGGCATGCCCAGCCGTTGATGGCGCTGGGTGTGGTGAGCGTGCGCACCTTCAGCGTGTGCCTGTGTGGCGGGTCGGTTTTCCGGGTGGCCATCAGCACTTTGCCGTTCCTGCTGCCGTTGATGTTTCAACTGGCCTTCGGGCTGTCTGCCTTCGATGCGGGGTTGCTGGTGCTGGCGGTCTTCGCGGGCAACCTGGCGATGAAACCCTTTACCACCTCGGTCATGCAGCGTTGGGGCTTCCGCCCGGTGCTGATGATCAACGGCATCCTTGGCGTACTGGCGATTGCGGCGTGTGCATGGCTGGATGAGCGTATGAGCTGGGCGCTGATCCTGTTCATTCTGTTCGTGGGCGGCCTGTCACGCTCGATGCAGTTCACCTTGTTCAACACCCTGGGGTTTGCCGATATTCCCAAGGCGCAGATGAGCGACGCTTCAACCTTGTTCAGCATGTTCTTCCAACTGAGCATGGCCATGGGCGTGGCGATTGGCGCGCTGTTGTTACGTTTTGCCATGAATTTACACGGCAACACCGGGCAGTCCGCGACCGCCGATTTCCAGCTGACGTTTCTGTGGGTGGCGGTGATCGCAGGCGTGGCGTTGCTGGATAACCTGCGGCTGCCGCCCCGGGCGGGTGAGTCGGTGCTGCAGCGAAAGTGAACCACGATACCTTCGGGGTATGAAGCCACACCTATTGAATATTGGACGGCCTGCATCCCCGGCATCACCCTGCGTTGAAGTAGGGCTTTAGGGGCCAATAATAATAAAAGAGGCGCAACCATGACCGTGCTATTGAGTGAGCGCAGCCAGATATTTGATCGTGCCGATGCCTATGTGGTGTCGGATTATGTCAACCAGCATGTGGGCAGCCACCGCATCCGCTTGCCCCCGAAGGGGCGCCCGCAGGCCAGTATCAGCCATCGGACCTTTTCCAGCCTGGACCTGTGCCGTATCAGCTACGGCGCTCCGGTCAGGGTGACGTCGGTCGCGCTGCAAACGATTTATCACCTGCAGATCCTGCTCAACGGCCATTGCCGCTCGGCCGCCCGTGGCGAGGAGCAGGTATTCGGGCCGGGGGAAATCCTGCTGATCAACCCGGATGACCCGGTGGACCTGACCTATTCCGCAGACTGCGAAAAATTCATCATCAAGCTGCCGGTTCGCCTGTTGGAAAACGCCTGCCTGGAGCAGCACTGGACGCTGCCCCAGGATGGCATCCGGTTCGCGGCGACGCGCCATGTGCTGACCGAAATGGGCGGATTCCTGCCGTTGCTCGGGCTGATTTGCCACGAAGCCGAAAATGCCGCAGAGCCCGAACTGCAAGGCCTGTATGAACGTGTCGTCGCCAACAAGCTGCTGGCGCTGCTGGGCAGCAATGTGCTGCGTGTGATGCCCCGGCCCGATCAACGTGGCGGCTTTGAAGCGGTGCGCGAGTTTATCGAGGAGCATCTGACCGCGGACATCAGCATCGAACAACTGATGGCCATCGCCAAGGTCAGCGAGCGCTCCTTGTATACCTTGTTTGAACGCCAGGTCGGCGTTTCGCCACGTGACTATATTCGCCAACGCAAACTGGAGCGGGTGCACGCGGTATTGCTGCGGGGCAGCGCGCGCAGCGTCACCGAGGTGGCGCTGGACCACGGGTTCGTGCACCTGGGACGCTTCTCCGAGGCCTATCGCAAACGCTTTGGCGAGCTACCTTCCTACACCTGGAAGCGCCGACTTGCGCCAGGCGGATAACGAATTGCAGCCAGCGGATATTGACGGGTAGGGCAAGCACATAAGGTGGAGGGGCCTGATACAAGAACAACCGAGGGCCTACCCCATGATCAGCACATTCGACCGACTCGCCCGACAATTGCGCGACTCCGTCCAGGAAGATCCCGCCACCGGGGTGTTCCGTTGCCGCCGCGACATCTTCACCGACCCCGACCTGTTCGACCTGGAGATCAAGCACATTTTCGAAGGGGGTTGGGTCTACCTGGCCCATGAAAGCCAGGTGCCAGAGATCAACGATTACTTCACCACCTGGATCGGCCGCCAACCCGTGGTCATCACCCGTGATAAACAAGGCACGCTGCACGGCCTGGTCAACGCCTGTGCCCACCGTGGCGCCATGCTCTGCCGCCGCAAACAAGGCAACAAAGGCTCGTTTACCTGCCCGTTCCACGGCTGGACCTTCAGCAACGCCGGCAAGCTGCTCAAAGTGAAAGACGCCAAGACCGGCGCCTATCCCGACAGCTTCGACTGTGACGGTTCCCACGACTTGAAACGCCTTGGCCGCTTTGAAAACTACCGCGGCTTCCTGTTCGGCAGCCTCAGCGAGACGGTACCGGAACTGAGCGATTACCTGGGGGAAACCCGGGTGATCATCGACCAGATGGTCGATCAGGCACCGCTGGGCCTGGAGGTGCTGCGGGGCAGTTCGTCGTATGTCTACGACGGCAACTGGAAGCTGCAGATCGAGAACGGCGCCGACGGCTATCACGTCAGTTCTGTGCACTGGAACTACTCGGCGACCATGGGCCGGCGCAACTATGAAGCCGAGGGCACCCGTACCGTGGACGCCAATGGCTGGTCGAAAAGCCTGGGCGGCGTGTACGCCTATGAGCACGGCCATATCCTGCTGTGGACGCGCCTGCTTAACCCTGAAGTGCGCCCGGTGCATGCCCACCGTGAGGCGTTGGCCGAGCGCCTGGGCCAGGCGCGTGCTGACTTTATCGTCGATCAAACCCGCAACCTGTGCCTCTACCCGAACGTGTACCTGATGGACCAGTTCTCCACGCAAATCCGTGTGGTGCGGCCGATCGCGGTCGACAAGACCGAAGTCACCATCTACTGCATGGCACCCAAGGGCGAAAGTGCCGAGGAACGCACCAGGCGCATTCGCCAGTACGAAGACTTCTTTAACGTCAGCGGCATGGGTACCCCAGACGACCTGGAAGAATTCCGCGCCTGCCAGACCGGCTACCAGGGCGCGACCACCCTGTGGAATGACCTCAGTCGCGGCGCGAAACAGTGGGTCGAAGGCCCTGACGAAAACGCCCGGGCCATGGGCATGAACCCGCAGCTCAGCGGCGTGAAAACCGAAGACGAAGGCCTGTTCGTGCGCCAGCACGCCCATTGGGCGCAAAGCCTGCAACGTGCGATCCAGCGGGAGCAACAAGGCCTGATCGCCACGGACAAGGAGGTGCTGTCATGAGTGCTTCCCGTGACCGCCTGCTGGACTTTCTGTACCGCGAAGCCCGCCTGCTGGACGACCGCCAGTGGGACGAATGGCTCGAATGTTACTCACCCAAAGTCGAGTACTGGATGCCTGCGTGGGACGACCACGACACCCTGACCGAAGACCCCCAGAGCGAAATTTCGCTGATCTATTACCCCAGCCGTGACGGCCTGGAAGACCGGGTGTTCCGGATCAAGACCGAGCGCTCCAGCGCCAGCACCCCGGAGCCTCGCACCGCGCACCTGATCACCAACCTCGAAGTACTGGCCGATGACGGCCAGAACGTGGAACTGCGTTTCAACTGGCAGACGCTCAGTCATCGGTACAAGACCACGGATACGTATTTCGGCACCTCGTTCTATCGCCTGGACATCAGCGCCGACCAACCGCTGATCACACGCAAGAAGGTCGTGCTGAAGAACGATTACATCCACCAGGTCATCGACATCTACCACATCTGAGGACGCGCCCATGACGTACTCCATTGCCCTGAACTTCGAGGACGGGGTGACCCGTTTCATCGACTGCAAGGTGGGTGAAAAGGTCCTCGACGCGGCCTTTCGCCAACGTATCAACCTGCCCATGGACTGCTCGGACGGGGTGTGTGGCACCTGCAAATGCCACTGTGAAACCGGTGCCTACGATTTGGGTGACGACTACATCGAGGACGCCCTGAGCGAGGATGAAGCCAGTGAACGCCAGGTACTGACCTGCCAGATGGTGCCGCAATCGGACTGCGTGATTGCCGTGCCGGTGGCGTCCGGCGCCTGCAAGACCGGCACCGCGCAGTTTGCCGCGACAGTGGCGAGCATTACCCGGCACGCCGATGCGGCCCTGGAGGTGAGTTTCGAACTGGACCAGGCGCCGGTATTTCTGCCGGGCCAGTACGTGAATATCAGCGTGCCCGACAGTGGGCAGACCCGCTCGTATTCCTTCAGCAGCCGTCCTGGCGACAAACGCGCCAGCTTCCTGATCAAGCATGTGCCCGGCGGTTTGATGAGTGGCTGGCTGGAACGTGCCCAGCCGGGGGACGCCGTGCCGATGACCGGGCCGCTGGGCAGTTTTTACCTGCGTGAAGTGGCGCGGCCCTTGTTGCTGCTGGCGGGCGGCACCGGGTTGGCACCGTTCCTGTCGATGCTGGAAGTGCTGGCCGAACGTCGGGAAACCCGGCCGGTCACGCTGATCTACGGCGTGACCCGGGACCAGGACCTGGTAATGGTCGAGGTGCTGGAAGCCTTCGCCAAGCGCCTGCCCACCTTCAGTTTTGTCACCTGCGTGGCGGACCCACAGACCGCGCACCCCCGCCAGGGCTATGTCACCCAGCACATGGCTGCCGATGTGCTGAACGACGGCGACGTGGACGTGTACCTGTGCGGCCCGCCACCGATGGTCGACGCGGTGCGCCAGCACTTCAAGCAGCAGGGCGTCACCCCCGCGAGTTTCCACTACGAGAAGTTCACCCCCAACGCCATCGTCACCGGCGATGCCGCCTGAGGAGTCCCCATGAGTCTACGTTTTAATACCCGGGTTGCATTGGTCACCGGCGCCGCCCAAGGCATCGGCCGGCGTGTTGCCGAGCGGTTGCTGGAAGAGGGCGCCTGGCTGGTGGCGGTCGATCGCTCGGAACTCGTGCATGAATTGCAGCATGAGCGGGCGCTGATCCTCACCGCCGACCTGGAACAGCACGCCGAGTGCGCCCGGGTGATGGCCGCCGCGAAGGCGCGCTTCGGGCGTATCGACATTCTGGTAAACAATGTGGGCGGCACCATCTGGGCCAAACCGTTCGAGCACTACGCAGAGAATGAAATCGAGGCTGAAGTGCGCCGCTCGCTGTTCCCGACGCTGTGGTGCTGCCATTGCGTGTTGCCCTACATGCTGGAGCAAGGCAGCGGCGCCATCGTCAATGTCTCGTCCGTGGCCACGCGCGGGGTGAATCGCGTGCCCTACGGCGCCGCCAAGGGCGGCGTCAATGCCCTGACCGCATGCCTGGCCCTGGAGACCGCCGGCAGCGGCATACGGGTCAACGCCACCGCACCGGGCGGCACCGAAGCGCCGCCACGGCGTATCCCGCGCAACAGCCAGCCCCAGAGCGACCAGGAGCGCGTCTGGTACCAACAGATTGTCGACCAGACCCTCGGCAGCAGCCCGATGAAACGCTACGGCAGCATCGACGAACAGGCCGGCGCGATTCTGTTTCTTGCCTCCGATGAGGCTTCCTACATCACCGGCGTCACGTTGCCGGTAGGAGGCGGCGACCTCGGCTGACCCACCGCTGTACCTGCAGACACTGACTCACAACAACAATAATGAGAGCACTGCCATGCGTACCCATGACGTCAATTCGATTATCGATAACGCCCGTTTCAACCGTTTCCACTGGCTGGTGGTCAGCCTGTGTGCCTTGCTGTTGATCTTTGACGGTTATGACTTGTTCATCTACGGCGTGGTCTTGCCGTCGATCATGAAGGAATGGGGCCTGACGCCCTTGCAGGCCGGCGCGCTGGGCAGTTATGCGCTGTTTGGCATGATGTTCGGGGCACTGGTCTTCGGCAGCCTTGCCGACAAGTTCGGTCGCCGCAAAGGCATCGCCATCTGCTTTGCCTTGTTCAGCGTCGCCACGGTGATCAACGGCTTTGCCAGCAACCCGACTGAGTTCGGGATCTGCCGGTTTATTGCCGGGCTTGGCTGTGGCGGCCTGATGCCCAACGCGGCCGCACTGATTACCGAATACGCACCGAAGAAAATGCGCAGCATCCTGATGGCGGTGATGTTCGGCGGTTACTCGCTGGGCGGCATGCTTTCGGCCGGCGTGGGGATTTTCATGCTGCCGCGTTTTGGCTGGCCGTCCATGTTCTTCGCGGCGGCGATCCCGCTGTTGCTGATGCCGTTGATTGTGTATTGGCTGCCCGAATCCATCGGCTTCCTGATTCGCCAGGGCCGCAAGGAACAGGCGCGTGAGCTGCTCAAGCGCCTGTCGCCTGATACCCGGATCGAACCGGACGATGAGCTGCACGTCAGTGCCGGCAAGGGCAAGGGCGCCTCGGTGCTGGAGTTGTTCCGCCACGGCCTGGCCTTGAGGACGGCGGCGATCTGGGTCGCGTTTTTCTGCTGCCTGTTGATGGTCTATGCCCTGAGTTCCTGGCTGCCCAAGCTGATGGCGGGTGCCGGTTACAGCCTGGGGTCGAGCCTGTCGTTCCTGCTGGCGCTGAATTTTGGCGGCATCGCCGGGGCGCTTGTCGGTGGCTGGCTGTGTGACCGGCTTAACCTGGTGAAGGTGGTGATCGGTTTCTTTATCGCCGCGCTGGTCTCCATCAGCCTGCTGGGGATCAAGAGCCCGATGCCGGTGCTGTACCTGCTGATCTTTTTTGCGGGCGCCACCACCATCGGCACGCAAATCCTGTTGTACGCCGGCGCCGCACAACTCTATGGCTTGAACATTCGAGCCACCGGCCTGGGCTGGGCTTCCGGCATCGGCCGCACCGGCGCCATCGTCGGCCCGCTGCTGGGCGGCGCGCTGATGGGGATTGAACTGCCGCTGCACCTGAACTTCATGGCCTTTGCCATCCCCGGGGCCATCGCCGTGCTGGCGATGACGGCGTATGCGCTGAATGAGCGTCGAGGCCGGCTTGGGGTGATCGCCGCCCCGGCGCAGTAACTGTCGATAACAATAACCAAGAGCAACGACATGAAGACACAACGTATCTGGCTGTCCCTGCTGGGCATGCCCCTTGCGGCGACGGCGGCCGAGGGTGGTTTTATCGAAGGTTCCACGGCCACCTTGCAGGCCCGTAATTACTACTTCAGCCGCGATTTCTCGGACATCGTCGGGGCCAACAAACAGTCGAAGGCCGAGGAGTGGGGCCAGGGTTTTATCCTGACCTACAAATCCGGCTACACCCCAGGGCCCGTCGGTTTTGGTTTGGATGCACTGGGCACCCTGGGCCTCAAGCTCGACAGCAGCCCGGACCGCGCTAATACCGGCTTGCTCCCGGTCAAGGGCGATGGCAGCGCGCCGGACGATTACAGCCGTTTGGGGTTGACGTTCAAGGCCAGGTTCTCAAAGACGGAGTTGAAGGTCGGCGAACTGCAACCCAACCTGCCGGTGCTGGCGTTCAGCGATATCCGCCTGCTGCCGCCGAGCTATCAGGGCGTGAGTGTCAGCTCCGGTGAAATCGCCGGCCTTACGCTGCAGGCCGGGCACTTGACCACCACCAGCCTGCGCAACGAGGCCGGCGACGAGAAGATGATCGCCATGCTCGGCCACGTGCCGCAGCGCGGCGCTGAAAGTGATGCGTTCAACTACGTCGGCGGCGACTACGCCTTCAACACCAACCGCACCACGCTCAGCTACTGGCGCGGCCAGTTGAAAGACATCTATCGCCAGGACTTTGTCGGGCTCAAGCACAGCCAGCCAATGGGCGACTGGGTACTCGGCGCCAACCTGGGTTACTACGATGCCCGGGAAGACGGCGACAAACTGCTCGGCAAGATCGACAACCAGGCGTTTTTCTCGCTGCTGTCGGCGAAGCATGGCGGCCATATCTTCTACGTCGGTTACCAGGCCATGTACGGCGACAGCGCGTTCCCACGGGTCTTCGCCAACATCTCGCCATTGGGCAATGAGGTGCCCACCTACGAGTTCGCCTACACCGACGAACGCTCCTGGCAAGCGCGCTATGACTACGACTTCGCTGCGCTGGGCATTCCCGGGCTGACCACCACCGTGCGCTATATCACCGGTAACAACGTGACCACCGGCGCCGGTTACGAGGGCAAGGACCGCGAGCGCGACCTGGATATCGGGTATGTGGTGCAAAGCGGCACCTTGAGTGGCCTGGGTATTCGGGTGCGCAACGTCATGGCGCGCTCGAACTACCGCAGTGATATCGACGAGAACCGGCTGATCCTCAGTTACACCTGGAAACTGCTTTAAACGCCGCCCTGGCAAGTACCCATGACCTGGTAGTTGACGGTGTGGCGCACGCCCTGGCTGTCGAGATAAACCATCGTCGCCGGTTCCACCTGGCAACTGCCGGGCACGGGTGTGATTGAAACGATGCGCTGGATGTCCGGCGCTTCATTGCTGCCGGCCGCCATGGCGCCGGTGGCGGTGAACAGCATGATCAGACTGAGCCATTTGATATTCATGATGAGTCCCTCTGTGAGTAGGGTTCATTTTAGTGATTGCCCCGCCGGGATAAAGACAGGAACAGGTGAATGACTCGTACGGATCAGGTAGCAATCGAGGGGCAGCGCTGATGGACCTGCTCAATGGCATGCAGGTGTTTGCCCGGGTTGTCGACACGGGCAGCTTTGCGGCGGCGGCGCAGGCGCTGGACATGTCCGGGGCGCACGTGTCGCGGTTGATCGCCGAGCTGGAAAAACACCTAGAGACCCGCCTGTTGCAGCGCACCACCCGGCGCCTGAGCCTTACAGACTCGGGCGAGCGGTTCCTGTTGCGCTGCCGCGACATTCTTGAAGACGTGAGAGAAGCCACGGCAGAAGCCAGTGGCGCCCACCTCAACCCGCGCGGGCGGTTGCGGGTGCATTGCATGAGCGGCTTGGGGGTGCTGATCACGCCGTTGATTGCCCGCTACAGCGAGCACTGCCCGGATGTTTGTATGGAGTTGACCCTGTCACAGCACAACCCGGACCCGCTGGAAGAGGGCCACGACGTGGTGATTTCCATCGCCCATTCATTGCCGGATTCGGCGCTGGTCAGCCAAACGGTGGGGCAGTTGTTCAGCGTGCCCTGTGCGGCGCCGGGGTACCTGGCCAGGTACGGGGTGCCCGAGCAGCCGCAGCAGTTGATGCAACATCGACGCTTGCATCTTCAGGATTTCCAGGAGGATGCGTGGCTGTTCAAGGGCGAGGAGGGCGAGATTGCGATTGCGCCGGGTGATACCTTCAGGACCAATGTCGCGGATGCGATGGTCAAGGCCACGCAGGAGGGCATGGGCATCAGCCTGTTGCCGTTTTTCAGCGCAGCCCCGGCGTTGCGCGACGGCTCGCTGGTGCGGCTGTTGCCCGCCTATCGGCTAAGGGAACGGAGCATTTTTGCGGTGTACCCGTCGAGGCGCTTTCTGGATGCCAAGGTGCGGACGTGGGTGGCGTTCTTGCAGGCGCATCTGCCGGTGTTGCTGGCTGAACAGGTGGGGGGCTAGCGCGTTGCGGTACCGCGGATGTAGCGCGCCGGCGACGAACCCAGGGTCTTGCGAAACATACTGATGAACGAACTGACCGACTCGTACCCCAGCGCCTCGGCGGTTCGTTGCACCGACTCGCCTTCGGCCAGGCTCTGCAAGGCCACGATGATTTGCCATTGCTTGCGCCACTGGCCAAATGTCAGCCCTGTTTCGTTCTTGACCAGGCGCGCCAGGGATCGCTCGCTCATGGCGACCTGACGTGCCCATTGGGCCATGGTGCAACGATTGGCCGGGTCCTGGGCCAGGCCGCGCGCGATAAACCGCAACTGCGTGGTGGCGGGAAGTGGCAGGTACAACTGCTCCGAGGGAGCCAGTTCCAATTGTTCCAGGAGCACGCTCGCCACGCGGGCATTGGCACTCGCGGGCGGATAATCCTGGGCCTGGGCGCTCAGGTGCAGGATCAGCTCCAGGATCAGCGGGGATAGCACCAGCGTGCAGCATTTCTCCGGTAACGCGGCGGCGCCCGGCTCGACAAACAGAAAGCCGATCCTGCCGTTGGCGGTCACCCGGTTGCTGTGGGCAACACCGCCGGGAATCCATACGCCGAAGCCCGACGGCACCATCCACACGCCATCCTCTACGGTGCACACGATGCCGCCGTGGTACGCCACCACCAACTGGCCTTTGCGGTGGCTGTGCACGGGGAATTCGGTGTCGTTGCGCTGGCTGCCGAGCATCAGCGCGACGGCGGGCTGGGCGAAACTGTCCAGTTCGAATTGATCAATTCCTTGAAGCTTCATCTCGCCCATGCCCTGTCGCCTCGATTGTCCGAATTTGATTATATGCTGGCAGCATACTCAATATCGGCAAGACCTTGCAGTCCCTACCATCGTCACCAAGGCCATCAAGGTGATTGCCGACTGCGAGATTCAACCGATGCTCAGCGAAATTACGATTGCCCACCTCTACCTGCCTCCGTTCCTGCTCTACGTGGGGGTTGCCGCCCTGGTGTACGGGCTGCTGGAGCGGACCCTGCGACGCTGGCTGGATTGGACTTGGCACCCGAGCCTGGCGCGCTTCTTTGTGTCGCTGATCGTGCTCTCGACCCTTGTCCTGAAGTGCTGAGGGCGCCGCAATGACCCTCAAACACATCCTCAAGACCCTCGTCACCCTGGTGCTTGGGCTGACGGCGTTGCTGTTCTGCACGCAGTTGTGGCGCGCCTATGAATTGGCACCCTGGACGCGGGACGGGCGTGTCAGCGCGCAAGTCATCCGGATTGCCCCCGAGGTGTCCGGCCAGGTGGAACAACTGCAGGTGGGGGACAACCAGTGGGTGGCCAAGGGCGCCTTGCTGTATCAGATCGACCGCAGTAGCTACCTGCTGGCCCAGCAACAGCGCATGGCCGAGCTTGCCGAAGCGCGCAGTGTGTTCGAGCAGCGCAGCGCACAGCTCAAACGCCGCAACCAGCTCGGCGATGCCATCGCGCGGGAGGAAACCGACAATGCGGCCCGGGACTTCGCCGTAGCCAGGGCGCGCCTGGAGGCTGCGCAGAGCCAATTGGCCCATGCACGGCTTGACCTGGACCGCACCACCATTCGTTCGCCGGTCGACGGGTATGTGACCCAATTGCGCCTGCAGCCGGGTGACTACGCGGCGGCGGGCGAGACCAATATCTTCGTGGTCGATAGCCATAGCTTCTGGGTCACCGGTTACTTCGAGGAGACCAAGCTGGCCGGTATCCGGGTGGGTGCCAGGGCGTCAATCAAACTCATGGGGTTTGCACCGCTGCTCGAAGGGCATGTGGCGAGCATGGGCCGGGGCATTGCCGACGGCAACGAGTTGCGCAGTAACAGCGGCTTGCCCCAAGTGGCGCCGACGTTCAGCTGGATACGCCTGGCCCAGCGCGTGCCGGTGCGGATTGAACTGGACACCGTGCCGCAGGACGTAGAGCTGGCAGCGGGGATGACCGCCAGCGTCGAGGTCGCGGAGGCAGGGACCGCACCGCGCTGGAGGCTTGTGCAATGGCTCCAGGCATTCATGTGAGGGTCCGGGCGCTGCGCATGCTGGGGGCATGGGAACCGGCTATATCGGGCTACGTGGTACGCAGTCTGATGGCGGCCTCATTGGCCCTGTGGCTGGGGTTCCAATTGCACCTGGACTCGCCGTTCTCGGCGGCTTCAACGGTGTTGCTGCTGATCCACCCGCTACAGGGCGCGGTGGTCGGCAAGGGGTTCAACCGGGTGCTGGGCACCCTGGTGGGGTTGGCTGTCGCGCTGGTGCTGATCAGTCTGTTCGCCCAGAAAATGCTGCTGTTTATCCTCGGGATCGGGGTGTGGCTCGGCCTTTGTGTCGGTGCCATGACCGTGCTTCGGCACTACCAGGCCACGGCGGCGGTGGTTGCCGGCTACACCGTTTGCCTTGCCCTGGGGCCGGCCATTGTCGCGCCGCAGCAAGGTTTCGAGCATCTCGTCGGGCGGGGCACCGCCGTGGTACTCGGAGTGTTGAGCCTGAGCCTGGTGGCCACGCTGTTCAGCCGCAAGACCGTGGAGCGCACACTGCACAAGGCGCTTCAGGACGTCTCGTCCCGCACCCTGGGTTTGCTGGCCGCGCGGGTTAACGCAGACGCGACGAGTGCGCCGGGCCCGCTCATCCTTGATATCAGCAAGGTAGACGAACTGCTCGGGATGGGTCGAGGTGAGTCATTCCTGATCCGCACGAGGCGGGTGACCCTGCAGGCCGGCCTTGCGTACTTACATGCCGTGGTGCTGGACGAGTGTGTGTTGCCTTCGCAGGCTCGAATCGGCGCGGACCTGCAACAACTGGCGCAAGCCATGCCCGGGTTTGCCGTGGCGGCCGACCGCGTCCGGGCGCTGCAATCCAGTCTTGAAAGCAGTGCGGGCCAACAACGCCTGAATGAACAACTGACCGACCTGGCCAGCGCCTTGTCGAGTTTTGCCTGCCTTGAGCGCGCGCCTCAACCGCCGGCCCGCGCCGTGGGCTTCCACCGGCATTACGGCGCCGCAGTGCGTAACGGTGTGCGGGCCTTGCTGGCCACGCTGGCGACCGGGGCTGTCTGGTACCTCACCGGCTGGGACCAGGGGCCAACCTTGCTGGCCGTACTGGGCCCGTTCTGCACCTTGCTGGCCATCAGCCCGGCGCCCGAGCAAGGCATCGCAAGCTTTGCCAGGGGAATCTTCTACGGAATACTGGCAGCGGCGGGGTGCAAGTTCCTGCTGTTGCCCCATGTCAGCGGGTTCGGGTTGCTCACGGTGGTGCTGATTGCGTTCTGGTCGGTCGGGATTCATGCCACCACCCGGCCGCGCCATGCCCTGCAAGGCATCGCCTACCTGATTACCTTTAACACCCTCGTCGGCACCGGCGGGACCGCCCAATACGACTTCACCGACTTCGCCAATCAGGCACTCGCCTGGATGGTGACGATCGCTATCTGCCTGCTGGCCTTCCAGCTCATACCGGGGAAAACCGCCAGCCACGCTCACGTCCTGAGGAAGGCCCTGCACAAGGACACGCGCCGGTTACTTCGCCATGGGCACCGCATGGACCTGCTCAAGTGGCAGGCAACGCAACAGCACCGGATGGTTGCCTTGCAGGCGCTGTCGGGCGCCGATGAGGCCGGCTCTGTGTCGCTTCAATTGGGCCGGCAGTTGAGGTTGCTGCACCGCAAGACACGCGACCTGGACCCCGGCTCATCCATCGCCAGGTGCGTGCAAACCGGCAACCGGCGCATTTCCAGGCATGCCTCCCATTCAGCGATCAGCGCGGCCCAGGCCCGGCGAACATCAAGGTCATTGACCCGGCTGGGCGCCCACGACCTGGCGGCTTGCTACCAGGATCTGGCGGGGTTGCTCGACCACTACACACAGGTTTCAGCCAACACAACGAAGGTGAGATGAAATGAAGCAACTCCTAGTCTGGACGCTGTTCGGGATGATCGTGTCTGCACCCGTCGCGGTGCAGGCATCGGACGGGGCTGAGGCGCTGGCGCGCTGGCAGCAGCAATTCAGGCAAGAGCAAAAAAAGCGCACTGAGCGTCGGGCGGGCGAGCAGCATCCGGCACCAGGCGAAGCTGATAGGAATAGGCAACGCTCATAGATTTACCGGCATAGGTCGACGGTGATTAGCTGACTACCATGGGTGCACGTCAACCGAGAGGTATTTCCCATGAGTATTCACAAAACCCTGTTCATCACCGGCATCAGCAGCGGCTTCGGCAAGGCGCTGGCGGCAGAGGCGCTGGCTGCCGGTCACCGAGTCATCGGTACCGTGCGTAACAAGGAAGCGCTGCAAGCCTTTGAGGCGTTGTCCGCGGAGCGTGCCCACGGGGTAATCCTCGATGTCACGGACTTTGAGCGCATCGACAGCGTCGTTGCCGGGGTCGAGACCCGCTTCGGGCCGGTGGATGTCCTGGTGAACAACGCAGGTTACGGGCACGAGGGCATTTTCGAAGAGTCGCCGCTGGAAGACATGCGTCGTCAATTCGACGTCAACGTGTTCGGCGCCGTGGCCGTGACCAAGGCCTTCGTGCCGTACTTGCGCCAGCGCCGCAGCGGCCACATCATCAACATCACGTCCATGGGCGGCACGATTACCATGCCGGGCATCGCCTACTACTGCGGTAGCAAGTTCGCCCTGGAAGGCATTTCCGACACCTTGAGCAAGGAACTCAAGCCATTCAATATTTTTGTCACCGCGGTGGCGCCGGGCTCGTTTCGCACCGATTGGGCCGGCCGCTCGATGCAGCGTACCCCCCGCAGCATTGGCGACTACGACGCCAGCTTTGATCCGGTGCGCCAGGCGCGGGAGGAGAAAAGCGGCCACCAACTGGGTGACCCGCAAAAAGCCGCACAGGCGATGTTGACGCTGATTGCCAGCGACAACCCACCGGCGCATCTGCTGCTGGGCAGTGATGCGCTGGGTTATGTGCGGGAAAAACTCGCGCAGTCCCTGCGGGATATCGATCAGTGGGAGGCACTCACGCGGTCTACGGATGGTTGAGCGGTGTATCAGCGGCTGTCCGGGTCCCCGTTATGGAACTACGATCAGGCGGGAACCCGTTTTGATAACTGCGCTCGGCGCTCCATATGCTCATTCGCGACTCTTACCGCCTCGTCAGTTCGCCCCCACAGCCCCGTTATCTGTGCGACGATCTCTGGCCGCGCGGTACGCGGGTTGCCCGAGCTCATTGTCGGCTGTGGGTCGTACTCGAGCACGAGTTGCGTAAACTCAGCCGCGTCCCGGCCTTTGAGTTCGGCGATGACCTTCAGCGCAAAGTCGATGCCTGCCGTTACACCGCCACCTGTGATTCGGTTCCTGTCGACGCATACCCGTTCGTAGCTCGGTTCGATACCCAGTGCGATGAGGGGTGCGTAGAAAGGCCAATAGGTCGCTGCACGGTAGCCCTCCAGTAGTCCCGCCATAGCAAGAAGTACAGAGCCTGTGCACACGGCGGTTACATAGGTGGCCGTCTTTCCTGCGCGAGCAATAAAATCGAGCAGCTCCTGGTCCTTCATGATTTCAGGCGTTCCTCCACCACCTGCGACAAACAGCACGTCCAGGTTATCTGGAACGTCATCAATCGTGATCGTGGGGTTCAGGGTGACGCCCATATCCGTGGGAACGGGCTCCAGCGTCTTCCAGATGATGTGGGTCTTGGCATGAAGGCCGAACGCCGTCTGTGGGCCAGCCAAGTCCTGCAGAGTGAAACCAGGAAAAATCACCATGCCAATCTGCAGCTGGCGGTCTTCAATCGCATTGCTCATCTCATCAGGCATTACCGTCTCCTCGCGTCGTGGTTGACGAAAGAGTATTCCTGCTGGACGCTACAGGTGAGTGGCTTAAACGACATCAAGCGATCGTTTACTGCCAATTATTTTGCGTGTGAGAGCAGAGGCCAACGTCGTGCATAAAATTGCGGTTCTGGTATTGAATGACGTGGTGCCGTTGGACTTTGGTATCGCCTATCAGGTTTTCGCTTTGGCTTCCCAGGTCGATGGCCGCAACGCATACGAGGTTGAGGTGTGCGCACCCGAGCGGACAATTCGGTCCGCAAGCTTTGATATGCAGGTGCGGTACGGCCTCGACCGTCTTGAGCTCGCCCACACTATCGTCGTTCCAGGGTGTGAAGACCCGTTTGGAGAGGTTCCAGAGGCAGTAAGCATCGCCCTTCGCGAGGCATATGTTCGTGGTGCAAGATTGGTATCAATCTGCACGGGGGCTTTTATCCTTGCCGCGAGCGGTCTTCTTGATGGAAAACGCGCTACCACCCATTGGCGTTTCGCCGAGGACTTGGCCAGGCTTCACCCAGAGATACAAGTAGAACCTAATGTTCTGTTCGTCGATGAAGGAAGCATCGTGACTTCGGCCGGCGCGTCAGCAGGACTGGATATGTGTTTGCATCTCGTGCGACGCGACTTTGGTCAGACTGTTGCGGCAAACACTGCCCGTCTAGCGGTCGCGCCACTGTACCGTGACGGTGGTCAGGCCCAGTTCATTCGTCAGGAGCTTCCAGGCTCTTCAACGAGCTTAATGCCCTTGATCGAATGGATACGGGACAATCTGAACAGTTCGCACACTGTCGACAATCTTGCGGCGCGTGCCAACATGAGCTCTCGCACCTTCGCTCGGCGATTTCAACAACAGACCGGGACTACACCTCTACAGTGGCTTCTCACCGCTCGTATTGATCGAGCGCGTGCATTGCTTGAGGAGAGCGAGACATCGATTGATCAAACGGCATTTCTTTCCGGATTCGGGTCTGCGGTGACCTTCCGTTCACGGTTCCGGAGAGTCGTTGGCCTCACGCCCACGGAGTACCGGCGTCGTTTCAACTCGGCAAGCTAACGTTGTAATCGCAGAACCATGCCGGCGCTGTTTCCGGCAAACGAAGATGACGCCGCCGTCGCGGGGGATCCCATTACAGGCTATCCGGATCCCCAAAAAACATCTGAATCCGCGACCTCAACCAACGTTCCCCCGGATCATTGTCCTGGGACCCGCGCCACGCCATGTGCAATTCAAACGTGCGCACCGGCAATGGCGGCTCCTCAGCCCGCAAGCCACCGGCTGAAGTCAGCGCTTCAGCGGCATAGTCCGGCACGGTCGCGACAATATCGGTCCCCGCCAGCAACGTCCCCAGTCCATTGAACTGCGGCACCGCGAGCACCACGTGGCGCTTGCGGCCGAGTTTTTCCAGTTCTTCATCCAGAAACCCGCTCAAGTCCCCGGCGAATGACACCAGGGCGTGGGGGCGGGCGCAGAAGTCGTCCAGGCTCATGGAGCCCGGCATGCTGTCGGCCCGCAGCAGCATCGGTTTACTGCGGCGCAGGACCTTGCGCTTGGCGTTGGCCGGTAAGTCGGTGGTGTAGCTCACGCCGATGGAGATTTCCCCGGAGGCCAGCAGGCCGGGCATCAAGATGTAGTTGACCCGACGCACCACCAGCACGATGCCGGGGGCTTCGGCCCGCAGGCGTTTGAGCAGCAGGGGCAGCAGGGCGAATTCGACGTCGTCGGACAGGCCGATGCGGAATACGGCGGTGCTGGTGGCCGGGTCGAATTCGGACGCGCGGCTGACAGCGGTGGAAATCGAGTCCAGGGCCGGGGAGAGCAGGGCGAAGATTTCCACCGCACGGGCCGACGGCTCCATGCTGCGCCCGGTCCGCACGAACAGCGGGTCGTCGAACAGGCCGCGCAGGCGCGACAACGCCGCGCTGATGGCCGGCTGGCCAAGGAACAATTTCTCGGCAGCGCGGGTCACACTGCGCTCATGCATCAAGGTTTCGAATACGATCAACAGGTTGAGGTCGACACGACGCAGGTCGTTACGGTTCATCTTGTGTCCCAGGCGGCGTCAGTAAACTTGACGGGAGTGGTCATATAAGAACAATGACCGGCATGAATCTTACGGGGAAAGGCTGGTACTCTGCACCGGCTAATTCAGTTTTCCTACATGGCTTGGTACGTTTTCCGTATGTGCGGAATCAATGACAGGCATGTCGACTATTAACGGCGACCGGTGGTCTTGCTCCGAAAGCCCAGATAGAGTTCATGGCAATAGAGGTTACTTTGACGAGGTTTGCGATGTCCCGCACGATCCGTTTTCACAAGTTTGGTCCGGCCGAGGTGCTCAAATGCGAAGAGCATGCAGCCGCTAAGCCCGCACCGGGCGAAGTGCAGGTGCGCGTCGAGGCGATTGGCATCAGCTGGTACGACATCCTGTGGCGCCAGAACCTGGCGTCGTCCCATGCCCGCCTGCCATCAGGCCTGGGCCATGAAATGGCCGGTGTGGTCGTGGCGGTTGGCGAGGGTGTCGACGACCTGGCAGTGGGTGACAAGGTCGCCAGCTTCCCGGCCGAAAGCCCCAATGATTACCCGGTGTATGGCGAACAGATCGTCCTGCCCCGTTCGGCCCTGACCCGTTACCCGGATGTCTTGAGCCCGATTGAAGCCAGTGTGCACTACACGCCACTGCTGATTGCCTATTTTGCGTACATGGACCTGGCGCGGGTCAAACCCGGCCAATTCGCCCTGGTGACAGACGCCAGCCACTGTGCCGGCCCGTCGTTCGTGCAACTGGGCAAAGCCCTGGGTGTACGGGTGATTGCCGCGACCAAGACCAGTGACGAGCGTGAGTACCTGCTGTCCCTCGGGGCAGAGAAGGTCATCGTCACCGAGGAACAGGACCTGTTGATGCAAGTCAACAAGTTCACCGATAACCGCGGCGTTGACGTGGTGTTCGATGGCTTGGGTGGCCCGCAGATGTCGCTGCTGGGCGACGTATTGGCGCCCCGTGGCAGCCTGGTGCTGTATGGCCTGCAAGGTGGCAACCAGACGCCATTCCCGGCCTGTGCGGCGTTCCAGAAGAACATTCAGTTCTTTGTGCACTGTATCGGCAACTTCACTGGCAAACCGGAACTGGGCATCATCCAGGACCAGGTCGCCTTGCAGCGCGCCCTGCGTGACATCAACCAACTGACGGCCGACAAGGTGCTGGTACCGCTGAAAACCACGGTATTTCCCTTCAGCCAATTCGTCGAAGCGCACCGCTATATGGATGAATGTCCATGCCGCGAGCGTGTTGCCTTGCAGGTAGAAGCTGTTTGATCTGTGGGAATATTCTCAAGCGAGTATTCCTGCCCCCGGGCGCATGGGGCAAATGCGCCATTTGAAAGGATTTAACCTGCTCGCCGTTTAAACCGGGACTTAAGCGTTTCAGCCCGGTAAATCAGCTGCCTCCCCCTGACGCCGCCCTGAATCCCAGCGCGGCGTTGTCGTATCTGGACGCTCCGGACCCACTGCGTGCGCCCATCTGAACTGGTTTTAGCCCGGGTTCTGTATCTGTTAATCATTATTCAAGCGCTGATAATTGCCCGGTCACTTTCATCTCAAGGATTGAGCAATGATTGAATATCTGAAATCACCCTGTGCATCCGTTAAACCCAATAACGTTCCGTGTGCCTGTCCCGGCGAAAAACCATTATTAAAGTTGCTTGTGTCGGATGCTTCTTTAGTTTCCAAGTTAAAACAGCGAAGGAAGTTGTAAGAGCGTTCCTAGGGCTGCCCGGTTGAGCTGCGCGCCGCAATGCAAGGCGTTTCCCGGTGCTGGAAGCCCCTCGAAGTGCCCCTCGGCGGGTATGGCCCGGTGCTAATCTTCATTGAATGTCACATGTTGCAATAGACAACGCCCCCCTACAGAAACAACAGGTCCGGCAAGTGCCGTTAACGGTTGCCCGAAACTGATATTTCAACTCAGGTAGTAGAACTATGAGCGCTATTCACGAGCAAGCCATGAACTATGTCTATCAACAAGTATTGCAACGCCTGGTAGGGCATTTTTCTCGAACAGAACGCACCTCGCTTCAGTTGTTGATTCAACGCATCGTCGTGGCAGCAGGTGGCATGGAGCGGATCGGTGAGTACAAGGTATTGGTCGCCCACGGCACAGGCGCCGGCAGCAGCTATGCACTGGCGTTGCTGCGTGCGGCACAGTTGACCCTCGCGGGCCGCACACCGCGCACCTTTCAATTGCGCGTCGCCACCTTGCGCCATGCTGGCATGACGCAAACCGCGCTGGACACCCTGCATCGCGTCTACAGCGCGCTGTTTCTGCATGACGATCCGCGTGTCGAACTGCTGATGGTGGAGAATCAGGAGGTGTTGCCGTTCAACCATCTGCGGCCGGCCTCCGGCGCAGCGCGCGATACCAGCCGGCGCAACCTGTTGATGGTGGGCCACCTGACCTCCGGAGATCTTCGCCAGACGCTGTGCAATGACGGCTACCTGGCCCTTGGCGACTTTTACCAGCGCGTGAGCACCTGGAATGGCGGCGTGCATGCACTGGTCAGCGGTGATTCCTCACGCAAGCAGCGTGCGTACCTGGCGTGGCTGAAGAAGGCTGCACTGTCGGCCGGCGTAGTGGTCCCCGCGCGGGAACCCCTGGTGCTCAGCGGGTTGTTCGCGCGCATGGACGAGTGGAGCAACGGCTATTACTGCAACCTGTACGGCGAGCACTACGATGTCGCCGATATGCCCGAGAAGGACGACCACCGCCACATCGCCTATATCGGCATTGCTGACCTGATGGAAGCGGTCGAATACTCGTCCGGGCCTTTGGTGCGGCAGTTTCTGGCCTACCAGCCGGACAAGTTCGGCTTTCATTACAGTCATCCGACCTACGTGAATCCGTTGCTGATGGCCCATCTGTGCGGCCTGCAAGCCGAGTGCCTGCGGGAACTGGAGTATGCGGAGGGCGTAGCGGGCTTTGTGCAGCAGGCCACGCCGTTCATGCGGCGCAAGCAGATGCCCGAACAGCTGATTGCCCAGGCGGCGACTCAGGAAGGGCGCGCCTTGGCGGCCGACTACGTCCAGGAGCTGTTTGGCCTGGACGAAAATCAACTGAACTGCCTGATGTTTTCGCCGTTTATCCGTCACGGCGAACGCCTCGACAGCTTTTTGCGCCAATGCCACCCCGGCATGCTGGTGGCACTCCCTGAGCTGCATAAGGCACTGCAAGGCAAGCCGGTGGCCGAGATGCTGGGGCAATGGGCTACCGATATCAGCGGGTTACCCATTGATTTGCTGCAACACCTTTATCGCAAGCGGTCTGCCACTGAAGTGGCGTGCATGGCCACGGCGCCGCAACAAGACGCGCCCGCCGTTGCAACCAGCCAACTGTCCGGGCGTTAAGCGGGTGACGGTGGGTGAACGGCGATGAGCTTCAAGGATGACAGGCAAACCGACTTCGCCTACCAGGCGGTGTATCGCTACATGATCAACCTCATCAACGAGGTCGGCACCGATGCCCGGGTGAAGTTGCCGTCGTTGCGGCAGCTGTCGGAGCGCCTGAACGTGTCGATCTCGACCATTCAATACGCGTATTCATTGCTGGAGAAGGAAGGCCGGGTCTATTCGGTGGCCAAGTCGGGCTATTACGCCTGGCCGGTGCTGAATAAACCGCCCGGCAGCAACGGTGGTGACCTGCTGGAAAGGCTTTATGCGAACGCGCGGCGCCCAGGCATGCTGGTCCTCAGCGCCGACGAGCCGGCGCTTGGGGTGTCTCTGGACGGGGCGCTGTTGCTGCTGGAACGCGAACTGTTGCGTCATTACCCACGCCATTTGCAGCCATGGTCGCAGCCGTGCGGCGTCTGGGAACTGCGTGCGGCCCTGGCGGCGCGCTATACCTCGTCGCCCACCCGTTGTTGGCAGGCGGACGAGGTGTACATCGGCGCCGACCTGCGCGGGGTGCTGGAGATCCTGATTGAGGTGCTGGGGCTCAAAGGCGCCGCCGTTATCGTGGAATCACCCTGTGACTGGCTGATTCTGCGGTTGTTGCAGGGGGCGGGCGTGAGGATCATCGAATTGCCGTTTACGGCGGACGACGGCCTGAATCTGACGCTGCTGGAGCAGTTGCTCAACAATGAGCCGGTGCAACTGGCGCTGCTGTCATCAGGCGTCAGCCTGCCGTCGGGCGTGCTCTTGTCCAACCATGACCGCATGCAATTGATACGGCTGCTGGACCGGCACGGGTGCTGGTTGTTAGAAAATGACAGCCATGGCGACCTTGGCTTCGAACAGCCGATCACTGCGCTGCGGGACCTGGCCAACCCCGAGCGACTGATGGTGTTTTCCACCTTCGAGAAAGTGCTCGGCCCGGAAGCGCCCTTTGGTTACTTGCTGTCGCGCCACCTCGGCAGCGAGTTGCAGCGCCAATTCCTGCTGCGCGCGTTCCGGTTGTCGTCCATCCGCCAACGGGCCATTGCCCGGCTCTATCAGAGCGGGCGGATCGACCAGCATCTGCGGGAGTTGCGACCCCAGCTCAAGGAGCAGGCCTGGCGAATGAGTCAGCGCCTGGACGAGCACCTGAGGGATCACGTGTCTTACCAAATGCCGGCGGCGGGCGCGACCTTCTGGTTGCGCTCCCGGGCGGCGGTGGACATGCGCCAGGTGTTTCAACGGCTGCTCGGCCGGCAGGTGGTGATAGCGCCAGGCGAGCTGTTCAGCATCAGCGGCCTGCATCGCCAGCACCTGCGACTCAGTCACACGTTCGACGGGGCATACAACCTGGGGAACGCCCTGAGCGACCTGGCCCTGGCATTGACCCAGGCGCAGACCGAATGAGAATGAAATATCGCTGATTGTTGTAGGATTTATAACGTCGCGGAGCAGTCCAACTCCCAGTAAACTGCACTCTATTTCCGAATCCTTCTCTTTCAGAGGTTTATGCATGACTCTCAGTCCTTTTGCGGGCAAGCCGGCACCAGCTCAACTGCTGGTAGACATCCCGCGACTGGTAACGGCCTATTACACCGGCCAGCCTGATGCAGCGATCTCCACCCAGCGCGTCGCCTTTGGTACCTCCGGGCACCGGGGCAGCTCATTCGACATGAGCTTCAACGAATGGCACGTGCTTGCCATCAGCCAGGCCATCTGCCTGTACCGTGAGGCCCAAGGCATCAACGGCCCGTTGTTCGTTGGCCTGGATACCCATGCGCTGTCCACCCCGGCGGGCGCCAGCGCCCTGGAAGTGTTGGCGGCCAACGGCGTGCACGTGATGCTTGCCGAAGGCGATGAGTACACCCCGACACCGGCGATTTCCCACGCCATTATTTGCTACAACCGTGGCCGTACCAGCGGCCTGGCCGACGGCGTCGTGATCACGCCGTCCCATAACCCGCCACAAAGCGGCGGCTACAAGTACAACCCGCCTAACGGTGGCCCGGCCGATACTCACATCACTAAATGGATCGAAGCCAAGGCCAACGAACTGCTGGCCAATAAACTGGCCGGGGTCAAACGCATCACTCACGCCCAGGCGCTGAAGGCTGACACCACCCATCGCCACGACTACCTC
This sequence comes from Pseudomonas sp. ADAK13, assembly GCF_012935715.1. Lineage (NCBI taxonomy): Bacteria > Pseudomonadati > Pseudomonadota > Gammaproteobacteria > Pseudomonadales > Pseudomonadaceae > Pseudomonas > Pseudomonas sp. ADAK13. Next base: position 5,697,434 of record NZ_CP052860.1, read on the forward strand.
AACACCTACGTGGCCGACCTGGTCAACGTCATCGACTTTGATGCGATCCGCAACGCCGGCCTGCGCCTGGGCGTGGATCCACTGGGTGGAGCAGGGGTGCGCTACTGGTCGGCCATCGCCGAGCATCACCGCCTGAACCTGGACGTGGTGAACACCGAAGTCGATTCGACCTTCCGCTTCATGAGCGTCGACTGGGATGGCCAGATCCGCATGGACCCGTCCTCCAGCTACGCCATGCAAGGCCTGATCGGCCTCAAGGACCGTTACGACGTGGCCTTCGCCTGCGACCCGGACCACGACCGCCACGGCATCGTGACGCCAACCGGCGGCTTGCTGGCCCCGAACAACTACCTTGCGGTGTCCATCGACTATCTGTTCCAGAACCGTCCTGAGTGGCGCGCGGATGCCGCCGTGGGCAAGACCGTGGTCAGCAGCGGCTTGATCGATCGCGTGGCCAAACGCATCGGCCGCCGCCTGTACGAAGTGCCAGTGGGCTTCAAGTGGTTTGCCGACGGCCTGTTCGACGGCTCCCTCGGTTTTGGCGGCGAAGAAAGCGCCGGCGCCTCGTTCCTGCGCAAGGACGGCAGCGTCTGGAGCACCGACAAGGACGGTTTGATCCCGGCACTGCTGGCCGCAGAAATGACTTCACGCAAAGGCCAGGACCCGAGCCAGATCTACCGCGGCTTGACTGACGCGCTGGGCGAGCCGTTCGCCATCCGGGTGGACGCCAAGGCGACACCGGCGCAGAAAGCCTTGCTGGGCAAGTTGTCGCCGGACCAGGTGACGTCCAAGCAACTGGCGGGGGAAAGCATCCAGCAGATTCTCAGCCACGCGCCGGGTAACGACCAGGCGATTGGCGGGCTGAAAGTCATGACCGAAAACGGCTGGTTCGCCGCGCGGCCATCGGGCACCGAGGACATCTACAAGATCTACGCCGAGAGCTTTATCGGTGAAGATCACCTCAAGCAACTGGTGGAAGAGGCGCAGGTGTTGGTGGACGTGGCGATCTCGTCTAACTGACACCCCAATTGCACCTGTGACTGATTAACCTGTGGCGAGGGAGCTTGTGTGGCGAGGGAGCTTGCTCCCGCTGGAGCGCGTAGCGCTCCAAGGATTTCGGGGCCGCTTCGCCCCCAGCGGGAGCAAGCTCCCTCGCCACACAAGCTCCCTCAGCACATTTAAATTCAGTCAAGCCAGGTCGACCAACACGATCTCGCTGTCCTCAACGGCAGTCACCCGCAACACCTGCTCATCCTCAATCGCCACGCCGTCTCGAGCGTGTGCACGCAAGCCGTTGACTTCAATCACCCCGGTCGCCGGCACCAGGTACGCCCGGCGCCCGTTGTCCAGCCGATACTCGGCACTTTCACCGGCTTTCAAGTTGGCCGCCACCAGGCGGGCATCGGCACGAATGCGCAGGCTTTCGCTGTCTCCGACCTTGCCGCTGGCCAGGGTCACAAACCCTTCGCGATCACCTTTCGGAAACGGCTTGGCGCCCCACGACGGCGGTAAACCTGCCTCGTTGGGAATAATCCATATCTGGAAAATCTTCGTCGGCGTGGCTTCCAGGTTGTATTCGCTGTGGGCGATCCCGGTGCCTGCGCTCATCACCTGCACGTCGCCAGCCTCGGTACGGCCCTTGTTACCCAGGTTGTCGGCATGGCTGATGGCGCCTTCCCGCACGTAGGTGATGATTTCCATGTCGCGGTGCGGGTGCTGCGGGAAGCCGGTGCCCGGTGCAATGAGGTCATCGTTCCATACCCGCAGGTTGCCCCAGTGCATACGCTTGGGGTCGTGGTATTCGGCAAAGGAAAAGTGGTGGTGAGCGTCCAGCCAGCCGTGATTGGCGCCGCCCAGCGTGTTGAAAGGTCGAAGTTCAAGCATGATCGTCTCCTGTGGATGGGGCCATGATCCATCAGCGCCAGATCGATAAAAAGCGTAAAAAATGCAGGATTCCTATCGAATGCTTCGATGCCGATGCTCAGGGCTTGTCTTCACTTCATCGCCTAACTGCCTGAGCGCAAAGTAATTGGCTGGAACTGAGGGGCATTTGCGGCGAACATAGGGCTCTTGTCCGAGTTAAAGCATCGCAGGAGTCCGCGTGCCGCAACACACCCCCGATCTGCCTCCCGAACTGCGGCCACTGGCCGAAATGCCCCTGTTGAAACGGCTTGCCGCCCGATTATTCGGACACGGCCTGACGCGGCTGCGCGCCCAGCACCGTTTTTCATGGCTGCATGGCCAGGCCGATGGCTTTCGCAGCGGCCACACGGCTGGTGTGGAGTACGGTTACCAGGAAGGCAAGGCGGATGGCATTGAAGAGGGCCGCCAGGTCCTGCTGATTCGCGACTTCCGCCCGGATGAACACACCGCGCCGGGCGTCGACGACGACTTGTTCGACGACTGGCGCCTGCCGCTGACCGCCGAGCTGAAAAAACGCATCAAGGCCGATGTGGCGCGCCTGTTGCCGGCGCATGCCCAGCCAAGCGCGGCCCAATGGAAGATGATTTTCAGCGATACGCCGTCCACTTCGGTGATTGCCGGTGCCGGCGCCGGCAAATCCACCTCGCTGGTGCTGCGTATCCTGCTGCTGACCCATTACCTGGGCTTTGAACTCAGCTCAATGACGGTGGTGACCTTCACCCGCGAGTCGCGCAAAGACTTCATCAACAAGCTCATGGACATTCTCGCCTTGTGGGGCCAACCCCTTGGAATGAAAGAGGCGCAAGCGGTGGTGCGCACCTTTCACTCGCGCATTCTGCCGATGGTGCGCAGCCTACCGGGCCTTGAGCGCCTGCAAGCCTTTGAGAACCTCAACGCCCGCACCGAAGCGGGGTTTGATGAAGCCGACAGCAATCCGTTCGAACTGCGCATCAACGACGCCCAGCGCCAGCAGTTGAACGCCTGCTATCACCAGCTGCACGGCCGTCACGAACGCTTCCGCGAGATGATTGCCCCGTTGGCGCGCCATGCCCTGCAGCTCAAGGAGCTGGAGCGCGATCATCCGGACGTGCAAAAACGCGTGGCCGTGACCGAACTGGCGGCCAAGCGCGATGAAGAACTCTGCGATGTGATCGAAGACCTGTGGTTTCGCGCGGGCGCCTGGCCGATCAAGGGCATTGAGCCCAATCGCCAGACCTTCGATATCAACGGTGCGCCGTTTCACTGCCACGGCTACATCGCCGAACTCGATGCCTGGGTGGTACTCGGCTTCGACCCTCGGGAAAACGCCCAGGTCAGCCGACCGGGCTCAAAGCTGTCGGTACGCGCAGAGTGGGCGGTCAAGCGCACGCTGTTTCAAGCTTTCTGTCGTAAACCATTGATATGGCTTGAAAGCTACGATTCATCCAAGCGGCTTTTGAGCAGCCTGGCGGGCGACGCAACTGCGGGCCCGGGCTTCGATTACAAGGTCAAGGGCGAGCTGAGTTCCGCGCCACTGCTGGACAGCTTTGTCGCCGCCGCCGGGTTTATCGAAAACCTGGGGCTGGACGTGCCGACGGCCGTGGGCAAGATGAGTTTTGCCAAGGATGACCCGGACCGCTTTTACTTCGAGGCCCTGAGCATCTTCTGGAAAGCCCTGGAAGATCATCTGCTGGACCAGTCGCCACCGGTCATGACCTATAACCGGATGTTCTCGCTGTTTGGCGAAAACACCCCGGAAAACCTCAAGCTATTGAGCGACGGCCTGCTGCGACCGATGTCGCACCTGATGATCGACGAGTTCCAGGACGTGTCGCCGCAGATTGTCTCGTGGATCCGCGCCAGCCTGCGGGAGATTCGCAGCCGTGGCCCGGCCATGCACGTAGGGCGTGGCGCCCAGCGTTCTTCGCTGCTGTGCGTGGGGGATGACTGGCAGTCGATCTATGGCTGGCGGGGCAGTTCGCCCAAATACTTCATGGAATTCAACAAGGAATTCCCGTCTCCGGCGACCACACGGGTGATGCTGGGCGAGAACTACCGCAGCCATCAGCACGTTATCGATGCCGCCGAACACATCGTGCGGGCCGCCCCGGCCATCAGCGGCAAGAAAGCCAAGGCGAGCGGTACCCCGAAGGCGCTGGTGCCGGTGACCGTGCGTGACCGGGATGACGCGGCCCTGGGCCAGCAACTGCTGGCGCACTATCAAAAGGGTGATTCGATATTAATGCTGTATCGAAAAAGCAGCGATAAGCTATTGATACAAGAGTATATTCAGTCTGTAGTTAATCTGGATTCTAGCTTGCCGTACGATGCTCGTCGGCTCAAGCAACTGACCTATCACAGCGCCAAGGGCTTGCAAGCGGATGCGGTGTTCCTGCTGGGAGATTGCCAGCATCTGACCAGTTCACCGTACAAGAACCAGGTCTACCGCATGGCGGGCCTGGGCAAGGACGGCGATACCGAGCCTTACGACAGCGCGCAGAAAGACGAAGTGCTGCGCCTGGCCTATGTGGGGATTACCCGGGCGGTGAGCCATTGCTACTGGTATGTCGAAGCGCAGGACGGCCAAGGGGTAAACGTGCCGAAAGCATCGGACCGGGTGGCCGGGGACAAAGCGTTTTTTGATGATCAGCGAAAATGAAAAAGGGCCACCCCAGGGTGGCCCTTCTTTTATGCCCGCAGCGACTAAGCCCGCAACGACAGCGGCGGCACAAACGACTCCAGCTCATCCTCGACGGCTTCAATGATCCGCTCCACGTCGGCGGCGTTCATTACCGTGGCGCAGGGAATGCCGGCAATCGCAATCAGGGTTTCTCCGCTGGCGCGGTCGAACAGGCGGGCAATCATGCTGCCGGGAGCGTCCATGCTCGCCTCAAAGCCCATGGGATGAAAATGCCAGCGCATCAACTGGCAGGCGTTGGGGAACGTCACTTTATTCATGTTGCCCACCTTGTTCATTGAGCGCTTCCTTTAGCTCGCTGCAGGGGCGCCATGACCGTCACTGGTCCTGGCCGTCGTGAGCCCTAAAAATAGCATTCGTTCGCATCCGGCAGGGGAGTTTTTTGGCCCCGTTCGGCAGTTGTTTTCAGGAAGTTTGATGTGGGTCATGTCCTACGTGGTAATGGGCTAAAGGCCATTAGTCAGAACTGTCAAATGGCCATTGAACCGGCCTGAAAAGTTGGGCAAGCTCGCAGGCTGTCCCAGCCTTAGAGCGCTCCATGCCCGACTTCATCCCGGATGACTCCCAGCAAACCCAAGCCACTGGCGAGTTGGTGCTGCGTCACCATCTGTGCTGGAAACACCGGGACCTGGACGGTGTGATGTCGTACTACCACCCGGACATCCAGTACCACGATTTCTTCCAGAACCGCGTCGTGGGGGCAGAGGACCTGCGCGAGTACCTGCAGGCCAGCATGCCCCGTGGCGCCGATGAGGCGATCGAGCACACCGACCGCATCCGCGCCGACGGCGACACAGCGTTCATTCAATACCGCATCACGTTGCGCGGCGGCCAGGGGCTGGTGTCGTTTCGCACCAGCGAAGCCATTACCGTGCGCGACGGCCTGATCTGGCGGGTCAACGAATACGCGTCCCTGGTGCACGAACAGTCCGCCAGCCGCAGCGAGACCACACGCCCGACCGTCAGCCGCCTCGGCCTGTCGCCCCAGCAACTGAGCTACATGGCCAACGACCTGCAACAGTACTTCCAGCGTCAGCAACCGTACCTGGACCCCGAACTGGACCTGCAACGGGTAGCGAAGGAGTGCGGGTACAGCCGCAACCAGATTTCCTACCTGTTGAACCAGGTGCTGGGCCAAAGCTTTTACCGCTACGTCAACCAGGCGCGCCTCCAGCATTTGCTCGCTGCACTGGATAACGCCACGCCACCGATACGTATCGATGAACTGGCGTTTGCCGCCGGTTTCAATTCGACATCAGCGTTCTATAGCAGCTTCCGCCAGCACACCGGCCAGTCGCCCAAGGCCTACGTCAAACAAATTTCCCTGCGTGCACGCGCGCAAGACAACCCCTGAGGCCAGGCTCTAGGATCACTGCCATCGAAGTGTGGTGGTGGAGCTTGGCATGCCTGCATGGCGCAATATCAGTTTATGGATGGACCAGTTGGACGAGCCGCTGGTGGCGCGCCCGTCCCTGGAGCACGACCTGGACGTCAACGTGGCCATTATCGGCGCCGGCTACACCGGGCTCTGGACCGCGTATTACCTGAAGCGCCAGGCGCCCGAGCTGAAGATAGCGATCATCGAAGCGCAAACCGCCGGCTTCGGAGCCTCGGGGCGTAACGGCGGCTGGTTGATGGGCAACCTGCTGGGGGAAGACCGGCTGCTGGCAGGGTTGTCCCCGGAGCAACGCCGGGCCTCGTTCGACCTGCTGCATGCAATCCCTGATGAAGTGGCGCAGGTGATTGAGCGCGAAGGCATCGATTGTGACTACCGCAAGGGCGGCGTGCTGTATTGCGCCGCGCGCTACCCCGAACAGGAAGCCAGCCTGCGGGCCTACCTGGCCAAACTCCACGCCCAGGGCCTGACCGACGACGATTACCGCTGGCTCGGCCCGCAGCAGTTGGCCGAGCACATCCGCATAGCCAAGCCCTACGGCGGCATCTATGCCCCCCACGTCGCCACGATTCACCCGGCCAAGCTGGTGCGTGGCCTGGCGCGGGTGGTCGAACAGATGGGCGTCACGATTTACGAAAACAGCCCCGTGACCCACTGGCAATCCGGCAGCCTGCGCACGGCCAAAGCGTCGGTGCGCGCCTCATGGGTGGTGCCGGCGGTGGAGGGGTATGCCACGACATTGGCGCCGCTGGGGCGCTATCAGTTGCCGGTGCAAAGCCTGATCGTCGCCACCGAGCCGTTGCCGGCCAGCACCTGGGATGAGATCGGCCTGAACCGCGGCCAGGCGTTCGGCGAAAGCAGTCGACAAGTCACCTACGGCCAGCGTTCAGCCGATAACCGCCTGGTGTTCGGTGCCCGTGGCGGCTATCAGTTTGCCGGCAAGCTGCGGCACAACTTCGACCTCACCGACAGCGAAATCGAACTGCGTCGCTACCTGTTCGGTGAACTCTTCCCGCAGCTCAAGAAAGTCCGCATCACCCACGCCTGGGGCGGCAACCTCGGCATGTCCCGACGCTTCAAGCCGCACATGCTCTGTGACCACGCGGCAGGCATCGCCCTGGCCGGTGGTTACGGCGGCGAGGGCGTAGGAGCCAGCAACCTGGGCGGCCGCACGTTGGCCGACCTGATCCTGGGGCTCGACACGCCGCTGGTGCAGCAGCCATGGGTGATCCAGCCGGGCCGGCTGGACGGGCTCAAGGCCTGGGAACCGGAACCCTGCCGCTGGCTGGGCTACAACGCGATCATTCGCAGCTTTGTCCACGAGGACCAGGTGCTGGCCAACCCCAACACCGCGCCGTGGCGTCGCAAGTTGGCCAGCGGGGTTGCCGGGTTCATGGAAGGTTTCATGCACTAAGTCGTTTCAATCACCACAGGTATGAACATGAGCATTACCCAGTTCAAAGACACACTGAGCGCCCATTTGCCCGACTCTTCGCCGGTTGCCGTGCCATTGGGCACGCCGGTGGCAGTGGCCTCCACCCTGAGCGTGGAGCGCAACGACGGCGTCGAAACCGGCATCTGGGAATGTACGCCCGGGCGCTGGCGCCGGCAGATTGTGGCCCAGGAGTTTTGCCACTTTATCCAGGGACGTTGCACCTTCACCCCCGACAACGGGGAAATGCTCCACATAGAAGCCGGCGACGCACTGATGTTGCCGGCCAACAGCACGGGTATCTGGGACATCCAGGAAACCGTACGCAAGACCTATGTATTGATCCTCTGATTCTTTGATCTTTGATCGCCTGCCATAAAAACAGCCCTAAAACCGCCAGGAAATCGAACCATGAGACCCATTGCCCTGTTGCCGCTGGTATTTGTCGCCACCCTCAGCCAAGCCGCCGAGACGGTAAAGATCTACAACTGGTCGGACTACATCGCCCCCGACACCACCAAGAACTTCCAGAAAGAAACCGGGATCGGCTTCACCTACGACGTGTACGACAGCAACGAAACCCTCGACGGCAAGTTGATGACCGGCAAATCCGGCTACGACGTGGTGTTTCCTTCCAACCACTTCATGGCGCGGCAGATCCAGGGCGGGGCGCTGAAGAAACTCGACAAGAGCCAGTTGCCCAACTGGAAGAACCTCAATCCGGTGCTGCTCAAGGCCCTGGAAAACAACGACCCGGGCAACGCCCACGGCTTCCCTTACCTGTGGGGCAGCACCGGCATCGGCTACAACATCGACAAGGTCAAGGCCGTACTGGGGGACAACGCCCCGGTGGATTCCTGGGACCTGATCTTCAAGCCCGAAAACATGCAAAAGCTGCAGAAATGTGGCGTGGCGATCCTCGACAACGGCCCGGAACTGCTGCCGGCAGCGCTCAACTACCTGGGGCTGCCGCACCACAGCAAGAAGGCGGAAGACTACAAAAAGGCCGAGGACCTGCTGATGAAAGTACGGCCATACGTGGCGTACTTCCACTCCTCGAAATACACCGCAGACCTGGCCAACGGCGACATCTGCGTGGCCGTGGGCTTCTCCGGCGACATCCTCCAGGCCGAAAGCCGCGCCAAGGAAGCCAAGAACGGCGTGAACATCGGCTACAACATTCCCAAGGAAGGCGCCGCCATCTGGTTCGACATGGTCGCCATGCCCGCCGATGCCCCGGATGAAAAAGCCGGCTACGCGTTCATGAACTACCTGCTGCGCCCGGAAGTGATGGCCAGCATCACCAACTACGTGCACTACGCCAACGGCAACGCGGCGGCAGACAGCCTGGTAGACCCGGCGATCAAGAGCGACACCAAGGTGTACCCAAGCCCGGAAATGATGGGCAAGCTGTTTGCACTGGAAGCGATGCCGCTGAACATCGACCGGATTCGTACGCGGGTGTGGAACACGATTCGTACAGGTCGCTGATGGACGCAATGTAGGTGAGCAGTACTGGAGTAAGCAGGGATGGTTATTACAGTCATTACAAACAGTTCTAAAAAACCGGTATTTTTCACAGTAGTGCTTTACCGGTTTTTTTTACACAGTCTGATGGCGGGAAACCTATTTTCTAAAGGAGTTTTGCTATGTCAGGCGATCACAGTTCAAGCGAATACAGTCAGCAAAGGAAAAAGCTGGAAAAGCATATTGCTGAGCATCGAGTGGAGGGGACATTCAAGGGGACACTGGAAAGTAATAGGGATCAAGAACGTCACCTGACGGCTTTCCAAGTGTCGCGCTCCGAGTCGAGCGAACGGTTGCGGGTATCAATTCTCGCACTCGACCCGTTGCATGCTGGGAATCGTATCGAGTTCTATTTTGATCTTCATAAAAACGCCCAGGCGACAGGCGGTACCTACCCGATCCCGGCAGATCCGGGTGGTGGTCCTTACGCGACGGCTTATCTAGGTGTACAGATCCACGAGGTTTTCACCCACGCCGCCAGTGGCGAGTTGCACATAGAAAAACATTCATCCGGACACATAAATGGCCGCTTGCGATTTGTTACTGAGGTTTTCGCGGGCGTTGTCTATACGGGTGACTTTATATTCGCTGTATAGGTCGGTTGCTTTTTCAACCTTGCGAGCGTCGTTACCGGGTTTTTGAAGCCCTCTGTTTCCAGAGGCAGCACTACCGTTTGATGAATGGCTAATGAATTCCCGACATATTGATTCGGAGAATTTCATTAGTTATTCGTCATGCGCGCTCATATAAGCAAGCTGGAAAATACTTTTATAACCGTGGAAAGTTTCGGATCGACGCATCGGCAGCCGTCGGTGTCACTTGAACTTTCATTCACCTATAAAAGGTAACCCCTATGTCATCCATTGAACGTCTCCCTACCGGCGGAACCTGGACCTACCCCGAACCCTCCAGCACGGCCCGCCCGACCTTGCGTGGCACAGACGCAAGCGAACGACTGGAGGCCAATCGTGGTCAGGATTCCGTCATTATCGGCGGCGGTGGTGGCGACCAACTCGTCGGGCATGTGGGCCGTAACAGTTTCAAGTATGAAAAGCCTACCGACTCACTGGCGAGTGACCCAGACCGGATTTCCAACTTTAATCCCAAGGACGACCGGCTTGATCTTTCCAGGATGCTCAAAAAGTTGAATATAACGCAAATCAAACGGACAGAAGGGCCGCCCCAACAGGTCGGGGATATGCAATTGACGTATTTGCGGCCCCAGGAAGTGGGCGTGCTGACGATTAAAGTAACGCCCGAAGGCGAGCACTTTGCTGTGCATGTCGACGGCGTTCATTTAACGGAAAAAAATATCAAGCTATTTAATAAACCCAAGTAGACCCGGGCCGGTTGCTGTTAGCGCTCAAGCATGACGTGCCGGGCTGCTCCGGCTTGAGCGCTGACCGCGTCAAGGGTTTTCCAGATCATGCCCCAACGACTGGATAAACAACGAAAACAGCTCCGGCTGCGACGAGATATCCAGCTTGGCGTACAGGTGCCGACGATGCACCTTGACCGTGTCCGGCGAGATATTCAGCCGTTCGGCCATGGCTTTTGACGAAAACCCGCGCAGCACCAGCCGCGCAATCTCCAGCTCCCGCTCCGACAACACCCCGCAACCAAAATGACTCAGCGCATCGCGAATCTGACTGGCCATTTGCGCAGGCGCCGCCACCCGCTGGGTACTCTGCTGCCAATGCTGCTGCATCAACGGCAACACCCAGGCCGCCAACGTCGTCATCAACCCCGTTTCCTCCCCGGTAAACAGCCGCTGCATGCCCAACGACAGCGACAACGTGCCCGCGCCCGGCAGTTGCAGGATGAATTGCACCTCGTCCTCCAGCACGTTGTCGTGAAAGTAATTGAGGAAGTATTCACTCTGGCGAAAGTGATCCGGCGCCACTTCTTCAAGGCGGTACACGCCACTGGCATAGCCTTCGCGGCAGGCCTGGAAGAACGGGTCCAGCAAGTACAAACCATTGAGATACACCAGCATCGACGCCGGTTTGCTGCTGGGTTGGGCGTCGTACTCCTCCAATGCCTGGGGCGGGCCGTCGGCGGGGTAGAAAATCGCCAGGGCATTGTCGAAAGGCACGCATTGGTGCAACAACAGCACCAGTTGTTTCCAGAAACGCTCGGTGCCGATCTGTGCGACGGTACGGCCCAGGCCCGCATGCATGCCGACTTCCCTGAACAGGCTCATGTGCCGCTCCACGCAAAGAATGAGGCCGCAAGGGTTCGACTTTTGCCCGGTGGCGTCAAGGGGAGTACTCCAATAGGGGAATTGGCCGCCTTATACAGAGCGTTTAAGTTGGCCGTCAGTCAGCGAGGAACATACCCCGCGTCGCTTTGCCTTTTCGTTTCTGCCTCAAACCAAGAACAATCAAGAGGATAACGATATGAGTGCTCCTTCCACGCCCGACGGCGTGCTGAAACCCACCCTCAGCGTGTTCGATGTGGTGGCCATCACTGTCTCGGCGGTGACGCCGGCCAGTTCGGTATTCGTGATTGCGCCGTTTGCGATCCAGCAGGCCGGCAGCGGGGTGTTCCTGGCCTTTGTGATGGCCGCGTTGCTCGCGCTGATGTTCGCCTTTTGCTACGCCGAACTCGGCCGCGCCCACAACAGCGCGGGCGGCGAGTACGTGTACGCCAAGCGGGTGTTCGGCGGCATGGCTGGCTACGCGACGTTTCTCACTGTATTGGTGATGTTGCTGTTTATCCCGCCGGTGCTGGCCACTGGCGCGGCGACGTACCTGAATAACGCCCTGGGCACCACATTCGACTCACAAACCGTGGCTCTGGTGATAGTGGTGTGCAGCTACGCCCTGGGTATCCTGAATATCAAGCTGAATGCATGGATCACCGGCACCTGCCTGCTGCTGGAAGTGGCGGCGTTGCTGGTGATTGTGTTTATCGGCTTCGGTAACGCGGTGCAGCCGGTCAGCGTGTTGTTGCAACCGCAAATCGTCGAAAACGGCGTGTTGCACCTCGCACCCTGGGCGCTGGTAATCGGCGCGGTCGGCATCGGCCTGTTTTCGTTCAATGGCTACGGCCCGGCGGTGTTGCTGGCGGAAGACATGAAGTGCGGCGGCAGGGGCGTGCACAAGGCGGTGTTGTGGTCCCTGGGGCTGGTGGTGGTCATCGAACTGGTGCCGATCACCGCGCTGCTGATCGGTGCCCCGTCCCTCAGCGCGATGATCAGCAGCCCCGACCCGATTGGCTACCTGCTGACCAGCCACGGCAATGAAACCCTGTCGCGGCTGGTGAGTGCCGGGATCTTCCTGTCGGTGTTCAACGCCATCGTCGCCATCGTGATCCAGATTGGCCGGGTGGTGTTCAGCAGCGGCCGCGATGCGCTGTGGACGCCGACCATCAACAAACTGTTTACCCGGATTCATCCGCGCTGGGATTGGCCGTGGTTGGCTACGCTGTTCCTGGCGATTCCTTCGGCGTTGCTCAGCTTCAGCTCCAACCTGGCGGACCTGACGTCCTTCAGTGTGCTGCTGATCATGCTGGTGTACCTGATCGTCGCGCTGAGTGCGCTGATGAGTCGGGTCGTGCTGCGTGACCGTGAGCACCCGTATCGCATGCCGTTGTGGCCGGTGCCGGCCTTGATGGCGGTGCTGGGCGCCGGCTACCTGTTGGTGACCCTGGCGATTGCCGCCTCGGTTCGCGACATCATGATTATCATCGGCCTGCTGGCGCTGTCGGTGATCCTGTATTGCATCAGTGGCCGGTTGAGTCCGGCGTTTCAGAAATTGTAAGGAGTGGTTATGCGCGCACGTCAAATGGGCATTACGTTGGGACTGGGTACGCCCGGTGAGTTGAATGCCATCACCGACGTTCCAGGGGTACGGGTCGGCCACAGCACGCTCAAGACCCGTATCGACGGCAAACAGGTGCGTACCGGCGTGACGGCGATCCAGCCGAGGGCCGGTGCAGCACGGCACCAGCCCTGTTTTGCCGGCTACCACGTGCTCAACGGCAACGGCGATGCCACCGGCCTGGAATGGATCAGCGAGTCGGGGTTGCTGACCACGCCGTTGGCTATCACCAACACCCACAGCATCGGCATCGTGCGCGACACACTGATCGCCCTGGAGCGCGAAAGCCTGGCAGACCCGGCGGTGTACTGGTGCATGCCGGTGGTGATGGAAACCTACGACGGTTTGCTCAACGACATCTGGGGCCAGCACGTCGGCCCGGAGCATGTGCGCGAGGCGTTGGCCAACGCTGAAACCGGGCCGGTGGCGGAGGGCGCCGTGGGCGGTGGCACCGGGATGATCTGCCACGAGTTCAAGGGCGGCATTGGCACCGCTTCGCGGCGGCTGCCGGCGGAGCAGGGCGGCTGGACCGTGGGCGTGCTGGTGCAGGCCAACCATGGCAAACGCCAGGAGTTGCGGGTGGACGGTTACCCGGTAGGCCGGCAGTTGATGGACATCCCGTCACCGTTTGCCGATCGCGGTACACCCGGTATGGGCTCCATTGTGGTGATCATCGCCACCGATGCGCCGTTGTTACCCCATCAATGCCAGCGCCTGGCGCAGCGGGCGTCCATCGGCATTGCACGCACCGGCGGCGGCACCGAAGATTCCAGCGGGGACCTGTTCCTGGCGTTCGCCACCGGCAATCAGGATTTGCCGGTGGCCGATTACGGGCGCAAGGGTTTGCCCCTCAGCACGCGGCTGGACATGGTCAATAACGACCACATTTCGCCGTTGTTCAGCGCGGCGGCGGAGGCCGTGGAGGAAGCGATCATTAATGCGATTCTGGCCGGCGAAGAAATGACCACCGACCACGGTGTGCGGGTACCGGCACTGGATGCGCAAACACTCCTGCCGGCACTGCGCCAAACCGGCTGGCGCGATCAATAAATAGATTAAGTCTTGTCCCGGTAATACGGGACAAGTACTAAGATGGTGGCCATTCACTACTAACAATGACACGGTGACACTTTCTTAGTGCACCTCAATCAATACTTTGGATCCATTCCTCGCAAAACCACTTTAGCGGTATTTAATATTTAAATAGTTGTCTTTTTATAAGTCGCTACTAGCCAGCGTTTGCAGGAATTATTCGCCGCGCCATGTTTTGCCCCGCAAAAATAGCGCTGGACGAATGATTTCAAGTTGTGTCAGTTTTCTTTCGCCTTCAAAAGGGGCGAGTGATAGGACTTACTCGCCAGAGTGGGTTCTATCGGACAAAAACTGTTCCACTTGCAAACAAGGAAGTACGTTTATGTCAAAAGTAAAAGACAAAGCTATTGTATCGGCGGCTCAAGCAAGTACTGCCTATACGCAAATCGATAGCTTTAGCCATCAATACGACCGCGGCGGCAACCTCACGGTCAATGGCAAACCCTCGTTCACCGTTGACCAGGCCGCAGACCACCTGCTGCGTGAGAACGCCGCGTATCGGGACGTGGATGGCAACGGCAAGATCGACCTCACCTACACCTTCCTGACTTCGGCTTCCAACGCGACCATGAACAAACATGGGATCACCGGGTTCAGCCAGTTCAACACCCAGCAGAAAGCACAGGCCGTACTGGCCATGCAATCCTGGGCGGATGTGGCCAATGTCACCTTCACCGAGAAAGCCTCGGGCGGTGATTTCCACATGACCTTCGGCAACTACAGCGGCGGCCAGGACGGCGCAGCAGCCTTTGCCTACCTGCCGGGCACCAACGCCAAGTACAACGAAAGCGGCCTTGATGGCACTTCCTGGTACCTGACCAACAGCAGCTACACGCCGAACAAAACCCCGGACCTGAACAACTATGGCCGGCAGACCCTGACCCACGAAATCGGCCACACCCTGGGCCTGGACCACCCTGGCGACTACAACGCCGGGACCGGCAACCCTTCGTACAAAGACGCGGACTATGGACAGGACACGCGTGGCTACAGCGTCATGAGTTACTGGAGCGAGAGCAACACCAACCAGAACTTCAGCAAAGGCGGGGTAGAGGCTTACTCGTCCGGCCCGCTGATCGACGACATTGCCGCGATCCAGAAGCTCTACGGCGCCAACTACAACACCCGCGCCGGCGACACCACCTACGGCTTCAACTCCAACACCGGGCGTGATTTCCTCAGCGCCACTTCATCGGCCGACAAGCTGGTGTTCTCGGTGTGGGACGGTGGCGGCAACGACACCCTGGACTTCTCCGGTTTTACCCAAAACCAGAAGATCAACCTCAATGAGACCTCGTTCTCCGACGTTGGCGGCCTGGTGGGCAACGTTTCCATCGCCAAGGGCGTGACCGTGGAGAACGCTTTCGGCGGCTCGGGCAACGACCTGCTGATCGGTAACGCCGCCGCCAACATCCTCAAGGGCGGTGCCGGCAACGACATCATCTACGGCGGTGGCGGGGCAGACCAGTTGTGGGGCGGCGCAGGTTCGGACACTTTCGTGTTCGGGTCCAGCTCGGATTCCAAGCCGGGTGCGGCCGACAAGATCTTCGACTTCACCTCGGGTTCGGACAAGATCGACCTCACCGGCATCACCAAAGGTGCAGGCCTGACCTTCGTCAATGCCTTCACCGGTCACGCTGGCGATGCGGTGCTGTCCTACGCCTCGGGCACCAACCTGGGCACCTTGGCCGTGGACTTCTCCGGGCACGGAGTGGCGGATTTCCTCGTCACCACCGTCGGCCAGGCAGCGGTCAGCGACATCGTGGCCTGATACACGGGTAAAGGAGGGCGGCGCGCACGCGCTGCCCTCTGCCCTTGCGTCCACCCCTTGAACGGGCGATGGTGATGACGTTATTTCGCACTACAGTGGCCTGGGGTTTCCAGGCAATGCTTATGTCGGCAGGAGCCTCAGCAATGGCAAACAGTCTGGTTTTACCTACGTCGGCGCAACTGGCCGGGCATTGGGCGCTGCACCAGCAGGAACAGGTGTGCGCGCTGGACTTGATCGAACAAGCCAACGCGCTCGGCGGGGATGTAGCGTGCGCCGGACAATGGCTGGGGGAAGCGCCCGTTAGTTGGACGCCGACTCCCGACGGTATTTGGTTGATGAATGCCGAAGGCACGGGCATTACACATTTGAATCGCCAGAAAGAAGGCGAATATGAAGGGCGCTCCAAATCTGGCGCGGTGTTGTTATTACAACGCGCACCTTAATAGTTCGTTATAACGATATAACCCGATTTTAATGTTTGCCCGCCCTTTAATGGGGCGCCGGGCAAACTATTGCGCGTCATTCGGCTCAGGGAAGATCAGGCAACATGGCGAAGACCACTCCCGTTGCACCACTGTTTAAAGCACTCGGTGATTACAAAAGTATTCTGATCAGTATTGGCTGCTTCACCGCATTGATTAACGTATTGATGCTGGTGCCGTCGATTTATATGTTGCAAGTCTACGACCGCGTGCTGTCGTCCCAGAACGAAACCACCCTGGTGATGTTGACGCTGATGGTGGTGGGCTTCTTCGCGTTTATTGGCGTGCTGGAGGTGATCCGCAGCTTTATCGTGATTCGCATCGGTAGCCAGTTGGAGCGGCGTTTTAACCTGCGGGTGTACAAGGCCGCCTTCGAGCGCAACCTGCAACGGGGCGAGGGCCACGGCGGCCAATCCCTGGGGGATTTGACCCACATCCGCCAGTTCATCACCGGGCCTGCACTGTTCGCGTTTTTCGATGCGCCGTGGTTTCCGATTTATCTGTTTGTGATCTTCCTGTTCAACGTGTGGCTAGGGGTGTTGGCCAGCGCCGGGGCCGTGCTGCTGATCGGGCTGGCGTGCCTCAACGAGTACCTGACCAAAAAGCCCCTGGGCGAAGCCAGCGGGTATTCCCAGCAATCCACCCAATTGGCTACCAGCCACCTGCACAACGCCGAAACCATCCAGGCCATGGGCATGCTGGGTGCGTTGCGCAAGCGCTGGTTCAAGGTGCATTCGCAGTTTCTGGGCTTGCAAAACAAGGCCAGCGACACGGGCTCGATCATCAGTTCCCTGAGTAAATCCCTGCGCCTGTGCCTGCAATCCCTGGTGCTGGGCCTGGGCGCATTGCTGGTGATCAAGGGCGACATGACCGCCGGGATGATGATCGCCGGTTCGATCCTGATGGGTCGGGTATTGAGCCCCATCGACCAGTTGATTGCCGTGTGGAAGCAATGGAGCTCGGCCAAGCTGGCCTACCAGCGCCTCGACAACCTGATGCGCGAGTTCCCGCCCCAGGGCGAACAGATGGCCTTGCCGGCGCCCAAGGGCAATGTGAGTTTCGAGCAGGTCAGCGCCGGCCCGCCCGGGCGTCGTGTGCCGACTTTGCATCAGGTCAGCTTCAACCTGACGGCCGGTGAAGTGCTCGGCGTGCTGGGCGCCTCGGGCTCCGGCAAGTCGACCCTGGCCCGTGTGCTGGTGGGCGTGTGGCCCACCCTGGCGGGCACCGTGCGCCTGGACGGTGCTGACATCCATCGCTGGGACCGTGACGACCTCGGCCCGCATATCGGCTATCTGCCCCAGGACATCGAGCTGTTCAGCGGCAGCATCGCCGACAACATCGCACGCTTTCGCGAAGCCGACCCGCAGTTAGTGGTGCAGGCCGCCCAGCAAGCCGGCGTGCACGAACTGATCCTGCGTTTGCCCCACGGCTACGACACCGTGCTCGGCGACGAAGGCAGCGGCCTGTCCGGTGGCCAGAAACAACGGGTCGCCCTGGCCCGCGCGTTGTATGGCGGCCCGCGGCTGATCGTACTGGATGAGCCCAACTCCAACCTCGACACCGTGGGCGAAGCCGCCCTGGCCAGCGCGATCATGCAGATGAAGGCCCAGGGCAGCACGGTGGTGCTGGTGACGCACCGCTCCTCGGCGTTGGCACAGGCCGACAAGCTGCTGGTGCTCAACGAGGGCCGCTTGCAGGCCTTCGGACCCAGCCAGGACGTGCTGCGGGCACTGTCCGGCCAGCAGGAAGCACCGCGAGAAAAGACCGGGGTCAGCCTCAGCCGTCAGTATCAAGCCGGAAGGAATCCAGGCGCATGAGCAGCGACAGCAGCATTCAAATCAACCGCGATTACGAACAGGCTCACCCCGAACATGGCGCACGTTTCTTTGCCCGCATGGGCTGGCTGCTGACGGTGGTCGGCGCCGGTGGTTTCTTCCTGTGGGCCAGCCTGGCGCCGCTGGACCAGGGCATTCCGGTGCAGGGCACCGTGGTGGTCTCGGGCAAGCGCAAAGCCGTGCAAACCCTGAGCCCCGGTGTGGTCAGCCGGATCCTGGTGCGGGAAGGCGAGGCAGTGAAGCAGGGCCAGCCGCTGTTCCGCCTCGACCAGACGCAAAACCAGGCTGACGTGCACTCCCTGCAAGCCCAGTACCGCATGGCCTGGGCCAGCGTGGCGCGGTGGCAGAGCGAGCGTGACAACCAGTCGACGATCACCTTTCCGGCGGAACTGAGCGGTAACCCGGATCAAGCCCTGGGCTTGGTTCTGGAAGGCCAGCGCCAACTGTTCAGCAGCCGCCGCGAAGCCTTTGCCCGGGAACAGGCCGGGATTCGCGCGAACATCGAGGGCGCCACTGCCCAACTCAACGGCATGCGCCGCGCCCGCAGTGACCTGACCGCCCAGGCCCAATCCCTGCGCGACCAGTTGAACAACCTGCAACCCTTGGCCGACAACGGCTACATACCGCGCAACCGACTGATGGAGTACCAGCGGCAGCTGTCCCAGGTGCAACAGGACCTGGCGCAGAACACCGGCGAAAGCGGGCGGGTGGAGCAGGGCATTCTTGAATCGCGGCTCAAGCTGCAACAGCACAGCGAGGAGTATCAGAAGGAGGTCCGCAGCCAACTGGCCGACGCGCAACTGCGCAGCCTGACCCTGGAGCAGCAACTGACCTCCGCGGGGTTCGACCTGCAGCACAGCGAAATCAACGCCCCGGCCGATGGCATCGCGGTCAACCTGAGCGTGCACACCGAAGGTGCCGTGGTGCGTGCCGGTGAAACCCTGCTGGAAATCGTGCCCCAGGACACTCGCCTGGAAGTGGAAGGGCGCTTGCCGGTGCACCTGGTGGACAAGGTCGGCACCCATTTGCCAGTGGACATCCTGTTCACCGCCTTCAACCAGAGCCGCACGCCCCGGGTGCCGGGGGAGGTGAGCCTGATTTCTGCCGACCAGATGCTCGACGAAAAAACCGGCATGCCGTACTACGTGCTGCGCACCACCGTCAGCAGCAGCGCCCTGGAGAAACTCCATGGCCTGGTGATCAAGCCAGGCATGCCCGCCGAGATGTTTATCCGCACCGGCGAACGCTCTTTGCTCAACTACCTGTTCAAGCCGCTGCTGGACCGCGCCGGCTCGGCGTTGACCGAGGAATGAACATGAAACCGATGTTCATCGCCTTGCTACTCGCCTGCAGCAGCGCCCAGGCCGCCATGGGCCCGTTTGATGTCTACGAACAGGCCCTGCGCAACGACCCGGTGTTCCTCGGCGCCATCAAGGAACGTGACGCCGGCCTGGAAAACCGCACCATTGGCCGCGCCGGTCTGCTGCCCAAACTGTCGTACAACTACAACAAGGGCCGCAACAACTCCCAGGCCACCTTGCCGGACGGGCGCGGCGGCAATTATCACGACGACCGCAACTACAACAGCTACGGCTCCACCTTCACCCTGCAACAGCCGCTGTTCGACTACGAAGCCTATGCCAACTACCGCAAGGGCGTGGCCCAGGCGCTGTTCGCCGACGAGAGTTTTCGCGACAAGAGCCAGGCGTTGCTGGTGCGGGTGCTGACTTATTACACCCAGGCCTTGTTTGCCCAGGACCAGATCGACATTGCCCGCGCCAAAAAGAAGGCGTACGAGCAGCAGTTTCAGCAGAACCAGCATTTGTTCCAACAAGGCGAAGGCACCCGTACCGATATCCTCGAAGCCGAATCCCGTTATGAGCTGGCCACCGCCGAAGAAATCCAGGCGCTGGATGAGCAGGATGCTTCGCTGCGGGAGCTGGGTGCGCTGATCGGCGTGCAGAGCGTCAACATCAACGACCTGGCGCCACTGAACCCGGGGTTTGCCGCCTTCACCCTGACGCCAGCCAACTACGACACCTGGCACGAACTCGCCCTGACCAACAACCCGACCCTGGCCTCGCAACGCCAATCCCTGGAAGTGGCGCGCTATGAAGTGGAGCGCAACCGTGCCGGGCATATGCCACGGGTAACTGCCTATGCCAGTTCGCGGCAGCAGGAATCCGACAGCGGCAACACCTACAACCAGCGCTACGACACCAACACCATTGGCGTGGAAATCAGCATGCCGCTGTATGCCGGTGGCGGGGTCTCGGCCTCCACCCGCCAGGCCAGCCGCGCCATGGAACAGGCCGAGTACGAGCTGGAAGGCAAGACCCGCGAAACCCTGATCGAACTGCGTCGCCAGTTCAGCGCCTGCCTGTCAGGCGTCAGCAAGCTGCGCGCCTACCAGAAGGCCCTGGCCTCGGCCGAAGCGCTGGTGGTGTCGACCAAGCAAAGCATCCTCGGCGGCGAGCGGGTCAACCTCGATGCGCTGAACGCCGAACAGCAGCTGTACAGCACCCGTCGCGACCTGGCCCAGGCGCGCTACGACTACCTGATGGCCTGGACCAAATTGCATTACTACGCAGGCAACTTGCGCGACACCGACCTGGCCAAGGTGGATGAGGCGTTTGGCCCTATGAGCCGCTGATGCCTGGATGAGTATTGCCGGGTGCAGGGGACTTTTGGGGTGGGGGAGCTTGCTGTGGCGAGGGAGCTTGCTCCCGCTGGAGTGCGCAGCGCTCCCGCTTTTTTTGGGGCCGCTACGCAGCCCAGCGGGAGCAAGCTCCCTCGCCACAGGAGGCAGCCTCGCTACAGGTATTTCAACAATAAGAAAAAGGACTCTTCATGATCACCGATTCACCTCGCTTCAAACCCTTCACCGCAGGCTCCTTGCTGCTGCTGTCCGTGGCGGCCCACGGGCAGTACCTCGAAACCGGCAAACCGGGCGATCCCGCCAGTTGGCGTTCGGCCGAGTTCCAGAGCGACTGGGGCCTGGACCGGATGAAAGCCAACGAGGCCTACGCGGCCGGCATCACCGGCAGTGGCGTGAAGATCGGCGCGCTGGACTCGGGTTTTGACCCCAACCATCCCGAAGCCTCAAAGGACCGTTATCACGCGGTCACCGCCAGCGGTACCTACGTCGATGGCAGCCCGTTCAACACCACCGGCGCCCTCAACCCCAACAACGACTCCCACGGCACCCATGTGACCGGCACCATGGGCGCGGCCCGTGATGGCGTGGGCATGCACGGCGTGGCGTACAACGCGCAGATCTACGTCGGCAACACCAATGCCAACGACAGTTTCCTGTTTGGCCCCACACCGGACCCCCAGTACTTCAAGGCGGTGTACAGCGCCCTGGTGGATTCCGGCGTGCGCGCGATCAACAACAGCTGGGGCAGCCAGCCCAAGGATGTCAGCTACCAGACCCTGGGCGACCTGCACGCGGCCTATGCCCAGCACTACAACCAGAACACCTGGCTCGACGCCGCCGCCGATGTGGCCAAGGCCGGGGTGATCAACGTGTTCAGCGCCGGCAACAGCGGCTATGCCAACGCCAGCGTGCGTTCGGCCTTGCCGTATTTTCAGCCTGGGCTGGAAGGCCACTGGCTGGCGGTGTCGGGCCTGGACAAGGCGAATAACCAGAAATACAACCAGTGTGGCATCGCCAAGTACTGGTGCATTTCCACGCCGGGAGCGTTGATCAACAGCACCATTCCCGAGGGCGGCTACGGGGTGAAATCCGGCACCTCGATGTCGGCACCCCATGCCACCGGAGCACTGGCACTGGTGATGGAACGCTACCCATACCTGAACAACGAGCAGGCCTTGCAGGTGTTGTTGACCACGGCCACCCAGCTTAATGGCGCGGTCACTGACGCACCCACCACACAGGTCGGCTGGGGCGTGCCGGACCTGGACCGGGCGATGCACGGGCCTGGGCAGTTGCTGGGCCCCATGACGGTCACGCTGGCGGCCGGGCAGGGCGATGTGTGGAGTAACGCGATCTCCGACAAGGCGCTGATCCAGCGTCGGGCCGAAGACAGCGCCGAAACCCTGGCCTGGCAGCAAACCCTGCGCGACAGGGGCTGGGAAAACGGCGTGGGAGCCGGTGCGAGTCAGCAGGACCAGACCGACTACGCCGTTGGCACCGCCCGGGCGGCGGCAGCGGCCCAGCGTATCTACGAAGGCAGCCTGACCAAATCCGGCGCGGGCAGCCTGATCCTGACGGGTGACAATACCTACCGTGGCCCCACCACCGTCAACGGTGGCCGGTTGGCGGTGAACGGCTCACTGACTTCTGCGGTGACGGTCAATGACAGCGGCACCGTGGGCGGCGCCGGGCGTATTGCGGCGTTGCAGGTGAATAACGGCGGCACCGTGGCGCCGGGCAATTCCGTGGGCACCTTGCAGGTGGCCGGGGATGTGAACCTCGCCGCCGGCTCCACCTATGCAGTCGAACTCACACCCATCCGCAGCGACCAGATCGTCGCCACCGGCAAGGCTACCCTCGGCGGCGGTGCCGTGACCCTGGCCCTGGAAAACAGCCCGACCCTGCTCAGCCAGCAGCAGGCCGAGAGCCTGGTGGGGCGCCAGTACACCATCCTGCAGGCGGCGGGCGGAATCCAGGGCCAGTTCGGTGCCGTGTTGCCCAACTACCTGTTCCTGGGCGGCACGCTGGACTATGCCGCCAACGGCGTGCAACTGGCCATTGCCCGCAGTGACGCGAGTTTTGCCAGTGTCGGCGCCAGCCGTAACCAGCGCTCGGTGGCGGCCGCCGCCGAGCAACTGGGCGCCGGCAACCCGGTGTATGAAAGCATCCTGCGCTCGGACTCACTGGCCACCGCACAACAGGGCTTCCAGCAACTGTCCGGGGAAATCTACCCGGCCATCGGCACGATGTTGATCAATGACAGCCGCCAGGTACGTGACGCCGTGGGCGAACGCCTGCGCCATACGCCGGTGGCCGGTGAAAGCAACGTGTGGGTCAAGGCGCTCGGCAGCTGGGGCAAGACCGACAGCCGCAGCGAAACCGCAGGCTACACCAGCTCCCTGGGCGGCATGCTGGCCGGCGTCGACGGCGCCCTGGACGAGCAGACCCGCGTTGGCCTGGTGGCGGGTTACAGCGACAGCTCCCTGAACATGGGCAGCGGCACCCATTCCTCGGCGTCCATCGACAGCTACCACCTCGGCGCCTATGCCGGGCATGAGCTGGGCAACTGGCGGCTGAGCGTCGGTGGCGCCTACAGCTGGCATCGCGGGGATGTGAAACGCGACTTGCAGTACGGCGAGGTCAGCGGCAAGCAGAAGGCCAAGCTGGATGCGCGCAGCGCCCAGGTATTTACCGAGGCAGCCTACCGCTTGAACGTGCCAGCGGTAGCGCTGGAGCCGTTCGCCAACCTGGCCTACGTGCACCTGGACAACGAACGCTTTCACGAGAAAGGCGACGCCGCCGCACTGGCGCGTGGCAGTGACAGCCGCGACGCGGTGCTGAGCACTCTTGGCCTGCGGGCGTCGAAAACCCTGGCCCTCAATGACCGGCAGCAACTGGACGTATCCGGTTCGTTGGGCTGGCAGCACAGCCTGAGCGCCGTCGAATCCGAGGAGCACCTGGCGTTTGTCGCCGGTGGGCCGTCGTTCGCGGTGCAAAGCTCGCCGCTGATGCGCGATGCGGCGCTGGTGGGGGTGCAGGCCAGCCTGGCGTTGAGTAAAAGCACGCGGGTCAACCTCGACTACACGGGCCAGTTGGCTGGCCGGGAGAAAATCCAGGGCGTGGGGTTGAGCCTGAACTGGCAGTTCTAAACGGTACGCCACCTTCATGCAGGAGCGAGCTTGCTCGCGAAAAACCTGAACGCAGCACAGTTATCCAGAAAGCCCGAGTCATCGTTAACGACCATCGCGAGCAAGCTCGCTCCTACAAGGAAGTCCACCGTGAAAACAACAAAACGAGGGTTTCAATCCGCCATCCCGACAGGCCCGGGCTACCCGCTCAAGGCCCTGAGTGGCGTGCCATACGGCGCGTTGCTGTGTTGCCTGGCCAGCCTGGGTACCGCCCAGGCCGCACCCTACGTCGAAACCGGGAAACTGGGGGACGCTGCCAGTTGGCGCAGCAATGAGTTCAAGGCCGATTGGGGCCTGGGCGCCGTGCATGCAGACGCTGCCTACGCCGCCGGCTACACCGGCAAAGGCGTGAAGCTGGGGATCTTCGACCAGCCGGTGTACGCCCAGCACCCGGAATTCGCCAGCCCCGGCAAAGTGGTCACGATCGTGACCGAGGGCATCCGCCAATACACCGACCCGTACATCCCGGTGAAGGCCGGGGACGCCTTTCGCTACGACGGCACGCCGTCCCTGGGCTCCAACGGCAAGCTCGGCAACCACGGCACCCACGTCGGCGGCATTGCGGCGGGTAATCGCGACGGCGGGCCGATGCATGGCGTGGCGTTCGATGCGCAAATCATCAGTGCCGAAAACGGTGACCCGGGCCCCGAAGACGGGATCATCCTGGGCAACGATGGCGCGGTCTACAAAGCCGGTTGGGACGCGTTGGTGGCCAGCGGTGCGCGCATCATCAACAACAGCTGGGGCATTGGGATTGGTGACCAGTACGCCAAGGGCGGGCGTGATCCGGCGTTCCCCAACTTCACGGTCAATGAGGCGCAGGCCCAGTTCAATAATATCCGGCCGATCCTCGGCACGATCGCCGGCGGTGCCTATCAGGGTGCGATCGATGCGGCCCGCAGCGGCGTGCTGACGATCTTCGCCGCCGGCAACGACTACAACCGCAATAACCCGGATGCGATTTCGGGCCTGGCGTACTTCGTGCCGGAGATCGCACCCAACTGGTTGTCGGTGGCGGCCTTGCAGCAGAACCCCGACACCACCAGTGCCGACCCGTACGTGATTAGCACCTTTTCCTCTCGCTGCGGTTATGCCGCGAGCTTTTGCGTCGCGGCGCCCGGGACCAAGATCTACAGCTCGGTGATCAACGGCACCACCCTGGAAAACCTGACCACCGACTACGCCAACTTCAACGGCACTTCCATGGCTGCGCCCCATGTTGCCGGCAGTGCGGCGGTGTTGATGGAGCGCTTCCCGTACATGAGCGGCGACCAGATTTCCACGCTGCTCAAAACCACCGCGACCGACCTCGGCGCACCGGGCATCGACTCGCTGTACGGCTGGGGCATGATCAACCTGGGCAAGGCCATCAACGGCCCGGGGATGTTTGTGACGGCTGAGGATATTCCGGCCGAGTTTCGAATCGACGGCGCCTACGGCTCCGGCCAATTCGTCGCGGACCTGCCAGGGATGGGCGCCGTGGTGGATGCCGGTAAACCGACCCAGCGCCTTTGCACCGACGTGCATTGCGGGCTGGACGTGTGGAGCAACGACATCGCCGGGCATGGCGGCCTGACCAAGCAGGGCATTGGCGCGCTGGTGCTGACCGGCACCAACACCTACAGCGGCCCGACCCTGGTCAACCAGGGGTTGCTGGCAATCAATGGTTCGATCACCTCCGACGTCACCGTAGGCAGCAGCGGGGTAGTGGGTGGTTCCGGGCACATCGGTTCACTCACCGCCAACAGCGGCGGTACCGTGGCGCCAGGCAATTCCATTGGCACGCTGAACGTCGCGGGGGATGTGAGCTTCGCAGCCGGCTCCACCTATGCGGTGGAGCTGTCGGCCACCAACAGTGATCGCATCGTCGCCGGTGGCAAGGCCACCCTCGGCGGCGGCACGGTGACCCTGGCCCTGGAAAACAGCCCGACACTGCTGACCCAGACCCAGGCCGAAAGCCTGATCGGTCGCCAGTACAACATCCTTCAGGCCGCCGGCGGCATTACTGGCAGCTTCGGTTCGGTGCTGCCCAACTACCTGTTTCTCGGCGGCACCCTGAACTATGCCGCCAACGGTGTGCAACTGGATGTGGCGCGCAACGCCAACACCTTCGCCAGCGTGGCGGTCACGCCGAATCAACGCTCGGTGGCAGCCGCTGCCGAACAGTTGGGCGCCGGTAACGCTGTGTATGAAAGCCTGTTGTCGGCGCCGAATGCGGCGTCGGCCCAGGGTGCATTCCAGCAGCTGTCCGGGGAAATCTACCCGGCGCTGGAAACCGCGCTGGTCAATGACAACCGCTACCTGCGCGAAGCCGTGGGCGAGCGTTTGCAGCAAGGCGAAATGGGCGCATCGACCGAGACTATCGACAGCCGCGGCAACGTTTGGGTCAAGGCCCTCGGCGCCTGGGGCAAGACCGACAGCCGCAGCGACACGGCAGGCTACACCACCTCCATCGGCGGCATGCTGGCGGGTGTGGACGGCGCGCTGGACGAAGACACCCGTTTGGGCCTGGTGGCGGGCTACAGCGACACGTCGCTGAACATGGGCAGTGACACCCACTCCCGCGCATCAGTCGACAGCTATCACCTGGGTGCCTATGTCGGGCACGAGATCGGCGCCTTGCGTTTGAGCGGGGGCGCAACCTACAGCTGGCACCGTGCCGATGTGAAGCGCGAGCTGCAATACGGTGAAGTCGCCGGCAAGCAAAAAGCCAAGGTCGATGCCCGCAGTACCCAGGTGTTTACCGAAGCGGCGTATCGCCTGAACTTGCAACCCCTGGCCCTGGAACCGTTCGCCAACCTGGCGTATGTGCACCTGGATGCCGACGGGTTTACCGAGAAGGGTGATGCGGCGGCGTTGAAGGGCGGGAATGACAGCCGCGACCTGGTGTTGAGCACCCTGGGCGTAAGGGCGCTGAAAACCTTGAACGTGAGCGACCACCAGCAACTGGAGCTTTCCGGCACGCTGGGCTGGCAGCACAACCTGAGCAGCGTCGACTCCGAACGCCACCTGGCATTTGCATCGGGCAGCCCATCGTTCTCCGTGGAGAGCTCGCCGATGGTGCGTGATGCAGCGCTGGTGGGCGCAAGGGTCAGCCTGGCGCTGAGCAAGGACGCGAAGGTGAATCTTGATTACAACGGCCTGCTGGCCAGCAAGGAGAAAGTCCATGGCGTCGGCTTGAGCCTCGACTGGGCGTTCTGAAATACCGTTGTTTGGCTTTCTCGACAATTCCAACAAAAGAGAGGCAATACCATGGGTGTCTTTGACTATAAAAACCTCGGGACCGAGGGCTCCAAAGCGTTGTTCGCCGATGCCATGGCGATCACGTTGTACTCCTACCACAACCTGGATAACGGCTTTGCCGTGGGCTACCAGCACAACGGTTTTGGCCTGGGGCTGCCGGCGACCCTGGTGGGCGCGTTGCTGGGCAGTACCGATTCCCAAGGGGTGATTCCGGGGATTCCCTGGAACCCCGATTCGGAAAAGGCCGCCCTCGATGCGGTGCACAAGGCCGGCTGGACGCCCATCAGCGCCAGCACCCTGGGCTACGGCGGCAAGGTGGATGCGCGGGGCACGTTCTTCGGTGAAAAAGCCGGCTATACCACCGCTCAGGTGGAAGTGCTGGGCAAGTACGATGGTGACGGCAAGTTGCTGGAAATCGGCATCGGTTTTCGCGGCACCTCCGGCCCCCGGGAAACCCTGATCAGCGATTCCATCGGCGATTTGGTCAGTGACCTGCTGGCCGCGCTGGGGCCGAAGGATTACGCGAAAAACTACGCGGGCGAAGCCTTTGGCACCTTGCTCAAGGATGTCGCGGCGTATGCCGGCAGCCATGGGTTGACGGGCAAGGACGTGGTGGTCAGCGGCCATAGCCTGGGGGGCCTGGCGGTCAACAGCATGGCCGACTTGAGCGGCAATAAATGGTCGGGGTTCTACAAGGATTCCAACTACGTGGCCTACGCCTCGCCGACCCAGAGTGCCGGCGACAAGGTGCTGAACATCGGGTATGAAAATGACCCGGTATTTCGCGCCCTGGACGGTTCGTCGTTCAATTTCTCGTCCCTGGGCGTGCACGACAAGCCCCATGAGTCGACTACCGACAATATCGTCAGCTTCAACGATCACTATGCGTCGACGCTGTGGAATGTCCTGCCGTTTTCCATCGTCAATGTACCGACCTGGATCTCCCATTTGCCCACGGCGTATGGCGATGGCTTGACGCGGGTGCTGGACTCGCAGTTCTACGACCTGACCAGCCGGGACTCGACGATTATCGTGGCCAACCTGTCGGACCCGGCCCGCGCCAATACCTGGGTGCAGGACCTTAACCGCAACGCCGAGCCCCACAAGGGCAACACGTTCATCATTGGCAGTGACGGTAATGACCTGATTCAGGGCGGCAAGGGCGTGGACTTCATCGAGGGTGGCAAGGGCAATGACACGATCCGCGACAACAGTGGGCATAACACCTTTTTGTTCGGAGGGCAGTTTGGGCAGGACCGGGTGATCGGCTACCAGCCCACCGACAAGCTGGTGTTCCGGGACGTGGAGGGCAGTGCTGACTGGCGTGATCACGCCAAGGTGGTGGGGGGTGATACGGTGCTGAGTTTTGGCGCGGACTCGGTAACGCTGGTTGGGGTTGGACTGGCCGGGGTTTGGGGCGATGGAATTTCCATCAGCTAAATAGCGCTGCTGTTGTGGCGAGGGAGCTTGCTCCCGCTGGACTGCGCAGCAGGCCCGTTTTTTGGGGCCGCTTCGCGGCCCAGCGGGAGCAAGCTCCCTCGCCACGGGGTTAGTCAGCGTCTGGGGAGGGGTTATCTCCAGTAGTGGCCGTGGTTCCAGTACGGGCGATGGGGTTGGCCGTAGCCGTAGCCGTAGTAATGCCCGCGTGGCCAGTAGCCTCGCGGGCCGTAGCCATAACCCCAGTGGCCGTAGTAGCCGGGAGGAGGCGGTTGCACGATCACCACGCGCGCTGGCGCCTGGCGGATGATGAGGGTGTCGGCAAACACCGGCGTGCTCGCCAGCGCAGCCCACATCACGGGAATGAGTAGCAGAGCGCGCACCGCTCGGGACATGAATGCCATGGCCATGGTTCTCCGTCGTACCGCTTTCGAAGATGAAGGCGGTTGATCGGTTAAACGCGGGGGCGGTGGAAATCCTTCGGTAAAATTTTGTTTATTTTGCCCATGCCAAAAAAAACCGCGCATTTGCGCGGTTTTTTTTATTTCTCCTTGATCACGGTCGCGACGTCGGCGGCCTTGACCCGTATGTGCTTGCCGGCGATGTCGGTGAATTCGTAGAAACCATCCGCAGTCTTCGCGTTCGGCACATCCCTGGTCAAATATTGGGTGCCGTTCTGCAACGTCACTACGGTTTGCGTGGAGCAACCGGCCAATACCAGCATCGTCAACATACCCAGTGCCAGACCCAAATTCTTCATGCTCATAACCCTTACCCTGACCCTTCGAAAACCCCGCGCCTGAGCGGTCGGGGGAGACACATTTAATGTGGCTGACAGCCATCTGATCATTATTACGCAAAAAGTTGCGTGTGCCTTTGATCTATTACCGATTGCAACAGCCGGCCGGGGACGGCACTCTGTATGCATAACCAGTGTTTGATCCAGCGCCTGAAGTGCCTGAAATGTCCGATCCCCTAGAAGATCCGCTCTATTACCTGCATAACTTCCGCCAAGTGCTCGACTGGCTGGGGCAGCGTTATGCCGATTTGCTGGCCCCTGACGAAGAGCATTTCATTCAGCAATTTGACAGCTTGCCGCAAGCGTCCCAGGCCTTGCTGGTGCGAATGGTAATGCGCAAGGGCGTGCATTTTCGCGCTGGCAAGCTCAACTATGTCGAGATCGGCGCAGTGCAGGAGGCGGTGGTGCCGTTGCTCGAGCAGGGCTGGGTGAGCGATCAGTGCCTGGTGTCGTTTGAAGAGCTGTTCGGCCTGTTGCAGAAAGCCGAAATCCTCGTGGCGTTCAAACCCTGGATCGAGCACCCCAAGGCCAGGAAGTCTGACTGGCTGGCGGTGCTGTCAGTGCAGTTCTGCGAAGCGCGCTGCTTCCAGGATTGGTGCCCGGACGTGGCCGATCAACTCTACAGCCTGACGGTGATGGACCTGTGCGACCGCCTGCGCCTGATGTTCTTTGGCAATCTGTATCAGGACTGGTCGGAGTTTGTGCTGGCGGACCTGGGGATTTTCACTTACGAGAAAGTCGAGTTCTGCGACGAGTCCCGCGGCTTGCGCAGCCGTGACGATGTGCACGGTTTCCTGTTCCTGCACCAATGCCAGCAGGCTTTTGAAGCGGGTGAGGCGTTGGACGTGGTACTGGAAAACATCACCACCCTGCACACTGACAACCCCTGGCTGGAAAAGCGTCGGGCCAAGCTGTTGTTTCAGGTAGGCCAGTACTGCGAGCGCAGTGCCGAACTGGCCCTGGCCGAGACGATCTACCGGGGCTGCGCTTATCCCGGCGCCCGGGCCCGATTGATTCGGGTGCTGGAGCGCCAGGAAGACTACGCCCAGGCGATGCTGCTGGCCCGTGAGGCGCAGGTGGCACCGGAGAGCGCCGCCGAGCAGCAGCATCTGTTGCGAGTGATCCCCAGGCTGCGGCGCAAACTCGGCGAGCCGGCGATACCCAAGGCAAAGCCCCGCGAGATCGTGCGCCTGGACCTTGAGCTGCCGGCCCCGGAGCCGCTGATGTCGGTGGAGTATTGCGTGCAGGCGCACCTGAGCGACCACGGCGCGCCGGTGCATTACGTCGAGAACAGCCTGATCAATTCGTTGTTCGGCCTGCTGTGCTGGCCGGCGATTTTTGCGCCGTTGCCGGGGTCGTTTTTCCACCCGTTCCAGCGCGGCCCGGTGGACCTGCACAGCGAGGATTTTCATCAGCGGCGTGCCGAACTGTTCGCCGCATGCCTGGATCAGTTGGGCGATGAGCGCTACAAAACCACCATCCGCCAGCGGTACATCGACAAATGGGGCATCCAGTCACCCTTCGTGTTCTGGAACGTTCTCAGCGAAGAGCTTCTGGACCAGGCACTCGACTGCCTGCCCGCCGCGCACCTGCGTCACTGGTTCGAGCGCCTGCTGCTGGATATCCGCGCCAATCGTGCCGGCATGCCCGACCTGATCCAGTTCTGGCCCGAGGAAAAAACCTACCGCATGATCGAAGTCAAAGGCCCCGGTGATCGCCTGCAGGACAACCAATTGCGCTGGCTGGAGTTCTGCGGCGAGCACCAGATGCCCGTGACGGTGTGTTATGTGCGCTGGGCGGAGCAGCAGGCTTGAGCTACAGCGTCGCAGTGCGGGCGCTATGTGAGTTCACCGCCAAGGTCGGCGACCTCGACTTGCGGTTTACCCCGTCCCCCAGCGCCCAGGAGGGCATTGTCGGCCACCGCACCGTGGCGTCGCGGCGCAGCGCCCACTACCAGAACGAAGTTGCGCTGGAGGGCGAATACCGGCAGTTGAAAGTCCGGGGCAGGGCAGATGGCTACGACCCGGACCGCAACCAGCTGGAAGAAGTCAAAACCTATCGCGGCGACCTGGACAAGCAGCCGGCCAACCACCGCCAACTGCACTGGGCCCAGGTCAAGGTGTACGGCTGGCTGATGTGCCAGAAGCTCGGGTTATCGGAGATTGTGCTGGCGCTGGTGTACTTCGACATCATTGGCGAGCACGAAATCCTCTTGAGCCAACCCTTCCAGGCCGCCGACCTGGAACACTTCTTCAACCAGCAATGCGCGTTGTTCCTCGGGTGGGCCGAACAGGAAATGCGTCAGCGCGAAGCCCGCAACGCCGCAGCGGTTGCCCTGGGCTTTCCCCATGCGGCGTTTCGCCCGGGCCAGCGCTCCCTGGCAGAAACGGTCTACAAGGCCGTCAGCACCGGCCGTTGCCTGATGGCCCAGGCGCCTACCGGGATTGGCAAGACCGTCGGCACGATTTTCCCGATGCTCAAGGCCCTGGCGCCCCAGCAACTGGACAAGGTGTTCTTCCTCACGGCCAAGACCCCCGGCCGAAAATTGGCGCTGGACGCCGCGCAAGTGCTCTATGACAGCAGCCCGGACCTGCCGCTGCGGGTGCTGGAACTGGTCGCGCGGGACAAGGCCTGCGAACACCTCGACAAAGCCTGTCACGGCGACTCATGCCCCTTGGCCAAGGGCTTTTACGACCGCCTGCCCGCCGCCCGCCAGGCCGCTTCACAGGTGCGCCTGCTGGACCAGCGCAACCTGCGGGACGTCGCCCTGGCCCATGACGTGTGCCCCTATTACCTGAGTCAGGAAATGGCGCGCTGGACCGACGTGGTGGTTGCCGACTACAACTACTACTTCGATTTCGGCGCCATGTTGTTCGGCCTGGCCCAGCTCAACCAGTGGCGGGTGGCGGTGCTGGTGGATGAAGCCCACAACCTGGTGGAACGCGGCCGTTCGATGTACAGCGCCGCCCTTGATCAGTACAGCCTCAAGACGTTGCGTGACACCGCCCCGGAACCGCTCAAGAAGTCCTTGCAGCGCCTGAACCGAGAGTGGAACGCCTTGCACAAAGAGCAAGTCGCGCCGTATCAGGCCTATGCCCGCAAACCCGAGAAACTGCTGCAAGCGTTGAGCCTGTGCACCAGCGCCATGGGCGAGTATTTCAACGACCACCCCGAAGCACTCAATGGCGACCTGCAAGCCTTTTACTTCGAGGCGTTGCAGTTCGCCAAGGTCGCCGAACTGTTCAACGAACACTTCATTTTCGACATCAGCAAGCGCGAACTCAGCGGCAAACGCAGCTCCTCCCACCTGTGCCTGCGCAACGTAGTGCCCGCCGAGTTCATTCGCCCGCGATTGACGGCGGCCCGCAGCAGCGTGCTGTTTTCCGCCACCCTGAGCCCGCGGCATTACTACGCGGACTTGCTCGGAATGCCACCCGACACGGCCTGGGTCGATGTGGAGTCGCCGTTCAAGGCCGAGCAACTACAGGTGCATATCGTCGACCGGATCTCCACCCGGTTCGTGCATCGCCAGGCGTCCCTGGAGCCCATCGTCGAGCTGATCGCCACACAGTTCGCGCAGGCGCCGGGCAACTACCTGGCGTTTTTCAGCAGCTTCGATTACTTGCAGCCAGTGGCGCAATTGTTGGCCGAACGGCACCCGCACATCCCGCTGTGGCAGCAGTCACGGGGCATGGCCGAGGCCGAGCGCCAGGCGTTTCTCGACCAGTTCACCCAGCACAGCCAGGGCATCGGTTTTGCCGTACTCGGCGGTGCATTCGGCGAAGGCATCGACCTACCGGGAACGCGACTGATCGGCGCGTTTATCGCCACCCTGGGCCTGGCACAACTGAACCCGGTGAATGAGCAGCTCAAGGTGCGGATGGGCGCGATTTTCGGCGCCGGTTACGACTACACCTACCTGTACCCGGGCATTCAGAAGGTGGTGCAGGCCGCGGGCCGGGTGATTCGCAGCCAGCAGGACCGGGGCGTGGTGATGCTGATCGATGACCGTTTTGGCGAAGCCCGGGTGCGGCAGCTGTTGCCACGCTGGTGGTCGATCACTGCGGCGGATACACCGCGTCCCGCAACTGGTGGGTGAACAGCCCGGACATGCCTTCGTACGCGGTATTGGTCAATGCGACCACTGTGAGCTTTTGCTGCGGGTCGACAAACCAGCTGTGACCGTAGGCGCCGCCCCATTCAAAGGTGCCACGGGATTGCGGCGTGCCCGTCAGCGCCGGGTCACTCAGCACCGCCCAGCCGTAACCGAACCCCCAACCCGGGTCCTGGGTTTGCGCCATGGCGCCGACCTGATCGGTGACCATCAACTGCACGCTGTGCGCGGACAGGATCGGTGCGCCGCCCTGGCGAATGGTTTCCAGGAACCGCGCAATATCACCTGCCGTCCCGGCCATGCCGGCGCCGCCGGAAGGGTAGGCATGGGGATCAAGAATCCGCCGCACATCAAACAGCGCGGTGCTGTTGCCCGAGGTGATGGTGGCCTTGTCGACCATACGCAACGGCTGCGGTGATCCATCCTGATACGCGGCGGCCAGCCGCGTGAGGTCGGTCACGGCAAACCCGGTATCGCGCAGACCCAGAGGCCCGGTCACCGACTCGTGGATCAATTCCGGCAAGCGCTGGCCCGACGCCTTTTCCAGCACCGCACCCAGCACATCGGTGGCCATCGAATACTGCCAGCGGGTACCCGGCGGGTAACTCAGGGGCACGCTGGCGATGCGTTTCAGGTTCTCGGCAAAGCTGATTTCCGGCTCGCCCAAACCATCGGAAACCCCGGCGGTGCGGTAGGGGCCGTGGGGGTCTTCCAGAAAACCGTAGCTGAGGCCGGCAGTGTGGTTGAGCAATTGGCTGACGGTGATCACCGGGATGGTGCCATCCGCCAGCCTGGGATTGAAGTCGGGCAGCCAGCGGCTGACCGGATCGTCCAGGCCCAGGCGGCCTTGTTCCACCAGGTGCATCGCGGCGGCGGAGACCAGCGGCTTGGTGACCGATGCCAGGCGAAAGATCGTGTCCTCCGTCATCGGCCGCTCGGCTTCCCGGTCCGCCAACCCGGCAGCACGGTGGTAAACCAACTGCCCATCCCGCAGCACCAGCACCACTGTGCCCACCAGACGCTTGTCGGCAATGGCGCTGTCGACCACTGCATCCACTCGCTGGGCGAGTTGCGGGTCGTGGTTGCTGGCGCAGGCGAGGGTGGTGCAAAGCGAGGCGGCGAAGGCCACAAGGTGTCTGGTAGACGGCTGCATGGGTCAGGCTCTCTCATCGGCAGTGCATGACCAACAAATATGAACACAAGGGCCCCAAACTACAACGAGACACTGCACAGTTGCTGACTCAGTCCCCACAAACGTTCGGCTTGCTCGGGGTCGACGGCCCAGGCCCGTACTCCGTTACGCCGGGAGTCATCCTGCGACGGCGCAGCCACATCGCAATCTTCGCAGTAGACTCCGCCCAGGCCCTCTAGTTGCGGGCTGACGGCGCACCATACCGACGTTGCGGCGCCTTGCTCGGGGCTCTTGTAGTGACTGGCGCGACGGATATTGCCTTGGTCATCCAGGGCACCGACGAACGCCAGGTCGTCCTTGTTCAAATAGCGGATCAAGTCAGTGAGAATTTCCCCAGGATGCACGGAGAATGCGCGCACACCATCAGCTATACCACGTCGGTCGAGCGCTACCGCGAACAGCGCGTTGGCGGTTTTTGATTGGCCATAGGCGAGCCACTTGTCATAGGGGCGGCGCTCAAATTGCGGGTCATCGAAGTGCACAGGGCTGAGCCGATGGCCGAGGGACGACACCGAAACCACCCGTGCCCCGCGGGCCTGGCACAGCGCCGGCCACAGCCTTGCGGTGAGCTGGAAGTGGCCCAGGTGGTTGGTAGCGAACTGAGCTTCGAGGCCTCGTGCATCCCGTTGCAGTGGCGTGGCCATGATTCCGGCGCTATTGATCAGCAGGTCCAATGCCCGCCCGCTGGATAGAAAGTTTTCGGCAAAGCGATCAATTGAGGCCGGGTCGAGTAAATCGAGGCTGGTATGTTCAACGCCGATAATGCCAGAAAGATTGCGTTCGGCCTTTTGAGGATCCCGTGCGGGAACGATCACCTGTGCACCGGCGCTGGACAGCACGCGAACAGTTTCCAGGCCGATGCCGGAATAGCCGCCAGTGACGATCACAGTCTTGCCAAGCAAGTCGCAGGCCGCCAAGGCTTGCAGCGCGGTAGTACAGGCGTCGAAGCCGCTGCCAACCGGGATTTGTTTTTCAGTCATGAAAGATCTCCTTAAGGGAGGCCTAGGTTCCCCGCTGGAACCCGGACGTGGAATACCCTAGAGTCCGTTTTTCTGTCGCGATCGTCCGGAGCTTTTATGGATACCCTTTCCGATGTGCTGGCACTGTTAAAAAGCCATCGCTCGACCTTCGCCGGCCTGAAGGCCGGAGGCACATGGGCCATTAACTTTGCGGCGCCGGACGGCATCAAGTTCAACGCGGTGGTGGAGGGCAGTTGCTGGCTGGAGGTGGAAGGGCTGGTGGTGCCGATGCGCTTGTATGAGGGTGATTGTTTCCTGTTGACCCAGGCACGCCCGTGGAGGCTGTCCAGTCATCTGTCGGGTGAAGGCGTTGATGCACGGGAGGTGTATGCCGATGCGGTCGGCGGTATCGCCACACTGGGGGACACGGTGGATCTGTTTTTGATCGCCGGGCGCTTTATCTACGGGGATGACGCTCGGCTGTTGCTGGACAGCCTGCCGCCGGTGCTGCGGGTGAGCGCCCACTCCGAACAGGCCGCCGTATTGCGCTGGTGCCTGGACCGCCTGGCCCGGGAATACGCCAGCCCGCTACAAGGTGCGGCGCTGATGACCGAGCATTTGGCGCAAATGATGCTGGTGCAAATCCTGCGGCTCTATCAATCTTCCATGGGCGCGAACACCACTGGCTGGTTGGGGGCATTGACCGATCCAAGGCTGGCTCCGGTGCTGCGGGAAATTCACGCGGCACCTGCCCGGCGCTGGACACTGAGTGAAATGGCCGCCGTGGCGAGTCAATCCCGCTCTACCTTTGCCTTGCACTTCAAGCAACGGGTAGGGCTGGCACCGCAGGAATACCTGACCCGCTGGCGCATGCACCTGGCGGTGCAGGCCTTGAAAGCCAGCGATAACAGCGTGTCCACGATCGGCCAGTCCCTGGGTTATCAGTCAGACAGCGCGTTCAGCAATGCTTTCAAGCGCGTGATGGCCTGCTCTCCCCGGGAATACCGCGAGCGAACCCCACACAAGGAACCCAGTGATGAGCGACATCCAGCAGCAGAAGGTCAAGGTCAACGGCATTGAATTGAACGTGCACATCGCCGGGCCCGAGAACGGTCCGCCGGTGTGGCTGCTGCATGGGTTTCCCGAGTGCTGGTACTCCTGGCGCGAGCAGATTCCGGCGCTTGTCGCGCTGGGTTATCGGGTGTTTGTGCCGCAAATGCGCGGTTATGGACAGTCCAGCGCGCCGCCGGAGGTGGCCGACTATGAGCTGCTGACCCTGTGCGCCGATATCCAGGGCGCCATGGACCTGTTCGGGCATCGTCAGGTCGTCATGGTCGGCCACGACTGGGGCGCAGTGGTGGCCTGGCACCTGGCGTTGCTGGAGCCTGAGCGGGTCACCCGGCTGGTGACGATGTCGGTGCCGTTCGCCGGGCGCTCGCGCAGGCCGGTGATCGAAATCATGCGCGAGCTGTACGCCGATCGCTTCAATTACATCCTGTACTTCCAGGCGCCGGGCGTGGCCGAAAAGGAGCTGGATGCCGACATTGAGCGAACCCTGCGCCTGTTCATGCAGGACCAGGACGTGTTCCTGCAGCAGAAACCCGCCAGCGCGAAACTGCTGGAAGGTGTCCCGCTGCCGGGCAAGCTCCCTGCCTGGTGCAGTCAGCAGGATCTCGATGTGTATGTGCAGACCTTCGCCGGCGACGGCTTTCGCGGCCCGTTGAACTGGTACCGCAACTTCGAGCGCAACTGGCAGCGCACCGAGTTCCTGGCCGGCAAGCAGGTGCTGCAACCGACGCTGTTCCTGATCGGCGACCGCGACCCAGTGGGCGTGTTCGAAGCTCACACCCTCAAGCGCATGCCTGAGGTGGTGCCCAACCTGCAGCAAGCGGTCCTTGCCAACTGCGGCCACTGGATTCAGAACGAGCAGGGGGCCCGGGTCAACGAGTTGCTGGTCGGGTTTCTAGGGCGAACGTGAACGTCGCGCCGCGTCCTGGCACATCGATCAGGCGGATTTCCTGACCGTGCAATTGCAGGATGCGGTGCACGATGCGCAAGCCCAGGCCGCCATCGCGTCGGGCACCGCCAATGGTGAACGCACGCAGGAACAGGCCTTCGCGCAAATCCGCCGCAATCCCCGGGCCGCTGTCGCTCACCGTCACTTCAACAACGCCGGCCCTGGGCGCCAGGGTCACTTCAACTTCGCCATTGAGCGGCGTATGGCGCAAGGCATTGTCCAGCAGGTTGGTGAGCACCCGTTCGATCAGGCCCAAATCCGCCAGTACGGTCGGCACTACCGGCGGCAGGCTGGCGGTGAGGGTGATGCTGCGGGCTTCGGCCGTGAGTTCGAACTTCTGGAAGATGTCCTGCACCAGGTCGGGCAACGAAAAACCTTCGATGACCGGCTGCACAAACCCGTGTTCCAGGCGCACCAGTTCCAGCAGCGACTGGGCCAGCCCGCCGACCTTGCGACTCTGGTCCAGGGCGATGCCCAGGTAGCGCCGGCGTTCCTGCTGGGTCAGGCTGGCGTCTTTCAGGGACAGGGTTTCCAGGTAACCATGCAAGGAGGCCAGGGGCGTGCGCAGGTCGTGGGAGATATTCGCGACCATCTCCCGACGCTCCTGCTCTTGATGAGTGATGGCCCGCCACTGTTCACCCAGGCGGTTCTCCATCTGCACGAAGGCGTGGTCGAGCACCGCAATCTCATCCTGGCTGGCCACCTCGGGGGCCACGGCTTGCGGGACTTTCGGTGCGCCGTTGATATCGAACTGGCCAACCTTTTCGGTTAACTGCCGCAGGGGCCGGGTGATCCACGCAAACGCGGTCAAACCCGCCAACAGGCACAGCAACGCCACCAGCGCGATGGACCACAGGGCGATATTCAGGGCCATGCCGGTGGCGTCCCGGGCGTCGAATACATCATGGGCCTCGCCCAACAGCACCACATACAGGTAGCCGGCCTGCTGGCCATTGACCCGCAGCGGCGCGGCGCTGAACACCTTGAGGCCGTCGACACTGCGCGGGTCATCGCCGAGGATCGGCAACATTGCACCGCTGAGGAACCGCCGCACCGGCTCCAGGTTGACCTGGTCGCGGCGCAGGTGGCCGCTGGGCGCCGCATTGCCGACCACGCGGCCGTTGATGTCCAGCAGGTACACCTCGACGCTCGGGTTCACCAGCATCAATTGGCTGAACAGGTTACGCACCGCCTCAGGCTTGAGGCCGTCGGCGTCCATCAGTTGGGTGTCGCGGGCGATGTGCGCGGCGAGGTCGCGGGACAGGCCTTGCACCACTTCCAGCTCATGCATGTGGTTGGAGCGCACTTGCAGCCACGCCGAGGTGCCGCTGCAAATCAACAGCAACAGGGCGAACACCAGGGACAGGCGTTGGGTCAGGGTCAGCCTCATGCGGACTGCTCGGCAAATTTGTAGCCACGGCCCCACACCGTGAGGATGCGCGCCGGGTTGGCCGGGTCAGCCTCGACCTTGGCCCGCAGGCGGTTGATATGGGTGTTGACCGTGTGCTCATAGCCTTCGTGGCTGTAGCCCCACACGGCATTGAGCAGATCCATGCGCGAAAACACCTTGCCCGGCTGGCGGGCGAAAAAGTACAGCAGGTCGAATTCCCGGGGCGTGAGGTCCAGCCGCTGGCCTTGCAGGGTGGCGTCGCGGGTCAGCGGGTTGATGAACAACTGGCCGAGGTCAAGGCTGCCGGCGTCCATCTTCAGGTTGCGCGCCATGGCGTCGACCCGCCGCAGCAGCGCCTTGACCCGCGCCACCAGCTCCGGCATGGAAAACGGCTTGGCCAGGTAGTCGTCGGCCCCCAGTTCCAGGCCCAGGATGCGGTGCAGCTCACTGGAGCGGGCACTGGTGATAATGATCGGCGTGTAGCGCGTCATGGCCCGGGCCCGCCGGCAGATTTCCAGGCCGTCGACGCCGGGCAGCATCAAGTCGAGAATCAGCGCATCCCAGCCGCCTTGCTCCAGCAGGCGCAGGCCTTCGTCACCGTCGGCACTGTGGACCACCTCGAACTGCTCGTCCCGCAGATGCAGGCAGATCAAATCGGCAATATGGGCATCGTCCTCGACCACCAGGACACGTTTGGGCTGATCCATTGATAGAAACCTGTCTTCGTAATTCGCGCATTGTGCGGCTTTTGCAACAGTGTAGTTATCACGAATTGTTTAACTCTGCGTGAGGATTCCGCGACCACCCCGGGCCTAACCTTCACTCATCGCAATGGCAAAAATTGTGGCGAGGGGGCTTGTCCCCCGTTGGGCTGCGTAGCGGCCCCAAAAAAAGCGGGAGCGCTGCGCACTCCAACGGGGGACAAGCCCCCTCGCCACAGGGTTATTTGCCGGCCATATAGTGTTGGAACTTAGGAGAAGGTCATGTATTCACGTCGACAGATCTTGCTGGCCGGCGGCGGCCTTGGGCTCGCGGTCATCGCCGGTGGCCTGCTGCAAAAAATCAACGCCGGCCCCGGGCTGATCGCCGAAGCTGAGGCCGCCGAAAACTTCGAAGTCAGTCACACCGACGCCGAATGGCGCACCCTGCTGACCGCCGAGCAATACGCGATCCTGCGCGAAGAGGGCACCGAACGCCCCTACAGCAGTGCGCTCAACAGCGAACACCGCAACGGCACATTCGCCTGCGCCGGTTGCGCACTGCCGCTGTATTCCTCGACCACCAAATTTGAAAGCCACACCGGCTGGCCCAGCTTCTGGCAACCCCTGGAAAACGCCGTGGCCAGCCACGTCGACACCTCCTTTGGCGTGGTGCGCAAGGAAATCCATTGCCGGCGCTGTGGCGGCCATCAGGGCCACGTATTCGACGACGGCCCCGCGCCCACCGGCCTGCGCTACTGCATGAACGGCGCAGCCATGACGTTCACCGCGGCTTAATTCAATGTCTTCTTATAAGGGAATACCCCATGTGGCTTTTGGTTCTCGCGTACCTGGGCGGCGTGCTGACAATTGTCAGCCCCTGCATCCTGCCGGTTCTGCCTTTTGTCTTCGCTCGCACCGGGCAGCCGTTTTTGCGCAGTGGCTTGCCGCTGTTGCTGGGGATGGCGATGACCTTCGCCCTGGTCGCGTCGCTCGCGGCGGTGGGCGGCGGTTGGGTGGTGCAAGTCAATCAGTACGGTCGCTGGCTCGCGTTGCTGTTTGTTGCGCTATTCGGGCTGACGCTGCTGTTGCCCAGCCTGTCCGAGCGCCTGACCCGGCCACTGGTGGCCGCGGGCAGTCGCCTGTCGGAAGCCGCCGGGGCCGATTCGCGGCCGCGTCCCGGCGCATCGTTCCTGATCGGCGTGGCCACCGGGCTGCTGTGGGCGCCGTGCGCCGGGCCCATCCTGGGGCTGGTGCTGACGGGCGCCGCCCTGCAGGGCGCCAGTATCGGCACTACCTTGCTCTTGCTGGCCTACGCGGCAGGGGCCGCCACCTCCCTGGCCTTGGCGCTGCTGGTCGGCGGTAAAGTCTTTGGCTTCATGAAGCGCTCGCTCGGCGCCGGCGAATGGCTGCGTCGGGGGCTTGGCGCGCTGATGCTGGCGGGTGTGGCGGCGATTGCCCTGGGCCTGGACACCGGGATCCTCGCACGCTTGTCGACGGCCTCCACCGGCGGCCTGGAACAAAGCCTGGTGGAAAAACTCAGCGCCAAGCCTGAACAGAAGAGCGGGGCGATGATGGCCGGTGGCGCGATGATGATGTCGGCCAACCACAGCGACACGCTGCCGGTGGAAGGCCAGTTGCCGCCGCTGGACGGCGCCGTGCAATGGCTCAACTCCGAGCCGCTGACCGCCGAGGCGTTGAAAGGCAAGGTGGTGCTGGTGGATTTCTGGACCTACTCCTGCATCAACTGCCTGCGCACCTTGCCGTACGTGAAAGCCTGGGCCGAGAAGTACCGTGACCAGGGCCTGGTGGTGATCGGTGTGCACGCCCCGGAATTTGCCTTTGAGCGCGACGTCAACAACGTCACCAAGGCCATGAAGGACCTGGGCATTACCTACCCGGTGGCGATCGACAACAACTACAAAATCTGGCGCGCGTTCAACAACCAGTACTGGCCGGCGCATTACTTTGCCGACGCCAAGGGCCAGATCCGCTACCACCATTTTGGCGAGGGTGATTACGCCGAGTCCGAGCGGGTTATCCAGCAACTGCTGCGTGAAGCGGGCGCCACCCAGGTGGCAGGCGGTTTGATCGAAGCCGACGCCAAGGGCATCCAGGCCGCACCGGACATGAACGAAGTGCAATCGCCGGAAACCTACCTGGGCTTCCAGCGTGCCGAGAACTTCGTGTCCACCGGCACCTTGGCCACTGATAAGGTCGCCAACTACCCGGCAGCCGGCAATCTCGCGCTGAACAACTGGACCCTGGAAGGCCAGTGGAACGTCGGTGGGCAGCAAGCCACCCTCGCGGCGGCCAACGGCAAGATCGTCTACCGCTTCCACGCCCGTGACTTGCACCTGGTGCTGGGCCCTGGCGCCGACGGCAAGCCGGTGCGCTTCAAGGTCACCGTCGACGGCCAGGCGCCGGGTGATGCCCACGGCACCGACGTCGCGCCGGATGGCAGTGGCACCGTGACCGAACAACGCTTGTACCAGTTGGTGCGCCAGCCTGGCGCAGTCAAGGATCGGACCTTCACCATCGAGTTTCTAGACCCGCAAGTGTCGGCCTACGCCTTCACCTTCGGCTAACCCGGCGACGTAACGCTTGAACTGAAAACCCAATCAATGTGGGAGCTGGCTTGCCTGCGATAGC
The DNA here is from genome assembly GCF_012935715.1 of Pseudomonas sp. ADAK13. NCBI lineage: Bacteria > Pseudomonadati > Pseudomonadota > Gammaproteobacteria > Pseudomonadales > Pseudomonadaceae > Pseudomonas > Pseudomonas sp. ADAK13. The sequence goes on from NZ_CP052860.1 coordinate 5,739,741, forward strand.
GATGTTGAATTCACCACCGCCATCGCAGGCAAGCCAGCTCCTACAGTTGACCGTGTTTATTCTGATGTTTCGGAGTGAATGAGATGAAACTGCTTAATTACTTACCGGCCCTCGCGTTTGCTGCTTTCGTCGGCCACGCCTCGGCGTTCTCTTTCGGCCCGTCCGACGACGCCGTGGCCATCGCGCCGCCGGCCATGGACCTGCCGGCAAACGGTAGCAACCTGCAAACCGCGGTGTTCGCCGGCGGCTGCTTCTGGGGCGTGCAGGGCGTGTTCCAACACGTGCAAGGGGTGAAAAACGCGGTCTCCGGCTATGACGGCGGCGCGGCCAGCACCGCCCAGTACGAAAGTGTCAGCGGCGGCGATACCGGCCACGCCGAATCCGTCTCCGTGACCTACGACCCGAGCAAGGTCAGCTACGGCAAGCTGCTGCAGATCTACTTCTCGGTGGCCCATAACCCCACGGAACTCAATCGCCAGGGGCCGGACAGCGGCACCCAGTACCGCTCGGCGATCTTTGCCCAGAATGCCGAACAGCAAAAAGTCGCCCAGGCCTATATCGACCAGCTCGACGCTGCCAAATCCTTCGACAAGCCGATCGTGACCAGGATCGAAATGGGCAAGGCGTTCTACCCGGCGGAGTCCTACCACCAGGACTTCCTGACGGAAAACCCGTCCTACCCGTACATCGTGATCAACGATCTGCCCAAGGTGGCCCAGCTGAAAAAACTGTTCCCCGACCAATACCGGGCAGAACCGGTGCTGGTGAAAAACCAGTAGGCTTTCAGCCCTTGGCTTTTGCCAGGTAGGGCGCCAGGCGCCGGCCCATTTCCTCACCCAGGGCTTGCAGCCCGCTCAAGGGGCGGATCATCACTTCAAACTCGATGATCTGCCCTTGCTCGTTAAAGCGAATCAGGTCGATGCCCTTGAGCTGCTTGTCACCCACCCGCGCGCTGAACTCCAGCACCACGCTTTGACCGTCGGCGGTGGCCAGCTCGCGGTGATAGGTGAAGTCTTCAAAGACGTTGAATACGGTGTTGAGGATCATCGACACCACCGGCGCCCCCGGGTAGGGCGTGTGGGCCATGGGCGAGCGGAAGACCGCGTCGGGGGCCAGCAATTCGGGGAGGGCTTTCAAATCACCGGCAGCCAGCATGGCGTGCCAGCGCTTGAGGCTGTGGGCGGCCTGGGGCGATAGGTTCAGTTGTTCGGACATGTCGGGCACCTGTTCTTATGATTGGCGGGGCGTTGCACCCCACCAACATAAGAGCGGCACCAAGGCCGATCAATGATCCAAATTGACAGTTATATGATTGAACCGCACACCACACCCGCCACGATCAACGATCGTTCCCACGCTCTGCGTGGGAACGCCGCCCTGGACGCTCTGCGTCCGCTCTTGACGTCGTGACGCAGTGCGTCACCGGATGCATTCCCACGCGGAGCGTGGGAACGATCAATCATCAGACCACTTCCAGGTACGAGCTATGAATCGCCCGCGCCAATTCGCGCACGGTGTCGATAAACTCTGTCAGCCGGCTGTGCAACCCGTCCTCCAGAATCTCGTCAATCCCCGTATACCTCAGCCGCGCCTCAAACTCGGCCGCCAGGCGCTGGGCCGTGCGCCCATAACTCCCGGGCAAATCCGCCAGGATGTGGCTCAACTCCTCGATACACGCATGCAATGAGCGGGGCACATCACTGCGCAGCAGCAACAGCTCCGACACTGACCGCGCATTCAACGCATTCGGGTACAGCTCGGTGTACGCCTCAAACGACGACAACGCCCGCAGCAACGCGCTCCACTGGTAATACCCGCGTGCCGACAGGTCACTGACCTCTTCGGACTCTTCGCCAAACATCTCATACCGCGCGTCCAGCAGCCTTAAGGTGTTATCCGCTCGCTCGACAAACGTGCCCAGCCGGATAAACCGATACGCGTCATTACGCATGATCGTCCCGGAAGTAGCCCCGCGAAACAGGTGCGAACGCTGCTTCACCCAGTCACAAAAGTGGCTGATGCCGTGGCGCGCCAACCCGCCGGCCGCAATGCTGCGCATCTCCAGCCAGGTGGCGTTGAGGTTTTCCCACATGTCGGCGGTGATCCGCCCGCGCACCGCGTGGGCATTCCCGCGAGCGGCCCGCAGGCAGTTGTAGATACTGGCCGGGTTTTCCTCGTCGAGGGCAAAGAAGTGCAGCATGCGCTCAGCGTCCAGTTGCTGATGGCGCTCAAGGTAACTGTCCAGGGTGCCGCTGCTGAGCAACGACATGGCTAACTCATCCAGCCCGTCACTGCGCCCGGCCTGAGGCATCAGCGACAGCGAATAACTGACTTCCAGCATGCGCGCCAGGTTCTCGGCGCGCTCCAAGTAACGGGACATCCAATACAAATCTGCGGCGGTTCTACTCAGCATACTCAGCCCTCCACCACCCAGGTGTCCTTGGTTCCGCCGCCTTGCGACGAGTTGACGATCAATGAGCCTTCGCGCAGTGCCACGCGGGTCAAGCCACCGGGCACCAGGCGGGTTTCCTTGCCCGAAAGCACGAATGGCCGCAGGTCAATATGCCGGGGCGCGATGCCGTTTTCGACAAAGGTCGGGCAGGTGGACAGGCTCAAGGTCGGTTGGGCGATGTAGGCGTGGGGGCGGGCCTTAATGCGTTGACGGAAGTCCTCGATCTCGGCGGCGCTGGAAGCGGGGCCCACCAGCATGCCGTAACCGCCGGAGCCCTGGGTTTCCTTGACCACCAGTTCCGGCAGGTGCGCGAGGACGTGGGACAACTCGTCCGGCTTGCGGCACTGGAAGGTCGGCACGTTTTGCAGGATCGGCTCTTCATCCAGGTAGAAACGGATCATCTCCGGCACATACGGGTAGATCGACTTGTCGTCCGCCACGCCGGTGCCGATGGCGTTCGCCAGCACCACGTTGCCCGCACAATAGGCCGCCACCAGCCCCGGGACGCCGAGCATCGAGTCCGGGTTGAAAGCCTGCGGGTCGAGGAAGGCGTCGTCGATGCGACGGTAGATCACATCAACGGCCTTGGGGCCATCGGTGGTGCGCATGAACACCTTGAGGTCGTGCACGAACAGGTCGGCGCCTTCCACCAGCTCCACGCCCATTTCCCGGGCCAGGAACGCATGTTCAAAAAACGCGCTGTTGAAGCGGCCCGGCGTCAGCACCACCACATTCGGGTTGTCGAGGCGGCTGGAGCTTTTCAGGGTCTTGAGCAACAGGTTGGGGTAGTGGTCCACCGGGGCGATGCGCTGCTTGGCGAATACCTCGGGGAACAGGCGCATCATCATCTTGCGGTCTTCGAGCATGTAGCTCACGCCGCTGGGGGTGCGCAGGTTGTCTTCGAGCACGTAGTAAGTGCCGTCGCCATCGCGAACCAGGTCGACCCCGGAAATGTGCGAGTAGATATCGCGGTGCAGGTCCAGGCCGACCATGGCCTTCTGGTAACCCTCGTTACCCAGCACCTGATCGGCAGGGATGATTCCGGCCTTGATGATGCGTTGGTCGTGGTAGATGTCGGCAAGGAACATGTTCAATGCATTGACCCGCTGGATACAGCCGCGCTCGATGACGCTCCACTCACTGGCGGGGATGCTGCGGGGGATGATGTCGAAGGGGATCAGGCGCTCGGTGTCTTGCTCGTCGCCATACAGGGTGAAGGTGATCCCGGCGCGGTGAAACAGCAGGTCGGCTTCACGGCGGCGCTGGGCCAGCAGTTCTGGCGGCGTATTGGCCAGCCAGCGGGAGAATTCCTGATAGTGCGCACGGCAAACGCCTTGTGCGTCATTCATTTCATCAAAGAAAGATCGAGCCATTCCAATTACCTTGTCAGTGCCGGGACTAACTGCGCTTTGGCACTGCCGCTTTAGAAAACGCATTTTTTTATGAGCCCGTGGCTGATGGTGCCAACAGGCCTGGTCCTTACTTTCTTTTGGGGTGGGCTCTGGGTCGGGGGGTAACGATTGCTCCTGTATTCAGGCGGGGCAGGTGAATGATTGAAGGAATAAAGCAATGCCTGTGCCATCCACCCGTAGCGACTCCCCTGTGGCGAGGGAGCTTGCTCCCGCTGGGGTGCGAAGCGCCCCCAGGAAGCAGGCCGGCTAAGCAGTCCAATGCGAGCAAGCGCCCTCGCCACATAGAGCACTCGATTGCCTCAAAACGGTGCATCGATTACTTGAACTTTGCACCAGCGCGGTTCTTCTAACGGGCTTCAAATACCTGCGTGGAGCACTGATCGTGCCCAGAATCATTTCCCCACAGAACCCTGAGTCGGCCGTGACCGACCACAGCGAACACTCCGCAAAGATGTTCGGTTCACCCAAGGACCGCCTCGACTTCTACCGGCGCGAGATCCAGTACGAAACCAGCATCCTGGCTAACCGCACCGACGCCTACCTCACGGCGCAGTCGTTCCTGGTGATCGCCTTTGTGTCCGGCATGGGCAACCTCAACCCGGAATGGGGCAAGCTGTTCACCCTGGTGGTGCCGGTGTTCCTGGCGATGCTGGGCATCCTCAGTTCCCTCAACGCCTGGCCGGGCATTCGGGCGGCCTACGACATCATTGACCACTGGCACTACAAGCAAAGCGAACTGCTGCGCAGTGAACCGGTGATGGGCCTGGCGTATGACGAGTCGCCGCTGTTCAGCGAGACGGAGTCCTCCCACAAGGGCTATCGCAAGTCGCTGTTGTTCTCGATGCGTGCACCCTGGTTGTTCATGGTGTTCTGGGTGATCCTGGGGGCCTATGCGTTCTATATCCAGGTCGACAACCCGGGTTCCTAGGGAATCGGAATGAACTTCCACCCGGCGTGCGGCGCCTTACGTTTACGCAGGGCACGTTTCCCCAAGATCTGCGAAGAGGTGACCATGAACGCAACCGATAAAGATGACCCGCAAGTCAGCGGCCGCAATGACCCCGCCATCGACGGCGGTGAGCCGGCACCGGGTACAGCGGCCGACGCGCCGAAAGACCCAACGCCTGACGCCGACCCCAAGGCGGCAGAAAACGACTACAGTCCAGACTTCAAGCCCGAGCGCGAGCCCAAGCCTGAAACCGATGCCGATATCGATACTCAAGGCGGTTAGAGGAGACGGTCATGTCAGTTGAAATAGACGAAGACGATGAGCTCAATGACCCGGGCAATGAAGACCCGGGCTCACTGATGGATGATGCCGAAGTTCCGCTTAACGACTTGGATGATGCCGCCGACGTCGGCAACACCGAAAACCAGGAATAACCTTCATTATTGTGCCTGGGCGCGTCGTTCATACCACGCCAGCATCGGCTGTGTGCTGAGGCCATGAACGATGATGCTCAGGGCAATGACTGACAGTGTCAGGTTCACCGCAACGGCGCTGCTGGTGCCCACCAACCCATGGTTGATGGCGTAGAACAGGTAGTAAATGCTGCCGATCCCGCGAATCCCGAACCAGCCCACCAGCCCGCGCTGATTGCGATCCAGCAGGCTGCCCCAGGGCACCGACAACACGCTGAGCGGGCGAATCACGCAAAACAGCAAACCGCCCACCGCCAGCGCCCGCCAGTCCCAGTGACTGACCAGCACCACGCCCAGCAGGGTCACCAGAAACACTTCCATCGAACGCTCCACCAGGCCGCCAAACGCGAGCATGTCGCCCATCATGACGCCGGCAGCGATCTGCGTGTCTTGCAACTGCCCGAGGTCACCGTGCAATGCGTGCTCCGGCTCCACTTCCATATGGCCCACTAACGGCTTTGCCAAATGTTCGGCAGGGGTTTGTGAGTTGCCGGTGGACTTGAACTCTGCCTGGCGCAGGCCGAGGCCGGCGGCAAATACCGACAGAAAGCCATAGCCGCCGATGGCCTCGGCCACCACATAGGCCAGGGCGATCAGGGCCAGCGTCAGGTAGTCATTCGGGGAGAGGGTGCTGTCGGCATTGGTGATGCGCATCTTGAGGGTCAGCCGGCCGATGCCCCGGGCCATCCAATAACCGGTCAACAAGCCGGCCGGCACCGCCCACAGCAGGTTTTTCAGGACCCACCCGCCAAGCCAGTCACCGTCGAACCCACCGTGCTGCATGAACATCAGCGCGAAGATCACAAACGGGAAGGCGGTGCCATCGTTCAAGCCGGCCTCGCCGGAGAGGCCGAAGCGCAGTGCGTCATAGTCCTGAGCGTTATTGACCTGCACCAGGCCCGCGAGCACCGGATCGGTGGGCGCGAGAATCGCCCCCACCAACAGCGAAACGCCCCACGACAACCCCAGCAGCCAATGCAGTACCAGGCACGTCCCGAGTATGGTCAGGAGCATGACCGGACCGGCCATGCCAAACGCAATGCGCCAGGTTCGATGCTTGAGGGGCAGGCGCAGCTTCAAGCCGCTGACAAACAGCGAAAACAGCACCGCGACCTCCGTCAGGTGTTCCATCCAGCGGGCGGAGTCCTTGATGTCCAAGTGCAGCAGGTCCGCGCCCAGCGGGCCAATACCCACGCCAAGCAACAGGCACACCGCCGAGGTGGTGACCGGCATCCAGCGCAGGTAGGAGGAGGTGAGGGCGAGGGTGAGCAACACCGCGCCGAGTACGGCCATCCATAGAATAAAAGTCATCGGGTGTGCACCGGGCCGTGGTCTGTCCAGGTTTGAGGACCACGGCCGGGCCCAGGTTCAATGTGATTCCAACAACTGTGAACCGATGGTTTTCACACGGATCATGTCTATCAACTGCCGCAACCCTGGATGAGACTGACGCCGGCTGGGGTAATACATGCACAGTGGCGCGCCGATGCAGGCCCAGTCGGGCAGCACTTCCACCAGGCGGCCGTCTGCCAGTTCCGATAACACGCGATTCTCCAGGCAGTAGGCGATACCCACGCCTTGCAGGGCCGCGTCGACGATGGTTTGTGTGTCGGCCGCGCTGAAGTGGCCGGGCACATCCAGGCGCTGTTGGCGGGTGCCGTTGCCCAGCTCCCACTTGTAGGTGGTCTTGTCGCCCAGGTACATGCGGATGCAAGCGTGTGCGAGCAGGTCCTTGGGCACGGCAGGCGTTCCGGCCTTTGCAAGGTAGGCCGGGGAGGCGACCATGATCCAGCGCAGCTCGCCGGTCAGCGGCACGGCCACCATGTCCTGGGGCACGGTGGCGCCATAGCGGATACCCGCGTCGTAGCCTTCGGCGACGATGTCGAGCATGCGGTCTTCGATCATCACGTCCAGGCGCAGTTGCGGATAGGTGCGGGTGAACTCGCCCAACAGTGGCGAGATCAGCAGCACCGCGGCGTCCCGGGGAACGTTCAGGCGCAGCCGGCCAATCGGTGCCTCGCGGTACAGCTCCAGGGTGTCGAGGCCATCCTGGATCGTCGCGAAGCCCGCACTGAGTTTTTCCGCCAGCACCACACCGGCGTCGGTGGGCTCCACCGCACGGCTGGTGCGGTAGAGCAACTTCACCCCCAGGCGGGTTTCCAGGTTGCGCATGGTGTGGCTCAGGGCCGAGGTGGTGACGCCCAGTTCATGGGCAGCATGCCGGAAACTCCGGCGACGGATGATCGCCATGAACACATTCAGGTCGGCCAACTCGGAGCGGTTGAACGCAGCCATATCAAGAACCTTTTGTACGGTTTGGGTTGCACGCGGCGTTGAGCCCGATTCAACCACGGATGATCTAGAGTAATCGTTTTTTTACTGAATGTTTCTGGCGGAGGCTTTTTAATGAGTATCGAAACCATCAAGATCCCGGGGATCGACAAGGCCGTCTCGCGGATTGCCCTGGGTACCTGGTCCATGGGCGGTTCGATGTGGGGCGGCGCCGATAATGAGGTGTCGATCAAGACCATTCGCCATGCGCTGGCCAGCGGCATCAATTTTATCGACAGTGCGCCGGTCTACGGCCTCGGTTTGTCTGAAGAGCTGATCGGCCGGGCGCTGCGCGGCGTGCGCCATACGGCGGTGATCGCGACCAAGGCCGGCCTGCAATGGGACGACGGCACCGTGCGCCGCAACGCCACGGCCCAGCGCATCCGCAAGGAAGTCGAAGACTCGCTGCTGCGCCTGGAAACCGACTACATCGACCTCTATCAGATTCACTGGCCCGACCCGCTGGTGGCCCAGGAAGAAACCGCCGGCGAGCTGGAAAAACTGCGCCGCGAAGGCAAGATCCTGGCGGTGGGCGTGAGCAATTATTCCCCCGCGCAGATGGACGACTTCCGCCAGTACACCCACCTGGACACGGTGCAGCCACCCTACAACCTGTTCGAACGGGCGATCGACAGCGACATCCTGCCGTACGCCAGACAAAACGCCCTGGTGGTCCTGGCCTATGGCTCGCTGTGCCGGGGCCTGTTGACCGGCAGCATGCACGCCGCCACACGCTTTACCGGTGATGATGTGCGCAAGCTCGACCCGAAATTCAAGGCGCCACGCTTTGAGCAATACCTGGCGGCGGTCGCGGCGCTGGATGTGTATGCCCGCGAGTGCCACGGCAAGTCCGTGCTGGCCCTGGCATTGCGCTGGGTGCTGGACCAGGGTCCGACGGTGGCGTTGTGGGGCGCCCGTCGCCCGGAACAATTGAAAGGCATCGAGGACGCATTCGGCTGGCAACTCAGCGCCGATGACCTGCAACATATCGACCGTATTCTGGCCAACACGATAAAAGATCCGGTAGGCCCGGAATTTATGGCCCCGGCCAAACGTTAACCTTTGCGACAGGGATGTCTGGCAGTTGTAAAACAACAAAAGACATCCCTTTGGCGTTGAGGTTTTTGGCATGAAGCGCGGTACCGTATTCAAGAGCATCGGTGGTTTGCTGTGTGTGGTGGCGTTGGCGGGCGCCTGGAAATGGCGGGGCAATCCCGATGTGTTGTGGCAGATCGTCAGCCGCCAATGCGTGCCCGACCAGAGCCAGCATCAAAACCCCAGCCCCTGCCTCAAGGTCGACCCGGACAAGGGTTTCGTGTTGCTCAAGGACCTCAACGGCCCGTATCAGGACCTGCTGATCCCCACCGACAAAGTCACCGGCATCGAAGACGTCGCACTGACCCGCAACCTGCTGCCGCATTACTTTGCCCAGGCCTGGAAAAACCACGACGTGCTCTCCACCGGCCTGCAAACGCCGATTGCCGACCGCTATGTGTCGCTGGCGATCAACTCGCGTTACGGCCGCTCGCAGAACCAGTTGCATATCCATATCGCCTGCCTGCGCCCCGACGTGTTCAACACCCTCACCGAACGCGCCGCCACCCTTAACGAGCAATGGCAAACCCTGCCGGTCAAACTGCAGGGGCATACCTACAGTGCCCGCACCTTGTCGGCAGCCGACTTCGACCTGCGTGACCCACTGGCGATCCTGAATGACTACGTGCAGGACCAGGGCGATTCCATGGCCAGCTACAGCCTGCTGCTGGCACCCGAGGCGGATGGCAACTTCGTGCTGCTGGCCACCCGCTTGACGCTCAAGGAGTGGAACCTGGCGTCTGCCGAGGAGCTGCAAGACCACCAGTGCAAGCTGATGACCCAGACTGCCGGCTGAATTCATACCTACCTGAAGGTATCCACCACAACGACCTGTTTTAACTGTTTACGACATCCGCGACGCTATCCGTTGAACGAGTGTTCAGTTTCAATTATGTTGGCTGCAACCCCCGCTGGGCAACCAGCGGGCTTGCGCTTTTTCTGATTGAACGAGAGGCACTGGCATGCGGTTTTCACCCTTTGTTGAGCGAATTGCAGGGCAGGGCGTAGCCGCCTGGGACATCCACCACGCCGCGTTCCAGGCCAGCAGCAAGGGCGAAGACATCATTATCCTGAGCGTCGGCGACCCGGATTTCGCCACCCCCTCGTTCATCACCGACGCCGCCGTCGAAGCGCTGCGCCAGGGCGATACCCACTACACCGAAATCCCCGGCCGCCCGGCACTGCGGGATGCGATCGCCGCCCGTTACAGCCAGTCCCTGGCTCGCCCGTTAAACGCTGAAAACGTCATCACCGTGGCCGGCGCGCAGAACGCTTTGTTCGTCACCTCGCTGTGCCTGTTGCAGGCCGGTGATGAAGTGATCGTCCTCGATCCGATGTACGTCACCTACGAAGCCACGCTCAAGGCCAGCGGCGCGACGCTGGTGCGGGTGCCGTGTGCTGCCGATTCGGGCTTTCGCCTTGATCCTGCGCTGCTGGCCGCCGCCATCACGCCGCGCACCCGTGCGATTTTCTTCTCCAACCCCAACAACCCCACCGGCGTGGTGCTCAACCCCCAGGAGCTGCAGGCAATTGCCGACCTGGCGATCGAGCATGAACTGTGGGTGGTGGTGGACGAAGTCTACGAAAGCCTGGTGTTCGACGGTGAGTACCACAGCCTCGCCGCGCTGCCGGGCATGGCCGACCGCTGCATCGTGATCGGCAGCCTGTCGAAATCCCACGCCATGACCGGCTGGCGCATCGGCTGGATCGTTGCCGAGCCTGCCATGGTGGCCCACGCCGAAACCCTGGTGTTGAGCATGCTGTACGGCTTGCCGGGGTTTGTGATGGAAGCCGCCACCGCCGCCGTGTTGGCCCACGATGAAGTCACCCAGGGCATGCGTGAAACCTACCGGCGCCGCCGCGACCTGGTGGTCGCCGGCCTGAGCGATTGCCCGGGCATTCACGTACGCGCCCCCCAAGCCGGCATGTTCGTGCTGGTGGATGTGCGGGACACCGGCCTCAGTTCCCTGGATTTTGCCTGGCGGCTGTTCCGCGAAGCGGGGGTTTCCGTATTGGATGCCGCCGCCTTCGGTGAACCGGCCCAGGGCTTTGTGCGGCTGTCGTTCACCTTGGGTGAAGCGCGAATGGCCGAGGCCTGCGAGCGCATCAGCCGCTTCGTCGCCAAGCTCGCCGGCGAGCCGCGAATAGAGCCTGCTGCGAAAATCATCAGCGTGCAGCCCGTGGCCGCGAAGAAGATGATCGAGGTGCTCGACCTGCACAAACGCTTCGGCAATATCGAAGTGCTCAAGGGCATCTCCCTGACTGCGCACGAAGGCGAAGTCATCTCACTGATCGGCGCCAGCGGCTCAGGTAAAAGCACCTTGCTGCGCTGCATCAACATGCTCGAAGTGCCGGACCAGGGCAGCATTCATGTCGACGGCGAGAGCATCAAGCTCAACTACGGTCGCCCCGGCGCACCGCTGGTGGCCGATGCCAAACAGCTGGTACGCATTCGCTCGACGCTGGGCATGGTGTTCCAGAACTTCAACCTGTGGCCCCATCGCACCGTGCTGGAAAACCTTATCGAAGCGCCGATCCAGGTCCTGCGCGAAAGCCGTGCCGAAGCCATCGAGCGCGCCGAAGCCTTGCTCGACCGGGTTGGCCTGGCCGCCAAGCGCAACGAATACCCGGCGTTCCTCTCCGGCGGCCAGCAACAGCGGGTGGCTATCGCTCGTGCCCTGGCCATGCGCCCCAAAGTCATGTTGTTCGACGAACCCACCTCGGCCCTCGACCCGGAGTTGGTGGGCGAAGTGCTGCGGGTGATTCGTTCCCTGGCCGAAGAAGGCCGCACCATGATCCTGGTGACCCATGAAATGGCGTTCGCCCGGGACGTGTCATCCAAAGTCGCGTTTTTGCACCAAGGCTTGATCGAGGAAACCGGTTCGCCGGACTCAGTGTTTATCGACCCACGCAGTGAACGTTGCCGGCAGTTCGTCAACGCGCATCAAACTCGCTAACTCCAAAAAAAGACGGGGCAAGATCATGAAATCCAAACGATTGGCAAAGTGGTTGAGCAGTGCAGTGTTGATGCTGGCGGCAGGTACTGCGTTGGCGGCGGAGAAACCCATCGTGTTCGCGGTGGCGGCGGAACCCTACCCACCGTTCACGGTGAAGGGCGGCAACGGCGAATGGACAGGGTTTGAGGTGGACCTGATCCACAAGCTCTGCGACTTGATGAAAGCTGAGTGCCAGATCAAGGAAGTGGCGTGGGACGGGATCATCCCGTCGTTGCTGGCGAAGAAAATCGACGTGATCTTCTCCTCGATGTCGGTCACCGAGGAGCGTGAAAAACAGATCGCGTTCAGCCGCGCCTACTACGATTCGCTGCTGGGCATTGCCGGTCCCAAGGGCACCACCGTCGAAGTCTCGCCGGCGGGCCTGAAAGGCAAGATCATCGGCGTGCAGATCTCCACCGTCAGCGCCAACTACCTGAAGAAGTACTACGAGAAAATTGCTGACCTGAAGTACTACGACACCCAGGAATCGGCCAACGCCGACCTGATTGCCGGGCGCACCGACCTGATGATGGCCGACGGTGTCGCCATCGCCATGATGGTGAAAACGCCTGAAGCCCAGGGCCTGGCCGAGATCGCCGAAGTGCCTTACGACCCCATCATCGGCCGTGGCGTGGGCGCGGGCCTGCGCAAGGAAGACACCGAACTCAAGGCCCGCCTCGACAAGGCGATTGGCGAGCTGCTGGTGAGCAAGGACTACGCTGACCTCTCGCAGAGTGTGTTTGGTGTGTCGGTGAGCCCGTGCAAGCGCGCCGACACGCCAGCCTACGTCAGCAAAGTATGTGACAGCCCCTACACGAACTAACCTGTGACCTTCCTGTGGTGAAGGGGCTTGTCCTGTGGCGAGGGGGCTTGTCCCCCGTTGGAGTGCGCAGCGCTCCCGCTTTTTTGGGGCTGCTCCGCAGCCCAACGGGGGACAAGCCCCCTCGCCACAAGGGTCATTGCGCATCATTGAAATAGGGAGCGCCGATGTTCGATCTACTCAACTTCAGCGAGCAAGGCTGGGGCAACGCATTGCTCAAAGGGTTATGGATGACCCTGCAGATCTCCGCCGGCTCGTTTGCGGTGGGGCTGCTGATCGGCCTGGTGGTGGCCTGTGCCAAGCTCAGTGCGCCGCGCCCGATTGCCATGCTGATGCGCGGCTACACCACGGTGTTCCGCGCGGTGCCCGAGTTGCTGCTGATCCTGTTGCTGTATTACGCAGGCTCCATGGCCCTCAATGCGCTGATGCTGTGGCTGGGGTTCGAGCAGTTCAACATCAGCGGGCCGCTGGTTGCGATCCTGGTATTGGGGCTGGTGCAGGGCGCGTACGCCTCGGAGATTTTCCGCGCGGCGATCCTGGCGATTCCCCACGGGCAGATCGAAGCGGCACGGGCCTTCGGCTTGAGCGGCTTGGGTCTGTTTCGCCGGGTGACCCTGCCGATCATGGCGCCGTACGCGCTGGCCGGCATGTCGAACCTGTGGATCAACCTGATCAAGGACAGCGCGCTGATCAGCGTGGTGGGCACCAACGAACTGCTGTACACCGCCAAGCAGGCGGCGGGCTCGACCCGGCAATACCTGTTGTTCTACCTCACGGCCGCCGCCTTGTATTACCTGGTGACACTGGCCTCCAACTACCTGTCCGGGCGCCTGGAACGACGTATTCGTCGCTGGATGCCGGTTGTCGAGTGAGCCGCACATGCCTGAGTGGATAAGTTATTACGCAGGACTGATCGCCAAGGGCTTGCAGACGACCCTGTCGTTGCTGGTGATCTCGGCGCTGCTGGGTTTCGCCCTGGCGGTGCTGGTGGCGCTGGCACGGCTGTCCCGGCGCAAGTGGCTGGCCCGTTGCGCACTGGGTTACACCAGCGTGCTGCGGGGCACACCGCTGCTGATCCAGATCTACATTTTCTACTACGGCCTGGGCAGCCTGTTTGCCCAGTTCCCGATGATTCGCGGCAGCTTTTTCTGGCCGTTCCTGCGGGACGGCTACTGGTACATCGTGTTCGCCCTGGTGTTGTCGGTGGGGGCGTACGTCGGCGAAGTGATTCGCGGTGGCCTGCTGGCGGTGCCCAAGGGCGAAATGGAAGCCGCCTCGGCGTTTGGCATGACGCCTCGCCAGGCGCTATTGCGCGTGCGCCTGCCACGGGCCATGCGCCTGTTGCTGCCCACACTGGCGGGGGAAACAGTGATGTTGCTCAAGTCCACGGCACTGGCCTCCACCATCGCGGTGGTCGACCTGCTCGGCGCCGCCAACGTGGTGCGCGCCCAGACCCTGCAGATCTACCAGCCGCTGCTGCTGGTGGCCGGGGTTTACCTGTGCCTGACCTTTTTGATTGAAGCCCTGTACGCGATTGCCGAGCGGCGTGGCACACCGTTGCGCAGGTCTGCCGGATGAAAACCGATCGCTCGTTGCAAGGGATTGCCCTGTGCTCACTGGCCTATGCGTTCCTGGCGTTGCAGGACGCCGGGATCAAATGGCTGGTGGCCGACTATTCGGTGTTCACCATCCTGTTCTGGCGCAGCCTGGTGGTGGTTTCCGCCTGCGTGATCGCCGGGCGCCTGGGCCTGCTCAAGCGTGCCTGGCACTCGGTCAGCCGCAGGCTGTTGATCATCCGGGGCCTGTTGTCGCTGCTGGCCTGGCTGCTGTACTACACCGCCGCCAAGGACCTGACCCTGGCGGAAATGACCACCCTGTATTTTTCCGCGCCGATCATGGTCACGTTGCTGGCCGCGCTGATCCTCAAGGAGCGCGCCAGCCGTGGCCAGTGGGTTTCGCTGATCATTGGCTTTGTGGGCGTGGTGATCGCCTGTCGCCCCAGCAGCATGGTCGACCCGCTGCCCATTGGCCTGACGCTGGCCGCAGCGCTGTGCTGGGCGTTTACCTATATCCAGCTGCGCCAGGTGGATGACAACACCTCGGTGCTCGAACAGATGCTGATCACCAACGTGGTGTTCGTGATTTGCATGGCGGTGACATTGCCCTGGACGCACACACCCTCACCGACACCGGCATGGCTGGGCATGCTCGGCGCCGGGCTGGTGGGCGGAATTGGCCAGTTCCTGTTGTTTGCGAGTTTCCGCCGGGCCACGGCAACGCTGTTGGCGCCGTTCGAGTACACCGGGTTGATTTGGGCGTTCCTGCTGTCGAGCCTGGTGTGGGGCACGCTGATGGATGTATCGCTGATCTTCGGCGCCGTACTGATCGCCATCAGCGGCACCCTGGCCATGCTCAGCGCCCGGCACCCTGTGTCACAAGACGTGGTCGGCGCTGAATGCTCCGTGACGCAGCCCTTGTATCCAGCAGCGGCAGATGTGCAGCCCGTCGGCGGGGCTGAAGGTGCCGGGGTTGAGGCACCACTCGAGCCAGAGTCCGTCGAGCATCGCCGATAAGCCGATGGCCGCCAGGCGCGTGTCGTGGATCACGAAGCCTTCGCTCGCGGCCAGGTCGTCGAGCAGTTGGCGAATCAGTTCGAGGTAGGCGCGGTAGCTTTTTTCGTGGGAGTCGTTCACGGGGTCCGAATGGCGGATCAGGCTCCAGAACACCACCCACACACCCAGCAGTTTCGGGTCCATGACCCGTGAGGAAAACGAGCCGGCGAGGAACGCATCCAGCCGTGCGGCAGGGCCCTGGGCCTGGTCGACTTCCTGCCACAGGGCGGTGGTCAGTTCGCTGGCGAGCTTGTGGTAGGTCTCGGCGATCAGTGCATCGATGCTGCCGAAATGGTGATTGAGCAACCCCACCGAAACCCCGGCTTCAGTGGCGATGCGCCGCACGGAAATGCCGGCATGCCCGTCCCGGGCGAGGCTGGTGAGGGTGGCGGCAATCAACAGGTCGCGACGGTCTTCGGTCACAGGCACACCCTTGGTAAAAATACATGGTTGAACGTGTGTTCAATATATACCCACAGCTCCAACAAGAGGAGGGCAGCGGCATGGCAAAAGACCTTTCGTGGCAAGTCCCGGGCGATTCGGGGAACACCCTGCACATCGGCGCCTGGCGCTTTGAGGGGGATGGCAGCGGCCCGCGGGTGCACCTGCAAGCCGGCGTGCACGCCGATGAAATCGCCGGGATGCTGGTGTTGCACCAACTGCTGCCACGTTTACAGGCGTGCCAGGACCAGGGGCGGCTCAAGGGCACGGTGACGGTGGTGCCCCAGGCCAACCCGTTCGGCATTGGCCAGTTTCGCCAGGGGCGGTTGCTGGGGCGCTTTCATGAAGCCACCGGGCAGAATTTTAACCGGGCGTTCGATCATTCATTGGCGATGGAGCGCCCGGCCAGCAACCTGGCGCAATGGCAGAAAAGCCTGGTGCAACTGGCGGCCGATGCCGAGTTGGTGCTGGACCTGCACACGGATGATGAAGCGCTGCCGTACCTGTATATCCACCGCAGCTTTTGGCCCGAGGGCCGGGCATTGGCGGCGGCGTTGCAGGTGGACGTGGTGATTGTCTGGGACGAGGGCGGGGACGGGTCGTTTGAGGAAACCATCATCAATCACGCCAACCCGCGAATGGCAGCGACCATTGAATTGCGCGGGCAGGCGGATGTGTGTGACGCCCTGGCCGGGCAGGATGGCGATGGTATCTGGGCCTGGCTCTGTGCAAACGGGGTGATCGACGAAGCCCCGGCGATTGCCGATTGGCAGGGGCAGGTGGTGGACATGGGGTGCATGGAGACCATTCTGGCGCCGTGCCCCGGGGTGTTGGTGTTTGAAAAACGCCTCGGTGAACAGGTCGAGGAGGGCGAGCGGTTTGCACGGATTATCCGGCGGCCCGGGGATCCGGGGTCTGAAGTGGTGCTGCATGCGGCGCAAACCGGGCGCATGGTGACCGGGCATCGGGAGCGCCTGGTGTCGCAGGGTTCGGTGGTGGCCAAGTTTACCGGTTCGCGGTTGTCTGACAGCTACAGCGGTGGGGTGTTGGATCCTTAGTAGAGGTGTACATATCCGTTTTTTTGTGATGGCTTCGATGGGTTCCGCTCTTACAGCGGCTCACTTTTGAACAGCGCAAAAGTAAGCAAAACGCTCTTGCCCCACCACTCGGCACCTCGCTTGGGCTCGGTGTGCCCTCACTCCGGTACTACTGCGCGGGCCGCCGCGACGGGGCGTCCCTGCCCCGTCGCGGCTAAACCGGCGTCCTGCCGGTTTACCCGCTCCGTACTACCTGCGTTCGGCCAGCGTGGTTTAACGGGGCGCCTAAGATCAAGATCAAAAGCAGATCAAGAACACAGCGGCCTACAGGCCGGCTTGAGTGGTGTGAAGCAAAGGCAAGATCAAAATCTAAAGCGAGCACGATCCACTGTAGGAGCTGGCTTGCCGGCGATGGCATCAACTGGGTGTACCTGAAAAACCGAGGTGTCTGCATCGCAGGCAAGCCAGCTCCCACAGAAAAGCAGAGCCGCAGCAGTTTCAGATTTGGTTTTCGCTTTGGCTTTCGCTTTTGATTTGGCTTCTACCACTCAAGCCGGCCGGTAGGCCGCTGTGCTCTTGCTTTTGATCTTGATCTGGCTCTGACTGCCCCAATAAGCCCGAGGCCGAACGCAGGGATTGAGGAGCGGGTAAACCGGCAGGACGCCGGTTTAGCCGCGACGGGGCAGGGACGCCCCGTCGCGGCGGCCCGCGGAGCAATGCCGGAGTGAGGGAACACCGAGCCTAGGCGAGGTGCCGACAGGCGGGGCAGAGCCCTTTGCTTACTTTGGGGCTTTTCCAAAGTGAGTCGCTGTAAGAGCGAAACCATAGGAGGCCGTTACCGCAGCAACGGATATGTACCCAAAACCACCTCACCACCCCAACGACTCAAACAACCCAGGCACCCCCTCCAGCGTCGGCAAAATCGCATCCGGCCGGTAGTCGGGCAGCAATGTGCGACCCGTTCCCCGGTCGATCCACACACAGCGAAACCCGATATCCCGGGCCGCCGCGTGATCCAGATGCGGGCTGGCGCAAATATGCACCACCTCCTCAAGACTCACCCCCAACTGCGCATGGGCATGGTCAAACAACCGCCGATCCGGCTTGTAGGCCCCGGCCTGCTGGGCTGTGATCACCCGGTCAATGGTCCCGCCCAGTTGGGCAACGTTGCCGGCAATCACATCGTCATCCGTGTTGGAGACGATGCACAGCTTGTAGCCCATGGCCTTCAGCTGCTTGAGCGTCCGGACCACCTCGGGGAACGGCGGCATCGCACTGATACGGTCCGTCAGGATCGCAGCGTCGTGCGCATCGGCTGGCAAACCCAACTCCTGCAGCGCCTGCCGTAACCCAAGCCCCGCCAACGTCCGAAAGCTGCGATGCGGCGGCGTTTGCTCCAGCGCATGTTCATGGCGGTCATACACGCTGATCAACGTCTCGGTATCGACCCTGTGCGCCCCCTTGGCGGTGAGAATCTCGTCGATCGCCGCACGCAAGCCTTCATCCCACTGGATCAACGTGCCGTAGCAGTCAAAGGTCAGCCAGAGCGGGCGAGGGGAGTGTTCAAGGGACATGGGGCACCTGTTCAGGGAAGTCAGTGATGACTGAAGCATAGGAACAGTACCCGTCAGTTGGAAATTAAATTACCCTCTTCAGCTCAGTTGAATTATCGATATGAAGGTCGCGCCATGTTTGATCTCGAACTGCTGCACACCCTGGTCTGCGTCGTGGATGAAGGCAGCTTCACCCGCGCTGCCGAGCGCGTGCACCGCACTCAGTCCACGGTCAGCCAGCAGATTCGCAAGCTCGAAGAAAGCGCCGGGCAGACGCTGTTGGTGCGCGACCGCTCCGGGCAACAGGTCAGCCCCACCGAGCAGGGCGAGTTGCTCACCCACTACGCACGCCGGTTGCTGAACCTGTCCCGGGAAGCGCGGGACGCCCTGAGCACCGAAGCCAGCGTGGTGCCGGTGCGCCTGGGCGTGCCGGAAGATTTCGACGCCGTGCGCATGGCCTCGATGCTCAGCGGGTTTGTGCGGGCGCGTCCCGAAGCGCGGCTGGAAACCGTCAGCGGCATGAGCACCGATCTGCGCCGGCAACTGGACGCCGGCGAAATCGACATCGCCCTGGTCAAGCGTGAAACCGGCAGCGGCGACTGTCACGCCAGTTGGCCCGAGCCGCTGGTGTGGGTGAGCGGGCAAGGCCAGGACCTTGACCTCGAGACCCTGCCACTGGCGCTGTTCCCCCAAGGCTGCATCTACCGCCAACGTGCCACCCGTGCCTTGGACAAGGCCCGGCGCAGTTGGCGGGTGGCGTTCGGCAGCCACAGCCTGACCGGGATTCAGGCGGCGGTGACCTCCGGTTTGGGGCTGAGCATTTTGCCGGTCAGCGCCGTGCTCGCCAGCCACCGCGTCTGTACCGAACTGCCGCCGGTGCCGCCCTCGGAACTGGCACTGGTCAGTGGCGCCGAACGCCTGGGCCCGACGCACCAAGGCCTGATCGAATTCCTGCGGGAAGAGATTTCACTGCCACACACTGGTGCATCTTATTGATTGCATGCAACTTTTTGTGGCGAGGGAGCGTGCTCCCGTTGGGCTGCGCGGCAGGCCCAGCACCCTAATAAATAGCAGGCTAGCTAATTGGCGTGTTAATTGCCTTGAATTATGGCAATTAGACATCACTCCCGGAGTCCGCCATGAGCAGCCTGTCGAGCAGCACGATGCAGTTATCTTCCGCCGAAAAAAGCTGGCTGCCCTGGTGGGGCAAGACCGGCAAGTTCGCCATGGGCTGGTCCTGCCGCCTCAACCGCAGCGTGTACCCGGTGATGGAGCAAACCTTCGAGGCCATCGCCGAAACCCGGGTCAAGCTTTTGCAAACCTGGACCCGGGAACAGTGGGAACACCTCAGCGAACTGGCCAGCGTGCTCACCCGCGACTCCGTGCTCACCGACAACAGCCTGTTGCTGGACAAACTGCAGCAGGCTGGCGACTTCTCCGAACTGTTTATCGTCGACCTCAAGGGCGAGGTGCTGACCACCACCTGGAACCCGTCCGCTCACCGCACCCTGAACCATCAAGCCCTGGCCGCCGGTCTCAAGGCACCGTTCCTTCATGGCCCCTACAGCGACCCGCTGACCTTGCAGATCGGCCCTTCGTCCTCGCGTTTCCATGACGAAGTGACCCTGATGTTCTACCAACCGCTGACCCGTGAGGGCAGGGTGCTTGGCTGCCTGTGCGGGCGAGTGCCCAACGACATCCTCGGGGATTTGATCCAGCGCGAGGCCGGGCATATTTTCCCGGAGTCCGGCGACAACTACCTGTTCATGGTGCAATCGCGCTTCGACCCGGCGCTTCAACCCGGTATCGCATTGTCCCGTTCGCGCTTCGAGGACGGCGCCTTCACCCACGGCGAAAACCTCAAGAGTGGCGTGCACACGCCTTGGAAGACCGTGCAGATCCAGCGCCACACCGAACTGGAATTGCGCTTTATCGACCCGGCCACCCAACAACTGCACCCCGGTGTACGCGAGACCATTCGCAAAGGCTCGAACCTGTTTGTCACCTATCCCGGCTACTCCGACTACCGCCACATCCCGGTGGTGGGCAAGGGCGTGACCTTTGAACTGCCGGGCTCGCCGGACCGCTGGGGCATGATGTGCGAGGCCGACCTGGAAGAGGTCTACCGCCGGCGCTCCCTGAGCCACGGCTTGATGAAACCTTACCTGGCGACCATGGCCGGTCTGTTTGCCTGCAATTTCCTGGTCCGCCACTACAGCGGCTTGCCCGCCGCCTGGACCGATGCGTGCGAAGTATTGAGCATGGTCGTGGCGGCCATGCTGTTCAGCCGCCTGGGGCCCAAGCGCCTGGCCGCACGCCTGAATGAAATGACCGAAGTGATCCGCACCATCGCCGAGGGCGAAGGCAACCTGCGCCAGCGCCTGGACAGCGGGCGCATGGTCAACGACGAAACAGGCGACATGAGCCGCTGGATCAACAGTTTTATCGACCGCCTGGATTCGGTGGTCGGCCAAGTGGTCAAAGCCAGCCACAGCGTCGGCAACACCAATCAGTTGATGCTGGGCCGCAGCGAGGCGGCCGGGTTGATGTCCCATGAAGTGGCCGACGCCACCCACCGCATGATGATCATCGTTGAAGAGCAACTGGGGGAAATCCAGCAAGCCTCGGTGAGCGCCGAGCAAATGAAGCAGGCCATGGACGAGGTGGTCAGCCGCGCCCGCGAGCAATTCCTCGCGGTGCAGGTCGGCACCCAGTCGATTCGCGATGTGGTGCAGCGCTCCTCCGAAAGCGTGCAACTGCTGGACAGCCGCATGGCGCAGATCAGCAACATCACCGGGTTGATCAGCGACATCACCAACCAGACCAACCTGCTGGCCCTGAACGCGGCGATTGAGGCGGCCCGTGCCGGCGAGCATGGCCGCGGTTTTGCGGTAGTGGCCGACGAAGTTCGCACCTTGGCGTCGCGCACCTCCAAGGCCGCCGAAGACATTCGCCAGATGGTCGAAGGCTTGCAGAGCGAGACTCGCAAAGCCGTAGGCTTCATGGAAAACGGCGTAACCAATGTCGACAGCAGCCTGCGCCTGGCCGAGGATGCGTCGTCAGAAAACGTGCACCTGCACCAGGCGGTGGAGAGCATGTTCAGCATCATCCAGCAGCTCAACGCCCGCAGCCTCGACTATGGCAAGACCATCAAGCAGGTCAGCCACTCTTCGGAGCAGATGCGCCTGACCGTGGGGGTGTTGCAGACCAGCGCGGAAACCGTGCGGGTGAATGCCAACAAGTTGCAGAAGCTGGTGGGGTTGTTCGAGGTCAGTGGGGCTGCGGCCTGACCAGGCCACGTTTCTCCAGCAACAGGCGCTCCAGCTCCTGCATCGGCAACGGCCGGCTGAACAGATAGCCCTGGATCTGATCGCAGCCGGCTTCCCGCAGGAACTCCAGTTGCGCCTGGGTTTCCACGCCCTCGGCGACCACTCGCAGATTCAGGCTATGGGCCAGTTCGATGATGGTGCGGGTGATCGCCGCGTCCTGGGGGTTGCTGGTGACTTCGCGGATAAACGCGATATCGATTTTCAGCGTATCAATCGGAAACCGCCGCAAGTAAGCCAGGCTTGAATAACCGGTGCCGAAGTCATCGATGGAAATCTTTACCCCCATCGCCCGCAGCCGGTGCAGGCTGGCGATGGTGTGCTCAGTGTTTTCCATCAGCGAGCCTTCGGTGATCTCAACCTCCAGCCAATGCGGTTCTACGTTAACCCTGGCGAGGGACTGGGTGATGTCGGCAATCAAGTCACCTTCGATCAATTGATGCCCCGACACGTTGACCGACACTTCGACGGCACCCACCGCACTGGATTGCCACTCGGCGATCTGGCGACACACGTTGTCGATCACCCAGCGACCGAGCACCACGATCAACCCCAGGCTCTCCAGGATCGGAATGAATACCGCCGGAGACACCGCGCCATAACCGGGCCGGTCCCAGCGCAGCAACGCTTCAAGGGCACATACCTGACCGCCGGCCAGCTCGACCTTGGGCTGGTAGTGCAGTACGAATTCTTCACGTTCGACGGCCAGGCCCAGGGCTTTTTCCAGCTCCAGGCGAGCCAGGTCTCGGATGTTCAACCGGGCGGCGGCATGCTGGTGATGTTGCAGTTGCTGCTCCAGCATCAGGCTGTGATTTTTCAGCCGGTCGCCATGGGCCTTGAGCCGCAGCAGGTTACGCACCCGCAACCACAACTCGACCCGTTCCACCGGCTTGCTGATGAACTCTTCGGCACCGTTTTCCAGTCCGCTCAGGCGGGCGCTGGGCTCACTCAGGGCCGAGAGCATGATGATCGGGATGTTCGCGGTGGTCGGGTCCTGCTTGAGCTGGTTGGCCACTTCGTAGCCGTCCATGCCGGGCATCATGATGTCCAGCAGGATCAAGTCCGGCGGCTGTCGCGCCACCAGTTGCAAGGCTTCTTCACCACTGGCGGCGCTCAAGGTCTGGTAACCCTCGTGGCGCAGCAGGGTTTCCAGCAGCTTGCGCACCTGGATTTCATCATCAACGATCAACAGCGTTGCGGGTTGGCTGGCCATGGAGAGGACTCACGTCAGAGGAGTAATGTTTTGTTGCAGCAGCGTGTCGATCACCTGGTACAGCTCTTTGTAGCGCAGCGGCTTGATGATGTAGGCGTCGCAGCCGGCCCGCAGGGTTTTATCGCGGTCTTCCTTCATGGCCATGGCGGTCAGGGCGATCACCGGGATGTGCGCGGTGTGCGGGTCCTGCTTGAGCAACGACGTGGCTGCCAGGCCGTCCATGCCGGGCAACTGAATGTCCATCAGGATCAGCGCCGGTTGTTTTTCCCGGGCCAGGGTCAGCCCGGTCTCGGCATCGGCGGCCCACAACACGCTGTGGCCGGCGTTCACCAGCAGCAGGCGGGCGAGGCGCATATTCGCCTCGTTGTCTTCCACGATCAGGATTTCGGCCATGGGGCCTCCGTATCCGCGGCGCGGTGCAGCGGCAGCCACACCACAAAGCGGGCGCCGGCACCTTCGCGGCTGGCCACTGCGACGCTGCCGCCGTGCAGGTCGGTCAGTTGCTTGACCATCGCCAGGCCCAGGCCCGTGCCTTCGAATTTGCGCGCCAGGCTGCTGTCGATCTGGCTGAAGGCCTTGAACAACTTGCTCATGTCGTCGCGGGCGATCCCGATTCCGCTGTCGCTGACGCTCAGCTCCAGGAACTGTTGATGCGCGCTGGGCTGCAGGGCAAAGCCATGGGTGGGCCAGTCGCCGGGGATCTGCCCGACTTGCAAGCGACTCACCTCGCGCACCGACAGGGTCACGGAGCCGCCGTGCTCGCTGAACTTCACCGCATTGGCCAGCAGGTTGTAGATGATTTGCTTGGTCTTGCGCAGGTCCAGCTCCAGGGTGCCGAAGTCGTCCGGGCTTTCAAGCTTTAACTGGATGCGTTGCAAGGCGGCCTTTTCCCGCACGATCAGCAGGCTGTTGGCCAACAAGCCCGCCAACTCCACGGCTTCCAGCTCGAGGTCCATCATCCCGGCCTCGACCTTGGACAAGTCGAGGATGTCGTTGATCAGCGACAGCAAGTGCTGGCCACTGGTGAAGATGTCGCCGATGTATTCGCGCTGGATATCGCTCATGTCGCCCACCAGGCCGTCCTTGAGCGCCTCGGAAAAACCGATCACGGCGTTCAGCGGCGTGCGCAGCTCGTGGGACATGGTGGCCAGGAACTCGGACTTCATGTGGCTGGCGTGTTCCAGCTCCAGGTTCTTTTCTTCCAGGGCGCGCTCAAAGCCTTTGCGTTCGGCTTCTTCCTGCTTACGCGCGGTGTTGTCGGTGCCGATCAGCAGATAGCCGATGATCGCGTCGCTTTTATTGCGCAGGGCCGTCACCGAGACCATCGCCGACAGGCGACTATTGTCCTTGCGGATATAGGTCAGCTCGTAGATGTCTTCGATGCCCCGGGAGGCCTTGAACACCAGGGCTTCAAAGCCCGGCGTGATCGGCGTGTCCAGTTCCAGGCTGAGGGCGGCGGCGCGGGTGATCAGTTCGGCAGGGTCGGAAATGTCGGCCGGGGTGACGCGGTTCAGCACATCGGCGGCGGCATACCCGAGCATGCGTTCGGCGCCGACGTTGAAGATCTGGATCACGCCTTTTTCGTCGGTGGCGATGCTGGAAAAGTAGGCGCTGTTGAAGATCGCGTCTTGCAGGGCGCCGGTCTTGAGCAGGGTTTTCTGGCGTTTGAATTCGACGATTTTTTCGGCCCGGGATTGGGGTTCGGGCGAGTTGTCGAGAGCAGGTTTTTCCATCGCAGGGCATTCCGTGAACTTCAGGCCCGACACCGCCGAAGGCCGTGCCGCAGAGCATGCTCACAGAAGATCGCACGGGTGCGATGAGGAGGAGATGAGGTCTTTTGACAATAGCAGACATTGTGGCGATTTGATGGCTGAAAACATCCCCCCGGAAGCTTTCAGCCCTCAAATGAATAGATTCAGCTCAATACCGCACACTGTGAGCGCAGAAACAACGCCGTGGCCTGCAGATAGTGGTCAGGCGTTAACCAAATGAAGGTTTATTCATCTGATGAAACGTTTAATCAATCGATAAAAGGCCTACGCAAGCGCTTGCGTAAACAAATGTATCTGATTAGAGTCGGCAGCAATCAGGTCTGCCGATGGCTGTCATCGGCACACGCTTGAACACAAAAATAATAAAACCAGGAGCTCAGTCATGAGCCTTGACCCCTTGCTTGAAATGCAGGGCATCAGCAAGACCTTCAATGGCCTGCGGGTGCTCAAGAACGTCAGCCTGAAAGTCTATCCCGGTGAAATTCACGCCTTGATGGGTGAGAACGGCGCCGGCAAATCGACGTTGATGAAGATCCTCTCCGGTGCCTACCAGGCCGATGACGGCGGCACCATCCGCATCGATGGCCAACCCGTCGCCAGTTACAACCCAGCCTCCGCCAAAGCCCTCGGCATTGCCGTGATCTACCAGGAACTCAGCCTGTGCCCGAACCTCACGGTGGCCGAGAACATCTACCTGGGCCGTGAACTGCGCCGTGGCTGGACCATCGACCGCAAGGGCATGGAAGCCGGGGTGGCCGAGGTGCTGGCAAGGCTTGGTGCAGAATTCACACCCAGCACCCGCGTCGCCAGCCTGTCCATCGCCGAGCGCCAACTGGTGGAAATCGCCCGGGCCCTGCATGCCCACGCGAAAATCCTGGTGATGGACGAGCCCACCACGCCGCTTTCATCCCGAGAGACCGACCGCCTGTTCGCGCTGATCAAACAGCTGCGCAGCCAGGGCCTGGCGATCATCTACATCAGCCACCGCATGGCCGAAATCTATGAGCTGTCGGACCGGGTTTCGGTGCTGCGGGACGGCGAGTACGTCGGCGAACTGGCGCGGGACGTGCTGTCGGCCGAGGTGCTGGTAAAGATGATGGTGGGCCGCGACCTTTCCGGTTTCTACAAGAAAGAACATGCCGCCTACGACCCGGGCCAGGTGGTGATGCGCGTACGTGACATGGCCGACGGCAAGCGCGTGCGCCACTGCAGCTTCGACTTGCACGCCGGTGAAGTGTTGGGCATCGCCGGGCTGGTGGGCGCTGGCCGTACCGAGCTGGCGCGACTGATCTTTGCGGCCGACCCACGTACCTCCGGCACCCTTGAGGTGGTCGGCAAGACCGTGACCCAGTTGCGCAACCCGGCGGACGCGATTCGGGCCGGCGTGGTGTACCTCACCGAAGACCGCAAGGCCCAGGGCCTGTTTCTCGACATGAGCGTGGCCGACAACATCAACGTGTGCGCCTGTGTGCCGGATGCCCATGCCGGCGGTGTGCTCGACCGTGGCCACGGTGCGCAGCGGGCACGTGATGCAATCAAGTCGCTGTCGATCCGCGTGGCGTCGGGCAAGGTAAACGTCGGGGCGTTGTCCGGCGGCAACCAGCAGAAGGTGCTGTTGGCGCGGCTGCTGGAGGTCAAGCCCCATGTGCTGATCCTCGACGAACCTACACGGGGCGTAGACATCGGTTCCAAATCCGAGATCTACCGCATCATCAATCAACTGGCCAAGGCCGGCGTGGGCATCGTGGTGATCTCCAGCGAGCTGCCGGAAATCATCGGCACCTGCGACCGCGTGCTGATCATGCGCGAAGGGCAACTGGTGGCCGAAGTGGGCGGGGCATCCGGACTGGATATTTCCCAGGAGGCGATTATCGACCTCGCCACCGGCAGCGAGCAGGTGGCGGCCCATGGCTAATTCAAACACGAGCGGGAGCAACACCATGACTGTGGCAACGATCGGCAAGGCTGAGCGTATTCGGGAACTGATGCGCACGGTGGGCATGTTGCCGGTGCTGGTGTTGCTGCTGGTGGGCTTTGCCCTGGCCAGCGAAAACTTCATGACCGTGCAGAACCTGTCGATCATCACCCAGCAGGCTTCGGTCAACGTGGTGCTGGCGGCGGGCATGACCTTTGTGATCCTCACGGCGGGCATCGACCTGTCGGTAGGCGCGATTCTCGCCGCCTCGGCGGTGGTTGCGCTGCAAGCCTCGATGTCGCCGCAATTCGGCATGTTCGGGATTGCTGCCGGGATCGGCTTCGGGCTGTTGCTCGGCCTGGTCAACGGCGGCCTGATCGCGTTCATGCGCCTGCCGCCGTTTATCGTCACCCTGGGTGCGCTGACCGCCATGCGCGGTTTGGCGCGCCTGTTGGCCGACGACAAAACCGTGTTCAACCCTGACTTGCCGTTCGCCTTTATCGGCAACGATTCAGTGCTCGGTGTGCCATGGCTGGTGATCATCGCCGTGGCCGTGATCGCGCTGTCGTGGTTCATCCTGCGGCGCACGGTGATGGGGGTGCAGATCTACTCCGTGGGCGGCAACCCGGAAGCGGCGCGGTTGTCGGGGATCAAGGTGTGGAAAGTCCTGCTGTTCGTCTATGCCATGTCCGGCGCTTTGGCCGGTCTCGGCGCGGTGATGAGTGCGTCGCGCCTGTTCGCCGCCAATGGCCTGCAACTGGGGCAATCCTATGAACTGGATGCCATCGCGGCGGTGATTCTCGGCGGCACCAGTTTTACCGGCGGCGTCGGCACCATTGGCGGCACGCTGATTGGTGCGCTGATCATCGCGGTATTGACCAACGGCCTGGTGCTGCTGGGCGTGTCGGATATCTGGCAATACATCATCAAGGGCATCGTGATCATTGGCGCGGTGGCGCTGGATCGTTATCGCCAGTCCGGTGCACGGACCTGATTTCACTCAAACAACAATCACAAGAGAGTCATCATGAACTTCAAACGCATGTTTCCTGTTGTCGCCTCCCTGGGCGTTGCCGTGTTGATGTCCCACGCCGTAGAGGCCCGTGAGCTGAAAGCCATCGGCATCAGCATGGGCTCCCTGGGTAACCCGTATTTCGTGACCCTGGCCGACGGCGCCACGGCCCGGGCCAAGGAGCTGAACCCGGCCGTCAAGGTGACCTCGGTGTCGGCCGACTATGACCTGAGCAAGCAGTTCTCGCAGATCGACAACTTCATCTCGTCCAAGGTCGACCTGATCCTGCTCAATGCCGTCGACCCGTCGGCCATGGCCTCGGCGATCAAGAAAGCCCGTGACGCCGGGATCGTGGTGGTGGCGGTGGACGTCGACGCCAAGGGCGTGAATGCCACGGTGCAGACCGACAACGTCGAAGCCGGCAAGCTCGCCTGCCAGTTCATCGTCGACAAGCTCTCGGGCAAGGGCAACGTGATTATCCAGAACGGCCCGCAAGTGACTGCGGTGACCGATCGCGTCAAAGGCTGTAAAGCGGCCCTGGCCAGCGCGCCGGATATCAAGGTGCTGTCGGACGACCAGGACGGCAAAGGCTCACGCGAAGGCGGCTTGAACGTGATGCAGGGCTACCTGACGCGCTTCCAGAAAATCGATGGCCTGTTTGCGATCAACGATCCCCAGGCCATCGGCAGCGACTTGGCCGCCAAGCAGCTCAAACGCAGCGGCATCATCATCACCTCCGTGGACGGCGCGCCGGACATCGAGAATGCCTTGAAGACCGACACCCTGATCCAGGCCTCCGCCAGCCAGGACCCATGGGCCATGGCTCAGACGGCGGTCAACGTCGGCAATGACATTCTCAATGACAAACAACCCGCCGAAGCGGTTACCCTGCTGACCCCAAAACTGATCACCCGCGACAACGTCGGTTCCTACAGCGGCTGGTCAAGCAAACATTAAGCGCGCGCAGGAGTGAGTACCGTGGCAACCATGGAGGATGTGGCAAGAATTGCAGGGGTGTCGACGTCGACGGTTTCTCACGTCTTGAACGGCACCCGCAAGGTCAGCCCGGACACGGTGCAAGCGGTGCAGAGCGCGATCAGCCAGTTGGGCTACATCCCCAATACGCTGGCGCGCTCCCTGGCGAGGTCCACCACCAACACGATTGGCGTGGCGATCTCGGCGCTGTCCAACCATTACTTCAGTGAAACGGTGCACGCGATTGAAACCGAGTGCGCCAAGCACGGCTACATGATGCTGTTTGTCGATACCCACGACGATCCCGAGCAGGAGCTGCGCGTGGTTACGGCGCTGCACCACCGGCGGGTGGACGGCATTCTGCTGGCGCCGTCCACCGGTTCGCTGGCCCTGGAATACTTGCAGGCCAATGAAGTACCGGCGGTGTTGGTGGACCGGATGATGAGCGACCGTTTCGATCAGGTCGGGGTGGAAAATACGCTGTCCACCCAGGCCCTGGTGACGCACTTGATCGAGCATGGCCACCGGCGCATCGGTTTTATTTCCGGGCGGGCAGGGCTGGGCACTTCCGATGAGCGCGTGGCCGGTTATCACGCTGCGTTGCAGGCGGCAGGATTGCCGCTTGATCCACAGTTGCTGGTCAATGGCGGCTCCAGCAGTGAGCCGGCGCGCCACGCCACCGCGCAGTTGCTGGCCCTGGAGACGCCACCCACGGCAATCATGGCGGGCAACAACCTGATGACCCTCGGTGCAATGCATGCCTTGCGCGATGCGCGCATCGAGGTGCCCGGGCAAATGGCCCTGGTGGGTTTTGATGATTTTGATTGGGCGGACTTCTTCGTACCGCGCCTGACCCTGATCGCGCAACCGGTGCAGGAACTCGGCGCCCGTGCGGTCAACCTGTTGCTTGAGCGCATGGCGTCGCCCAAGCGTAAAAAACACAGCGTGCGGCTTGCGCCCACCCTGAAGATTCGTAATTCATGCGGCTGCCCCTGATATGAACAACCCGGTTTCCCTTGGCATTGATCTTGGCACCTCGGAACTCAAGGCGATCCTGATGGACGAGCACGGCAGTGTCCTCGCCCATGCCGGTGCGCGCCTGACGATATCTCGCCGGCACACGGGCTGGTCCGAGCAGGCGCCGGAGGATTGGTGGCACGCGTGCCTCAGCGCCCTGGACCAGTTGCGCGCGGATCAGCCGCAGGCTTATGGCCGCGTGAGCTGCATTGGCTTGTCCGGGCAGATGCACGGCGCCGTATTGCTGGGGGATGACGACCGGGTGTTGTACCCGGCCATCCTCTGGGATGACTCCCGCGCCATGGCCCAGGCCGAAGCCCTGGGCCGCGAGTTTGCCGAGGTCACCGGCAGCTTGCCGATGGCTGGCCTCACCGCGCCGAAACTGCTGTGGCTGCAGCAGCACGAACCCGACGTATTCGAGGCAATTGACTGCGTACTGTCGCCCAAGGATTACCTGCGCCTGCGCTTGAGTGGTGAGCGTGTGAGCGATGTGTCCGACGGTGCCGGCACGTTGTGGCTGGACGTGGCCAACCGGCAATGGTTCGAGCCCATGCTGCGTGCAACGGGTTTGCGATTGGCCCAAATGCCAAGGCTGGTGGAAGGCGGGGCGGCCAGTGCTCATTTGAACGCTGCGGCAGCGCTGCGCCTGGGCCTGGCCGAGGGCCTGGTGATTGCCGGCGGTGGCGGGGACAACCCGGTGGCGGCGGTGGGCATCGGTGCGGTGAATGCGGGGGATGCGTTTATCACCCTTGGTACCAGCGCGGCCATTGTTGCGATCACCGACCACGCGGCGGGCAATCCGGCGAGTGCCGTGCATAGCTTCTGTCATGCACTGCCCAATCGCTGGTACACCATGGGCGCCATGCTGGCCGGAGCCAGTTGCTTGCGCTGGGTGACACGGTTGACGGGCGCTGTCGATGAGCAGGCGTTGCTGGATCGCGTGCAGGCCGAGTTGCCGATCGGGCAGGCTGTGGCGGTTTCCAATCCGTTGTTCTTGCCGTACCTGGCGGGCGAACGTACGCCCCATAACGACCCGTTGCTGCGCGGTGGTTTCATGAACCTGGGGCATGACTGCACGCCGGCGATGCTGGGTTATGCGGTGATGGAAGGGGTCGGGTTCGGGCTGCTGGATGCACTGAATGCGGTGCAGTCAGCCGGCGCCACGGTGGGCGCCTGCGCACTGGTGGGCGGTGGCGCGCGCAGTGAATATTGGGCGCAGTTGCTGGCCAATATTCTGGAGCGGGAGATCTTTACGTTGCATGGCAGTGAACTGGGTGCGTGTATGGGGGCGGCGAAGCTGGGGTTTGTGGCGAACGGGCAGGGCGCGGCACTGCTGAGGGCGGGGATGCCGGTGAAGGCACGGTTTTTCCCGGATGGCGCCCAAGCCGCTGTGCTGCAGGCGCGGTATCACAAGTTCCAGGGACTGTTGGGCGCCGCCAAGGCATTGCACGATTAAAACCCTACTGGGTCAGTAACCAGTCACGAAACGCCTGCACTTTCGCCAGTTCGCCGCACTCTGGCCGGTACACCACGTAGTACGCCAGAGCCACGGCGCTTTGGACCTGGCCAAACGGGCGGATCAGGCGCCCCGAAGCCAGGTCGTCGTGCACCATAACGCTGCGGCCCAACGCAAGGCCTTGCCCTTCGATCGCCGCCTGCACCACGGCCGCCGAGTTGTTGATGCGCAACCCGTGGCTGGCATCCGTACCCGGTTGCCCCATGGCATCCAGCCAGGTTCGCCAGGTGGGAAAGCCGGGGTCTCCGGCCATGGAAAGGTCATGGATCAGCGTGCATTGCGCGAGTTGTTCCAGGCTGAGCGTGCCGTTGGCCAGCGCTGGATAGTTGGGGGAGCAGACGGGAAACAGGTCCTCGTCCATCAACTTGATCGCGGTTAATCCAGGCCAGCTGCCAGCGCCATAGCGCACGCCGATGTCGATACTTTCCGCGAGAAAATCCAGGGTCTTGAGGTTGGTGTTCAGCAGTACATCGATCTCCGGATGCAGCTGCTGAAACCGCTCCAGCCTGGGCAACAACCACTTGCCGGCAAATGCCGGGCTGACCGTCACGGTCAGGTCGGCGCTCTGTGACGCTTCCTTCAAGCGCGCCAACCCCACCCGCAACCGATCAAAACCCTCGCGAATGTCCGGCAACGCCGACCGGGCCACGTCCGTCAGTACCAACCGCGTATTGCCGCTGCTGGCCCGGGTGAATAACGGCACCCCGAGCCACGCCTCCAAACTGCGCACTTGCTGGCCGACGGCGGCTGAAGTGACGTTCAGCTCTTCCGCTGCCGCAGAGAAGCTTTGATGCCGGGCCGCGGCTTCGAACGCGCGCAGGGCGTTGAGGTATCCGAGTGAGTTCATCTAAAGAATTTCTTTAATGATGGCGAAAGAGATCTGGTTTGTTGGCCTTACGCCAAGCCGCAAGAATAGCAGGCAACCCGGCGATATAAGTAACAGGCGCTGGAAATCCTATACTCAGAGGTTATTTGCCATGCAAAGATTTTCTTCCAAGGTTGTGATCGTTACCGGTGGCGGTTCGGGTATCGGCAAAGAAGTCGCACGCCGTTTTGTGGAAGAGGGCGCCAACGTGGTGATTGGCGGTCGTGACGCGGCAAAACTGCAGCGTGTTGCTGAAGCAATCGACCCAAGCGGCACCTCGATTCGCGCACTGGCCGGCGACATCGCCAACCCGGCCACGGCCCAGGCCTTGGTAGACGAGGCGGTGAAGGCGTTTGGTGGAGTGGATATCCTGGTAAACAACGCGGGTGTGTTCCGTCCCAAGCCATTCCTGGAAGTGGATGCCACGGAATACGACTGGTTTCTCGAAACCATCCTCAAAGGCAAATTCTTCATGGCCCAGGCGGCGGCGAAAGCCATGCTGCAACGCGGTGGCGGTGCGATTGTGCAGACCGGTTCCCTGTGGGCGATCCAGGCCATTGGCGCTACACCGTCGGCGGCGTACTCGGCGGCCAACGCCGGGGTGCATGCGCTGACCCGCAACCTCGCGATTGAGCTGGCCTCGTCCAATATCCGGATCAACACCGTGGCCCCGGCCGTAGTGGAAACCCCGGTGTATGGCACATTCATGGACGAAAACCAGGTCAAGGCAGTGCTGCCGACCTTCAACGCCTTTCACCCGTTGGGCCGTAATGGCCAGCCGGCGGATATTGCCCAGGCAATCCTGTTCCTGGCGTCGAGCGAGGCTTCGTGGATTACCGGTACGGTGTTGCCTGTCGATGGTGGCGTGACTGCGGGCCGTAACTGACTGGGCAACCCGGCCTGGCCTTAAACCTGTGCCAGGGCTCTTGTGGTGAGGGGGCTTGTCCCCCGCTGGGCTGCGAAGCAGCCCCAAAAAAACGGGAGCGCTTCGCACTCCAACGGGGGACAAGCCCCCTCGCCACAGAGACGATTCAGGCTTTGGCAGCCAGTTCGCGCAGCACCTTGAGCAACGTGGTCTCACCCTTGACCACCCCGGCATGCTCAAAGCAGATCCAGCCTTCATTAAACCCATCGATCATGCGCATGCGCGGCAACGGATTCTGCGCACCTTGTTCCCGAAACATCGCTTCCCAGGTATCCCGAGGCACCACCTGCGCGATCACGCCGCGACCGAGCACTTCGGTCAGGGTGCGGGCAATGTCGTTCGGGCTGACCCACTGGCCTTCCAGCTCAACCACCCGGTGCCCGCTCCAGTGTTGCTGCAACAGTTGCGCGGCGAGGCGGCCGACGTCAGCGGTGGCGATCATCGGTACGGCTTTATCCAGCGGTTGCAGGAAGCTGTTGATCACCCCGTGTTCACGGGCGGCGACCACGTCATAGGCCGCGTTTTCCATAAACCAGCCCGGACGCAGGAAGGTCACCGGCACGTTCAACGCGCTCAGCGCCTGTTCCATCAAGGTCCGTTGAGTCAGCAGGTTAACGTGCTCGGCCTGGGCGCCGATGGTCGACAGGCACACCACCTTTTGCGGCGCAGCAGCCTCGATGGCCTGGGCAACGGCGGCAATCACCTTGCGCGCCTCGGGAAAACCGGGCGCCGGGTCGAAGTCCGACGGCGGCAGAATGAACACGCCGGTGGCGCCTTTGAACGCTTCGGTAAGTGCGGCGGCGTCGTCCATGTTCGCGATGGCGACCTCGCAACCCAGCGCGGCCCATTCGGCGCCTTTGGCGGCATCGCGGATCACCGCGCGCACCGGTTGATGATCATTGAGGAGAAACCGCGCCAGGGCGCCGCCGACTTTGCCTGTGATTCCGGTGATGACATACATGGTGTTTACGCCTGTTGTTCCAATGTGTGGAGCAAGCATAAACACCGCACCCGATGCACAGAATAGCGATCCCGTCACTGCATCAGTGACTCAAAGTCACGAGTCGCCAAGTGGCGGCAACCGGCGTTTGACCGGGGTTTTCTTGACGATGGCGGTGTTGGTTTCGGCGTACGCGTTGAGCCGGTCCAGCAGGGTGTCCAACTGATCCATGGTGCGCACGTGCAGGCGCGCAATGAAGCAGTCATCGCCGGTCACCTTGTCGCATTCGGTGAACTCCGGGATCGCCTGGATCTGCCGTTCCACTTCCTGCAGTTTCCCGGGCAGCGGGCGAATACGCACGATGGCTTGCAGCAGATAGCCAAAATGCTTGGGGTCGATGTCCACGGTGTAGTTTTTTAATACGCCGCGCTCTTCCAGGCGGCGCAGTCGCTCGCCGACACTGGGGGAGGAGAGGCCGGTGATGCCCGCCAAGGCCTTGAGGGACAGACGTGAATCATCCATCAGTGCGGCGATCAGTTGCTGGTCAATGCTGTCAATCATGGTCGCTCCGAAAGCCATTGCGCGGGTTTGCCTAATAAGAATAGGCGAAATACACGGTTCGCCTTATTTAGAATCTGGAGTCGCTGCAAGTCAGATTGCCATAATTGAGCCTCACTTGAGGAGCTCAATCATGGACAAATCCATACGTCGCGGTTCATGGGAAATGGTCGCCGCCATGCTGATATCCGGCACCATCGGCTGGTTTGTACTGGTGTCGGGTGTGCCCGTTGTCGAGGTGGTGTTCTGGCGCTGCGTGATCGGCGCAGTGACGTTGCTGGTGGTCTGCTGGCTGATGGGCTATCTGCGACTTGACCTGCTGAGCTACGCCAAATTGGGGCTGGCGATGCTCAGCGGCGTGGCGATCGTGGGCAATTGGTTGCTGCTGTTTGAGTCCTATGCCAGGGCTTCAATCTCCATCAGCACGGCGGTGTATAACGTGCAGCCGTTCATGCTGGTGATGCTGGCGGCGGTGTTCCTGGGCGAGAAAATTACCGTGCAGAAGCTTGCCTGGTTGAGCGTGGCGTTCGTCGGGATGCTGGCGATTGTCACCGCCCATGGCGATCAGCAAAACGCCGGGGATGACTATCTGGTGGGCGTGGCATTGGCGCTGGGGGCGGCATTTCTGTATGCGATTGCGGCGCTGATCATCAAGCGCTTGAAGGACGTGCCGCCGCATTTGATGGCGTTGATCCAGGTGACCACGGGCGCCGTGCTGCTGGCGCCGCTGATGCAGTGGCAGAGCCTGTCCGCCTCGATGGATTCGTGGGCGGCACTGCTGGCCCTGGGCGTGGTGCATACCGGCCTGATGTACGTGTTGCTGTATGGGGCGATCCAGAAGTTGCCCACGGCAATCACCGGGGCGCTGTCGTTTATTTACCCGATCGCGGCCATTTTTGTTGACTGGATCGCCTTTGGTCATCGCCTGGGTTGGCTGCAATGGCTCGGCGTGGCGGCGATTCTGCTCGCGGCGGCGGGGTTGCAGCGGGGTTGGTGGTGGAGACCAAAAACTGGTATGCAGACGAGCTGAATCCAGGCTGCATCTCAGGAGAATCAAATGTCTGCATCGGAGCATCTAGCGAAAGAGCAATTTCTTTCAATGCTGGAAAAATCAGTAAGGCCCTCATTTTTCTTGTTGGTCATCAGCTTTCTGGTCTTCTTCGATTCCGTGATGGTGTACTTTTCCGGGGTGGGGATCGTAGGCCTCCAAATACCGGGGAACACGCTCAATCTAGAGCTCGGGATAAAACTCCTGATTGGGTTTATTGCCTTTTCAGGCCTGATTTCCCTCGCTTTGCCCGTTATATACAGCCTGGCAGGTACGCTTTATCTTGCCTTTGGCGTACCGGCGCTTACCGGGTTTGAGAACTGGATCCTGAGCGCATCCGGAATCACGGGACGCGAAACGTTCAACGTCAGATACCGGCGCAATCGGGATTGCGTCAGAGCGTGGGAGTTAAGAGCGGAGGCACATGAGACGCAGAGTGACTTTTTAATCAATCTGTATAACAACCATGCTGCGCGACGCAAGGCCGATCGAGCAGAGCAGCACACGAACCAGTACTACGCCTTCTGTGCATTCTTCCTGACGGTTTTTAACTTCTGGTTACCGGGAGGCTCACAAGCCAGCACCTTATGCGGGTGGCTCGAAATGCAAACAGGATCGAGCATGCTGATTGGGTTAATCCTGCTTGTATTGTTTTTATTGATGGTTGTGCCATTTCATGTCGACCGCGCTGCAGGCGAAGACATTTACCATCCGCCGCTGCATCAAAGGCTTGAACAGCGGGATGAGCAATCCTTCCAGCGCCAGCGCGCGCTTGATGCCCAACTGGAGCGTGATGTGCAGGAGCGCAAGACGAAGCGGGAAAAACGCCTGAAAAATGAAGAACACCGTCTGGAAGACGGCGACATTGATGAGACTTGATGACCTGTCAAACGAGCACAACGCTAGCGCATTGTGCTCGTCCGTCACTTAGTGCGGTGCGCGAGGGATGGTCTTGAGCAGGTCGTCCGGGCTGATGTAACCCACCACGCTGCCCGGTTGCGGCAGGCCGAGGATGTGGCCCTTGATCTTGCCGATCACGTGCATCTCGCACGGCTTGCAGTCGAACTTCAGCGTCAGCACTTCATCGCCGTGGATCAACTGCATCGGTGCCACCTTGGTCTTCACGCCGGTCACACCCTTGGCCTGTTTCGGGCACAGGTTGAACGAGAACCGCAGGCAGTGCTTGGTGATCATCACCGGCACTTCGCCGGTTTCTTCGTGGGCTTCATACGCCGCGTCGATCAGTTGCACGCCGTGACGGTGATAGAAGTCGCGGGCCTTCTGGTTGTAGACGTTGGCCAGGAACGACAGGTGCGATTCCGGGTACACCGGCGGCGGCGTGGTTTCTGCCTTGCGGCCGCCCCGTGGATGAGCCTGGATACGCGCCTCGGTCAGCGCCTCGATCACTTCACGGCGCAATGCCTTGAGCTGCGAGTTCGGGATGAAGAACGCCTGCGGTGCATCCAGCTCGATTGACGTGGCGTGGTACTGGGTGGTGCCCAGTTGGCCCAGCAGGTCGCGCAGGGTTTCCAGCGCCTGTTCCGGCTTGTTGGCCACGCCGAACGGACCGGGCAGGGCGACGCTGGCGCTGATGCCTTCCTCGCTGGTGACGGTCAGGTCCAGGCGATCTTCCAGCAGGCGGGCCACCCACGACACACCGATACGGCGCTCGGCAGAGGTCTTGAGCAATGCCTGCTGCCAGTTATGGTCCAGGTTACGGTTCAACGGATGATTCGGACGCAGTTGATGCAGGCCGGCCGGCATCTCGTTGGGCTCGACGCGGTAGCGATAGCGTTTTTCGCCGTCCTCTTCAAACTCACCTTTTGGCTCGGCAATGTTGGCGCGGAAGCCCACCACTTCGCGCTTGATCAGCACGTTGAGGCCGTCACCGTTGGACAGCGGCTCATGGGTGACCACTTGCAAGTCGCGCTTGCCGGCTTTTTCCACCACACCCACCGGCAGGCCGGTAAAGGTCGGGGTGTCGAAGGCGCCGATGTCGACCTTGCGGTCGGTGACGAAGTAGTCGGTGCTGCCACGGTGGAAGGTCTTTTCCGGGTCGGGCAGGAAGAAATGCGCAGTACGGCCGCTGGACGCGCGCGCCAGGTCGGGGCGGTCTTCGAGAATCTCGTCGAGGCGCTGACGGTAATAGGCAGTGATGTTCTTCACATAGCCCATGTCCTTGTAGCGGCCTTCGATCTTGAACGAACGCACGCCGGCATCCACCAGGGCACGCAGGTTGGCGCTCTGGTTGTTGTCTTTCATCGATAGCAGGTGCTTTTCAAAAGCAACCACGCGGCCCTGGTCGTCTTTCAGGGTGTAGGGCAGGCGGCACGCCTGGGAGCAATCGCCACGGTTGGCGCTGCGGCCATTCTGGGCGTGGGAGATATTGCACTGGCCGGAGAAGGCCACGCACAAGGCGCCGTGGATGAAAAACTCGATGGCCGCGTCTGTTTCGTCGGCAATCGCACGGATCTCTTGCAGGTTCAGCTCGCGGGCCAATACCAACTGCGAGAAACCCGCCTGGTCGAGAAACTTCGCCCGGCCCAGGGTACGGATGTCGGTCTGGGTGCTGGCGTGCAGCTCGATGGGCGGAATATCCAGCTCCATCACCCCCAGGTCCTGGACGATCAGCGCGTCGACGCCGGCGTCGTGGAGCTGGTGGATCAGCTTGCGGGCCGGTTCCAGCTCGTTGTCGTGCAGGATCGTGTTGATGGTGGTGAACACCCGCGCGTGGTAGCGCCGGGCGAACTCCACCAACTGCGCGATATCGCTCACGTCGTTGCAGGCGTTATGGCGCGCGCCGAAACTCGGGCCGCCGATGTACACGGCGTCGGCGCCATGCAGGATAGCCTCGCGAGCGATGGCAACATCGCGCGCAGGGCTGAGCAATTCCAGGTGATGCTTGGGCAAGGACATAGTTTTTTTAGTCAGGCTTGTCACGGAGGCGGGCATTGTAGCTGCGAAATGCCTTATCGACATCTATCAGGGCCTACGTGCGCTCCCACAGTGGAATGCAGTCAACTGTGGGAGCCGGGCTTGCCCGCGATGCAGGCACCGCGGTGTATCCGTTACACCGAGGCGATCCCATCGCAGCCTCGCTGGGGCTCGACAGCTCCCACATTGGAGCGTCGACCCCCTTATTCATCAGGCCTTGGCGGCCATCGCCGTGACTTCAACCCGCATGCCTTCCACCGCCAGGGCGGCCACGCCAACCGCTGCACGCACGGGCCAGGGCTTGGCGAAATAGCGTTTGTAGACTTCGTTGAAAGCGGCGCGGTCGGCCATGTCGGTCAGATAAATGGTCAGGTGCATGACCCGGTCAATCGAGCTGCCGGCACGTTCCAGGGCCACCTTGAGGGCCTGCAGGGTGCATTCGCTTTGCAGGGTGATGTCGCCCAGTTCCAGGCTGCCGTCGGCGCGGGTGGGAATTTGCGTGGAGACGAGGATGCCGTTGAAGCCGATGACTTCGGACGAGATGGAGTCCGGGTCGAGGTCGGGGGTGAAAGCGAGGTCGTGGTTGGCCATGAAGGTCTCGTTTTGCTGCAGAGTGAGGCCGCGCAGTTTAACGCCTCCAGCAGAACTGCCAACCCAAATAGCCGATCACCGTGCCAGCGACCGACGTCGCCGGCACGTCCCGGGAAGGGCTTACAGGATGCTGAACGGGTAATTGACGATCAGGCGCGTATCGTTGACGTCGCCGCCACTGCCCGACTCGGAACTGCCGGTGTGGTAGGCCTGGCGCAGGCGGAACGCGAGGTTTTTCGCCGGCCCGCTCTGGACCACGTACTTAACTTCTACGTCGGTTTCGTGCTCCTTGGCGCCGTCGCCGTAGGCGCCGAGATAGGCACTGTTGGCGGGGGTGTGGCTGCCGTCAATGTCGGAGCCGTTGATGTAGCGGCTCATGAAGCTAAGTCCCGGCACACCGTAGGGCGCCATGTTCAAGTCGTACCGCAGGGCCCAGGAGGCTTCGCCTGGGCCGTTGAAGTCAGACCATTGCACCGAGTTGGCCAGCAGGATCGAGTCGCCGGCCGCGGCGGCACCGTTGTCACCCGCGCCGATATAGTCGAACGGCTCATTGCCATCGATCTTCTGGAACGACAGCGTCAGCGTGTGGGCCTGCAGGAACGAATAGGCCGCCGCCAGCGAGTACGCCGTGGTGTTGATCGTGCCCGCATTGGCACTCCCGGTATCGAGGGTGCGGTACAGGTTGCCGTCCAGGGTCACCGACTGGCCATTACTCAGGGGCATCACGTAATTGAGGTTGGTGTAGTACTGGCGCCAGACGTCCTGCAATTCGCCGGCGTACACCGTCGCGCTCAAGTCCGGGGTGAAGGTGTATTTGCCCCCGACAAAACT
Organism: Pseudomonas sp. ADAK13; assembly: GCF_012935715.1. Classification (NCBI taxonomy): domain Bacteria; kingdom Pseudomonadati; phylum Pseudomonadota; class Gammaproteobacteria; order Pseudomonadales; family Pseudomonadaceae; genus Pseudomonas; species Pseudomonas sp. ADAK13. The sequence continues at coordinate 5,779,350 of NZ_CP052860.1, forward strand.
GGCACTCTTGGTCGCTACGTTGGCGTAGGTGGCAAAGATATCGTGCTCATGGTTGGTGGTATCGCCACCGTTGGTCGCGGTGAAGTGACCGGCTTCCAGGTTCAGGCCGGCGATTTCGTTGCTGGTCAGGTCAAAGCCTGTGGCGGTCTGGTCGAGCAACCCGACACCACCGACGGCAAACACCGGCGCAGTGGGCTGCATTTCACCGTATTTGAGCTGCGTCCTGGAGATCCGCAGTTTCAACGCACCACCCAGCGAGCCGTAGGCGTCCTGAGGGTCGCCGTTGCGATCAAGCGGCAGGTTGCCGGTGTTCGCATATTTGCGCTGGGAGTCGAGTTTCAGCCCGCCGTAGGCATAGGCGTCGACGCCGAACCCGATAGTGCCCTGCGTGAAACCGGAGATGTAGTTGGCCATGACGCCTTGTGTCCAGTCACGCTGGTCGGCGCGACCTTCTTCCCGGTTACGGTTCAAGTAGTAGTTGCGCGCGACGCCGGTGAGAGTGCTGCCATCGACAAAACCCTTGGCGTCTGCCTGATCCATTACTGATTCTGCCAAAGCCACTTGGCTCAGGCTGCTGGAAATGACCAGCGCTAATAGGCTCCACTGTTTAACCATGGTTATAGCTACCCCGGATAGATTAATCGCTAATAGTTGCGTGCGCAGGTGCACGGCCTTATTTTTTATGGCGTATATAACTTTTGGGCAGGCGATATTAAGACGGGCATTCAAGCCGGGTTTCGCGTGTTGTAGTTTTAGCCGGGCACCCCCTGGCGGGCGGCGCTGGCCTTTGCGCGATGGGGGATTTTTAACCGGTTTGCGGTAAAGGACCAGTGAAGGGATGGTTAAACTCGATTAATTAAAATTCACTATACCGCTGCCCGTGCTGCTGTAGTTTTGGTCGTGTCTTAGCCGCTCTGCTTCGACAAAATCCTTTGGTTTGCCGCCGCAGTCTCTGCGGCGGATTTTTTATGGTCGCTAGATGTATAAATTTTTAACCTGTTTATAAAGTGGCACTTTGATAGTTGGTTAATTCAAACTAAGCAACTGCGTAGAATAACGGTTCACTTCTGCCCCATTTCGCACAACTGCTGTGCGAGGCGAGGGATTAATCCCGCGCGATTGAGTGCCTATAGTTCCATCACCGCCGCAACGTCCCACGAGGCGTCGCGAAATCCAGCCGTAGATTGGTGATCATAATGAACCGTGAATTCAAGCCTGACGTGACCGATACCCAGCCCCTGCACCTGCACCTGCTAGACGCCGAATACTTCGAATACAGCAAAGCCGCCAACCCCATCAGTGCCAACCTGATCACCCGCATTCCCTACCACAGCTTCCCGGCCTCGCTGTACGACAGCGGCCCGTCCCGGGTTGTGCCGCTGGACCTCAGCGAGGCACTGGGCTGCGAAGGCCCGGCCACCGGCCCGGGGCTGTGTGCGAACTTCATTCGCTTGAACGCCGGCGATACGCTGGACCTGCAACCCAACGCCACCTCACAGGTGTTTTATGTGATCGCGGGGCAGGGCAGTGTGGTTCAGGGTGAGCATCGGATCGAATGGTCCAAGGGGTGCTTCCTGGCGCTGCCAGGCCTGCAGCCGGCGCACTTCAGCGCAACCCGGGATGCGCGGCTGTACTACGTGCATGACGAACCACTGCTGCGTTATCTGGGCGTGACCCGCAGTGCCGACCGCTTCGTGCCGACGCTGTACCCGGCGGAGCTGGCCAACGCCAAGCTGCGTGAAGCCGCCGATGATCCCCGCGCCCAGGACCGCAGCCGCATCAGCATCCTGCTGGGCAATCGGCATTTCCCGCAAACCCGCACCGTGACCCATGTGCTATGGGCGATGTACGGCATCCTGCCTGCCGGATCGATTCAAAAACCTCATCGGCACCAGTCGATTGCGCTGGATTTCATCATCGATTGCCCAAAGGGCTGCTACTCGCTGGTGGGCACCGAGCTGGACGCCGACGGGCAAATCCGCAACCCGGTGCGGGTCGACTGGTCGCCGGGGCTGGCGTTTGTCACACCACCGGGTTACTGGCATGCCCATTTCAACGAGTCCGACACCGAGGCGTTCCTGATTCCGATCCAGGACGCCGGGCTGCAAACCTACCTGCGCTCGCTGGATATACGCTTTAGCTGACGCGCTTCCAGTGCGGCGTTTCGCCGAGTTGCTCGACGATAAAGTCGATGAAACACCGCACCTTGGAAGACACGATGCGCTTGGGCGGATAGACGAACCACACCGCCGATTCGCGGCCGGCGATCCGGATACTCCACTCAGGCAACCACACCACCAGCTCGCCGACGTCAATGCGCTCGGCCACCAGCCAGTCGGGCAGCAAGGCAAACCCCAGGCCTTGCTGTACGGCGATCATCTGCGCGTCCAGGTCGTTGATCCGGAGGCAGTCTTTATGCACCAGCGGCGACACTTCATGCCCGTTGGCGAAAGCAATCTCAGCCGCCCCCAGAATCCCGGGCAGTGCCGCCAGGTCGGCAGGTCTGGACGGTGCCGGGTGCTCCCGGCAAAACCCCGGGCTGGCCACCAGCCGGTAGTTTTCATCGCAAATCTTGCGGGCCTTCAACGTGGAATCCGCCAGGGTGCCAATCCGGATCGCCAGGTCCGCGCCGGCGTGGATCAGGTTGACGTGGCGGTCATCCAGCACCAGTTCCAGCTTGATCTGCGGGTAGCGGGCCAGGAACGCGTTTAAGGTGGGCAGCACATGGTGGCGGGCAAAGGCGGGCGGCAGGTTGAGCTTGAGCACGCCACGGGGCTGTTCGTTCAGCGCCGAGGTAGCCGCCTTGGCCTGCTCCAGTTCGTCCAGCACCCGGCGTGCGTGCATCAGGAAGGTCTGGCCGCCCTCGGTCAGGCGCAGCGTGCGGGTCGAGCGGTTGAACAGGGCGATGCCCAGGTCCTGCTCCAGGTCTTTCACGTAGCGTGAAACCGTAGACGCCTTGATGCCCAGCCGGTCGGCGGCGCGGGAGAAGTTATTCCCCTCGGCCGCTTCCACAAAGGCGGTTAACGCTGCGAAGTAGTCCACGTGCAGCCCTCGGTCTTGATGATGGGTGACGGCCAATGCAACGAATGGCCGCTCAGGGCCTCATACAATAACCAACGGTGCGGCGATGCAAGCTCAAATGCAGGCGCCGGAATCGAATACTTAATGAGCGCAGGTGATCGATTTATGACGGATGCCGAGAAGAATCATGTGGCCTGGCTGGTAGAACAATCGATGCTGCACGCCGCTAAACAGCGGGCCAAACTCTACTCGGGGCAAGGCAGGCTATGGCAACAGCCTTATGCACACACGCGGCCCCGTGATGCTTCAGCCCTGTCGTCGGTGTGGTTCACGGCGTACCCGGCGTCTATTGTTACCCGCGAAAACGGCAGCGTGCTGGAGGCCCTGGGTGATGAAACCTTGTGGCATGCGCTGTCGAAAATCGGCATCCAGGGCATTCATAACGGCCCGCTGAAACGCTCGGGCGGCCTGACGGGCACCGAGCACACGCCGACCATTGACGGCAACTTTGACCGCATCAGTTTCGACATCGACCCGCAACTGGGCACAGAAGCGCAGCTTCAATCCCTGGCCCGCATGGCCGCCGCGCATAACGCGGTGATCATTGACGACGTGATTCCGTCCCACACCGGCAAGGGCGCGGACTTCCGCCTGGCCGAGATGGCCTACGAAGACTACCCCGGGCTCTACCACATGGTGGAAATCCGCGAGGAAGACTGGCCATTGCTGCCCGAGATTACCGAAGGCCGCGATGCACAGAACCTCAGCCCGACGCAGGTCGACGCCCTCAGAGACAAGCACTACATCGTCGGCCAGTTGCAGCGGGTGATTTTCTTCGAGCCCGGGGTCAAGGAAACCGACTGGAGCGCCACCGACGTGGTCATCGGCGTGGACGGCAAGCCCCGGCGCTGGGTGTACTTGCATTACTTCAAGGAAGGCCAACCGTCGCTGAACTGGCTGGACCCGACCTTCGCCGCGCAGCAGATGATCATTGGCGACGCACTGCACGCCATCGACGTGATGGGCGCGAAAATCCTGCGCCTGGACGCCAACGGATTCCTCGGCGTGGAGCGCAAACTTGAAGGTAACGCCTGGTCTGAAAGCCATCCGCTGTCCATCACCGGCAACCAATTGCTGGGCGGCGCGATTCGCAAGGCGGGCGGCTTCAGCTTCCAGGAGCTGAACCTGACGGTGGACGACATTGCCGCCATGTCCCATGGCGGCGCCGACCTGTCCTATGACTTCATCACCCGCCCGGCGTACCAGCACGCGCTGTTGATGGGGGACACCGAATTCCTGCGCCTGATGCTCCGGGAGATGCATACCCTCGGCATCGACCCTGGCTCACTGATCCATGCCTTGCAGAACCATGACGAACTGACCCTGGAGCTGGTGCATTTCTGGACGCTGCACGCCCATGACACCTACCTGTACCAGGGGCAGACCTTCCCCGGCGGCATCCTGCGCGAGCACATTCGTGAGCAGATGTACGAACGCCTGGCGGGCGAGCACGCGCCGTATAACCTGAAGTTCGTGACCAACGGGGTGTCCTGCACCACCGCCAGCATCATCACGGCGGCGCTGGGGATTCGCGACCTTGAGGCGATCACCCCCGCAGATATCCAGCAGATCCGCCAGATTCACCTGCTGCTGGTGATGTACAACGCGATGCAACCGGGGGTGTTCGCACTCTCCGGATGGGACCTGGTCGGCGCACTGCCCTTGCCGGCAGAGGACGTTGCCCATTTGATGCTGGATGGCGACACTCGCTGGATTCACCGCGGCGCCTACGACCTGGTAGACCTGAACCCGGACGCGCCGCAGTCCGCCGGGCACATGCCGCGCCCTAAAACCCTGTATGGCAGCCTGACCCACCAGTTGACCGACCCGGACTCGTTTGCCTCCCAACTGCAGAGAATCCTCGCGGTGCGCCGTGCCTACGACATCGCCGCCAGTCGCCAGATCCTGGTGCCGGACGTACAGCACCCGGGGCTGTTGATCATGGTCCACGAACTGCCGGCGGGCAAAGGCACCCAGATCACCGCACTGAACTTCGGCTCCACACCCATCACCGAAACCCTGCACCTGCCCGATATTGCGCCCGGGCCGGTGGTGGACATCATCAATGAGCGGGTAGAAGGTGATTTGACGCCCGAGGGGGACTTCACCATTACGCTGGATGCATATGAAGGCTTGGCGTTGCGGGTGGTCAGTAGCTCACCGATGCTTTGAGCGGCTGCATCGACAAGTACCGTTCGATGATTTCCAGCAGCAATCGGTTGTCCACGGTCTGCAATACGTCCACCAGGCCAGTAGTAGGCGGTGTGATGCCAACGTCCAGCCGCAGTGGCTGCTTATAGCGCCAGGTTTTGCCCCGCGTACGGCCGGCGCGCAGTTCTACTTCCGTGTAGTACTGCGTGGCGGTGGCAACGCGCGGATCCAGCAACCAGGCAATCACCAGGGCGTCATGGACCCAGCAACCGGCCAGGCTGCGGGTGGCCATTGAGTAGTCGATCCAGGGCCTGAACGTCTCGCAGATAAAACGGGCGAGGGGCGTATCGAGTTGCTGGATACGGTCCAGGTCGTGGTGCGTCATCAGGGTTTGCGTGGTGACGTCCAGGGGCACCAGGGTGATATTCGCGCCACAACCGAGGACACGGTCCGCCGCTTCCGGATCGAAGCCGAAGTTGGTGTCCTTGATGAAGTCATCCAGGGCGAAAACACCGCCCATGATCACGATTTGCCTGACCGCCTTGATCATGTCCGGGTAGCGTTCAATCGCCAGCGCCACGTTGGTCAGCGGCCCGATCGCCACCAGGGTGATTTCCCCAGGGTTCGCGCAAATCAACTGGCCTATGGCGTCGGCCGCTTCCTGGGCCGGGGCCTCGAAATTCAGGGGAGGGCGCACGCCATTCCATAAATGCACGAGCTGGCGTTTGTGTACGGTGTTGTCCAGCGCATCGCGCCAGGGCCCGCCGGGTTCCTGCAGTGCCTGAGTGCTGCCCCTGACCACGGGTAACGAGCGGCCGGTTCGGGCCATCAGGTCTTTGGCGACGTTGTAACCCACGGCGCTGGGGGTGTTGCCTGCCACCGTGGTGACCAGTTCAAGCGACAATTCGGGTGCAGCCAGTGCCAGCGCCAATGCCAGACCGTCGTCAACATTGGCGCCTGCAATCCCGTTTCCGGGATCGCAATCAATAATTAAACGTTTCATTTCACCTTCTTTTTTTAGACTCGCGGTGTTTGCACAGCGCCGCATCCGCAGGACTCACCAATCACCAGACGGTGAGAAAACTCTTGCAGCTTCACCTCGCCATTCCAGGCCAGCAGCATGGCAATGGCGGCTTTGGCCATCTCCCGCACGGGCTGGCACACGGTGGTCAGTGACGGCGCATAAAACGCCGACTCCTCGGTACCGTTGAAACACACCAGGGCTACCTGTTCGGGGACTTTTATGCCGTGTTCCGACAGGGCCCGAATACAGCCGATGGCTTGCGCTTCGTTGGAGCAAAACAGCGCGCGGGCCGGTGGGCCGGCGGCCAACATGCGCTGCGTCGCGTCATACCCGCCTTGTCGTGTGTAGCTGGCGGGCAATATCCATTCGGCGCGTTCTTCAATGCCGGAGTCCGCCAGCGCGTCACGCCAGCCGTTCAAGCGGTCCTGGGCGTTGAGCATTTCCGGGGGGCCACAAATGATGCCTACCTCGCGGTAACCATGGCTCAGCAAATGTGCAGTGACTTGACGTGCAGCGCCGCGCTCGTCGACCCGCAGCATATTGACGGCCAGGCTGGGGTTGACGCGGTCGAGCATCACAAAAGGCGTGCCGCTGGCCTGGATCAGCTCGATATGCGGGTGGCGGTCGACGCTGGTGTAGAACAGCCCATCCACCCGCTGGCTCAGGAGGTTGTTGATCAGGTTCAGCTCACGCTTGCGGCAGTCACCGGAATCGCCCAGCAGGATGACCAGGCCGTTGTCCAATGCTTCCTGTTGCAGTGCATGGGCGAAGGAGGCGATGAAGGTATTCGAGATATTCGGCACAACCAGCCCATAGGTGCGGGTTTTGCCCGAGGCCAGTGCCTGGGCGACGCCATTGGGCCGGTAACCGGTGTGTTTTATGGCATCCAGTACACGCTGGCGCGTCGCCTTGGCGACGGGCCTTGGGCCGTCGTTGATCACATAGCTGACGACCGCGACCGAGGTTCCTGCTTCGCGGGCCACATCATCGCGTGTGGCCCGGGTGGGATACTGTTTTGTCAAAGCGACCTGCCATTTCCTGTGAGTCGATGGACACGCGGGCGGTACCCGGTAACAGGTCTACCCGCGTAGATGTTTACGGCAAGAGAAGGGGCTGAGATGGGCGGCATTATCACTGCTGGTTTATTTCAGTTTGATGACCTGTGTACGGCTTCGCTTAGACACCCGCAGCCCCGTCAGGGTCAGAAGATCGCGTAGGTGTAGCTGAAGATCACACGCGCCTGGTCCACCGCACCCACGTTGGGAATGCCGCTGCGGAAACTGCCTTCGCGCAACGAGGTGCCAAACCCTTTCAACGGACCGCTCTGCACCACGTAGTCGATGCGCATGTCACGTTCCCACTCCGAGTAGCGGCTGGCGCCGTCGACCGAGCGGATGTTGTCGCCATGCAGGTACAGCGCCGAGGCCGAGAGACCGGGCACGCCCAGCGCGGCGAAATCGTAGGAGTACTGGGCAAAGTTGGTGTTTTCGCCTGCACGGATGAACGAGTTATCCATCACGTCGGTAATCAGGTAGACGCTGGCGCCGCCGTTGCCTTCGCTGTTGCCGGCGCCGCCCACTACGTTGCCCTGGTTCAAGTACACGGTGCCGCCGGAGTCAGACACCTGCTGGCGGCCGAGCATGAATGCGTTGCCGCCCAGGTAGTAGGTGAACGCCGCACTCCAGGTGGTGTTATCCACTTTGCCCGGTTCGCTGGCGTAGCCGCCGTTGTTGTTGAAGAGGTAGCCGGTGGTGCCGTTTTTACCCTGGGATTTGCTGTTGAAGTAGCGCAGGTCGGTTTTAAAACGGGAGTTTTCACCCAGCGGCGTGGTGTTCAACAAACCAAGGAAATCCTGGGTGTAATAGTCCTTCAGGTCGGCGCGGTAGTACTGCAGGGTGGTGGTGGGGGTGATTTTCCAGTCGGCGCCGGCGTAGGTGAATGAGTTGCTGTCCTGGGTGCCACCGGCAATGGCCAACCCTGTGGAGTTGGACGACGCACGCCCCGTGGAGCGGTTGAGTTGCCCGGCATTGATCGTCAGGTTATCGATGTCTTTGGACGTTACCGTCACGCCTTCAAAGGTTTGCGGCAGCAACCGGCCGTCGTTGGCCACCAGGATCGGCAGGTTAGGCTGCAGCGCGCTGCCGGCGTGGAACTCGGTCTTGGACACGCGAAGCTTGGCGTTGGCCCCGAGGCGGCTCCAGCTGTCCACCGGCGTGCCGTCCGAATCGACCGGTGCGAGTGAGTTCGAGGTGCTGGCGCTCGGGTGCTGGGTACCACCGGAAAGGTTGAATGCCTGCATGGCTTGAACGTCGAGACCGAAGCCGACCGTGCCTTGGGTAAACCCGGAGAGATAGTCGAGTTTGAAACCCTGGGTCAGTTCGTTCTGATCAACGCCCGGGGTGTTCGGGTTATCACTGCGAAGGTAAAAAGTGCGCGCGTTGACCGACGCCGTGCTGTCGTCGATAAAGCCTGCTGCCAGTGCTTGTTGCGCAAGGATACTGGTAGTCACTGCCAGTGCGAGGGTGGACCGTTTCATGTCAATGCTCCTATGGATTGCCGATTTACAGGCATGGCTTCGCCCGACTGGTGGTTGAACCGTCGTGCGGGTTTGCGCCTTTCTGCGAGGCGTCAGTGGTTTTTCAGGGGGGTGAAACTAGATAGCATCTTCCAGCGCGTTGAGGTCGCGCCCACGGGTTTCCGGGGCGACAAAGGTCGTCACGAAACCGATCCCGGCCATGGCGACAAAGTACCCGGCAATCGCCCACCAGTGGCCGGTCCAGGTCAGCAGCGCGGCAGCCACCAGAGGCGCGGTACCGCCGGAGAGGATCGAGCCCAGCTCCTTGGCCAGGGCGAGTTTGGTGTAGCGGTTTTTTACGCCGAATATCTCGACGCTCCAGGCCGCCTGTACGCCGAAGATACCCAGGGAAGCGAGGCCCATGCCGACCACGATGGTGGTCATGACAATAGCCGGGTCGCGGGAATCCAGCAGCATGAACGCCGGGAAGGCGTAGAGCATCAGCAGCAGGCAGAAACAGCGGTACACGATGCGTCGACCGAACCGGTCAGACAGCCAGCCCGCCAAGGGGATGATCAAGAAGCCGAGGATCGACGCGATCAACACGGACTGGGTCGCGACAGATTTGTCCACCGCAAGCACCTTCACCACATAGCCGACGATAAACCCCTGGGCCAGGTAAGACGGGCCGTTCTCGCCAATGCGCAGGCCGACCATGGTCAGAAATGCCCGGCTGCCTTTCCAGAAACCAACCGGCTGTACAGGGGCAGTGAGGGCGTTATCGCGCTGCGCTTGCAATTGGGCCTTTCGAAGTTCGAACACCGGCGTTTCCCGCAGGTTGCGACGCAGCCACAGGGCGGCCAGGGCAATCAGCGAACTGCACAGGAACGGAATGCGCCATCCCCAGTCCTGCAGTTGCTGTTGATCCATTTGCACCACGGCAAGCCACACCAATGAAGCCAGCAAGGTCCCACTGTTGGAGCCCAGGGCAATCACCGAAGACACCAGGCCTCGTTGTTTGGCGGGCGCGAACTCGCCCAGCATCACCGTGCCTGCGGCCAATTCGGCGCCTGCACCAAAGCCCTGGGTAAAGCGCAGCAGTACCAGGCATGCCGGCGCCCAGATACCGATCGATGCATAGCTGGGGATCAAGCCGATCAACGTGGTGGAAGCGCCCATCAACACAACGGTCGAGACCATGACCACCTTGCGGCCCTTGCGATCACCCAGCCATCCGAAGAACAGCGCACCGATCGGCCGCGCCACAAAGCCCACCGACCAGGTCGCGAAGGTGGAAAGCAACGCCATCGCAGGCGACACATTGGGGAAAAACACATCGCCGAAGATAAGGCCCGCCGCCAGGCCATACAGGGCGAAGTCTGCGTACTCCATTGCCGTGCCCAGCCAACAAGCGAGGGTGGCGCGATACAACTCCCGGCGTCCTTGCGGGGTTATCAAGCTTTCATCCGCTGCGCCCCATGCGATAGGCGCATCGGGTTGAGCAGCACTTGCAACTGTCGACATCAAAAAACTCCTGATCCAAGGAAGGCCCGGACATGACCATTGGGTGTGTTTGTTCTGCTTCTACAGCTATCTACGCGCGTAGATAGCTGACCTTGAAAATCGGCCCGGGGTAAACCTCAAAGGCCGATGGTGGAGATCCTTGGGCGGATCTTAGGCAGGGTTGTATTGCAGTCGAATGACAGATGTGGCGGTGGATGCGTGCACGGCATCGCCAATGAAACGGCTCGGTGGAGGAAATTTCTCCGGCGTACGGAATTATCGCTCTAAACCCAAGAGGTTTCATAAAACCCGGCGGGAACCTGCTCCATTCTTATTCCTTAAAGAGCTACTTATAGTTCGGGTGCTTGAGTTGCCTTATACCAAGTACTGGAATCCCAAAAGATATGGAGTTTAGAGTTATGCGGAAAATTAATCTGATTAACAGCGCGATTGCAGCCTCACTGTTGTCTGTAGGCGTAGCTCACGCAGACATTACAACAGTCAATGGCGGCACCATTCACTTTCAGGGTGAAGTTGTTAACGCAGCTTGCGCAGTTGATACGGGCTCTACTGACCAGACCGTACAACTGGGCCAAGTGAGAACCGCGGCACTGAGCGCGGCCGGCCAGACCAGTACGGCTGTTGGTTTTAATATCCAGCTGAATGACTGCGATACCTCGGTTTCATCTCAAGCGTCTGTCGCGTTCACGGGTGTCACTGATCCCACCAATACCGAAGCGCTGGCCCTGGAAAGCTCTGCTGCCGGTGCTGCAACCAACGTCGGCGTTCAGGTTCTGGACCGCGTAGGCACCCCCCTGACATTTGACGGCGCCACGTTCAGCAACCCGTTGACCCTCAATGATGGCACCAACACCTTGCCGTTCCAGGCACGTTACATCGCAACGGGTGTAGCCACAGCGGGTACTGCCAACGCCAACGCGAACTTCAAAGTGCAATACCAGTAACCCGTAACTGACAAGGATGTGCTCAGGCCAGGAAGGCCTTCTTGATGTAATAAGTGTGTGTTCGCCAACAAGATTGACGTGAAAAAAATCATGATAACCGCAAAGACAATTCCAACCCTGCTCGCATTGGCAGTGGCTGTTCTCGCCAGCCCCACGGAAGCGGGCGTGGCCCTCGGTGCAACGCGCGTTATTTACCCTGCAGATCAGAAACAAACAGCGCTGGGATTAAGTAACAACAATAACAAGGACACCTTTCTTATCCAGTCCTGGGTTGAGAACAGTGAAGGCAAGAAAGACGGTCGGTTTGTCATTACACCGCCCTTGTTTGTGATGCAGGGGAAAAAGGACAACACGCTGCGTATTGTCGATGCCAGCAACAGTAGCCTGGCGAAAGACCGGGAAAGTTTATTCTGGATCAACGTCAAGGCCATTCCGTCTGTAGACAAGGCCCTACAGAAAGACAATACGCTGCAACTGGCAATCACCAGCCGGATAAAACTGCTGTATCGCCCACGGGATCTGAGTATTTCCCCGGAAGACGCACCGGCAAAGTTGACCTTCAAGCGCAGTGGGAAAACCCTGCTCATTACCAATCCCAGCCCTTACTTCCTGACCATCACGGAACTTGCTGCCGGTACTCGGACGCTGGAGAACGCGATGGCGCCGCCTATGGGCTCCGTGACAGTGGGCCTGCCTGGTGACACGGCCGGGGCGATCAGCTATCGAACCATCAACGACTACGGTGCGCTGACGCCAGTGATGAAAGGAACCGAGCAGTAAATAGTGTTGAGCGAATCAATCCCGGGTTATGGAGCTGGCGGTAACACACACATGAAAAATGGAACCTGGGAGTCAGCACGTAAAAGATCACTGTTATCACCCTTGGCGTTGGTTCTCGTAGTCCCCTTTTATTCGGCGCGTGCAGACAACTATTTCAACCCGCGATTCCTTGCCGATGACCCTGCATCAGTGGCGGATCTCTCTGCCTTTGAAAAAGGCCTGGAGGCGCCTCCCGGCACCTACCGTGTGGACATCTACATGAACGATGGCTACATGGCGACCCGGGACGTTACCTTCGCCAAAAGCCCCGATGGGCAGAAGCTGGAACCGTGCCTGACCCGCGCTCAACTCGCGTCCTTCGGCATCAACACGTTAGCCGTGCCCGAGATCATGGCCATGAAGAGCACGGCGTGTGTGCCGTTTACGCGACTCATCAACGACGCCACCAGCACATTCGACGTTGGCCTGCAGCGCCTTTCCCTCAGCGTTCCCCAGGCACTCATGGGCAGCCAGGCGCGCGGGTACATTGCGCCGGAACTATGGGATGACGGCATTACCGCGGGCTTGCTCAATTACAACTACACCGGCAGCGAAGTGCGCAGCGAAGAGGGCGGGACGTCGAGCTATTCGTACCTCAGCCTGCAAAGCGGGATCAACCTCGGCGCCTGGCGCTTGAGGGACACCACGACGTGGATCTACAGCCACGGCGCGGGGACGGAGGAGAACCAGTGGCAGCACACCAACACCTATCTGGAGCGGGGCATTTCCTCCTGGCACAGTCGATTGACCCTGGGCGACGGCTATACCGCAGGCGACATCTTCGACGGCATCAATTACCGGGGCGCTCAAATTGCGTCGGACGACAACATGCTCCCGGACAGCCAACGAGGGTTTGCACCGGTTGTACGCGGGATCGCCCGAAGCACGGCCAAGGTGTCGGTGAAACAGAATGGGTATGAAATCTACCAGACCACCGTGCCTCCCGGTGCTTTCACCCTCAATGACATCTATGCGCCAGGCACCAGCGGCGACTTGCAGGTCTCGGTGGTGGAGGCGAACGGTTCAACACAGACATTCACAGTGCCTTATTCGTCAGTGCCGATGCTGGAGCGTGAAGGCCACGTAAAGTACTCGCTGACGGCGGGGCAATACCGCAGCGGCAATGCACAGCAAGACACACCGGAGTTTCTCCAGGGCGCGGCATTCTGGGGTTTGCCCCATGACTGGACGGCCTTCGGAGGCACGCAGTTCTCGAACAATTACCGCGCCGTCGACATTGGTCTGGGCAAGAACCTGGGCGACCTCGGCGCGATATCGGCCGACCTGACCGAGGCCCATGCGACGTTGCCTGACGGCACTGAGCACCAGGGGCAGTCCCTGCGGTTTCTTTACAATAAATCCATCAATCAGTGGGGGACCAACCTGCAACTGCTGGGCTATCGCTATTCGACGAAAAATTTCTACACCCTGGCTGACACGGCCTGGAGCCGCATGAGCGGCTTCACGGTGGTCAACCAGGATCAATCTGTTCAGATAACGCCGCAAATCACCGATTTCTACAACCTCAACTACAGCAAGCGGGGTCGCTTCCAGGCCACCTTGACGCAACAGATGGGCAAGACATCCACGCTGTATTTAACCGGGAGCCAGCAGAGCTATTGGGGAACCGGACAGTCGGATGAGCAACTCCAGGTCGGGTACAACAGCACATTCGAAGACATCAGTTGGGGGGTGAACTACAGCCTGACAAAGAGCGCCTGGGCCGATAACAAAGACCAGTTACTGGCCATCAATATCAGTATTCCGTTCAGCCACTGGATGCGTTCAGACAGTCATTCGTCCTTTAAAAACACCAACGTCAGCATGAATGCATCCAGTGATTTAAAAGGGCGGGACACCAGCACGGCAGGGCTCTATGGTACGTTGCTTGACGATCACAACCTCAGCTATAGCGTCCAGACGGGATACGCCACGGGCGGGCACCAAGAGGCATCGAAAACCGGCAACACCTCGCTGAACTACCGAGGGCCTTATGGCAATGCCAACCTCGGCTACAGCACCAGTGACGACTATAGCCAGGTGTATTACGGCGTCAGCGGTGGGGTATTGGCGCACGCGGATGGCGTGACCTTCAGCCAGCCGTTGAACGACACCATGGTGCTGATAAAAGCACCGGGGGCAGATCATGTCGCCATCGAAAACCAGACCGGTATACGCACAGACTGGCGCGGATATGCCGTGCTGCCCTATGCGGTGGACTATCGCGAAAACCGCATCGCCCTGAACACGGATTCCCTGGCCAACAACATTGAGTTGGAAGACCCCATATCAAGCGTCGTGCCGACGCGTGGGGCGGTGGTGCGCGCCGACTTCAAGGCCCGCGTGGGGATGAAAGTCCTGATGACGCTGACCCACAACGACAAGCCCGTACCGTTCGGTTCAATCGCGTCTTATGGCGAGGGCCAGGCCGGGAGCATTGTTGCAGACGGTGGGCAGGTCTATCTGACCGGGCTGTCACCCACCGGGCAAATCAACGTGAAGTGGGGGGAGGGTGCGCAGGATCACTGCCGCGCAACGTACAGCCTGCCCGCCGAAAGCCAGGCGCAGGCCTTGAGTTATGCCTCGGCGGCGTGCCGGTAATCGAAACAGGAATGTGCCACCCATGAAAAAGTACCTTTGTGTCCTGGGCCTGATGCCGTGCTTCGCCAGTCACTCTTATGCAGCCGACACCAGCATTTCCATCACGGGTTACCTTAAAGACAATACCTGTTCGGTGTCGGTCGACTCCAAAGGGTTCACCGTGGACTTGATGAGCAACGCGGCCAAACAACTTGACCGAGTGGGGGCGACGACTGTTCCTGTGCCCTTCAAGATCGTCTTTGATAAATGCGGCAGCTCAACGACCGGGGTCAGGATTATCTACGGTGGAACATCAGACGAAGACAACAACACACTGTTGAAAATTGGCGCGGGCACTAATGCCGCCAGTGGTCTGGGTATACAGATACTGGACAGTGACAAACAGCCAATCCCTCTAAACGCCGCGCCCCAATCCCTTGGTTGGACCCCGCTGATCGCGGGCCAGTCAAATACCCTGAGTTTTTATGCGTGCCTGATGGCGACCCGTTCCCCGGTGACGGCGGGGGTCGTGAATGCGACTGCCGATTTTACCCTTGAGTTTCAATGAAGGAGGCCGGGAATGAACGGTATAAAGGCGGCCCTGCTGGCAGGGTTATTACTGACTGCCGGGATCATGAACGCCGATGCGGCAGACGTGACGATTACGGTCAACGGGCGAGTGGTAGCCCACCCTTGTACGGTCTCAACCCCGCCGGCAGCCGTGGTGCTGGGGGACCTGTACGCTTCTGATTTCAGTCAGGCGGGGGCAAGCTCTGCCTGGTACCCGGTGACGCTGGGCCTGACGGACTGCCCGGTGGGCACATCCAGAGTCACCGCCACCTTTACAGGCACTGCGGACAACACGGGTTATTACCAAAACCAGGGGAATGCGCTCAATCTTCAGTTGGAGTTGCAGGATACCAGCGGCAAAAATTTGAATAATGGAAACTCCACCAGTGTCCAGGTCAATGAGTCAACACAGTCAGCCAGCGTGTCGCTGCAAGTCCGTGCGTTATCCGTTAATGGCAATGCAACGCAAGGCAGCATTCAGGCCCTGATTAACGTGACCTATACATACTCCTAGTAAGGTGTGGAAGATGAAGATAAAAATCAGCGCCCTGCTCGTGCTGTTACTCACCTTGGGACTTTCAACCAGTGCCAATGCTTTTTTGTGCTATGTGAACGGTGTGATCTCTGTCGATGGCGGTGGGGGCAATAACGTGTATGTCAACCTGGACCCGTCCGTTCAAGTAGGCCAGAACATTGTCGTTCATTTGGGCAACAGCATCAGCTGCAAGAACCTGGCCCCTGCCGACTTCCAGGACCCCATAAGGATTATCTCCGGCCAATACACCGGGCCGCTGAATAACCTGACGGGCAGCATTACCTACTATGGAGCCTCGTATGACTTCCCCATCAACACACCCACTATTACCGTCAACCATACATGGGGCACACTCACGCCCTGGGACACCGTACTGTTTTTGAAAGTGATCGGCAGTGGCGCCTCTGGAATCACGGTCAACGCGGGGCAGATGCTGGCCAGGCTCACCATGGAGAAGGTTGACTCCGTTCCCTACCAAATCATTACCTGGAATATTTACGCCAATAACACCGTGGTTGTTCCCACGGGTGGCTGCGATGTCTCCTCACGCAATGTGACCGTAACCCTGCCTGATTACCCGGGATCAGCCGCAGTGCCATTGAACGTGCACTGTGCGCAAAACCAGAACCTGTCCTATTTCCTGACGGGTCCGACCACCGACAGCGCCAACACCACCTTTAGCAATACGGCTTCCGCGTCTCCCGCCTCCGGTATTGGCGTGCAGCTGTCAAACGCCAGCGGCGTGATCGCGACCAACCACAATATTTCGCTGGGCTCGGTCGGCGTCAGCCCCGTAGAGCTAGGGATGACGGCGTCCTATGCCCGCACCGGTGGGCAGGTCGTCGCAGGAAATGTGCAGTCCGTTATCGGTGTCACCTTCGTTTATCAATAGACGCCTCCAACAGGTCGGGGCATCCGCCAAGGCTTCACGTTCAACCAATAAAAGCCTTCTGCCATCTCCTCGGAAATTTCCCTGCGATATGCAGGAAAACGGCTTTCGTAATTCGCCAATAAAGACGGCAGCATGGCGGCAACGAAAACAGGGTCTGTACCAACATGATTTCTTTACGAATTCTCGTACTTGAGGATCGCCTGCCACGTCGCAAAGCCATTGCTCAGGCCTTGACGGTGCTGGGCGTGCGTGCGGTTTTCCAGGCGGGGGAATGTGAAAAAGCCCTGGACCTGATCACCCGTGCAGAAGGCGTGGACATCGTTATCTGCGACTTGAGCAACGAGAAGCTCGGCTATTTTGACTTCCTGATGCTCGCGGGCCGGGCACGCCTGGTGAATGCGCTGATTTTAGGCGCGACCCTTGAACCTCAGTTCTTACGGGCAGTGGAGTGCATCAATCAGTTTTCACAGCTCAAGTTGATTGGTGTGATGGGCGTTGTCGCGCCCGTGCAAGACCTGAGCACGATCCTGCGTGATTACATCAAGCACAAAACCTTTTCGCCGTTGTTGGTCACGGATTCCTTCAAGTTGCCTACCGAGCCCGAGGTCAGAAATGGCCTTGAGGCGCGGGAGTTCAAGGCGTGGTTCCAGCCCAAGTTCGACTTGCGGACCGGCGCCCTGTGCGGCGTGGAAGCGTTGGCGCGTTGGGAGCACCCAACCCGTGGGTTGCTGCTGCCCGGTGAGTTTCTGCCAGCGGTGCTGGCGTACGACCTGATCGACGACATGTTCAAGCAGGTGTTTGCCCAAGGCCTTGACCTGCTGGTTGCCCTGCGAGGCCGCAATATTACGCTGCAGGTTGCGTTCAATTTGCATGCGTCGCAATTGGCCCGTTTTGATTTGGCGCTGTACATCGAAAACGCATTGATTGAGCACGATCTTCCAGGCTCGGCATTGATGTTCGAGTTGGCCGAAAACGGCCTGCTGGATATGCCAGTGGCTACCCAGAAAAGTTTGCTGTGTTTGCGCCTGCTGGGGTGTGGCCTGTCGATCGATGATTTTGGCACCGGTTTTTCTTCGTTGACGTTGCTGTGCCAGCTGCCTTTCCAGGAGTTGAAACTCGACAGTTCGGTGGTGCAGGATTTATCCGACCTGCACAGCAAGGCCATGATGATCAGCACGATTGCGTTGGCCCGCGCGCTTGAGATCAGCCTGGTGATCGAAGGTGTCAGCAGCCAGGAAATACGCGACCAGGCCCTCGCCATGGGTGGAACCTTTGCACAAGGTTTTCACCTGGCCAAACCCATGAGTGCACGCCGCTTGAAAGAGTGGCTGGAATGACACAGCCGATCTGAAAATGACAACGCGCGAAGGGCAAAAATAACCCGCATTGTTCAGGTGCGGTTGGACTAGACTCTGCCGGTGTAGTCGCTTGCCTCCCTCTACGCCTTCTCGTTTCGTGGTCTGTGTCCAGATAAACACAATAAGTGAGATAGATATGCGCAAGGCGCTGGTAGTGGACGACCACCCGATAGTTCGGGCGACGGTCAAAATGGTCTTGAAACAGGAAGGTTTCGAAACAGTAGTAGAGGCGGGCGACGGTGCCGACGCTGTGCAACAGGCGCGTCAGGAGACGCCGGACCTGGTAGTGCTGGATATTTCGATGCCCAAGCTCGACGGCCTGGAAGTCATCCGGCGCATTATCGACCTGAATATCGCCACGCGAATTCTGGTCCTCACGTCCCTGGAAGCCGGGCTGTACCTCAAGCGTTGCATGAGCGCGGGCGCTGCCGGTTTTATCTCGAAGATCGACGACCTGGACGACCTGCGTCGCGCCGTCAAAGTGCTGATGTCCGGCTACACGTACTTCCCCAACCTGGCAATTGGTTCGGTTCGGCGCAGTGACGTCGAAATGAATGAAGCGCGGGTGATCGAAAACCTGTCGGATCGCGAGCTGGTGATCCTCAAGCATCTTGCGCAGGGGCGCAGTAACAAGGAAATCGGCGACTCGATGCTGCTCAGCAATAAAACCATCAGCACTTACAAGACGCGTTTGTTGGAGCGCTTTGAAGTGACGTCAGTCGTGTCACTTTCGGAAGTGGCCAAGCGCAACAGTATTATCTGATGAAGGCCGCCAAAACGATTGTTGCCGCGTTGCTGATCGCCGGGGTGCCATTACTGGCGCGGGCGGAACCGCACATTGCCGGCACGCCCGATTTCGAACTCGACATGGTGGTGCGCACCCAGGGTCAATCCACGCTCTATTGGGGTATGGCGCTGGCAGGGCTGGGTTCTATCCTCTGTTGGAACCTTGGGGTGCTGCTGTGGCGGCGCAAGGCCGATGACCCCCGTCGGGTCCTGGCGACATTTGTCGCCAACATGCGCGAGATGATCGATAACGTCCCGCGGCCGGTGTTCATTCGCGACCATGAGGGCCGCCTGGTCGCGTGCAACAACAGCTACCTGGATTTCCTGGCCATGGACCTCAACCAGGTCCTGGGCAAGCCCATCACCGAACTGCAACTGATGCCGTTGTCTGAATCCCGGCAATACCACGAGCATTACCTCAGGGTTGTGCGCGAGGGTGTCCCGCTGATTGGCAGCGGCAGCCTCGTCGCGCCGTACGGGGAAACGCTGGCGCTGTTCTACTGGATTTTCCCCTGCTTCAATGCTCGCGGGCGGGCGGTCGGGGTGATTGCGGGATGGGTGGATGTCAGTGACCGCGAACAGTTGATGATTCAGTTGAAGGCCTCACAAAAAGAGGCCGACGACGCCAACAACGCGAAGACTTTGTTCCTGGCAACCATGAGCCATGAAATTCGTACGCCCATGAACGCCGTGCTGGGCATGCTCGAAATGGCCAGCAAACGGGCCGAACAAGGCATTATCGATCGGGTGTCACTGGACATCGCCTCCAGCGCCGCCAACAGCCTGGTGGATTTGCTGGGTGACATCCTGGATATCGTGCGCATTGAGTCCGGCCAACTCACCCTGGCGCCGAAAAGAGCCAACCTGTATGACGAGGTGCTCAAGGTCGCCCGTATCTTTGATGGCGTTGCGCAGCAGAAATTTCTCGAACTGCAGATTGATCTCGACCCCCAGGCGGACTGTGAAGTGCTGGTCGACGCCATGCGGGTCAAGCAGGTTTTGTCCAACCTGTTGAGTAACGCGATCAAGTTTACCGTCAGAGGCCAGGTACGGTTTTTTCTGCGCTGCACCCCGGTGGTGGATGGCTCCGAGCTGGACCTGACATTGAGCGTCATCGACACCGGCATTGGCATCTCGCCAGAGGACCAGGCCCTGTTGTTCAGCCCCTTTACCCAGGTCGGCCAGCCAGCTGAGGCGATGCGTACGGGGTCGGGACTGGGCCTGGCCATTTCTCGCACGCTGTGCGAAATGATGGGCGGGCGCTTGACCTTGTCGAGTGAGCTGGGGCGGGGCACCCGCATCGACGTGAGCTTGCGCCTGCCGGTGCTTGAAAACCTAGCCCCGACCACCCACGACACAGTCTCGCCGGTGCTTCGAGCGAAGCGCCTGAGTGTGCTGGTGGTGGACGATTACCCGGCAAACCGTTTGCTGCTGTCCCAACAGCTGACGTACCTGGGGCATGACGTCGCCGACGCGGAGGATGGTGCACACGGCCTCAGGGCATGGCGCCAGGGTACGTATGACGTGGTGATCACCGACAGTCACATGCCGATCATGAACGGCTACGAGCTGTCCCGCGCCATCCGCGACGAAGAACAGCGCAAAGGCTCGAAACCCTGCGTCATCGTCGGCCTGACCGCCAATGCCCAGCCCGAGGAAAAACAGCGGTGCCTGAATGCCGGCATGGACGACTGCCTGTTCAAGCCCATCCGGCTCAGGGAGCTGAGTGCCCGGATGTCCATCATCGAGCCATTGGCACATCCCCATGAAGCGCCCTTGGCCATGGTGGGGCAGGGGATCAATCTCGACCTGACCTCACTGATCCAGTTGGCCCGGGGCGACGAGGACTCGGTCAGCACCATTACCAAGAACCTGGCGCTCAGCCTGGAAGAGGACATGTGCGTGCTGATGCAATGCTACGCAAACATGGACATCGAAGGCCTTGCCACGCTGGCACACCGGATAAAGGGCGGCGGGCGGATTGTCGGCGCACAGAACGTGCTGATTCGTTGTGCGCAGCTGGAAACGGCCTGTGAGGAGGCGGAGCCCGGCGAAGTGACCGCCGCCACCCTGGCCCTGGAGCAAGCCATGCTTGCACTAAAAGCGGCCTTGATCGCCTTGCCATGAAACCCCAGGGTCACGGGCCCTTGGGTCAGCCTTCGGACGTTTCCTGTTCGTGTCGGAAATTTCCGTTTGGCACACGGAGTTTTTCCAGAGGCCATTAGGACCAATCCTAAATACACAGCAGGGGTGGGGCGCAATAATTTACCGGTCCCCATCACCTGTGTAAGAACCGCCATGTCTTTCCTACCGATACGCGTTCTGGTTATCGAAGAACAGCCTTTCAAACGACTGATCGCAACGAGCGTTTTTCAGGATCTCGGTTGTGAAGACGTCACAGCGGTTGCCGACGGTGCTGCCGCGCTGGAGGTACTGGCGCTTAACGGTCCGGTGGACATCGTGTTGTGCAGTTTGAAACTGCAATGCACCCAAGGGCTGTCGCTGATCGAGGACCTCAGTCATGGCGGGCTGCTCAAGGCGCTGATCATTTGCAGTGTTTACCCGGCGAACCTGCACGGCGCCCTGGATCGCATGCTGTCGATGCACGGTGTGAAGGTGTTGGGGTATGTCGATACGCCCGTACGGGCCAGTGAGATAGGCCCCATGGTGGCCGGTTTCCTGGAGTCGCTGGCCGTGCGAAGAACGGACGTTTCAAGCTCCCTCAATCTGAAATGGTTCACCCAGTCCGCCTTGAAAAAGGCAATTCAGGAGAATGAATTCAGGGCGTTTTTCCAGCCAAAATTCAATTTGGTCACCGGCGCGGTGGACAGCATGGAAGCCTTGGCGCGGTGGGACAACCCAAGCTATGGATTGTTGTCACCGGCTGATTTCCTGCCCTTGCTGAACAGCTTCTACCTGATGGACGAGTTGTTTTTCGCCCTGTTTGAACAGGGCTTGATGGTGTGGCAGGAAGTCCTGGCCACCGGACGGCAGATGAATCTCGCGTTTAACCTGCAGGCGGAGCAATTCAGCAACCCGCAATTGGTCGCAGGTATCAGCGGGTTGATTGAACGTTATCAGGTACCGGCGTCCTGCCTGACCTTTGAAATTACCGAAAGCGGTTTGCTCGAAACTTCCCCGGCGGTGCTGGAGAGCCTGATCCGTTTGCGGATGATGGGCTCCGGGTTGTCCATCGACGATTTTGGCGTGGGGTTCTCATCGTTGGAGCGCCTGTGCCAGTTGCCCTTTACCGAGATAAAACTCGACGGCAGCTTCGTTCAGGACCTCGATACCAACGCCGCCAATCGCGCCATTGTCAGCAGCACCCTCGCGCTGGGTGAGGCGCTGAACATGTCGGTGGTGGTGGAGGGTGTCGAAACCGAAAAACAGCGCCAGTCATTGATCAAGCTGGGCTGTGTGCACGCTCAAGGTTATCTCTGTGCGCGGCCCATGAGCGCCAATCGGCTGCTGTTGTGGCTGGACTCGCAGCGCGCGTCGATCAACAACGTTTGAATACAGGCCATCAGTGCGGCTGAATGCTTACTGGGTGTTCAGTTTTCTCGTGGGCCAGGAAGGGTGTTTCATGGTGAATCCAAAGTTGCGTGTCTTGTTGGTTGACGAAGAACAATCCAGGTTAGTCAGCATAGAAAAGAACCTCTCGGGGCTTGGCTACAGTCGTGTTGCCCCGCTGACATCATTCCGGGATTTATTGGTGATACTGGATAACGCGTTATGCCCGTTTGACCTGCTGATTATTCATCAGGTCGTGCTGGAAAATGCAGGCGAAGTGCTTGAACAGTTAGTACGAAGTTCGCCGGCAATCAAACATTTACTGGTTTACCAGGGCAATACGCTGCAGGTGCTTTCCACAGTTGAGTCGTCGTCATCGTCGATGCGCTTTGCGTTGCCTGGCCCGCCGGACCGAGAGTCCATCAAGCAAGTAATGGGCTTTATCGACAAGGTCGAGTTGCATGAGGTTTACGGCAAGCAGCGGGTGTCTGTTTAGTTACAGGTGTATCGGGAAAAATACCGACGGTGCTGGAAATGTCATTGTTTAAGCCGGAAGTTTCCCTTATTGCAAAGGGACCTTTAACGTTGAAGGGGTTGGCCGGAAAAAACATTATTCACTGCATGCAAGGTGCGCAGTCACAGCGAAGCAGTGAACGGTTCGCCGAGCATTTCGATCAATGATGTTTTAACCTTTCGAGGCAACTTATGACGCGCACATACCGTATCGTCGCGCTCGCAGCGCTGACGTCGACCTTCGTGATACCGGCTGCACAGGCAGGCGATGGCACCGTTAACTTTAAAGGCCAACTGATTGGGCAGACGTGTACCGTCAGTGTGAACGGTGGCAGCAACATGGGCACCGTTACGCTGCCTACACTGGGCACTATGGCCCTCGGCGCCGTAGGCGCCACCGCGGGTAGAACCCAGTTCACCATTGGGCTGAGTGCATGCGGCACTGGGAATAGCATCCAGGATTTCCTGCAAAACTTAACGGGCAATAGTGTGATTGGCAAGACGGCATCCACTTACTTTGAGAGCGGCCCAGGCGTCGATCCCACCACCCGGAACATTATTAACACCGGTGGTGCCACCGGCGTGCAGCTCCAGTTGCTTGATTCCGACGGCGATGTGATCAAGGCCGGTGACCCGGGCCAACCGCGAACCCCGGCCATTACTAATCTCGCCACCAACGGTGGCGTGATGACTTACGGCGTCCAGTACATTGCCAACGATGTTATTGCGCCGGGCAGCGTTGTGGGCTCGGTTACCTATTCCATCGCCTATAACTAAAACCCACAAGGACTTGAGAGCGATATCGCTGATCAAGTCTTTGATATATCCATTTCAACCAAAAAAGCCGTTTGGCTGCACTTATACGAATTGAAAGTTGAAGCCTTCGGAAGAGTCTTAACTCTGGTAGGAAATTTCCGAAGCTGTTGCAGGACTTTTCAATTTGAAGGGTTTCACTAAAAGAAACATCATTCACCCTGTGCAAAACGCACCGCCATATTGCAACTGCGAGTGGCCTGCCGGGCATTTATCCAACTAATGATTTTGAGGCAACTTATGAACCGTACTTACCTCGTTCTTGCAGCGGCGACTTCCGCACTCGTGATGTCTGCTGCACAAGCCTCCGATGGCACTATCAACTTCAGTGGCCAACTGACGGCTCAAACCTGCACCACTTCGGTCAATGGCACGAGCAATGTGGGCACCGTAACGCTTCCGACGTTCTCGATTGCGTCGCTGGCGAGCGCGGGGGCGACTGTTGGTGCCACCAACTTCACCATTAACCTGAGCGGCTGCCAGGGCACTATTGCGACCGCCGCTGCGATATTTGAAGCGGGCGCGGGCGTCGACCCGACCACCCAGAACATCCGTAACACCGGTAATGCCACTGGCGTGCAACTGCAATTGCTCGACTCCAATGGTGCTGTGATCAAGGCCGGTGATACCAGCCAAACCGCCAACACTGCCCGTACCACTGTGACCGGCGCCACTGCCGTGCTGCCGTACGCCGTTCAGTACATTGCCAGCGCGGCAACCACCGCCGGTACTGTCGTGGGTTCGGTGACCTACTCGATCAACTATCAGTAAAAGCTGCGCGGTCAGCGCATCTTTCAGGAAGCTGGAAGGTGCGCCGACGATGTCGGGAGAGAATGATATGCAGCGTAAAAAGGCCTGGTGCCGTTGCGTCGTGATGATGGCGGCCGTGCTCGGTTGTTCCCAGGCGATGTCTTCGGTCGTCATCACGGGCACCCGTGTGATTTATCCGGCTGACAAGAAAGAGGTCACCGTCAAACTGAACAACAACGGTGCCAAACCCGTCCTCGTTCAGTCGTGGATTGATGAGGGGGATGCTGCATCCACGCCAAGCAACTCTTCAGCGCCGTTTGTGATTTCCCCACCGGTCTCCCGGGTTGATGCTGCCAAGGGGCAGAGCCTGCGCCTGATGTTTACCGGTGCTCCGCTGGCGTCCGACAAAGAGTCGGTGTTCTGGCTCAATGTGCTGGAAATCCCGGTCAAGGCCACGGGGGAGCAAAACATGCTGCAAATGGCCTTTCGCTCACGGATCAAAGTGTTTTATCGACCTGCCGATTTACCCGGTACACCGACAGCGGCCATCGAGGCGTTGCAGTGGAAGGTCGTCGCACAAAAGAACGGTACTTATGGGCTGCAAGCCTACAACCCCACTGCTTTTTACGTTTCGCAAAGTGACCTGGCCCTGGTTAACGGCGGCCAGCGAGTACCGAGTGAAGCGGGAATGGTCGCGCCCGGCGAGACCCACACCTTTGCCTTGCCCGGCCTGAAGTCGATGCCGGGCCCCGGCGCCAACGTCGAATACAGCGCCATTAATGATTACGGCGCCCTGGTGCCCACTCGGGTACCCGTCAAGCCTTAGGCCCTTCTGGCCCCAATCGTTTTCACCCTCTGTTGTCCGGGTAATCTATGACTACGCTCTCTCCTCTGCGCATGCGCCGGAAGGAAATCTGCTGCTCCAGCGTCGGCTGTTCGCCGATTTGGGGCCGTCGACTGTTACTGATCGCCAGCGCACTGCTGATGCCTCACGCGATGGCCGAAGACGTGCAGTTCGACGATTCCTTCCTTCCGGCGGGCTCAAGCGGGATTGACCTGACGTTGTTCCAAAGTGGCAACCCGGTCATGTCGGGCACTTACCGGGCCGACATTCTGGTGAACTCGACCCTGAGCATGCGCCAGGATATTCGTATCGTGTCCGACGCCAAGGGCAGGAACCCCATCGTCTGCGTCGACAGCCGCATGCTGGAATTGATCGGTGTAAACGTGGAAGCCCTGTCGCCGGCGGCGCTGGCCAAGCTGGACGCCGGACAATGCACGTCCATCGCCGAGGTGATCGATGAGGCGACAGCACTGTTTTCCACCGAGACCCAGCAACTGGACTTCAGCATTCCGCAGGCGGCCATGCGGCGTAACGCCCGCGGGTATGTCAGCCCTGAGTTATGGGATCGCGGTACCACCGCCGCGATGCTCAGCTATGACTTCAACGCCAACCACAACAAAAACCTGTCGGGTACTGACGATTCTGCCTATGTCGGCTTGAACGCGGGGTTGAACGTGGGTGACTGGCGCTTGCGGCACAACGGATCGTTGAATTGGGACAGCCTGACCGGCACCAAGTACCAGGAAATCAACACGTTCGCCCAGCGTGACCTTACCGCCTTGCAAAGCCAACTGACGGTAGGCGAGGCCAACACCAGCGGCGAGATTTTCGACACCCTGGCCTATCGCGGGGTAGAAGTGGCAACCGACGACCGCATGCTGCCAGAGACGTTACGCGGGTATGCGCCCGTGGTACGCGGGATCGCCCGCACCAATGCCCGGGTCACCATCAGCCAGGGCGGCAATGTATTGCTGCAGACCACGGTGGCGCCTGGCGCCTTCGTCATCGATGACCTGTATGCCACCGGCTATGGCGGCGACCTGCAAGTGACTGTACTGGAAGCCGATGGCACTCAGCAAAGCTTCATCGTGCCCTATGCCTCGGTCAACCAGTTGCTGCGGCCTGGCACGTCGCGTTTCAGCGTGACGGCGGGCGAGACTCGCAATAACTACATCGATAAACAGGTCGGGCTGCTGCAAGGCACCTATCAATACGGCTTGGCGAATTCGCTGACCGGTTATACCGGCGCCCAGGCCAGCGATGGGTACCTGTCGGTGCTGGGCGGTATTGCCTTTGGCACCCCCATCGGCGCCTTCGGGGTCGACGTGACTCACGCCCAGACAGAACTGCCGTCCGGCGATCAGCAGGGGCAGAGCCTGCGGGTGTCTTTCAGTGAAAACGTGCAAAGCACCGGGAGCAACTTCTCCCTGGCAGCGTATCGTTTTTCCACCAGCGGTTACTTTGATTTCAACACCGCCGCGCTGTTCCGGGACGCTCAAGAGCATGGCACCGACACCAGCCAGATTGGCCAGCCACGCAGTCGCCTGACCTTGTCCCTCGACCAGAGCCTGGCCGGCTGGGGGCATTTGTCACTGAGCGGGTTTACCGAAAACTACTGGAACGAACCGGGCGAGGATGTCCAGTACCAGATGGGCTACAGCACACAAGTCGGGCGAGTCAGCCTGGGCTTCAACCTCAGTCGCAGCCGCTCCGGCCTGGCGGAGATGCAAACCACTGAGTTGTTTACCGTGAGCATGCCGATCGAGTTCGGCTCCTCGTACAACTCGCCGCAGCTGTCGGGCCGTTTGGCCCGCGACAGCCAGGGCAATTACAGCCAGCAAGCGAGCGTGAGCGGCAGCGCCGGTGAGGATCATGAATACGGCTACAGCCTGACGGCCGACCGCGATGGCGCAAGCCAGTCCACCGACACCTCGGTCAGCGGCCAGTACATGGGCTCCAAAGCCCGGGTCAACGGTTCCCTCAGCGAAGGCGATGGCTACAGCAGCCTCTCCCTGGGTGGTGGCGGCACGATTGTGGTCCATCCAAAAGGTGTGACGTTGACGCCTTACACCGGTGAAACCATGGCGGTGATCAGCGCCCCCGGTGCGGCCGGCGCGAAGGTGGTGGGTTATCCAGGCCTGCGGCTCGATGGCAACGGTTCGGCGGTGATCAACTATCTGCAGCCTTATCAGTTGAACGAGATCGCTATCGACCCGGACGGTATATCCCAGGACGTCGAGCTGAGCGAAACCAGCCAGAAGATCGCCCCCCGGTCGGGTGCCGTGGTAGCGGTGGACTTCGCCACGGTGCACGGAACTGCCTTGTTGTTGAACGTGCGCTTGAAGGACCAGAGTCCATTGCCGTTCGGTGCCACCGTGGTGGATGACGCAGGTAACCCGGTAGGCACTGTAGGGCAGGGCGGGCAACTGTATGCACGTATCAAGGACGGCACACAAAGCCTGCTGGTCAATTGGGGTAAAGAGAGTGGTCAGACCTGCACGCTGAAAGTGCCGGCCCTTAAAGAGCAGGGTCAGATATTGAAGGGCAACGCGCTGTGCCTGAGTGCTGGGTCATGAGGTATGCGGCGAATGCAGCGGTGCCGTCTTCAGTCAACTATACGTACAGAGGTAATCCATGAAGGTGCTTTATTCCCTGATCGCCGCATTGGTGTTGTGTGGCCTTGCGCAGTCGGCGCAGGCGGTCAATTGTGTCTACATCAATGGTAACAAGGGGTTTATAGGCACGTTCCCGTTGCAGATCAGCACCCTCAGTGTGCCTCGGGATGCGCCAGTGGGCACCGTTCTCTATCGGCAGAACTTTAGTCAGACCGGTGGAGGCTACGATACCAAGTGTCTCAGTACGGGTGGGGCGGCAACCATGAACACTCTTTTAGTGCTGAAGAGCATTGGCGCCAATACTGGTTACAGCACCGGTCCTTACGCCAACTTCGTCTATCAAACAGGGGTAGCCGGCATCGGTGTCGCTTGGGTTAACGGGACATCCGTGCAAACTGCTGCCGTGAGGGCAGCGATTCCAAATGGCTGCACACTGTCGGGAACCGTTGACTGTTCCATAACGGGACTCAAGATTGCGCCAGCAACAGGGATGGTGCTGATAAAGACCGGGCCAGTGGGAACCGGCACCATCAACGGCAGTTCGCTGGGCACTCTGGAACAGGATGTCACAGTTAACGATGGCGGTACCATTAGAGCCAACTCCGTGGGGCTGACCGGCAGCATCAACATCGTCGCCCTGACGTGCATGACCTCGGACGTTAATGTACCCATGGGCACCAACAAGATTGCATCGTTCAGCGGGATAGGTTCGGCCAGCACGCCGGTGAACTTCATGATCAGCCTGACGGGTTGCCCAGGATTTCCCGGTTATTACGGCAACGCCAGTTCGATTCCGACAAGCTCGCAATCGGCGGTCATCAGTGCGGGCACCCTCGTGCCCAACACCCTAAGCCTGCGACTGGATCCGGTCGGCACACCGATTGATGCCAGCAATGGCGTGTTGAGCCTGTCAGCGGCTGCAGACCCGGCGACGGGTGTGGGTCTACAGGTGCTTGATGCTTCCGGCGCACCGTGGGCGCTGTCCCAAAACAAATTGTTGAACCTTCCAATAGCCGCTGGCACCACATCATTGAACATCCCGCTGAGCGCGCGTTATATACAAACGGCAACCACGGTGACTGCGGGTTCCGCCAACGCTGTTGCGAATTACACCATCATCTATCAGTAGCCACGCCTGGCGCCTCATCCTGGCCAGGGACCGGCCGCTCAACCTCCTGATGGTGCGTCGAACCAATAAACATATACATCGCCGGCACCATGAACAGCGTCAGCACGGTACCGATCGACAACCCGGCGAAGATCACCAGGCCCATGTCATGCCGCCCCGCAGCCCCGGCGCCAGACGCCCACACCAGCGGCACCACCCCCAGCACCATCGCCGCGGTGGTCATCAGGATCGGCCGCAGACGTACGCCGGCCGCTTCCTCTATCGCTTCACGCTTACTGTGCCCCGCGCGCTGCAGCTCATTGGCAAACTGCACGATCAGGATCCCGTGTTTGGTGATCAACCCCAGCAACGTCACCAGCCCAACCTGGGTGTACACGTTGATGGACGCAAACCCCATGGTGATAAAGGCCAGCGCGCCAAAGAGTGCAGGGGGCACCGAGAACAGGATCACCACCGGGTCGCGGAAGCTTTCGAACTGGAAGGCCAGGGCCAGGTAGACGATCAGGATCGAGAACATCAGCAACCCGAAGAACCCGCCCGACTCCTGCATGAACTGGCGCGACTCGCCGGAGAAGTCCGAGGTGTAGCCCGTGGGCGCAATGTTGGTCAGGATGGTGTTCAGTTTCGCCAGCAGTTCGCCCTGGGCCACGCCGCTGACGCCCGACAGGGTGGCCGAGTTGAGTTGCTGGAAGTGGTTGATGGATTCCGGCTGGGTCGAGGTCTCGATGTGTGCCACGGTGCGCGCCTGGATCATGCTGCCGGATGGCGTGCGGATGTAGTAATCGAGAATTTGATCAGGGTTTAGACGGTCTACCTGCAGCACTTGGGGAATGACTTTGTACGAGCGCCCGGCGGTGGAGAAGTAGTTCACGTAGTTGCCACCCAGCGCGGCGGACAGCGCCGCGCCGACGTCAGCCTGGGTCATGCCCAGTGCGGCGATTTTTTCCCGGTCGACCACCAGCTTGGCTTGTGGTTTGTCGAGTTTCAGGTCCATGTCGGAGAAGTAAAACAGCTGCTGTTTCAGTGCCTCGGCCACCACCGCCTGGGCGACTTCGTTGAGGTTTTCCACCGAGTCGGTGGTGGTGATCACAAATTGCACCGGCAACCCTTGGGCGCCCGGCAGCGACGGCAGCGGAAAGGCCGCGATGGTGGCGCCCGGTACCTGATTCCATTTCTGCTGAAGTTCCAGGATCAGTTGGGCCTGGGAACGCGTGCGGTCGTCCCAGGTTTTGAGCAGCACGCCGCCCAAGCCCTGGTTGAGGATGGGCAGCCCGGTCAGCTGGAACATCTGCGCGTATTCAGGCTCTTTGTTGGCGATCTGGAACGCCTGGTCGGCAATGCGCTCCATCTGCTGCGGCGAGGCAGTCGGTGGGCCTTTGATCTGCATGAACACCAGCCCCTGGTCCTCGGTGGGCGACAGCTCGCTTTTGGCAGTCATGCCGCTGGCGGCCACCAGCAGGAACAGCAAGAAACCAAACGTCACCAGCACCGGCCACACGTTCAAACCGCCTGAGAGTACGCGGTGGTAACGGCCCCGCAACCAGTCAAAATACTGATCGAGCTTGCGTGCGAAGCGGCCTTCTTCCTGCCCGGACTTGAACAGTCGCGAGGTCATCATCGGCGACAGCGTCAGCGCCACCACCGCCGACACGGTCACCGCACCCGCCAGTGAGAAACAGAACTCCTTGAACAGCGCCCCGGTCAGCCCGCTGCGCAGGCCGATGGGCACGTACGCGGCAATCAGCACCACGGTCATCGCGATGATCGGGCCGCCCAGTTCCCGCGCCGCGACCAGTGCCGCCTCCAGCACGCCTTTACCTTCTTCCTTGATATGCCGGTCGACGTTTTCCACCACGATAATCGCGTCGTCCACCACCAGGCCGATCGCCAATACCAGGGCGAGCAGGGTCAGCAGGTTAATCGAGTACCCCAGCAGGTACATGATGAAGAACGTCCCTACCAGCGACAGCGGGATCGCCACCAGCGGCACAATCACTGCACGGAACGAGCCGAGGAACAGGTAGATCACCACCGACACGATGATCATCGCCTCAACCAGGGTTTTCACCACCTCATAAATCGAGGTATTGATGAACGCCGTGGAGTCATACACGATCTCGCCGCGCACCCCGGTGGGCAGTTGGGACTGCAGCTCGGGGAAGGCTTCGCGCACGCTGTCGGCGACCGTCAGGATGTTCGCATTGGGGGCCGTCTTGATCCCGATGAACACCGAACGCTTGCCGGAAAACGCCACGCTGCTGTCGTAGCTTTCGGCGCCGAGGGTGACGGTGGCCACATCCTCCAGGTACACCAGGGCATCGCCTTTCTGCTTGATCACCAGCCGCTTGAATTCATCCACCGTGTGCAAGTCGGTCCCGGCGGTCAGGTCGACCGTCACCGTTTGCCCGCGGGTGGAACCGACGGCAGACAGGTAGTTGTTGTTGGCCAGGGCGGTGGACACGTCCTGGGCGGTCACGTTGTGCGCCGCCAGCTTGTTGGGGTCCATCCAGGCCCGCAGGGCGAACTGGCGCCCGCCGAGGATCTCGGCGGTTTGCACGCCCTGGATCGAATCCAGCTTGGGCTTGACCACCCGCACCAGGTAATCGGTGATGTTGTTGGTGGGCAGCGTGTCGCTATAGAAGCCCAGGTACATGGCATCCGTGGTCTGCCCGACCGCCACCGTCAGCACCGGTTCCTGGGACTGGGCCGGCAGTTGGTTCTTGACCGAGTTGACCTGGGTATTGATCTCGGTGAGTGCCTTGCTGGCTTCGTAGTTCAGCCGCAGCGTGGCGGTGATGGTCGAGACGCCGGTGATGCTCGTCGAGGACAGGTAGTCGATACCCTGGGCCTGGGCGATGGCCGATTCAAGCGGCTGGGTGATAAAGCCGGCCACCGTCGATGCGTCCGCACCGTAGTAGGCCGTGGTGATGGTGACCACGGTGTTTTCGGTGCGCGGCCATTGGTTCACCGGCAGTTCGAAGATCGAACGCAGCCCCAGGATCAGGATGAACAGCGAGACGACAATCGCCCAGACCGGTCGCTGAATAAAGGTATCGGTAAGCTTCATGGGACACCTTTAGTGTTCTTGGGGAGTCGGCGCGGGATCGTTCAGCGGCGCGGCGCTGTTATCGACCTTCACCGGCGAGCCATTCTTGAGCTTCATCTGGCCGCTGGTGATCAACAGATCACCTTCCTTCACGCCCGACAGGATGGCCACCTGGTCGCCCCGGGTTGGCCCGGTCTTGATGAAGGTCTGTTGCGCCGTCAGCACTTCCTCACCCTTGTCGTTCTTGCTTGAGGTGGCGATGAACACCGTGGTGCCGTAAGGGTTGTAGGTGACCGACGTCTGCGGAACGGTAAGGTAGCGCTGGGTCGCGCCGGAGGTGACCACGGCGCGGGCAAACATCCCGGGCACCAGGCTTTGCTTGGGGTTGTCGACGGTGGCTTCCACAGTGACGTTGCGGGTGGTCGAGTCGAACTGGGTGTCGATGGTGCTGACCTTGCCGGTGAAGGTTTGATTGGACAGGCCGTCGGCCGTCACCGAAACCCCTTGGCCAATGGCGATGGCCTCCAGTTGGGTCTGCGGCACCGTGAAGTCGATGTAGATGGGGTCGAAAGTTTGCAGGGTGGCGATCTTGTCGCCGGGGTTGAGGTACTGGCCGGGGTTGACGCTGGTGATCCCGATGCGCCCGGCAAACGGTGCGCGTATGGTTTTTTTCGCCACCAGCGCACGCTGTTGCTCGGCGGCGGCGAGCTTGGCTTTCAGGTCGGCGGTGTCGGTGTCCACTTGGGCCTGGGAGATGGCGTTGACCGCCAGTTGGGCCTTGTCACGCTTGAGGACGATCACGGCCAGGTCGGCGGTGGCCTCAAGGGAATGCAACTGCGCGATGTCCGAGTCGGCATTCAACTGCACCAGCAGCGCCTGGGCCGCCACCTCTTGCCCGGGCGTGAAGCCGAGGGTGCGTACGATGCCGCCCACCTCGGTGGTCACATCCACCCCTCTGACCGCCTTCATCGAGCCCACCGCGGTGACATTCGGCTGCCAATCGCTGAAGGGCACCTTCATGGCCGTGACCACGGAGGCGGGCAGGGGCATCTTGGACTGGGCGATCAGCGCCGAAATCTGCACGAACTTCACCCCGGCAATGATCGCCACAATCACCAGCACCACCACGATCATGACGAGCATCGGCCGCCACAGTCGACGCTTGCGCGGTGCGCCGGGCTCGGGTGGCAGGGGAGAGGCAGTAATGACGTCAGCCATGGGTGTTCTCGCTGTATCAAGAGTTCAGTTCAGTCGAACCGTGCCGAATCGGCAGGCGCTGCCTTGTTGTTGGCCGGCATGATCTCGTTCCACGATGGCAGGCCGAAGCGATCCGGGTGGCCCTTGGTGGCAGGGTCCACATCCGTTCGGTTCCACCAACCGCCCCCCAATGCCTGGAACAGCGCAGTGGTGTCGCTGTAGCGGGAGGCCTGTGCCTTGACCCGCGCAAGCACGGTGTTCTGGTAGGTCTGTTGGGCGGTGAGCAGGTTGATGTACGCCACGGCACCGAGCTTGAACTGTGCCTGCACCAAGTCCAGGTTGGCTTGCGCGGAGCGCTCAGCCACCACCTGCTGGTTGAGCGCATCGGCATCGGCTTCCAGCGCCCGCAGCGCGTTGGCCACGTCCTGGAATGCGCCAATCACGGTGCCACGATAACGCGCCGCCGACTCGTCGTAGGCCGCCACGGCCGCGCGTTTGCGATGTTCGAGTGCGCCGGCATCAAAGATCGGCTGGGTGATCGACCCGGCCAGGCTCCACACACCGCTGCCCGCCGAAAACAGCTTGGTGCCGCTGGCCACCGTGGAACCCACCGACCCGGTAATGCTGAACTGCGGCAACTGATTGGCCACGGCCACGCCTATGTTGGCGCTGGCCTGGTGCAGTTGCGCCTGGGCAGAACGCACGTCCGGGCGTTGGCCCACGATGGCCGAGGGCAGGCTGACCGGCAGTTCTTCCGGCAAGTGCAGGGAGGCCAGGTTGAAGCGCTCGTCCCGGTCCTGATTGGGAAACCGGCCGAGGTAGGCCATCAACTGGTTGCGGGTCTGCGCCAATTGCTTTTGCAGGGGCGGCAAGCTGGCACGGGTTTGCGCCAGTGCGGTCTGCTGCGTCAGGACGTCGCTATCACCGATGGCACCCAGCCGCCGCTGCGACTGCAGCACGTCGAGCTGGTCGCCCTGTAGCCGGATGATTGCCTCGGTAGAGGCGATTTGATCACGTATCGACGCCAGGCTGACCGCGGTATTCACCACATTGGAGGTCAACGTGAGGTAAGTCGCCTCCAGCTGGAAGCGTTCGTACTCGGCTTGCGCCGTGGTGGATTCGATTTGCCGGCGCGTACCGCCGAACACATCCGGGGCATAGGACACGCTCAACGACGCCGAACTCACCGTGAGAATCGGCGACTCCGGCAAGCCCGAGGTCACCCCCGATACCTTCTCGCGGGCTTTCTGCACATTGCCGCTGACGGAAGGGAACAACGACGCCTGGTCGGCATAGACCAACTCGTTGGCCTGGCGCAACGCGGCTTGAGCGGCGGTGACATCCGGGTTGGCGCGCAAGGCTTCTTCGACCAGGGCGTTGAGGGCTGGCGAACGGAACAACGTCCACCATTGCCCGGGAATATCCATCCCGGCGATCAGCCGCTGCGCCGCGCCGCCGGCGTCGATGTCGGCCTTGGCGGTAGCGGTTAGCTTTTCCCGTGAGTAATCAGCGTTAGCGGGCACCTCGGGGCGCGCGAAATCGGGCCCGACGGTGCAACCCGCGAGGGCAATGCACAGCAGGCTCAACGGAGCCAGAAGGTGTGGTTGTCGAAAAAGGGCGCGGGGCTGCGCCACTTGTTGCGGTCCCGATGCAAGCTGCCGAGGCTGCTCTTTCATATTTACTCTGATTAATCAGTAGGTTGACTGCTTTATTGGTTGAGCGATGAATGCAGGCGCATCGGTTAGGGCCGCCGAAAAATGGCTCGCGAGTAGCCGAATTCAAATCAGTGTAGGTGGTGCCGGCCGGTACGCAATGTCAGTACGTGCCGACCCTTAATGAAAATGCGTTATGCGCATTAATATTGAATTAGGTTATGCAATATAAGTATTTTACATGCGACCATTAGCACCTCATGGTAGCTGTCCCTACGAACACTGCCGAGACCGCGCGCGCGGATCGACTTGAAATGCCTGAGAGGGCATCTGGAGCGAACGTGCGTTATCTGACAAAACTGGCGGCCGGGTTGGCCGCTACCTTGCTGTGCCTGACCGCGAACGCGCAAACGCTGGTGGTCGGAGACCAAAGCTACAACGCCCAGGCCGTGATGGAAGCGGCGGGGGTGCTGGACGACCTGCCCTATACCCTTGAATGGAAGCAATTCACCGCCGGCTCACCGGTCGCCGAAGCGCTCAACACCAACAGCCTGGACCTCGGCTTGCTCGGTGATGCGCCCGTGCTGTTCCTGGGCGCGCTGGGCGCGCCGATCAAGGTGATTGCCATCAGCCGGCAAAATCTCGAAGGCGTGGCCATCCTGGTGAAAAAGGACTCATCGATCCACAGCCTTGCAGACCTCAAAGGCAAGCGCGCGGCCATCTGGAAAGGCTCCTGGAGCCAGCAATTGCTGCTGACTGCACTGGACAAAGCCGGCGTGCCAAAGGACTCATTGGACCTGCGCTACCTCAGCGCACTGGATGCTTCCCACGCGCTGGAAGGCGGCTCCGTTGACGTCATCGCCACCTGGGAACCCTACGTCACCCAACAGGAACGCCAGGGTGCGCGGGTGCTGGCGACCGCCGACGGGTTGATCCCGGCCCAGAGCTTCGTGGCCGCCAGCACCAAGGCCGTCGACACCAAGCGTGCGCAAATCAGCGATTTTCTCCAACGCCTGAAAAAAGCCCGTGACTGGACGCGCCAAAGCCCGGCCAACGCCGACGCGTACGCAGACGCCTGGGCCAAACGCACCCGCGCCGACGCCGACATTGCCCGCGCCTGGTTCGCCCGTGCGCGTACCACGGTCGAACCTGTGACAGCCCAATCACCGGTAGAAGCGCAAAAGACCGTGGACTTTTTCGCCAGCCAGGGTCTGGTCAAGTCCTACCCGGCTGCCACGTTGTTCGATGACTCCTTCGCCGCGTCGCTGCAGCCTGCCGTCGCCAAAACCCAGCCCTGAACGCTTCAAGGAATACCTTAGTCATGACCAAACGACAGCTCAAACTAGGCGCCTTGACCATGGGCTGCGGCGGGCCTGGCCGCCACAATCTATGGCTCGACCCTCAACTGCCGGCCGACGCCAGCGTCAATGTCGACTGGTACATCGACATCGCGCGCCAGGCCGAAGCGGCGTTGTTCGACCTGATGTTCATTGTCGACAGCCAGTTCATCACCCCGGGCTCGCCCTCCCACTACTTGAATCGCCTGGAGCCGCTGACGTTGTTGTCGGCGCTTGCCGTGAGCACCCGGCATTTGGGCCTGGTCGGTACGCTGACGACCTCCTACAACTCGCCGTATAACGTCGCGCGACGCCTGGCCTCACTCGACCTGATCAGCAAAGGCCGCGCCGGCTGGAACGTGGTCACCAGCGGAGACGCCGGCACCGCCGGCAACTACAGCCGCGACGAACATTACGATTACGACACCCGCTACGGCCGGGCAGCCGAGCACGTCCAGGTGGTGCAGGGCCTGTGGAACTCCTACGAGGACGATGCATTCGTGCGCGACCGGGCCACGGGCCAGTTCCTCGACCCGAACAAACTGCACAGCCTGAATCACAAGGGCGAGCACTTCTCCGTGGTCGGCCCGCTGAATATCCAACGCTCACCCCAAGGCCAACCGGTGATCTTCCAGGCCGGCGACTCGGAACAAGGCCGCGACCTGGGGGCCGCCACCGCCGATGTCATCTTCACCCATGCCGCGAGCATCGAGCAGGGCCAGGCGTTTTACCGGGATATCAAGGGCAGGGCGGAGCGACATGGCCGTGATCCCGGGCAATTGCTGGTAATGCCCGGCGCCGAGATTTATGTGGGCGATACCGACGAACAGGCCCGTGAAATCGAACAGCACTATCACCAGGCCGATCACAGTTTCGAGCTGGCGTTGAAGGAGTTCGGGCGCAATTTCGGCTGGCATGATTTCACCCAGTACGACCTTGACGCGCCGTTTCCGCAGGAGAGTCTGGAGGCGGCACGCAGCAGCTTCTTCACCGCCGCCAAACGCATTGCTGACCAGGCCCAGGAGAAAGGGTTTACGTTGCGCCAGGCGGTGGAGTTTGGTCGGCAGCTGCGCCCGGGTGCCTTTGTCGGGTCGGCGCAGACGGTGGCGAGCAAGATGGCGGACTGGTTTGAAGCACGGGCGGTGGATGGGTTCAATATCTACATCGGGCATCCGGAGCAGTTCAAGCGGTTTACGCAGGAGGTCATCCCGTTGTTGCAGGCCCGTGGCGTGTACCGCACGGCGTATGAGGGGACGACGTTGCGGGAGAGTCTGGGGTTGGCGATTCCGCGAGGGGTTCGTAAAAGGTAGTCGATGTCGCCATACCCTCACGATAAAAGTGCCCACTGAACTCGCTGCTCAGGTCGAGTCTTTGTGCTAAAGGTTTTCGGTTTTCTACCGACAGTAACGGAGGAGGCCAAGTTTTCCGTTCGCCCGATGTTACCTGCCAAGATTGCCGCTAAATGCTTTTCGAACCTGAGCGAAAAAATCCATGTTCTTAAGAAATATACGAATCGCCGCCAGGGCGTTCATCGCTTTTGCCGCTATTGCGCTGCTGAGTGTGTTTCTCGGCCTCTTCGCGTTGAAGCAGATTCGAGAAGTTCAGTTCCAGGCGGCTGACATCCAGAACAACTGGATGCAGCGGGTCAGGATCCTCGCGCTGGCCAATGCATCGCTAGACCGTTTTCGCCTGGGTGAGATGGCACACATCCTGTCTTCAACCAACGCAGACATGCAGACCTACGAAGAAAAATCAGCAGGGCGCCTGAAAATCGTCAAGGAACAATTGACGCAGTACGCAGGATTACTCAGTACGACGGATGAAAGATCACGTCTCGCCGTGTTCAACCAGAGTCTTGATGTTTATGCGAAGAACCATATCGAGATGCTCCGGCTCTCGCGGGCGGGCGATAAAAAGGCTGCCGTAGAGTTTCTCAACAGCATACGAGACAGCTATGAGCAGATGACAAAGAACTTCGATCAACTCATAGACCTTGCCAATAAAGGTGCCGAACAGGCTGGCCAACAGTCTGTAGACGCTTACGAGCATGCCATCGGCGGTATCGCAATCGTGATTCTGCTGGTGAGTGCGGGAACAGTCATTGTTGCCTGGCTGCTGACCCGAAGCATTACCGCGCCCATCATCGAAGCGATGCACGTGGCCGAGACCATTGCCAGAGGCGACCTGACCCAACCCATCAACCCCACCGGTAACGACGAGGCCACACGCTTGCTCAGGGCGCAGGAGGTGATGCGCGATAACCTCGTGCAGACACTCCGGCAGATAACCGGCTCCTCCAACCAACTGGCCGCTGCGGCCGAAGAACTGAATGCTGTCACCGCCGAGGGCAGTCGCGACTTGCGACAACAGCATGGGGAGATTGAGCAGGCAGCCACGGCGGTCACGCAGATGACAACAGCCATTGAAGACGTAGCGAGGAATGCCGCGTCAACTTCCGAGCTTTCACAGGAATCGCGAAACATCGCCTTAAAAGGCCAGCAGCGAATGGTTGAGGCTTTAAATTCGATTCGATCGCTGACACAGGGTGTCGAACTGAGTTCCGAGCAAGTCGGCGGCCTTGCCGATCAAGCCAAGAGTATCGGCAAAGTCCTTGATGTTATTCGGGCGATTGCCGAACAAACCAATCTTTTGGCGCTGAACGCTGCCATCGAGGCCGCACGTGCGGGGGATGCGGGCCGTGGTTTCGCGGTGGTGGCCGACGAAGTGCGTGCCTTGGCACACCGTACGGCCCAATCCACCCAAGAAATTGAGCAGATGATCGGAGGCATCCAGACCGGGACCGCCAACGCCGTCAACACCATGCACGCCAGTAGCAGCATGACTCAGCAGACCCTCGAGTTGGCCGAGCTTGCGCAAAAAGCCTTGGCGGACATTGTTGCAGCCAACGACGAAATCAATGACCGTAACCTGGTAATTACCACCTCGGCTGACGAGCAAGCGCATGTCGCGCGGGCGGTAGATCAGAACCTGCTGAATATTCAGCAACTGTCGATTCAATCCTCAGAGGGTTCCAGCCAAACGACGGCCGCGTCACAGTCTCTTGCAACCCTGGCGTCTGAGCTGAACACAATGGTCAAGCATTTCCAGGTCTGATCAGTCATGGGATCGCCACAGCGCGTTCTGATTGAACGCGCTAATCCCATTCATGCCGGATCTACTCAGAGCGGCTCGGTGTGATTGACCCCTGCCTGCTCTTGATACCCTTTGCGCAGTTTCTCCGCGACCAGCTTCTCTGCTTCGCGCGAAGCTCGCTCGGGGCTGTCGAGGGACTTGATCAGGGTCTGGCCCTTGGTGCCGATGCGGCCGAAGTGCACCACGACCTCTGCCTCGGTGACGCCGATTCGCCAGAACTTGTTGGAGTTGCCTTCACCAAAGGTGAACTCGCGCATCGGGGTCGACGCTTCAGGGGGTGGAGCCGGCTCGACCTCAACCGTTTCCGGTTCGACGTCCGGTTCCGGCTCTGGCAGCGCGGGCGTTTCTTCACCCCGTAGCAGCGCTTCGATGCGATTCAGCACCTCTTCCGGGTCTCGCAGCCAGTCATGGCTGGGCACGTCGATGATCTTCCAGCCGAAGCTGCGCAACACGGTCGGGCGGAAGATATAGCGCTCACGCACGTCAGCTGCGGCCGCCGTATTGCCGTCCAGCAGCACACCAAGGCTGAAGTGTTCACCGCTGGCGTCACTGATCGCCAGGTCGCAGCGGAACTGCGAACGTCCCACATATTCCTGCACCGTATGCCCTCGCTTGCGCAACGCGGCAGCGAGAGCGCTGCGCAGGCTGTCCCTGGGCAGGCTGACCGCAAAGGATTGCTTGGCGCCCGGGTTGAGGTTGGCGAGGATGCCCTGAGAGCGCGGCGCATCTCCGTTGGCACTGGCCTGGGCGAACTGCAGGAACGCGCGCAATGCAGCGGCACCGTCGTTGTGGGTGTTGGTGATGGCCTCTGCCTCAATGCTGGAGACGATCGCCATGCGTTTGCGCGCGCGGCTGAAGATCACATTGAGGCGTTTTTCCCCGCCACGCTGGTTGATCGGGCCGAAGTTCATCAGCATCTTGCCGTTCGGGCCCGGCGCATAGCAGATGCTCAGGATGATTACGTCCCGTTCATCACCCTGCACGTTCTCCAGGTTCTTGACGAACAGGCCATTGAACTGCCCGGCGTCTTCGCGCACGTACTCGCGCTCCAGGCGGGTGGCAAAGGCCGAGTCGCTGGCGGCCAAGTCTTCCAGGGCTTGTTCGATAGCGCCTTGCTGGGCTTCGGAGAAGGCCACAATGCCCAGGCTCAAGCCGGTCTCGCGCTGCAGCAGTTCGCGCACCAGCTGAGCGATATACCGCGCTTCGGCCAGGTTACTACGACCGAGGTAGACGCCATCGCTCATCTTCAAAAAGCTGATGGGGCTGTCGAGCAGCGTGTCGGCACCCTGCGTCACTGCCAGGGCATCCGTGGAGTCCAGGGCGGCATGGGCCGGGGCAGGGCGCTCGATACGCCGGTCGGGGATGGTGATCAGCCGGCCTTCGTAGAACGCCGCGTTGGAAAAGCTGATCAACGCTTCATGCCGGCTGCGGTAGTGCCAGGCCAGCAGGGTCGCCGGCAAATTGCGTGCGGCCTGGCTCAGCAGGCTGTCGGCATCGAGGTTGATTGCAATCTGTTCGCCGTCTTCCATGGCAATCAGTTCGTTATCGTCCTGGTCCCCTGCGCTGGAGAAGAAGTTGGTCGGCGGCAATTGCATCTCGTCACCCACCACGATCACCTGCTGCGCACGGCTCAAGGCCGGCACGGCTTCTTCGCTGGGGATCTGGCTGGCCTCGTCGAAAATCACCACGTCGAAGAGGTCCGGGATCAGTGGCAGCGTGTCGGATACCGACAGCGGGCTCATCAACCAGATGGGCTTGAGGTCGTTGATCACTCGACCACTGTCGCCACTCGCCATTTCGCGGATGGAGCGGTAGCGCATGGTCTTGCCCAGCTCATGCTCCAGCTCGCGGCGGCCCTTGGCATAGGCTTTCTTGAACTCGCGGGCCTGGGCGTCCAACTGGGTCACCGACATCGCCGATTGCTTCACATGTTCCAGGAAACGCTGATGCAGCGTGGCGCTGAGCACATGGGCATTGTGCTTGAGCAGGCTGCTTTCCGCCTGGCTGACCTGACGGGCTGCCAGCCCCAGGGCCGGGCCGTCGAAGCGCGCCAGTTGCGGGTTGGCGCGGTACAGGCGGGTGAGGTTTTCCTGGGCAATCAAACCCTCCAGCGCAGGTTGCGCCAGGGCGTGCTGTTGCAGGGCAAACAGGCAGACGGGATCGGCCTGGTGCAGCTCTATGAGCAGGGGCAGGGTGTCGGGCAGTTCGTCGAGTTCTTCACGCAGGTCGCGCAGGTATTCGGCCAGCGCGCCCAGGCTCGGCGCCGGCTCAAACGCACAGTGTTGCGCAACCAGCTCGGCCAGGCGAGCAACCGGCTGTCGCAGGCTGGCTTCCTGGCGCACGCCGGGCAGGGCATTCGGGTTACCGCGCAAGCCTTCGACCCACTGGCGCAACAACGGTGACGTGCTCAGTTGCTGGAGCAGGGCTTGCAGGTTGTGCACGAACAGGTCGATGTCCTGGATACCGTAGCGACTTTGCAGGCGCTGCTGTTCGGCCTGCAACTCGGCGGTGGCGCGGTGTTCGCCGGCCAGGTTGTCGAGCACATTGCGGTAGCTGGGACGGACTGCGTGCTGGCTGAAGTCGTAGCGCCGCTGCAGCTCGCCACGCAGTCGCCACCACGCCGGTTGCAACCATCGCAGCAGCGAGCCTTCCAGGCGCTGCACCAGATCCTGGGCGGCCTGGGTGTCCTGGGGCGCGAGTTTGTGGCGCCAATGGCGGGTGGCTTCACCGGCGCTCTGTTGCTGCACGGTCAGCGTCTGCAACGCCGCTTGTTCGGCGTGCAGCGCCTGGGAGCCCGGTGAGCCCGGTTCCAGCAGGTCGAGGTGCGACGCCAGGTTGGCGCCGGTCAGTTGCTCGGCGGCCTGGGTCAGCACGCACGCATCCGCCAGGCGCGTATCACTGGACAGCAGGCTGGAGGAAGACTCCATCAACTGCTCGACACTGTCCATCAACCCGCTGGCTTCATCCAGGAAGGCCTTGAGCTGGCCATAGGCATGCTCGTGGGTAATGAGACTGGAAGCCAGGTGGCTGAAAGGGTGGCGCGCAAAACTGTCGAGGCCGAAGCGCTCGTTGATCGCCTGATACAAGCGACCCGTCAGTTCGTTTTGTGCCTGCCAGCGACGCCAGTCGGGCAAGCGCTCCAGGGCCTCGGGGGGTAACTGTGCAGCCACGGCCGGCAGTTCGATGAGATGCCGCACCAGCTCACGCACGGAGCAGGCCAGGGTCTCCGGCACCCCGGCCATGGCTTGTTCAAAACGCTCGATCAGGCCCAACTGTTGGCTCAGGGTGGCCAATGCAGCGCTGCGTCGGGCCTGCAACTGCGGCGATTGCGCGTCGCCGGCAATCCAGCGCTCATAACACTCGCGCAGGTTGCCCACGAAGTCCTTTTTGTCGGTCTGGGAGTCGTGAATCAGGCAGCACAATTCGCCCAGTTCACTCTGTTGCAGGCGATGGAATACCACGTCCAATGCCGCGCGCTTTTCGCAGACAAACAGCACGCGCAGGCCGCGACCGGCGTAGTCTGCAATCAGGTTGGTGATGGTCTGGGACTTGCCGGTGCCAGGCGGCCCCTGAATGATGAAATTGCGCCCGGTGCGGGCCAGGCTGACAGCGGCGTTCTGCGTAGCGTCGCCGGCCACCACGTTCCATTGTTCCGGCAGCGGGATCGGATCCGGTGATTGGACTTCGACCTCCCGTGGCTCGATGGAAAACATCCGGTCAAACGATTCGTTTTGGGCCGGCTCGTCGATCAACTGCGCGTAGTCGCGCACCAGCGACATCTTGCGGTAGTTGAAGTTGGCCAGGGTGACCTGGGTCAGGTCGATGTCCCAGGCGTATCGATGCCCCTGATTCTCGGGCAGCGCGAAGGTGCTGTTTTCGGTGCTGCTGGCGACCATTTGCGGATGCTGGTCGCGCAGCGACGGCTTGCCGCCAACCGCGAGGCGCAGCGGCAACTGGCTGGGCAACACCTTTTGCTGGAACAGTTGCAGGCCCAGCGGGCGGTAGTCTTCGCGGTCGTAGCTGAAGTCTGGCTTCACCAAAGGCATGGCCGAGCGCTGACGGGCCCGGCGGCGCTGGAAGTGGTGCAGATGCTGCACCGCCTTCTGGTGGATCAATTCGATTTGCGGTTTGCTTTGCAGGCGCAACTCAACGCCAGGCTCGGTCAGTTTGATCTGGCGAGCAATGTCGGCGTGGATGTCTTCCAGCGACGTCTTTTGCAGGTCAACGGTTTCCGGCAACTGGATATCGTAGAGCTGGCGCAACTGATGACGCAGCACCGGGTTGAACTCCGCCTCGGTTTCATCGCACTGCAACATGAACTGGTCGCGCACGCCTTTTTTACGGCTCAGCTCCACCGGCAGCCACAGCAGCGGGGTGACGATGCGTTCTTCCGGGTTGTCCTTGAGGTTGTGCCAGCGCATGAAGGCCACCACCAGGCGCAGGTTGCTGAAGCCGAACTCGGCGCGGTCGCGGCGAGTTTCCTGGATGATGCGTTCCAGGGACGCCTGCAACCAGGTCTGGTCTTCAAACCGCAGCCATTGCTGCAGGCCAACGGGCTTGCCGCTCAATACCTGCTCGGAGAAACCACCGAGGGTCGGCTGCCAGGTGCACAACGCGTCGGGCCGGATGCTTTCAATCTGCATCACCAGCGGTACGCTGGCCACGGTCAGGTTGACGCTGGCCTGGGTCGGCCGGAAGTACAGCAGGCGATTGCGTCGCGACAGGTCGAACAGGCGGTTGCGCAGGTGCTCCAGCACCACGGTGCGCCGCGAAGCCGGGCCCTCGGCCTGGGCCAGCACGCGCTCCACATCCAGGCTTGCCGGCTGCTCTCGCCAGGATTCCAGGCGCCGGGCCAGGGCGTTCACATCAGTGGCGCGCTGATGCCGGTTGAGCTCGGTCATCTCGACGATCAGGTTAGCCAGCACCGGATTCAGCCGGCCATTGAGCTGGAACAGGTTGCGCCGGTGGCGGGCAAACGTCTTGAGGTCGTTGATATCGGAAAAGTCCAGCCCGCAGGCCAGGCACGCCAGCAACTGGCCGAGCTGGAAAATATCGGTGATTTCGTCGTGATGCCCGAGACGATGCTCCCAGCTGTGCAAGTCCGGCAGGAACACCGGGTGAGCGATAGGCTGGTGCGGGTCTTCCTGAACGTGTAGGTCGGTAATCGCCACGCCCGTTTCCGAATCCCGGGTCAGGCGGACCTTGCCGACGATATTCAGCGCAGACTCCGGGTTGGGTTGCACCTGCTTGATCGCCTCCAGCGCCAGGCGCGGCGGCACGCCCTCGGGGTTACGCAAGTACAGGGTGCGCTCAGGCCCTTGCAGCACATCGAGGAAGCTCAGCTGGGCGACACGCCCAAGCTCATGCAGTTGCGCCACCTGACGCAGCAGCGGCAGCGCCAGGAACAACACGTCGTCGATGGGCACGGCGGCGCCATCGTGGCTCAGCAACAACTGCGTGAACGTGACAGGCTGGGTTATTGGGTCCATGTGTCGACCTCCGCTTTGAGCGCGCGAACGATCG
This sequence comes from Pseudomonas sp. ADAK13, assembly GCF_012935715.1. NCBI lineage: Bacteria > Pseudomonadati > Pseudomonadota > Gammaproteobacteria > Pseudomonadales > Pseudomonadaceae > Pseudomonas > Pseudomonas sp. ADAK13. The sequence goes on from NZ_CP052860.1 coordinate 5,824,211, forward strand.
GGTCGAGCTCACGTTTTGGCAATTTGATATCGCGCTTGAGCACGCTGATAAAGTCATCGGCGCTGCCGAGCTTCTTCGCGGTGCGCGCGGCATACAGCAATGCTTCATCACGCAGGTCGCGGTCCACCAGGCTGAGGTCGAGCATGATGAAGTGCAGGTATTCGTGAATGCTTGCATCGATACGTTCGGCATTCAGCGAACCAAGGTCCAGCAGCGTTTCATTGTCCTTCCAGTCGGGAAAAAAGCCACGCACCTGATTGAGCACAACCGCCGACTGCAACACTGCTGCATTGATAAAGCTGGCGATAAAGCCGCGGGTGAGGGCGGTCAGCTCCACCTGGTCGGTTACATCCAGGCGGTTGAGCGAGAGCGGCCCGCGTAACCGACGGTGCAGCCAGGCGTCCGTCTCCGGGAGCTGCTGCCACCAACTGTCTACCGCCTGGGAACGCAGAAAAGTCTCCGGGTGCGATATGCCCTGGGACAATTGCGCATCCTTGCCATCCAGCTCGCGGGCCTGCTGCAGATAATTGGCAGCATCGACGCTGACAATCCCGGTGTGAATCTTGACCAGCGAAGTGATGGATGCTTCCGGTCCGCCGGCCACCAGGGCTGCGCCGCGATCGGCGTAGATTTCGGTGTGCAGGCTATATAAACGTGCGGTCTGCTCCAGGCTGGCCGGCGTATACACATCGGCCATCGCGTGATTGAGGATTCGCTCGGCGGTGAGAAAGTCACCGTCGTGCTCCGACCATAAACGGTAATGGGCCAGCTCATGCCCCAGCAACGCCAGTAACTCCTGGGCGTCGAGCCGTTCAAGGATCGGCCCGTAGAACACCACATGCACTTCACCGGCCAGGTAATACAGGCTCGCATTCATCGCGCCATCGCCAGCCTGGTAGAGGGTGGCGGGCGCCTGGATCTGCAAGCGCTGCAACGCTGTTTCGCACGCCTGGTAGGCCTGCGGGTGGGTTTCAGGGCTCAGGCGGTAGGTGTCTCGCAGCAATTGCGCGCGCACATCCTGGGCATGTTCCTGCTGAACCCCCAGGGATGAGGCCCAGTCCCATACGGCAGGTTCACGGGTTTTCAGGTACTCGACCACCTGTTGGTGGTAAGGCAGAGGCGTCAGGCTGCTGATGTCCAGCGCGGGGGTGCTCATCGTTCGAACGTCCTTGAGGATACGGCTCCATAAACTGCGCCTGGGCAGCAGAGGCGTGGGCTGGCATCCCGGTATCAGTGGTCGGCAATAAACGCGGAGCATACCTAGGAAGGGCAGAGACGTCATTTAAATAGGGACAGGCCGTCACCCAGGGTTTTGAGAACCCTCAGCCAGCAATTCAGATAGAGTTCACCGATTCCCCCCTCAATCATTAGTTGAAGTATGAATCGTCCGCTGTTTGTTTCTCTGGATGGGCCCAAGGGGACCGGCAAAACCACGCTGCTGGAAGCCGTGACGAAAGTCCTGAGGGCAGACAACAAAACAGTGATCCGGCTGTGCGAGAAAAAAAGTGATCCCCATCGGGCTGAAACAATGGCCCTGGTTAACCAACTCGTCAGAAAGCCCAGCCGGGCATTGGAGTGGGAGGTGTGTGAGCGATTGGCGGATAGCCGTGCCTGGATTTCACGGCACGTGCTCCCTAAACAGCCACCCGGCCGCATCGTCTTGATCGATCGCTGGTACCCATCTGATGCGGCGTTCCGCCGGACGGTCCCGTTTGCCGAAATCCTGCAGTTGAATATGGATCGAAACGTGCGAGTGCCAGACCTGCATGTCGGGGTTGTGACCACGCCTGACGTTTCATGGGCGAGGGCGGCGGCACGCCGGCGTGGGCTGGGCAGTACGGTAATCCATCAGTTGGCAGAACAGGTCGCATGTACCCAGGCGTTCGAGCAAGCGATTGCCGATAACGGTTGGGTGTTATGCCGTAATGAAGGAATGGTCGAAGACGCAACGATGCAGGTGGTGGCTGCGATACGTCACCTCGAATAACGCTGCTCTAGCAACGTGCAAGCGGTATTCAGGGGAGGGCAGACGTTGTCATTCTCGACAGTCAGCCCTGTTTGGCCCGTTCAACTAAACTGGCGAGCAACACACTTCCTGCCAGCGCTCGGTGAGACGCCATGATCGCTCATACCCCCACACTTTTCGCCTGTGTTGCCCTGGTGGCGACGATAATGGCGTTTTGTTTGATTCTGGTCGGCCAGTTCAATCAGCGTGACGGTTTGCTGACCATTGGCTGTGGCCTGTTGGCGCATGCCCTTGCCTATGTGGGTTACACCTTGTATGGCCATGCACCGTTGTGGTTTACCTACGGCGCCGCCAACACACTGCTAGCGGTGGCCCTGGCCTTTTATGGGGCCAGTGTATTCAGGATTGTTGAGTTGCCGGTCTCCTGGTGGCGGGTATTCGCCCCCGCGGCGTTGATGCTGCTGTTGATGGTCGGCCTGATCGACACCCTGGAACCGCGAATGCTCGCGGCCACACTGGTCTTGATGGTGCAGTGCGCATTGATCATCTACTGGACCCGCCGCTATGTCCCCGCCCAGGGGCGGGCACGGATGCTGTTGATCATCGGGTCGAGCATCAGCCTGATTGGCTTGGGCATGCGGGTGGTGGCCGTGCTGGGCGGAGGGGCTGCCGAGATGCGTTACGACGTCAGCAACCTCAAGCAAACCATCTCGGTCAGTATCGGCACCTTCACCGCAATGATGATCTCCCTCGGCTTGGTGTTGTTGTCCAAAGAGCGCAGTGAATCCTTGCTTCAGCACATGGCGTTGCGTGATGTGCTGACGGGCATCCTTAACCGTCGGGCGATCCTTGATCAGTTTTCCACCGAGTTGGAACGCGCGCGCCGCGACGGTTCCTGCCTGGCAGTGGCGATGGTCGACATCGATCACTTCAAACAGATCAATGACCGGTATGGACACCTGGCGGGGGACGAAGTGATTTGTCACTGCGTTAACCACCTCACCCGGCGCCTTCGTCAATCCGACAGCATTGGCCGTTATGGTGGCGAGGAGTTTCTGTTATTGCTGCCTGGCACTGACTCAGAAGGCGCCATTGCCGCACTGGATACACTGCGCGCCTCGTTGGCCGAGTCGCCGGCTTACTACGGTGATTCAACCATCTCACTGCGCATCAGCATCGGTGTTTGCTGCGGGGTACCTGATGAAGGCGACACCACAGCGAGCCTGCTTGCCAGGGCGGACGCGGCACTTTATGAAGCCAAGGGCTTGGGGCGCAATACCTTGCGGTTGGCGCCGCCGTATTTCCAGCCGAGTGAAGCGCCGCTCAGTTCTGCATGAATGCCCAGAACGCCTGACGTATCCGCGAGGCCCTTCACGCTGCCGCCTGGAGCTTTTCCTGGGTGGCAGGCTTGAGAATCGGCGTTAAGCAGAACATCAGGATGGTGACACCAAAAAGGGTCGCGTAGGACAAGGTATAGCTACCCAAGTGGTCGCGCAAAGCGCCGAAACAGAGCGGCCCAAGTGCCGCGATCAGATAGCCAATGAACAGCATGAAGACCGTCCAGGCACCTGCTTGCTCGGGTGAGTCAACGTTATCCAGCGCCAGCGTCATTGCGACCGTGAAGCCCATCCCAAGACCGACTGCTGCCAGAACTACATACGCGCCAGGGGCCAGCGTCGGCGCAAGCCACATACCCGCCATGCCAAGGCCTGCGACCAAAGAAGAGAAGCCCAGCAGTGGACGACGATCGTGTGCTTTACCTGGGAGCATCCCGGCGCCGACGCTTGCCAATGCAAAAACCGCGGTGAACAAGCCAAGCAGCACGCCCGGGGGCAGGTGCGTTACCGCCGTTTCAGACGATGCAGGAGCAAGCCACGCGAACCGGGCCTTTGGATACGAAATGCGTACTCATCCAGACCCAGCTGAAGTGACAAATGTCGGCATGTGTATGAGCTGACCGAAGTGAGCCATGGAGGAGGGTGGTGTGACGCGAGAAATTCGTACAGTCGCTGTTTGTGAGGCGAGTCCTGAACGCAGCGAAGATTACCTGGACTACCGTGATGTTCCCCGGCAAATGACGGTCCTGGTTCGAAATCAACACACCGGCGAATACAATGAGCCTCACACGCACAAGCACGGGCAGGTGCTCTATGCGTCCAGTGGCGTCATGCGTGTTGCCGCGCAAAATGGACTGTGGTTCCTACCGCCGAAAAGAGCACTGTGGATCCCTGCGGGCGTTGTGCATGACCAACTGATGCTCAGTCCGGTCAAGCTCCGTTCGGTTTATATCGATCCAGAGGCATCACAGGCATTCGGCGCCGAGTGCAAGGTGCTTGAAGTCTCAGTGATGTTGCGTGAGCTGATTCTGGCCTTGGCAGACCAGCCGGTCGAATATCCTCAGAACGTTCGCAATGCGCACATTGGGGGGGGTTGATCCTCAGCGAGCTTGAATTGTCGCGCAGCTTGTTCCGACGGATAATGGGCGAGTCGCCTAGAGAATTCTTGATCAGGGGATAGCGGTGAGCCAATCGCTTGTTTACGAGAACATCCCCACGCCACGTGCGGGCTTTCCACAATGAAATAATCTTCGGATCAACGCTGGACTCAGTGAAAAGCTGAACTTATTCAATCAGCCTGCCTGCTTAATAGGCGCTATTTACCGCATAGAGGGGAATGTTAATGGATGTCTCACCACGAATATCGCTCACGTCTCAAGGACCGGAGTTTTCTCGAATCGTGTATGGCATGTGGCGCTTGAACGAGTGGTCTCTATCGGTCCGCGAACGCCAGGAACTTATTGAGGCAGCACTCGAACTGGGTGTGACGAGCTTCGATCACGCGGACATTTACGGTGGCTATCAGTCCGAAGAATTGTTTGGTGAAGCGCTCGCTGCAGCACCGCACTTGCGCAAACACATGCAACTTGTCAGCAAGTGTGGAATCAAGCTGATCTCTTCTCGGCGACCAGAGCATCGACTCAAGAGTTACGACACGAGCTTCAGTCACATTGTCGCGTCAGCCGAAAGCTCACTACGAGCCCTGCGCACCGAGTACCTTGACTTACTATTAATACATCGTCCTGATCCGTTGATGGATGCAGATGAAGTTGCACGCGCATTCATGGTGTTACGCCAGGAGGGAAAAGTTCGCCATTTCGGCGTGTCGAATTTCTCACCGGCCCAGTTTAGTCTGCTCCAGGACCGGTTGGCCGCCAATGGTATGACATTGGTCACGAATCAGGTCGAATGCTCATTGCTGCACCTGGCCCCTGTCTACGATGGGACGTTTGACCAAGCTCAACAGTTGAAGTGCGCTCCAATACTGTGGTCGCCACTCGCCGGCGGGAGTCTTTTTACCGATTCAGGCCCTGTGGCCAAGCGAATCAGGGAAAGCCTGACACGCATAGGAGAGCAATTAGGAGAGTCTGCAACAACGGTTCTTATGGCGTGGTTGCTTGCGTTGCCATGCCAACCGTTGCCCATTGTAGGATCGAGACGTCTCGATGTTTTACGTGAATCAGTACGTGCTTGCCAGCTGGCCATTACGAAAGATCACTGGTTCGAACTTTTGCTCGCGGCACAGGGGACCGAAGTACCGTAATGAGTGGTGAAGGTCGAGAGCCTTTGATGTAGATGAAGGTGTCTCCCGTCGGTAGCAATCGGGAATTGCAGGTGCAACCTTGCACCGTTCGGAATGCTGCTCAGGGGGCATCATATTACTCGCGAATTGAGGCTGCTCATTGCCCCTCTCAGCTAGGTGATGCGTCGATTTGTGGATTTCCACAGGTAACGCTTTGTCTCGGCGCACGTATCAGCAGTGGCCCGAGCATTGCCATTAAAGCGAGCATCACCAGTGGGAAAAACATCAACTTGCCCAGGCCGAAGTTGCTCACGATCACCGTGATCACAGCAGGGCCCGCCAGCATTCCGGAAAAGCCGATGCAGTTGACGATCCCGATGTTGCGCCCGGCATGTGCCGGATCTCGGCGCCCGGCGGCGGAGATCATCAACGGTGCGATGCACGAAAGGCCGAGGCCAAACATCGCGAAACCGATAATGCCGGTGACGGCCGTGCTGCCCAAAATTGTGACGACCATTCCGAGTACGCACAGCGTGCCGCATCCAAACACCACCTGCGCATTACCGAGCGCAGCGGCCAGGCGGTCGCCAAAAAGGCGCCCCACGAATGACGCACCAACGAACAGTGAGACCGCCATGCCTGCGGTCGAGGTGGTGGTCTCGAACTCCCGGCGAATGTATTCCTGGCCCCAGTCGGCAATTGCGTTTTCGCCCATCATGCTGCCCAGCAGCAAGGTGCCGAGAGCGATCATCACCAGCAGCGTCTTGGCCGAAGGGCCCTTGCCGGTTTCGTCCCGGGACTGAGTGCCGGCTTGCCAGTCGTCAAGCCGGGCGTCAGGCACATCATGCTTGCCCAGCAACCATCGGCTGAACACGCAGCCAAGAATGAACATCGCCAGGCCCAGTACGGTGTAGGGCACCAGCACGCTGTCGGTGTAGAACCGGGTCAGCCAACTGCATGCCATGCCCAGCAGGAAGCCGCCCAGGGAATAGAAGGCATGGAAGCCGGACATGATTGAGCGTCGATAAAACCGTTCAACCTGCACGCCGTGGGCATTCAAGGCGGTATCCAGGGCACCGCGCAACAGCCCCAGCGCAGAGCCGAAACATAGCGCAAACCAGAAACCGTTGACGAAGCCCAGCGGGATAATCGAAAGGGGATAGGCGAGGGCGCCAACGGTAATGACCGGCTTGGCGCCGAAGGTGTCCAGCAGCCGCCCCACCAGCAGCGCACCGGTTGCGGAGCCGACACCGACCCCGAGGGCAATCAGGCCGAAACTCGAATCCCCGAGCTCTCCCGTCAAGCCAAGCTGGGTCCTGAATACGCTCACGCCGGTGGACCAGATGTACATCATGGCGCCAATCATCATGAAGCCGAGAAAGGTGGCGATACGCGCCTTGCGAATACGCGGGGGGATCGGGGTTTTCTGGAAAGTGCTTATCACGCTGCATGGTCCCTTTTGTTTTTGTGGGGTGGTTATGCAATTTTGAGTTATACGAATAACCTTGCGGAAGTAAAACCTGCACCCTATGGGCTGTCAATGCTTTATCAATCCAGAATATGTAACAGTAACAAGGCAGTGGCTGGCGCTTGAGTTTTAAGTTATACGTATAACTCTAACTGTCCAGGTATTAGGGTTTCCGTGTCGTCTCAAGAGTTGTTATTGCCGTGCTCCACGCCGCACATGTCGGCCTACCGCTTGACGTTTCTGCTGTCCGGCCTGTGCATGGGCGCCTGGGCGCCGCTGGTTCCCTATGCGCGCAGTCGGGCTGGGGTGGACGACGGCGCATTGGGCATCCTGTTGCTGTGCCTGGGCCTGGGCTCACTGGTGATGATGCCGCTGGCGGGCATCCTGAACGCCCGTAAAGGCTGCCGCTTTACCATGCACATCGGCATCGCCCTGGTATTCCTGACGCTGCCTCTGCTGGCGACCACCCATTCATTCATAGGCTTGATGTTTGCCCTGACCGTGTTCGGTGCCGGGTGCGGCGCGGTCGATGTGACGATGAACGTGCAAGGCGTGATGGTTGAGCGCGCGACAGGCCGGTCGCTGATGTCGGGCTTTCATGGCCTTTTCAGCCTGGGCACGATCGTCAGTGCGGCGGGAATCACCGCGCTGCTCTGGCTAGGCGCCACGCCGTTGCTGGCCAGCAGCGCGGTGATGGCGGCATTGGCTGCGTTTGTCCTGAGTTACGGGCGCCAGATGCTCGGGCGCAGCGGCGAAGAGGGCAGCCCGATCTTTGTGCGGCCCACGCGTAAAGTCCTGGTGCTGGGCGTGCTGTGCCTGTTCGCGTTCCTGGCCGAAGGTGCGATTCTCGACTGGAGCGCGGTGTTCCTGACCCAGGTGCGTGATGTAGAACCTTCCATTGCAGGCCTGGGTTACGCCTGCTTCGCCGTGATGATGGCGTTGGGGCGCTTGAGTGGCGACCGGATTCTGCTCAAACTCGGTGCCCGCACGGTGCTGGTGGGCGGCGGTTTTATTGTGATCCTTGGGTTCCTCACGGTGGTGCTCGCGACGAACTGGCTGGTGAACCTGGTGGGCTTTGCCGTCATTGGTATCGGTTTGGCCAACATCGCGCCGGTCTACCTGTCCCTGGCGGGTGCACAAAAGACCATGCCAGGGGAGTTGGCGATTGCCGCGGCCACCAGCCTCGGTTATCTGGGTATCCTGATGGGCCCGGCGGTGATCGGCTTGTTCGCCCACGCGACGAATCTATCCTGGGCGCTGCTGGCGGTTGCCTCGCTGATGGTCGCAATCATGTTCAGTGCCACACGACTGGTTCCGAAGGTTTCCCCTCAACGGGTACACTGAGCGTCTGTTTTTTCATGACCTCGCATGAGGTTTCAAAAGGATTGGGAAGCAAGCGATGGCCGTTTCAATGAAAGACGTAGCACTGGCAGCAGGGGTGTCCCAGCCTGCGGTGTCTTACGCCTACAACCGACCTTCCAAACTGTCCCCGGCCCAGCGCGAGCATATCCTCGAGGTGGCCGCGTCATTGGGCTACCCGGGCCCCAATGTGCTGGGCCGCAGCCTGCGCTCGGGCAAGATCGGCGCCATCGGGTTGATGATGATGGACAAGTTGTCCCTGGCCTTTGCCGACCCGTGCACCATCGCCATGCTGCGCGGCATCAGCGAAGTGGGCGAACTGGAAAATGTCGCACTGACACTGTTTCCGCTCAACAATAATCGCCTGGTGGGTCGCGGCCAGGCAGCGAGCCACAGCAGTCTGGCCTTGCGCGGGCTGGTGGATGGCCTGATTATCTCGACCCTGCCCGATGATCACCCGGCGGTGCTGGCCGTGGTGAAGCACAGTATTCCGTTCGTGGTGATCGACTCGCCGCTCGTAGAGAATTCGTTTTTTGTCGGCATTGACGATCGCGGTGCGGCTCGCACGCAAATGCAGCATCTGCTGGACCTGGGCCACCGCAAGATCGGCGTCATCATTGACCGCCTCAACCCGGATGGTTACCGCGGCCCGATTGACCTGCAACGCTTCAAAAGCGCCAGTGAACGGATTGTTCGCGAACGCCTCACCGGTTACGTGGAGGCGGCCACCGACGCGGGCCTGGCGTTTGAAGACCTGAGCGTGATCGAGGCCGGTGGACTGGATTCCACGTCCGGCCAGGCCGCAGCGTTCACGTTGCTGACCTCCAACGACGTCACGGCAGTGGTGGCGTGCTCGGATGTGATGGCGATTGCCTGCATGAAAACCGCCCACGCCCTCAGTCGCCAAGTCCCGGAGACGCTTTCGGTGATTGGTTTCGACGATATTCCCGAGGCGGTGCAGCTCGGTTTGACCACCATTGCCCAACCCATGGTGGAGAAGGGCGTGTACGCCGCACGCATGCTCACCGAGCAATTGAATGCCCCGGCTGATGCACCGCTTGTGCCTGCGCAGAAAATATTCGCCACCAAGCTGGTGGTGCGTACCTCCACTCGCAGTATCCAGCCGGCAGACGCCTGATCCTGTTGGTAGGGGAACACTGTAGGCGCTGGTTTGCCTGCGATGGCAGCGACTCAATACCACTGACAGACCGAGTCGACTGCATCGCAGGCAAGCCAGCGCCCACCTTTACCCCTGCGGTCCATTGAAGTGTGCCGCTACTCTGAGGGCATTCGCCGCGATAGTGAGCGCCGGATTAACCGCCGCCGACGACGGGAAGAACGAGCTGTCCACCACCCATACATTCTCCAGGTCATGCAACTTGCAGTTCAGGTCCAGCACGCTGGTGGCCGGATCCTTGCCCATCACGGCAGTGCCGCACTGATGGGAGTTCGTCGCGATACCCATGCGCGCCTTGAGGATCAGCGGATACCCTGCATCACGCATGGTTTTGGTGGCCTTGCTCACCAGCCCTTCATGGGCCTTGAGGTTGTTCGGCGTCCAGTGAACCTTGATCGCACCGCGCTGCACGTCGTAGGTGACGCGGTTGTCCTGGGTGGGCAGATCTTCCGAGGTCAGGTACAGGTCGACGCTGTGGTCAGTGATATAACGTGAAGCAAATTTCGGCAACCAGGGCCGCATGGCACTGATCATCGGCTCGCGGATTTTCCCCAGCATCTGCACATTGCCCAAGGGAAACGCGTTGTGTGCACTGGCACTGTACCAGTCGTTAATAGCCAGGGTTTTCTGGAAGGTCACGTTGTTCTTGCGTCGCGGGTCTACTACCAGCATGAAGGTGCTGTTATGCACCATGTAGTTACGCCCCAATTGCCCGGAGCTGTTGCCCAGGCCGTGAGGATGTTGAGCGTTCGCAGACTTGAACAGCAACGCTGCGCTGTTGACTGCGCCGCACGCCAGCACGAAGCGGGTGGCACGCAGTGTCACCTCGCGTCCATCGAACAGGCCTCGGGCTTCGGTCACGGTTTTGCCATCGTTACCGGTGTCCAGCTGCTTGATCGTGGTGCGGGTCATCAGCCGAATGCTGCCACTGCGCAGGGCGGGCCTCAGGGCTGAAACTTCGGCGTCGGCCTTGGCGTCCACCAGGCACGGATAGCCATCGCAGGTTGAACACAACACGCAATTGCCACCATCGCCATAGTCCACCGCCGCCGGCATCACGAACGGCTTGAGCCCGGCGCGTTGCATGCTTTGCTCCAGCGCAACCAGGGCCGGGTCATGCTTCAGTGCCGGTTGCGGGAAGGGCCCCGAACGCCAGGGTTCGCTGGGGTCGATGCCGGCCTGGCCATGCACGCGGTAGAGTTTTTCCGCCTCGGCGTACCACGGCTCAAATTCGGCATAGCTGACGGGCCACGCAGGGGACACGCCCTCGGCATGCTGGATCTCGCCAAAGTCCGCCTCGCGAAACCGTGGCAGCATGGCGCCGTAGAATTTGGTGTTGCCGCCGACGTAATAAAACACCCCCGGCGAAAATGCTTGGTTGGCCTGGTCCAGCCACGGTTCGGCATTACGATAGCGCCCTTGGCCGAACACCGCTTCAGCGCTCCAGTTCTGGATCTCACGCGGCAGGAAATCACCCCGTTCGACGATCACGATATCCAGCCCGCTGTCACGTAAGGCATGAGCGAAGGTCGAACCGCCCATGCCCGAGCCGATAATCACCACATCACAGTTGATCGTGCCATCTGCATCAGGCGTCACCACGCCGAGGGCGCGCGGTTCGCGCGACGCCCCCGGTTGTGGATTCAGCTCTGCATGATGCGAAATCAATGCATCACTCATTTGAGCCGCTCCAGCGTTTACAGGTGTTGTTCGGAATTACGGATCTGCCAGTACTCATCCTGGCGTTCGTCGGTGATGTATTCCGGAATCGGGAAGTCCCACCAGCCCGGTACCCAAGGGCCGGCTGCGTCGCGGTCGGTCGGTACTTCGATCAGCACCGGCACGTTCAAATCCAGAGCTTCCTGCAGGATCGGCTCGAGGTCTTCCGGGCGTTCCACACGGTAGGATTTGAGGCCGAAGGCTTCGCCCACCGCCTTGAAGTCCGGGCTGTAGGGCGTGCCGTCCGGGTGGTTGAACTCGGTGCCGATATGGCGGCTGGTCTGCTTTCGCTGGCCACCGCGAATCGACATGTAGCCGGCGTTGTTCTGGATCAGGAACACAACAGGGATATTGTTGGTCACGCAGATCGCAATTTCCTGGGAGGTCATCAGGAAATCGCCATCCCCGAGAATGCACACCACCGGCTGGTTAGGCGCAGCCAGCTTGGCGCCGATAGCGGCAGGCACGGCCCAGCCCATGGACGAGAAGCCGCCGGAGGTCAGGTGTGTACGTGGAGTGTAGACCGGGAAGGTCTGCTTGACCGCACCCTGGGTGTTGCCCGAGCCAACCACCACGATTGTGTCGCGCGGGAACACTTTGCGCAGCGCGCCGAGGGGGCGTTGTGAGGTGAACGGGAAGCGATCGGAGTCACGACGGCCCGCCAGTTTGGTTTCCCATTCTTCCTGATAACCGCGCAGGTCGCTCAGGTACTCTTCGCGCTCAACCGTCTCGCCGTTCAGGCTTTCGACGATGGCGGCGAGGGCGTATTTGGCGTCGGCACAAATCCCCACGGTCACCGGGTAGTTCTTGCCGATCTCGTGCGGGTCGATGTCGATGTGGATCAGCTTCGACGGCGGGATTGCAAAGGTCACGCCCTTGGCATAGCTGGACGACGACCAGTCGGTGAAACGGCAGCCCACGGCGATGATCACATCGGCGGTGGACGCGACTTTATTGCCGCACAGGGTGCCGGTCTGGCCGACGCTGCCGGCGAACAACGGGTGGTCTTCCGGGAAGCCGCTTTTGCCGTTCCAGGTGGTCACCACCGGGATTTTCCACGCTTCGGCGAGGGCGAACAGTTCCGCACTGGCTTCGCCGGTAATCACGCCGCCGCCGATCACCAGCACCGGGCGCTTGCTCAGTTTCAGCTCTTCCACCGCGCGGGCCGTGGCTGCCGGATCCGGGAAGCATTTACCGATCGGAGTACGTTCTTCGAGGGCATGAAGGGTCACTTCAGCCGCCTCGGCCTGCACGTCCATCGGGATTTCCAGGTGCACAGGGCCTGGGCGCCCAGTGACCATCGCGCTCCAGGCGCGGTGCATCATGAATGGCAGCTCTTCAACGCGGGTCGCCACCCAATGACGCTTGGTCACGGCTTCGGCAATTTTCGGGAAGTCGTTGTCGGTGTAGCGTTCCAGCTCCTGTAACAAACCGTGGCCACGCATGTGAGTGGGTGGCCCGCCGGTGATCAGCATCAGGCTGGTGGAGTCGGTAAACGCGGTGGCCATGCCGATCACGGTGTTGGCGGCGCCGGCACCGATGGAAGTCACCGCCGCCATCGGCTTGCCGCTCACCCGGTAGTAACCGTCGGCGAGGTGAACCGCGCTCTGCTCATGGAATACCTGGATGAACTTGAGCTTGGAGTCTTCCTCGAGGAAGGCGTCGGTCAGGGTCCAGATACCGTGGCCAGGGATACCGGCGACGTATTCGACGCCATAATTTTTCAGGGTTTGAGCCACGATCTGGCTGCCGGTCAATTTAGTCATGACAGGACTCCTTGGGTTGATGAAACGGGGGTGTTTGCGTCGGTGGGTCCGGTACTGCTTGCACGTCCGCGTGTCGCCCAGTTCAGGCCTTGCTTGGTCAGGCGGCGGATATTCGGGTCGGCGAGGTTGCTGGTGTCGTGCCCGATGGAGTGATAGAACACCCGACCCTGGCCCCACTGGCGCACCCAGGCCACCGGGCTGCGATGGCCCTTGAGCCAGGGGAAGGGGTTGCCGTCGAAGGTGGTTTCGGCCAGCACGTGAATGTTCGGGTCGACCTGCATGTAGTACTGCTCGGACCGTACCTCGAAATCCTCGACGCCTTGTGTCACCTCGTGGCTGTGGTCGATGACGTTGACCTCGTACGGGTGGGGAAAGCCTTCGCCCATCGGGTGTTCGAGGAATGAGCCGCCGAGCACCCAGTGATATTTGAGGCTGGCGCGAAACGCTGCGCCTGCACCGTGCCAACCCACCAGGCCGGTGCCGCTTTCTACCGCTTGCAGCAGGCGGTTTTCCTGGGAGGCGGTGAGCGTCTCGGTGGTGACCGCGTTGTTCCAGCCGATCACGATCAGGTCATAACCGGTCAAGTCCCTGTCCAGTGTGAAGATGTCGGTGGACTCTTCGACCTCGAAATCCAGCTCCTGGAAAACGGTGCGCGCCCATGCCGCGATTTCGTAGGGGAAATGGCCGGGCCAGCCACCGAATAGATACAAGACTCGACTCACGGTTGATCACCTCTTTACGTTGGGTGTGATTATTAGGTTATACGTATAACCGCTTATTTAACCTATCACTCCGAACCACTAAGTCAATGGGGCTCGCCTATTTTTCGTGAACGGTTATACGAATAACGTCAGCGACCGCCGTAGTGCTTCAGCACTGCGTCTGTGTTGCGTCAGGTTGCGTCATCAATAGGGTGGCTGCGAAATTGCCGGGGGCAGGGGGGTAGGAAAAGATGGTTGCCAATGCCGGGGGCATGTCGCGTGCCCTCAAGAACCACCTGGAGCCACTGATGATTCGTTACCTGAAAACACCTAAACCGGTCGAAGCCCAAGCCGAGATTGCTGCCCAAGTCCGCGATACCGTTGAGCAAATCATCGCCAACGTCGCCCGCAATGGTGATGCGGCCGTGCGTGAATATTCGAAGCAGTTTGATCAGTGGTCGCCCGTGTCTTTCCGGCTGACCGACGAAGAAATTGCCGCGTGCGTGGCGAGCCTTTCCGAGCAGGAAATGGGTGATATCACCTTTGCCCAGGCGCAGGTCCGGCGGTTTGCCGAGGTACAAAAGGCCTCGATGCACGACGTGGAAGTCGAGACTTTGCCGGGCGTGATCCTGGGGCACCGCAATATTCCGGTGAACTCGGTGGCCTGCTACATACCGGGCGGGAAGTATCCGTTGCTGGCGTCGGCGCATATGAGCGTACTGACGGCCAAGGTGGCCGGTGTGAAGCGCGTTGTTGCCGCCGCGCCGCCGTTTGATGGCAAGCCGCATCCGGCCATCGTGACGGCGATGTATTTGGCCGGCGCCGATGAGATCTATTGCGTGGGCGGGGTGCAGGCTATCGCCGCGTTTGCGTTGGGGACCGATACGTTCAAGCCGGTGGATATGATCGTTGGGCCGGGTAATGCGTATGTGGCTGAGGCCAAGCGTCAGTTGTTCGGCAAGATTGGTATCGACTTGATTGCCGGGCCCACTGAGACGTTGGTGATTGCTGATGACAGTAGCGATGTGGAAATTATTGCTGCCGATTTGCTGGGGCAGGCGGAGCATGGGGTTAATTCGCCTGCGGTGTTTTTGACCAACAGTGCTGAGTTGGCGGAAACGCTGCCGGCGGAGATTGAGCGTCAGTTGGCAATCTTGTCCACTGCGCCGGTGGCTTCCATCGCCTGGCGGGATTATGGCGAGATTATTCTGTGCGACACCGTCGACGAACTTGTGCAGGAAGCCGACCGCATCGCCTCCGAGCACGTGCAGGTGATGACCCGCGATCCGTTGTATTTCCTGGAGCACATGACCAACTACGGCGCGTTGTTCCTCGGTGAGCGCACCAACGTTTCCTATGGCGACAAGGTGATCGGCACCAACCATACATTGCCTACTACCGGGACCGCGCGGTACACCGGCGGGCTGTGGGTCGGCAAGTTCATCAAGACCTGCACGTATCAGCGCGTGCTGACGGATGAAGCGTCGGTGCTGGTAGGGGAATACTGCTCGCGGCTTTGCGGGATGGAAGGGTTTGCGGGGCACAAGGAGCAGGCGGATATTCGGATTCGTCGTTACAAGAAGCACGGTTGAGGGTACATATCCGTTATTTGGGTGACGGCTGAGATTGGTTCCGCTCTTACAGCGGCTCACTTTTGAACAGCCGGAATGCCGGCCCAGTCAAAAGTAAGCAAAGCGCTCTTGCCCCACCACTCGGCTCCTCGCTTAGGCTCGGAGTGCCCGCACTCCGGCTTTGGAGCGTGGGCCGCCGTCATGGGCCATCCTTGGCCCAGGACGGCTAACCCGGCGTCCTGCCGGTTTACCCACGCTCCAAAGTATGCGTTCGGCCAGCGTGGTTTAACCGGGCGCCCAAGATCAAGATCAAAAGCAGATCAACAGCACAGCGGCCTGAAAGCCGACCTGAGTGTTAAAAGCAAAATCAAAAGCTAAAGCGGGCACGGTCCACTGTAGGAGCTGGCTTGCCAGCGATGGCATCAACTGGGTGTACCTGATGCACCGAGGTGTCTGCATCGCCGGCAAGCCGGCTCCTACAGAAAAGCAGCTCTGCTTTCGCTTTGGCTTTTGCTCTGGCTTCTACCACTCAAGCCGGCCTGTAGGCCGCTGTGCTCTTGCTTTTGATCTTGATCTTGATCTGACTGCCCCAATAAGCCCGAGGCCGAACGCAGGGATTGAGGAGCGGGTAAACCGGCAGGACGCCGGTTTAGCCGCGACGGGGCAGGGACGCCCCGTCGCGGCGGCCCGCGGAGCAATGCCGGAGTGAGGGAACACCGAGCCTAGGCGAAGTGCCGACAGGCGGGGCAGAGCGCTTTGGTTACTTTGCCGCTTTTGCAAAGTGACTCGCTGTAAGAGCGAAACCATAGGCCGCCGTTACCTAAATAACGGATATACACCCCATCACCCCGCCCCCCACTACCCGCTCGATGTAACCAACCATTATTCTCTTCCCCCGGGGCAAAAAAAACGCCAGACCAGGCTCCCGTGAAAGAGCGCATGATCCGGCGTAAAAATGAACCTCGGCTGCTTCAGCCTGGCCCCATGTTCAACCCCTTCAGACCGGAATCACCACAAAGCTTTCCGGTTTGCAGGTCAACGCCACGTTCGTACCCGGCGGCAGTGCGTGGCTGCCGGGAGTCGGCAGTTGCTGGCATTTGAGATCAAGCGTGCCACCGGCCACCTCCACGCGGTAGATCACCCGATTGCCGATAAACGAAGTGTCCTTGACCTTCCCGGCAAACGCACCGTCGGCCAGTGCGGCGCCCAGAGCCGGCTCAAGGCCGATGGTTTCAGGCCGGATCGACACATTAACCGGCCCCGCACCCACGCCGCTTTTGGCGGTGTGGGCATAGCGCCCGAACGGCAAGTCGACCACGCCACCCAGCCCATACGTGCCGTTGACGATATTGGTATCGCCGAAGAACTTGGCGGCGAACAAGGTGCGCGGCGACCAATACATCTCCTGCGGCCCGCCGATCTGCTCAATGCCACCCTTGTTCAGCAGCACCACCCGGTCCGACAAAATCATCGCTTCGTCCTGGTCGTGGGTCACATACACAAAGGTGGTCGATGTCTCTTCGTGGATGCGCTTGATCTCGTTGAGCATATGGTGGCGAATCTTCAGGTCCAGAGCCGCCAGCGGTTCATCCAGCAGCAGTACTGCCGGGCGGTTCACCAGTGCGCGGGCCAGGGCCACACGTTGCGCCTGCCCGCCGCTGAGTTCGGAGATCCAGCGGCTCTTGAAGCTTTCCAGTTGCACCAGTTCCAGCGCCTTGTTCACTTCACGCTTGATCTCATCCTTGGGCTTCTTCTTCAGGCGCAACCCGAAGGCCACGTTGTCGAACACGTCCAGATGCGGGAACAGCGCGTATTTCTGAAACACCATGTTCACCGGGCGGTGTTCAGGCGCCAGGGCGGTGGAGTCCTTGCCGTCGATCACCACCTTGCCGGTGGTGGGTTCTTCGAAGCCGGCGATGATGCGCATCAGGGTGGTCTTGCCGCAGCCGCTGGGGCCGAGCAGTGTCAGGATCTCGTTGCGCTTGACGGTCAGGTCGACTTTGCCCAGGGCGGTGAGGTTGCCGTAGCTCTTGGAAATTCCGGTCAGTTCAATACTGTTGGTCATGGTGATTACTCTGCAGTTTCAGCACGTTCAAGTTCGAGGCGGCGACGACGCAGGGTCATGACCAGGCCGGCGATGGCGATGATGGCGATGGTCACCACCAGCATGAATACCGAGGCGGCATTGATGGTGGGGCTGACGGCGCGGCGCATCATCGAAAGAATCATGAGCGGCAGCGTGGTGTCGCTGCCGGTGACGAACACGGTGATCAGGAATTCATCCATCGACAGCGCCACCGCGAGGATCGCGGCGCCTGCGATGGTTGGCCCGATGATGGGCAGCGTCACCAGCCAGAACGCCTTGAGGGGCGAGGCGCCGAGGTCGCGCGCGGCCTCCTCGAACGACAGGTCGAAATACTCCAGCCGCGAACGCACCGACTCCACAAAGAACGGAAAGGTGAACAGCGTATGGCCGATGATCACCGTCAGCAGCGAGCGGGGCAGGCCGATCAGCGAGAAGAAAATGACCAGCGCAATCCCCAGGAACAAACCGGGCAAGGCGATGGGCGCGAAGTTCATGAACGCGAACACTGCCTTCACCCGGCCTTTCATGCGCATCAGCGCCAGGGCCGAGAACGTGCCCAGCAGCGTGGTAAGAATCGCCGAGCCAGCGGCGACGATCGCGCTGTTGGTCAGGGCTGTCATAAAGTCCGAACTGCTGAACAGCGCCTCATACCAGCGCGTGGAAAATCCCTCGAACGGGAACGACAACGAGGCCGACGAGTGGAAGCTGAACAGCGCGATAATCGCGATGGGCGCGTAGAGGAACAGCATGTAGACGTAAGTGAATAGCCGGATCATGGCGAGTTACCTTTTTTATGGGCGGTATTCAGTCGTGGTAACGCTTGCCGGGTGCCAGGTTGGCAGCGCGTAACACCGCCAGCAGCAACGCGTACACCAGCATGAACACGATCAACAGCAGATAGGCCATCGCCGCCCCCAGCGGCCAGTTACCCACCGAGCGGAACTGGTTGGCGATCACCAGCCCGGTGGTCATCGCATCCCGGCCACCCAGCAGTTGCGGTGTGACGTAGTCGCTGGCGGCGAGCACGAAGGTGAACATGAACGAGCTGACGATGCTCTTGTGCGCCATCGGCATGATCACCCTCCACAGAATGGTGACGCCGCCGGCGCCGAGGTCGGCGGCTGCTTCCAGGTAGTCCTTCTTGATATCCCGCAGGCCCGACACCAGCAGCAAAAGGGTGAAGGGCAGCATGATGTGAACCAGGGTCAGCACCACTGCGAATTTGCTGAACACCAGCCATTCCAGCGGCTGGTCGATCAGGCCGAAGTGCAGCAGTGTGGAGTTGATCACGCCGTTGGTACCCAGGATTGAGCGCCATGCGTAGACCCGCACCAGATAGCTGGAAAACCACGACACGAGCGCCAGGTACAACACGGCGTTGGAGCGTGTGCGGTACACGATGTAATAGGCTACCGGAGCACTGATCACGGTGGAGAGCAGGGCGGTCCAGAAGCCGTTTTGCAGGGCGATCCACAACGAGTCATAAAACCCGCTGGCGTTCAGGGCCTTGGCATAGTTGGCCAGGGTGGCGGCGGGTTCCATGCTGAAGGTCTTGGCGGTCCAGAAACTGGCGACCAGCAGCAGCACTGACGGAATCAGAAAGAACACCACCAGAAACAGCAACGGTGGCGACGCCAGCCAGTACCCGCTGAGGGTTCTCTTGTCGATCTTCATGTGTTTGCCGACCCTTGAATCCCGGTTGTCCAGGGGCATGGACTCGGTATTGTTGACTACGGTCATGATGAGATTGCCTTTGCGTTTTTATTCGATAGTCAGGGCGCGTTGACCCGTGGGGCGGGTGTTGGTGACCCCCGGCCCCACGGTTGCCTGCACCGGCGTGCCAAGCGCTCTAGAACGAACCCTTGAAGTTCGCCCACTGATCGATCCATTCAGCGTAGGTCACATATTTTTCGGAGCTCAGGGGCGGTTGACCATAGAGTTTGGATTTCTCGAAAAAGCTGTCCAGGTTCGCGTAGTCGAAGGTGTTTCTCAGGTCTTCGGGCAGCAGCGGCACGGCCTTTGGGTTGACCACGCCGGAGAACATCGTGGTCGCCATCTTGGCTTGGGTGTCGGGCTCCAGGGTCTTGTTGATGAATTCCAGGGCCAGGGGAATGTCCTTTGCGGTTTTCGGGATGAACAACGCATCGCACCAAAGCGCCGCACCTTCGGTGGGTACTGACAGGGCAGTGGTCACGCCACGCTTGATGGTTTCGCTCGGGGTGTTGGCGGAGGCCGAGAACACCGCGTCCACTTCACCCGAGACCAGCAGCGACACCGCGTCACCCGACGAGGCGGCGAACACCCGGCACTGATCACGGTACGGCTTGAGTTTTTCGAAGGCATCGTTGAATTCGGCGCGGGTCAGGTTGGGGTACTTGTCGCCGTAGCCGGCGATGGTCGCGATCAGCGACCAGTTCGAGGTGCCGTCATCGACAAAGGTCAGCTTGCCCTTGAGTTTGGGGTCCAGCAGGTCGGTGTATTGGGTAGGTTTTTTGACGTTCCTGGGGTTGTAGATAATGGTGTTCATGCCCCACAGCAACGGGATGCCCCATTGCTTGCCGTCCCAGTACCAGCGGCTGCCCTTGTAGAACAGCGCGAGGGTATTGTCGGCGGAATAGTTGGGGATCTTCGTGGTGTCGATGGCCTTGAGCAGACCCATTTCCTGATAGATCTTTTCGTAGCCCAGGGCGTACATGGTCAGGTCGAGTTGCACCGGATCGGAGCCTGCCAACCGTGCGGTGATGTCGTCCTGGTTGCTGGCATAGCTGGAGCGCACGGTGACGTTGCGCTGCTTGCGCCAGTCGGCGAGTTCGGCGTCGCCGGTTTCACCTTCCCAACCGAGGATTTCCAGGTGGCCGGTGGTGGCGGCAAATGCGCTGGGCACGAACGAGCCGAGGTACAAGCCTGCGGCAGAGGCGGCAGCGCCCAGCAGAAACGAGCGTCGTTTCAAGCTGAGGGAATTGAAGTCAATGCCGGTCAAACCATAACCCGTCTCTATTTCTTTTTTCATTTCGAGTTCCTGCCTGGGGTGGTGGGTGCGAACGTTGAGCGACTTGCAAGGCGTGGGCCCGGCGGTGTGGCCGGGTGCTTCCTTTTGTATGCAGTCAGTTGGATCGGCAGTGTTATGGCCAGCATTGATTCCATGCTGCTGGGGAGGGTGGTAAGGCCTCCACTGTTCCGATTGACTCTTCCTTGGCTGGGCGACGCACGCTTTTTCCGGGCTATGGAGTTGCAGGCCTGAAGCGGTGCGCCCAGCGCTTGATAGGCTCGGCTTGTTGTTTTCATGGGGTGAGTATTGAGCCGGGAGGCGGGGGGCTCAATTTCGCAGGGGGGTTAAAAGCGACGCACTCTGACGCATTGAAGTGACCTAATCGGCGCACGCCTCTGGGTATGGGTTATGGGTCGGGGATTGAGTATCAAAAATCACCCAAATAACGGATATCCCCCCAATCGCCAGGTACCTGCGTCAATCTGCGTCTCTTTTACCCAAGGTGCGAAGTTGAGCCCACCCCGTACCAGGCGAATACTCCAAGCCTGATCCCCGGCCAAGACGCCGCGCATTCGCTGGAGTGTTAAGTGAAACTCACAGGTGGCCAAATCATCGCCAAGGCACTGAAAGCCAACAGTGTCGACTACGTAGCGGGCATCCCGGGCGACGGCTCCCGGGCCCTGGTCGAAGCACTGCTGACCCCAGGCACCGACATCCCGTTCATCCACGTCATCCAGGCCCACAGCGCCGTCCACCTCGCCGACGGCTACTTCCGCGCGTGCGGGCGCCCCATGGCCGTCGTACTGACCGGTCCGCTGGGCATCCCCTCAGCCCTGGGAGCCCTGGCCACCGCACACCAGGACGCCTCCGCACTAATAGTCATCAGCAACGCCCAGGCCGAAACGGTATCGATCAACGTCTTGAAAGACCAGACGACAGTCCAGACGCTACAACAGCTACCCCAAGCCCTGCGCCAGTCCTTCGACACCATGCTGAGCGCCCATTCCGGCCCGGTCAGCCTGTCCATCGACGACACCCTCCAACGCGCCTCCACCAACGCCAGCCTGCCACTCGCCACCCTGCGCGCAGAACCCCAACCCACCCCGCGCAAAATCACCTTACTGCGCGAAGGCCGCGCCTTACGCTCCGTGCTGGAAAACGATGCGCTCCTCGTCCTGGGCGCCGGACCCACACAGCCCATGGCCCGCGAAATGTTCCCGGTGCATTACCCCGGCAGGCACCTCTGCGCTGGCAACCCCGCCACCCTCGGCTGGGCTGTCCCGGCAGCGATCGGCGCCAAGCTCGCGATGCCCGCCCGCCAAGTAGTCTGCGCCGTCGGCAGCCGGGACTTCCTGCAGTCAATGCAAGAGATGGCCGTGTGCGTGATGCACAGCATTCCGGTGGTATTCCTGGTCTTCAACCGCAGCGCTGACGACGCTGTGAACGAGGCACAAGCCCAACCCATCGAGCAGCACCGGGCCGGTGAATTCAACTTGCCCGATGGCAAGCCCTACGCCCCGGATTTCGCCGGTATCGCCCGCAACTTCGGCCTGGAAGCCTGGCGCGTCGAACACGTTTCACAACTCAACGCGACCCTCGTCAAAGCCCTGAACAGCAAGGGCCCGTCGCTGGTTGAAATGATGACCACGCGCCAACCCCTGCAAGCTCCTCAGTCCTGACCGCCCCAGACGATGGTGGCGTTTTCGCCGGTCATGTACTCACGTACATCCAGCGGGATCGACTGATCACTGGGCAACAGCACCGTTGCATTGCGCAAGTGCTGCTTGCGGATCTTGCCCTTGTCCACCAGCCCCAGCGCCATGCGCGTAGAGAAGGGTTGGCGAAACGAGGACGACGCCACACCCGTCACCAACCCATACAGAAAACGGATCGGCCGACGATGTTGCGGCGTCAGGATCGAAAACGTCATCTCGTTACGCTGCTTGCCTTCGAAATCCACCATGAACAGGCGATCGCCCAGCAGCAAACAGAACCCGTGGTAGGTAAATGAATAACCGATCTTGCCGCTGCCATCGCGCAACGGAAACCGCTCCACGGTGACGTACTGCACCATCGAATCGGCCCGGTACAGGCAGGTGACAGAACGCAGGATGCGCCCCTTGTAGATCGACGAATTGTGATAGCGGTAATACACGCCCAGATAGTCTTCAAGCACGTCAGCCGACTGTTTCGCCAGCGGCAGGAAATGATTGAACTGCTCCGAGGCCCGCAAGCCGGTCGGCAGTTCGTTTTCATAGCCTTCATAGAACTTCTTGAACTCGGCGGGCGGACGGAAAAGGTCTTCCGCTTCCATCATGAAATAACGCCCGATCTTCTGAAGGATCTTCTGCGACGGAACGTGCTGGCCCACCAGGTACTTGTTGAACTGCTGGCGATTCACATCAACTTTGCGACACATATCGGCTACCGACCGGCAGGATTCGACCAGGGTGCTCAGGTTCCTTTGCACATTGGCCTGCAAGTCACTGCGCGCCTGCTGTCGCTCGGGGTGCGAAGTGGCAGAGGCTAACGACAGGGGGGATGCGTCCGGGCGACTGGGCATTATTATCTCGATGTACTTGGCTGGGTTAAGGCGCCAGTTATTAAAGTTATAGCGCAGTTATCGAATAACCCTGCTTATAACTTTAATAACCGTTTAAGCGTTTGAAAATTCCGGTAATTACCAAAGCATCTTTCATGCCGTTTTTATAAGTTTCTACATAAAGGTTTAGAACGACTGAATGCGTCAGATTGTAAGCGCTTTTGCTGGCTGCTCGGCACCGCCGACAAGCGCGGCATCGTAGTTTAAGCCGCAGAATCGCTGCGCCCAGTAACACATTGAAATGCCGCGGGTAACACCGCGTGCTGCTTGTGAGTGCTTCAGTCCGCGTCAGGTATCACCAAGGGTGCGAAATGGTGGAAACAAACATCACCCTTGATACTCGGCCCATGCTTTTTGCGGAGGATTGGGTGATGGCAAGGTTGACCGGCGACATTCCCGGAAAGCGGCGATTCAAGGTCGGCATGGTCGGTGGCGGGCAGGGCGCTTACTTCGCCAGTTACCACCGTGCCGCGATGCGCCTGTGTAATCGCTTCGACATCGTCGCCGGGGCCTTCTCGTCGGGCGCGGACAAATGCCGCGAGGCGGGCGCTGCTCTCAATATTGAACCCGACCGCATTTACCTTTCCTTCGAGGCCATGGCCGCCGCCGAGTCGCGCCGACCCGACCCGATAGAGGCGGTGGTCATCGTGACGCCCAATCACCTGCATTTCGAGCCGTGCCGGTTGTTCCTGGAAGCAGGCATCCCGGTGATCTGCGACAAGCCCTTGGTCAACCATCCCCACGAAGCCCTCGAGCTGGCGAGCCTTGCCGAGCGCCACGGGACGTTTTTTGCGCTGACCTACACCTACCAGGGTTATCCGATGGTCAGGGACGCCCGCAGTCGGATCCAGGCCGGTGAGCTGGGGGAGTTGCGCTTCCTGTACGTGGAATATTTGCTGGAGTGGTTGGCACCGGGCGTGTCCGGCTTAAGCAACAGTCTGGCGTGGCGCGGTGACCCGCAAAAGGCCGGCCCCACCGGGGCCTTGGGCGACGTCGGCACCCACGCGTTCAACCTGCTGGAGTTTCTTTCCGGGCAGCGCTGCAACCAGCTCAACGCCAAGTTGACCAGCGTGGTGCCGGGTTGGGCACTGGACGACACCTGCGTGGTGCAACTGGAGTTCGACGGCGGCGTAGACGGCTTGTTGTGGGCCAGCTTCGCGGCGCCTGGTCATCGCAACGGCTTGCGCTTCAAGATCGTCGGCAGCCTGGCCTCGCTCGAATGGTGCCAGGAGTCACCGGAAACCCTGCTGTTCACACCCATCGACGGCGCCGACCGCATTTATCGGCGTGGCCAGGCAGACAACATGCCCCAGACGCTGAGCTTCACCAGCCTGCCGGCGGGCAATACCGAGGGCTATCTGGAAGCGCTGGCGGTGTTGTACGCCGACTTCGCCGACGCCCTGGAGGCCGGGGCGCAGTGGCGCACGGCGACCAGCGTGCCGTTGCCGGATATCCAGGAGGGCGTGCGCGGGGTGCTGTTGTCCCAGGCCTGCGTCGAATCCCACCAGCGACGTGCCTGGGTGCCGTTCCCGCTGTAATTGAATTCATGCGTGGAATAGCCGCGCATCCACCGAGTTGAGCGTTCCGCTCACCATAACGCTGTTGAGGAAAAGCAATGTCAAGCGAACTGCATAGCGCCGCGTATTCGGTACTGCTTCCCGCGTTCGGGGATTTGCACCTGGACGACAATGTGCGCCGTTACCTGAGCCGTGGTGGTGTGTCCCTGTTGCTCGGGGAAACCCGCGATGAATATGTTGGTCGAGGCATGAGCCCGGCGCGCAAGGCAGCCGAGTCCAAGGCTGATTTTGTCAATGTCGTTAAGGAAGCTACGGCCTTGGCGGGTTCTGCGGTATTGATCGCAGTCGACCAGGAACTCGGCGGGATCGAGCGCCTGCATCAACTGGTCCCGGCGGTCGCCTCCCGAGCGCAGCTCCAGGCCCTCAGTGCCCTGGATATCGAGCAACGGTGCTTCGAGATGGCCACCGTGGCCCGTGAGCTGGGGGTGAATCTGTTTCTGGCGCCAATCGTGGACGTCGTCACCGGCGCCAATCCGTGGCTGCATAACCGTCACCTCGGCGCCGACCCGGTGGAAGTCAGCCGGGTGTCCTGCGCGTTTATTCGTGGGGTGCAGCGCGCCGGTGTGATCGCCACCGCCAAGCACTTCCCCGGGCATTACGTCACCGAACACGACCCGGCCATTGCCGAAGCCACCGTGCCGGGGCCGCTGGAATTGCTGCATGACAACCTTGAAGTGTTCAAGCAGGTCATCGCCACCGGCGTGAAAGCCATCATGCCAGGCCCGGCGGTGTTCCCTGCGATAGATACCGATCACTCGGCCTCCACCTCACCCAAGGTTATCGGGGTGCTGCGTGACACCCTCGGCTTCGACGGCTTGATCATTTCCGATGATCTGGACGCGGTTTCCATTCTGCGCGGCAACACCATTCCCGACACCGCTGTCGCGTCGCTGGTGGCCGGTGCGCACCTGCTGCTGGTTTCCAGCGAGTCCGGCCTGGACAGCATCGCCGACGCGATCGTCGCCGCCGTTCACGAAGGCACGCTGGATCGCCAGGTGTTACTGGATGCAGCCGCCAGGGTCCGCCAGTTGGCAATCGCGACCCAGGGGACTAACCATGAGCGCGAATGAAGGCAAGGCCTACGGCGTGCTGTTCCCGGTGTTGCTGGACGTACAGATGACGGATGACGTGCGCCGGTTTCTCGGGAATGGCGGGCGCAGTCTGTTGTTTGGCGAAACGGGCGAGGAATACGTCAGCGGAAAAATGAGCGCCAGGCGCCTGGAAACCGAAACCCTGGACACCTGGCAACGCTTTACCGGCACGGCCACCGCGCTCGGCGGGCCGCTGCTGCTGGCGGCAGACGCCGACATCTCCGCCGTGCACCGCTTGCAAGGGATCACCCCGGCGCTACCTGAACCCGACGTGGCAAGGGCGATGGACTGCGCGGCGCTGGAGCAGGCCTGCTTCAAGGTTGCGACCGCCGTGCGGGAGACCGGGGTCAATCTGTTGCTGTCGCCGACGGCGGACATTGTTGGCGGCCCCAATGTGTGGCTGGCAGGGCGCACGCTTTCGGACGACGTGCAGCAGACGGCGGCGATGGTCGGTGCGTATGTGCGTGGCGTGCGGCGGGCCGGGATGGCCAGCACCCTGAAGCACTTCCCCGGCCATCCGGTGTTGTTTCAGCAGCCGTCGACTGAAACGGCGGTGGTCAGCGAATCCATGAAGCAGCTGCGAGCCTATTGGCCGGGGTTCCAGGCCGGGATCGACGCGGGGGCGGATGCGGTGATGATGGGGCCGGCGATATTCGCCGCGTGCACACCGCCCACCGCGGCCTCAGTGTCGCCGGAACTGATCGGTGTGTTGCGCCAGGAGTTGGGCTTCAAGGGGC
Source organism: Pseudomonas sp. ADAK13 (assembly GCF_012935715.1). Classification (NCBI taxonomy): domain Bacteria; kingdom Pseudomonadati; phylum Pseudomonadota; class Gammaproteobacteria; order Pseudomonadales; family Pseudomonadaceae; genus Pseudomonas; species Pseudomonas sp. ADAK13. Next base: position 5,850,599 of record NZ_CP052860.1, read on the forward strand.
TGGTGATGACCATCGACCTCGATCACCGCTCGACCATCGGCCAGATGTCCCTCGGCGAGGTCGCAGTGGCCGCGTTGAATGCCGGGGCTGACCTGTTGCTGATTTCTGCCGGCGCCATGCCGCAGGTGCCGCAAATCGTTCGGGCGATTGTCGCCGCCGTCGCCCGGGGCACCTTGTCTCAGGCTCGGCTGGACGCTGCGGCGCTGGCCGTTGGCGCGTTGGCTGATCGCTACTCACCCGTAGGAGCGCCATATGGCAACCCAAAATAATATCCTCGCACTGCATTCCACCGTCGCCAAACACTCGACCCTGGCGATGGATATCGACATCGCCCAGACGTTGGGTTTTGACGCGCTGGAGATCAACAGCGGCAAGCTGGAGGCGTATTTGCAGGCCGGCTATTCCGAGTCGGAGCTGCAAGCATTACTGCAGCACGTACCGGTCACCGGCATCGGTTACCTTCGGGACATCGAACGCCAGGGCGCCGAGCGGGATGACCTGTTCAAGGAAGCCGAGCGGCTGTTTCAACTGGCCAACCTGGTCGGCGCCAAAGGCGTGCAAGTGCTCACGGGCCCGATCAATGTGCAGGCGGTGATTGATTTCCAGGCGACGGGCAAGAGCGCCCATTACTCGGGCTTGCTGGGTCTGGATCAAGCCGAACAGTACGCTCGCACGGCCAGCAACCTGGCGGAGCTGGCCGATGTGGCCAAGCAATACGGCCTGTTGCTTTATCTCGAAGCGCTGTCCTGGACGCCACTCAATACCCTGGACCACCAACTGCAACTGATCGAACGCACCGGGCGCAGCAACGTGAAGATGGTGATCGACTACTGGCATTGCTTTACCAGCGGCGTTACCCCTGCGGACGTCGCCAGGCTCGACAAGGGCGTGATCTACGGCGTGCATGTCTGCGACTCGCTGGCCTTCGATGGCGGCATCCCGAATGAAGAAGTGCTGCGTGATGTTCCCACCGGCAGCGGGGTGCTCGACCTGGCCGAATGGACCGCCGCGGTAAAGGCTACCGGTTACGTCGGTTGGTGGAGTTGTGAGTTGTTCTGCAAAAAACAGCAGCAGCAAAACAGCTACGCCGTCGCCCAACAATTGAAGACGCTGTTAACCGGCCTGGTCGGTCGATAACGCGCGTTTCAACACTGGCTGAATACTAAAAAGATCTGAGGTTGTCATGGTGGATTTCATCGTAATCGGGGGCGGCTCCACAGGCTGCACGGTCGCATCGCGCTTGAGCGAGGAGCAAGGTGCGTCAGTGGTGCTGTTCGAGGAAGGGCCGCGCGATCGCAGCCCGTACATCCATATTCCCGGCGCCTACTACAAGACTGCCCAGGGCCCGCTGCTCAAGCGCTATGCCTGGGAGCCCACCGAGGACCAGCACCGCAGCGAAACGCCGACCATGGTCCAGGCCAGCGTGCTCGGCGGCGGCAGCTCGGTGAACGCGATGATTTACATCCGTGGCGTGCCCGCCGACTACGATGGCTGGGCCGAGCAGGGCGCTGCCGGCTGGTCGTACAAGGACGTGCTGCCGTACTTCAAAAAGGCTGAAGACAACGAGCGTTTCTGCAATGAGGTACACGGTGTTGGCGGGCCGTTGGGCGTGTCGGACCCGATCAATATTCACCCCTTGACCAAGGTCTGGCTGCGCGCCTGCCAGCAGTACGGATTGCCCTATAACGAAGATTTCAACTCGGGCCAGCCCGAAGGCTGCGGTCTGTACCAGATCACCGCCAAGAACGGTTTTCGCAGCAGCGCCGCCGTGGCCTACCTGGCGCCCGCCAAGTCGCGCAAGAACCTGACGGTGAAGACCGGTTGCCGGGTGCTGCGTATCCTGATGCAGGGTAACAAGGCTGTTGGTGTCGAATACCTGGAGAAGGGCGTGCGCCAGGTGATGCACGCCGACAAGGAAATTGTCCTGTCCTCCGGCGCGATCAACTCACCCCGGTTGTTGATGTTGTCCGGGATCGGGCCCGCCGCGCAGTTGGAGAAACATGGAATTAAAGTTGTTCAGGATTTACCTGGGGTAGGGCAGAACCTGCAGGACCATATCGAAGTGTCGCTGGTGTATGAGCTGACCGGCCCCCACAGCTATGACAAATACAAAAAGCCCTGGTGGAAACTCATGGCGGGCTTGCAGTACGCGCTGTTCAGGCAGGGTCCGGCGGCGTCGAACCTGATTGAAGGCGGGGCGTTCTGGTGGGGCGACAAGACGGCGGCGCATCCGGATATCCAGTATTTCATGGTGGTGGGCGCGGGCATCGAGGAGGGCGTGGATTCGGTGCCTGGCGGCAATGGCTGCACCTTGAACCTGGGGCAGATACGTCCAAGGTCCAGGGGTTATGTGGAGCTGTATTCAGCCGACCCGATGTCACCGCCACGCATTGTGCCTAACTATTTTTCCGATCCGTACGACATCGAAAGCCTGGTGGACGGTTGTCTGATTGGCGAACAGATCATGGCCCAGGCGGCTTTCAAACCCTATGTGGCACGGCGGCACGTACCGGATGTGAGCGTACGCTCGCGAGAAGCCATGAAGAAATTCTGTCACGAGGAAGCCCATGCCGCGCTGCACCCGTCAGGCACCTGCCGCATGGGGATAGATAAACAGGCTGTGGTTGGGCCGGATCTCAAGGTGCATGGCATCGAGGGGCTGCGAGTGGCCGACGCGTCGATTATGCCAACGCTGATTTCAGGTAACCCCAACTCGGTGTGCATCATGATCGGCGAAAAGGTCGCCGACATGATCAAAAGCACCCGATAGGGTTGCCGAATGCGGACATTTCAGCTCACTCCTATCCAAGCTGCCGGTGGGTGTTTGCCAACGCGCATGATCACCCACCCTGCCTCGCAGGCCTCAGAGCGCGAGGGCTACTAGATTGAGTGGCTGGATTGACGGATCATCAACTGAGTACCGAGCAGCAGCGGTTTTATCTCGGTACCGTTTTTCAAGTTTGCGATCAGCGCCTCTGCACTCCTCAGTCCCATCTCTCCTGCGGGTACTGCAAGCGTCGTAAGGGGAGGGTCCAGGTATTCAGCGAACTCGAGATTGTCATACCCCACTACCGACATCTCTCTGGGCACATCAATACCCAGCTTTTTGCAGGCTGAGAGAACGCCAAAAGCGATAACGTCGCTGTTGCAAATGATCGCGGTCACATCCGGGTATTCCAGGCGGATTCGGCGAAGGGTTTTTTCACCGAACTCAATGGTGTATCCGCCGGCGCTTTCGTAGGTGAAGTGAGTGCACTTGGATTTGGAGACAGTGAGCGCATCAATGAATGCTTTGTGGCGCGCCTGTTGGCGATCATTACCTTGCATAGGGCCGGTTAGCATCGCCATGTGGCGGTGCCCAAGACCAAGCAGGTATTCCGTCATCTGTTTCGTGGCCAGGTAATTATCGAAGCCGATAAAGGGAAAAGCCTTGTTTTCAAAATAGGAGTACGTGCAGACCACCGGCATGCGGTACTCCTTGAGGTACTGGATCAGGTCAGGATCGGCGATATCCCCCACGACCAGCAACGCCTCGGCACCCCGTTCGACCAGCAACTTTACGTTGTTGGAGATTGCGTTTGAATCAAACCCGCAACTGAGCACGTAGACGACATAACCGTATTCGGCCAGTTTGTCCTGGAAGCTTTTGACCATGGTCGCGTAAATGGAATGGTCAAGTGTGGGGATGATCGCCCCAATGACGTGGGTCTTTTGAAGCCTCAAGGCCTTGGCTGCAGAGTTGGGTGTATAGCCCATTTTACTCGCCGTCTGCAGAACTTTTTCTCGCACGTCGTCCCGAACATGATGGGGTAAATTGAAGCTTCTGGAGACGGTGGCCACCGAAACACCGGCAGCTTTTGCCACATCAGTGACGTTTACACGTCCCGATGGATTTCGCTTAATGCTCACACAGATTCCTCATGATGGCGCATGCAGATGAAGACGCGGCGTTTAGCGACTGATATCGATTACCTCTCACTCAGCCTACGGCCTGCTCCCTGGAGCCGTTTTGCACGGCTATATGCCCCGATTCTGCGGTATTCCGTTCCGTCCCGCATCAAAAAAAACGAGCACGCCGCGGAAGGGAGGCGCCGCGGATAAAATCCCCCTGCGGCCGCCGCTCCAGCTGGCTTAAAAGGCCTGCGCCCCATAATGTAATCAATTTCAGTAAACGTTACCATTTTTCGCACAAATGCAGTCCTGTAACACACACAAAGACGCGATTGGGGACGGGCGTAGAGCCTGATATTGCCCCGGCAGTGGGCCCGTAGGCCCGCAAAGCAAGACGCCTCCTGACGGGCATGCGATTTGCTTCACGGATTCCATACAACACAGAGATTTCTACAAGCATCTTCCTAAGGTGATTATTTGTTGTTATTTTGAGCGACGAGATGTAAACGTTTACATGAGGCGGGCAGCTATTCGCTTGGCTTCAGTGCGTTCTGTTTTCCAATGATGCTTTTTTAGTGATATGTGAAGGAATTGAACGATGAAATTACAAGACAAGGTTGCACTGATTACGGGTGCCGGTGCGGGTATTGGTGAAGCGACCGCCAAGCTGTTCGTGGCTGAGGGCGCCAAGGTTATCGTCGCCGATCGCAACATCGAGCAAGCGCTGGCCGTAGCACAAGCGCTGGGCAGCCAGGCATTTGCGGTTCAGGCCGATGTTTCTGACGCGGCTCAGGTCAAGGCTATGGTTGAAAAGGCCGTGGCGCATTTCGGCGGCATCGACATCCTGGTGAATAACGCAGGTTTCGGTACGCTGGGAACTGTCGTCACGGTCGATGAGCAAACCTGGGACGAGGTCATCAACGTCAACCTGAAGGGTGTATTTCTGTGCTCAAAATACGCCATTCCTGAAATTATTCGACGCGGCGGCGGGGCGGTCGTGAACCTGGCATCTACTATTTCTGTGGTGGGTATCAAGGATCGCGCAGCTTACGTTGCTGCCAAAGGCGGTGTCGCAGCGCTGACGCGCGCAATGGCCCTTGACCATGCCCTTGAAGGCGTTCGTGTGAACAGTGTGGCGCCAGGCGTGATCGCTTCCAGCTATTACGACAAGATTTTCGAAACTGTTCCAGACCCGGTAGCGTTCAAAAAAGGGCTGGAAGCACGTTCGCCATTGAACAAAATGGGCGAGCCCATCGATATTGCCAACGTGATTTTGTTCCTGGCTTCTCAGGATTCCAGTTTTGCAACGGGCGCGATGTTCACTGTGGACGGTGGCTACACCGCCTGGTGAGGACATGTCGATGATCGATGAACTGCGCGAATACCAATTGACCCCCGAAGCCTGGGAAAAATACTGGACTCTTTTCGAGAGCCTTTGTTTGCCGATTCGGGGTGATAAATATGGCAAGTTGCAAGGCCTGTGGCAGGAGCGAGTAGGGGACAACGTCATCTTTCGGCACCTTTGGCGGTACGAATCCCTGGACGAGCGGGCCCGCTTGAGGGCGCAATTGATCAAGGTAGATGCATGGCGAGAAACTTTTCTGCCTCAGGCAGCAGCCCAGGTCAGCCAGCAGTTCCTGCAAGTGCTCATACCCAGGCTTTACACGGTCATCGATAGCCTCGCACCGGTTCGCTACCTGCATAAATATCGCTGTCCAACGGGCAAGGCGGGTGCTGTGATCCAGCAAATCAATTGCGCAGTAACTGAGGGCCGATCTCACGTGTGCGGCCTTTGGGCGACGGAGTTTTCGGACCCCAACCAGGTGGTCGTCATGGGTGCCGACCCCGAGGCCCCCCAAGTCGATATCCAGGCGTCGTTGGTCGTAGAAACACGTTCTCTCAAGCCATTACGTGTTCTGCGCACCTGACATCCGGACACATCGGCTGGATTACTTCTCAATGACTCGGAAAAGTGACCTATGAAATTCAAACGAATGATCAATGTTGTCGGAGCTCACGTTGCTGGTGAGCGCAATGATGTGATTACCGGTGGCGTGCTGGATGTGCCTGGCAACACCATGTTCGACAAGATGAAGTACCTGGAAACCCAGGGCGATGACCTGCGTAAATTCCTGCTCCAGGAACCTCGCGGCACCGTGACCCAGTGCATCAACCTGGTGTTGCCTTCATCGCACCCGGAGGCCGATGCCGGCTTTGTCATTATGGAGTCCGAGTTCTACCCGCCGATGTCGGGTAGCAACACGATCTGTACAGTCACAGCGTTGCTTGAGACCGGCATGATAGCGATGGTCGAGCCTGTTACTCGCCTGACGCTCGAAGCCCCGGGTGGCCTCGTGCGTGTTGAAGCACGCTGCCAGGATGGCAAATGCCTGAGTGTGAAATTCACTAACGTCCCCTGCTTCGTATTTGCCCTCGACAAGCACATAGAAGTACCCGGGCTTGGTACGCTCAAAGTCGACGTGGCCTATGGCGGCATGATCTACGTACTGGCAGATGCTCGATCGCTTGGCTTCGACATTACACCTGACGAAGCGGCAACGCTGGTCAGCGTTGGGGAGACCATCAAGGCGGCGGCCGCAGAGCAAATCCCGGCGGTGCACCCCGAACAACCGGAAATTCACACCATCAACCAGACCCTCTTTGCCGGGCCAATGCGCGATGACCCTCAAGGCAAGCGCTCGCGCAACGGCGTGATCGTGTCCCCTGGCCGTCTCGACCGCTCGCCCTGCGGCACGGGCACCAGCGCACGCCTGGCCGTCATGCATGCGCGCGGCCAGATCAAGCCGGGCGAGAAGCTGATTCACGAGTCCATTCTGAGCACTGAGTTTGTCGGTGAAATCGTCGAGACGCTGACAGTAGGCGATCGCGCCGGCATTCGCCCGGCCATCAGCGGCCAAGCGTTCCTCACCGGTTTTCACCAATATGTTCTTGATCCAAATGATCCATTCCCAACGGGCTACACCCTGAGCGATACCTGGCGTAAAAATAGCTGATGATTTGCTGGGGGCTCGGCTGAAACTGCTGGGCGCACACCGTTAGAAGCTATTTTTTTATCTTGAGATGTAAACGATTACTAGCCGGTAAAGCAGGTCTTTTCCGGTTCATCCAGCAAGGCTGACGGAGGTTTTCATGACTAACAAGGCAATAGATTCAAACGAAACGCCAGACGTTAAAGGAACGCTGGTTTACGTCACTCGCGAGACGGAGGTGAGTTACTGGCAGCCCAAGCCGGCTAACGGCTACGTATCAGTGGCGGTGTCACCCCAGCAGTTCGAGATGAATCACAACTTCTCTGTGGGCACCCAATTGCTTCCGCCCGGCGGCCGTGTCCGTGAGCATGCCCATGTAATGAACGAAGAGGTCCTGCACTTCGTTTCCGGCACCGGTACCGCCGTGGTCGATGGCAAGGTCTTCAAGCTTGAGCCAGGCGCGACGTTGTTTTTGGGCAAACACAACTCCCACACATTCAGCAACGACGGCGATGTCGATCTGCACTGGGTTTGGTTTATGACCCCCAGCGGCCTGGAGACGTTCTTCCGTGATATAGGCCGACCTCGTCAGCACGGCGAGGCGGCTCCGGAGCCCTTTGAGCGGCCCGAGAACATCGACCAAATCGAGTCCACGGGCCTTTTCGCCTACACCAAAAAATGAGACTGATGACATGGCCAAAAAGCTCTACGCCCACGAGGAGGGAGCGGGCATCCCTGTGGTGTTGATATCAGGGCTGGGCGGGCTGGCCGACTTCTGGAAGCCCGTCGTCAATCAGCTCAAGCATGACTACCGGGTCATTACGTTCGACCATCCAGGAGTAGGCCAGAGCGAAATTGCAGGCGCACCCTGCATTCCCGGTATCGAGGATGCTTTGCTCCGGCTGTTGGATGAGAAGGGCATTGAGTCTGCGCATATTTTAGGGCACTCGACCGGTTCACTGGTCGCGCAAAGCATGGCGCTGGATCACCCGAAACGGGTGAAGAGCATCGTGTTGAGCTGTGGCTGGGCGAAGCCCGACAAGCGCTTCAAGGACTTTTTTGCCTATCGCCAATACTTGCTGATGAAGCTGGGTGGCTCCGCCTACAACGCGCTGACTCGCCTGGTCGCTTACCCGTCCACCTGGTATGGCGAGCATTTCGCAACAGAGCATCCGCTGGATTTTGAAGAAAGCTCATCGCTGGATGTCGAGATGACCTACGCGCGGATGGAGATGCTTTTGAACTTCAACCGCCGTGACGAGTTGGCGTCACTCAAGCTGCCCACCTGGGTGATTGGGGCCAAGGATGACTACATCATCCCGTTTCACCACTCGCAGGAACTCGCCAGCCTGATTCCGGGCGCCAGTCTTGTAGAGCTCAGTGGTGGGCACTTCCCACCGGTTACATGCACTCAATATTACTCATTACTGCTTCGTCAATTCTGGGAGTCCCTAGCATGAGTACCCATAAAATCAGGCGCGTCGGGATCATCGGACTTGGAGCGATCGGCAAGCGTGTCCTGGACGCCCTGCAAACCCGGCACCTGCCATTGGCTTCCTATGCTGCGATTAACCACGCTGCTGATGTTGATGGCTATGCCAAAGGTCGCAAGGTCGAGCTATTTACTGAAGTTCAGGATCTGATCGACTGGAAACCAGACCTGGTCATCGAGTGTGCAGGGCACAGCGCGGTTGTTCATGCAGTGCCAGCTTTCCTCAACGCAGGAGTCGATGTCGTCATCGCCTCTATCGGCGCGCTCGCTGATAAGGCGTTGGCGGCGACTCTTGAGCACGCCGCCCAGTCCGGTGGGTCACGCTTGATCCTTGTCTCTGGCGCAATCGGTGGTTTGGATGCCATGCGTTCCGCTCGCTCTGCCGGCCTTGATGAAGTGTTGTATATCGGTCGTAAACCTCCCAAGGCATGGGCTGGGACGCCTGCCGAGGAAGAATTCGATCTGGATCAGATCAAGGTTCCAACGACCATCTTCCGAGGCACGGCCGCTCTTGCATCCGTTCGGTTCCCAAAAAATGCGAACGTCACGGCGGCCGTCGCGTTGTCGGGCGTGGGTTTTGATCACACGCAGGTGGAGCTGATCGCTGACCCGAGCGTCGCAAAAAACGTTCATGAAGTGAACGCCAAGGGGGCGTTTGGTGAGTTGTCGATTCGACTGGTCAATAATCCACTGCCGGACAATGTTAAGACATCGTGGCTGGCAGCGTTGAGCATTGAGGAGGCGGTCAGCAAGCAGTTGCTCAGTACGGTGTTCTGATTTTCGAGTTTTAATGTAATCGAATACAATGTTTCAGCAGTAACCCATAGAAAACGGCGACGCCATCCATGAATGTGCGTCGCCGTTTGTATTTGTCAGTGGATCTGATGAGAAAGGAATTGCTGCGTACGCACGTTCCTGGGTGAGTCGATGACTTGAGCCGCAGGGCCAATCTCCGCGATCTTGCCGGCGTCGAAGAAGGCAACCCGGCTGGAAACCTCTCGGGCGAAAGCAATTTCATGCGTGACGAGCACCATCGTCATCCCTTCTGTCGACAACATCAAAAGCGTATCGAGCACCTCACGCACCAACTGAGGGTCGAGTGCGGCGGTGACCTCGTCAAACAGCATGTACCGGGGCTGCATCGCCAGGGCGCGAGCGATAGCCAGGCGCTGTTGCTGGCCTCCGGATAACTGGGTCGGGGACATGTTCGCCTTATCGCCCAGCCCGACTTTTTCGAGCTGTGCGTAGGCAACTTCCTCAGCGTTCTGGCGCTTCATCTTGCGAACAACCTTGAGGGCCAATGCCGCGTTGTCGAGCACTGAAAGGTGCGGAAAAACGTTGTACTGCTGGAACACGATGCCTACATTCGCACGAAGCGCGTTGAGGTCAGTAGCTCGCGAAAAAACATCGATGCCATCGACACAAATGTTGCCGTCACTGATGCTTTCCAGGCCATTGATGCATTGAAGCAGGGTTGATTTTCCAGAGCCGCTTGGCCCGATTATGGATACCACTTCACCCTTCTCAACACTCATGTCGACACCCTTTAGAATGTTCAGGTTGCCGTAGGACTTATGGACGTTCTTGATTTCGATCATTGACTTAGACCTTTTTCAACTTTGGCACCCAAGCGAGCGATGGGGTAGCACAACAGGAAGTAAAAGACGCCGACGATCAGTAGCACCAACAGTGGCTCCTGAGTTCGGGTAACGATGATTTGCGATCCACGCAGAAGCTCTATGTAGCCAATGACCGCAGCCAGGGAGGTATCCTTCAGGACACCCAGGACAATGCCGATCCATGAGGCAAATGTGCGCCGCAGCATGATAGGTGCGGTGACGCTGACGAATGCCTGCACGTAGCTCATGCCGAGAGACCGTGCCGCCTTCTGCAGGTTTTGCGGTACCGCCTCGAATCCGCCCTTGTAGATTTCCGAGCAGAACGAGGCCATGTACAAGGTGAGTACGAGTGCGCTGCACAAGAATGGGCTTAACGGAAAACGAAAGGCGGCCAACGCAGCGTTCACTACGATTAACTGTATAAGCAGCGGAACAGAACGGGAAACATCCACCAGTATCATGATCAGGCCATTGCCGATTTTTGACACCGATCTCAGCCAGCCCATCAAGAAGCCCAGCACGGTGCCCAGGACGATCGCCCAAAGCGCGAGCCAGAGTGTGTGTCCTGCACCCTGGAGCAAGTAGAGAAGGTCATTGGGCTGCAGGCCCGAGAATAACGGCACACTGTTCATGCTTGAGCTCTCCGTTTTCCGCCGTACAGCCGAGCGGCCCCGTAAAGCATCAGCGTCACCAATTTGGCGAGCACGTAATAGATGATTGCGGTAGCAATGAAAAACTCGAACGAGCGAAAGGTCAGCGACTGGGCGGTGTACGTTGCCCCGGTTAGTTCCTGGAGGCCAACAACCATGCCCAACGACGTGTTCAGCAGACTCCAGATCAACTGGTTACCGGCGCCTGGCAAAATCAACGGCACCAATTGAGGAAGGATGATTCGCACGAATGTTTGGCGCCGGTTCATTCCCAGCGCTGTACCCGCACGGTATTGCCGCGGGTCAACACCCTCTATTCCGCCGCGAATCACTTCGGCCAGGTACCCGGCCGTATTGAACGTAATAGCGCCCAGCACGGCATAGAAGGAGTTCACATCAACGCCGAGTGCTCCCAGGCCGAAGTACGCCATATAGATCTGGAACAAACACGGTGTATTGCGCGCAATCTCGATCCAGCTGACGCAGATTCCCTTCGCGAATTGATTGCTCGAGGATTTACCCCAAGTCAATACGAACGCAATCACTGACCCGAGAACGAACGCGAGCAACGTCAGCTCCAGGGTCATGATCAACCCGGGCAGCAAGTCGGGGAAAGCCTTCCATACTGGCGCCCATTGGAAGTGATAGTTCAAGGCATCGCCCCTCCTTCAATAGGGTGGGAGCCCGAAGGCTCACACCGTTCAACGTAATTAAAGCTTGTCCAGGGCAGGGGCGTCGGTTTGATACCACTTCTTGTACAGCTCTGCGTAACGGCCACTCACTTGCTGCTGGTGCAGGAACAAGTTGGTGAAACGAAGGAAGTCCGTGCTGTCGCGTGTCACCATCATCCCAACAGTATCCTTGGGAAACGGGGCATCGCAGCAGGTATGAAACGCCTGGTACTGAGGCAGTTTTGTCAGCTCGCTGGCCGCTTGAACATTGACGATAAAGGCGTCCACCTTGCCTTGGGCCAGTGCAAGGTTCCGGTCACTGTCATTGCTGACGGTCAGGTATTGGCCGCTGGCGTCATTCCATTTTTTGAAGTAGTTCTGGAATAGCGAGTCTTCTGCTGCTCCACGAACGCCGGCTACACGTTTGCCTTTCAAATCATCAAACGTTTTGATGTTCGCGTCTTTGCGCGCGACCACCACAAAGCTGTATGAGGAATAAGGAGAGGTAAAGGCGACCGTTTTTGCGCGCTCCAGAGTGATGGTTGCGCTGGCAATCGAGATATCGACCTGGCTCGACAATAGGGCCGGAATACGCTGAGGGGAGGGCGTCTCGACAATGACCGGTTTGACACCCAACGCCTTGGCCAGGTCCTGGCAGTACTCCACGTCATAACCTGTCGGGTTATTGGACGAGTCACGAAAACCGTTAGGCGGGTAGTCCAGCATGACGCCGCATTTAAGCTCGCCTGCCGAGATCACGTCGTCGAGTTTGTCTGCCATGGCGGGTGCCGCTGCTGCCATCAGCGAGACCAGAGCGGCGGTGGTAACAAGTTTCTGCTTCACGTTCATTCTTCATACCTTTGGTTGATGGGAAGGAATGTAATCCTTTACATTTGCAGGAGCAGAAAGCGTGCCATATCGCTTTTCAACGGCCCTGACTGCCTTCATGCGCCTGTCTTTTGCGGGTTTTTACCCTCGATTGATAGAATATAGTCCGTATTTACAGCCTTTGGAGACTCTCAAACGGCCGAAATGAACTGATGTGTCACATTCGACGCTCTGTTTTGGTGCTGATTAATGTAATCGATTACTTTTTTGTTCCGATGGTGAGAAAATTTGTAACGCTGGGCGTGTGCGAGTGAAGGATAAGATGCGGCGAAGGGTGACGGATCGACGGCGCTCCTTAACCCTGAGTGCCCGCGGCTACCTGCCAAAGCGCCCACGCCGGATGCAATGCATCGGGCGCTGGCGGCGCAGGTGAAACCTGTTGCGGATGGTTTAAACCGTCGACTGCTTGAACGTGAGCCGAAATTTATGCAACAGCGGTTCGGTATAACCATTGGGTTGGGCTCGTCCTTCGAACACCAGCGCGCAAGCCGCTTGAAATGCCAACGAGCTGTAGAAGTCAGGCGCCATCGGGGCATAGTGGGGGTCTGCCGCGTTTTGCTCATCGACGACCCGCGCCATACGTTGCAGAACATCCAGGGCTTGAGCTTCAGTAATAACCCCATGCCTCAGCCAGTTGGCCATGTGTTGGCTGGAAATACGCAGCGTTGCGCGATCCTCCATCAATCCCACGTTATGGATATCGGGAACCTTCGAACAACCAATACCCTGTTCGACCCAGCGCACCACGTAGCCCAGCAAACCCTGCGCGTTGTTTTCGACTTCCTGGCGGATTTCATCGGCCGACCACTCGTTGTCGGTAACCACCGGCACACTGAGCAATCCATCCAGAAGCGTTTGCCTGGTGCTGCCCGACCGGGTGCCTTCAAGTGACTCCTGCACCGCTCGTACGCTGACTTGGTGATAGTGCAGTGCGTGCAAGGTAGCGGCTGTCGGGGAGGGGACCCACGCTGTATTGGCACCCGACTTTGGATGGGCGATTTTCTGCGCCAACATATCTGCCATCCGATCGGGCATGGCCCACATGCCCTTGCCTATCTGGGCTCGCCCGCGCAGCTTGCAGTCCAGCCCGACCAGCACGTTATTAAGCTCATAGGCCTTGATCCAGGCGGTGTTTTTCATGTCGCCCTTACGCAGCATCGCGCCGGCTTCCATGGACGTGTGCATTTCGTCGCCGGTCCGATCCAGGAACCCGGTATTGATAAACGCGACCCTTGACGACGCTGCGCCGATGCAGGCCTTCAGGTTAATACTGGTGCGTCGCTCCTCATCCATGATGCCAATCTTGAGCGTGTGCCGTGGGAGCACAAGCAGGTCCTCGATACGGTTGAACAAGTGGTCGGCGAAAGCGACTTCGGCAGGGCCATGCATTTTCGGCTTAACAATGTAGACGCTGCCAGTGCGTGAGTTGCCCTTGCGCGGCAGGTCGTGCAGGGCAATCAGGCTGGTGATGACACCGTCGAGAATGCCCTCTGGAATTTCAAGCCCGGTGTTATCGAGAATGGCCGGGCAGGTCATCAGGTGCCCGACGTTCCGGATAAAAAGCAATGAGCGCCCGGGGAGTGTCAACGAGCTGCCATCTGCTGCGGTGTACACCCGGTCCGGGTTTAGCCGGCGGATAATGGTTTTGCCATTTTTCTCGAGGCTTTCCGTCAGGTCGCCCTTCATCAGGCCCAACCAGTTGCTGTAGACCTGGACTTTGTCTTCAGCGTCGACCGCTGCCACCGAGTCTTCGCAATCGATGATCGTGGACAGTGCGGACTCAATCAGCAGATCCTTGACGCCCGCACCGTCGCCTTGACCGATGAGGCTCTCCCGGTCGATTTGTATTTCCACATGCAGGTCATTGTGTTTCAGCAAAATGGCGACCGGATCTGCCGGCACACCCTGGTAGCCGGCGTATTGCGTGGTCTGCGACAACACTGCCTGTGTGCCATCTTGCAGAGTGGCCCGCAGTGTTGCGCCTTCTATCGTGTACTGAACCACGGCAGCGTGTGAGCCGTTGCTCAGGGGAAATGCGTCATCCAGGAACGCCCGTGCAAACGCAATCACCTGGGCACCCCGAACCGGGTTGTAACCTGCGCCAGGTTGGGCGCCATTCTCATGAGGGATCGCATCCGTTCCGTATAGCGCGTCGTACAGCGACCCCCAACGTGCATTCGCGGCATTCAGCGCGTAACGAGCGTTAACTGCGGGCACCACCAGTTGCGGCCCGGCTTGCACGCTAACCTCAGCGTCAACGTTGCTGGTGGTGACGTTGACGTCTTCGGGTTCCGGTTGCAGGTAGCCGATACTAGTCAAGAATGCTTGATAGGCCGGCATATCGGTCACAGGCCCTGGATGGGCTCGGTGCCAGTCGTCCAGTTGTACCTGCAGGCGATCACGTTCAGCCAATAGTGCGCGGTTCTTGGGGGCCAAATCATGCACCAGGCTTGCAAAGCCGCTCCAGAACGCTTCAGGGGAAAGCCGGGTTCCCGGCAGCACTCGAGCATCCACAAAATGCTGCAGGACGGGGGCGACTTTAAGGCCATGGCAGTTAACGAAATCGGTCACTTTGTGCATCTCCATCATACTGTGTTCATTCGGTTGCTTTGGTTTTGTGCTCAGCTCACGCATTGCGCGCCAGCTCTTGCGACCTGTGCATCCTGCTCGGCTTTAACCCCGGAAACCCCGACGGCCCCTATCACCTGTCCATCGACGAAGATCGGTACGCCGCCTTCCAGGGAGGTCAGCAATGGCGCCGATAAAAAGGCGTATCGCCCACCGTTGACCATGTCTTCGTAGCCCTTGGATTCGCGTCGACCCAATGCGGACGTGCGCGCCTTTTCGACGGCGATGTAGGCGCTGATCGCGGCGCAACCGTCCAAGCGTTCGAGCGCTAGAGGGTGGCCGCCGTCATCAACAATCGCGATGGTCACCGCCCACTGGTGGTTGTGTGCTTCGGCACGTGCAGCGTTCAGGATTTGGTTGATTTCGACTTGACTCAATATGGCTTTGCTTTTCATGGGGTTTCTCCAGGGGGGCGGCGGTTAGGGCAACGCAGCTTCAACCAACTCGATCCAGTGCCGCACAGGGGTGCGACCAGCGCCACCGAGGTGGGTCTGACAGCCAATATTGGCCGTGGCGATGACGTCGGGTTTTCCGCTTTCCAGGGCATTCAGTTTGTTGTCACGCAATTGCAGTGACAGTTCGGGTTGGGTAATTGAATAGGTGCCCGCCGACCCGCAGCACAAGTGACCCTCCGGAACAGCGGTGAGGTTGAAGCCAAGGCTTGTGAGCACCGCCTCGACGGCTCCGCCGAGCTTCTGCGCGTGCTGCAAGGTGCAGGGGCAATGGAAGGCAATTGATTGGGCGCTTTTAACCCCCAGCCGCTCAAGTTGCTCGTCACGCAACACTTCAACCAGGTCTTTGGCTAACGCGCTGACCCTTCTTGCCTTGTCGGCGTAGGCCGGGTCGGTGCTCAGCAAGTGACCATATTCCTTGATGAACGCACCACAGCCACTCGCTGTCTGCACAATCGCTTCGGCCCCAAGCTCGATGCTCGGCCACCAGGCATCAATGTTTCGACGGGCTCGATCAAGCCCGGCCGCTTGAGCGTCCAGGTGGTATTCCACCGCGCCGCAGCAGCCGGCCTGTTTGATCGAGGTGACACTGATCCGGAGTTGGTCCAGAACTCGCACAGCGGCCGCGTTCGTGTTGGGCGAAAGGCTTGATTGCACACAGCCTTCCAGGATCAGCATCTTGCGCGCATGCAGGGCGGTGGGACGCTGTTTCGCCGGCTCAGCGCTGCGCGGCAATTTTGATTCGAGGTGGCCTGGCAGCAATGCACGGAAGACCTGGCCGCTGCCAATCAATCCTTTGAACAACCCAGGATTAGGCACCAGTTTGCGTAACCCCTGGCGCAGGAGCCGCTGGGCGAGGGGCCTTTGCACCGCCGCATCAACCACCGCCCGGCCGATATCCAGCAGGTTGTGGTACTCCACGCCGGAGGGGCAGGTGGTTTCGCAATTGCGGCAGGACAGGCAGCGATCCAGGTGTTCCTGGGTCTTTCGGGTGACTTCGTTGCCTTCCAGAACCTGCTTGATCAAGTAGATGCGGCCTCGGGGCCCATCCAGCTCGTCACCCAGCAGTTGGTAGGTCGGGCAAGTTGCATTGCAAAAGCCGCAGTGCACACAACTGCGCAGGATGCGTTCTGCTTCCGCGGCGCGAGGGAGTTGGCTGGCGTGTTCACTCAAGGTGGTCTGCATCACTCAAAGCTCCGCGTAAAGGCGTCCGGGGTTGAAGATTCCGCTGGGGTCCAGGTGCCGCTTGAGGTTTTGGTGGTAGCGCATCAGAGCAGCCGGTAGCGGCTGGAACGGGCTTTCGGCGTGGCCATGGCTATAGCAGGTCACATGCCCACCGGCTTTTTCGACAACCTGGCGAATCAATGCAGCGTCGGCGTCGGACTTAAGCCAACGCTGCGCTCCGGCCCAGTCGATCAATTGCTGACCGGGCAAGTCGAGCATCGGCGTGTTGTTCGGTAGCGACAGCCGCCAAAGTGGTTGACCCGCATCGAAGAAACTCAATCGATGCTCGTTGAGACCGGCCCAGTACGAACCGTCCAACAACTCGCCACCGAGCCGGTCATGGGCCGCAGCTACGGAGCCTTCACCGCCCTCCAGGCGCAGGTGCAGGCGTTCACCGTCATGACACGCCGCACTGATTGGCAAAGGTTGCTGACCCCATTGCGCCAAGTGCTGCAAGGCACGTTCGCTACCCATTTCCAGGCTGATGCTCAAGGTTTGACGGGGCTTGGGAAGCACCTTGAGGGAAACTTCCGTGATCAGGCCCAGTGTTCCGTAACTGCTGGCCATTAACCGCGAAACGTCATAACCGGCGACGTTCTTCATGACCTCGCCGCCAAAACGCAGATGCTTGCCCTGGCCGGTAATCACGCGGGTTCCCAGGACGAAATCGCGCACCGACCCAGACCAGGGGCGACGTGGCCCCGACAACCCGCTGGCAATCATGCCGCCAACCGTCGCGGTGCCAGCGAAACCTGGAGGCTCGCAAGGCAGCATCTGCTGCGCGGCGTCCAATACCTGTGACAGTTCCGCTAGCGGCGTTCCGCAGCGCACGGTGACCACCAACTCGGTGGGGTCGTAGCTGACGATGCCGCGATGGCCGCGAGTGTCGAGCACATCACCGGCAACGCTGCGCCCCAGGAACGCTTTGCTGTTGGAGCCCTGGATACGTAAAGGCGTTGCATCGCGCAGCGCTTGATTGACCTGCTCCAGCAGCGCACCACCGGCATCGATATCGAGTTGATTGCGCATCAGAAACGCTCCAGTTCAGGGAAGGGCAGTTGGCCCATATGAACGTGCATCGCGCCAAACTCGGCGCAGCGATGCAGGGTCGGAATATTCTTGCCCGGGTTGAGTAACCCGCTTGGGTCAAAGGCTGCCTTGACCGCATGGAACAGGGTCAGTTCGTCGCTGTTGAACTGCGCGCACATCTGGTTGATCTTCTCGCGGCCCACACCGTGTTCACCGGTGATGCTGCCGCCGACCTTCACGCATAACTCCAGGATCTTGCCGCCCAGCGCTTCGGCACGCTCGAGTTCGCCCGCCTGATTGGCATCAAACAGAATCAGCGGGTGCATATTGCCGTCACCGGCATGAAAGACGTTGGCCACCCGCAGGTCGTACTCGGCAGACAGCGCCGCAATGGCCTGCAGCACGCCAGGCAACTCGCGCCGTGGAATGGTGCCATCCATGCAGTAATAGTCCGGTGAAAGCCGGCCCACCGCCGGGAACGCGTTCTTGCGTCCTGCCCAGAACCGCACGCGCTCTGCCTCATCCCGGGCTTGGCGTACTTCGGTGGCACCCGCCAGCTCCAGCACTTGGCGGACTCTGCCGCAGTCTTCATGCACGTCGGCTTCAACACCGTCGAGTTCGCAGAGCAGAATGGCGTGTGCTTCGACCGGGTAGCCGGCGTGAATAAAGTCTTCGGCGGCACGTATCGCCAGGTTGTCCATCATCTCCAGGCCACCGGGAATAATCCCGGCAGCAATGATGTCACCGACCGCGCGTCCAGCCTTTTCCACAGAGTCGAAGGCGGCCAGCAGCACCTTCGCAGACTGTGGTTTGGGCAGGAGTTTGACCGTCACTTCGGTGATCACGCCCAGCATGCCTTCAGAGCCGGTAAACAAGGCCAGCAGGTCAAAACCTGGAGAGTCGAAGGCGTTCGAGCCCAGGCTCAGGTAATCACCTTCAACGGTGAGGATGTCGACCTTAAGGAGGTTGTGTACCGTCAGCCCGTATTTAAGGCAGTGCACGCCGCCTGCGTTTTCGGCAACGTTTCCGCCAATGGAGCAGGCGATCTGAGAGGAGGGGTCCGGCGCGTAGTAAAGGCCATACGGCGCGCTCGCCTGGGAAATCGCCAGGTTGCGCACCCCAGGCTGAATCCTGGCGGTCCGCGCATCCGGGTCGATGTGCAGTATCTGGTTAAAACGCGCCATCACCAGCAGCACGCCTTTTTCCAGCGGCAGGGCACCGCCCGACAAGCCCGTTCCTGCGCCTCGCACCACCACCGGTACCTGGCGCTCATGACACAGCCTGAGCACACCCTGAACTTCATCGAGATGACGGGGCAGTACCACCACCATGGGGGTGGTGCGATAAGCCGACAGGCCGTCGCATTCGTAGGGCTTGAGCTCTTCTTGCTGTTGGAGGATCTCCAGCTCCGGCAATCGCGCCTGCAGCGCCTTTACAAGTGCGTATTTGTCGACGTCTGGCAGAACGCCGTCGACGCGCTCATCGTAGAGAATGTTCATAGGCAGGTGGCAACTCTCATTTGTTTTTATTAGAGGCTGTTGCGGTTACGGCTGGCTTGCATCATTGACCTGAGGCGTTTTACTGTCTATGTGATGTTTTACTGGTCGAACCAGTTTTTTATTTATTGTGTTTTTAGGTATCAGATAAAGATGTTTTAAAACATATGGTTAATCCTTGGTATTTGGTGGATTTAAAAAGAGGTTTGTACTGGTAATACCACCCGGAGGCAGGATGGACGGCACAGGTTCGAGACGAAATCCCCAGGTTGCAGACGTGGTCTGTGAACGCATCGAGCGCTTGATCGTGGACGGTGTGTTCAAGACCGGGCAATTGTTGCCGTCCGAACGGCGCCTGACCGAGAAACTTGGCGTATC
The DNA here is from genome assembly GCF_012935715.1 of Pseudomonas sp. ADAK13. Classification (NCBI taxonomy): domain Bacteria; kingdom Pseudomonadati; phylum Pseudomonadota; class Gammaproteobacteria; order Pseudomonadales; family Pseudomonadaceae; genus Pseudomonas; species Pseudomonas sp. ADAK13. Next base: position 5,870,007 of record NZ_CP052860.1, read on the forward strand.
CCGTACGGCGCTTCGCGAGGGGTTAAAGCTGTTGCGTGCTCGTGGAATTATCGACACAGAGCACGGCAAGGGCTCGTACGTTGCCGACCTGTCGAGCCACGGTGCTGCGTCGCCGCTGATGCATCTTTTCAGCTCGCAGCCACGCACACTCTACGATCTGTTCGAGGTACGCAGCCTTCTTGAAGGGGAGTCCGCACGTCTGGCCGCTTTACGCGGGACCGACGCCGATTTTGTACTGATCACCCGTAGCTACCAGACGCTGGTTGACGCACATACCCGAAGTCTGGATACCGGCGAGCACGCCCGGCTTGATCATGCCTTTCATTTGGCAATCTGCGAGGCCTCACACAATCCGGTGCTGGTACAAACGCTGCGTTCGCTGACGGACCTGTTGCTTAATACGGTGTTTGCCTCGGTCAATAACCTCTATCACCGAGAGCCGCAAAAACGCCAAATCGACCGTCAGCACGCGAGGCTCTATAACGCCGTGATCGGGCGTATGCCGGACCAGGCGCGCAAAGCGGCCATTGCTCACCTGCGTAGCATCTGTGAGAACCTCAAGGAAATCGAAGTCGAGGAGCAGCGCTTGATCCGCGCAACATTGCGCCTCGAAGGGTGGGCGTGAGGAGTTCGGATTAATGACGTGGTTTGCGACAGCGTTATGAACTCGATGATTTGCACCGTGAGACCCGTGGTGATGCGGGTCGCGCTGAAATGTTTGGCATAGCTGTGAGTCGTGAAAGGCTACTTTCGACTATGGATTCAATCCCGTAATGACGGTTTAGGAGGTCTTGCCTATAGGCGCCAACGCAATTGTCACAAACTGCTTACTTGATAATTGTTCTCTGTCACGCATCTGTCATTCGTCACTCCTATATTCCTGCGACACCTGTCACGAGGCGCCTATACCGGGCCTCGGGCCCAACTTTCGCAGGGAATGCGCCCGATGTACCCGGCTACCGGCCTGGAGGAAATCAATCGTGGATGCGACGCTGACACCCCTGCTGCACCTTCAGCCATTGCCTGCCGGCAGTGCCTCACGATTACTGCGCAGAGGCTGCGCGGTGGCGCTGGTGGTGGCGGTGCATGTGGTGGCATTGAGCGTGGTGAGCCGGTCATCGATCCCGGCGCTCGCACCACCGGTGATTCGTACTATTTACGCTTCGGTCATCAATGAGCCGAGTCCGGTGCCAGCCGCCACTGCGGCACCCGCACCACCACCGCCCGTTGCCTCGATCGCTCCGCCGCCTGTCGCCGTTCAGCCAGTCGTCCGGCCTAAACCCGTGGCCAAGCCGCATGTGATGCAACGCCCGGTTGCGGCCGTCGCAACAACCGCCCCCGCGACCACCAGCACGGCGGCCGCCGCACCAGCAGTCATGCCGACTCCAGCGCCAACTCCCGCATCACCGCCTCACCCCAAGACACTCACCCGTGGCGTCGAATACGTGCATGAACCGCAACCCGAATACCCCGACAGTGCCCGCGAAGAGGGCCACGAGGGCACCGTAATTCTGCGGGTGCTGGTGGACGAACACGGTAAGCCTGGCGCGGTGGACGTCGTGCGTTCCTCCGGCTTCGGTAACCTCGACGAAGCGGGTAGGGCGGCGGTGCGCGGCGCACTGTTCAAGCCTTATCTGGATGAGGGGCATGCGGTGTCGGTATACGTGATTGTCCCACTGCGATTCCAGCTCGACAGTTAGCACTCCTGTAGGTGTAACCCCGCCATCTTTTATCGAAGGGCCTCCCGGTCAGGGCAGCGCTCACCTCCAAAAAAGGAAATACACATGGAAACCGGAACACTGGGTTTGAATGTTTTGTGGCAACAGGCCGACTTTGTCACCCGTGGCGTGGCCTTGATGTTGTTGGTGATGTCGATTGCGTCCTGGTACGTCATGCTCGACAAGCTGGTGCGCCTGGCGCTGCATCGCCTGCGTTCACCGAAGTTGCTGGCGGCGTTCTGGAACGCACCGACGCTCAAGGATGGCGTGCAACGGCTGGGTCATCACAGTGCCTACGCCGAACTCACCCATGCCGGCGTCAGCGCCGCACGCCAGCACCGTGATGCGTTGGATGGCGACATGAACCTGCCAGCCTTCAGCGAATGGCTGACCCGCGCCTTGCGCCATTCCACCCTGACCGTGGGCGGGCAATTGCAAGGCGGCATGGCGATTTTGGCCACTGTGGGTTCCAGCGCACCTTTTGTCGGTTTGCTCGGCACCGTATGGGGCATCTATCACGCCTTGATGAAGATCGGCCTGACCGGCGACGCGAGCATCGACAAGGTCGCAGGCCCGGTCGGTGAAACCCTGATCATGACCGCCCTGGGCCTGGCCGTGGCCATTCCGGCCACCCTCGGCTACAACCTGCTGGTGCGCAGTAACAAGCAGACGCTGGCTGAATTGGGCAAGTTTGCCTTCGAGCTGCACGACTTGCTGGTGATCGGCGCCCGTGCTGCCCCACGCGGCGGGCAGCCAGCGCGCAGCACGTTCAATGCCCAGGCGGAATACGTCTGATGGCCGGTGGATTGCTGGACGGGGACGATCTGGATGAGGACGGCTTCAACCCCGAGATCAACACCACGCCGCTGGTGGACGTGATGCTGGTGCTGTTGGTGATCTTCATCATCACCGTGCCGGCCATCCAGCACGCTGTGAAGATTGACCTGCCCAAGGCCGTCGCGCAGCAGGACAACAAACCGCCGCCCTCCGTGGATCTGGCGCTGGACAGCGACGGTCACCTGCATTGGGACGACCACGCCATCAGCGACAGGGATTTGCCAGCACTGATCGCCGAGGCCGCAGCGCGTCAGCCGGTACCGGAGTTGCACCTGCGCGCCGAGCGCAACACCCCCTATGAAAAGGTGGTGCAGGTAATGGCTGCTGCGCAGTCCGGAGGCCTGGACAAGATCGGCTTTGTGACCCAGGCCGTAACACCTTAACAACCGCGTCGCCTTCGTCCAACTCGCTGCGTCGGCTGTTACAGCCGGCCACGGCGAAGTGCGCGCCGCAGAAATCAACCAGGCCGTGAACGGCCGTTTTCGAAGGTGCAGTCATGTTTCGCAAATCCCCGTTGTATGTGCGTGCAGGTCTCGGTTTCGCAGCGTTTGCCCTGGCCTTGCCGTCTTTTGCGGCCGATGTTCCACCGGCCATCGACGACAGTACGTTGGCCACATTGCCTCAAGTCACCGTAAAGGCTGTCAAGCGCAAGCCGGCGCTGCACCAGCAGACCAATAGCGGTGCCCTGGGCAGCCACGCGGTGATCGACACGCCGTTTTCGTTCAAGAGCGTAGGTAGCGACGAAATCCAGGCCCGTCAGGCGGGCATCCTGTCTGAGGCCATCAAGTACGATGCCTCGGTCACCTCCATCAGCTCCAGCTATGGCACCCACCCAGCCACACTGGCCGTTCGTGGCCTGCCGCTGGATGACCTGAACGGCTATAAAGTCGACGGCATGGCCAACATCAACCGCGGTGTGGAAATGCCTCTCGAGATGTTCGAGCGGGTCGATGTGCTTAAAGGCCTGTCTGGCTTCATGTACGGCTTCGGCAGCCCGGGCGGCATCGTCAACTACGTGACCAAGCGGCCTACCGACAAGACCACCCTCAGTGTTGAGGCGGGCTACCAGTCCAACACCCTCTATAAGGAGCATCTGGACGCCGGAGGGCGCCTGGATGACCCGCGTTTCGGCTACCGGGTCAACGTGGTGCATGAGGAGGGCGGTGCCGCTTCGGGTGACGCCAGGGTCAACCGTACGGCAGTCGGCATAGCTCTGAACGCGCAGCTCAGCGATGACCTGAGTCTCGACTTCGACACCCTCTACCAGACGCGCAATACCAGCGGCGGCACCGACATCATCGTCAACACCAAGAACGCCTTGCCCAGCCCGATTGATGGCAGCAAGCGCCTGTACAGTAATGGCTCCTACACCGATGTCGACTACAGCCTGTCGACCGTGAGCGCCACCTACAAGTTCTCGCCCGACTGGACCGGTAAGTTGGCCTACCGCTACACCGATTCGACACGCCGTTATGTGAAGGATCAGTTCCAGATTTCCAGCGACGCCGGCGCCTACTCCGACAAGGTTACGTCCGAGTACCACGCTTACGATTACAACGACACCATGGGCACCCTGGAAGGCAAGTTCACCACGGGATGGTTCACTCACGACCTGGTACTGGGTGCCAGTTATTCGCAACTGAACTCGGACAAATCGGTGGTCACCCCCAAAACCACCGTGGGCAAAGGCAACCTGTACGATCCGACGATCTTCTCGGTCTACAACATCGACTACAGTGGCGGCACTTACGGCGATGACAACGTCAAGGAAAGCGCGGTGTTCGCCAGCGACACCATCGGCCTGGGCGAGCACTGGTCGTTACTGGCGGGCCTTCGCAACGAAACCTTCCTTGAGCAAACCCACGATTCCGCCACTTCCGCGGCGACACAATACAAGGCGCGGCCGGTAACCCCAACCGTTGCGTTGATGTACAAGCCGACCCAGGACGTGACGCTGTACGCCAGTTACGTCGAATCCCTGGAGAGCGGCGGTACCGCACCCACCACCGCCGTCAACTCCGAGCAAACCCTTGGCCCGCTGCGTAGCAAGCAATACGAGGTGGGCGTGAAGGCCCAGCAGCGTAACTGGAGCGCCACCGCCGCGGCGTTTCGCATCGACCGTGGCGCCGAGTACACCAACGACGCCAACGTCTACGTGCAAAGCGGCACCATCCGCTATCAGGGCCTGGAGCTGAACGCCAGCGTCGATGCCACACCGGACCTGACCGTGGAAGGCAGCGTCATGTCGCTGGACTCGGCCTACCACGATGCGGGGGACGGCGTGGACGGAAACCGCGCAGCCGGTGCGGCGCGTTATCAGGCCGCGACCCAGGTCACGTATCGTGTGCCGTTGGTACCGGGTATGTTCCTGCACACCGGTGCCCAGCGTATTGGCGAAATGGCGGTGGACTCGGGCAACGTGCACACCCTGCCGGCCTACAGCCTGTTCGATGCCGGGGGCGGTTATCGTCTGCGTCTGGGCGATGGCCATGCGCTGACCTTTGGGGCCAACGTCACTAACCTTGCCAACAAGAAGTATTGGACCTACTACCAGGAAAACTACCTGCAGCCGGGTTCGCCGCGTACGTTAAGCCTCAATACCCGCTATGACTTCTAGGCCCTTGATGATGAAGTCGACGTTATTGAAGTACGCGAGTTTGGCGCTGGGCGTGTGCCTGGCGCTTCCATCGGTGGCCGCGCCCCTGGACACCACCGGCCTGCGCCTGGACAAGGTGGTGCTGGTGATGCGCCACGGCATCCGCCCGGCTACCGACACCGCCGAGTTGCAACGCTGGTCGGCCAAGACCTGGCCGGCGTTTGGTACCCCGGACGGCCAGTTGACCGCCCACGGCCGCGCTGCCACCGTACTGCTGGGCCAATGGCAGCGCCACACGCTGGATTCGCTCGGCCTGTTCAAGGCCGGGCAATGCCCACAGGCGGGGGAGGTCTACGTGTGGTCCAGCCCGGTAGCACGTACTCAGGCCACCAGTGCGGCGTTGGTACAGGGGATGTTCCCGGGCTGCGGCGTAGCGGTACACCATGTGCGCGAAAGTGAAGACCGACTGTTTCACGGCGATGAAAATGGCCTGGCACCACTGGACCCGACGCGAACCCAGGCGGCGATGCTGGCGGCCATGGGCGGCAGCCCAGACGCGGCGCGCGAGCGCTACGCCGCGCCGGTACTGGCCATGCAGCAATTGGTTGGCGTGCCGACGCCCTGCGGGAAAAACACCTGTGCCCTGAGCGAGCAACACTGGGCACTGACAGAGAAGACGGGCGTCATCAAACTCAGCGGCCCTTTGAGCGTGGGCGCGGCCATGAGCGAAACCTTCCGCATGCAATACGCCGAAGGCTTGCCACTGGATCAAGTGGCGTTTGGGGAAGGGCGCACCGCCGCAGACGTATCGCGCTTGATGGCCTTGCGTTCGGGCAAATACGCGTTGAGCAATCACGTACCTTACATCGCACAGCGGGGTGCTTCGCAATTGCTGGGACAAATCATCCTGGCCCTGCAACCGGCATCCGTGGGCAGCCCGCCGGGTAGCAAATGGTTGGCGTACGTGGGCCACGACAGCAACATCGCGCAGTTGCGCACGCTGCTGGGCTTTGACTGGAAAATCGCCGAATACCCCGAAAATGACGCAGCACCGGGCGGCACTATTACGTTTGAGCGCTGGGTGAACGATCGCACAGGCGCGCAGTTTGTCAGCGTTGCCTATGTGGCGCAGAGCCTGGACCAATTACGCAGTTTGTCTGACGCACCGCCCTATCAAATGCAGTACCCGGGGTATGCGGGAGAGGGGTTGATGCCGTTGAAGGGGTTTGTTACCGAGATGGAAGGGCGCATCGATCCCTCTGCGACCGAAGTGCAGCATTACGGCAGGCCGTGATTATTCGGGTTGAAGTTTTGGTATTACATCAGTGACGCTTACAGCGCAACGGTCGTTGCTGATCGCTGTAAAGCAGGGTGATTACGGTCCCCGCCGCCCTGCTTTTTATTCTCCCCAAGTGTGTCCTTCTCGCTGGCATTTTCAGTCCTGGCGCAGGGAAATTCTCAGATAAAAATGCCTCAAAAAGGAGCGATATTTTCTTTTTTGACTTCTTTGAGTGCGCTTTTCGTCCAGTAAATACGGGCTATTTACGACCTTTAAAAAATTGTTACCTACCTTGACACCCTTTTTGAAAGGTGATGTCATGTAAACGTTTACAGAATAAAAAAATTGGTTGCATTCCTGCCTATTGACGAACCAGAAGCTGGTTCCAGCTCAACACAACCGGAACGATTTCCATGAAAAATTACTTGAAGCGCTTCACTCAAACAGCTTTCGCCGCAGTCATTGCAGTACTCGTGTTTTCAGACTTGGCGATGGCGGCTGAGCCCGCCACGGAATCGCTTTGGGTTAATGCTCAAAAGGCAGGTGTGCTCCGCGCCGGTGCCGGCCTTGCGCCACCCGATGTGATTCGCGACCCGCAGACCGGAGAGTACAGCGGCATTTTCGTGGATCTGCTGCGCGAATTTGCCGACAAGGAGCTGGGCGGGGTCAAGGTTCAGTTCGTCGACACCGACTGGGACAACATGATCGCCGGCCTGAACAGCAACAAATGGGATGTGGCCATGGCGATCAACCGCAAACCACAGCGGGCAATGGTCATTCATTTCAGTGAACCATCGCGGTTCTTTGAAGTGTCACTGGTCTACAACAAAGACAACCCGAAAATCAAAGCTATCAGCGACTTCTCAAAAAACTTTGATAACGAAAACATTACCTTTGCCGTCGTAGGCGGGACCGCGGAAGAGCAGGCACTGTCCGCCCGGATTCACAAAGCCAAGATTCTAAAGTTGCCTAACATTGGTGATGTAGGCCTAGCGGTTTCCAGTCGTCGTGCTGATGTATCAGTCGCCGACTCGATCACCAATCAGTTGTTCATCAACGCCAACGAGGGCTGGGCTGTTGCTGCAATGCCGGACCCGGCGCTGGCAAAACAGGGGATCGCTTATGGTTTCCGTCGTTCGGTACCCCTGGACGACATCGAGGCTTTCAATATTTTCATTGAGCAGAAAGCGGCGGATGGCAGCGTTGCTCGTCTTACCCAGAAGTACTCTGCCAAGGCAACCGCCCAATAACGTTCCACGAACGATGGTAGTGACCGGGGCCGCCAGTCGGCGGTTCCGCCGCACAGTTCTTGTGAGAGATACCGAGATGTCCGACGCGTTCATCAATATTTCGAACCTGCATAAAAGTTATGGCCTCGGCGCGCTCAAAGTCCTCAATGGCTTGGACCGTACGATTGACCGCAATGACCGACTGGTTATCGTCGGGCCCAGCGGTGGCGGAAAAAGCACCATGCTGCGCTGCGTCATGGGCCTGGAGGATATTGATTCCGGTAGCATCGAGATGGACGGCGAACGCTATATTTCTACCGGCCGCAATGGCAGGACCGTGATCAACCGCAAGTTGCAAAAGCAAATCGGCATGGTGTTTCAGCACTACACTTTGTTTCCTCATTTGACGGTTCGACAAAATCTGACCTTGGCGCCGGTCCGGGCCCATGGGGTATCGCCAAGAGTGGCGAATGAGAAGGCCGAGAGCTTGTTGGAGCGTTTTGGATTAGCTACCAAGCTGGATGCGCATCCCTCCAAGTTGTCCGGCGGACAAAAGCAACGGGTAGCGATTGCTAGGGCATTAATGCTTGATCCCAAGTTAATGTTATTTGATGAGGTTACCTCGGCGCTGGACCCTGAGTTGGTGTTTGAAGTTGAAGGCATGATGTCGGCGTTGGCCGAGGGCGGCATGCCAATGATGATCGTGACGCATGACATGAACTTTGCGAAGAACATTGCTACCGAAATCGTATTTTGTGCCGGCGGCATCATTGTTGAATCCGCGCCTCCCAAAGAGTTCTTTGGTTCTCCCAAGATGCCGCGGACTCAAGAGTTTCTGAAATCTATTCGATCCGGTGGATCTGAGTGAGGGTTGAATAATGGACTTCCACTCAGTCATTAATAATGCCGGGCAGCTCTGGTCCGGGTTGATTATTACGCTGGAACTATCAGCGATCACGATTGCAATCTCTACCTTCACCGGGTTTATTGTTGCGTTGCTATCCATCAGCCCTTACAGAGTCGTGCGGTTGCCGATCCGAACCTACATTGAAATTTTCCGCTGCACGCCGGCGCTGGTGCAGGTGGTGTGGTTCTTTTATTGCGTACCGGTGCTGTTCAATGTGTTCTGGGAACCCTTCACCATGGGCGTGATCGTTTTTTCCTTGAACCTGACGGCTTATAACGCGGAGGCTTATCGGGCGGCTATTCAGGCAGTACCGGGCGCTCATAGCGATGCTGCCGTGGCGCTTGGGCTCAAGCGCACTCAGTATTACCGTTTCGTGGTATTCCCCCAGGCCCTGAGACTGGCAGTGCCCGTATTGCTGACCAACAGCATCGGCATGATCCAGCAAAGTGCGTTGGTGGCATTGGTTGCAGTCAACGACCTGATGTATGAATCCAAGGCGCTGGCCTCGCAAACCTATCGGCCGGTCGAAGTATTCACGGTTGCGGCCGGGGTCTACTTTCTGATTTCCCTGGTTATGAGTCGCGTCGTTGAATTCGTCAGCAAGCGCACCAGTCGATTGATTGACGCAAGGTAGGGGAACGATCATGACGTACACTTTCGATTTTTCGATTCTCTGGAAGTTTTTACCGGTTATCGGCTCGGGATTGCTGGTTACTTTGCAGGTCGCACTCGCCGCTATCTTGGTCGGCGCCGTGGTGGGATTTTTTCTCGCCTATATAAGAAACTACGGCCCGTTTGTTTTGGCAGCGATTGCAACCACCGTGGTTGAATTTTTGCGGGGTGTCCCGGTTCTGATTCAGTTGTTTTGGGTGTTCTTTTGCTTTCCGGTTATCTTTGGAATCGAAACCAGCCCATTCTTTGCTGCGTTCTTTGCGCTGATGATGTACATGGCGGCTATTTGTAGTGAATCTTTCCGGTCGGCGTTTGCGACCATTGAAAAAGAACAATGGGATGCCAGTGTGGCGCTGGGTATTCCAGGGCGAGTCATGATGCTATATGTGATTCTTCCGCAATCGTTGTTGCGGGCTGCACCGACTTTATTGTCTAACGCTGTTTCGGTGTTCAAAGAGTCCGCCATTGTCTCGGCGGTAGGTATGGTGGACATGATGTTCGTGGGCCGTAATGTCTCAAGTGCAACGGGGCACCCCATTGAAGTATTAACCTTGATTGCCGTTATTTATTTCATCATTGCTTTTCCATTGACCCAAGCTGTTTCAGTAGTCGAAGCACGGATACTGCATCGCTTGAAGCTTTAGCGTTTCATCCACTCAACACATCATCAATCCAACAGCATTCGCTGGTGGGTGGCTCAATGACGTCTCCCGATCGATAGTCAGGTGAACATTAATGAAACTAAAAGATAAGGTTGTATTGATTACGGGTGCCGGCGCCGGTATCGGAGAGGGGACCGCGAGGTTGTTTGCCGAGCAGGGTGCCAAGGTGATCGTCGCGGATCGTTATATCGACCAGGCCAGGGCAGTGGCTGACGCCATTGGAGCTCAGGCGTTTGCGGTGCACTCAAGGGGTATTTCCATGCTCTAAGTACGTAGTGCCGCATGTCGTCAACCGCGCCGGTGGAGTGATCATCAATATCTCGTTTAACACCTCGGTAGTCGGTATCAGGATCGTGCAGCGCGTGTCGCCACCAATGGCGGCATCGCCGCATTAGCCAAAGCCATGGCGCTCGAACACGCAGCGATGCAGGATGTTCTGGTGCGAGTGTGGCTGTCAATCAATAATGATTTTCAATAATTATCAATAAAATCAATAGTATAGATAATATCCCAATTTAAAAAGGATAAAAGCCCCAGATCTTTAGGGGGTTTTATCCTTTTTAACTTTTTCGAAAAGCCCAAAGATTCGTTATCTCGGCGTGTATCGGATACACGACTCTGATTTTTAAATACGACATTTTGAAAGAAAAAAAGCACTACGATTCAGAGTGTTATCGCATCAGCCTTCTGAGTTATACATTCGCGTCAAAAAATATGAACGGTAGTGGTCTATATAGCTAATAGAAAACTATTGGACCCTATTCATGTTTGTTGAGCTAAAAAAAGACTTGCAAGTAATAGCGCGCGGAAAAGGCTCGGTTATAACTTCTATCATTGACTCTAAAAATGTCCTGGTACGAGTTTCATCGACCGGTGAAACTGTGGCAGTAGGGGTCGATGAAATCGAATTTTTGATTGTGGCTGATCAGCAAAATATTGCTTGGTCGGCAACGGGTGGCTATGAAGTATCAGATGATGAATTTTACGAGGCCAAACGCCGGCACGATATCCTCGTCAAGTTCAAAAATGGAGAGATTTCTCAAAAGCAAGCGGCGGTAGAAGTCGGTGTCAGCGTGAACCATATCTATAAGATTCTCGGAAACTTCGACGCTGCAAGAGGACCAATTACTTTAACAAGGAGAAATCGAGGAGTTAAAAAGGGTGAAGTGCGACTTAACCCGAAAATAGAAAAAGTTATCAGCGAAGCTATAGATGTGTACAAAAACAAAGAAGCTGTGCCGATTTCAAATATATGGAAAAGAGTTGAGGTGGTATGCAAGGAGAAAGGCTATAAGACGCCATCGAAGGCAACCGTTAGGCAGCGAGTTTATTCAAAGTTAACTTCCCTACAAGTCACATCTTTACGCAAAGGAAAAGAAGCCGCCAAGCAAAAACATCATGCAAAACCAGGGTCTCAAGCCCTGAGTTTTCCATTAGAATCTGCTCAAATGGATCATACATTAGGTGACGTAGTACTTTTGGCAAATGACCGAATCCATCCCATTGGCAGGCCATGGATAACACTTGTCGTCGATAGGTATACGCGCGTAGTTTTAGGTTATTATTTGAGCCTGCACGTTCCTAACTCAGTCTCGGTTGCTTCGGCCTTAACTCACGCGGTACTGCCAAAGTGGGAGTTTCTGGGGAGGCTGGGTTTAGACAAGTTTAGCTATCCGTTTTTCGGGGTGCCACAGTTACTCGGAATGGATAATGCTAAGGAATTCAAGAAACGTAGATTTCTATTGGATTTAGATAAAGTTCAGATGGGATACGAACATCGCCCTCCTGGCAGAAAACATTACGGTGGTCATGTAGAAAGAATGATTGGCACGTTTATGGGGAAGTTACACCTTTTGTCAGGAACAACAATGTCAAATACAGTTGCTCGTAAAAATCTTAAATCTTCCGCGTTGCCTACGATGACATTCTCCGAATTTTGTCGATGGTTTGCCTTACAAGTATATGAATATCATAATACTGTTCATTCTGCGCTTGGTAAGTCACCAGCGGAGGCGTGGACGGAATATTTCGATCCGACAGGGATAACTCCTTATCCTCCATTTACTACTGATCCTCAACAGTTTAGATTGAATTTTATGCCTACTGAGGAAAGGGTGGTACAAACTAAGGGTATAGAGTTTAAGAATATGTTTTACTGGGATAATGTGCTTTCGCCACTGGTCGGCACAGGAAAGGCTATAATAAAATACGACCCCCTTTCAATGAAGCAAATATGGGTGAAGTTCCCAACGGGATATGTACCTATCCCATTCGCGGATATGAGTAACCCTGATTACACATATGAAGAGTACCGTGCGGCCGCGTTTCACAGCGGTCGTAAGATACCAGGGGCCTTCACAACGCCAGAAGGACCAGTCGCTTATCGAGAGGCGGAGGCGATTGAGATTAAAAGCGTCAAGGAAACAAAAAGAGCGAGAAGGCAGGCTGCAGCACGAGAAGAGTACGAAAAAGAATTTTATCCCAGTAAGACAACCGCCGAACCAAAAGATGTACCGGATTATTCACAACCCCCCAAAAAATTTGGTGTGAGTGATGAGCTATGAGTGACTATCCTCGAGATTTACGAGAACTTAATACTCAAGATAGAATCTTGCTAATAAATAAAGACGTCTGGGTTGACTATTCTCCAAGTGAGGAAATATTCAAAATAATGAACAATATTTCTCGCGTACCGAGACGTATTACAGCGCCCGCACTTATGGTTGCAGGAGTAGGAGGTGTAGGTAAGACGGCAATCATACGTCAAATACCTAAAAGAGTTGAGCGAAGTGATGGCCTTCTATTTTTGGATATGGCGCTCGACCCAGAAAAACCTCATATTAAAAAGACATTTCACTCGGAATTGTGTAGGGCGTTAGAAATACCGATTGATGGGTCATCTAGGCCAAAGGAAGGGCGATTGGTTTCGCATGAACTTGCAGATATTTTAAAGCTAAGACAAATCTGGGGATTGGTTATCGATGAAATACATGAGCTATTGTTAGTAAAGAAAGATGAGCAACGAATCAACGGATCGATTCTCAAAACGTTGATCGGTGAGAAATACGCGCTGTGTTTATTTGGATTCGGTACTTTAGGTGCTACTACTGTACTAGGCGCAAAGCCTGAAACCAAACGACGGTTCACGGAGGTGTTGCTAAGTGACTGGAGAGAAACTGAAGAATTTAGATCGTTTCTACTTTCTATTGAAGAGAAGCTACCACTTAGGGAGCCCTCAAAGCTCTACGAAAAAAATATAGTACGGGTTATTTTGCAAAGCACCCACGGGCGTATGGATAAAGTCATTGACCTGATACGCAGCGCCGGATGTTACGCGCTCAAGAATGGGAAGGAGCGCATAGATGTAGAATGCTTGAAGGCTGCAGCTGAAAAACCTTGGTCTTACTAATGCGGTTTTCATGCGGCCTACCTGCACCATTTCATGATGAAACATTAACATCATGGCTCTACCGAATTTCTTTCAAAAGACGAATAGTTGTGGGAGAGCGCGAACTGCTTCTAGCACGACCAAGGATAGCATGGGCGGGGGTTAATCCTATTGATGAAGATCTAGACTTTGATTTTTCGACTGTATATTTCAAAAAAAACACTATTTCTTTGGCGTTAAATGAACAGGCAGTCAAGTGCTTTTTTAGCGCAAAAAATATTGCTATTGTTAATCCTGGCCGAAGAACGCATTTTTGCTCTATTTGCTTGCGAGAGGACATTGTAAGGGGGCAAATGCCAGGCTGGCGTAAAAGCTGGTGCGCGAGGGATGCTGTGATTTGCGCTTTCCACGGAGTAGATCTATCAGTCTTAGGGGTAAATGCAACTTTCCGTAAGAGCTGGGATGCTTACATCCAAAGTGTGCAGCCTAATATAGCTCTCGATCCTTGGCTGAGCGTAAACTTTCAGAGGTTACGTAGAGATTTAATTCAGCGCATCAAACTTTGGCGCAAGCGTCAGAACAAACGCGCACGCAAACTGTTTTTCAATCTTTACGACCTATTCCTTCTGGCGCCGACCTACAATCATGAGGCGGGTGTAGCACGTTTTCTTTTTGGCCGAAAACCTACGAGAAAATATAGTCAACTTATTACGTTTGAAGATGCAATCCTTCATGGCGCCGAATTAAGTGATATTAAAGCAAGATTTGGTGGTCAGGTGCTTGCGGCTTACGTTCTTGGTGGGATTCGAGAAAAGGAAATTTTGAAATTGCGGGCTAGTTGTATAAGGCATGGTATAGCGTTTCCCAAGATAGAAGAAATTATTCCAATGATACATTTCGGCTGCGCGACCTCAGCCGATTATGAATACTTGCATAGCCATTTAGGGAGGTTTACTCGAAAGGCGGGTAGTAAGCTTGATTGTCTCTTTGCGCGTTTTGAAAAAAATATCGGATCACGCATTTTCCATAGTCAACTTCGGTTTGGTCGTTAGCTCTTTCGAATGGAATTGTTCTTTGATATGTCTCGTACAACGAGAACTTATGACCTATGAAGTAGGCTACTGTGCCTTGGTGCGCACGTGCTAATTCAAGGACTACGGAGCGCTCAATTATCCATTGAGAGCTCAACCAGACGAATGACCCCGCCGGACATCCTGATTAAAATAGCATACACCATGAGATTTGAACGTGGGCGAGAGATTCCGTGCATCCTTAATTCCTTCCTCTTCGGATCAAGTAAAGGCGCTGACGTGTACAGTGTGTTCGCTGATATCGAACACGCTGTACGAATTCCTGTACTAAGGGCGACTTTATCCGTTTATTTAAAGGGAGCGCCATCAACGTTGTCACAAGGAGTCTGATGCATCAACAAAACATTAAAAAAACTATGTTAACGCCCAGGTCGTGCCTCGCATCGCTCAATGAGCTTAAGTTATTGAGAGACCTCCGCGAGGTGCTTCTCCAGAAAACTCAAGTTCGCAATATGTTTGTCTTGTATCTCCTGCGTTGCTCTGTCTAGGCATGGCAGCTTTTTTCTGGTCTCTCTGAATTGTTTGATTGACTTCAGCAAGTCATTTTACTTTTGAATCCTTTTCGCGGCGGCGAAGAACTGGCATTCCAGGAATGCGAATAGCATCGTAAATTCTTAAGACCTCACTGCTTGTCTTCGCCCTGGGCGCAAGTTGGACGATCAGTCGATCTCAATCAAGGGCATACACTACAATGCTTTTGCGAAAAAGCGCCGCTCACGATGCTCAACGCAGTTTGGGGTCGGTCTGGGCGGCGTCCAATCAACGACATACCCCAGCCGAGCGAAATCGTCGAGCGATGGTACATTTCACGGTGATGGCATTTTGTCTCAGAGAAATGTACATTTCGCATCTTGCAAGGAGAGCACTGTGGCAGAACCCATCACCTATACCTTACCGCTAGCGTTCTATTATGAAAGCAAGCTGCCCGTCCCAATTGACGAAATCGTAAAATCTCTTCTCGCCCTCGAAAAGCTCGCGGCCAAAGTGCCACTGCTACTCGGGGAGCTCAGTGGAACCTCGATTGATCTGCATTCCCTGAAAGTGGAAAAAATCGAATCTGGGAGTCTGAAAGAGCTTCTTGAAATGTCCATTTCCTTTCTGTCGGAAGAGGACAAGGTGAAGTTTAAGGCCTGGCTGAAGGGGACAAAGATGGGGCAAGCGACGAAGGTTGCAGCAGTGGGAGGCTTAGCCTCACTGGCCGTTTTGCTAATCGCCAGTCAAGCGATCACTGCTTACGACACCTTTACCAAAACCGACACCCCGAGCATCCAGGCAAACCATAACGTCATCATCAACATAGGTGCTGATGCTACCGGCGTGTCGCCTGAGCGTCTGAAAAAAGCCATCGATGCCTCCATGACGGGTGACAAGAAAAAAGTGGTGGCTGCCGCTTTAAACTTCGTAAGTCCGGCGGCGGGTGAGGATGGCGGACGTCTATACATCGGGCAGGATAAGAGCTCCGACGTGTCCTTCTCCCACGAGGCCGCGACCGATGCTCCGGCACAAGCCGATTTCCGCATTCGGGACGTCGATCATCTCTATGAGAGAGTGGCGGTTGAGATCAAGGTCCTTGATCGCGATAAAACCGATCGCGGCTGGAAGGCGATTCTTCCGACGGTTGCTTCGGAAAAGCGGCTACCACTTTATTTCGGTGAGGGCGTCGTCCCTGGTAAAGCTGCGACCGAGGAAACAGTCATGGCGGATGTCATCGTCACATACGCTCAAGACTTTAATAAAGGCGTGATGATTCCCAAGGCGATCCTGGTTAAGCGGATCTATTGATCGACCAAACTGAGCATCGGTACGCCCAATGAGTGAGGGCGTCCTGGACAGATCGCCACTTAAATGCCCCAAGGCGTGATCTTGGCGAGCGCATGTTGTGACTCAAAATCTCTTGATTCCCCGACTTCCGCAGGAAGTGATCGCCGACAGACATTCGTGATGGACATTCGGTCCGCTTCGCGCGCCACCGTCTGGTAGGTGCGGGTGGCGGTCGTATGAGAGGAATCAAGGTCGTCCGCGTGGCGTCCTTCCCAGTGTGGACGTCGCAGCAGCGTGTGTTCGCTGCCAGATTTTTCAGCGACGACGTGCTGAGTTGGATCAGGGCATTAGAGCTCAGCTTGTCTGGGCACGTGCTGACTGTCAGTGCAGTGCGTTGCCTTTATTTTATAAGTGTTGAGGATGGATGTACCATCTACTCTCTGCGCTGACGGCTGGACTCACAAGCTGTTGGAGTTCGCCAAACGGAAGCTGGGATGGGGTATCCGTTGACCCCTTTTGCTGAAGTCTGGCGCGACGCGAACACCGTCCGAATAATCGATTGGGTGGCCGATCCGATTCTAATCAAGCCTCCCATGCGTGTAACGCAGAAGCTGTCGGCTAGTTAGGCGCCATTGGATTACTACTGAGCAGGAAGCGACACATGCCAAAAGGCGACGCGATCATTATTGGCGTTAACCTCCGAGAAGCGAACCTCAAGCGAAAGTTACGCGAGCACTTACATTCTTTGGGGTTCACTAAAACAGATGAGGGTGCGCTGCGTCCGCCGGGAAATGGCAAGGAGGCAATCCGCACTCTGCATAGTGCGCAACGTGAAGAGCGTCTTATCGCCAGCGAAAGCTTTGTTCTCAGGGCGGGCGCAAAACTGATGCATCATTTTGCATCAGGATCTGAGGTTAAACCGGAAAAAATTTCACCCGTGCTGGAGCGCGTGTCTTCCAGTACTTGGCAAAGCGACTTATTCCGATTGGCTGCGCTATCCTGGTCAGTGCCGGTGTCCAATGGCTTTGGGCGCCGCCTACGTTATCTGGTTTGGGACCAAAGCAACGGAAAACTGATGGGGATTATCGCTATCGGTGATCCTGTATTCAACCTTGGGGTGCGAGACAAGTTTATCGGTTGGAACTCCCATGACCGCGGCGCCAGACTGGTTAATATTATGGATGCTTATGTGCTAGGAGCGATCCCGCCTTATAACTCACTGCTTGGCGGCAAATTGGTTGCCTGTCTGCTTCGTAGTCGTGATCTGTACGATGATTTTGCCGCGACCTATGGCGCCTCTAGGGGCATTATCTCTCAGCAGGAAAAGAAGGCGCGTTTACTGGCGATCATAACGACCTCGTCGATGGGACGCTCTTCGGTCTATAACAGGTTGAAGCTACACGGCACGGAGTATCTCAAATCGATAGGCTATACCGGTGGTTGGGGACATTTTCATATCCCAGACTGGCTCTTCACCGAACTGCGGGACTATCTGCGCTATAAGGATCACACCTATGCCGATCAGCACGCTTTCGGGCAGGGCCCCAACTGGCGGTTGCGCACCACTCGAGCAGCGCTGACCGCTCTCGGCTTCAAAGATGATCTGATGCGCCATGGCATCCAACGCGAAGTCTTTATCTCTCAACTCGCATCCAATGCGACCAAAATCTTGCAGAGCGGAAAAGGGAAGCCCGACGTGAGCTCTCTGCAATCCGTTAACCAGATCGCTGATATGGCGCTTGAGCGATGGTTACTGCCCCGTGCTATCCACATGCCGAATTTCAAATATTGGAAATCGAGCGACCTGATTGATTTGTTTGGCAATCAAGCCCAGTTACTCCGAGCACAAGTGGAGCAGGAGCAGTTGCTCGACGCAACCCAACGGAATTAGGGACGCAAGGGGAAGGGGAAGGCGATGGACTATGCCATTAACAGAGTGACAAACAAAATCGAGTCGGCTGAAAAGGCATTTGGCGGAGGATTTTACGTCTGTCCTATTTGCCGGGCGAGAGTGAGCCACTGCGCAGGACTCAAACGTAGAAAATATTTTGCACACTATCCCGGCACCGGCACATTTGAATGTGAAAACTTTACTCTAGGCCAGTATGAGCAGGGCGCTTCCAATGGCGCGCTTGCTGGTCTAACCAAGCGGCGCATGGACCTGCGATTAAAAATCGAAAGAGGGCAAAATCGGGCTGCGTGGTATCTAGAGTTGACCCTGCCTTCCTGTCGTGCGTGCAACGCCACGCTCACTGTTGATGTGGGGGGACGGTTACAGAACATCAATATGCGCGGTATGGCTACTGGCTTTCGGATCATGGCCGAACTCTCCACGGATGACTTTCGGATAGTGTCCTTTGACGGTGCTCCGGACCGTTTTTTCGTCGAAGGCGTGGAGCGTGAATGCCGCGGACTTCCATCATTGGGGGCGGCTGTGTTCACGGCTTCGGGGCGCGGTGGCACGATTGGATTCCCGAGAGCGCACGAACTGCGAGGGGCAGAGACCTACGCTGTTTTGTGGAAAGAACCCGAGTTTCCGGGCTTCCCCAATGAGCTTGTCCCCGATAGGTTTCAAAGTCGGCAAGGTTGGTCGCTTGCTCTAATCACTGTTCCTGAAGCGCCCTCTCAAGAATGCATTGAATGGCTCCAGGCTTTCACGGGCTTGATGGTCAATCCCTCTGTACCAAGCATCTCAACCGTCTGGCCGTTTCTTGCGAGAAACGCCAGTGTAAATGCCGTTGAGTGTACCGATTCTAGTTCGATAGTCTTGGCCGCCAATATGATGCCGGTAGGTCCGGGGGATGCAGGGCCAAACATGCTGGTGTTTGGTGGTGAAAGCCGAATAGCTGCAATGGGGCTTGAACGATCACCTGCTTTGTTTGCTTTGGCACCGGGTGGACAAACGCATTTCCGAGTCGCTAAGTCCGAGCGCTCTGAAAGCGAAAAACTCTTTTCCCGGACACTCACAGTTAGGCCGGTATCGGACCTACCTGGACTGGAGATGGCATTTACTACTGCGGAAGGAGTGCACTTAGTCGTACCCTTCGGCACTTCAAAGTGTAAAGCGCTTGTGGAGTCAGTCAGGCAGCAGCGGACGACACTCGAGTACCTGGCGATGCCTCCCGGCATCTCTGGCCAGCTACATGCCGAAAGTCGGTCAACGCCGGTCACCCTTCGATTGGCGTCAGGCAATACTGCCGCTCCCCATTGTGCCCATCAGCGGCTCCTGCCCCCCGCTATACAGACCGCGGTCATTGATTTTTTAAGCGACTCGTCATCACCTGTCGATCTTGAGTTCGGAGGGTTCGGCCGGCTGCGTTTGGCGGGCACTCCGTTGATGCCGGCAGTCAGTAAGGCTCATTTAGTCTTGGATCACCTCATCCGGACAAGGCTGCGCAGTTTCCTTTTCCAAATGCACGTAGGGTCAACGGCTGGGCGTTTTGCGAACGATTCGACATTGGTTCGAGCATTTTGCGCAAGCAGGCCTCCGCAGAGACTTATACCGAACTATCGCGCTCTGGCGAGCGAACTCCGCGCCAGCGGATTTGACATCAAACATTCAGCAGGAGGTGTCTCGTTATGAGTTACCAGTATGGCCAGGAGGCAAGAGAGCGTATCTCTGCATTCGGACAACATAAAATTGCCGAGTTCATTGAGGAGGTCCCTCATGATTACCGCAAGGCTTACTGCGACCGCCAACCGGCCATCTCCGGCTTCCGCAGAGGCTCACCGCCTGAATTCAAGGAGAAACAAAGGCGCCTTATCGGTCACATTGTGCAGCCCCAAGGTGGCCAGAAAGGCGACGCAGACTGGAAAACATTTGCAAACTTCTGGGTGGCTTGGGCTAAACATAGGCTGGGCGTTGAATTTCCCGCTGGCGATCGAACTGTTCCCGAGGATGACGCAGGACCGATGTTCCTGGAAACGATAGCGGGTAAGTTTCCCGACGTTCCTCGAGAGGTTGTGGAGCGATTGATCGCGTTCAGTTGCTTTTCCGACCATTCGGATACGCAAGCGGCACTGGAAAAATTTCGCCCGGCATCGACCCTTGCTCGTGATCGAATGATTGACGGATTGCCAGGACGTTTGGACAAGATTGAAGGTTACTTCGAGATCGCCGAAACGGCAGCCGAGGAGGTCGCCGGGCAATTTGAGTTACTTGAGTCCAAAGTGTCAGCGCTAATCGACTCTGTGGACGATGTTAAAACACGGGTGCAGTGCTCGGCTAGCGAGGCTGCTGACCTGCGATCTGCTTTAGATAAGGCAAACCAACGAACGGAGCAGTTCATTAAGACCGCTCAGGCGCTTGATGAGGGGGGGCGAAACATTAGTGAAGCTCTGACTGCATCGGAAAAAAAGGCGGATCTGGTTAGACAAAATGTGAATGCGCTTGCTGATAGGGCGCAAGATTGGGATGAGACCTCGGCACAAGCTACCGAGCTCAAAAAACTGGTGGAACAGATTAAGTCACAGGCACCGGACTGGATCAAAACTGCCGAGACGGTAAGTGCACTCTCCGATCGGATTGAAGAGTTACACGCCAATCTGGACAAACTGGGCAGCGGGGCGGGGCACCGGCCACCGCAGTATCGACTGTTTGAGCTTGAAGCCCTAGGGCCTCTTGTCGAGATACATTCTGTCGAAAACGCACGAGAGCTTATCTCATGCAACCTTCAAGCATGTGGGATCGTAAAAGGGGCTGCGATATCTGTTGCTCGGCTGATCCTGGCTGGGCTCGCTGCCGGTCAGTTGGTCCAATTCTCAGGGTCCCTTGCCGACTTCATGGCGGATGCAGTCGCAGCAGCGATAGGCGGCCCGACATTTCACGAGTGGCGGGTCCCCGTCGGCCTCCTATCAGAAGAGGCCGCGAGCGACTGCCTTGAGGCGGTTGCCGACCATTCAGGCTGCTTAGTTCTAAAAGGTGCGAACCGATCTGCGTTTGAAATTTATGGCAACGCAATCCGAGACATTGTCACCCGTCGCCAGTTAGCCGTTGCCACCCATCACAAACTGGCTCTGATCTGTTCGTGGGCAGAGGGCCCCGCCGCATTTCCCGACGGTGGCACCTTGGCCGAGCTCGGCCCAGTTTTTGACACCGATAGCCTGCCGCTACGGGGCGTGTCGTCGAGAGTACCGAGCTTAAGATATGGCCACCTGTCGAGGGGCTCGTGGCAGCTTATTGAGGGTTTTGATGATGAGACGCCGAGCACCCTCATCACCGACTGGAGAGAGTTGCTCGCCGAGTCGGGGTTTCGCCCAGGCAATCTTTGGACACGCAGTGCAGATCGAGCGTATCTGCAACTCAGGGCAACGCCGGGTGGAAACGAAGATGGGGATTTACACGCGATGCTGACGTACTGGGCCTGTCCTTGGGCGAGGGCGTCTGGTGGCCCGTTTGAAGCGGTCGCTACTATTGCGGAACGGATTCTGGCTCAGCAACAAGCAGAGTCTTCGCATTTTGAGGGGGCGTAAATGAGGTGGCAGGCGGTCTCTGGAGATGAGGCTAAGAGGACCATCGCTGCTGGAATTGGCTGCAAAGTACGTGGTGAAGGGCTGCGTATCTCGGCGATCTCAGAGTGCTTGAGGGCTGCGTCCTATTTGTGCTCAGTACCGTTAACAAAGGATGGTCCTTGGGAGCCTGCCGTATCGCTCAGCTTGACTAGCCTCGTGCGCAAACGGCTGTCGCCGATTTGGGACAGCCTTGGCGAAGATGCCGATGCCCGACCAGGCGTGCTGAGTATTTTGGAGAGCCTTGGAGAGCTCGGAGACTTGGTCAGGGCCGAGCGTGGCTGGTTAACTCCGCGGCCCCAAGCGATCAGTGCCGATTGTGGTAACGCAGTGATCCTAGGTGGCGGTCCCTCTCAAGCTTTCCCCGGCGGCGTTCAGCCCCGGGCGTGTGGCCGCGCCCGTCTGGTCACCAGGTCGATGTGCGAAGGATGGCTCGATATCTGTGATGCTAGTGATTGGATTGGTGCGCCAATGGAAGGGTTGAAAAGATGGTCCGCCAGGCTACTCGGTGAGGTGAGCGAGCGCTTCGGCCCCCCTCCCGATAATTTGGTAGACGTCATGGTGTATCTCAACTTGAAATGGGTTGGGATTACTGACCTGCCCGGCGTTGAAGGCACCCATTTGGCAAAGTACCAAGCCGGCCCCCTGACCTGTTATTTCTTAGGCGCTTTCTATCGAGGACGACTTCAGCGGCTGGCCTCGATTCAAGCGCAGGATGCCAGACGTCTTCGCTTTCATTTCGATCAACAAATTGGTCGCCCCACGACGGTGGAGGCCGAGACCTTTCAAGGATTTGTGAAGCTACGCCTGTTCCGGAAACTGCCCGTGGCGGAAGCCAAGACCCTTCTAATTGGTTGGGAAATGGGCGTTCCTCCGGGCTCGCATCCAGGGTTGAGACAATATGTAATACCTATTGAGGCGCTCCCAATCGTGCGGAGCGCGCTAAATGGGCTGGGTATTGAGTTAGTTGAGCGCCTAGGCGCGGAAGGAGGGATCTGATGAGTGGGACGTCTACGACGGCTGAGTCGACTGGTGTGCATGAGACAGCCAAGAGCCTGGCAGACAGCTTGAGGCAATATATCGAGGCTCAATACCATATTCGGGATGAGGGCCTGGTCAGAGAACGTCATGCACTCTTGCAGGCGAGCGAAACCATCGCACAAAAGCCTTATGTTGAAGCGACTCAGGTCTACAAAGTCGGTGAGTCCTACGAGGCTCTTCCAATCCCTCAGGCCGCATCTGCCGTGCTGAGTAAACTGTCGGTGATGGGGCTAGGCCTCTACCCACGTCCATATGAACATCAGTCGCAGGCACTTGCCGCATTTCTTGGCAAGGACGCTGCGGACCTTGTGATCGCAACGGGTACCGGTTCAGGTAAAACTGAGAGCTTTTTGATGCCGGTCATTGGAACGCTAGCGGTAGAAGGTGAGGAGCGACCGGACTCTGCGGCGCTGCCGGGTTGCAGAGCCATGCTGCTGTACCCAATGAATGCACTGGTTAATGACCAAATGGCACGGATTCGCCGGATCTTGGGTAATCCGGATGCGGCAAGTCTCCTTACACAGGGACGGACGACCCCGATCCGTTTCGGCAGCTATACCGGACGAACGCCTTACCCCGGCCGCCGTTCAGCGGATCGAGATGAGCGTTTCATCAAGCCGCTATTTGAACAATTCTACAAAAAGGTCGCGAATGCTCCTGCAGTCCAGCGTGATCTGGTTCGTATCGGACGCTGGCCTAGCAAAGATTTGGTTGGCTTCTACGGAGATGACTCCGTTCAAACTAAAACTTATGCGTCCGGAAAACGGGCGGGGAAGGAATTTGTTTCAAAGAACTGGAAGGGACGTCTGAAAACCCAGTCCGGTGACCGCGAATTGATGACTCGTGATGAGATGCAGACTCGATGTCCTGAGTTACTCGTCACCAACTATTCCATGCTCGAATATATGCTCATGCGCCCCATTGAGCGTGACATCTTTGAGCAAACCAAGGACTGGTTGAAGAGCGACGCTCGGAATGAATTCATCTTGGTGCTCGACGAGGCCCACATGTACCGCGGCGCCGGCGGGGCTGAGGTGGCGCTTTTGATTCGTCGTCTATGCGCACGCCTCGATATTCCTCGAGAACGCATGCGATGCATACTGACGAGTGCTAGTTTGGGCAGCGGTGATACCGCTACAACGGACGGTGAACGGTTTGCCCGCGATCTCACTGGCTTGCTTGAGGAGTCAGAAAGAAGCTTCAGAGTTATCTTGGGAACACATGAACCTCGGTCAAATGAGCGCTCTGTTACTGCCGATCAGATCGATGCTTTAGCCACATTCGATTTGGACGCGTTTCAGACTGTAGCCAATGATTTGCCAACTGCAGCAAAGGCAGCGATGGCGCTAGGTTCCCAACTTGGATGGGAACAGTTTATTGATAATGATCATGCTGCGCTGCGCAATTGGCTGTACGACAATCTCAGTGGCTTCGGTCCGCTGGAAAAGCTCATAGAATTGGTATCAGGGAAGGCGGAGCAACTAAGCACGCTCAGTCGTAAGCTCTTCGGCGAAAGCCCCGCGCAACAGGCCGAAAGAGCGACTGATACCCTCCTTGCCCTGGCGAGCCACGCGCAGAGAGCTTCAGATGGTCGAGTGCTATTGCCGACTCGCCTTCATCTATTTTTCCGCGGATTGCCTGGGCTATATGCCTGCGTGGATCCGAACTGTTCGGGTAGGCTGGCTGATCATAGCGGGCCGACAACGCTCGGCCGCTTTCAGACCAAGCCTTCGACCCAGTGTGCCTGTGACTCGAAATCTAGGGTTTTTGAGTTCCTCACCCATCGAGACTGCGGCGCTGCATTCGTTCGAGGTTACGTGAGTGAAGACATGAAGTTCGTGTGGCACCAGCCAAGCGGGCCTCTGTCGGACGGCGGGACGACGGCGCTTATGCCAATCGATATATTTGTTGAAGAGGCTGCGCACCCCCGCAGCCGTCATAGGGAGATGTGGTTGCATATGGCCACTGGTAATTTGACAGACGTCTGCCCGGCACCTGACGCGGGTTTCCGGAAAGTCCTCGTGCCAGATAAACCTGCGGTTGGCGATGACATCACATTCGATAATTGTCCGGTGTGCACGCGCAGGATCAGGAACGCTAGAGGCGAGCCTTCCAAAATCATGGACCACGTCACTAAAGGCGAGGCTCCGTTCACCACGTTGGTTCGTACCCAGATGGCGAAACAGCCGGCTAGCCGGGTAGCCAATGCCAGGCATCCAAATGCTGGTCGCAAAGTTCTTATTTTTTCGGACGGACGACAGAAAGCGGCGAGGCTGGCTCGAGATATTCCACGTGACATTGAACTTGACGTATTCCGTCAAGCAATAGCGCTTGCTTGCAGCAAGTTGAGCAACCTCTCGAAAGAGCCGCGGCCCTCTTCGGTACTGTACATGGCATTCCTAGCGGTTTTGACCGAGTTCGATTTGCCGATTTTTGATGGCGGTGATGCGAGGAAGGTGGAAGACGCAATCGCGCTTTTCAAACGTGATTGCGATTCAGAATTGGCGGAAGCCTTTGAACAAAACTCCTTGCCCCAAGAGTTACCCTCTCGATATAAAATTGCCTTGTTGAAGCTCCTGTGTAGCAGTTACTACTCGTTCACTGGGACAACAGTGGGTTTTGTCGAGCCCGCGGGCCAGAAGCTCAAAAAAATCAGGCAGGAATTAAGTGCCGCAGGGATTTTGCTTTCGGATAACGACCTTCGTGCTCTGACCGTTGGCTGGATCGAGTCTTTGCTGCAGGAGTTTGCGTTCGATAAGACCATAGACTCAGCTTATCGCTACAAAGCGGCCGGGTATCCGAAGCAACCATGGGGTAGCACTGGGAAGTTTGATAAACCGCTCAGAAGCCCACTTGTTGCCCATCTAGGTGTTACAGAGACGGTACTTGATTCCATCGAAGCGACATTTCGCAAGCACCTAGCGGAAGAAGAAAACGGTGTATGGTTCTTGTCTCCAAACTCCCTAAGTCTGGTCGTGGATCTGGATCACGTGTGGGCGCAATGCTCGCAGTGCACCGCGCTGACGCCGTTCTCATTGGCAGGTAAAATTTGCCTAGCCTGCGGCAGTGATAGCGCACTTCCGGTAGATCCTGCAACGAGTGCCTATGTGAATGCTCGTAAGGGTTTCTGGAGGCAGCCGGTGTGGGAGGCTCTTCAACCCGGCGCCCGGCTTTCCAATCTCAGTGTGGAGGAGCATACGGCACAGTTGTCGAACCGAGACCGTAACAAGGTCCATGCAACAACTGAGCTCTACGAGCTGAGATTTCAAGATGTTCTTATCGATGCTACCGACCGTCCAATTGATGTACTCAGTTGTACTACCACGATGGAAGTGGGCGTTGATATTGGCTCGTTAGTCGCGGTCGCGCTAAGAAACGTGCCGCCACAGCGCGAGAACTACCAACAGCGTGCTGGTCGTGCTGGGCGTAGGGGATCTTCGGTTTCGACTGTCGTCACCTATTCACAAAACGGACCTCACGATAGCCACTATTTTCTACATCCGACCCTTATTGTTGCTGGTCCACCGCGTACTCCCGAGATCAAGGTCGATAACGCAAAAATTGCGCGCAGGCATGTTCACGCTTATTTGTTTCAGACGTTCTTCCATGAAGTTATGGCGCAAACGCCCAACATTTCCGTCGAAAAGACATCTCTGCTGCAGAAGGCCCTTGGCACCACGCAGGATTTCTTTTTTGGAAATCGTGACATAGGTCTAAATCTCGACAGCTTTGAATCCTGGGTTTCGCGAAAAGTTACTGACGACCAGGCGCCTCTCAAGTCCTCAATTCTCGCGTGGCTTCCCCCCAGCTTAGACACTAGGGGGCTTAGCTCGATTGAGTGGCTGGTTGATACCGCTGTGACGCTCATCCGGCAGTTGCGGGAGTTAGCTGAGGAACTTCCGCGGGAGATGTCCGCGATAAATGGCGTTGAGCTAGATGACAGGGAGGAGTCAGATGAGGAGGCGACGGATGGCGTCACTCCGGAACCTGTCATTGAGCAGAAGGAGTTGCTGGAATTTTTGTTCTTTCATGGCTTGTTGCCTAGTTATGCTTTCCCGACCAGTTTGTGCAGCTTTCTTGTCGAAAAGCTATCCAAGGTAAATGGAATGTGGGATGTTCAAACGCTTCAGCGCCCGCAGCAATCTATTGCTAAAGCATTGAGCGAATATGCGCCGGGACGATTGATTGTCATCGACCGCAAAACCTACAGGTCAGGGGGGGTGTTTGCTGATCTACCTTCCCATGCCGTAAACCGCGCGGCACCACTGTTCGAGAGCGCTAAGCCTCACGTCCACTGCAAATCTTGCTCCTTCGTTCGAAATCCCAATAAACCAGGAGCAGGAGGCAATGGCGGCATCTGCCCTGTATGTAATGGAGAGTTGACGGAGGAGAGGATGATTCTTCCTCAAGTATTTGGGCCAGAGCGGGCTGACGACTTGCCGGAGGATGATCGCGAGCAGGAAATTACGTTCGCGACGATGGCCCAATTCCCCCAAGCAGTGGATCCGGAGAACTTCTTATTCCTTGATCTCGGTCCCAATGCAAGCTACACCCATGCAACTGATCAAACCCTGGTAACCGTTAACCGCGGCAGAGAGGGGGCAGAGCAGGGAGGGTTTTCGGTCTGTGTTGAGTGCGGGCATGCTTCAGTTTATGACCAGCAATCCTCGGTCGGCATTCATGATAGGCCCTATAAACTTCTCGGGCCAAAAGGTACGCCACTGACCTGCTCTGGACATTTTGCTAAGGTGCTTCTCGGCCATGATTTTAAGACTGATCTGCTGCTGCTAAGGTTGAGAATCGGTGAGCCGCTCGCGACGAATACGGTGGACATCGTGGTGTTGCAGATGCTTGAAGATGCGTTGCACACCGTTGCGGAGGCTCTTCGACTCGCGGCTAGTCGTCATAGACAACTGGACCTTGACCCTGCGGAGTTTGGTTCGGGCTTTAGGATAGAGCCCGCCCTACAGGATGAGGCTCGCATGTTAGAAGTTTTCCTGTATGACACCCTTGCAGGAGGTGCTGGTTATGCTGAGATCGCGGCAAGGCACCTGCCAGAAATATTAGAAGCAAGCATTGATCTGTTAGAGGGTTGCACTTGCGAAACGTCTTGCACGGAATGCTTAAACCATTTTCACAACCAACACCTTCAAAAACGTCTTGATAGACATCTGGGGGCTATGCTGCTGCGATATGCCATATTGGGTGAGGAGCCGGTGTGTTCATCTCCTGAGGGGCAGGCTTTGACTTTGTCCCAGTTGCGCGCAAGTCTTGAGCTAGACGGATACCGATGCACGTCGCTAGACGATGATTCAATGCCATTGCTTGTGGAACGCAATGGTCGGCGTGTCGCCGTTGGTTGTTATCCTGGGTTGATTAACACACCGGAGTTTATTCACCCCGTTGCGACCGCTGTTGGGGTGAATGGACATGTTGCATTGAATGAATACTTGCTCAGATCAGATTTGCCCGGAGCGCACTTGAAGGTTCGACAGGGCTTTCTTGGCAGTTAGAGCCAAATATGCAGGGACTGGGAAGACTCTTCGGCCGATCACGGTAAATGTGGTTGGCTGAAGTGTTTTCTCCAAATCTCTAGGTGTTTTTCGCAAATCGAGTGTCTAGTAGGGTAGTTTGGCTATCGAGATTTTCCGTGCGGCAATCCAGCTCTCACCTCCCGAATCACCGACTCACCTCCGATCATCCCTCAGCCCATGACCAGGCCTCAATGGAGGATCTGCTTCGCGTGAAGAATTATGTCTTGAGTTGCCGGTACCAGAATCCCACCTTCGCTCGCGTGCAAATTGTTAGATACCTCCAAGGTAATGGCCTCAGACACATTTTGGTCCATGATACCCCCGGTCCTGTACAGCGAACTCAGATAGTGACTGTATTGATCGACATCCTGTTGATTAAGACCCAACTGCTCGGGCCTGGCCAAACGTGAGACGACATCGTGATATTCATCTGCCGTGATGCTACCGGACTTGTGCATCGAGGTAAGCAACCTCAAGCAAGCATCATAAGAATGCTCTCCGCTTGCATGCTTGAGGACCGTGAGAACGCGGTGGTATCGATTGGAGCGCATGGGTTCAATTATTTCTTTCTGCTCATTGCCTGTGATGGCCTTCACCTGCACTCCAGCGGGAGTATTGCTATTAGCCTGGTTGGCCACCTCTGCTAAACCCTCATCGTTAATTCGGTAGAACTGGACATCAAAACAGCTGGCAGTGTTGTAGAGCCATGCAGTCGCACGATTACGCACGAAACTCTTGTCTACTGTCACAAATGGTATGTATTTGGCATACAGATCATCCAGGGCTTTGCCGGGCTTTCGGTTCGTGCACCAAGCGAAAACCTTGCGGCCAATTGAAACTGGATCATCGCGGCACATCCTGGCCAAGTAGGCCTCAAAAACCAATCCTTTAAACGATGGTTCAGATTGCTTGCTGGTGAACCACAGCTTGGTGCCCATCGTGACAAATGCATTGCCAGTCACCATCGCGTCCTGCTGGGTAACATCGCGGTACAGCATGGTGAGCAAACTATAACGATCTTCTTCGTTGAAGTTTTGATCCATAACGTTGATAGCAGTCGGAGCTATCTTAATAATTCCCTGCATCGGAAGCTGCAGAATATGCGACGGGAGCACCAGGCCAGAGGGTGTATCTTCGTACATGCAGGCGGACCGAAACGTGACTAATCGATAGTCGTGATCATGCCACAGGATCCAATTTTGTTGCATTTTTACAGTTAAGTACGTTGTATTTTGTGGCTTCGTACCCGTGTTCGCGTAGAGATCGGCACTGTGCTGGTAGTTTAGAAGCATATAAACCGCCCGACTATAACCTCAAGCATGAAGCCCCGCCGTCCACGTAAGCCGACCCAGTTGTAGGAATGCATTCTTTACGCCGCGCCTGAAGTTGCTCGGTATCCAGTTCCATCTCAGAACCATGTCGAATGCCAGGCCAGTGGAATTTGCCCTGGTTCAACCGGCGCGCCACCAGCCATATGCCAAAATTCGTAATTTACCCGCACTGTCATTCGATTGGTGCAGCGGTTGGCGAACATATAAGTACAGCGCGTCGGTGCCGCACTGTGAGTCAGCAGCCACATCAGCTCATCAGCACCAGCAGCTGTATAAGGACACAAAACCGCCATAGCCCTAGATGCTTTTGATCGCTAGCTGCCTCGCGACGACAGCTAGCGCCCCACCTAAATGCTCTTCGCGGAAAGCAGAAACCTTTCAGTAGCGACATTTCGATATCGTCGGTTGGAATGACCTGTTGATTTTTATTCCCATGCCCTATGAATCTCATGATCCGATTCTAATTCATTGATGTAGTCGACAATACAGACGCCAAATTTGGCAGGGTTAAGTAAAACTTCCCACTCCTTACCTCTGTTTTCGCCTTTAAGGCGAACCTCTCCACTGAACCAAAAACCTGCGAGGTCCTCTGACCAGTATGCAAACTCTTCCATCAGTCCATCTGCGTTTCGCATTACGAATGCCACTGATGTCGCGTGGATAATCTTGTTGCATGTCTCACGGATCGAGAGGTTGACCTGGCTGTTCGTCAGATACGCCGATGGGTGCTGTCCCGAGACGTTAGCGTCAACCTTTGCCATCTCCCCTGGATCAAAAATTAGCTCGCTCAGCGAATCCTGGAGAATTCTTATCTTTGTTGCAGTTACGACCAACAGCTCGCTGATTGTAGTTTGCAAACGGTAAACGTAGTGCGGTTTTGTAGCTCCCCATGCGCTAGGGTCATCGCTATCGACAAAATGGCGCTGAGCTTCTTTGGCGCCGGCGCTCCAAGCGACGAGTTGAAACGCATTTTCAGTAATGAATGCAGTGCTTAGTGAGTGAGGTCTCATAAAGATCCTGAAAGCCTAAAATTTCAGTTCAGCAGATGTCAGAGGCAGTCCGCTGAAGTTGATAGTTAAAAGTATGCGTTGTATGCCTCAACTCTATACGGTAATGGCCGTTTGCAGCCTGTGGCGACCGGCAGAAAACGACCCAAAACTGCCCCTCACAGGGGGCAGTTTTCGGACATGAACGGACTGATTGAACCTTCTTAGCCTGCACCTTTTCGAGACTTCGGCATATCCAGGAAAACCGGGGAGACTCACTCATCTAAGAACTGGCGCACTGCTCCAATTACCTGCCAGCGATTGCGCTCCATAAACACGCTGTGTGTGCCTTCGCCGATTTCCACCCAGCGCCGGTAGACGGCATTGATCAGTTTTGAAAACACCGTACGGGACATCTCCAGCGGACAGTCACGGTCACCGTCGGCATGCACGATCAGCACCGGCACCCTGATCATGGCCGGATCGTATAGTGAACGTCCGGCGGCCCAGAATTCGCGACTGTCTTGTACAGTACCGTTAGGGGCCTTGATCTGTGTTTCGCCGGGGCCGAAGGTAGCGACGGCCCAGGCTTCAAACCAGGCTTCGGGCAGTACGGCTTCGTGGCGTTCGGCGGGTACGCCATTGAGCCAGCGCGCCTTGGCCTCGCTGCGGTTGACGATTCGGTAGGCCCCCAGTGCGCCGCCGCTGTCGGCCAGGCTCGGGGTATCGCGAATCCATTGCGGCGCCACCAGCACCAACTTGACCACCTCGTCGTTGTGCTCGGCAGTATAGTTCGCCATCAACGAGGTGCCCCACGACCAGCCAATCAAGTTGATACGGCTGACTCCGTTGCGTTTGCGCACAAAAGCCGCGGCCGTGGCGACATCGCCGGTTGCAACCGGTGTGCGTACCACCGGTGGGTTGTCTGCAGCGGGTTGTGCAAGCTCTGCGGGTTTGCTGGAGCGGCCATACCCGCGCACGTCCACCAGGTAGGTGTCATAACCCTGTTGCGCCAGTTGGTCCATCCAGGACTGGCCATCAAGTGGCAGGTCAAACGTGCTCGACGCTGGATAGGTAGAACCTGCGACGAACAGCACGGTTTTTTCGCCCGACCAGTCGGCCATGTCCGAGCGCCGTTTGTTGCGTACGTACAGTTCGATGCCTGGCGTACCACTGGGGATCATGAATTCGGTACAGGTAAGTGCTGTCATTGAGTTGCTCCCGATCAAGTCAGATAAAACGCCAGTCGAACTGGCCGTTCGCTTCGGTCACAAGGCCTGCCGAAGTTTTGGCGAAGTGGCTGGTGAACACGGTCAGGCCGCGCCCGGCGGCCTGTTCCAGCAACCAGTGACGTGAGGCTCGCGCCTGTTGTGGGTGGCTGCAAAAACAGCTGTTCCACTCGGGGCGGAACACCTGCAGGGGTTGGTGCATGATGTCGCCGCTGAAAATGGCCCCTTGGGCGCGGTGCACCAGTTCGATGGCCAGATGTCCGACGCTGTGGCCCGGCGTGGGATGAATCAGCAAGGCGTCGCCGATCAGGCCCTCGTTATCGACGATTTGCGCCTGGCCCTGCTCAATCACCGGCAGCACGCTGTCTTCAAACACGTTGGCGTTGAAGCTGTCCTGGCCTATCTGGTCGAGCCAGTACTCATGTTCCGCGCGGGAAAAAACGTACTTGGCGTTTGGAAACGTCGGCACCCAGCGCCCATCGATCAGGCGCGTGTTCCAGCCGCAGTGGTCGGCGTGCAGGTGCGTGCACATTACGTAGTCCACCGACTCGGGCGTCACGCCCGCTTCGAGCAGGCGCTCAAGAAACGGCAGTTGCTGTTGATGAAAGCGCGGCATGCCCGGGCGTTCCTTGTGGTTGCCGGCGCAGCTGTCGACCAGGATGGTGTGATGTGGTGTCTTGACCACCCAGGTATGGATGCTGGCGATAAAACGATTCAATTGCGGGTCGAAGCAGTCCGGCACCATGAGGCGGTGATGCTGTTCCAGCGCCAGGGGATCCCAGTCGGGGTACAGCGCTTCGGGGGCAAATCCGGGACCGCGTTGTTCGGTCACTCGCGTCACTGAAACGTTGCCGAAATGGTAAGTGTGCATGGGGTTTGACCTCCTGGCTGTAACCGGTTGATGGGTGAAAATGCTATACAGCATCCCCTCCACCGTGAAATCGACTCTTGGGATACGGGGCATAACCGTCATGAATATCACCGGCCATAATCTGGCGTTGCTGGCCTCCCTAAGCACCTTGCTCGATGAGCGCAACGTGACCCGCGCGGCCGCACGCTTGGCCATCAGCCAGCCGGCGCTGTCGGCGCAACTATCGAGGTTGCGTGACTTGTTTGGCGACCCGTTGCTCACCCCGGCGCTGTCGGGCAAGGGCATGATCCTGACCCCGCACGGCGCGCGGTTGCAGGAGCCGTTGCGCCTGGCCTTGCAGGCGCTGGAAGACGTGATCAACCACACGCCCGAGTTCGACCCGCTGACCGCCGACCGAACGTTTTGCATTGCCGCCAACGACAACGGCGGCGCCATCATCGGGCCGCGTTTGATTCAGCTGACGCGTGAAGCCGGCTGCCAGGGCATTCGCTTTGCCTTTCGTAGCCTTGATAAGGCTAGGCTCGCCGAACAGATGGAGAACGGCGAAGTCGATGTGGCTCTGACCGGCAAAGACTCGGTGGCCAAAGCCTCTCAGCAGCCGTTGCTTGAAGAGGAATTCAGGATGGCCCAGCGCATCGGCCACCCGCGCGGTGCGGGGCCATTGTCGCTGGAGCAGTACACGCAGCTTGAGCACGTGATTGTATCGGGTGATGGCGGGGGCTTTTACGGGTTTGTGGATGAGGCGTTGGCGAAGCTGGGGTGCAGCCGGCGAGTGGGCGTTTCGGTGCAGTACTACCGCCTGGTGCCGGTGATGCTGCAGGCGACGGATCTGGTGTGTACGTTGCCGGCTCAGTTCCTGGCGCGGTATGCCGAAACCCTAGAGTCTTTCCCGTTGCCGGTGGGGGTGCGGCGCTACAGCTTGTATGCAGCGTGGCATTCACGGTTCGACAAGGACGCAGGCCACTGCTGGCTGCGCACCATGCTGGAGGCCGCGGCCCGGCCCTGAGCCGCGGCGCTCCAACGGAGTTGTTTACTTGGCCGGTTGCCAGATGAAGTGATCACCCTCGGCTGCGATTGTGCCGATGCCGGGGAACGGAAAGTGCGTGGCGAAAATGGTCTCGTGGCTGGCGGCCAGTTTCGTCAGTTCTGCACGACGAATCTTCACGCCCTCGTCTTCATCATTGTCAAAGGTGATCGCCCAGTCAGGCTTGGCCAGTGAAATGATCGAGCTGTGCACCAGGTCACCCACGTCCAGTACACGGTTTTTGCCGGATTCGATCTGATACCCCACATGCCCCGGCGTATGGCCCTTGAGCGGCACGGAGCGAATGCCCGGGGCCACGCTGTCGCCCGGCGTGAAAGTCTTCACCTGAGGGGTGATGATCCTGATCAAGTCCGCCAGCTCCGGCTGAGTCTGGACCCATTTCCAGTCCGGGCTGGAAATCCGTACCACCGCCTTTGGAAAGGCTTGTTTGCCCTCGGCTGTCGCCAGGCCGCCGATATGGTCGCTGTGCACGTGGGTGATCAGCACATCGGTGATCTGTTCGGGCGTATAGCCGGCCTTGGCCAGGCTCGGGATCAAAACGCCTTGAGCGCTTGGGCCCAGGCCGGTGTCGAGCAGCACCGTGTGCTGGCCGTCCTTGACCAGCAGCGCATCGATGCCCAGGGTGATCTGATCGGTAGGGGCGCCCGCTGCCGCCAATACTCCGGCAACCGCCTGGGTGCCCTGGGTGCTGCCGAACACCTTGCCGTCGTTATGCATGCTGTGCACTTTGTCACGTAGTGCGGTGATCGTCAGTGAGCCGAAAGTGAAACTATGGGCGGCGGGGCCGTCTGCTGGGTCTGTTTGCGCGAAGGCCACTGAGCAAGTGATGGCTGACAACACGGCAAAAGCCAAGGGTTTAAGCATGGTGGTGGTCTCTGGCGGGAAGAAGGTGACTTCGGATGCCTGAGGAGGCTATCGCGCTTGCGCGGGACGTTGAAATCCAAATTCAGCATATGGGGTATAAGCGCTTTGAGTGGGTGCCGATTAAGCTGAATAGTCCCGAGTCTCGTAGATATTTTCATAGGCCGCTTGTGGCCGGTTAGCGACGGCCTGACTTCGACCGCCGCTATGCGTGATCAAACCTCAGTCTGTTCCGCCATCTCCAGGGCGTCATCGACCTCAATTCCCAGATATCGAACAGTGCTCTCCAGCTTCGTATGACCGAGCAGCAACTGAACCGCCCGTAGGTTCTTCGTTCTGCGATAGATTAGTGATGCCTTCGTACGTCTCATTGTGTGAGTGCCATACATGGCTGGATCAAGGCCTACTGCTTTCACCCAGCCTTTGACGATACGAGCGTATTGACGAGTGGATAGATGGTCTGAGGCATGTAGCCGACTAGGAAAAAGGCAGTCCTCGCTGCGTAGTTGTGCCTGATGTATCCAGGCCGCAAGAGCAAAACGTGTTTGCTCAGTGATCTCAAACTGCACAGGCCGCTGCGTCTTCTGCTGCATCACCATGGCTCGTGATGATACGTGCTCGCCATGAGCAACATCGCGCACGCGTAGCTTGGTTAAATCGCAGGCTCGAAGCTTACTGTCGATGGCCAGATCGAAGAGAGCCAGGTCTCGGGTTCTTTCCGCAATTTGAAGCCTTACTCGGATGGCCCAGATATCTCTCAGTCGGAGTGGGGTTTTCTGTCCGACTAGTTTTCCTTTGTTCCAGGGCTGACGGCCGTAGGTAGCGATGATGTTCATGACAAGTCCTCCACGTGTGGAAAGACAAGGATGGCTAATCAGAGCGACGGTCGCTAACCGGCCGATAGCAGCCTGTCAGGACGGTCAACTTTCACCTTGTCGCAGTCGGTGATAACACCCCTGTCGATTGATATGGGCGAGCACTTAAACATTAAAAGCAAGCGCCAGGAGTGGGGTGCCGCCAGCAACGACCACTCGCCAGTTCACAAAAGCTGCGCATTCCACAAGCGCTTCAAATTGTTCAGGACAGCGACGCTTGAAATTCTGGGCATTGTCGATGACCAATGAAAGCGGTTGTCCGCTTTGTACATGGATAGACGACATTTCTGCACTGGGGTCATCGAGGTATGAAAGGCAATCAACCCAGGCGTCCATGTTGCGGCCGTAGAAGCTCGGGAAACCGAAATTTTCTGCGAAAACACTGTGAAATGTTTGCCAGTCAGTTATCAGGTTTGCATCCACTCGCACCATTGTCAGATTACCCTCCGCCACATTGAAAAAAACAGGTATGGCGGTCTCGCAAGGTGAAGTCAATTGCTGACTGCATATTTGCGCAATCCAGGGCTTAATCCGCTACAGATGACGTTCCAGTGCCCATTTATGGCCGATTGCTGCCCCCCTGAGAAGGGCAGCTATTTGGCCCACAGACGTCGGTCGTGAGCGGTAGCTGTCGACCCAAATCAGTCAGTCGAAACAGGCCGAAATCGACCCAAAGCAGCCAATCGACCGAGGGTGGGCGCTACGGTGAATCAAGAACAGCGTTCGTCTCCCGCACGTGCATAGGCTGTCAGTGCGCGCGCGTCCAAGATGGTGATTGTGCGGTAAGCAGAGCTTATCCAGCCCTTCTCGGTGAAACGCCCAAGGACTGAGTTCACCTGGACTCGGGAAGCATTAGCCATCACGCCAATTTCTGCCTGTGATAGTGGAATCCCCTGTGGGCTTACGGAGGCGATACGGCTCAGCGTTGAAGCAATCCTGCGCGCTGCGTTGGGAATCTGCAGGTCATGAACGATCTGCATCAAGACGTCCACTGTGGCCATCAGGATTTGTGAAAAACAGCGAGTGGCATTGGGCTCTGCCAGGGCGATTTCGTCCATGGCGGCCAACGGAAGATGCAACATCCACGTGTGGGTGCGCGCCTGTAACGTCAGGCGTCGTGGTTGGCGGGAAAGAAAACATCCCTCGCCCGTCCAGGAGCCCGGCATGCCTACCTGCACCAATCGTTGCGGTTCACCGGGCGGAGCCGTATCTATCGTCACTACGCCCGATACCAGCCCGTAGATTCCCCCCAGCGGATCGCCCATCCGATAAACGATTTCACCCGGCTCGAAAGACATCAGTTTTGCGCACTTCAGAACGGCCAACTGGAACGGCTGCGGTTGAGCAGCAAGCCAGCCACTTTGGCACATCAATTGATCGACAAGTTTCCGTTGCGTCGCCATTTTTCTTCCCCTGAATCCCCTGGCTCGCAGGTAGACGATGTCGTTAAGACTGTTCGATTCTGAACAATCGGCCGACGGCTATCTCTCTATGATGAAGCCCCAAATCAAGACGCACAACGTCACCGCTCACTGCCGACAGGCACGCCGAACGTGGCGGCATTTATTGAGAGCGCAGTAATGCTGAATCGACAGGCAATGGTCGCCGCCGCGGTGCTGGCGGGCAGTTTGATGGAAATACCCAACGTACACGCCGTAGAAGGAGCCGCCGGGGTTTATCTGCTCGGCATGAAGAGCCCCGGCGCCGGCATACTCCCCGCCGAAGGGGTGTATTACCAAAATGATATCTACCTCTATCGCGGCACCCTCGGGGGTGAACACGAGCTGCCCACAGGCGGGCGAGTGGCAGCGGGGATCGATGCGACTGCTCTGGTCAACCTGTCGACCTTGCTGTGGTCCACGCCCTGGCAACTGGGCGGGGGGCGCGTGGGGCTGAACGTTACGCTTCCGATCGGCTACAAAAAGCTTGAGGCGCAGGTGCAAGCGCAAGGTCCCTTTGGCGGCCCCGGGGTCAGCCGCCCACGTACTGACGATATCGCCACGGTTGGCGACCCGACCGTAGGCGGCAGCCTGGCCTGGTCGGAGGGTAAGTTCCATTGGCAAACGGGCCTGTCGGTCAACGTGCCGGTGGGCGATTACCGCGAAGGGCGCTTGGCCAATCTGGCCTACAACCGTTGGGGCGTTGACACCAGTACGTCAGGCACATGGCTGGATACCGAGAACGGCCGCGATCTGTCCGCTTCTGCAGGTGTGACCTTCAATGGCAGCAATGACGCCACCCGCTATCAGAGTGGTAACGAGTTGCACCTGGAATGGTCAGCAACGCAATACCTCTCACCCCAACAGTCAGTGGGACTGATCGGCTATCACTACCGCCAGTTGACCGGAGACAGCGGCGCGGGGGCATTGCTGGGAGATTTCAAGGGCCGCGCCACGGCCCTTGGCGCCAGCACCAGTTATACGTTTTCGGGCAAGCGACCTGTCACCGTGCGACTGAAGTATTTCCATGAACTGTCTGTGCAAAACCGTGCCAGTAGCGACAGCCTGTTTATAACGTTCGCCTTTGCACTGACATCCGGCTGATTCAGGAACAACTCAATGACAATCACAGCACGCCTTCTATTGGCCACAACGCTTGCCATGGGCAGTGTTGACGCCTCGCTTGCCGCGCCGATCGGCGTGACGCCGGATAATTTCGTCCGTGCCGAAAGCGATCTGTATTTCAGCCGTGTGGTGAGGGATGGAGGGTTCGCCAAGTTCAAACATAGTCGGGAATTCCCCGCCATCGACAAGCAAATCATCATCCGTTTGAACCGTGACACGTTGTACTCATCGGCCGTAGTGGATATGGACGCAGGGCCAGTTGTGTTGAACGTGCCGCACGCCCATGGGCGTTTTTTGTCTGTGCAGGTCATCAACGAGGACCACTACACCGCGGCCCTGCTTCACGAACCTGGCCGCTATACGCTCACCCGCCAGGACATGGGCACCCGCTATGCATTGATCGGTGTACGAATCCTGGTCGATCCCAAGAACCCAGCAGACATGACAGCCGTGCATGCCCTGCAAGATCAATTGAGCCTTGAGCAAGCGCAGCCCGGCACCTTCAGCATTCCCGACTGGAACCACCGCTCACAAGACGAGATAAGGCAGCACCTGCTGGCCCTCGCTGCGAAGCTGCCGGATACGCGCGGTATGTTCGGCACGCAAGAGCAAGTCAATCCGGTGCGCCATCTGCTTGGCAGTGCATTCGGATGGGGTGGGAATCCTGATACGGAGGCAACGTACTTGAATGTGTCCGTGGCACACAACGACGGCAAGACACCGTACGTCCTCGACATCAAGGACGTACCGGTAAAGGGCTTCTGGTCGATCAGTGTCTACGACAAAAACGGCTACTTCAAAAAGAATGCGTTGCAAACCTACACGCTCAACAGCATTGGAGCTGCCCGCCAGGCCGACGGCACAGTGCGTGTTCGGTTCGGCGGCTGTGGTGCCACCACCAGCAACTGCATCCCGATCACAGACGGTTGGAACTACATGGTCCGGCTGTACCTGCCCAGCCCTGAAATCCTCGACGCAAGCTGGTCATTCCCGACTGCCCGGATTGCCCGGGAAGCGACCCCTCACACTCCCTGAATATCACAAGGAGCGCATATGAAGCGCAGAAGTCTTCTAGTCAATGGTTCGTTGGGGTTGATCGCCGGCGGCATCGGGTTGGGCATGCCGTTGAGTGCCGCCTTTGCGAAAGCCTTATCCACCGATAAGGCAGCCCTGACCACGCTGGCCCGAGAGGCTTACATCTACCTGCTGCCTATGGTGGAGAACTACTACAGTCTCTACAACTACGCGGTGGATACACGGGGAGCGGATTTCAAGGCGCCCTTCAACCACATCGGCAACGTCGCGCGCACGTTCACGCCTGATGACCGTGGCGTGGTCACGCCTAACTCCGACACTCCTTACTCGTTCCTCATGCTTGACCTGCGCGCCGAGCCGCTGGTGGTCAGCCTGCCTGCCATCGAGCCAACACGTTACTACTCGCTGCAGCTGGTTGACCTGTACACCCACAACCTGGATTTCGTTGGGACACGCAAAGACGGTAATGGGGGTGGGCACTTCTTGCTAACCGGTCCGGACTGGAGAGGTGAGACGCCACCCGGTATCATGCGAGTCATCCGCTTTGACACGTCGCTGGGATTTGCCCTGATCCGAACTCAATTGTTCTCTGCGCAAGACCTGGATATGGTCAAACGCATTCAGGCAACCTACGAGGCTAAACCTTTAAGCGCCTACCTTGGCGACAAGCCTGCACCCGCCGCCCCGACCATTGCCTGGCCCGCAATCGACCGGACCTCAGCAGAGAAGCAATTCTGGTCATTCGCTGCGTTCCTGCTGCAATTTGCCCCGCCTCTGCCATGGGAACATGACTTGCGCGCACGCTTCTGCGAACTTGGACTTACGCCCGGAGGCGTGTGGCCACCCACAGGGTTTCCCGCAGATAAATACGATGCGATGGTCCAAACAGGCGAAACCACGCGGGAGCAGATTGACCACGGTGTGGCAACCCTCACGTCATCCAAAGGGCTGTTCGGCTCTCCAACCCGAATGAAGGGGCATTACTGGGAACGAGCTTTGGGAGCCAAGGGCGGGATCTATGGAAACGATATCGAAGAAACGGTGTACCCCATTATCACGCTGGACCGAGACGGAAAACGCCTGGACACCTCGACCCATCGTTACGTCATACGTTTCCCGAAGGGCCAGTTTCCACCCGTTAACGCGTTCTGGTCACTGACGCTCTATGACGGTCCCTCCAAACTGTTGGTCCGCAACCCACTGGATCGCTACCTCATCAACAGCACCATGGAGAACCAACTCAAACGCGATGGCAATGGTGACGTGGTCATTTACGTCCAGCGGGATTCACCCGGCGCGGCATTGGAGTCCAATTGGTTACCGGCTTCCAACGGCCAGGTCAACCTGGTGATGCGTCTTTACTTGCCCAAGCCTGTAGTACTCGAAGGAAAGTGGACTGCGCCGCAGGTTGATGCGTTTGAGCTTATGGTTTGACCATCTCAAACGGGTCCGCATAGTTGGAAGCCAACTCTGATGGAGCCCGGACACGCTGCAATCAGTAACGGCCAAGTATGAACGTCCGTTTTCGGCCAGAAGCGGCCGCTCAATGGGGTTTATCAAAACAGTGGGATGAATCTCCTGACGTACCTCGGTTTAGGGCATAGAAGCGTCTACGAAATTCTGAGCGATTCAAAAAACTAAGACCTGATCTCGTAGTTATCGAGTTTTCGGTTGTGACTGTTAGATCAAATTCAGTTGAGCATTGCCTTGACCTGCTAAGACTTTGGTCACGCAGAGCATCCAATCCTTCCAAATTGTCGGATCGGCAGTCTCGCCATCGGCAAGATAACTCATACTGCCCAACATTGAGCCCAACTCATCCGACTTCGTTCGCTGATAGATATCCACAAGAAATTCATACATTGCAAGATATGCGAGTTCAGGCGTTAAGTTTTCGGTGATCATTGCTATTTTCCTCTAGACACTCCAGTAGCTGGATTGAAGCTTGAGCGCGTTTAAAGTAGTGCCTCGCCCGCCACGGTTTCGAGCTATTACGATACTTACGACAACGCATGAATGACCTTCGCAGCCATCTTTTCAGCACTGTTCATCCCGTCAAACCGTAAGACCGTAGCCGTTTGCTCTGTTATCCACGCCTCGTGCCACGCTCGGTTGCGTCCTGAAAATTTCGGATTGTCATGCACACGAAGCACCAAAAATGTAAAACCGCAATTTTTCCTCCATGAATACAAGTCGGTTTCGAGGTCAGAACGATATCCCATACCCGCCTGAGTCTCACTTTTTCTGGGCTGTAAATGACCGCTTCTGGCCGTTCACTGTCAGTGATGGTTGTTAGGGGGGCAAGTCCGTTGCAAATTGCTGGTTAGGTCGATTGCAAATGAGTCGTCAAGTCAGTGCAAATATCCAGGTGTCAGCGGATCTGGAGAAGTGGCTCCAGCCAGCGGCGTGTTCAGCTAGTCTTCCCACACCAGTTACTCAAGGACGATCTCCATGCCAGATAACTTTGAAGCCAACATAGCCACAGCGGACGCTCTCACACTGCTCCTGCACAACCAGCACGCCCTAGCAGCGGCCCTTGAAGAAGTGACCAAATGGATCTCAGAGAATGGAGTGGGAAGTGTCGCCGCTAACGCAATGGGGGCCATGGAAACGCTGGACAAGAATGCACGAGCCATTACCGATGCGATTATGCGCCTACGCCAGTTATAGGCATCATCTAACACCCGCTCCCCCTTGCAGCTAGCGAAATGATTCTGCTGAATCGACCTTTAATCTGTCACTCGATTCACTGGAACTAATCATTTGAGATGTGGGGAGTACCGATGCGAATTGACTAGCCTTGTTCCCCACTAGAGAGTAATGCTCAGAACACATTCCGGTGCGGGAAACCGTCTTGCCATGACTAGCTGTTAGAATAGCGCTGGTTTCCAGGACGCCCAGGAGCAGTTTTTGACCCTGTATGAGCAGCCTGATAGGCCTGCCAGCTCTGCCGGTGAATTGGACGCTGTCAGGGCCAGCTCTGAACGGGGGCTGAGGAATGATCGGGGGGGAGTCTAGGTGATCCAGGAGGTGGCAGCATAATTGACCTAGTGATAATGGATTGACTACTATTCATTTGCACGTAGGCGTGAACCATAGGTTGGTTACAGGGATCTTCGGATCGCACCCCGCTTCTGATGAAAGTCAGATGGCCCAGTGCCAAGTAACAGCGTCCTGCCCCGTCGAACGCATGCGATCGACGGCTGCGAATCCCGCCTAGAGCGGGATTCGCCGTTTCTGGCCCTTCACTTTTGCGGCTTCGGCCGATTCCGTAATTCCTTGGGGCATTGGCCCTTCGGTTTTCTTGGCGTATCCATCGCGACCTTGAAGACACTGAACGCCTTTTTGTTGATCGGGGTTTCCGGTGAGCATTCGCCAGTGCGTGCGAAATACGCTCTGGTGACGTGAATCCGCAGCAAGCGGTGTTCGCGATAGAAGGTTAGGCACACTTTGTACGGTTCCAGCAGGCGATAGCTCTGTTCAACACGCTCATGGTGAAAAACAGCTCCCCTTCCGTGTGTTAGATCGTAGCGGCTTCCAGCTTCTCTATGATGCCCTTGAGCTGCTTGGAGGCGCCGTAGCGTTTTAGGCCGACCATTTGCTCATGCCGACCGTCTTCGTACCGGTAGGGAATGTAGTCCGAAGTGCGGGATCAACACGGTCATCGGTTCAGCATCCAGCCTGCCGATTACACCTGAATTTCTTCCAAAAATGCACGAGCATTGTTTCTAAAAGATCCCGTCATTCGATGGCATCCCTCCTGTTTGGAATCTACAGACGAGCTTTACCTCAGTACCGCACGTTCCTGCTGCGTATTTACACACTCTGGGCCAATAGCGGCCTCGCCATCAGGGATTCGAGCTGACTATTGCGGAGAATCATACGTCGACAGAAAGCTGGGTATTCTCGACTTCGTTTTTTACTTTGATGAGAGGATTAAGTGAAAGCAATTGCTGGGAGTCTTTGAGCGTAATAGAGCGCTCAAGTAATCTACGTGCTCAATAGTAATTGATGGTAAACGTCGCCGTGGCGTTGGCTGGGCCTGCAGTAATGTTGTCGCCGGTTTGGATGTAGCGGGCCTTCAGCGGGATGGTATAGCTGGCGTCCTCCACGGTTCGAGGTGTGATGCCGCTGGCACGAAGCGTGGCTAGTGGCAACGGCGTGCCGATGCTGTCGGCGACTTGCAGGCCGACGCCGGTGGCGGCCGGGTCTTCACCCGGTGCACTGGGGTTGAGGCTCATGATGCCAAGGTTAGGGGTGATCGCGGCTCTGGTCGGATCGAGGCGCACCTGCAGGACGTTGTTTTTGCGCATGGTCAGGTTGCTGGCCATCCCATTGCTCGCCCAATGAGGACCAATGTCTTGGTAATAACCCCTGAAGGCCGGGCAGTTGTTCAGGGCGATGGAGAAGTCTTTCCATGGCGTAAAGGTGTTCCTGCCTGAGAACTCACTGGTCATATGTGTACCCATGGGTACGGCGACGTCGGGCGTAGAACAGGTGCGCGAGACGATGAAAATGCTGCCGGAGAAACCCACGCGCTGAATTTCAACATTGTTGCTGGTGATACGCGACTGGGCCATCGTCGGTAGCGACACCCCCTGAATCGTGCCCGGTGACACTTCACCGATCTTGATTAATGACATATCGAACGCCAGTGGCGCCTGGATTGACAGGACACAGACGTTCGTTCCACCACCACAGTTCGTGCCGTTGGTCGATGCCGGAAGTGCTACTCCATTAAACCAGAGAGCCACACCGATGCCGGGCACACCCGTCTGATACACGCGTCCTCCATAGGGGGTACCCGCCCAGCTTGACAATGGCAATGGCGTTGTCGGCAACCATCGTTTGGCCTCCATGTTATATAGACCGGGCGAGCACGCTAAACTTACTAACGTTGAGGCGTCGAACGTTTGCCGATAGATCTCTGCCCCCAAAGGCACATCTCTGCCGACGGTCAGATAGCCCCCCAGCAAAGGCTGGGTACGGATCATGCTGGATGTACCGTCGGCGAAGCTGCAATTAGCCAAAGCCGTCCCCGCCAACAACGACAACCCCAACACCGCAGCACTTGCTTTCATCACGTTCATCACTTGGTCTCCTGTGCGCTGTTCACAGAAGCAACGCGGTTATCTGGTTGGTTGGCCGAGCACACCGCGTCCACTTGCTGCAGGTGCTTGCCTTCGCTTTTCACCGACGGCAACGGCAATGCACATTGCTGCCCGGCCTGAGTGCCCCAACTGATCAGCAGTCGGTGCGCATTGTCCTTGACCCGTGCATAGAGCTGGCCGCCCTGGCCAACCACACCTACCGACACGCCGCGGTCATCGACCACGCTGGCGCCGAACGGCAAACTGCTGCCGTCGGCCAGGGTTACGATGAGTAACAGCGCCTGGCCGTTGTTGGTACCGTATTTGAGCGCCACCACGGCACCGGCTCGCGGCGCTACTTGCTGGCTGGTTTCGCTCAACTCGACGTTCATGTCGGTGCCTAGCGGATCGATAGCCACTTCGTTCAATTCGTATGGTCGCAAGTAAGGCACCACCGCATTGCCACGCTTGTCGAGGCGCAGGCCGGGGAAACCGACCACTTTGGCACCTTCGGCGCCTTTGGCAGTTATCACTGCCATGGTTTCGCCGCGATAGGGGGTCAGCGTCAGGCCGTTCGGGTGTACGACCACGCTGCCGCTGGCGTTCAGCGACAGGCTGTCGTAGCCAGCGCCGTGGCTGACAGTGGCGCCGACGATGGCTT
This sequence comes from Pseudomonas sp. ADAK13, assembly GCF_012935715.1. Taxonomy (NCBI): domain Bacteria; kingdom Pseudomonadati; phylum Pseudomonadota; class Gammaproteobacteria; order Pseudomonadales; family Pseudomonadaceae; genus Pseudomonas; species Pseudomonas sp. ADAK13. Next base: position 5,914,778 of record NZ_CP052860.1, read on the forward strand.
TGGGGCCTATGTACTGGCCGTTAACTGAAGTACTGTTTTCGCGCGTTGCGCCGTCATGCCCTGCGGTCACGCCATAGTTGTACTGGCGATCGACACCGGCAGTGCCGCTGAGCGTTGCCTGCTCGCTGTAGGCGCCTTGGGTGTCACGCATCAAACGTGCGGACAGTTGTGGGTTGTTGATCGAAGAGCCGAATTCCAGCGGCATGCTCACCGTGAACAGCAGGCTGTTGTCCATATCGCCTATGCCCATGCGCGCACGGTTGGCACTGACGCCGTAACTGACCGATCCGACCTGCTTGTTGTAGCTGAACTGGTACTGCACGTCGCGGCCCGGCAGGTTCCAGTAATTCTGGGTAAACCCGTTGAAGGCCACCTGGCCCCATTCGCCCAGGCTCTGGTTGGCGGTCAGCGACAAACGACTGCGCGCGCGGCCATACAGGCGGGTGTCCAGGCCCCTGCGCTCGGCATCGAGCAACTGCACGGCATTGCTGAAGTCCAGGTAGTTTTCCGTGGAGAAGCGCGTCGCCGCCACGGCGAGGTTGCTACCTGTGCTAAGGATGTTCTTGCTGTAGCTCAGGCGTGCACTCTGGCCGGTGGCGGTGCCGCTTTTGAGTTCGGTCTGCGCGTGGGTGACGTCTACCGCCACAGCCCCGACCGGCGTGCTGAATGCCAGGCCGCCGAGGGTCGAACGGTAGTCGTCACTCAATTGCGCACCGCCGTACCCGGTGAAAATGTTGCTCAGTCCACGCTGATAGGTGCCCTGGAAAAGCTTCGCCTGGCGGTCGATGTAGTTGTTGCGGGTTTCACCGGCGGCCACGCTGAAACGCGAAGTGCCTGGGCGCAGCAACTGCGCGGTGGAGGCAAATGGCACGATGAATGATTGTTCGCTGCCATCGGCTTCGTAGACAGTCACGTCGAGGTCACCACCATAACCGGTCGAGTACAGGTCATCGATTACGAAAGCGCCCGGCGCCACCGTGGTTTCATACAGCAGGTTGCCGGCCTGACGGATCGCCACGCGCGCGCTGGTGCGGGCAATGCCGCGGATAATCGGCGCATAGCCACGCTGGGACTCGGGCAGCATGCGATCGTCGGTGCCCAGTTGCACACCGCGATAAGCCAGAGTGTCGAAGATCTCGCCGCTGGTGTTGGCTTCACCCACGGTCAACTGGCTCTTGAACGAGGTGATATCGCGTTGGGCGTAGGTATTGAGGGCCTCGTAGTTCTGACGGTTGAAGGTGTCCCAACTGGCCGAGCCGTTGTGGCGCAAGCGCCAATCGCCAACGTTCAACCCGGCATTCAACCCCAGGTACGCCGAGTCATAATTACCGGTGTCGGTTTTGTTGTGGTTGGCGTTGAAGTTATAGCTCAGGGTGCCGGCGGTGACGCCGCGATCCCACAGTTCAGGGCTGACATAACCACGCGCATCACGACGCAAGGCAATCTGCGGAACGCTGATATCCAGTTGCTGGCTGGACGGCGAAAACATCGCCATCGCGCCCTCGATCAACCCTGCGATATCGAGGCACTCGGCACCGCTTTCCACGCTTGTCATGGACTCGGCGGACAACCGTCGAAAATCCACCCCAATCAGCTCCAGCAGGCCACGGCTGAAGCACACCGTCGGGTGGCTGCCATCGTCATTTGCGTGGATGCGAATGTCCTGGCGCGTTACCAGTTTGCCGTTGACCGCGACATCGGCACGGTACTCGCCCGGCAACACCGGGTCGCCCTGCTGGTAGGCGCTGAGGTCGAGGCTGCGCGAGTCTTCAGGCAAAAAAGCGTCGTTGAATTGCACGTCTTCGGCCCATGCCGCCTGGGTGGCAAGCGCAACTGAAGTGCCAGCCAGTGCCTGGAGTGCCAAGGCGGCCAGCGGATTCAGGGCAAAGCGAGGCCGAACCTGCGGGCGCGCCCCCAGGCGTGGAAGAGTCTTCATAGGTTACTCGTGCGCTAAAACGTTCGCGGGAAGATCAAGGCTTGAGCGGTTGCTTCACCGGCACCAGGGCGCCGTAGTCGTTGATGGCGTTGAACTCGACCTGCGCCGCAGCACCGGGCATCGACTTGAGGGTGGGCAAGGCAAAAATCTTGGTTTCACCCGGGCCGACCATGCCGTTTTCACTCTCGAAACGTTGCGTGCCAACCGTCAGAGCCAGTTCGACCTGGGACATATGAAACGCGGTCGGATTGAAGGCTTGCAGGGCGAAACCCTGTTCTGCCGGTACGACTTTCCATTGCACCTGCTGCAGGGTCTCGACAGGGTTCCCTGGCAAACCGTCAGGACGGTAAAAAATCTTGATCCGCGAACGAAATGCCATCTGCAGCACGTTCAGGTCTGCCGGGCCTTCGGCTTTTGGCGGGATCTCCAGCACGTTTAGCCAGAACACCGACTCCTTGTTGGCCGGTAACGTTGCGCCAGTGAACATCAGGCGCAGGCTCTGGCCTTTGCTCGGATCGATACGCGACACCGGGGGCGACAATACGAACGGAGACTTGGAGCTGGTCGGGCTCGATTGCATATCACCGCTGTCGACCCAGGATTGCACCAGCACGGGACGCGCGCCGTTGTTGTCCAATTTGACGGTGATTTCTTTCTGGCTCGCCGGGTAGACCAGGCGCGTCCCGGTGATAACCACACCCGCCTTGGCTTGCGAATACATCAGCATGGACAGCATCAGTAATGCGCTGATTCGAATAACACTTGCGTAACGCATGACGCACCTCATTTGCCACACCCTGACGTGTCCCTGCCCGCCTTGGACAGGGTACGTCAGTGTGCTGTCGGCTTACTGGTAGTCGACGTTGTAGGTCACGGAGCTGACCACGGTGCCAGGGGTCGTGGCGCCGGTTGCGAAGTACTGCACGGCATATGGCATGTTGGCGGCGCCGGTGCCGTCGATGGTGTTGCGGGTGGTGCTGGTGATCTGGTTGGTGTTACCCGCCTGAATCGCTGCGCCGCCCTGCAGGTCAACCAGTTGCAGTTGTACATTGGTCGCGGTGCCGGTCATGTTGTTGAGGTTGCCGCTGATCGGGTCAACCGTGGAACCGGCGTTGAAGAAAGCCGCGGCGGTGGTTGCGGTACCAACGCAGTTGCTCAACTGGATGTTGAAACCGGTCTGGCCTTCAACCTGGCCCGGAGTGGTCAAAAGGCCGGTGGAGATGGTCGGCAGGGTCACGGTGGCGATGGCAGGCGACACCACGCCGTCAACGGCGATGGTGCAGGTCTGGTTACGCAGTTCACCGTTGAAATTGATAGTGCCGTCGGCGGCATTGGCCAATTGTGCGCCGGTTGCGGAAACCAGTACGGCGATGGCGAGAGCTTTGCGATTCATGGGACAACTCCAAAAGTAAGGTACGAGCCTGTCGCGAAAGCCTGGATGGTTGGAGGACGCGAAATGCGTCGAGCGTTACAAACCATTTGCTGGGCGACAGGGTGATCTTGTGCTTTGGGAAAACTTATTTGTGTAGGTGCGTTCCCTGTGATTTGTAGGAGCTTTCCTACAGGCTCCACTAGCATTGCCGCTCAGATGTTGTATCTCGGCTAAAACTAGCAAAGCACGAGCTTGCTGTTTTATGTACCAAACAAACTCACCCTTTTCGATCATCGCGGTCTTAACGCCCGGGATTGGCCGGAGGCAACGTTTGCAAGTGTCCCTGATGAGTTATTCACTACAGTGGGACGCTAGTTGCGCAGGGAAATTTCCCACAAGAAACAAGGCGGTTTCCTTCGTTGAGGGTTGCCTATGCTCGTCATTATGTCCGTCTTCGAGCTTGAAAACGGTTGATGACGATGCCTTCACCACGTGTCCTGGTTATGGAAAACCACAGTTTCCAGCGCAGTGCCCTGGTTAATATGTTGCGACGGCTCGGGGTGCGGGAGGTGTTGCAAGCTAGTAATAGCGAACAGGCGATGATCCTGATGCAGCGCACCAGCGGCGTGGATATCGTGCTGTGCGACCTGGGTGATAAGGGCTTCGAGCAGGTGGAGTTCCTGCGCTATGCCTGCCAGATCGGCCTGGTCCAGGCGGTGGGGTTGTCCAATGAGCTGCGTCCGGAGCTGCGCCGGGCTCTGGGACATCTGGAATTTTTGTCGGGTGTGCAACTGCTGGGTATCTTGAGTACGCCTTTGCAGCCGCAAGCGCTGGACCGCTTGCTTAAACGGTATCGCTCGATACCGCCGGCGGCGCTCAAGCCTCCGGCCATGGCCCCGCTGCCCAGCGAAGAAGAAATACAACTGGGCCTGGCCCTGGGTGAGTTCCGCGGCTGGTTCCAGCCCAAACGGATGATGAACGATGGCAGCCTCGCCGGCGTGGAGGCTTTAGTACGCTGGGAACACCCGGCACGGGGCTTGCTGTTACCCAAGGACTTCCTCGCGGCAGTGCTGGCCTATGACCTGATCGATGAAATGTTCATGCAACTACTCGAACAAGGGCTGAAATTGCTCGCCGTACTGCATCGTCAGGGCACCGTGCTGGAAATGTCTTTCAACCTGCATGCCTCGCAACTGGCCCGCCATGGGCTGATCGAGCATATCCAGAGCGCGCTGCAACGCCACAATCTGTGCGCTTCGGTGCTGGTGTTCGAGCTGGCTGAAAACGGCTTGCTGGACTTGCAATCCCCCATCCAGGAAAACCTGCTGCGCCTGCGCTTGATGGGCTGCGGTTTGTCGATTGATGATTTCGGCGTGGGTTTTTCGTCACTCAAGTTGCTTTGCCAATTGCCGTTCAACCAGATCAAGCTTGATGGCGACCTTATACGCACCTTGAATGAGCCGCGCAGCCAGGCCATGGTCGGTAGCACTCTGGCATTGGCTCGCTCGCTGGACATGAGCCTGGTGATCGAGGGCGTCAGCAGCCGACATATTCGTGATGCCCTGATCAGCCTCGGTTGCGAGGTGGGGCAGGGGTTTTTCCTGGCCCGGCCAATGACCGGCCACGACCTCCTGCATTGGTTGGCGCGGCAGGACGTACAGTCGGCAAGTTCGCCGGTGGGCTAAGCAGCAAAACTTCAGAATTTTCCTACACTTCAGTCGTGTTCGTGTAACTTGAGCGACGCATCGGCTGGTCGTTAATCCATCGTTTTGTGTAGCAGGTGCTTCTGTCACCGGATCATTCCGGCGCACCTACAGGAGGTTACATGTATACCGCTTTGGTTGTGGATGACCATCCCTTCATTCGCTCGTCCGTCAAAATGCTGCTCAGCCAGGTTCAGTTCAAAGTCGTGGCCGAAGCCGATAACGGCTCAGATGCGGTGCAGTTGGCACGGGAGCATGTGCCCGACCTGATCATTCTCGACATCGGCATGCCCAAGCTCGACGGCCTCGAGGTGCTCAACCGAATCACGTCCCTGCGCTTGCCGAGCAAAATCCTCGTATTTACCTCGCAGTCGGCGATGTTTTATTCAATGCGCTGCATGAAAGCCGGTGCGGCGGGGTTCATTTCCAAGACCAACGACATGGAGGAAGTGACCAAGGCAATCAAAGCCGTGATGGACGGCTACACCTTCTTTCCCAACTTGGCAAACAGCTCGGTACGGCGCAATGATGCCGAGGCTACGGATCACGAGTTGATCCAGAATCTCTCTGACCGCGAATTAACCATTCTGCAACAACTGTCCCTGGGTCTGACCAACAAGGAAATCGGCGACGCCATGCTGATCAGCAATAAGACGGTGAGCACTTACAAGACCCGTCTGATCGAAAAGCTCAACGTGAAATCTGTGGTGTACCTAGCCGACTTTGCCAAGCGAAATAACCTCATCTGAATGAACACACTTCTTCGACACGGCTTGCTGGGCCTGCTGTTGCTCGGAACCCTGGGCAAAGCCCTGGCGGCGCCGCAAATGCTCAAGCTGCATGGGCGCTCCGACGTCAACGACTACAGCGTGGGCCTGGACGAGGCCGACTGGAGCTGGCTGCGGGGCAAGGGCACGCTGGTGTTGGGATCTTCAGCGCCGGACTATTCGCCGTTCAGCATTACCAGTAATCGCCACGACTATGAAGGTTTTACCGCCGACTACGCGCAGTTGCTGGCGCAACTGTTGCACATCAACGTCCGCGTTCATCGATATGCCTCGCGGGATGAGGTGCTGGCGGCGCTCAAGGCTGGCGACGTCGATATGTTGGGCAGCTCCAACGGTTTTGAAGCAGCAGACCCGGAACTGCAACTCTCCAACGCCTATGCAGAGGACCAACCGACCCTGGTCACTCGCGTCGGCGACAGCCAGAACCTCGACCCGGAACTGGCAGGCAAGCGCGTGGCGATGCTTTACCACTACCTGCCGCCCAAAACCGTTGAAGACTTTTACCCGAAGGCCAGCTTGCAGCTTTACCCGTCCACCCTCAGCGCCATCGGCGCCGTGGCGTTCGGCCAAGCGGACGTGTACTTGGGTGATGCGATCAGTGCCAATTACCTGATCAACCGCAACTACCTGAACAATGTGCAACTGGCGGACTTCTCACGCCTGGAAGTCAGCAACTTCTCCTTTTCGGTCAAGCGTGACAACGCCCGCCTGCTGCGCGTTATCAACGCGTCGCTGGCGGCGATCCCGGTTACCGAACGCCAGACCATCCTGCGCCGCTGGAGCGCTGGCGGCGCAAGCATGCCCGGCCAGCGTCCGTTGCATTTCAGTGTCAATGAGCAGCGCTGGCTGGATAAACATCCGCGGTTGCGGGTGGTCGTGGACGACAGCTTTTTACCCATATCGTTCTACACCGACGCAGGCGAGTTCCGTGGCATTAGCGCTGATGTGCTGGCGAAGGTCGCGTTGCGCACCGGATTGAAATTCGAGGTGCAGCGGGTGAATTCCGTCAGGGAGATGATTGAAGCCATCACCACTGACAAGGCGGATCTGTTGGTCACCCTGACGCCCAGTGATGAGCGCGAAGCGGTGCTGCGTTTCACGCGACCATACCTGGCTACACCGTTCGTGCTGGTGAGCAGCAATAGGCCCGGCAGCCCTAACACGCTGGATGACATGAATGGCAAGAAGCTTGCTGTAATCCGCGGAAACGCCACCCGTGACATGCTCATCGAGCAGTACCCGGGCATTCGCCTAGTGGATGCGGAAAACGCTCAGGACGCAATGGCCATGGTTGCCAACGGCCAGGCGGATGCAGCAGTCAACTCGCTGATTACGGCACGCTACATGATTTCGCGCCAGTATCGTGACCGCTTGCGAGTGACCAGCACCGTTGGTGTGACCAACGCCCGGGTGGCTTTCGCCACCGCAAGGGGGGCACTGGAGTTGTTCTCTATCATGGATAAGGCGTTGCTGAGCATTGCGCCCGAAGAAATGGATGAGCTGACCAACCGTTGGCGCAGCCAGGTCGTGGTGGGTGACAGCTATTGGCTGCGCAACCGCAACGCAATCATCCAGGGTTTCGTGATTGCCGCCGTGTTGCTGTTGATTGCCCTGGGCTGGATCGCCTACCTGCGGATGCTGATGCGCAAGCGCAAGCAGGCCGAGCAGGCGTTGAGCGACCAGGTTGAGTTCATGCGGGTATTGATCAACGGCACACCGCACCCCATCTATGTGCGCGACCGCGAGGGCAAGCTGCTGATCTGTAACAGCGGTTACCTGGAAGTGTTCAACGTCGAGCGCGAGCAGGTGATCGGCAAGACCGTATTGGACGGTGTGCTCGGCGACCCGGATGAGGCCGCCGCGTATCACCGTGACTATCTGCAGGTGATGGACAGCGGCGAAGCGCAGCTACAGGACCGCAGCCTGAGCATGCCAGATGGCCGAGTATTGACCATCTACCACTGGATGCTGCCGTACCGCAGCAGCACCGGCGAAGTCAGCGGCATGATCGCCGGCTGGATCGATATCAGCGAGCGCCAGCGCCTGCTGGAAGACGTCCACGCCGCCAACCGCGCCAAGACCACCTTCCTGGCGACCATGAGCCATGAAATTCGTACGCCTATGAACGCGGTGATTGGCATGCTCGAACTGGCGACGAAAAAGGCTGACCAGGGCGTGATGGATCGCTTTGCGATTGACGTCGCTTCCGGCGCGGCGCGGGGCTTGCTGGACCTGATCGGCGACATCCTCGACATTGCCCGCATCGAGTCCGGGCGTCTGTCCCTGAACCCGGAGCGCGCCAATCTGCGGGAACTGCTGGAGTCGGTGGTACGCATTTTTGAAGGCTTGGCGCGGCAGAAACAGCTGCAACTGCAGCTGGACCTGGATGCCGGGGTCAATTGCGATGTGTTGATCGACCCGCTGCGCTTCAAGCAGATCGTGTCCAACCTGCTGAGCAACGCCATCAAGTTCACTGCCCAGGGCCAGGTGCGCTTAAGTGTTCGAACGGAAACGGGCAAGGAGCAATTGGGGGTAAGACTGCAGGTTGAGGACTCCGGTATGGGCATTGGCGAAGAGGACCAGAAACGCCTGTTCAGCCCCTTTACCCAAGCCAGCAACAATGACCAGTCGGCTCGCAGCGGCTCCGGCCTGGGCCTGGTCATCAGCCGCACACTCTGCGAAATGATGGGCGGGCGCCTGACCCTCGACAGCACATTGGGCAAAGGCACGCGCATCGACCTGCGGCTTGACCTGACCACGCTTCAACCGTTGTTCGACGCCGCCCCGGTCGAGGATGAGCCGGCAGTGATGAGCCACGCATTGAACATCCTGATAATTGATGATTACCCGGCCAACCGTCAGTTGCTGACCCAGCAACTCAATTACCTGGGGCACCGGGTCGAGGATGCTGAAGATGGCGCCCATGGGTTGCGGGCCTGGCGGAGCGGGCAGTTCGATGTAGTGATCACCGACTGCAATATGCCCCTGATGAACGGCTACGAATTGGCCCGGGCGATCCGCGCCGAAGAGACGTCCCGTGGCTTGCCACCGAGCCTAGTCCTGGGGTTTACCGCCAATGCGCAACCGGAAGAGAAGGTCCGCTGCCTGGCTGCTGGCATGGATGACTGCCTGTTCAAGCCCATCAGCCTCAAGGATTTGAGTGCACGCCTGGCAGGCCTGGCAACCGAGCAGAGGCCTGCGCAACCCTGGTTTTCGGCAGATGACGATATCGACCTAAGCAGCGTTGAACATCTGGCTGGCGGTAACATCGCCTCGATCAAAAGCCTGCTGGGCGACCTGGCCGGCAGTAATGAGCAGGACATGGCGCGCCTGATGCAGCTGTTTACCCGCCACGACCTGCAAGGCCTGGCGGACCTGGCCCACCGGGTCAAGGGCGGCGCGCGGATCATCAAGGCCCAGGGGCTGATTCGCTGTTGTGACGACCTGGAGGCCGCCACCAAGCGAGCAGACGCCACGCTACTGACCGAGACGGTGGATGCGCTGCATCAACAGATGGAGCTGCTCAGCGAACGTCTTGAGCGTTACCTCGCCTGAATATTAGGAGAGGAGGCAGCAGTTGGCAGCAGGAAATTTCCTACAAAAATGCGGCAGCGTTCATACGTCATTTACTCATCACAACTCCGATACTGAGCCTCGTTGAACGGCCCCACCGACCAAGCGGACCGGGCCCTGCAACCTGATTGAAGTCCTCACTGGGCTTCAGACTTTCCTCATTATCTGGATTACGTTATGAACAAGTTTGCGCTCAAAGGTCTGTTTGCCGCTGTCGTCCTCGCCGCTGGTTCCCAAGCTGCCATGGCCGCTGACGGTGAAATCAACTTCGTCGGCAGCGTGACCGACAACACCTGCCCAGTGGTTGTGACCGACCTGAACGGTTCGGCCGGTGCCGGCGATGTGGGCCTGGGTGATGTACCTGCCACCTCCCTGGCCACCACCGGCGCTGTCGCCGGTGGCGGCGCGTTCACTCTCACCATCGACACTACCGCCCCAGGTTGCAACGTCACCGGCAAGAGCGCCGTGGTCAAGTTCCTGTCCCTGAGCGGTACCGCTGGCGCCAGCGGTCAGTGGATTGGTATCGCCCCGGAAGCGGGCCACGCTACCAACGTTGCGGTACAGATCAAGGACGCCACCGACAAGGACGTGCAACTGGGCCTGGAATCCGCTCCGTACCTGGACCTGAGCCAGCCGCTGCGCTTCACCGCCAACTACATCGCTACCGGCACTGCGACCTCCGGCCCGGCTAACGCCAAGGCTGCGTTCACCGTCGAGTACCAGTAAGCCCTGTTGATGCGCCGCTGCAGCGTTGATGCGCGCAGCGGCCATCCCCTCGCTCACGGCAAGAGGATGATCGAAATGAACGTTTCCCCCTTCAAGAAAGCATCGGCCCTGGCGCTGTTGCTCAGTGCCGCACTGCTCAGCACAGCCAGCCACGCTGGTGTGATGCTCGGCGGTACGCGGATCGTGTTCGACGGCAACAAACGCGATGCGGCGATCACCGTCAGCAACACCACGGCGCAGCCGTACATGGTGCAGACCTGGGTCAACACCGAAGCCGATGACATGACCACCGCCACGCCCTTCGTGTCCACGCCACCGCTGTTCCGCTTGGACCCGCGCAAAGAGCAAATGGTGCGTATCCAGAAAGTCGCCGGCAACCTGCCGACCGACCGTGAATCGGTGTTCTATTTCAACGCCCAGGAAATCCCGGTCGCCAGCGAAGGCAATGCCAATACGCTGAAGATCGCCATGCGCACCCGCGTCAAATTGTTCTATCGCCCGGCCGGCCTCAAGGGCAATGCGATGGAGGCACCGTCGAAGCTGACCTGGAGCCTGGCGCAGGAACAGGGCAGGGCAGTACTGGTGGTCAACAACCCGTCGCCGTTCCATATCTCGTTTATTGGCGTGACGGCCAAGTCCGCCGGCCAGAGCGTCGAGGTCAACGAGCCGACGATGGTCGCGCCGATGAGCAGCCAGCGCTATCCGCTGCAAGGTTTCAAAGGCACCGGCGGTGAAGTGGTGTTCTCGGCCATCAACGACTACGGCGGCTACAGCGAGCCGCAGACCGTGCCACTGAACCGCTGATTCCTTTTCTTTCTGTAGACGTTTGCGCGTGCCACGGCTGTGGCGCGGCGGCCGGGTATTGCCATGCGATTCGATAACTCCTTCAGCTTTAGTCGTTTGCCCTTGTGGGTCGCCGTGGCGGCCGCCTGTGCCGGTGAGTTGGCCCTGGCCGGTGAGCCCGCCAAGTTCGATGCCAGTTTCATGCAGTCGTTTGGTGGCACCGATGCCGGGCCAAACCTCGACCTGGATGCGGTTGCTAACAGCGGCAGCATCGGTCCTGGTACTTACCCGGTACTGATTCGCCTGAACCAGAGCTTTTTCGACCGGCGTGACATGACCTTCATCAAGGACGAGCAGGGTAGCGACGTGCGGGTATGCCTGTCCGAAGCCTTTCTCAAGGAGCTCGGGGTGAAGCTGGATGCGTTCAAAGTACCCGGCGAAACGCTGCCCGCGTGCATCGACCTGGCTGCGCTGATCGAAGGCGCCTCGGTGACCTTCAACGCCAACTATCTGGCCCTGGATATCAGCGTGCCGCAGATCGCCTTGAGCCGGGATGCGGCCGGCTACGTGGCACCGTCGGAATGGGACCGTGGCATCAATGCCGCGATGCTCAACTACCAGTTTTCCGCCGCGCAAACCAACAGCGACGCCCGCGGCACCGGCAACCAATACAACCTGTATGCCACGGGTGGGTTCAACCTCGGTGACTGGCGTTTTCGCTCCAGCTCATCGTTCCGCCAGGACGATGAAGGTGGACGCAAGTGGCAGCGCAGCAATACCTACGCACAACGGGACATCACGCCGCTGAAAGCCACGCTGACGATGGGCGAGAGCTTCACCCCCGGCGATGTGTTCGACAGCGTGCCGTTTCGCGGTGTGCAACTGGCTTCGGACATGGGCATGTTGCCGGACTCGATGCAGGGCTACGCCCCGGTGATCCGTGGCATTGCCGAAACCCAAGCTAAGGTCGAAGTGCGCCAGAACGGCTACTCGCTTTACACCACTTACGTGGCGCCGGGCGCTTTTGAAATCAACGACCTCAACGCGGCCTCGGGCAGCGGCGACCTGGAAGTGATCATCACCGAAGCCGATGGCGGCGAGCGCCGCTTCACCCAGCCGTACGCGACCCTGGCCAATATGCTGCGGGAAAAAACCTGGCGCTACAGCGCGACAGTGGGCGAGTACAACTCGGCCAATGGCGGCGAGCGGCCAATGTTTACCCAGGCGTCTCTGGCCTATGGGTTGCCGTTCGACCTGACGCTGTACGGTGGCTTTCTGGGGGCTGATTTTTACCGTGCCGGTGTGGTTGGCGTGGGTAAGAGCCTGGGCAGCCTCGGCGCCGTGTCGATCGACGTCACCCAGGCCCAGACCGACGTACCTACGACTGTCACTGCCAAAGGCGAAAGCAAAAAGGGCCAGAGCGTCGGCGTGCGCTACGGCAAGGCGTTTGAAAGCGGCACCTCGGTTCGCTTCGCCGGTTATCGCTATTCCACCGAAGGCTATCGCGACTTCAGCGAAGCCGTGGATTTGCAGCAACCCAACGAATACAGCCAGTTCTCCAAACGCAGCAAGGTCGAGGCAAGCGTCAACCAGGCCCTGGACAACTACGGCTCGCTGTATTTGAACCTGAGCAAGCAGAACTACTGGGGCACGTCCCGGGAAGACAAGCAGATGCAGTTGGGTTTCAACACCCAGTATAAGGGCGTGACCTATGGCGTGTACGCCAGCAAGACTCTGACAGACGACTTCGGCTCCAACAACCAAGTGGTTTTCACCGTGTCCATGCCCCTGGGGCAAACCCGCAGCACTGGTACGTTCAGCGTCACCCGCAATAACGACGGCAGCCTTGATCAACGGGCCGGCCTCAGTGGTCGCGATGGCAACCTGAACTATAACGTCAACGCCAACCGCGTGGAAAACACCGGAAACAATGGTTCGGCGTTACTGGGCTACCGCGCACCGTTTGCCCAGTTGGGCGCCGGTGTGAGCGTCGGCTCGGGCTACCGCCAGACTTCGGTCAGCGCGGCTGGCTCGGTGCTGGCCCATGGCGATGGCGTGGAATTCGGCCAGACCCTGGGTGAAACCGTCGCACTGGTAGAGGTCAAGGACACGCCGAAGGTTGGCCTGCTGAATGCCCCGGGCACCCTGACCAACGATCGCGGGTATGCCCTGGTGCCGTACGTCACGCCGTATCGCAAGAACCGCGTGGCAGTGGACACCAGCGAGCTGGATACCAGCGTCGACATCGCCGAAGGCGTGACCAATGTTGTGCCGCGTCGCGGTGCGGTGGTCAAGGCGGTATTCGCCGCTGGCCGTTCGGAAAAAATACTGCTCAACGTGCGCCTGCAGGACGGCTCGCTATTGCCTTTCGGCACCACCGTGCAGGACGACCAGGGCGCCAGCGTTGGTGTGGTTGGACAGGCGGGGCAGGTGTTGCTGTCTGCCAGCAAGGGCACGACATACACGATGAAGTGGGGTGGCGAGGCTGCCCAGCAATGTGAAATCAATTTGGATATCAGCAGCACGCCAGCCACCGACGGTTACCGGGTGATGGATGCTGTTTGCGGAGAATCTCGTCCATGAAAATTTTTAGTGCTGTGTCCTCGACCCAAGACTTGGCTTTGCCCGCGCGTAATGTCTGGAAGAAACGCTTGATGATGAGTGCGCTGGCGGTGCTGCCGGTGGTTATTTCACAAATGGCTGCGGCTGACTGTGCTGCCACCGTTGCGACGCAGAGCATCCATGCCGTAGGTGACCTGTTCATCCCTCAGGACGCCCCGGTGGGATCGACCATTGGCGCGGTCAAGTACACCCGGTTTCCTATTATCAACTGCGCGACGACTACCCCGTTTTCGATCCAGTCCACCATGCTGACTGCCAAGGCGCCTAACGTCACAGCAGCCATTGGTGCAGTGCAAGGCAGTCAGCTCTACACGACTAACGTTCCAGGAGTCGGAGTCGGAGTAGTCAACGAAAGCCGGCCCGCCTATATGTGCCTGACGTCTGGCAGCTGGTACTTCCCGCTCACGTTCAACGGCTGCAATACCGGTGGATTTAGCGCCAACACCAACAACAGCCTGATCCTGATCAAAACCGGACCTATCCCGGCAGGAATCAACGATTTCGGCAACTTGCAGGTCTACACCGTCGATATCAACAACAACGGCACCCCGTTCAACTGGATCGATGGCCGCCTGACCGGAACCGTGACCGTGGCGGGCTGCAGCATGCCCGCAGCCGTGGGCAACATCATCGATGTGCCCATGAAGAACTGGGAGAAGCGCGTGTTCAACGGCCCGGGAACCGTCACGCCCACCGAAGGGTTCAACATCGCGCTCAACAACTGCGTGGCCGGGACCTATGCCGGAAATCCTACCTGGAACTATTTTCGCGGCAACAACGCGAACATCCGCCTGGACGGCGCCAAGGGCTCGATGATTGTCGACGCCAGCCAAGGTGTGCTCGGCCTGAATAGCGAAGCCACCGCCACAGGCGTCGCCGTGCAAGTGCTGAAGCAGGATGGAACCCCGCTGCCACTGGGCGTCGACGTGCCGATCATGCCGGTCCAGGACGGCAATACCAACTTGCAGTTCGGTGCCCGCTATATCCAGACCGCCGGCGACGCTACCGGGCCACAGCCCGGCAGCGCCACCGCGACCGCCAACTTCACCATTACCTACAAATAGGAAACTCCCCATGCAACGGTTTACCCGTCGCTTCATGGCTGCTTGCGTACTGTCCACTGTGGTTGCCAGCGGTGCAGCAATCGCCAACGATCACCCGACCATCCGCGCCATGTCCGGTGCCGAGCAGATTAAGCAATTGCCGGCCGCCAAGACCGCGCTGATCGTGATCGACTTCCAGAACGAATACTTCACCGGGCGCATGCCGATCCCGGATGGCGCCAGCGCCCTGGCGAAAGCCCGTGAGCTGATCAACTATGCCGATAGCCACAAGATTCCGGTCTACCACGTGCAACACGTGTCGCCGGCCGGCGCTGCGGTATTTGCCATTGATGGCGAGACCGTGAAATTCCACAAGGACATGCAGCCGCGTCCTCAGGATCACGTCGTGCAAAAGAACACCGTCAGCGTGTTCGCCAGCACTGACCTGGCCGCACAGTTGAGCAAGGCCGGGATCAATACGCTGATCATCAGCGGTCTGATGACCCACGCCTGTGTCGCCGGTGCAGCCCGTGATGCAGCGCCACTGGGCTTCAACGTAATCGTGGCGTCCGATGCGTCCGCCACCCGTGCGATCACCCGCCTCAATGGCCAGAGCGTCGACAAGGACGCCTTGCATCAATCGGCACTGGCCGAAGTCGAAGACACCTTCGGCGACGTGATGACCACCGAGCAGATCATCAAGCTGCCCGTGCGCTAAATCGCTGCAACCCGCCCGGCGTCACACCCGGGCGACCTTATTCCTTTCAGATGAGCCGACTTCAATGACGAGTTTTCCCATACGCGTGCTGGTTCTCGAGGATCATCCTTTTCAACGTGCCGTCGCAGTGAGTATGTTGCGCCAGTTGGGTTGCCGCGAGGTCTTCGAGGCAGTGGACGGCTTACACGCCCTGGCTGTGTTGGATCAAGTGGGCGCAGTGGACATTGCCCTGTGCGACCTGTGCATGGAAGGCATGGATGGCCTGGAGTTTCTTCAGCAGGTGGGAAGTTCCGGATTGGTCGGCTCAGTGATTATCAGCAGCTCCCTGTCGGCCGATGTACGCCGCACGGTTCAGCAGATCGTTTCGTTGCTGGGCCTGGAAATGCTCGGGGATGTCGGAAAGCCGTTGCAGGCGCACACTCTGGAGAACTTGCTAAAAAAGCGCTCCAGTGGCCCTGGTGTCGCGCCGCCCGACGCTGTGCCGGTATGCCTGGCCAGCGATGAAGAAGTGCGTTGGGCCCTCAACGAACAGCAATTGCAAGCCTGGTACCAGCCCAAGGTCGACATGAATACCGATGACGTCTGCGGCGTGGAGGTGCTCACCCGCTGGGTGCACCCGTTGCGCGGCATCCTGTCACCGGCGGTGTTCATGCCCGTGCTGGAACGCTGCGGCTTGCTCGATACGCTGCTGTTCATGCAGATGAACCAAGCTCTGAGCCTGCAGCGACTGGCAAAAAACACCGGCCTGACGCTCGACCTGTCGTTCAACCTGCACACCAGCCAACTGACCAACAGCAACCTGACCGCGGTGATCAAAGGCATTCTGTCCCTGCACGAAGCAGTGCCCGCCAGCCTGACCTTCGAACTCACCGAAAGCGGCTTGCTGGAAGCCCCGGCCACCAGCCTGGAAACCCTGGTACGCCTGCGCATGATGGGCTGCAAATTGTCCATCGACGACTTCGGCGCCGGCTTCTCGTCGTTGCAGCGCTTGTGCCAGCTGCCGTTCAACGAGATCAAACTCGACGGTGAGTTTATCCGCACCTTGCTCCACGAACCGCGCTGTCGGGCAATCGTTAGCAGCACCCTGGCATTGGGGGAAACCCTGGGGATGTCCGTGGTAGTGGAGGGCATCGAGACTGAGGAACAGCGCGAGTCGTTGCTCGCGATGGGATGCACTCAAGGGCAGGGCTACCTGTTCGCCCGGCCGATGAATGATGTGGATCTGCTGCGATGGCTACCGGCCGCGTCGAGAATTGATGGACAATCATGATCTGCCCTGCGGCCACTATGTATGAACTAAAATCCGCGTACTGAACCATCCTGTTTTCGTTGAAGCGTCATGCCATTGTCTCAGCCTTGGAGCGGACCACATGCGAATGTCTGCTTTTGGCCGGTAGCTGAAACTCATGAACGACCCCTTCAGACCCGAAGCGGCCGCTCATGAGTGGCTTCTGCCGTCCACAAAAAGGACTCCAAAAAACGTCTACGAAACCCGGGGCGATTCAGTTCATCTGGGGGTATAGCGAACCAATGGCAGCTGAATACTACTTTGATAATCAGGTCCCAGATGAAGAGTGTTGCATGCTTTCAGGGACTGTTCGTAGCCATCCAGTTGATCCCACGTGTTGGTATGGCGCTCAAAACGTGGCCAGTTACTGCTCTGTATGAAAACGCCTAGGCGATGCCCTTTGTTGAATACAAGCGCCGTTGACCAAAGGTCGATGGTGACCGGGTAGATCTCGTCTTTTACAACAAGGGTCTGGCTGTAACCTCCCATTCGGTGTCTCAGACGTGTTCCCTGATCACGCACCAGGGCCTCGAAGCCATCTGGATGGATGTCGACAAGCTTGATAATAAAGTCGGTGTCTTCTGCGTCAGTCGACACCCAAAGTTGAGCAGTGATTTGTCCGACCACGGTCATTGAATCCTGAAGTGGCTCGCTGACAAAACGCAGTACATCGGCACGCGAACTTACAGGGCGCTGATCAACTGGCCCGCTAGCCATAGAAAGATTGTTTCCCCCTCTTGTCGACACAGGGTTCAGCGGATCATAGATATAACTGAGAGCAGCGTTTGTGATGGCAGGGGTATTGCTCAATGCTCCATTCGCCTGCAGATAAAAATGGGTAGGCGTTGAAGGCGGCGGCCAGGTTTCGTCCTCCCGCCATTCGTTTCCGGGCGCTGACTCATCAAACGTGTCACCCATCAGGTAATAACGTACCGCAGGTTCCTCCATGACACCATTGTCCTCCCCCTTTAACCAGTGGTTGAACCAACGAACCATCAGTTCGCTAGAAATGAACGGTGGCGCACCGCAATCTTCGGGAAAAACAACCTCTTCAACCGCGCCTATGTGAGCGCTTGCTGCCATGATTAATTTCTGATTGCCACGTGCAGGTGCTGCGGCCTTCGCCTGAAGATGCCTGAAGTTGTCGATTGTGGCTTGGAGGTGAATATCAAACCACCCGCCTAGATGGATAAAAGGTACGTTGATCTGCTTATCGTATTGGCGAATGTCCATCTTGATATCGTTATCATCGAACGATGCAATTTTGGGCACCCTCGATGACTTCTCAGCTAAACCGACAGTTTTGCTCCACTCGCCAGCACCATTCTCCAGATAAAGCCCTCCTGGAAACCGCGACAAGTTTTGATTCGGATTGCGTGCCACCATCACCGCGCCTGCAAATAGGTGCGGCGGATTGGCCATTGCGGCGAGATAGGCGGCAATTCCCATCGCCGAGGCACCGGTCATACCGACTTTACCCGTGGAATAAGGTTGGACCGCTAACCACTCAACAGTGTCGTAACCGTCATCCATATCATCTACGAACGGCCGATAATCGCCCTCACTGTCAAAACGCCCCCGATTGTCCTGCACGGCCAGTACAAACCCTGACTGCAGAAGATAGTAAAAAGGCGCGTAAAAAAACGGTTGCTTGCGACTATAAGGTGTACGTTGCAGTACTAGTGGCCAAGGCCCATCGCCTTCGGGAAAGTACAGGTCGGTCGCCAGACTTACGCCATCGCGCATAGGTACCATAATAGTCTTCGCGTGCATCTTTTCAGCGTCGGGAAAGCTCATGGACTCTGGTAGGGTCCCGCCATGCCGCACTTGTCCCGCGGGTTGAGCACTCGACTTTTCCATCAATTAAATTGCCCCATTACAATTTAGAGTGTGGCCAGACGCGATGAGCCTTGCATATATCTGGATATCACCAGCCTATCAGCAACTGAGAGCGTGGAATATGAAGCTTACCGGTGTCTGCTCGGACAATGCAGTTCCCACTTAGTGCATCTCCACGAATCGATCCAGGCGCAAGTGGAGCTGCAAAGGGTTGTTCTTGATCGTAGTAGGTTGGGTGTTGCCGAGGAAGGGCTTGTTGCCTTGATCGAGCTGCGCTATCCCGAAGGTGAGGTAAGTCGGCGTGCCGGTTGATGGCAATGCTGCGCGGGCCTTCCCATCAGAGGCGGACGCGAGAGCGTCCACCAAAGTCAGGTCTCATTTATCGGTTTTTTGTGGGGCACCACGCTGCTGACGTTTACTGCGTGATGATGACCTTGCCGAAGAGGTCGCGCTTAGCGAAGTGCCGCCATGCACTGTGGGCGGCATCGAAGTCGAAGGTACTATCAATCACCGGGTGCAGACGGTGCTGAGCCACCGTTGCGATAACATCCTCCAGGTCCTGGCGACTGCCCGTAGCGATTGGCTGAAACCGTGCCTGGCTCAAAAACATATCCATGAAGCCAGGCATTTCGCCTGACGCCAAAACGCCTACCATCGAGACCTGCCCGCCGATTGCGACGGCCTTCACAGACTGGGCCAAGGTCCCGGGACCGCCCACATCCACCACACGATCCACACCTCGACCGCCGGTAATTGCCTTAACGGCCTCACCCCAGTTGGGCTTCTCGACATAATTGATGACATGGTCCGCGCCCAGTTCGCGAAGCCGTTGCGCTTTCTCTGCGGACGATGTCGTCGCTATGACTTCTGCGCCTGCGGCCTTGGCAAGCTGGACCGCGAACAGCGACACTCCACCCGTACCTTGAGTCAGGACACGTTGGTGCGGCCCTACACCGCTTAACGCAGACCATGCGGTGACAGCAGCGCAGGGCAGCGTAGCAGCAGTAGCGAAACTCATGGAGGCCGGTATGGCGACGACTTCGTGTTGGTCTACGCAGCGATACTCACTCGACCATCCATCGAGGTGAATACCGTACTGCGGCGCGAATTCGCGAAGCGGACCCGAGACCCAACCCGGTGCAAAGGCGTTTACCACCCGAGCACCCACCCCGAATCGGGTTACGCCCGATCCCACGGCTTCAACGATTCCCGCCGCGTCAGACAGCGGTACTCGCCCTTGCTCCACGCTGAAGGGCATCGAACCATTCAGAATGGCGAGGTCTCGGAAGTTCAGGGAGGTCGCCATGATCCGAATCAGAACTTCGCCAGCCCCAGGTGTGGGAACCGGCTCTTCGCAAAGTTCCAGGCCGTCGATTGAACCAATAGTCTGCAAACGATAAACCTTCATGTCATCTCCAATGGTTGGCGCCTTATCGGCCTGTGGCGCCATAGTGGTTCGGCTTGACTGGATGATCCATTGCCAGGAATATCGAATTACTAACCCATCGTCCAAAGCGTGCCCGAATGAACCCGTTTAATTCCGTTCTCGATGCGATGCGACTCGAAAGCTCGCTTTTCGTCCGTCTGCGCGGGCACAGCCCTTGGGCGATCTCTTTCGACACTGGTGCCCAAGCAAGGTTGGTGGTCATCGCCAAAGGGCATTGCTGGTTCACCCAGGCCGGCCAGCCCCCTTTTATGGTCAGGACGGGCGATTGCCTTATCATCAAACAAGGTGTCGAGGGTATCCTGGGCGATACGCCGGACCGCGATGCAATCCCATGTTGGGTGGTGGCCGATCACGTGACTGGAAACATGGTGTCGTTCGGAGGCGACGCAGAGGTCTGCGAGTTCTTCTCGACGTTATTCACCTTCGACCATGCTGCGGGCGAGCCCTTGTCAGCGCTGCTGCCAAATGTCGTGCATGTCGCAATGGCTGCCCCTGATGCGGGGCGGATGCTGTTAATCCTTGAGCAGATTGGTGCTGAAGAGGCACAGGATGGGCTCGGCGCACCGTATATCGTCAGCCGGCTTCTGGACGTTGTGTTCATCCAGGCGATTCGGCTATGGGCGGCCTCCGAGGGCAATATGCCGAACGGCTGGCTTGCCGGCCTGAGCCACCACCAGCTTGCCGGGACGCTACACCGCATCCATGCTGACCTGGCACGACCATGGACGTTGGAGCAACTTGCCCGGGACGCGGCGATGTCGCGTTCTGCATTCGCGGTGCTCTTCAAGTCTGTCATCGGGGTTCCGCCGATGACCTACATCGCTAACTGGCGCATCTACCAGGCAAAACTTCTCCTGGCGGCCGGTCAGTCGATTGCCGAGGCGGCCGAGCAAACGGGCTATAGCTCCGACGTTTCGCTCAGCCGAGCCTTTAAGGCTGTGACCGGAAGGACACCTGGGCAGTGGCGGCAAGAGCGCCGCGTCAGCACCCGTAGTGCGTAGTTCCTCTGCAAGGAGAAATACTGCGTTTAGCTAACCTTTACGTTCAGGATGATACGAGCGGGGAAGCTTGGCCGTGCGTAGGGTATATGCCGCAGCGATTTCCTGAAGCAAGTGGCACATCCAACGGTGCGTCGAGTCGCTGTCGAACACTTTGCTCCACAAGGTGAATTCGCGCCGCAGCGGCAGTTCAAAGGGCGGGTGATCATAAATGATCACCCATTCCTGCACCTCCATTGTTATCTCCCCCCTTCAAAGCCTTAAGTAATCGCGCCAATCTGCCAAGGCACAAATTCATTCTGCCCATAGCCGTGAAGTTCGCTTTTGCTGCGCTCTCCGGAAGCGACGCGCAGCAGCATGTCGAAGATATGGGCGCCGCGTTCCTCGATCGTATCGGTGCCGTCGGCGATACCGCCACAGTTCACGTCCATGTCCTCTTCCTGATGGTTGAACATGTGCGAGTTGGTCGCGATCTTGATCGAAGGCGAGGGCGCGCAGCCAAACGCCGACCCGCGGCCTGTGGTGAACGCAAGCAGGTTGGCACCGCCCGCCACCTGGCCGGTGGCCGAGATCGGGTCGTAGCCGGGGGTGTCCATGAACACCAGGCCGTGGGCGGTGACGGCTTCGGCGTATTCGTAGACATCCACCAGGTTGGTGGAACCGCCCTTGGCTACGGCGCCGAGGGATTTCTCCAGGATGGTCGTCAGCCCACCGGCCTTGTTGCCGGCCGATGGGTTGTTATTGAGTTCGGCGTTCATGCGCTGGCAGTAGTCCTCCCACCAGCGAATACGTGCGATGAGTTTTTCACCGACCGCGCTGCTCACCGCGCGGCGTGTCAGCAGGTGCTCGGCGCCATAGACCTCTGGCGTTTCGGAGAGGATCGCCGTGCCGCCTGCCGCCACCAGCCGGTCAACCGCATTGCCCAGGGCCGGGTTGGCGGTGATCCCGGAGTAACCGTCCGAGCCGCCGCATTGCAGCCCCACAATCAGGTGCTTGGCACTGACTGTCTCGCGGTGTACCTGGTTGGCGGTCGGAAGGAGCGCCTTGATCTGCTCGATGCCGTTGGCAATGGACTTCGAGGTGCCCCCGGTGCCCTGGATGGTGAACACCCGAAGGTGCGGGCCGGCGCTCAGGTGCTGGGCCTTGAGCAGGTCGTCGATTTGGTTGGTCTCGCATCCCAGGCCGATCATCAGCACGGAATGGAAGTTGGCGTGAACGGCATAACCTCCCAGCGTTCGCTGCAGCATGGCCAAGGCCACGCCACCGGGGTCCACGGCGCAGCCGATGCCGTGGGTCAGGGCCACCACCCCATCGACATTCGGGTATGGCGCGAGCGCTTCAGGGTGAATGTCACGGCGGAAGTAATCTGCGATTGCCCGCGCCACGGTGGCCGAGCAGTTCACCGAGGTCAGCACGCCAATGTAATTGCGCGTTGCCACGCGGCCGTCCGGGCGAACGATGCCCATGAACGTCGCTTCTCGCTGCGGTGTCGGCTTGGCGTCGATGCCGAATTCATGGTTGCGTGAAAAGTGCGCCATGCCGAGGTTATGACTGTGGACATGCGCACCGGCCTCAATCGCCTCAGACGCGACACCGATGATCTGGCCGTAACGGCGAACATTCTCGCCGGCCTCAATACGCCGCACGGCGACCTTGTGCCCGGCAGGAATCGCCTGGCGCACCACCACACCTTCTGCTTCCAGCAAGAGCCCGGCAGGCAGCGGCTGGCGTGCGATCAGTACATCGTCATGCGGGTCAAGGCGAATCGTGGCGGCTGCAATCTGGCTTTGCGCACTTGTTTTAGCAATCAATTCCATTACGGCACCTTACTGGGCGGGAAAGCGGATGCTGGGCTACAGGGTTCATAGCCCGATCCTAACGCCGGCTCGACGGGGCGGGTAATGAAAATCCGGAGGCTTTAGATAACCGGGCGTTATCTATGTGGCGCCGCCGGGCTACTTCGTCAGTTCCTCTATCAGCAGGTGCGTCAGTTGCGAGAGTTCCACCTGGGTGCGCGTGACGATGGCGAACGGTTCGGTCTTGGGCGTGATGGTACAAGGCAGCAGCGCCAGCATGGCCTGCAACAGCGGCAGCTCGGCCACGTCGGTAGGCAACACCGCGACCAGGTTCGGGTCATTGATCAGCAGTAGCAACGTGGCAAAGGTGGATGAGGTTTCGATGGGGTGCGCCGGAAAATTCACGCCTGCCTCGTGGAACTCACGCTCCAGGGTCTGGCGCAGCGGCATGTTCGCCGAGAAAACCACCCAGCCTGAATCCGCAAGGTCTTCCAGGGCCAGCGAGCTGCGCCCCGCCAACGGATGCTTGGGGTTGGCCATGACCACCAGCGCCTCGGGTTTCATGCTGATGCTGTCATAGGCGGTGGGGCGCGGGCTCACGCTGGGGTAACACAGCGCCACGTCCAGCCGGCCCTGGTCCAGCAGGCTCAGCAGCTTGACGCTGGTGTCCTCGACAATCTCGATGGTCGCCTGGGGTTGACGCTTGCGCAGCCGCAGCAGGCTGTCGGTCAGCAGCGGCACGCCGCCCATGATCGTGCCGACGGTGATGCGGCCCCCGTGTCCCTGGAAGATCCCTTGCATTTCCTGCCGAAGATGGGAGAGGTCAGTCAGGATCAACCGTGCATAGCGAATCGCGCAACGGCCCATCGCATTCGCATTGAGCCCCTTGCTGGTGCGCTCGAACAGCGTCGCGCCGAGGGTTTCCTCTACATCGTGCAGGGCCTTGGTGGCGCCGGGCTGGGTGATGCCGATGATTTCGGCGGCCCGGTGGATGGAGCCGTGGTCGTCCAGCGCAACCAACAGGCGCAATTGCTTGAGGCGAAGGCGCGAGGAGATGGTCTCCAGGGTCGGCATCGTCATCATCAGGTAGGCGCCTTTTTTTATAGGTGCTGCGCATTAGGCATCAGCTCATCGGAAAACTCCAGCCGGCTCCGGTCCCGTAGCAGGCGCTAGCTGGAGCCCGTCTTCAGCCGGGGATAGCTGACGGTTATCGAGGGCGGTCGACTTCTCATTACTCGGCCTGCAGGAAGTGCAGTACTTTTAATCCATCCGGTTTTGCGGTGTTTAGTGTTTCGTCGTAGAGCCCGCAAAACAGCCCGGATTGTTTTTATAGAGAGGAGCCACGTACATGCCTGACAGGCTGGATAACACCCTAGAAGTGACGGGCAGAACCCGGGTATTGGGGATTCTTGCTCACCCCACCGAACATGTAAAAGCGCCGCCCAAGATCAACCGGATTGCCCGTGAGCGCGGCAGTGACGCGATCATGGTGCCCATGAATGTCGCGCCCAAAGACTTCGAAGCTTTCGTCAACAGTCTTCGAACCCTGCTGAGCTTCGATGGCGCGATTGTCACGGTGCCCTTCAAGCAAGCCATCCTGGGGTTGTGTGACGAACTCAGTGAACAGGCCGCAGCCGTCGGCGCCGCCAATGTCATCCGGCGCCTGCCCGATGGCCGCCTGGTGGGCGATCAACTCGATGGCGTCGGCTTCCTGCAGGGGCTGCAGCATGCCGGCATCGAAGTCGCCGGCCAGTCGGTGTACCTGGTTGGTGCCGGTGGCGCGGCCAACGCAGTGGCCTTCGCGCTGGCCAACGCCGGCATCTCCCGGCTGACCCTGGCCAACCGCAGTGAACACAAGAGTCTTGAACTCAAGGAACGGCTGCTGCGGCATTACCCGTCCCTGGAGGTCGCTCTGGGAACCCGTGATCCCAGTGGCCACCAACTGGTGATCAATGGCACGTCGCTGGGCATGCACGCCACCGACCCGTTGCCGCTGGATGTCGACAAGCTGACTGCGCAGATGACCGTCGCCGAAGTGGTCCAGGAACCGGAGCGCACGGCGTTGCTGAACGCAGCCGAGGGCATCGGCTGCCGGGTCCACCTGGGACGCCACATGCTGGAACACCAGGTGCAGTTGATGGCGGATTTCCTCGGCCTGTAAGCGGTTGCACTCACTTCAAATAAGAAGGATTGATCATGAATGAATTAGCCATCCATGGCGGACCACGCGCCATCGAAGGAACCCTGCCGAGCTTTCGTGATGCGTCCGGGCGCACATTCGACGCCGAGGAAGAAAAACTCCTGCTGGAAGTGATTCGGTCCGGCAGCCTGTCCTTCCTGGTCGGGCCCAAGACCCGGCAGTTCGAGCAACGCTGGGCGCAGATGTATGGCGTGTCCACGGCCGTGGCGGTGGCGAACGGCACAGCGGCGCTGCATACCGCGGTGATCTACCTGAACCCCGAACCTGGGGACGAAATCATCCTGTCGCCAGTGACGGACATTGGCACCGTGATTCCGGTACTCGCGCAACTCGCGGTGCCGGTCTTCGCTGATGTCGACCCGCTCACGCAGAACCTCGACCCGATCTCCATCGAGAAGAACATTACCCCGCGAACCCGCGCGATCATCGTCACCCACGTGTACGGCCATCCGGCGGACATGGACGCGATCATGGCGATCGCCAAAAAGCACAACCTGTTTGTGATCGAGGACTGCGCCCAGGCGCACCTGGCCTACTACAAGGGCCAGTTGTGCGGCACCTTCGGCGATGTAGGGTGCTTCAGCTTCCAGCAGTCCAAGCACATGACCACCGGTGACGGCGGCATGGTGATCAGCAACCGCGACGAATACAACGGCCGTGGCCTGCGCGCCAGCAGTGACAAGGGCTGGCCGCGTGAGCGTGGTGGCCGCGACCATCTGTTCCTGGCGCCCAACTACCACATGACCGAATTGCAGGCCGCCGTCGGCCTGGCGCAGGTCGAGAAACTGCCGCAGTTCGTCGAGGCACGTATCGCGTCGGCCGATCGCCTGACCGAGTTGTTGGAGGGGTTGCCGATCCAGCCGGTATTGCCACTGCCGCAGACCCGCGGGGTGTACTTCTTCTATTCGTTCCGCGTCGACACCGCGCAACTGAAGTGCTCGATGCGCGATGTCATGAAAGCGCTGGTGGCGGAAGGCATTGACGGTTTCATCGGTTATCCGGGCGAGGTGCCGCTCTACAGCTACCCGGTCATCCGCGAGCGCAAGACGTTCGGTACCTCGGGGCTGCCTTTCACCTTGCCTGGCGTAACCCCGCAGGACTTTTCCAGCAGCGTCTGCCCGGTGGCGGAAACCGCCTGCAAGGAAACGGTGTGCATGTGGTGGACCGACCGTTTCGAGGACAAACACCTGCAAGGCATCGCCCACGCGATCCGCAAAGTGCTGACGGCCTACGGCCGGGGCTGACTCATACACACGACAGGCCGTTGCCCGGCCTGGCGTTTCCCAAATGGAAGAGGTTCTTGCGATGCAAACGACTGGGCCGTACTCGGGGCTGTTTCCTGTTGCTCCCACGCCATTCACCGACGCCGGCGAACTCGATTTCGAGGGGCAGGGGCGTGTGCTGGACTGCATGATCGACCAGGGCGTCGATGGCATTTGTATTCTGGCCAACTACTCGGAGCAGTTTCTGCTCTCGGATGAGGAGCGCCGGCAGTTGACCGTTTTCTGCCTGGAGCACGTCAAGGAGCGTGTGCCGGTGATGGTCACCTGCAGCCACTTCAGCACCCAGGTCGCTGGCCAGCGTGCACGTCACGCGGCAGACCATGGCGCTGCACTGATCATGATGATGCCGCCCTACCATGGCGCGGGCATCAAGCTTGAGCCGCGCCTGATCCGTGAGCATTTCGCCCGCGTCGCAGAGGCGTGCCAGTTGCCGATCATGATCCAGGACGCGCCACTGAGCGGCGTGGCGCTCTCCACCACCTTCCTGGCAGAAGTGGCGCGTAACTTGCCGCTGGTGCGTTACTTCAAGATCGAAGTGCCCGGCACTGCCGCCAAGCTGCGCGAGTTGATAGAACTCGGCGGCAGCAATATCGAGGGGCCTTTCAACGGTGAAGAGGCGATCACCCTGATGGCCGACCTGGATGCCGGTGCGCGTGGCGTAATGGCCAGCGCGATGATTCCAGACCTGATCCGGCCAGTGATGGCCGCCCATGCCGAAGGCCGTCGCCAGGACGCTATCCGGGCCTACGAACGGATACTCCCGTTGATCAATTATGAGAACCGCCAGTGCGGGCTGCGTGCAGCCAAGACGGTCATGAAGGAGGGCGGGGTCATCAAGTCCGACAGCGTGCGCCATCCCCTGGAGGCGTTGCATCCGAAGACACGTGAAGGTCTGCTCGAACTGGCCAGGGCGGCCAACCCGATCGCCTTGCATTGGGGTAAATAAGGTCGAGGCCCCGGTACGAACGAGGTACCCGGGCTACTCGCCTAAGCTGTCTGAGGGAACGACATTCATAGCGCCTGGAGTTGGAGCGAAAGAGCTCATGAGGTCAATAAAAACAAGAACTGCCAGTCATTGTGATTTTCTGCTGCGATGACAGCGTCTGCCGCCACTAGCTGTATATATCTCGATGTGAGGGGTATTTGAATGTCAGGCCGAATAAGTGAAAACAGCTTTGCCAAGCCCACATTGGTCGTGTCCCAGGGAGGGTGGAACACTGGCGATGTGGACGAGAAACGCCCGTCGCTGGTGTCGTTCGACGGTGTACGCAAGAACTTCGGGAGCCTGCAGGTCCTGAAAGACGTAACGCTGGACATCAAGGCGGGCCAGGTCATCTCGTTGATTGGTCGAAGTGGCTCGGGCAAGAGCACGGCACTGCGCTGTGTCAACGGCCTGGAACGCATTGATGGTGGAACGCTGAAGGTCTGTGGCCGCGACTTGTCCACCCCCGGCAGTGATTTGCGCGAGTTGCGCAAGGAAGTCGGCATCGTCTTCCAGAGCTTCAATCTGTTTCCGCACCTGACCGTCGCGGACAACGTCACGCTGGCCTTGCGCAAAGTCTTGAAAGTCAGCCAGCACCACGCCTTGGATGTGGCCAGGGACGTATTGAACCAAGTGGGGCTGCTGGAAAAGATCGACAACTATCCCGAGCAATTATCCGGCGGCCAGCAGCAGCGTGTCGCGATTGCCCGCGCCCTGGCGATGCGCCCCAGGTTGATCCTGTTCGATGAAGTGACGTCGTCGCTCGACCCGGAGCTGACCGGGGAAGTGCTCAAGGTGATTGAAAAGTTGGCGGCCGACGGCATGACCATGTTGCTGGTGACCCATGAAATGGCATTTGCCCGGTCGGTCTCGGACGAGATCGTGTTCATGCACCAAGGCAAGGTCTGGGAAAAAGGCGGTGCCCAGATACTGACATCACCCGACTCCCAGGAGTTGGCGCAATTCATCGGCAGCGGCTTATAACTATAAACAACTCAGGAATACGTTCTCATGAAAGCGATCACAATTAATGTACTCCGTGTGGCCACGATGCTCGCGGTGACCGCGCTGTCGGTCCAGGCCCACGCCAACGCACTGGACGATATCAAGAAGCGCGGGGAGTTGGTGGCGGCGATCGATGTCAGCTATCCGCCGTTTGGCAAAATTGATGCGACGGCGGGCGAGTCGGGCTCGGACGTCGACACCGCAAGGCTGCTGGCGCAGGACCTGGGCGTGAAGCTGAAGATTATTCCGGTCTCCGGCGCGGCGCGCGTGCCGTTCCTGCTGTCGAACAAGGCCGATGTGGTGATCGCCTCGTTCTCCGTCACCGAAGAGCGCAAAAAGGTCGTCGATTATTCCCTGCCGTATGCGGTGGATTACCTGGTGGTAGCGAGCGAAAAAGCCAATGCGATCACCCAGGTGGGTGACCTGGCGGGCAAGAGCGTCGCCGTAACGCGCGGCACCACGGCGGATATCGAACTCACCAAGTCGCTGAAGGGCGCCTCCGTCTCAGCCAACGTGGTGCGTTATGAAGACGAGGCCACGGCCAACACGGCAGTCGTCACCGGGCAGCAGGACATCATCGCCGCGTCCCTGTCGACGGTCCAGGAACTGCAAAAGCAGGTGCCCGCCAAGAACATCGAAATCAAGTTCAACATGGCGCATTACCCCCTCGCCATCGGCCTGCGCAAGCAGGAGCCAGAGCTGAAGGCCTGGCTGGACGCGTGGGTTACCAAGAACGTCGAGAATGGAAAGCTGGACAAGATCTTCGTGCAGTACTTTGGCCAATCCTTGCCCGCTGATCTGCTGAAACCCTGAGACGGGCTCCAGCACCTGACGAACCGGGCGCGTTGCCCCGGTTCGTTTTTCTTCTCTGACGGATTGTCGGGACCGGAATATGTCGTACATCTTTGATTTTTCCTTTCTGCAAGAGTACTGGCCCAACGTTGTCGACGGCATTATCAAGACCTTGTACCTGAGTGTGGTGTCCATGGTCCTGGGGCTGGTAGTCGGCTCGCTGACGGCAGTGGGGCGCTCTTATGGGCCGCGCTCGGTCCGCGTGGTGGCGGTGGTCTATGTGGAACTGGTGCGCAATACCCCGTTGATCATCCAGGTGTTCTGGTTGTTTTTCGGGCTGGCGGTGCTGCAATTTCGGATCGGCGCGACGAACGCCGCGATCATCGCCCTGGCGATCAATGCGGGGGCCTATACCGCCGAAATCATCCGCGCCGGACTGGGCAGCATTCATCGCGGCCAGACTGAAGCAGCCTCCTGCCTGGCCTTGACCAAGTACCAGTTGATTACCAGCATCCTGCTCCCCCAGGCGCTGGAAAAAATGTACCCCGCTCTGGTCAGCCAGTTCGTGCTGTTGATGCTGGCCAGTTCATTGATGTCGCAAATCTCGGTCGAAGAGTTGACCGGTGTGGCCTACATGATCCAGTCATTCACGTTCAGGGGCTTTGAGGTCTACCTGATCATCGCGGCGGTCTACCTGGTGCTGGCCATCCTGATCAAGGTCATCTGCTTCTGGGCGGCGGCTTATATCTTCCCGCGCAAGCGGCGCATTCAACGGTCCGTCCGTCTAGCTCAGTGAGGTGGGATTCATGTTCGTCTTGACTCAAGATCAGTTCGTCTTCCTGTTGACGGGTGCGGGCTGGACATTGTTGCTGTCGGCCATCGGTTTCATCATGGGCTCGATCCTTGGCTTGCCGCTGGCGCTGATGCGCGTGTCATCGAACCGCTTGCTGGCCAATGCGGTGCTGGCGTTCATCCACACGGTCCAGGGGATCCCGCTGCCGGTGGTGATGTTCCTGGCCTATTTCGGCCTGGGCTTCAGCGGCTTCAATGTGCCGGCGCTGCTCGCTGCAGGCCTCGCGCTGTCGCTTTACGCATCGGCTTACCTGGCGGAGATCTGGCGCGGCTGCATCGAGTCGGTGCCCAAGACCCAGTGGGAAGCCGCCGAATGCCTGGCCCTGACCAATACGCAGCGGTTGCTGTACGTGATCCTGCCCCAGTCGATCAAAATCGCCGTGCCGCCCACCGTGGGCTTCCTGGTGCAGATCGTGAAGGACACCTCCAACGCGGTGGTCATCGGGTTCTTCGACCTTGCCTACTCGGCCAAGGTGCTGAACAACGCGACCTTCAGCCCGTTCGTCATCTACAGCATCGCCGCCGTCATCTACTTTTTAATCTGCTTCCCGCTGACCTCGCTGGCCGCGTACACGGAGCGCAAGATGACCCGTACGTGAAGTACAGCCCACACCGTTTCCTGTACATTTCATTCGTTTCGGCCACGGGCCGATGCAATAGAGAGAGTTGAAAATGCTTCCTGTACTTGGCCAACAGTTCATCGCGGGCGCCCGTAGCGGCCTCGGCGAGACCCGTCACCAAAGCGTCGATGCCGCCAGCGGTGAAGCCCTGCCGTATGCCTTCCACCAGGCCACGCTCGAAGAAGTCGAGCAGGCCGCCTTAGCTGCAAAAAGCGCCTTTGGCCCTTTTCGCCAACTGAGCCCGGCGCGGCGCGCAGAGTTCCTGGAGGCGATCGCCGAAGAACTGGAGGCGCTGGACCAGGAATTCGTGGCCATTGTCTCCCGGGAAACTGCGCTGCCGCCCGCGCGTATTCAGGGCGAACGTCTGCGCACCAGCAACCAGATGCGCCTATTCGCCCAAGTGCTGCGCCGTGGCGACTTCTTAGGTGCACGCATTGACCTGGCGCTGCCGGACCGCCAGCCGTTGCCACGCGTAGACCTGCGCCAGTACCGAATCGGCGTCGGCCCAGTAGCGGTATTCGGTGCCAGCAACTTCCCCTTGGCCTTCTCCACGGCAGGGGGCGACACCGCTTCGGCGCTGGCGGCCGGTTGCCCGGTGGTGGTCAAGGCCCACAGCGGCCACATGGCGACCGCCGATCTGGTGGGCTGCGCCATTGAACGCGCTGCCACGCGCACCAGCATGCCTGCGGGGGTGTTCAACATGATCTTCGGTCAAGGTGTCGGGGCGGCCCTGGTCGCGCATCCGGCCATCCAGGCGGTGGGCTTTACCGGCTCGCTACACGGTGGGCAGGCCCTTTGCAAGATCGCCGCTGAGCGTGAGCAGCCAATCCCGGTGTTTGCCGAAATGTCGAGCATCAACCCCGTCATTCTGCTGCCGGGTGCCCTGGCCGCCCGTGGCGCAACCATCGCTGGCGAGCTGGCGGGTTCGGTGGTGCTGGGCGCCGGGCAGTTCTGCACCAACCCTGGCCTGGTGATCGGTATTCGTGGTGCGGCATTCACAGCGTTCACCGAGCAGCTCAAGGGGCACCTGTCGGCACAGGCACCGCAAACCCTGCTCAATGCGGGTGGCCTGCTCAGTTATCAGAACGGCATCAGCGCCTTGGCTGAGTGCGCAGGCATCACGCACCTGGCAGGTCAGCCGCAGCAGGGCACCAAGGCTCAGGCGCAGTTGTTCAAGGCCGACGTCAACCTGCTGCTTGAGGGCCATCCCTTGCTGCAGGAAGAAGTCTTCGGTCCGACCACGGTGCTGATCGAGGTGGCTGACGACGCCGAACTCAAGCGGGCGTTGCAGGCCTTGCGCGGCCAACTCACAGCAACCCTCATCGGTGAGCCTGGCGACCTGCGTCAGTACCACTGGTTGGTGCCGCTGTTGGAGGAGAAGGTCGGTCGCATCCTGGTCAATGGCTACCCGACTGGCGTAGAGGTCTGCGACGCGATGATCCATGGCGGCCCGTACCCGGCTACCAGTGATGCCCGGGGTACCTCCGTCGGTAGTATGGCGATTGATCGGTTCCTGCGCCCGTTGTGCTATCAAAACTACCCGGACAGCTTGCTGCCTGCTGCCTTGCAGAATGTAAACCCCCTGGGAGTGACACGGTTGGTAAACGGTGCCTGGAGCAGCGAGAGCATCGTGCCTTAATACATGATAAGAACTGGGGCTACGGATACATGGACGTTAAAACTAAAGAGACTCTAGGCCATGCATCGTGGATTCTGGTCTTGACCTAGCGCTGGTGGCTTGCAGTCAACTGCATGGGTAACGGAATGAATGCAGGTTGCAGCGCCGTGCTTTTCTGCGCTTGCGCCCGAATCCATTTGTGTACGAAGTTTGCGTTAAGACCATGGCTGAGCGCGATGCTGGCAATTGAAGCTCCGAGCTGGGCACACTCTTGAATGACCTGGGCCTTGAAG
Source organism: Pseudomonas sp. ADAK13 (assembly GCF_012935715.1). Taxonomy (NCBI): domain Bacteria; kingdom Pseudomonadati; phylum Pseudomonadota; class Gammaproteobacteria; order Pseudomonadales; family Pseudomonadaceae; genus Pseudomonas; species Pseudomonas sp. ADAK13. The sequence continues at coordinate 5,947,055 of NZ_CP052860.1, forward strand.
GACTTGGAGTAGGAACGGCGTTGTGGCTGCATGAAATACCCGCTTAAAAAACTGGAACTGGTGCCCACTTAAATTTAAGTGCACACCATGTCTTGGCCTCGCGGGGCTGGGTAAATGACTTGGCCGGAAGGATACGTATTTTGCGCTTATGTACCTGAATGACTGGCAGTTCTGGGATAACCATTCTCAGAGCGCATATTTTCTGACGACAACAAAGATAGCTTGGATGCCTTCCACCACGCTGCAAAGTACTACAAGGTCACTCGAAACTTTCCAATTGATGTGTCCGAGAGCCGACTCCAGGCCGCACTTAATCTGGTCAGGTCTAGGCGAGGTGCGTTGACTGAAAAGAATGTTTGCCAAACGGTGAACGCCGGGCGATTTGTACTTATGGCGCCGGCGCTGACGACTGGCGATACCAGCTTCGCGCATCAAGCTGCGGGCCATGTACCGCCCGACACGATGTCCATTCGCTTGCAGCTCTTTGGCCAAGGTGCGTGTACCAATGCTACGGAGGATTGCTGGATGTTAGTCACTCTCAATTTTTCTGAGTATTTTCCCATCCTCACGTGGAGGTCGTCCGAACAAACGGTGGTATTCACGACTGAACTGAGAAGGACTCTCGTAGCCGACCGCAAGACCTATATCCGCTATCCCTCTCAAGGAAGAGGCCAACAGTGATCGAGCCATTTGGAGTCGAACATGCTTTTGGAATTGGATAGGACTTAATGATGTCGCCGCTAGGAAATGCCGATAAAACGATGTAGTACTCATACCTGCTACGTCTGCCAACTTCTCTATTCGGATGGTCTCTGCGTAGTGGTCTCTGATCCATTTAATCGTTCGTGCGATCTGCATCGTTCGGCTGTCAGCAAGGCCAAGCTGCCGGACCATTGCACCTTGTTCCCCGTTAATGAGGCGCCACAGAATTTCGCGTTCAATTGACTGCGCTAAAATTGGAATGTCGTTCGGTTTATCTAAAAGCCTTATGAGCCGGACAACGGGATCAAGTAGATCATCACTTAATTCACTTACAGCAATACTGGACTGCTCACCTTTCTTTTTTTGTGGCGCGCTGCTTTCTAACAACAACGAAGCTATCGCTTCGGGCCTCAGGACTAATCCAAGGCCCAGCAGTGGTTCCTCTTCGCTTGCCTGTATGACATTTGAGCTAAGCGGCAAATCGACCAGGTAAATCAGATACTGCCCTGTGGCATATCGAAATACCTGCTTGCCGAGGGCGACCTGTTTAGCGCCCTGTACCACGAGGGCCAGGGCAGGTTCGGCGATGTGGCGGACTGGCTGCGTCGGCGCGAAATAGCTCGATAACACGACGTTTGGGAGCGCGGGTCGAGCAGCGTGCGATGCGGCATGGCGAAGGATGAGTTGCTTCAACTCGTCCAGCAAACTTGTGTTCTTTTTCATGACGAAACTCTACCTCGCCAGCAAACGATGCGTACCCGATGAAATCACATTTGGAAGGATTGTGCAGATGAATGGCAGCTTCAGGCTACCTCTGAAATTTCCTGGCATTGTTCAATTGCGTCAATGCCAGTCGCTAGGCTTTAGGCAGCACGTTCACTCCAGCAATTAAGCCGGTAAGGAATTTCAACATGAAGCAAAAAATCGTTACTTTCGAAAGTGCCGGGCTCAACCTCGTGGGCAATCTTTACAGCTCAGATGGCTTGGCGAGCGGGCCACAAGCGGCAGTTGTAGTGGTGCATCCTGCTAGTGGCGTAAAAGAACAAACCGCTGCCTTATATGCCCGTTATCTCGCAGAGCAGGGTTTTATTACGCTCGCGTTCGACGCAGCTTACAGCGGTGAAAGTGCAGGTGAGCCGCGTGGTTTGGAAGATCCGGCACATCGCATTGAGGATATTAAGTCTGCAGTTTCATTCATGAGCGTTCGTGATGACGTTGATTCAGAGCGAATTGGCCTGCTGGGTATTTGCGCCGCTGGCGGGTATGTGATTCCGGCCACCGCGACCGACCATAGAGTTAAAGCTGTCGCTATGGTTAGTGGCGTCAGTATTGGCGAATTCTTCCGGGTGGGTTATGACGGGAAGCAACCTCCTGAGGTTCTCAAGATGATGCTGGATAGTGCTGCGAAGGCACGTACTGCCCAAGAGCGCGGCGAGGGGACACAAACCTTCCCGATTTTTCCGTCTGATGAAGCGGCGGCCCGCACGCTCGGTCAGTACGTATACGAAGGATGGGAGTATTACTGCACTCCTCGTGCTTATCATCCGCGATCTACTAAACAGATGCCTTGGGTCAGCGTCGACAAGATGGCGCTATTTGAGGGTTTCCGCTTCATCGACAGGGTTGCACCACGTCCCTTGCTAGCCATTGTAGGAACGGAAGCCGCCACCAAGTGGATGACGGAAGAGGCTTTCCCCAGGGCAGGAGAGCCGAAGGAGTTACTTTGGGTAGAAGGTGCGAGTCACGTCGATCTCTACGACAAAGAGCAGTACGTAACGCCAGCGATAGTGAGGCTCACCGAGTTCTATCGAAAAAATCTGCTGGTTTGAGTATTTTTCCGCTTGCGGCTACTGGTCCTATGGGGACAGTTCCCTGATATGGGAAGGGCACAAGGCTGGACGGGAGATTGGCTATGGACAGATGGAGAAACTCTCTAATCTGGAAACGTTGCCTGCCCACGGCTTTGAGGTCTCGTGTTTCCCCTACAAGATCAAACACGCCTCGGCTGGTTTTGTGAGGGTGGTTGCCATCTTCGAGGAGGGTGTGTGAGCAGTGACCCTCCACGAGTCCACCCGATGCTGTCAGGTAAAACCTGGAACGAGGACTAATCTTCCTGGTCCGCAGGTCCTTGCCTTCAGCACGTCCTGTGCGAGTGCGGCATCTGCCAAGGCAAACGAGGCTGCAACCGTCACTCGTAGAGCCCCGGCTTCAACCAGGTCGACAAGCCGTGCGAGAATCTCAGTATCGTGTCGGGCGAAAACTGTAGTTATCCCGGGGCCGCTGTCCGCTATTGAGCAGACTCTTGCATTTGGGGCAGCAGCCATAGCCTTCGCCAACCTGCCGTGGCCGGCGCAATCCACGATGGCCGTCACGTCGGTGGATGTGTGCCTTTTGAGTTCGGCGACATCATTCGACAGCATGGGTTCTGCTTCGAGCGACCTCACATAGGTGTGGTGTTGGGCAGAAGCACTGCCAATGACGGTAGCGCCTGAGAGCACCGCGAGTTGGGTCGCCAGCGAGCCTACCCCTCCTGATGCACCGAGCACCAGAACGGTATCTGCTTCGGACACGCGCAACGTTTCAATCACCGCACGATAGGCCGTCAGACCGGCAAGTGGCAGTCCGGCCGCTTCGGCCCATGACACGTTCTTCGGCTTTCGCCATAAGCGTTCCACGGGCACGCTCACCAGCTCGGCATAGGTGCCGTTATGCATGATGTGTTGATGCGTATAGGCGATGACTTCATCACCTGGTTCGAACTCGACTACCCCGGCCCCCACACGCTCGACGATGCCGGCAAGGTCCCATCCAGGTACTACCGGAAACCAGGTCTCCATGAAGCTCTCGCCAAAACCGGCCTGTAATGCGATATCGGCCGGGTTGACGGTCGCGGCTTTCATTCGCACGATCACTGAGTTCTGCGACAGCTTCGGTTCTGGCAAATCACCGTATTGGAGGACTTCCGATCCTCCGAAGCCACTATAAAAAACACCTTTCATAGTACTTTTCCTAGAAGGCATACGGCATGTCGTGATAAATGCGCATGTGCGCGATCATCCAACGCCCATCGACTTTCTCCAGGATAGGCCGGTAGTAGCCACTCTCGATCGGGGTAATAGTGCCTTGCGCGCCAAACGCTCCTTGCGGCCAACCGCCTTCAGGCTTTTGCATACCGACAACGTTGAACACCACAAAATGGACATCCAGTGTCCCGCTGTCGCCATTCACCTCGATGAGCGGGTCATGGGTGGTGTGGTGGCTCCAACCCCGTGGTGGATGCGGTTTCATCATCGTGGTAACGGCTGCGCCAATTGCCTCCGATCCGGCCACCTCGCCAAAAAGCTCGGGTGTGCCAGCATTGTTGTAGAAAACCTCGACCTTGGCGTCGGCCAGGAAAAGGTTGCTCATTGCCTCGCCGTCTCGGTAGTCAGCCGCCCTGACATAGCGCGCCATGACCTGCTGAATTTCACGTTCTTCGGACATCGGAGTTCTCCTTGGGATAATGTGTGCCCATAGAAATACATCCACCGCGACATATATGCAACAATAATAGATGCATATTAAAATGATCGGGAGTCGTAAATGATCGATGTCCGTTTCCCAACGGCCTTGCAGATGATGCTCAGCCTGGCGCTGGCTCAGGCCGAAGGCGTCGAACGCTTGAGTTCTGCTCAATTGGCTGAGGGGGTCGATTCCAATCCGACCTTTGTCAGACGATTGTTGGTGCCCTTGATTCAGGCGGGCCTTGTTCACTCGACTATGGGGCGAGACGGGGGGGTGAGCCTTGGTGTTGACGCCACTGCGATCACGCTCGGCGATATCTACAAGGTGTCGATGGGGGGCAAGAAGCTGTGGGTCGGGCGCAGCGATATCCCTCACCGCTGTCTCGTCAGCTGTAATGTTGAACGGTTCTTTGGGAATTTGGCTGACGAAGTCGATGAGTCGGTGTCGCGTTTGTTGGGTGGGCGGACACTGGCCGATGCGCTCCAGGAACTTCGCAGCCTCGATACGCAGCGTACGTAGGTGGCGAACCGGGACGCCAGCGCCATGAACTCAGCGTCCGCTGGATCGATACCGAGGAACTACGCAAGGCATTGCTGGCGATAGGATGCACTAAAGAGCAGCGCTAATTGTTCACTTGCCCAATGAGTGATGTGGATTTTTTTGCGCTGATTACCGGTGGCGTTGACCGACAATCGTGACCTCTCCCGCCTCACCATAAACCTCTACCTGGCCGCAAGCTTGCTAATCTTTCGGCATTACGCGAGAGCCGCAGGGATACAGCATGTCGCCCATCTCCAGCAAGGCCAGCTCGGTGACACGAATACCAGTGGTGTGAGTAAGCCACAACAGCATCACGTCACGCTCTGGCAGACGGCCAGTCATCTGGTACTGGTAAATCGTTAGATATGTACCTTCTTAGAAACAAGCCCTTAGAAGCTCGTAGGCATTGCTTGAGAGATGGTCGATGACTTCTCTATCAAAGCAGGCAAAGGAGTTGGATTTCTGATCAGCGCAGAAAGCTGTAGATAGAGCTCGTGTGGGCGGCTGAGGAGTTGATTATCGCTGGTCAATCCTTTTCGGTCTGCTATGGGACTCTATGGAGAGTATCGTCCTGTTCACAATTCTTCAGTTGTCTCCATCCATGCCCATTCTCAATGTTCAGATTTTCTCGTGTGAGATAGACGCTGGTACCAGCAGTGCATAAGATCTGTCGCAACAACATTCTCATTGCTGCTTGAAACCCAATCCCAACACAACAAAAAATTTGGATAGATAAATGGATATTTCGATTGGAACCGTTCTAAGCGCTTCGTCTACGCGATATGGCGATAAAACCACCCAGGTTGCCAACGGGCGCAACTATTCGTGCATGAGGACATTGAGAAAAACGCTTGTAACTTTGGCGATGTGCCTCGCGGCGATGGATGCATCAGCCCAGGCACAACCTGTGGTGCAATTCATCGCCACGGGCGGGACGATAGCCATGAAGATCGACCCGGTGACCAAAGGTGTCGTCCCCGCGATTTCGGGAGATGACCTGATGCAGACGGTGCCAGATGCCGGCAAATACGCGATCGTCGAAGTCAACAACTTCTCGAACATGTCGGCCAACTATGTCGAAGCGAAGTGGTGGACACGTCTCACTAAGGCCGTTGATGATGCGCTCGCGCGTCCCGAGGTCGCCGGCGTTGTCATCGCGCACGGCACCGATACGATGGAAGAAACGGCTTACTGGCTGGACCTAACCGTCAAGTCCGACAAGCCGGTGATCCTGATCGGTGCGCAGCGTAATGCATCCTCGCCCGATTTCGATGGTCCGCGAAACCTGCTCAATGCCATCCGCATAGCTACCACGGCGCAAGCCCGCGGCAAGGGCGTAATGTTAGCGATGAACAACCAGATCAATGCGGCGCGCAGCGTCACCAAGACTCACACAGGAGATGTCGAGACCTTCAAGTCTGGTGACTTCGGCTTTCTTGGCGAGGTCTGGGAGGACAAGGTCATCTTCACTAACGCACCGCTGCGCCGCCAGCATATCGACATCGGTACCGCAGAGATGCCGCGCGTAGAGATTCTAGCCATGTTCGGTGGGGCCGATGGGTCGCTGCTGCGCTATGCTGTCGACCAGGGTGCCAAAGGCATCGTGGTGCAAGCTGTTGGCATGGGCAACATGAACGTCTCTATGTTCGAGGCGGTCAAGTACGCCCTTTCGAAGAAGGTACCGGTGGTGGTTGCGACCCGAGTGCCCAACGGCCGCACGATGCCGGTCTATGGTTTCGTTGGCGGCGGCAAGACCACCTACGAAGCAGGTGCAGTGATGGCCGGCGATCTGAGCCCTCAAAAGGCGCGCCTGCTTCTCATGCTCTTGTTGCAGAGCGGTATTAGCGGTCAGGCAGAACTTCAAGCCGCATTTGATCGCTAGTACTAGTGCGTAGATTCGGGGGTGCCGTCGAAGCTTCTCTGTAAGCCACAACGGGAGCCATTTCGAGTTACAGGCTGGTTTCTATGAGCGGCTGCGGTGCAGTAGCGGGGGAGTCGGGCGAGAACATTTAAGATGTGATCGACTTTCAGACTTCCCGACTCAAGCCCCCGGCTTTCCGCACCTGAGCCGCAACCGCTTCAACGTCTAGCCCCCGGGTAACGCCGCCCCGGCGCTGCTCGAAGGCCAGCCTCTGTCTGCCAGTGCTGATGTGTACGCCGTAGCGTGTGTGATCTACGAGCTGGCGGGGGGCAAACAGCCGTTTCGCAGCTTGTCCTCGGGTCAGCCACGCAATGAGTTTCTGGAGTGTTACCGGCACCTGAGGATTTACCGAAGCACTGTTGATCAGCTTTGCGAGCCGCGCTGGCGTTCGACGTGGCAGACCGAGCGATGAGTTCCAAGCAATTACGTGACGCATTTGCCTTCACTTCATCCAGGCTTCAACGTTTGAGGCATTGGCGTAAAGGGTGATCACAGAACAGGGGCCGAACGATGTGAACCCTTTTAACGAAACGCACTTCAGCCTTCCCAAGGCGACTTCGCAGTGTATCTGCATGTGCGGTCGTTCGTTGGTACTGAAGGCGACAATTAAAGGCGGATGCTCGTTATTAGCCACTACGCCACCTGACCAGTCCGTACCTAGATACCATCCTGTCGTGATTCCGTCGATAACTTCAGGTGCGTTACCCATGAATTTGCATCGGTGTGCACAGGTCCCTGGACGCTGGCCGATGCACTCCAGGAACTTCGAAATCTCGATTCGCTGCACATACGTTGAGAACAGGGGGCGCTCAGCGCGATGAATTCAGCGTCCCCTGGATTGTTTAGGAAGGGGGGCTCGTTGTTGAGTGAATCGTCTGCACCACTTGCTGGAGAGACTTCAGCATGGGCTGGACACACTCCAATAACATTGCTCCCGCCTCGGTGAGTTTCACTTCTGCGCAGCTTCGTTCAAAGAGTTCAAGCCCCAGGCTGTTCTCCAGATTCCTTACTTGCTTGCTCACCGCACTTTGCGTAACAGACAACACCTGGCTCGCCTTGGTGAAGCTTTTCTGGTGCGCCACCGCCTCAAAAAACCACAATGTGTGGAGTGGTACGAATGGTTGGTTTTTCAATGAAATGTCCTTGTTTGCTGCAGTAAAAAACGACGCCCCTTGCACGTGCTACTTGCTGACTTTTACCCCTTTGAATAACAACAGCAGTAACACCCCTGCCAGCAACTCGAAACCTGCGACCAAATACAGTCCTGCGGACAAGCTACCGGTCAGGGTTTTCAGCCAGCCAATCATGTAGGGCGCCACGAACCCTGCCAGGTTGCCGATACAGTTGATCAAGGCAATGCCTCCGGCGGCCGCAGTACCGGCCAAAAAGGCCCCTGGAATCGACCAGAACACCGGGAACGCTGCGAGGATGCCCATGGCCGCAATGGTCAGGGCGATCAATGCCAGAACGGCGTTGCCGATAAACAACCCGGTCCCAATCAGCCCGAGCCCGGCGAGCAGCGCGGCCATGGCGCAATGCACGCGGCGCTCAGAGGTTTTGTCGGAGTGAAAGCCGTTCCACAGCATCGCCGCAGTGCCCAATATGAACGGTATCGAGGAGAGCAGGCCGATACGCATGGTGTCGTCCACCCCCAGCGCCTTGATGACGGACGGGGTCCAGAACGCAATGGTCGCGTTGCCGCTGACCAGGCAGAAATACACCAGGGCACACAACCACAGTTTGGGGTAACGAATCAGCGAACGCAGGTCGCTGTGTTTGCCAGGTGCCTGGTCTTCGCGGGCGATCGTGTCGCTGACCATCTTGCGTTGTGCCGGGCTCAGCCACTTGGCATTGATGGGTTTTTCCGGCAGGTAGCGCAGTACCAGGAAACCAGCGATCACCGAGGGAATGCCTTCGAGAATGAAGAGCCATTGCCAGTTGGCCAGGCTGCCGACCCCCACCATGTGGCTCATGATGAACCCGGCTAGTGGGCCGCCGACCACGCCTGCGATGGCGAAAGAGGTCATGAACATGCCGTTGATCTTTGCGCGTTGCGCCGCCGGGAACCAGTAGGTCAGGTACAGCACCACACCCGGGAAGAAGCCCACCTCAAACGCACCGAGCAGAAACCGCAACACGTAGAACGACCAGGCACTTTCGACATAGGCCATGGCGATGGACGTCAGGCCCCACATAATTGTGATGCGGGCCAGTGTGCGCCGCGCGCCGATTTTTTCCAGCAGCAGGTTGCTGGGCACTTCGAAGAAGAAGTAACCAATGAAGAAAATCCCGGCGCCCAGGCCGTAGACGGCCTCGCTGAAACCCAGGTCCTGCAACATCGCCAGTTTGGCGAAGCCGACGTTGACCCGGTCGATCCAGGCCAGTACGAAGAGGAATACCAGGAACGGGAGCAACCGCCAGGCGATCTTGCGATACACAACCGCCACTTCGTCGGACATCGGCGAGTGGTCCAGTTCCAGCGATGAAGTTGCGTTACTTGGGTTCATAAGTTGTCTCGTCAATTCGTTGCGCATGGAGTACGCAAGCCGATTGGCAGGCGAGTGCGGCCGCACGGGCGGCCGCCGTGGAATTTTTGCTGTGAGTCAATAAGTGAACCAAGGGCAGGTCGCGCCCGCCGTTGGCTCAACGGCAGTGCGTTACGTGCTCTGGCGTAACAGCGCCTCGATCGAACGAGACACTTGCAGCACCCGTGCGTCCTGGCCGTGCAGGCCGGCAATCGACAAGCCTACGGGCAGTTCGTCGCCACGCTGGCAAGGCAGGCTCATGGCGCAGCCGTCCAGAAAATTGAGCACGCTGGTATTGCGCAATACCAGGCCGTTGGTGGCAAAAAAAGCCGCGTCATCCGCCAGGTCGGCAAGCGTTGGCGGCACCACTGCGACACTCGGCAGCAACCACGCATCGGCGTCGCCCAGGCGTTCACGCGCCACGCTGATCAGGCGTTGACGTTCGTCCTGGATGTCCAGGTAATCGGCTGCACTGATGGCCGCGCCACGGCGTATGCGTTGTGCAACGCGTGGGTCATAAGCCTCGCTGCGGTCGCCTTCGAGCCACTGGCGATGGCCCTGCCAGGCTTCGGCCGCCGTGAGCCCGCCTGCAGCATTGATGCGTGGCAGTTCATGCAGCTCCGGGAAGTCGAACCAGCGGATATGTGCACCTGCCTTGGCGAGCAGGTCCAGGCTGCGCTCGAACGCTGCCGCCACGGTGGCATCCAGTTGGTCGAGCACCACGTCGCGGGTGACCGCCAGACGCAACCCGGCCAGCGGCACGGCACGGGTATCCAGCGATTGGCCGCTGAGTATCTGGTCCAGCAGGATGCAGTCGGCGACGCTGTTTGACAGTGCGCCGACCGAGTCCAGGCTGGCGGCCAAAGGGAAGGTGCCGGACATCGGCACACGGCTGGCGCTGGGCTTGAAACCAGTGAGGTTGCAGAAGGCCGCGGGGATGCGGATCGAGCCACCGGTGTCGGTGCCCAAGCCTGCCACCGCCATGCCCAGTGCCACGCTCACGGCGGCGCCGGAGCTGGAACCCCCGGCGATGCGCCCGTCTGCACACGGCGTGAGCGGCGTGCCGTAGTGGGGGTTCCACCCCAGGCCGGAAAAGGCAAACTCGCTCATGTTGGTGCGGCCGAGCAAGATCGCGCCGGCCGCCCTCAGGCGCTCGACGACCACCGCATCGTTGCGGGCGGGCTGTGCATCGGCGAGTAACCGCGAGCCGGCTGCTGTGACTTGCCCGGCCACGTCGAACAAGTCTTTGATCGATACGGGCAGCCCGGCCAGCGCCGACGGCACATAGCCGGATGCACGCGCCAGGTCGCTGGTCCGTGCAGCGTTCAAGGCGCTGCCGGCGTCGACGCTGATATAGGCCGTGCCGCCCGCTGTGCGATGCGCTTCAATACGGTTCAATGCCTCGGTCACCAGTGCCTCACTGGTGGTGCGACCCTCGGCAAGCTTCTGCGCGAATTCTGCAATCGTGGTCATCGTGGGTTTACTCAGCGACAGGCAGCGACTCGACACCGTACTGGTGGCGCAGGCTGCGGTTGAGGATGGGGTCGAACAGTTCCATTTCAAAGGCTTCGCCGTAACCCAGCTCGCCGATCACCGATTGCGTGCCGCAGAACATAGCCGTATCGGCGGGCAACGCGGCGTCGTTATTGAGTTTTGCGAGCAGGGTTGGCGGCGCGAGCAGGTTGGTCACCGGCCCCTCTTGATACAGCGCTCGCACGCCATCACGCACTCGCCAGGTGCGCATCACCAGGTGATCCCAGTGTTCCTGTACCTCGGTGTAGCGCCATACCTGCTGGGCGATGGGTTTGTCGCACATCTGCTTGGACACGGTCACGTCATAGCTTTCGACCTTGCGGTCGGTGTGGTCCGAGCCCAGGCCGATCAACAGGCCTTGCTCGCTCGGGATCAGTACAAACTCGGTCTCACCGGAGGAGTCCTTGCCCGGCACCTGAATAGTCTCGGCGTTGTTCAACAGGCTGGCAGACACACGATAGAAGCACGGTACCTGGGTAGGCCGGCGTACGCCCAGCGCTTCCAGTTCGGCAATGTGGTGTTCGACCGCTTCGCTGTTACGTCCCGCCCAGCCAGCGATGATCAGGTGTTTGATGCTGGCCTGGTGTTCGCCTTGGCCGACGACGTGGAAAGTCATTTGAGTCATGAAAGCTTCTCGTAGTGAGTGATCAAAGCGTGCGCATGATTGCGCGGCGGAAATCGTCAATGTGGTGATGGATCGCGGCAATGGCGGCGGTGCCGTCGCGCTGTTCCACCGCTTCAAGGATTTGCAGGTGTTCGTGGTAGATGCGTTCGCTGTGGTGGTTTTCCGACAAGGTCAGGTACCAGAAGCGAGCCTGTTTTTCGTGCAGGTTGCGCAGCAACTCGGCCAGCACGCGGTTGTGGGCGGCGGCCGAAATCGACATGTGAAACTCCAGGTCAAGCGACATCAGCCCGGCTACGTCGTGCTTGGCTAAAAGGGCAGGGGTGCGCTCCAGAATGTCGCGCATGGCCTGGATGTCAGTGGCCTTGGCGCGCTCAACTGCGAGCTTGACGCACAGCTGTTCGTTGCTGACGCGCACTTCGATCATGTCGAGTACATCGTTAAGCGATAGGGCCGTCACCATCACGCCCTTGCGCGGCATGATTGTGACCATACCTTCCACTTCCAGGCGGTGCAGCGCTTGATGGATGGGGGTTCGGCCGATGCCCAGTGCAGCGGTCAACTGTGCCTCGTTGATCGCATCGCCAGGGCGAAACTCGCAGTTGATGATCCGCTGTTTGATTTGTGCATAGGCCAGCTCACGCAGTTGCGCTGCGCTTTTTGTGGGAGCCGTTGCGGGTGGGTGACGGCTTATAAAATCGGTCGGTTCAAACATGCTCTCTCCTGAAAATCATCTGATATATCAGATGATTTTCAGAACAAAGCAAAGCCTGTGCCAGTTTTTGGCGGGCGGCCTGGAGCATGATCTATGAGGGCTTGGCGAAATCACAAGGGCGGTGGAGGGCAGGGCCGGCTGTGTTACTTGTTACTTATCTGCCCGACTTCGGGCGCGTGTGCTCGATGTTTGTGCGGGCTAGATATCAACTTAAAGGTGGCTAGAGAGCAGGGTCGTTAGCCGATAGCTCCACTAGCGGAATCGTGATGCCCGCTTCCGGCTCAGAGTGTGTAAATACGCGCTTATGCACTGTCGTGCGCGTAGCTGAGTAATTGCTCGCGACAAGTCCTGTGGTCATCACTTGGTCCTAGGAGCCCCTAGCGTCGCTTCTACCTTGCTGGGTGACCAAAAAAGACATCTTTAGGCCGACAGCGCCTTCATTAAGCCGTTGGTACCGAGAGTTTTCTTGACCCGCTTCAGGTTGTAGGCGAGGACGTTCAAGCTCATCTCTGTGAATCGCCCCGGATTTTCTAGACACCTTGCAAGCTGATTGCGTAACGTTTTTCAAACTCTACTGGTGACAACTGATTTCGCTTATCTTCTAGGTGAGAAACCAAAACGACTTTTAAAACGCATTGAAAACCTGGAAATCGCTCGATAGCCGCAAGCGTCGGCTATTTGAGAAATACTAAAATGCGTCGTTTGTAAGAGCATCATTGCATGATGCATTCTCACTTCAATCAGCATCGCACTGAAGCTGATGCCTTCGGTTGCGAGACGTCGCCTTAAGGTAGCTTCACTGACGGCTAGCTCGCGACTAACTTGTGCCGCCGTCCAGTGTTTTTCCGGTGCCTTGGTTAGTAACTGAGTCAACTGCTCAGGCAGACCAGGAGTTGAAGGACGAATAAATACAATGCCCCGCTCTTGCAGCGCCAACAGAAGCCCCAGTAACCGGGTTGTCTGTTGCGACTCTGAAACGGTCGGCGAGCTGATTCCTCGAATGCAAAATTGCAGCGCATCATTCAAATCATCGTCCAGTTCAGTCGTCTTGCATTCATCGACCGTGGGTGCGGCCATGACGTTGTGGCCATAGCGTTGGTGAAACTCAGTGATGAGGCCGGGGGCGAACGTCAAAAAAAGAGAGCTAAACGCCGAACTGTTTTTGTCGGGTGTTTTTTGAATATTCATGATTGAGTTTTTTGCCACGACCATCAGCGTGTGAGAGTCAGCCAACTCCCAAGTCCTTTCACCTCTCGCCAGTGTTAAGTGGCCCGATGTCACAACCAGCAGCGTTGCCTCAAAAAAACGGAAGTCAGTAGCATGCTGAGGCCACATCAGGTGCGGCGTGGCCACCATACAAAGCGCTTGAGCTTTCAGGGATGCACCCGATGGCAGTAGCCAACGGGCGTCGTCCAGTTGCGATGTCGTCACAGGTTTGATTCGCTCCATCGAGAGTGTGTGGTACCTGAAGTTGGCTGCAAAATCACAGGTTCATATTGAGCGTGTAGGTGCCAGTAAGGCTTACCTTGGCCAGTACGTGGCCTTGCAGGGCCTTAAGGATATTGGCGCCGTTAAGCGGGCCTTTTATCGCAAGCTCCGGTACATCCAAAGCGTACAATGTGAACACGTAACGGTGCAGTCGCTCATCGTTCCACGGTGGGCACGGGCCGTCGTACCCATAGTACTCGCCGGACATCTGCGGGTCTGAGGCAAACCAGCTTGTGTAGTCATTGATCCCATGGCGCTGTCCATCGGTTGTGTGAGGGCCGTTTTTGCCTCTCGGGGTAATGGCCGCGCTATGGCTCCCTTCCGGAATTTCCCGCTGGTTCGCAGGAATATCGATCAATAGCCAGTGGTAAAAATCTACACGCGGCAAGGATGCAGAAATCGATTTACCTTCCTGATTCACATCGTCGCCCACACTAGGTACATCGGGATCGTGGCAAATCAGCACGAATGATTGAGTGCGCTCCGGAACCTCTGCCCAGGCTAGATGAGGGTTGCGGTTTGTCGACAGGGCGTAGCGGCTTTGCGCGTCAGGAACAGCAAACGCGTGCTCCCCAGGGATGGGGGCGTTGTCATTAAATGCGTTACTGCTCAGTTTCATGGTTCGGCCTAATGGGTGTGTATCGGGGGGGGGGGCAGCCGCTATGAAGCAGCAGCTGTGGAGGGATTTTAGAGTGGAAGTGAACTCCGGCGTTGACCCACCCAATCATAAACCGCACCGATCCGGTCAACTTGTTCAACTGGCTGCACCACCATCGCCATCGACGATGGCATGCTCGTCAACGCCTAATGTACGAGACAATTCTCCCTTACTACTATCGGCCGCTCATCAACCGTCGCCTCGCGACAGCGTTCGTGAACGTCCAATAATAATAAGTGAGAGTCCTATGTCCCCTGCGAAAACTGCGTTACACGTTGCCATCGGCTATGCGATCTTCGTGTCCTTTGTCGCCAATGCTGCGAACACCGGATCAATTCCTTGTACTACGACAACCGAATGCTCCGCCGAGGCTGGAAAAATTGGCGCCTCGGTCTACAACCGGGCTCCAGGTGGTGGGGCTTACGAAGATCAGTTCAGCGGCCTCAATCGCATTAACAAAGCGTCTATTGTGATGCTGGCCGAGGAGGGCATCGTCAAGGCGCCGATGGCTGGAAAAATAGCCGCGGGTGTCCAGCACGTCATCGATCAGGCTGCGCAACCAGGCGGCAAGCGGCCCAGCGACGTGCTTCAAATTGAACAGATCATGGTCGACTACATCGGCCCTGAGGCATCGCTGATTCACTCGGGACGAAGCCGGCAAGACATGTACGCAACCTTCCGCCTGGCGACGCTACGGGCTCAAGTGCTGGCGTTAAATGAGGCTATGAATAGCACCCGGGCGCACCTGCTCAAGCTTGCGGCGGATAACATCGACACATTGGTACCCGCTTATACCAATGGTGTTCAAGCCATGCCCATTAGCTACGCGCATTATTTGCTGGCGTACGAGGCGGCGTTTGAACGAGATGCCCAGCGTATTCATGAACTCTATGTGCGTTTGAACCAGAGCCCCATGGGCACCGCCGTATTGGCCAACTCCGCATGGCCATTGAACCGCGAACGCCTGGCCACGTTGTTGGGATTCGATGCCGTGCGAGAAAACTCACTGGATTCCAGCCAGGTATCAACATACGACATTCCCCTGGAGGCCACTGGTATCGCGTCTTCTTCGGCGATTCGTATTGGCGCGATGATTGGCGATATCCATACTCAATACCACCAGACGCGGCCCTGGTTGCTACTGGATGAAGGCTCGACCTACACCAGCAGTGCAATGCCGCAAAAACGTAATCCTGGTTTCTTGATGCGCACCCGTGAGTCCGCGTCCGATGTGGTGGGGCTCGCACAGGCAACGACGATCAGGGCACACAATGTCACCACGGGTATGACCGACTACAAGGATGCCTTCGACAGTTTGGGGGTGTTTGGTGCCGCAGAGGAAATGTTCAAGCACATGGACAGCGTACTGGAAGCGTTGACCATCGACCCAAAGCGCTCGCTTGAAGAATTGGAGAACGACTGGACTACTTCAATGGAGTTGGCGGACACGCTGGAGCGCCAATACGGCGTGCCTTTTCGCATTGGGCACAGCTTCGCTTCGCTGATCGTGACACACGCTCGTACGCATGGGCTGTTACCCAAGACGTTCCCCTATGACGTAGCGCAGAAACTTTACACCCAGGCAGCGCAGCAATATCACTGGAAAACCGATAACTTGCCCCTGGATGAGGCCGGTTTTCGCGCAACATTATCGCCGCAGAATATGGTTGCGACCCGCATAGGCATCGGCGGACCGCAGCCTGCCGAGGTCAAGCGCATGTTGGCCGAAGCGCAGACCACGCTAGGCAATGATCAACAATGGGCGCAGCAACATCGCCAACGGCTTCTCGATGCGGATAACACACTAAACGCTGCCTTCTCCAAACTGCTTTCCGCCCACCGTTAACGCGGCAGATGAGGTGCCGGTCGATGCCTTGAAGGGCATCAGCCGGTTTGAGCGAATGCTGTTTCCGGTCGTTCATTGCCCTTCGAGCAAATGGTCCAGAAACAATCCTGCCGCAACGGACAAGGCTTCACGGGACCTCACGCACACACTGATCTCACGGGATGTCCATGCCTCATCCAGCCTGACCATCTTCGCTCGATCGATTTTATAGAGGCTCATACTGCCTTCGGGCAGGATGCCAATCCCGACGCCTGCCTGAACCATCCCGCACAATGCATCGTAGCTGGACACCTCCATGCGGATTTTCAACGAGCGCCCCAGGTCGTTGGCTGCCTTGATCAGTTGAAAGTTGAGGTGGGTGCCACTGCTCAGTGCGACATAAGCATGATCGAGGGTTTCGCTGAAGCTGACGCAATCGCGCACGGCCAACGGATGATCATTGGGAACCAGGAGCACCAGCCGGTCGTGACGGAACGGGAATACTTCGATATCTGCACCGTGAGGCAAGCGGGTGAATATGCCGACATCGGCACGGTTTTCCGCAACTGCCTTGGTAATGGCCAGACTTTGCCGCTCCTCCATGCTCACGCTGATCAACGGGTACAAGTCCATGAATGACTTGATTTTGGCCGGCATGAATTGGGTGATGGCTGAGATGTTGGCCAGTACATGCACCGAGCCACGACGACCGTGGGAGTAGTCGCGCATTTGTACAACGATTTCATTGAGGTTGTTCAGCGCGCTGCGGGCCATGAACAACAGGGAAAGGCCCGCATCCGTTGGGGTGATCCCTTTGTTCGAACGATCCAGCAACTTTGAATCGAGTAGCTCTTCCAGCTCGCTGAGCCGCTTGCTGACCGCTGCCGCCGCGATATGCTCGCGTTTAGCCGCGGCAGCGATGGTGCCTTCTTCAACAACGCTGACAAAGAGTCGCAATGAGACGGGATCAAGTTTCATGTGAGATACCGTGGCATCCAGGCCTAAGGTGTTTATCGTACCTCACAAGGCCTCGACTCAGAATGCTCCGGACAACAGGTGGCCTGCATTCGGTACGTGAGCCGTCAGGCCGAGGGTCTTGAGCATCTGGTAAACCGTGGCGATCGACGCAGACAACACGGGTTTCTCGAGACGATCCTGTACCACCTGAATGGCGGGCAGCGAAGGCATCTGCACGCAGCAGGACAGCACCACGCCGTCGGCCTGGCCAATATTGAGCCGGTCGGCATGGGCCACCAGGTTCATGGGGTCCAGACGGCCGACCTCGAGGTTGTCGGAAACCTCCAGGCTGATGGAGTCGACCACCTCAATGCCAGCGGCTTCGATGTAGTCAATGACTTGTTGGGTCAGTGGTTTCATGTACGGGGTAATGATCGAAATTTTCTTGTACTCGAGCAGGTTCAGGCTGTCGATCAACGCGCCGGCGGAACTAAGTACGGGGGCGTTCGATTGGTTGGAGGCCACCGTTTTACCCAGGCGGGCCTGGGAGACTTTGTGATAGCCGGCTCCCTGACACATGATTGCGACAAGGCAGGCATACGCCATTACATCAACCCGCGCATCGCTGAGTTCCAGCGCACAGCGGTCGCTGTCGATGTCCATCTTTTTCAGCTCTTCGGGGCTGACATGCATCATACGCATACGCGCCGAGTGGAAGGTGAAACGCTCCTCGGGAAAGAGCCCGTAACGCGAGGTCAGCATCGCCGGGATCTCGGTTTCCATAGTGGTGTTGGAGCTGGGAACAATCTGTCCGATACGTAAGCTTTTCATGTAGGTGTTCTCTGTGTGGTGCAATTCAATTGCCGCTGGTGAGTTGAACGCCTTTGGTTTCCTGCAAGGTGAACACCATGATGGCGGCGATCACGTAAGCAACGGAGGCGAGGGAAATGGTCGCTGTAAAGCCGACAATCGGGATCAGGATCGGTACCAGCTTGATCCCGGCAATGGCGCCGATCCGGCCGAAGTTGAAGCAAAAGCCCGAAGCCGTTGCGCGAATGCTGGTGGGGAACAATTCGGCATACCAAGCACCGAAGCCGCTGAAATAACCGGTAAAAAAGCCCAGCAGCGCTGCCAGTGAGCCCAGGGTAACGACGTTCTGGGTGGTGAAAGTCAGCTTCCCGTCCGTCAACGGCATCAAGGTCGCCGAGTAGGCGAAAACGGGCACCATGATCGCCATGCCGGCGAAGAAGGTCGCGAACGCCAGGCGCCGACCGATGCTCTCCGCCAGGTAGCCGTAAGCCAGGTAACCTATCGTGGCGCCGATGCCGATCCAGATAATGAACACCGGTGCCTGGTCGATGCGCACGTTCAATATGTTCTGCAGGTAGGCAGGCATGAAGGTTGTGATGATCCAATAGCCATACATGCCGAGTACCGAAATGCTGAGGCCCAGCAGCGTGGTTTTCAGGTAATTGGTGCTGAAGATTTCTGTGAGGCGGCCTTTGTCGGTGTTATTGCGCATGAACTCGCGGTTGGCCAGCCAAACCGGCGACTCTTTGACGAACAACCCAATGAATATCAGAGTCAGGAACGACGGGATTGAAGCGTAGATAAACAGCATCCGCCACGAGTCCGGGTTATTGCTGTCGAGAAAGTTCCAGGCGAAAACCGCAGCAAGAAGGCCACCGCCGGACCAGCCGGTTTGCATGACCGCGAAGGCCTTGGCCCGACCTGCAGGCGGCCAGATCTCCGAGACCAGTGCTGCCGCGGCTGACCACAAGCCACCCACACCGATGCCGACGCAAAAGCGAAACAGATCAAGCTGCCAAAGGGTTTCGGCAAAGCCGCACAGGAAAGTGCCGGTGCCGTATACCAACACGGACAGCATCATGGTTCTCTTGCGCCCAATCTTGTCGCAAAGGTTTCCCAGGAAGAATCCGCCGATTCCCGTGGCGAGCAGGAACCATGCAACCGTGGAGACAACATCGCTCAAACCCACGGCGAAGGTTGTCGCAATCGCCAGCAGCACGAAGCCGAAGATGGTTGCGTCCAGTGCATCAAACAGCCACGCCGCCCAAGAGCCTCCCAATGTGGCGTAGCGTTGGTTAGTGGTCAGCGGCAGGCCGCGCTTGGCGCTTGAAGCATGGGTCATAGACCCGGAAGCGGGGTTGTTCATGAAAAGCCTCACAAAGATGGTTTTATTATTCTTGGGAAAATGCGCCACAGCCGTTGATCGTTGCCGTGCGAATGCTCATGAAGTAGTGATGGTAGTGGCGGGGGAGAGGAGGCGTATATCAGGCATTTGTGAGCTTGCCATCGCGCTTCGCGATGGCAGCCGGAGCAGTCCGAGTGTGTGAAACAGCCAGTATTTTTGCTGCAGGTGGCCTTAGCTCTTACCGTGTCTTCAGAGCATGGTCGGTAATGAAATACACCGGATTGCTAAAGCCCCCTTTTGATGTGCCGATGTCAAATGTTGGAAGACAATCCAACACCACCGGAAGCCTCAATATTCTGTCCCGTAATCCAGCGAAAATCATCCGAAAGTAACGATGCGATCACGACGCCAACATCGCCGGCTTCGCCCAAGCGTCCCATCGCCGTTATGCTGGCCATATGTTCGGCAATCCCCGGGTACTTTTCATAGGCGTCATCGCAATCCGCGCGCGGGTAGCTCCCGGCGCGACAGAGTTGACGCGGATTCGGCGATCGCTGAATTCCTTGACCATATAGCTGGTCAACAATCATCGATCTCTTCCTCAGCGATGCCTATATCAGAAAGAAGTGCCAGCCCTAAGATCGACTACTTCCGCCATAGGGGGCCGTAGAGTCCGCCGCCATCACCCTGGAGCCTTTCCAGCCCACGCGATGGTGTGTGGTTTTGGAGGTGCTGAAGCGAATACAAAACCCGTGAACTCTTTTTTTTCCGTAAATCTAGGTCGCCGACTTTGTAGCTTGCGATGGCGGTTCGATAAACAACCGCGTTTGCGTTATTTGCGACCCCCTGAAAGACAACGATGCTCTCAAGCTTCTCAAGAGCCCATTCACTTCGACCGCTGACCGTCGGAGGACACATCATGTGGACATGCTCGACCACGACGTCTTTCACCGCGGAAAGGTAATGCTGCAATTCATACGCGCATTCGATCACAGCAGCTCGGTTTTTCTCACCCGTGCGCATAGACGTGATGGTAGCGATGAAGCAAGGACCTTCGATTTCGCCATGAGTCCAGGTGCGAACCTCTCGATGGGCTGCGTCAAAAACAAAAATCACTCAAGGCACCGTGATAAGTGAGTTATGGCTGCTCAAGTGAGCAGCAAGGACTGGCCCGACGTAAGGATGGCGTACGGGGAGGATTACGGCAGAGAATCACACGAACACACTAATTCTACCTAAATGAATACTATAGATTGTAGTCCTATAGTGCTCAAAAAGGCTTCATCGTTCCTTTTGCGAGGAACGGTAATGGAAGTCAAAGAAGCCTTCGGGATTGCGTTGCGTAACGCGCGCGCACGGCGAGGTCTGACTCAGGAAGATTTTCACGGTATCAGCAGCAGGACCTACCTGAGCACCCTAGAAAGGGGTCTTAAGAATGTCACCTTAGAAAAAGCAGTAGAGCTTGCCAGACGTACGGGGGTCCACCCGTTGACCCTTATAGTTGAAATGTTCTTGATTCTCGAGCCTGAAGCGGATCTTGCCTCCCTGTTTAAGCAAGTCATCAAAGAAATCGAGTCCTGATTTTGGGTCCAGCTAAGAGAAATCACCGGCGGCCAAGAGGCTTAGCCTCCGGTGTTTCGAGCTCGGGGCGGAGTAAAACGCTTTTCGTCTGCGTATGCCGCTTGCATTTCGATATTTGAAAGATGAACACTATAGGGCACAATGCTTACTCAGCAGACGAAAATCAGGTCGCCGCTGTCGATTTTAGGGTAATAGCATAGACATGCGTAAAACCTCCAACGTCTAAGTCGGCCCCTTCTACACAGAAATGCCTATGGCTGACGCGGCTATTCCCTGACTTACACCGCAAGAAAACACCAACCTGGAGGCCCGCATAATCATTTCAAAACCGCGGAAAATTTTTCCCAGGTGATTGAGGTGATGGAACGCGCCGGATTGCTTTGGGCTAGCGCAAGGTACGCAGCATTAGGTGCCGATTGCTAAACAAAAACGCTCGTAAGGCTGGGGTCGAATAGAGGAGGGCAGTGATAGCGATACATTACGCTGCCCTAGTCCCTATGCTCCATCTGTATTTGTCGGTAACGAAATCGGGAATTCGCGTAAATGCGCGATGAATCGTCAGCACGTAAACAGAGGCCGATCAGATGGACGACATGAGCAGGGCTACACAAGCTCTTCGTGCGGCTCGAAAGGTTGTATTTTTCACAGGTGCCGGTATTTCAGCAGAGAGTGGTATTCCCACTTTCCGGGATAAGCTCACGGGGCTATGGGCGAAGCATGATCCCCAGCGCCTCGAAACGGCAACCGCGTTTCGAGAGAATCCGGCTTTGGTTTGGGGTTGGTACCTATGGCGTCGCAATCAGGCGAAGCAAGCAAAACCTAACGCCGCACACCACATGGTTACGCACCTGGCTGACTCAGGCCGAAGTGTCTTCGTGGTAACTCAGAATATTGACGACTTGCATGAACGTGCCGGCTCTCGAAATGTATTGCACCTCCATGGAAGCTTGGCCACACCGATCTGTTTCGCATGCAAGCGTTCCGCGGATCTGACAAACGAGCAAACGGCGATCTCTGATGAGTTTGCGCTTATCCAACCACCTCGCTGTCTGCGCTGCAACGGTCGGCTCCGGCCCGGGGTAGTTTGGTTTGGGGAGGACCTCCCAGACGGAGCGTGGAAAACAGCGATTGCTGAAGTAAAAAGCTGCGACGTCCTGATATCCGTCGGCACCTCAGGCGTTGTCCGCCCTGCGGCTGATATTCCCGAAATCGCTATGGCAGCAGGTGCAACGGTCATCCATGTGAACTTATCAGATGTGGCTCTGGGTAACCCGAACGAGTTGATGCTGGTAGGCTCGGCAGCGAAGTTACTGCCTCTCCTACTGCTAGCCATCAATGATCCTCTCTAGGCAAACGCTGCAGCAATTTAAGTTGACGATGCTCTATAAATGGTAAACCAAACCGACCGAGTGGCGGTAAGTCTTGAGGCGGGCGATGAAGATTATTGAGCGAGTCGAGATAGAGGTAGTAACCGACGTAAAGTGCGACGTGTGTAGATGCTCAACCCGATCGGAGATCGATGGACTTCAGTTCGCAACTCTCCACGCACACTGGGGTTTTGGCACAAAGCATGATGGCGAACGGTATGAGCTCCATCTCTGTGAGAACTGCTTCTTCGGAACGATTGCTTACATAAAGCAAGAGCGGCGCATACAGAGTCTTTTCGATGAACGTGACCAAACTAACTCTGAAGAACTTGGCTTGGTTGTCAGAGGTGACTTTTTTGGTGACTCCAGGCAGTAGGTAGGGAAACTCTCGACATTTGCAAGAGGGTATTTTAACAAAATGTCGACGTAACCTGATGATAGGATCATCAAAATCTTGCTATTCCGGCTTGGAGGAGTAGACCCGTTGAGATTTTCAACTGAACAGCACCGAAATAAAAGGAGTGAACGGTTGCGTATCTTAGGCGCCAAGGAATTTTGGGCCTTCAGTTCCGTTCGCTATGCACTTAGGGACTCAGAGCGATTGCTCCAAATCAAGAACGGATTTCCCGCCCATCTTTTTCAAGCCATGCTCCGGACTTTTAACCTTCAAGAACACGCCTTGGCCGTTCTCCTCAATATATCAATGGCAACGTTTGAACAGAGAGTACGAGAGCAGCGAACCCTTGGTACCGCCGCGTCCGAGCGGCTGGATCGAATCGCTACCGTTTCACACCTGGCCGAAAAAGTCTTTGAGAATAGAGATGCCGCGGCTCAATGGATGGCAAGACCAAATAAAGCCATCGGCGGTAGCTTACCAATTATGCTGTGCGAGACTGAAATTGGTGCTCGGCAAGTCCGCCGGGCACTCCGTGCTTTGGGCTCTGGAGGCATAGTATAATTGCATCCGTATCGACTACGAGAGCAGCTATAAGCCGTCGGTGCGTGACAGCAGAAAACGGGCTGCGGCAATCATGAGCCTGATTCAGTCGGCACGCATGATCGGGCATGACCCGTATGGCTATCTCAAGGATGTACTTACGCGGTTGCCGACACAGAGGGCCAGTGAAATTGGACAGTTGCTGCCGCACCAGTGGGTAGCTCCATCGCATTGATCTAATGGGCGTAACCCACTAGATTTCCCATTTTTTCCCCTGTCGTTGGCTAGATTTTCTTAACCGCGCCAAGATTTTCTTAAAATGTGCGCCGAGCACTCAGAAAATATTAACCGAAAATTGTAGTGGTCTAATGAAACCGGGCACCCATTTAGTCGAGAATGCTCGCTAGATCCAGGTGTCAGATGACCAAACAACGCCGCTCCTTTACGGCTGAATTCAAACGCGAGGCTGCCGACCTCGTGCTCAAGCAAAACTACAGCTACATCGAAGCCCGCCGCTCACTCGGCGTTGGTGAGTCAGCGCTGCGCCGGTGGGTTGACCAGGTTCAGGAAGAACATAAAGGCGTCACTCCGCAGAGCAAGGCGCTGACCCCAGAGCAGCAGAAAATTCAGGAACTGGAAGCCCGGATCGCTCGGCTTCAGCGAGAGAAATCAATACTAAAACCCAGGGTCGAAACTCACGACGATAAAACGCAAGATGTGTCCTCCGCCCGTTTACGCATATCGTGCCAACTCAGCCGCGATCCCGCATGCCGATACGTTTAACAGAGTGCGCCCGTTCTTGGTCATGAGAGTGATAGTAAGTGTTCTGAGTGGTGCTGAGATTGCTGTGACGTAAGTCTTCCTGCAGGTCTTTTGGATTGCGCAAAGGGGCATCAAAGGTGGCGGAGGTGTGCCGTAGCCAATGAGCCGAAGCGCAACGCAGACTTTCCAACTCATGAAGGGCTCGACCCTCGTTACGCATATTGTCCGTTGCCTTATCAAAAACGGCTTGGAGGAGGGCGCGGATCTGTCGATCTGACAAACCCGCACGGCCATTGAGTGTTTTGATCAGAGGCGTGCTTTCGTCTTTAGCAGGCAACTCTGGCAATCCCAGAAATCGTCGATAGCGCTTAAGGTAGCGTTCTACGTATACATCCCGCACAGCAATCTTTGCCGCCTTGTTGCCTTTGCCAACAGTGTGATACCACCAGTTTCCCTCAGCATCTAAACGGAAATCGCCCATGGTCGGTTTCCAGTTCTTTCTGCCTGCGAGATCGGACACGCGAAGGTACATAGCAAAGAGCGTGGCTAGAATAAATAAAGTGCGTTCGTGCCGCAATGGCTCTATGTCCGCCATGTTTTCAGCGGTGTCTAACACATAGTCCCATTGCAATGGAGTAAGTGCGCGAGAGGATGAGAGTTCAAACTCCTGCCCGGAAAACCGATTGCCTTTTTTTAACAATCTAAATGGATTGGTTTCGGAGAATCCATCTTCAACCAAGTATTCATAGAATCGACTACACACAGTATAAACCTGATTCAAAGTGCCATTGGCAGCATGGTATTGCTGTTCGGCAACATGTTCTGCACTGTCATTTTTTCGCGACTTAAGATTAAAAGGTAGCCACTTAGGGTTAGGCAAGTACGCATCCAAGGGTCCCGTTGCCTCGGGATTGGTCACGAAACGGCTTCGCGTCACCGGACCTATCCAGTCGCCAGGTGGATTCCTGCAAAAATCCAAATAGTCTTGTGCATCCTGTCGTTTAAGCCGATTCAGCGGTTTGCCTTTAACGAGCAGTGACCACAGCAGCAATCGCTCAACGTGGCTTCTGTACGAGTTAAACGTTTGTGCGTTATCCGAAAAAGCACGCAGAAATGAACGTACTGCAGCGTAACCGCGTGCGACCTCCAGTTCAGATTCAAACTCGCCAAGATAAGTTTTGACGCAGTCCAGTGTGGGTGCATGAATGCTGAAGTCTTGCTCGATAAAAATATCATAAGTTTCGAACAAAGGTTTGGGTGCGCGAGCCATGGGTGACAGCCGTTCTAATGATACGTTAAAGACTTCCAGTTATGACAGTAATCGGAAGTTGGCAGCTAATCTGCGAGGATTGCTTCAATCGACCGATGTTAGCGATTAGATCTCCAACACGCAACAAGCGCTGAAGAACCCACCGCTGCGGCATGCAGAGGTTGTTCAGCAACACCAGAAAGGCACATCATGAGCTGAGAAGTTTTAACGTGGATTATGACAACGGGCGCGTGATGAGCACGAGAATATGAACCCCCTGAAACCCCTGATACCTCAATGCCAGAGCGTCCGGCTCGCATAGCTACTGTTCCGTCTCGGACCGAACGGTCTTTTTTCAGATGCCTTTACGCAAAATCGAACTGAATATTTCGGAGCCTAACTTTTTTTGAGTTTCGTAAATACCGTACTCTTGAAGACTCCCACTTATGCTAGCAATTCGTATAGAGTCCAAACACGATTTCTTCAGAGAAATTATTTCCTGATTATCCACCCCTTCAACTTCCAGCTGTTGAACCGTTACCAGCACAATCTCATTGACAAGGTTTCTGATTTGACGTTGCGTCAAACCAGAACGACCATGTGAGGTCACCAGCAACGGCTCATCCTCATCGTCGGGAGCCTCCTTAGGCAGGCCACGACTTGCCCGATACCTTTCAAGATATGAGATGAATACGCTTGGGGCGCTCACTGCTTCGACGCCCCGTAGACCGTCAACCAAATACTGAACACCGCAGGTAGTATGTTTTAAAAGGTTAAATGAAGGAGTTCTCCTAATGTCTTTCGCAATCCACCGGATCGGCACTAAAAGATATCTCATCATGGCCACTATGAATAAGGCTCGCTCATGGCGACCGCAGCCCAGATTTGCGCCAACTCTTAAAACTTGATCCACATGCCAGACCGTCAGCCCGCGGTCAATGGACCTAGATTCGACACTTAAGGTTTGAAGAGGGAGCCTTTCGACATTTCGTGCCGGGTTAAACTGGCAAACTCCTTTGCGGATGAGGTAATCATAGAAAGACATGCAACAGGAGACTATGAGCCTAAACATACTCATTGTACGCATGCCGGTTTCATTGGCAGGCTTGGAAAATGGGCGCCAAGCCGGGTTAGCGATGTAGCCAACTCCATCAATCCAATCGAATCGTCGACGTGCGGCGTCGCCTACCCATTCGAAAGGGGGCAATGAGTTGAACTCTAGAAACTCTTGAAATTCTTCCTTGCCTATCGCTTCTACCGACTTTCCTTTTATGATCCATGACCAGAGTAATAAACGCTCTGTAATACCTCTCGCAGATCCAAAACCTGAAAGATTCTCTCCATCACTATGCGAGCCGACACTTCCAGCAATGAATTCTCGCGCCAGATTCGCGTACTTGAAAGTATTTAGGCTTGAGTCAAATCCAGCTAAATAACTCTCTACTCCTGGATGCTCTCGGTAATAATCAACCTCACATAAACCAATACTAGCCGCGGCTGAAAAGAGTGGATGAGGCAAGCTCATGATGATTATCTCTCGACCAATGTTTTGATAAGGGTAGGAGATCATCAGGAGATTTTGAGATTATTTTTTTTAAAAAATATTCCCATCAGCAAGCCTTTGATTTGGGTCGTAATTAGTGACAATCCGAATTCGAGCATTATTTTTAAAGTCTTCAGTACTAAATACGTCATTGTTTCTTAAGGCTTTTCACATAATCAGTCAAAATCTTTAAGCTATAAACGTTTTGCAACCGTTTGATTTCTCGACCTTTAAGGGCACACTCAAAAGAAGAGATCATCGTTATCAGAGCTTCAGGTACCGAGTGAGAGACTGGTTTTTCGCCTCAATGACTTATCGTGACGATGCCGAGCTAGCAGGGCGTGAGGCTAAGCTTATGATTTCACGATACGATTTTTAAATTCACGAATTATCTTTTTTTGATAACCGCCACAGCGAGAGCGGCATGTAGGGGTACAGCAAGTTAATCTCTAACAAGATACGTGATTTAACATAATATACATTATGCGTAATCATATGATTCGTTATCAGGGGCAGTGCCAGTCAGATTTCAACAGGCACCGCCCCTCAAAACGCTGCGTCTCAGACTTGTGCAAACCCACCGTCCACAAACATTTCACTGCCGGTCATGAAGCTGCTTTCATCCGACGCCAGGAACAACGCCGCCGCCGCAACTTCTTCCGGCTGACCGATGCGTCCCAGCGGCAACTGTTCAACCATGCTGTCAACGATCGCATCCTTTTGACCGGTACCCGAAAGCGCCAGGTCCAGGCCTGGTGTCGCGATCGGTCCGGGCGAAAGTACGTTGACACGAATGCCCGTGCCTTTCAGGTCAAGCGCCCAGCTCCTTGCGAAGTTACGCAGCGCTGCTTTTGTGGCGCTGTAGACGCTGAAAGCCGGTGTTCCCATGGTTCCTGTGGTCGAACCGGTCAGGATGACTGAGCTGCCAGCACTCATCAGTGGCAAGGCTTTTTGCACGGTGAACAGCGTGCCTTTGACGTTGATGCCGAAGGTACGGTCAAACGATTCCTCGGTGATCGATCCGATCGGCTGGAAATCCCCCAGGCCAGCATTGGCAAACAGCACGTCAACCCGACCTTTGGTGGCTTTCACCTGAGCGAAGATTCGCTCCAGATCCTCCAGATTTGAAATGTCACCTCGGATAGCGACAGCATCAGGTCCGATCAGCTGCAGCGCTTTATCCAGTTCTTCCTGCCGCCGTCCGACGATCACCACCTGCGCGCCCTCAGCCGCAAAGCGAATGGCCGTTGCCAAGCCGATGCCGCTGTTGCCGCCGGTCACCACCGCAATTTTCCCGTTGAGCCTGCTCATGATTAACTCCAAAGAATAACGTTGAGGCCCAACTGTAGAACTGCGCTATTCTTTTGAATAGTATGCACCTTTTAGTAAGTACCCTCCGGAGCCTGCACAACCATGGCCAACAACTCTTTCAACTGTGGTCTCGAAGCCGCTCTGGCGGTGATTGGTGGCAAATGGAAGCCGCTCGTTCTGTTCAACCTGGCGCAGAATGTTCACCGATATGGCGAATTAAGGCGCGCAGTTGGCGGTGTCACCGATAAGGTGCTGATCCAGCAACTCAAGGAACTGGAGCGTGACGAGATCATTGAACGCGTTGATTTCCACGAAATACCGCCCAAAGTCGAGTATTCCCTGACGCCCTTCGGGCAATCCCTGGCCACAGCGCTGGGTGCGCTGTGCCAGTGGGGCACGGAACATATGCAAACGGTGGAGCGCATTGCTGAACGACGCACGTCTGCCCTCGCCCAACCCTGATCCCCTGCCCCTGATACCCAACTCAACTAAATGGATATTTAGTTGAGTTATCACCCTTCGAGCGGCCTTACAGCCCCCCACTGACCACCAGTACATCGCCGGTAACCCAGCCCGACTCATCCGATGCCAGGAACAACGCCGCTTTCGCAAGATCCTCGGGCAACCCCATCCGGCCCAATGGCGTCTGGTCGATCAGTACCTGGCTCATCTCGCTTTCCATCATGCTCCGCGTGCCATCGGTACGTGTCGGGCCGGGGTTGAGCGTGTTAACCCGTATTCGTTGCCCACCCAACTCCTTGGCCAGTACGCCGCTGATGCCCTCCAATGCGCTTTTGCTCGCGGTGTACACCGCAGACGTGGGGGGTTTCATGTGAGTGACATTGGAACCGATGTTAATCACACTGCTGCCCTCCCCCAGATACTTCGCGGCAGCTTGCGTCATCAGCAGCGGGCCCAGCACGTTGATGTTGAACACCTTATGAAAGTGCCCTTCGGTGATCCCGGCCAGTGGCGCGAACTCATAAACGCCGGCGTTGTTGACGAGGATATCCAGCCGCCCAAAGGTTGAAACGGCCGCCTCGACGATCCCGACGGCCTGGGCAACAACGGACACGTCGCCCTTGACCGCAATCGCCTTGCCACCCGACGCATGGATCTGCGCGACCACGGCCTGCGCACCGCTCTGGCTGCTGGAATAATTGACGACAACCGAGGCTCCTTCAGCGGCGAACAAGACGGCGATCGCCGCGCCGATACCCTTGGATGCACCCGTTACAATGGCTACTCTATTGACTAAACGGCCCATGACGAATCCTCTGAATGTCACTCGAATGCGTTCACAGTAAGTCGCCCGAAAAATCATTGTAAGTAGGCACTTTCAAGTAACCGGGTGCCCTGGAGTCATGCCGATGTCATCGATCCAAATCGAAAAAACACCCTGCGAAACGGGCGAATCCGAGGCCCAACGGTGTGCAATGAGGGTGCTGCTGGAGCTGATTACCGCGCCGTGGACTTTGCATATCCTGCTGGTACTGACGGCCGACGGCCCTACCCGGTTTGGCGCTCTGCGGCGCCGGGTTGAAGGCATCTCTGCGCGGGTGTTGACTGTGCGTTTGCGCTCACTCGAAGAGCGCGGGCTGTTGGTCCGCAGGGCCACATCGAGCAAATCCCCCGAAGTCACGTATTACCCCACCGCGCGCCTGCACGACATGCGCGAGTTCATGCAGCAAATGCGCGACTTGTCGCTTAAGTGGCAGGACGAGGACCTGCGCAACACCTAGCCGGTTACTCTGCCGTACCTGCTTGTATACCCGGGCCGCGCTACTTAAGCTTGCCGCTCTTTTGATGCCGCCCGGAACCTCCATGCCTAGAAGTATCGCCCACCTCGCCCTGTTGCTGGGGTTGATCACCGCCGTCGGCCCCTTTGCCATCGACAGCTACCTGCCGGCCTTACCGACGCTGGGCGCCAGCCTGCACGCCTCGCCAGCTGCGGTGCAGATGAGCCTCACGGTGTTCTTCATGATCATCGGCGTGTGCCAGTTGTTTTACGGGCCGATCAGCGACGTGTTCGGGCGCAAGCCGCCGATCTATGCCGGCCTGGTGATTTTCATCGTGGGCAGTATTGGCTGCGCCCTGGCGCCAAACATCGAAGTGCTGATTGGCTTCCGGGCCTTGCAGGCCTTTGGCGCCTGCGCCGGGATGGTGATTCCCCGGGCGGTTGTCCGTGACCTGTACACCGGCCATGAAGCCGCCCGGTTGATGGCGTTGCTGATGCTGGTGGTGAGTATTTCACCGATCCTCGCACCGCTGGCCGGCAGCCTGGTGATCGCAGTGTGGAGCTGGCGCGAAGTGTTTTGGGCGCTGGCCGTGGCCGCGGTGCTGTGCCTGATCATGACCGCCGTGCAACTGCCGGAAACCCATCCCGCCGAACGGCGCCTGGGCAAGACCCTGGGCAATGCGTTCGGCAGCTACGGCGCGCTGCTGCGTGACCCGGTGTTTACCGGGTTGTCGGTGGTGGGCGGTTTTGGCCTGGCGACCTTCTTCGTGTTCATCGGCAGCGCGCCGTTCGTTTACATCGAGTACTACGGGCTTACGCCGACCCAATTCAGCCTGTGCTTCGCCCTCAACGCCGCGTCGTTTTTTGCCCTCAGCCAACTCACGGCGCGCTTGAGCGCACGCTTCGGCCTGGCACCGCTGATTCGCTGGTCGGTGACGGGCGTGGCAACGGTCATGACCTTGCTGGCGCTCACCACCCTGTGGGCCAATAGCCTGCCGTTGATGATGGTGTTGCTGTTTATCGGCTTTGGTTTTCTCGGCCTGCTGCTGCCGGCAGCCGGGGTGTTGTCCCTGGAAGACCACGGCGCCGTGGCCGGTTCTGCATCAGCACTGCTGGGCGCGATCCAGATGATCACCGCCGCCGTGTGCATGGCGGTGGTGGGTGTGTTTGCCGACCATACGCCGGCACCGATGTTGATCGGCATCGCCCTGAGCGCCGTGGCGGCACTCTTCACCACGCTATGGACGCTCCGCCGTTTGCCACCGCACCTGGCTGGGACCTCTTCATAGCGCTCAGGTGATTTTGATCGCCCCCAACCCGGCCAAATAAGCCCACGGGTAAATCCCCCGTTGGTGCCCATCACTGAAGATCAACTGCACCCCATATCCCTGGGAATGAATTTCCAGCACGCGCACGCCGTCCGACACCAGTGGCGGCGTGCCTTTCAGCCGAAAGGACCGGCACTGTGAGCATGGGCATTCACGGCGCAGGCGGGCATGGTCGATCCATTGCACGCCCTCGCGCCACTCCAGCCTCAAGCGCCCTTCGTCATCCCGGCCAATGCGTTCAGGCGCGCTGTTCATTGCAGTTGGGCCAAGGCAATGCGTACGGCCTTGCGCACTTCCGGGTCGCCGTCGTCGGCAGCGTCCCGCAACGGGCCAAGGGCTTGCCGGTCGCCCAACTCGCCCAGCGCCAGGGCGGCTTCTTTGCGCAGGTTGCTGATGCTGTGCCCCAACGTCAGGATCAGTGGCTGCAACGCCGGTGTGTACCGCAAGCGCCCCAGGCTGCGGGTGGCGCGCAGGCGCACTTGCCAGTAGTCGTCGGCCAGCGCGTGGATCAAGGCCTCGCCGGCGCTGGCGCTACCGACTTTACCCAGGGTGGTCGCCGCCTCTTCTCGCACCTGCCAGGTGGCGTCCTGCAACGCTTCATACAGTGCCGGCAGCACACGCTCATCGCTGGCAAGGCCGAGGGCGCCGGTGGCAGCTCGGCGGACTTCGGTATCCGGGTCGCTACTGGCCAATGTCGCCAATGCGTCCAGGGCTGGCAGGTGTTTGAGCCAGCCGAGCACACCCACTGCTTCACGGCGTACGCCGGCATCGGCATCGTTCAGCGCCAGCAACGCCGAAGGCGCCGCGGCCTCCAGGCGCAACTCGCGCAGGGCACGGAATATCGCGGCGCGTACGCTGACATCGGCGTGAGTGGTCCACGGCAATAACAACCGGCCCGCCTGCGTTGTCTTGAGCACGCTCAAACTCTGGGCAGCGGCGTCACGTACCGACGCTTCGGTGTCGGTCAGTGCCCGGCACAGCGCCTCGACCACCTCATCTTCTTCCCAGGCTTCCAGCAGGCTGGCGGCCTGGGCGCGCACGTCGGTGGCCGGGTCGTTGCTCAGGCTGTCCACCAGCCACACCAGACCGTCGGGGTCTTCGAGGTCGGCCAGGTCAATCAGGGCGATCCGGCGCATGCCGGCATCCGGCGCTTGCAGCCGTGGGCGCAGGGCTTCGATGTCGGGGTTTTCGGTTTCATAGGTCATATGGCAAATCGCGGTCTTGGGTGATCGTTGGGCAGCCCGAGCGGGTTCAGCCGGGGCAACTGGCGACCATCTTCGTGGTGCAGCAGCTCCAGGCAATGGCGCTTGAGGTGGGTAAATTCCGGCGAGGTCATCAGCTCGGTGCTGCGGGGTCTCGGGAAAGTCAGCTGGAAGTCTTCGATGATGCG
This sequence comes from Pseudomonas sp. ADAK13, assembly GCF_012935715.1. Classification (NCBI taxonomy): domain Bacteria; kingdom Pseudomonadati; phylum Pseudomonadota; class Gammaproteobacteria; order Pseudomonadales; family Pseudomonadaceae; genus Pseudomonas; species Pseudomonas sp. ADAK13. The sequence continues at coordinate 5,979,406 of NZ_CP052860.1, forward strand.
CCCGGGACGCGGGCTCATGACCAGAATGCGATCGGCCAGGAACAACGCTTCGTCGATGTCATGGGTGACAAACACCACGGTGGTGCGGATACGTGTCCAGATGTCGAGCAGCAAGGCCTGCATTTTCATGCGGGTCAAGGCGTCCAGCGCGCCGAAGGGTTCGTCCATCAACAGCAGGCCGGGACGGTTGATCAGCACCCGGGCAATTTCCACCCGCTGCTGCATGCCGCCCGACAGCTGGTTTGGCCAACGCTCGGCAAAGCCTTCGAGGCCCACCAGCTCAAGGATTTCATCGGCGGCGGCGAGGCGCTCGGCCTTGCCCACGCCGCGCATCTTCAGGCCGAAGGCGACGTTTTCGCGCACCGAGCGCCAGGGGAACAGCGTGTGTTGCTGAAACACCATGCCGCGCTGCTGTGACGGCCCGACCACCGGCCGGCCATCCATTTCCAGGGTGCCCAGGCTCGGGGTGAGGTGCCCGGCCAGCGCGCCGAGCAAGGTCGACTTGCCACACCCGGACGGGCCGAGGATGCACACGAACTGCCCCGGTTCGATCCTGCAATCCAGGGCCTTTACCGCCTCGAACGCCTGCTGCTGTTCGCCCAGGACAATGGACAAGCCGCGTATGTCGACACAGCCTTCAAGATGACTCATCAGGCTTTACCTCGTGGTCGATGCCAGGGAGTGAACAATGCGCCAAGGCGCTTGACCAACAGGCTGCTGCCCATGCCCAGCACGCCGATCAACAGCATGCCGACGACAATGTCGGCATAGTTCTGGATGGTGTAGGACTCCCAGGTGTAATAGCCGATACCGTACTGGCCGGAGATCATTTCCGCCGTCACCAGGCAGAACCAGGAGGTGCCCATGCCGATAGCCAGGCCAGTGATGATGCTCGGCGCGGCGCCCGGCACAATCACCTCCAGCAGGATTGCCCGGCGCCCTGCCCCCAGGCTGCGCGCCGAGGCGATCAGGCGCGGGTCGACGCCTTCCACGCCATGCACGGTATTGAGCAGCACCGGAAACAGCGCGCCGGTGAAGGTGATGAAGATCATCGACAACTCCGACGACGGAAACATCAGGATCGCCAACGGGATCCAGGCCACCGCCGGAATCGGCCGGATCACCTCCAGCGGCGGCAACAGCAGGTCTTCCGCCCACTTCCAGCGGCCTATCGCGATGCCCAGGCCGATCCCCACCACTGCCGCCGCCAGGTAACCTTCAAACACCCGGGTCAGGCTCGCACTCAGGTGCCGGGCGAGCTTGCCCGAGTCCACCAGGCCCAGGGCGGCCTGCACCACGGAACCCGGCGTGGGCACATTGGCAAAGGTCACCAGGCCCAGGTTCCAATGCAGGCTGGCCGCCAACTGCCAGAACAGCAGGCACAACAGCAGCGAAGCGGCCTTGGGCAGCCAGCGCCATGGGGTGCTTGTCATGAACGCGCTCCCTCAGCGACCGGCAACGGCCTGCGCGCCGGCGTCGGTAAAGTTGAACACCTTGCCGCCCTGGGCCTGGGCGAACTGCTGCGCCTGGCCTTTGAGCAGGAACGCACTGAGCTGGCCTTGCTTGTTGGTTGCAAACCAGGCCTGGCTCGCCAGCAACTTGATGCCGCTGTCCTCGGCCTGGGCATACACCGCCCGCACGGCCTTGCCTTGTTTGTTGAGGCTGTCCAGCGCGGTGAATGCCGCCTCGGCCGATGCGTAATCCCGCACCTTGGGCTCACCCTTGACCCAGATTTGCGCGACATGCTTCCAGTCAGTGATCGGCGCACCAGTCAGCGCATCGTTGGCCTTCAGCGGCGACTGGGCGTAGTTGCCCAATTGCGCCTGGTAGTCCAGGCCCGATGCCTTGAACGCGGCGCGGATGTACTGGTCATCGATAAAGGTCGTGAGGTCCAGGCCACGGTCGGCCTTTCTCAGCAACTTGAGGGTGTCGATGGCGGTGCCGACGGCCTGGCGGTACTCGGGCTTCCAGCTCAAGTCGCGGGTTTGCACGCCCAGCGGGCCATGGAACAGGTAGTTGACCTCGGCTTCAACGCCGGTGACTTTTTCGATCAGCTCGCTGTACTTCTCCGGCTCTGCGGCCAGCAACTGATTGGCCTCGATACTCGCACGCAGGTAGGCGACGACGACTTCCGGGTACTGTTTTGCGTAGTTCTCGTCCACCAGCGCGCCGTGGAATGTCGGGGTGTCGGATTGCGAACCGTCGTAGATCTTGCGGGCGAAACCACGGTTGGGGAACAACTCGCCAAACGGCACAAAGTCGGCGTGGGCGTCGATCTTGTTGGCCTGCAACGCCGAGCCCGCCACTTCAGGGGCCTGGGCAATGATGTTGACGTCCTTGAGCGGGTCCCAACCCTGGGCCGCTACGGCGCGCAGCAACATGCCATGGGCCGTCGAGGCGAACGGCACGGAAATCGTCTTGCCCTTGAGGTCCGCCAACGACTGGGCGCTGGAAGCGACCGGCACCACGATGCCGTTGCCGCTGCCCTTGATATTGCCCGACAGCACGCTGATAAACAGGCTGTGCTTGCCCGCGGCCTCAAACGCCACGCCGTTGAAGGCGCCGGGGAAGTCGGCCATTGCGCCAAAGTCCAGTTTGCCGGCGACCATTTCATTGGTCAGCGGCGCGCCACTGGTGAAGTTTTTCCACTGGACGTCGTAGGTGGCGTCCTTGTACTTGCCGTCGTGTGGCAGGTACTTGTCCAACAGCCCCAGTTCGCGGATCAGCAAGCCGCCGGCCGCGCAGTTGATGGTGGTGTCCTGGGTGCCGATGGCCACCCGGATCGTTTGTGCCTGAGCCGAAAGGCTCAAGGAAGCCAGCACCAGGCCGGCCAACGTTGCGCGCAATAACATTGGGTATTTCCCCTCGAATCATGGTTAAAAGAGTCGTCTCCGCCACGGTCTGGCGTGGTGGGAAACGAGGGGGTGTTGCTCGGGCGGCGTCCGGGGTTGGCGGATGGCTTTTGCGGCAGACCTCAGCGCAGCAGGTACGGGATCTCGACCTTGACTGCACCGGTGGGGCAATCTTTTTCGCAGGGCATGCAGTACCAGCACTCATCGAACGCCATGTACGCTTTCTGCGTTGCCGGGTTGATCGCCAACAGGTCCATCGGGCACACGTCGACGCAGACCGTGCAGCCTTTTTCGGCGATGCACTTGTCTTCATCCACCGTCACCGGGGCGTTGGAGCGGAAGAATATTTCCTGGGGCTGATAGGCCATTTCACGGTGTCCTGTGGTGAGCGAGCTTGGGGAGGCACATTCAGGCGGCGTCAGCCCCTACGCGCAGGCGGTCGTAAGCCTGCATCTCTTCGGCATCCAGTGGGATCACATAGGGCTCGACGGGTTTCTTGAAGCTGACCATCTGCCCGTCATCGCCCTTTTTCAGGTGGCAATGGCAGAACCAGTCGGCGTCGTTGCGTTGCGGGTGATCGACCCGGTGGTGGTACAGGCCCCAACGGCTTTCGGCGCGGTACAGCGAGGCGCGGGCGGCCATTTCGGCGCAATCGCGGATCACGCTGGTTTCCATGGCGCGCATCAACTCGTGGGGGTTGTGGGCCTTCATCTGGTCCAGGTCGCGTTCGATGTCGGCGAAGCGTTGCAAGCCGATTTCCATCTTGCGGGTGACCTTGGGCGGTTGCAGGTAATCGTTCACGAAACGCCGCAGCTTGTACTCGACCTGGGCCGGCGGCAGGCCGGTTTCGCGGTCCAGCGGGGCGTACACCCGGGCCTGCTCGGCGGCCACTTGCCCGGCATCCACGGCGCTGAACTCGCGCCCGGCCACAAAGCTGGCGGCGTTGGTGCCGGCGAACCACCCATAAGTGAACGCACCCAGCATGTAGTTATGCGGCACCGCGGCCATGTCGCCCGCCGAATACAGGCCCTTGACCGAGGTCTCGGCGCGCTCGTTGACCCACACGCCCGACGCGGAATGCCCGCTGCAAAAGCCGATCTCGGAGATGTGCATTTCGACCATCTGGCTGCGGTAATCGGTGCCCCGGTTGGCGTGGAACTGGCCACGGCTCGGGCGCTCATTGCTGTGCAGGATCTGTTCGATGTTCTGGATGGTTTCCTCGGCCAGGTGATCGAGCTTGAGGAACACCGGCCCGTTGCCGCTTTCCAGCTCCTGGTGGAACTCCCACATCATCTGCCCGCTCCAGTAGTCACACTCGATGAAGCGTTCACCCTTGTTGTTGGCGGTGTAGCCGCCCAAGGGCCCGGTGACATAGGCGCAGGCCGGGCCGTTGTAATCCTTGATCAGGGGGTTGATCTGGAAGCACTCCAGGTTCGCCAGCTCGGCACCGGCGTGGTAGGCCATGGCGTAGCCGTCGCCGGCGTTGGTCGGGTTTTCATAGGTGCCCATCAGGTAACCCGACGACGGCAAGCCCAGGCGGCCGGCCGCGCCGCAGCACAGGATCACGGCCTTGGCCTTGATCACCTGGAAGTCCGCAGTACGGCAGTCAAACCCCATCACGCCATTCACCGCGCCGTCGCTGTCGGTCAGCAAACGGGTGCACACCAGACGGTTGGTGATCGTGACCCGGGCCCGCTTGAGTTGGCGATACAGCACCTTCTTGATGTCGTGCCCTTCGGGCATCGGCAATACGTAGGCGCCCATGTGGTGGACTTTCTTCACCGCGTAATCGCCGGTTTCGTCCTTCTCGAACTTCACGCCCCAGCGGTCCAGTTGCTCGATGGTTTCAAAGCTGTGAGTCGCGTAGGCATACACCGCCGCCTGGTTGACGATGCCGTCGTTGGCAATCGTGATTTCCTTGGTGTACTGCTCCGGCGTGGAGTGGCCGGGGATAATCGCGTTGTTCAGCCCGTCCATGCCCATGCTGATGGCGCCGCTGCGCTTGACGTTGGCCTTGTCGATCAACAATACGCGCAGGTCACGGTTGGCCTCCTTGGCCTTGATCGCCGCCATGGGGCCGGCAGTACCGCCGCCGATCACCACGATGTCGTATTCCAGTTCCAGGGTTTTGCGGCTCACGGGCGGCTACCTCGCTGACGGTCGATACGCAGGCGATACTGGAAGGCATCGCCGCGGTAATACAGGTGTTCAAAGTCCACCGGCTGGCCGTCGGCGGTGTGGGTCAGGCGTTCGATGCGCATGATCGGCGAACCGGCCTCGACGTTCAGCGCCTGGGTCAGCTCGCTGTCGGCGAGTACCGCGTCAATCGCCACGTCGGCGTGGCCCAGTTGCAAGCCGCAGTCGTTCTCCAGGATGAGGAAGATGTCGCGGGTCACCAGGTCGGCGTTTTCCAGGCGTTCGCCCAGGGCCTGGCTGAGGTAGGTGATTTCCAGCGACACCGGTTCGCGGTTGATCAGCCGTACGCGCTTGATCTGCGCGACCGTGGTGCCCTCCTCCACACCCAGGCGCTCGGCAACCAGCTTGTCGGCGGGCACAAAGCGGTAGCTGCGCAGGCGGTTGATCACTTCATAGCCGCGCTCGGTCATGGACTCGCCCAACCCCTGCAGGGTGCTGACGTTCTGATAGGCCTTGGGTTTGGAGACGAAGGTGCCTTTGCCGTGGATCTTGTAGATCAGGCCTTCCTTTTGCAGATCACCCAGCGCCTGGCGCACGGTGATGCGGCTGACCTTGAAGCGCGCACCCAGTTCGCTTTCGGAAGGCATCTGGGTGTTCGGTGCGTATTCACCATCGAGGATGCGGCTGCGCAGCAGATCCCGCAGCTGGGCATGCAGCGGAACGCTGGACAGAGGGGATAAGGCGACGGTTGATTCGTTCATCAGGACCACTTGTCATAACGAGTTATGACGTGATCATAAGGAGTCTTATGAAAGACGTGGAAATACCGTTTTGGAATAAGGTTATGGACAGGCTGATCCGCTGCACCTACCCGATATGTGCAGTGGATCAGCTTGTTTTATAGAGCCGCGTTAGACCTGATGATTATAAAAATCAGAAGTTGTAGCTGACTCGGGTATACAGGATCCGACCAAACGGGTCGGCGTATTTCGGGTCGTACCCGCTCTGGAAGGCGTAGGTCTGGTTGCTGAAAGGCGGCGCCCGGTCAAACAGGTTTTTCGCGCCCAGGGTGACGGCCAGGGACTTGCTCCAGTTGTAGGTGCCCGCCAGGTCCCAGACGTTGTAGGAGCCCACCGCGTCGTGGGTTTCGGGGTCCGAGTCGTGATAACCACTGGTATAGCGGTTGGTCAGGCTAACGCCCAGTGGTCCCCGCGCCCAGGTACCGGTCAGGCTGTGGCGCCAGCGTGCAACGGCACCCGCGGTGGAGAACTCGCCGCCACGGAAATCACCGAGTTTGTCGATGTAGTCGCCCTTGAGCTCCTGCTGGTATTTGTATTGGTTGACGTAGGTGCCTTGCAGGCCGATGCCGAAGTCACCGATGGCGGTGCTCGGGAAGCGGTAGTCGAAACTCACGTCTACGCCGTTGGTTTTGGTCTTACCCAGGTTGGCCAGGCCGGTAACGATGTGATCAATGGAGCCGTCAGCCTTACGAATCAAGCGGTCGCCATAGGCGTCCGGGTCGTCGAAGACCGACGATTCCGGAAACTCGGCGATCTGGTTGGCGATGGTGATCCACCAGAAATCCAGGCCAGCGCTCAAGCGCTCAATGGGTTGGAATACGAAACCAAAGGTCACGTTACGGGCGGTTTCCGGGCTCAGGCTGCCGTTGCCGCCGGTCTGCCGGCGGAACTGCTGGGCGCAGTCGCGGTTGCCGATCCCGCCATTGGCCGGGGTGCCGCCCGGGCACAAGCGCGGGTCGTTGTAGTTGGCCACGGTGTAGCTGGTGTAGGTCGGGTTGTACAACTCATACAGCGACGGTGCGCGGAACCCTTCGCTGTAGGCGCCACGAACCACCAACTCCTTGAACGGCTGGAAACGGAACGAGTATTTCGGGTTGGTGGTGCTGCCAAAGTCGCTGTATTTGTCATGCCGCACGGCGGCGGAAAGCTCCAGGCTTTCGAGCACCGGTACGTTGACCTCGGCGTACTCGGCCGAGACGCTGCGATTGCCGCGCACCGCGCCATTGGGGTCTACGCCGAGGCTCTGCACGGTCTCGGCAAACTGGGCGAAATCCTGGTGAAAATCTTCCTTGCGGTATTCACCTCCCAGCGCCAGGCCCGTGGGGCCTGCCCCAAACCAGTCGCCGATTTCACGGCTCACGCGCCCGTCGATACTCTTCACCCGGCCAACGGCGGTGGCGTAGTCGCCATCGACGCGGCTGGACGCCAGCAACGCCCTGCCCGCTTCACTCTGCGGGCCGAACGGGTTGATCACGCCGTTGGCGATCCCCTGGCTGATGGTCTGGTCGTTCACATAACCGTCGAGAATGGTTTGCACCACTTTGTTCTGGTTGTAGGACGCGCCGACGTTGTAGTCCCAGTTCGCCACGTTGCCTTCAAAACTCAGCAGCAGGCGCTGGCTGGTGTTGTCATCTTCGTGCTTGCGCGCGCCGGCATCGGTTTCACGCCAGTTCACGTCTACCGGCTGTGTCGGGTCCAGGGCGAAGCCCGTGGGGCCCGGGGTGACGCCGTTGCCAGGATAGAAAGGCGTACCCGGGTTAACCTGGGCGCCCATCAGGGTGCCCGGGCCAATCTGCGTCCGGTTTTCGTTGCGCGCCCAGAAGTACTCGAGGCTGACTGTATGGTCATCGGCCAGCTTGCCGGTGGCCTTGGCAAAGGCCGAGGTTTTTTCGGTTTCAGGGACCAGGTCCAGGTAACTCCACAGGCTTTGGCGGCAGATGCCATTGCGTGACAACAGCCCCGGCGAGTTGCAGCCGGAGCCCGCCAGCGGGTTGGTCGCGTTGCTGCCCTGGCTCCAGTTAGCCGGCGCGGCGGTACCGGAGGTGAAATCCAGGCCGCGACCGGGCTGGTAGTTGTAGGTGAAGTCCCGGTCCTTGGCCGCCAGGCGCGTCTGCTTGTCATAGCTGACCACGCCGAACACGTTGAAGCGGTCCTCTTCAAGGTCGCCGAAACCGTAGCTGCCGCTGAAGTTATGGCTGTCGCCGCCGCCGGAGCGCGTCGGCGAGTCGTAATTGGTCGACAGCTGGCCGCCGGTCAGGCTGGTCTTGGTGATGAAGTTGATCACTCCGCCAATCGCGTCGGTGCCGTACAGCGCCGAGGCGCCATCGCGCAGGACTTCCACGCGGTCGATGGCAGCGAACGGGATGGTGTTCAAATCCACCCCGGAGCCGTTGGTGGTGTTGACCGCGTTATTGCTCAGGCGTCGGCCGTTGAGCAACACCAGGGTTTTGTTCGCGCCAATCCCGCGCAAATCGGCAAAGGCCGCACCGCCGCTGCTGGAACCCACCGAGCGCCCGGAGCCAACGGAGGACTGGTTGGCAGAGATGCGGTTGATCAACTCTTCGGTGGTGCTCACACCTTGTTCGCGCAGTTGCTCGACCCGCAGGATGGTCACCGGCACGGCTGTTTCAGCGTCCACCCGGCGAATCGCCGAGCCGGTCACGGTGACTTTTTCGAGGCGGTAGTCGGTGCTTTTACCTGCTGCCGGGGCGGCCTGGGGCGGCGCCACAGGCGCCGCCTGTACGGTCAGGCCCTGCTCGCTGTCACTCACTTGCAGGCCGCTGCCCTGCAACGCTTTGTCCACCGCTTGCAGGCTGCCCAGGTTTCCCCGAATGGCGGCGCTGCGTTTGCCCTGGACCAATTGTTGACTGAACGAAATCATCACCCCGGTCTGCCGGGAGATATCCAGCAGCACCGTATCGAGCGGGCCGCCGGCGATATCAAGGCTGAACACCTTAGCGGCCGCTTCCTGGGCCATCACCGATGTTGTGCAGACACCCATCGCCAACGCCGCCGCCAGCGTCAGTCGTGGTAATTGTTGTTTGAATAAGAACATCGAGGATCTCCCTGTTGAATGTGTCTACAGGGGATGAGCAGCAGCCTGCGGATTTTTATAGGGCGGCGTTTAGGCAAAGAAGCTATGAGTTTATAACCGGTTTAACGCGACCCGATGCTCACCCAGTAAGCGCTGTGGTAAGTCACGCGAATCGGCAATGAGTTCTGCAGCAATTGCAGGGTCCGATCCGTATCGTCCAGGGAATAGATGCCGCTCAGGCGCAACCGGGCGACGTCCGGGCTCAAGCGCAGAATCCCGCGGCGATAGCTGCGCAGGCTATCGATTACTTCGCTCAAGGCGCGGTCGTGGACTTCCAGGCGTCCCTGGGTCCAGCCCGCTTCATCGCCCTTGAGCGGGCCAGTGCCGAAGGTGTGCTGCTCATCGAAACGCAGGCTCTGCCCGGCCTCCACAATTTGGCGCGCGCCGTCCCGGGTGACCACTTCCACCCGCGAATGCAGCATCGCCAGGCGGGTGGACGCTTCGTCATGCTGCACCAGGAACCGGGTGCCCAGGGCACGAATCTGGCCATGCCGGGTTTGCACCACGAAGGGCCGTGTCGGGTCCTTGGCCACATCCACCAGCAACTCGCCATCCCGCAGCTCCAGCACGCGCTGGTGAGCGTCGAAGCGCGCCATTACCCGAGTCTGTGCGTTCAGCGTCAGCAAGCTGCCATCCTCCAGCGTGAGGTGCTTGCGCTCACCGGTGCCGGTATACAGCTCCCCGGTATCGCCCAGCCAGCCCTGGCGACGCCCGAGAAACAGCGCGGCCAGCGCGACGACACCCAGGCTGCCGGCGACAAACCGCCGGCGGCTGGACGGCGCTTTCAGGCTGTGCAACAGGCGCTCACTGGGCACCCCGTGCAACGCCTGACTGCGCAACAGCCGCATGCCACCGCTCATTTGATCAATCACCTGGCGGTGACGAATGTCCGCCGCGCACCACGCCTCGAATGCCTGCCGTTCCTGAACGCTGGCGTGCTCCGATTGCAGGAGCGCCATCCAGCGCGCAGCCTCCTCGACCACTGCATCTTCCGGGCGTAAAAGGCTCATGGTTGCGCCATCGCCAGGTAGCAGCGCTTGAAGGCATCGGCCATGTATTGCTGCACACGGCTGGTGGAGACCTGCAAGCGCTCGCCGATCTGGCTGTAGGTCAGGCCGTCCAGTTGGTGGTAGAGAAATGCCGCCTTGGCCTTGGCAGACAGCCCGTCAAGCAGGCGATCCACGGCCAGTAAAGCCTCGATGACCAACGCCCGCTCTTCGGGTGATGGATGCACCGGCACCGGCGCATGCGCCAGGCTTTCAAAGTAGGCGCGCTCCAGATCCTGCCGGCGCCAGCCCTCGTACACCAGGCGCCGAGCGATGGTCGTCAACAGCGCGCGAGGTTCGCGAATGGCGGCCGGGTCCGGTAGTGACAGCACCCGCAGGAACGTTTCCGAGGCAATGTCCTGCGCGCTGTGATGACACCCCAACGTTCGCCTGACCGAACCGCACAACCACTGGTAATCCTTTTGGAACATCTGCCCAATCAATGGGTAACCGAGGGGCTGTCTGACACCCATGCCTTGCTCCCTTACGAGGCATTTCGCCTGCCTCGAAAATCATCCGCCAACACCACCCTGTAAGTGGCTTGGAATAAAGGGAGCGACTGTGCAGCAGAGGTGCGGAGCTTTGGAAGTAATTAAAAATCCGCTTTAACTCTCAAACGAATATAAGGGCCGCAAGCATCGATTTGGCTGATGTCTTCTATTGCCCCGCAAGCGTTCATCCCCGCAGCAAGCGCTTTGTAGAATGAACCCCACAGTCAACTCACCACCTTCGTGGTGCCGGAGGTTCCCATGCGTTATCTGCTTATCGCCGTGCTGGGCCTGTTCAGCACACTTGCCGTCGCCCAGGGCGAAACCACGGCGCCCACTGTGAGTGCCAGCGCACCCGCCAACGAGACTTACGACTACTCCCAGGACCTGGATATCGCCAAGGTGGTGCGCGTCAGTACCGAGTCTTCCACCGAGTGCGGTCCGGTCAAGGGCCACATGGTCTATATCGATAGCCATGGCGTGCGTCACGAACTGGACTACATGCGCCTGGGCGATGCCTGCCAGCATGGTTGATCGCAAACCATTCGTCGGGCCTGACCGGCATCGATTACAACTATTGGGCTGCTGAAAATCACTAATCCATAGAACCCGTTGTGATCTATGGAGATTGAGATGACTGACTACCCACGCCCACCTTTCGCCAGCCAGGCCCAATCCGTTCCCGGTTCACAGAAGAAGATGGACCCCTACCCCGACTGCGGCGAGAAGAGCTACACCGGCTCTGGTCGCCTGGCCAACAAGATCGCCCTGATCACCGGCGCCGACAGCGGTATCGGCCGCGCCGTGGCGATTGCCTTCGCCCGCGAAGGGGCCGATGTGGCCCTCGCGTACCTGGATGAACACGAGGACGCCAAGGAGACCGCACGCTGGGTGGAGGAAGCCGGCCGCCAGTGCCTGCTGCTGCCCGGGGACCTCGCGCAAAAGGCCACCTGCCAGGCGATTGTCGACCAGACCGTCGAGCAGTTCGGCCGGATCGATGTGCTGGTCAATAACGCAGCCTTCCAGATGACCCACGAGACCCTGGAAGACATCCCCGACGAGGAATGGGTCAAGACCTTCGATATCAACATCACCGCGATGTTTCGCCTCTGCAAGGCGGCGCTGCCACATATGAAGGCCGGCGGGTCGATCATCAATACCAGTTCGGTGAATTCCGACATGCCCAAGCCGACGTTGCTGGCGTATGCCGCCACCAAGGGCGCGATTGCCAACTTTACCGGTGGCCTGGCGCAATTGCTGGGCAGCAAGGGCATCCGGGTGAACAGCGTAGCGCCTGGGCCGATCTGGACGCCGCTGATTGTCTCGACCATGCCGGACGAGGACGTGAACAGCTTTGGCAGCGAGACCCCACTGGGCCGCCCCGGCCAGCCGGTGGAAGTGGCACCGATCTACGTGCTGCTGGCGTCGGATGAGGCGAGTTACATCTCCGGCTCGCGGTATGCCGTGACAGGTGGCAAGCCGATTCTCTAGGGTCGGATGCAAATCCAGTGTGGGAGCGGGCTTGCTCGCGAAGGCGGAGTGTCAGGCAATGCATGTGTGACTGATCCAACGCCTTCGCGAGCAAGCCCGCTCCCACATGTGTGACTCGGTTAACCTGGAGATCGAGTCGGATCAGCCTTGCGCGGATAGGTTCTTTCCTCCTGAATCCGCCCATCCATGCTGTGAATTCTCAGCGACGCCGTCTTGTCGCTGAGAAACTCCTTCGCCAACTCGACGATCGCCTCCTTGGTCTCCGCTGTTTTCGACGGCCGCGCCGAGCCCTGCTTGGTCAACGCCCAACCGGTGCCGGTCTTGTTGATGTTGTAGGTATCCATGGTCTGCTCCCTTGACTGAATGAACACGGCACGCGGCAAAACCCGCGCCCTAGTTATTGCGAGCGCAGGCGCCGGGCAGAGTTCAAGGCAGTTGGCCGCCCAGGTTACAGGCGGCCCTACAGGTCAAACCGATCCACCGCCCGGCGCCGCTCGTTGTCGTCGCGCACGTCGTAAGTGGCGGTGGTCTGGATATTGGTGTGGTGCGCCAGCTTCTGGGCGATGGACAGGTCGTACTCTTCAATTACCCGGGTGATAAACGAACGCCGGAAATCATGGGGCATGATTTTCACCCCAACCTGTTCCCCGCGCTGGCGGGCAATGTAGTAAATCGCGTGTTTGGTGATGCGTTCCCGGGTGATATGGCTGCCCCGGCGGATGCGGTTGAACAGGAACGTGTCGTCCTGCTCGCCCTCTTTCAACTGGCTGCGACGAAACTCCAGCCACGCCTCCAGCTTGGCAAAGGCCCAGGCCGGCGCGTACTTGATCAGTTGTTTGTTGCCCTTGCCGGTGACCTGCAGGCTGCGCTCGGCAAAGTTGACCTGGTTCAGCTCGATATTCACCGACTCCGACTTGCGCATGCCCGAGCCGTACAGGATCCCGATCACCGCCGCGTCCCGCAGCCCCTGGGGCCGTGGGTCGGCGGCACAGACTTCCATCAACTCACGAATCAACGTACGCCGCAGGTTGCGCCCCTGGCTCAGCCGGGTGCCGGCCATGGCCTTGACCGAGCGCATCTTCAGCAGGTGATCCTGGCTGATCAGGCTCATGCGCCAGGCTTCATTCATCACCCCGCGCACTGCGTTGACGTATAGCGAAGAGGTATTCGGCGCGTAACCGTCTTCACGCAGTACGGCCACCAGCGCCATGACCTGCTCGGGTTGCAACAGGTGCCAGTCGATGTCTTCGAGGTTGATGTCTTCAAAGCCCAGGCGGTCGGCGGCGTCTTGCAGCACGTAGCGCATGGTCAGCTGGCTGGAGGGCGCCAGGCGGGTGAGGTAGAGGGTCAGCGGGTTGCGGGTAGACTCAGTCAAGGTAGATCAGCCTTTGGATTAAATAGATCGACTAACCATTTGATTAATCGACCTATTTAGTGAATTGGCGAGCGCGAAGTCTAGCGCAGGTCAATCCTCGGGGCTATTCCTGATCGTCTTCTGCCGGGGCCGGCGTCTGCTGCTGGCTCCAGTCGGTGTCCTGCTTCTGCATCAACGCAAACCAGTGCTGGCGCATGAAGTCCAGGTACGGTTTGGGCGCCTTGGCGAAGTCCTGCTCGTCGCCATAACAGCCCGGCAACGGCAACTCGGTGCCCTGCTCCTTGTACTGGCTGACCAGTGCCTGTTGCGCAGCAACGCTGCAATCCTTGGGCAACGGCATGCCTTGCAGGGCGCCGGCGTCTTCATCCCACCAACTGGCGCCATAGCGGTCGATGCCCCGCAGGCGGTACTTCTGCGACTTGCCGATGTGCATGATCAGCTTGAAGTCATTGGGGCTGACATCACTGGTGCAGGTGCGGCTATAGCCCACCGTGACCTGGCTGATGCCATCGCCCAGCAGGTCCGTGACCTGGGTGGCGTCGGTGTTGAAGTGCGCGCCAGCGTCAAATTCACAGTGCTGCACGTCGTCGTAGAGCATCCACACCCGCTTGGGCCGGTCGCCGTCAAGCAGGTACTGGGCGGCATAGACAAAGGCCGACTGGGCGCCGTCGTCGTCGCGCTCGCTGACCTGTTCCGCCAGCACCAACAGGTTTTTGCCCTGTTTATCGCTCCAGGTGTAGGCCCCGACCTGTTTACCCCGCACTTCCACGCCATCGGGCACCGGGTCGATGGCCGTCAGTGCCACACCGTCACCGGCCCGCACCACCGTGGCCCACGCCACCGACATCAACAACACCATCAACATTGGCCGTAAACGCTGCACGCTATTCATCCGACTGCCCTGGCAAGAGATGGCTTACTTTACCGGCACTTGCGCGGCATTGCAGAGAAGATTCTTCAGGAATGAACTAGCGAGTAGGAAAAGGCTACTCCCCCTCCACACGTGGCCAGGAAGGCATTGTCCGTGTTCCTGCTGTTTAGCTGAACACTAGCTGTCTACCTGCCAAAAAAACGACTTTTTCATCTGCGTTTCATATTCGTTGAACATTTTTGCGCTTAATCTTGGCGGCACGACTTGAGAGCGAACCGTACTTTGCAGGTTAACTCGTTGATTCCGCTTTACCTTTGAGCATTTTGGTCTTTACTCACGTAAGCCAAGGAAGACCCACTGTGACCTGTCAGGACTACCGAATGAATGCCATGAATCCACGTTATTTTTAATCAGGCGCCTGCTGTTCCAGGCTTGTGATTACTGCTGTGTTTACGCTCCAAGTTGCTCTAACCCCCGAGGTAATGAATCTTTGAAACCCTATCCAATTCATTGCGTGTCGATCGTTATCCCGGTCTACAACGAACAAGAAAGCCTGCCTGAATTGCTGCGCCGCACCATGGCCGCCTGCAAACAGCTGGCTTACGAATACGAAATCATCCTGGTGGATGACGGCAGCCGCGACAACTCCGCGCAATTGCTGGAAGACGCCGCCGCGCTCGAAGGCAGCAACGTGGTCGCGGTGATCCTCAACCGCAACTACGGCCAGCACGCCGCGATCATGGCCGGCTTCGAGCATTGCCGGGGCGACGTGGTGATCACCCTGGACGCCGACCTGCAGAACCCGCCGGAAGAAATCCCGCGCCTGGTTGAACAGGCCGCCCTGGGCTACGACGTGGTTGCCACCGTGCGCAACAATCGCCAGGACTCGGCCTTCCGCCGCTGGCCGTCGCGCCTGATCAACCTCGCCGTGCAGCGCTCCACCGGCGTGGCCATGAGTGACTACGGCTGCATGCTGCGCGCTTATCGCCGCACCATCGTCGACGCCATGCTGGCCTGCCGCGAGCGCAGCACCTTTATCCCGATCCTGGCCAACAGCTTTGCGCGCCACACCACGGAAATCCTGGTGCATCACGCCGAGCGTGAACACGGCGAGTCCAAGTACAGCCCGATGCGCCTGATCAGCCTGATGTTCGACCTGCTGACCTGCATGACCACCACGCCACTGCGCCTGTTGAGCATCGTCGGTTTCAGCCTGGCGGCGCTGGGCATGCTCTTCGCCTTTGCGCTGATTGTGCTGCGTATTGCCTTCGGTGCCGGCTGGGCCGGTGACGGGATGTTCGTGCTGTTCGCCGTCCTGTTCGTGTTCACCGGTGGCCAGTTCATCGGCATGGGCCTCTTGGGTGAATACCTGGGCCGCATGTACAGCGATGTGCGGGCCCGCCCACGGTTCTTTATTGAAAAAGTGCTGCGCAACCAACCGGCAGCACCGGCCGAGACCTTTACGGTCGATGGCCTGACGTCTTCCCACACCTCTACTTCTCCTTCCGATCAGGTTTCGTCATGAATTCAAAAGCTGTTGTCTTCGCTTACCACGATATTGGCTGTGCAGGCATCGAAGCCCTGCTCAATGCGGGTTACGAAATTGCTGCCGTGTTCACCCATGCCGATGATCCCAAGGAAAACAATTTCTACGGTTCCGTCGCCCAACTGTGCGCCCGCAATGGCATCCCGGTGCACGCCCCGGAAGACGCCAACCACCCGCTGTGGATCGAGCGCATCGCCAAGCTGAACCCGGACTACATCTTCTCGTTCTACTACCGCAACCTGCTGAGCGAAGCCCTGCTGGCCACCGCCAAAAAAGGCGCGTTCAACCTGCACGGCTCCCTGCTGCCTAAATACCGTGGCCGTGCACCGGCCAACTGGGTGCTGGTCAACGGCGAAACCGAAACCGGCGTGACCCTGCACCGCATGGTCAAGCGTGCCGATGCCGGCGCGATCCTGGCCCAGCAGAAAGTCGTGATCGACCGCACCGACACCGGCCTGACCCTGCACGCCAAACTGCGTGAGGCGGCCACCAACCTGCTGCGCGACGCCCTGCCGCAACTGGCTCAAGGCAAGCTGGCTGAAACCGCACAAGACGAAAGCCAGGCCACCTACTTCGGTCGCCGCACCGCAGCAGACGGCAAGCTGGACTGGAAAAAGCCGGCTGAAGAGCTGTTCAACCTGGTGCGTGCCGTGACCCAGCCTTACCCGGGCGCCTTCTGCGCCGTGGGCGAGCACAAGCTGATCGTCTGGAGCGCTGAAGTCGTCAAGGGCAACGAAGGCCTGGCGCCAGGCCGCGTGATCAGCGTCAACCCGCTGCGCATCGCCTGCGGTGAAGATTCCCTGGTGGTCAAGTTTGGCCAGCGCAACGAAAACGGCCTGTACCTGGCCGGCCCGTCCCTGGCGGATGAGCTGGGCCTGGTGGACGGTTCCGTGCTGCGCGGCGCCGAGTCCGGCCGCAAGCCACGCCGTACCCGCGTGCTGATCCTGGGTGTGAACGGCTTTATCGGTAACCACCTGTCCGAGCGCCTGCTGCGCGACGACCGTTACGAAATCTACGGCCTGGACATCGGTTCCGACGCCATCGAGCGCCTGCGCAGCCACCCGAACTTCCACTACGTGGAAGGCGACATCAGCATTCACTCCGAGTGGATCGAGTACCACATCAAGAAGTGCGACGTGGTCCTGCCACTGGTGGCCATCGCCACCCCGATCGAATACACCCGCAACCCGCTGCGCGTATTTGAACTGGACTTCGAAGAGAACCTGAAACTGGTTCGCTACTGCGTGAAGTACAACAAGCGCGTGATCTTCCCGTCGACCTCCGAAGTGTATGGCATGTGCCAGGACCAGTACTTCGACGAAGACACCTCCAACCTGGTGGTGGGCCCGGTCAACAAGCAGCGCTGGATCTACTCGGTCTCCAAGCAACTGCTGGACCGCGTGATCTGGGCTTACGGCGACAAAGGCCTGAAGTTCACCCTGTTCCGTCCATTCAACTGGATGGGCCCGCGCCTCGACCGCCTGGACTCGGCCCGTATCGGAAGCTCCCGCGCCATCACCCAGCTGATCCTGAACCTGGTGGAAGGCACGCCAATCCGTCTGTTCGACGGTGGCGAGCAGAAGCGTTGCTTCACTGACATCGCCGACGGCATCGAAGCCCTGGCGCGCATCATTGATAACGACAACGACAACTGCAACGGCCAGATCATCAACATCGGCAACCCGGAAAACGAAGCCAGCATCCGTCAGCTGGGCGAAGAACTGCTGCGTCAGTTCGAAGCTCACCCGCTGCGCAGCAACTTCCCTCCGTTTGCCGGTTTCCGCGACGTAGAGAGCAAGGCGTTCTACGGCACCGGTTACCAGGACGTGGCACACCGCAAGCCAAGCATCGAAAACGCCAAGCGCCTGCTGAACTGGGAGCCTACCGTCGAGATGAGCGAAACCATCGGCAACACCCTGGATTTCTTCCTGCGTGAAGCCATGCTCGAAATCGCGGACAAGCGTTGATGCAAGCGGGTCTACGCATCGACGTCGACACCTACCGAGGCACCCGCGAAGGGGTGCCAAGGTTGTTGGAGTCGCTCGACGAAGCCGGGGTCAAGGCGACCTTCTTCTTCAGCGTCGGGCCGGACAACATGGGGCGCCACTTGTGGCGCCTGATCCGCCCGCAGTTCCTGTGGAAGATGCTGCGCTCCAATGCTGCCGGTTTGTACGGCTGGGACATTTTGCTGGCCGGCACTGCCTGGCCGGGCAAACCCATTGGCCGCGACCTGGGGCACCTGATGCGCCAGGCCAAGGCAGCCGGGCATGAAGTCGGCCTGCACGCCTGGGATCACCATGGCTGGCAGGCCAACACCGCAAGCTGGAGCGACAAACAGCTGGTCGAGCAGATCCGCCGTGGCGTCGACACCTTGAGCGACATCCTCGGTGAGCGCATCGACTGTTCAGCCGCCGCCGGCTGGCGTGCCGATGAGCGCGTGGTGCAAGCCAAGCAACCGTTCAACTTCCGTTACAACAGCGATTGCCGTGGTACCAGCCTGTTCCGGCCGACCCTGGCGGATGGCAGTGCCGGCACGCCACAAATTCCGGTGGACATGCCGACCTTCGACGAAGTCGTGGGCCCGGTAGTGGCTGCCAAGGATTTCAATGCCTTCATCCTCGACCGCTTCAAGCCGTCGAAGCTCAACGTTTATACGATCCACGCAGAAGTAGAAGGGATTCTGATGGCCAATGATTTTCGCCAGTTGCTCGCCCAGGCAGGGCAGCGCGGCATCGCGTTCAAACCGTTGGGCGACCTGTTGCCCGCCGACGTGACCACCCTGCCCCAGCAACAGTTGGTGCGCGGTGTGCTGAGCGGCCGTGAAGGCTGGCTCGGAGTGCAAAAGGCATGATCCGGCGCTGGGCCCTGCCCCTGCTCCTGTTGGCTTTCGGGGTGTTCTACCTGATCCCGCTGGCCACCCACGGGCTGTGGATTCCCGACGAAACCCGCTATGCGCAGATCAGCCAGGAAATGCTGCTGACCGGCAAGTGGGCGTCGCCGCACTTCATGGGAATTCGCTACTTCGAAAAACCGGCCGCCGGGTACTGGATGATCGCGCTGGGCCAGGCGATCTTCGGCCAGAACCTGTTCGGCGTGCGTTTTGCCTCGGCCTTGAGCACCGGCCTGAGCATCCTACTGGTGTACTTCGTGGCCCGGCGTTTGTGGAACGACCCGCGCAAGAGCCTGGTCAGCGCCGTGCTGTACATGAGTTTCGTCAGCGTCGCGTTCCTGGCGGGCTATGCCAACCTCGATCCGCAGTTCACCTTCTGGGTCAACCTGACCGGGGCTGCGCTGTGGTTCTGCTTCGACAGCACCACCCCCCGTGGCCGCCTGGGGTCCTGGGCCTTGCTCGGGTTCGCCTGCGGCATGGGCTTCATGACCAAGGGGTTCCTCGCCTGGTTGCTGCCGGTGTTGATCGCCCTGCCCTACATGGTCTGGCAAAAGCGCTTTCGTGAGCTGCTCACCTATGGCCTGGTGGCCGTGGTCGTCGCGATTGTCGTCAGCCTGCCGTGGGCACTGATGGTGCATGCCCAGGAACCGGATTACTGGAATTTCTTCTTCTGGCACGAGCACATCCAGCGCTTTGCCGGCGAAGACGCCCAGCACTCCGAACCCTTCTGGTACTACCTGCCGTTGCTGGTAGCGTTCACCCTGCCGTGGATGGCGTTGCTGCCGTCCACCGTCAAACAGGCGTGGCTGGAAAAGCGCAGTGCCAAGATCGGCTTCCTGTTGCTGTGGCTGCTGATGCCGTTGGCGTTCTTCAGCCTGGCCAAGGGCAAGCTGCCGTCGTACATCATGCCGTGCCTGCTGCCGCTGGCATTGTTGATGGGCCATACCCTGGCCGACAAGTTGGCCCAGGCCCGTGGCCGCGTACTGCGCATCAACGGCTGGCTGAACCTGATCCTCGGCGTGCTGGGGCTGCTGGCCCTGACCTGGTTCCAATTGAAGAAGCCGGTGTATGAGCACGGCCAGGAAACCTTGAGCCTGGTGCTGGTGTTCATCTTCCTGTTCGGCTGGATCATCGCCAATCTGCTGCAAGCCGCCCGCCCGCTGCACCTGTGGGCCGCACCGGTGATCGGTAGCTGGCTGCTGGTGGCACTGGTGCCGGCCGCGTTGCCGCACTCGGTGGTTTATAACAAGACCCCGGACCAGTTCATCATCGATCACCTCCAGGAATTGCAGCCCACCACCGCGTTGCTGAGCAACGACCTGGGTGCGGCCTCGGCCTTGTCATGGCGCCTGCAGCGTCCCGAAGTGATGCTTTACAACACCGTTGGCGAAGTGAAATACGGCATCGCCTTCCCGGACACCGCTTACCGCAAGATCGATGCCGCCCATGTCCAGCAATGGATGACCGACGCGCGCAAACAGGGTTCAGTGGGCGTGGTGATGCGGGTCAAGGGTGACGACGAGCGCCAGGAAGTCGAGCTGCTGCCCAAAGACGGCAAGCGCTACGAGCAAGGCAATATTGTGATTCTGATTTTCCCGCAGAGTGCCCCATGACCACACTGCTGCTGTTGTTGGGCGCGTGCCTGCTGACCTGCATGGGCCAGGTGTCCCAGAAGTTTGCCGTGGAAGGCTGGCGTGACCAGCCCGAGGGTTGGGCCTTGAAGCTGCGCTCGCCGTGGCTGTGGTCGGCACTGATATGCCTGGGCCTGGGTTTGCTGGTGTGGCTGCTGGTGCTGCAACGCCTGGAAGTCGGCATCGCCTACCCGATGCTCAGCCTCAACTTTGTGCTGGTGACCCTGGTGGCGCGCTTTGTGTTCCACGAACACATCGACGGCCGCCATTGGTTCGGCGTGCTGCTGGTGATTGCCGGTGTGGTGTTGCTGGGGCGTCAGGTATGAGTCGCGCTCGCGGTTTTGCCCTGGCCCTGGGCAGCGTTGCACTGGTGAGCGGCGCCCAGTTGGGCATGCGCTGGAGCATGACGCGCCTGCCGCTGCCCGCCGAATGGCTGACAGCGCTCAACACCGGTGCCATCGACCTTGGCGCACTGGGCGTGGTGATCCTGGCGATCATCGCCTATGCCCTGTCGATGCTCTGCTGGCTGGGCGCGCTGAAAGACCTGCCGCTGGGGCGTGCCTATTCGCTGCTCAGCATCAGCTACGCGCTGGTGTACCTGCTGGCCGCCAGCCTGCCGGTGTTCAACGAACATTTTTCCGTTTCAAAAACTGCGGGAGTGGCCTTGGTCATCCTCGGAGTCCTGACTATCAACTCTCGTCGTGCTAGCACCACAAGTCCCAGGAATGCCCCATGAAAATCAGTGTATTTGGTAGTGGTTACGTCGGTCTGGTGCAGGCCACCGTATTGGCCGAAGTCGGTCACGATGTCATCTGCATGGACGTTGACGAGAACAAGGTCAAGCAACTGCAACAGGGCCACGTGAGCATTTTCGAGCCGGGCCTGGCGGCCATGGTCAAGGAAAACCTCGAAGGCGGGCGCCTGACGTTTACCTATGACGAAAAACTCGCGGTCGAGCACGGCGAAGTCCTGTTTATCGCCGTGGGCACGCCTTCGGATGAAGACGGCTCGGCCGACCTGAAATACGTGCTGTCGGTAGGCGATGCGGTGGCCCGTCACCGGGTGCAACCGGTGATCCTGGTGGAAAAGTCCACCGTGCCCGTCGGCACTGGCGACACCTTGCGCGCCCACATGGAAAAAGCCCTGCACCTGGCCGGCCGCCACCTGGAATTCGATATCGTCTCCAACCCGGAATTCCTCAAGGAAGGCTCGGCCGTTGCCGACTGCCGCCGCCCGGACCGCATCGTCATTGGCTGCGAGCGTGAAGAAGTGCGCGAGGTGATGCGTGAATTGTATGCACCGTTCAACCGCAACCACGACCGCATCATCTTCATGGACCTGCGCAGCGCCGAGCTGACCAAGTACGCCGCCAACTGCATGCTGGCCACCAAGATCAGCTTCATCAACCAGATCGCCGAACTGGCCGAACACCTGGGCGCCGACATCGAAGCCGTGCGCTTGGGCATCGGTGCCGACTCGCGCATTGGTTATCACTTTATCTACCCGGGCTGCGGTTATGGCGGCTCGTGCTTCCCCAAGGACATGCGCGCCCTGATCCACAGCGCCAAGGCCGCCAACTGCTCCAGCGACCTGCTGGAAGCCGTGGAAGCGATCAACCAGCGCCAGAAGAGCAAGCTGTTCGAACGCGCCAACGCGTTCTTCAAGGGCGACCTCAAGGGCAAGACCTTCGCCTTGTGGGGCCTGGCGTTCAAACCGAACACCGACGACATGCGCGACGCACCCAGCCGTGTGCTGATGGAAGCCCTGTGGGCCGCCGGCGCCAATGTGCGCGCGTTTGACCCGGAAGCCATGCAGGAAACCCAGCGCATCTATGGCGATGACCCGCGCCTGATGCTGATGGGCACCCCGGAGTCGACCCTGAGCGGTTCCGACGCCTTGATCATTTGCACTGAATGGCAGCAGTTCAAGGCGCCGGACTTCGACCTGATTCAGCAGCGCCTGAAAACCCCGGTGATCTTCGACGGCCGTAACCTGTACGACGGCGAACGCTTGGCACGCAAAGGCATCCAGTACTTCCCGATGGGCCGCGGCGACTCCTGCAATTTGCCGATCCCCCAGCAAAACTGGGTACCTCAGGCCGAGGAAGCCTAAGACGTGGACAGAGCTCATCCGCCCCTGCTCAGCCCGACGATTCGCCGACACTCATGGTTGCTGGGGCTCCTGGCGCTCGTCCTGTTTATCGCGGGCAACTGGAACCAGGCAATCATTGGCTTTGATTCGCGCTTTGTGCTGTTCGCCCAGGAGATGCTGCGCCATGGGCCGGGGTTCTTCCCGACGACCTACGGGCAGCCTTATGCCGACTACCTCGCCACCTCGACACTGCTGACCTGGCTGCTATCCCTGCCCCTGGGGCAGGTCACCAGCCTGACGGCCTGGCTGCCGACGGCCATCGCGTCGGCACTGATCGTGGTGCTGGTCTATCGCCTGACGGCGCCCTACTCCCGGCGCTGGGCGCTGCTGAGCATCGCGGTGATGATGCTGAGCAGCACCTTCATCAGCGAAACCCGCGCAGTGTCCCTCGACCAGATGCTGGCCGCGGTGGCCCTGGCGGTGTTTTACCTGGGGTATGCCCATGATCACTTCGGCGCCGGCAAGCGCTTGCACTGGCTGTTTGCGCTGCTGATCGTAGGGTTCGCGATTCGTGGGCCGATCGGCCTGGTGATTCCCACCGGCATGCTGTGCAGCTACTACCTGATCAATCGCCAATGGCGGCAACTGTTCAGTTTCGGCCTGTTGGCCCTGGCGTTGCTGGCGGCTTGTGTCGGCCTGCTGTTGCTGCTGGCCAAGCTCAGCGGCGGCGAAGGGTTCATGCAGGATGTGATCCGCATGCAGTTCCTCGGCCGCATGGACGGGACTGAAGGCTCCGGCAGCGTGCTGTATTACTTCAGCAGTTCCCTGGGCAACTACGCCCCGGCGTATCCGCTGGCCCTACTGGCGCTGATTGCAATCGTTGCCGGTGGCCGCGAAGAACAGGGGCCGGCGCTGAAGCTGGTGCTGTACTGCCTCGCCGCAGGTTTGATCGTGATGATCGGCCTGTCGGTGCCTCAGGCGAAAAAGGCCCGCTATGTACTGCCGATGCTGCCCATGGCGGCGATCATCGCCGCGTATCCGTTCCAGGTTGAACGGGGGCGACTGTTCGCCGGGCTGCGCTGGCTGATGCTGGCGCTTTGGACGGCAATTCCCGGGCTGCTGATCGCCGGCTTGTTCGTGGCGCGTCATCGCTTCCCCGGGGAGATTGGCAGCCTCAACCCGGTGTTCGGGATCCTGATAGCCCTCCAGACGCTGGCACTGGGGTTTCTGTTCAAGACGCGCCTTCGCTACCTGGGCCCGGCCTTCACCGCCGTGCTGGCGGTATGGCTCGCCTATATCGTGATGGTCGAACCCCTGGAGCGCCGGCTGTATGACACGCGCACCTTTACCCTCCAGGCCCAGACGCTCATCCAGCAGGAACGGGCGCCGCTGGTGCTGCACGCGCTGGGCAAGGATGCGAAAGCCATCAAGTTCATGGTCAACCTCGATTGCGACCGGGTGCCGCTGTTTACCCAGTTGACCGCCGAACTGGCACCGATTCAGGCACCTGCCTGGCTGATCATGAGCCAGGCGGACTTTGAAGGGTTGAGCGATCCACGGTTTCGCTCACTGGTGCCGGTGTTGACCGGGCAGTTCGACAAGAACCCGTATGTGTTGCTGCATTTGGTCAAAAACCCACAGCCTTGATGCCTGGCAATGGGATAAGCGGGCAACCCGCTTATCCCATGTCGGTGCTATCCGTAGTTTAAAACTCCGGTGTATGTAAGAAGCTTCTTTATCCGATAACTTCTGTAAATTTCCAGACAGTAACTATCGAGAAAAATCCTACGCTTCTATCCGTAACCACCGATGCAACTCCCCTTCCCGCTTAAAGTCCCCAACTGTAGACTCGCCTGCCAAGTGAGTTAATTAATTACTACCTTCCCCACTATTTAAAATAGCACCCGTGGCTCGACTCAGGGCCTTCCTGACAATTTTGAAAGAAACCAGCTCAAATCGTGCTCACCCGGTTATAGAAAGAGTTGCAATAACAATAAACAAGTTTAAACAGCACTTAATCCTGCCGTTTATTTACTCTAGAGGAATGCTCCGTGTCCGACCAACCATTGCCCGCCCTCTCTTCTGCGACAGGTTTTACATCCATTCTTCAAACCCCCTCTTCACCGGCAAGCGTTGGCTATGTCCCGGTTCCCAAGCTGGATCGACTGATGGAGTTGCGCGATGCGCTGGTGGTGCTCAAGGGCCCGCTGGCCAACAACCCGTCACTGCGGGAAAACGTGCAGAACCTGCTGATCAACGAAGAAACCAATGACCGGGTGCTGGGCAAGGTCAGCAGCCCCCTGCCACCCCCGACGCGGCTGATACCCTTCGGCTGAGGCGGTTAACTGCAAAAATACTGCACTTGACCTGCATTAATATGCATTGGCGGCAACTTTGCCCGATGGGCACACTGCGCAGGTTCCTCCCCCAAATGCAGGAACTTTTTTGAAGGGCTTTTCCGGGAAACCAGACAGGCCTTTTTTTTCGCCCGCTTTTTATGGACCGTCTGTCAATGCTCGCTCGCTGGTTACCCGCTGCCATCAATACCCGCCCCGCCGAATGGAGCCGCGCCGCGATCGGCATGGCCCTGGGCACGCTCTTCAGTGTCTGGGTATGTGCCCAGGTGTTCGGCATGGAGGTGGCCTTGCACCTCATCGGCCCGCTCGGGGCCTCGGCGGTGCTGCTGTTTGCCGTGTCATCCGGCGCACTGGCCCAACCCTGGTCGATCATCGGCAGCTACCTGTGCGCCGGGGTCGTTGCCTTGCTGGTGGCCCGGGTACTGGGACGCACCCTGGGCAGCGCGTGCCTGGCCGCCGGGATGACGGTGATCCTGATCTGCTGGCTGCGTTGCCTGCACCCGCCGGCGGGTGGGCTGGCCATGAGCCTGGTGCTGGCAGACCCCGCCTCCATCGCCCTGGGTTGGCAGGAAATGGGTGCCGTCATGCTGGGCGCTACCGTCATGGTGGCGTGTGCCCTGGCCTACAATAATGCGACGCGCACACGTTACCCCAAGGGCGCAAGCGAACCGGCGGCACCGAGCTTTATGCCAACCGCCATCGAAAACCCCGGCATCAGCGCCGAAGACCTCAAGCAGGCACTCGCCGAGCGCGAGCAGTTCCTGGACGTGACCCCACAGGAACTGGAAGAGCTGATCCAGGCCAGCGAACGGTACGCCCGGCGACGCGCTATCGGGGCGGTTTTCCAACGCTAGGGCCGATGCAGCCCATCGTGCAAAAATGCAAAAACGACCTGCAGGATTCCGACTTGTACTGGGCAAATTTGCACTGGTACGATCGCGAGAGCGTTCGCCCCCGAACATCTTGATAAAGAACAATAAAAGCAGGGAGTTAGAGATGACTGCTCAGGTTTCATCCGAGGCAAGCAGCGCCGGGATTCTGCAAGACGAGGTCCTGGCTGAAGTACGCAACCACATAGGCCACCTGACGCTCAATCGCCCCGCCGGCCTGAATGCCATTACCCTGGACATGGTCCGCAGCCTCAGCCGGCATTTGCAGGCCTGGGCTGACGACCCCCGGGTGCACGCCGTGGTGCTGCGCGGTGCCGGGGAAAAAGCCTTCTGCGCCGGCGGCGACATTCGCTCGCTGTACGACAGCTACAAGAACGGCGACACCCTTCACGAAGACTTCTTCGTCGAGGAATACGCCCTCGACCTCGCCATCCACCACTACCGCAAACCGGTGCTGGCGCTGATGGACGGCTTTGTCCTCGGCGGCGGCATGGGCCTGGTGCAAGGCGCCGACCTGCGAGTGGTCACCGAACGCAGCCGCCTGGCGATGCCGGAAGTGGCCATCGGTTATTTCCCTGACGTGGGCGGCAGCTATTTCCTGCCGCGTATTCCCGGCGAACTGGGGATCTACCTCGGTGTGACCGGGGTGCAGATTCGCGCGGCCGACGCCCTGTATTGCGGGCTTGCCGACTGGTACCTCGACAGCGCCAAACTCAGCGAGCTCGATCAGCGGCTCGACCGCCTTCAATGGCACGACTCGCCGCTCAAGGACCTGCAAGGCCTGCTGGCCGGCCTGGCCGTACAGCAATTGCCCGACGCACCGCTGGCGGCACTGCGCCCGGCCATCGACCACTTTTTTGCCTTGCCGGACGTGCCGAGCATCGTTGAGCAGTTGCAGCAAGTCACCGTTGCCGACAGTCACGACTGGGCGTTGACCACCGTCAGCCTGATGCAGACCCGCTCGCCCCTGGCCATGGCCGTCACCCTGCAGATGCTGCGCCGGGGTCGCCACCTGCCCCTGGAGCAGTGCTTCGCCCTGGAATTGCACCTGGACCGCCAATGGTTCGCCCGCGGCGACCTGATCGAAGGCGTACGCGCCCTGCTGATCGACAAAGACAAAACCCCTCGCTGGAACCCTCCGTCCCTCCAGGCGTTGGAGGCTGATCATGTCGAGAGCTTCTTCCGCGACTTCGACAAGAACGAGAACTAAGTCATGCAAGATATTGAATTTACTGAAGAACAGGTAATGATCCGCGACATGGCCCGGGACTTTGCCCGAGGCGAAATCGCGCCTCACGCCCAGGCCTGGGAAAAAGCCGGCTGGATCGACGATGCCCTGGTCGCCAAGATGGGCGAACTGGGGTTGCTGGGGATGGTCGTCCCCGAGGAATGGGGCGGCACCTACGTCGACTACGTGGCCTACGCCCTGGCAGTGGAAGAGATCTCCGCCGGCGATGGCGCGACCGGCGCACTGATGAGTATCCATAATTCAGTCGGTTGCGGGCCAATTCTCAACTACGGCTCACAAGCGCAAAAGGAAACCTGGCTGGCGGAACTGGCCAGCGGCCAGGCTATCGGCTGCTTCTGCCTGACCGAACCCCAGGCCGGTTCCGAAGCCCACAACCTGCGCACCCGTGCCGAACTGCGGGACGGCCAGTGGGTGATCAACGGCGCCAAGCAGTTCGTCAGCAACGGCAAGCGCGCCAAGCTGGCGATCGTGTTTGCGGTGACCGACCCGGAACTCGGCAAGAAAGGCATCTCGGCCTTCCTGGTGCCTACCAACACCCCGGGCTTCGTGGTGGACCGTACCGAACACAAGATGGGCATTCGTGCCTCGGACACCTGCGCCGTCACCCTCAACCAATGCAGCGTGCCCGAAGCCAACCTGCTGGGCGAACGCGGCAAAGGCCTGGCCATCGCCCTGTCCAACCTCGAAGGTGGCCGCATCGGGATTGCCGCCCAGGCGCTGGGCATCGCCCGGGCCGCCTTTGAAGCGGCGCTGGCCTATGCCCGTGACCGGGTGCAGTTCGACAAGGCGATCATTGAACACCAGAGCGTGGCCAACCTGCTGGCCGACATGCAGACCCGCCTGAACGCCGCGCGCTTGCTGATCCTGCATGCCGCCAGACTGCGCAGTGCGGGCAAGCCGTGCCTGTCGGAAGCTTCCCAGGCCAAGTTGTTTGCCTCGGAAATGGCCGAGAAGGTGTGCTCCTCAGCGATGCAGATTCATGGGGGATATGGCTATCTGGAGGATTACCCGGTGGAGCGTTACTACCGGGATGCGCGGATTACCCAGATTTACGAGGGCACCAGCGAGATTCAGCGGATGGTGATTGCTCGAGAGCTTAAGAACTATCAGCTGTAAGCAGTTGATTTAAATTGAAATTGTGGGAGCCATCAGGCTCCCACCTTGGCCTCACTTATCCTTGAACTCCGGCGCACGCTTGGCCACAAACGCCGCCATGCCTTCCTTCTGATCCAGTGTGGCAAACGCTGCATGGAACACCCGGCGCTCAAAGCGCACACCTTCAGACAGGCTCACTTCAAACGCACGGTTGACGCTTTCCTTGACCATCATGCTGATGGGCACCGATTTGCTGGCGATCAGGGTCGCGACTTTCAGCGCCTCATCCAGCAACTCATCCGCCGGCACGATCCGCGCGACAATCCCGCAACGCTCCGCTTCCACCGCATCGATAAACCGGCCGGTCAGGCACATTTCCATGGCCTTGGCCTTGCCCACGGCGCGGGTCAGGCGCTGGGTGCCGCCCATGCCCGGCAGCACGCCGAGGTTGATTTCCGGCTGGCCGAACTTGGCGTTGTCACCGGCCAGGATGAAGTCGCACATCAACGCCAGCTCACACCCGCCGCCCAGGGCAAAACCGTTGACCGCCGCAATGATCGGCTTGCGGCGGTTGGCCACGCGGTCGCTGTCGCTGAACAGGTCATCCAGGTAGATCTGCGGGTAAGTCAGCTCGGCCATTTCCTTGATGTCGGCGCCGGCGGCAAAGGCTTTTTTCGAGCCGGTGAGCACGATGCAGCCGATTTCCGGATTGGCTTCCAGGCTGTCCAGCGCCTGGTTCAACTCGCTGACCAGTTGAGCATTCAAGGCGTTCAGCGCTTGCGGGCGATTGAGGGTGATCAGCCCGACACGGCCCTGGACGTCCAGCAAAATGGTTTCGTAACTCATAGATGCTCCTCAGAGATTGCGTGAAATGACCATGCGTTGAATATCGCTGGTGCCTTCGTAAATCTGGCAGACCCGCACATCGCGGTAGATCCGCTCCAGGGGAAAGTCGCTCAGGTAACCGTAACCGCCGAGGGTTTGCAAGGCCGCCGAACAGACCTTTTCGGCCATTTCCGACGCAAACAGCTTGGCCATTGAGGCTTCCACCAGCGCCGGTTTGCCGCTGTCACGCAGCGCGGCGGCGTAATGCACCATCTGCCGGGCGACGGCGATTTGCGTGGCCATGTCCGCCAGGCGGAACGCCACGGCCTGGTGCTCGATGATCGGTTTGCCAAAGCTTTCCCGCTCACGGGCGTAATCCCGGGCCGCTTCAAACGCCGCCCGCGCCATGCCCACCGCTTGCGAGGCAATGCCGACGCGCCCGCCTTCAAGGTTGGCCAGGGCGATTCGGTAGCCTTCGCCCTCCTCGCCCAAACGATTGCCGACCGGCACTTTCACGTCCTCAAACAGGATTTGGCAGGTGTCGGAGGCGTGCTGGCCGAGCTTGTCCTCGACCCGCGCCACGCTGTAGCCCGGCGAGTCAGTGGGCACGATAAACGCGCTGATGCCCCGCTTGCCGGCGGCCGGATCGGTGACCGCAAACACGATCACAATCCCGGCGTTTTGCCCGGAGGTGATGAACTGCTTGCAGCCATTCAACACGTAGTGATCGCCTTCCAGCCGGGCCCGGGTTTTCAGGCCGCTGGCGTCGGAGCCGGCCTGGGGTTCGGTCAAGGCAAACGCGCCGAGCATGGCGCCGCTGGCCAGGGGCTTGAGGAACTGCTCTCGCTGTTGATCGTTACCGAACTTGAGGATCGGCACACAGCCCACCGAGTTGTGCACGCTCATGATGGTCGAGCAGGCGCCGTCGCCGGCGGCGATTTCTTCCAGGGCCATCGCATAGGCCAGGTAGCCGGTGTCGCAACCGCCCCATTCTTCCGGGACCAGCATGCCGAAAAAGCCCAGTTCGGCCATTTCGCCGACGGCCTCCCTGGGAAAGCGATGCTCGCGGTCCCACTCGGCGGCGAACGGCTTGAGCCGTTCCTGGGCAAATTGCCGGGCGGCCTCGCTGATTTGCAGTTGTTCGTCATTCGGGAGCATAGGTGTTCCTTAGTACAGGCATTCAACGGCCATAGCCGTGGCTTCACCGCCGCCGATGCAGATGGCTGCGACGCCGCGCTTGAGGCCTTTCTGGCGCAGGGCCGAGAGCAGGGTCACCAGGATCCGTGCGCCGGACGCACCGATCGGATGGCCCAGGGCACAGGCGCCGCCGTGGATGTTGACCTTGCTGTGGGGGATTTCCAGCTTGCTCATGGTCACCAGGCTGACCACAGCGAAGGCTTCGTTGATTTCAAACAGGTCGACCTCGTCGAGGTTCCAGCCGGTCTTGGTCATCAGCTTGCGGATCGCCCCCACCGGCGCGACCGGGAACAGGCCTGGCTCGTCGGCAAAGGCTGCGTGGCCATGAATCACCGCCAACGGCTTGAGCCCACGCTTTTGCGCTTCGGACTCACGCATCAGCAGCAGTGCCGCTGCACCGTCGGAAATCGAGCTGGAGTTGGCGGCCGTCACCGTGCCGCCTTCGCGGAAGGCCGGTTTCAAGGTGGCGATCTTGTCCAGTTTGGCTTTGGGCGGCTGTTCATCGTGGGTGATGGTTTTCTGCTCCTTGCCTACGGTGACCTGTACCGGAACGATTTCGGCGATGAAGTTGCCGTCGGTGATCGCCTGTTGCGCACGGGTCAGGGACGCAATGGCAAACGCGTCCTGGGCCTCGCGGGAAAAGCCGTTGTGCTCGGCGCAGTCCTCGGCAAAGGTGCCCATCAGGCGGCCCTTGTCATAGGCGTCTTCGAGGCCGTCGAGGAACATGTGGTCGAGCACCCGGCCGTGGCCCATGCGGTAACCGCTGCGGGCGCGGTCCAGCAGGTACGGCGCGTTGGACATGCTCTCCATGCCACCGGCGATGACCACGTCCACACTGCCCGCCAGCAACGAGTCATGGGCCAGGATGGTGGCCTCCATGCCGGAGCCGCACATCTTGTTGAGGGTGGTGCAGCGGGTGGATTTGTCCAGGCCGGCGCCGAGGGCCGCCTGGCGCGCAGGGGCCTGGCCGAGGCCGGCGGGCAGCACACAGCCGAACAGCACTTCATCCACGGCGTCGCTGGCAATACCGGCCCGTTCGACCGCCGAGCGAATCGCTGCAGCGCCCAGTTGCGGGGCAGTCAGGCCTTTGAGGTCGCCCTGGAACCCGCCCATCGGGGTACGTACCGCGCTGACAATAACGATTGGATCAGTCATGAAAAATCTCCTTATTTGGCCGCCATGCGCAAGGCACCGTCGAGACGGATCACCTCGCCGTTGAGCATGCTGTTTTCAATGATATGCCGCACCAGCGCGGCGTACTCGCCTGGCTTGCCCAGGCGCGGCGGGAACGGCACACCGGCGGCCAGGGACTCACGCACTTGCGGGGTCATGCCGGCCATCATCGGGGTTTCGAAAATGCCGGGGGCGATGGTCATCACCCGAATCCCGTAGCGCGCCAGTTCGCGGGCCGCCGGCAGGGTCAGGCTGGCAATCGCGCCCTTGGAGGCGGCATACGCCGCCTGGCCAATCTGACCGTCAAAGGCTGCCACCGAGGCGGTGTTGATGATCACGCCGCGCTCGCCATCGGCATTTGCCTCGGTTTCAGCGATGGCGGCTGCGGCCAGGCGCAGCAGGTTGAAACTGCCGATCAGGTTGACGTTGATCACCTGGGCAAAGTTGGCCAACGCGTGTGGGCCATTTTTGCCGAGGATTTTCTCGCCACGCACCACGCCGGCGCAGTTGACCAGCCCGTGCAAGCCACCAAACGCAGCAACGGTGGCCTGCACCGCAGCCTCGGCGGCGGCTTCCTGGCTGATATCCGCGACCACGCTGCGCGCCTGCTCACCGAGTTTTTGCGCCTGGGCGGCGACGGCGTCGGCGTTCAGGTCCACCAGCATTACCTTGGCACCGGCGGCTACCAACATCTCGGCGGTTGCCGCGCCGAGGCCTGAAGCGCCGCCGCTGACCAGAAAAACCTTGTTCTCAATCTGCATCATTGTTTCCTTGAAGAGGGATTACGCCGTAGCCGCCTGGGCCTTGGCGATTTCCTGATTACGCAAAATGAAGCGTTGCAGCTTGCCGCTCGGGGTCTTGGGCAGCTCGCTGACAAATTCGATTTCCCGTGGGTACGAGTGGGCCGCCAGGCGCTTGCGCACGTGCTGGCGCAGCTCTTCGGCCAGGGCCGGCTCGGCGCGGTACTGCTCGCTGAGCACTACAAAGGCTTTGACGATCTCGGTGCGTTCCGGGCAGGGCTTGCCCACCACCGCCGCTTCCACCACCGCCGGGTGCTCGATCAGGGCACTTTCCACATCGAACGGGCCGACCCGGTAGCCGGAGGTGGTGATCACATCGTCACTGCGCCCCACGAAGCTGATACTGCCGTCGGGGTTCAGCTCCACCGTGTCGCCGCTGAGGTAGTACTTGCCGACGAAAGCCTTCGTCTTGACCCCGTCGTAGCCGGCGAACCAGCACATTGGCGATTGCTCGCGGTCGATGGCGAGAATGCCCGGCTGACCGGCGGGCAGTTCCTGATGGTCGTCGTCCAGCACCACGATGCGATGCCCCGGCGAGGCAAAACCGGCAGAACCGACATGCACCGGGTGCTCCAGGCCGTGGTGATTGCACAGCACCATGCCCAGTTCGGTCTGGCCATAGTGGTCGTGGATGGTCACGCCGAGGTTGTCGGCGAACCAGCGAATCACCTCCGGGTTCAACGGCTCGCCGGCGCTGCTGACAATGCGCAGCTTGCCTTTGATCGACTGGGCGAACTGTTCGCCGCCAGCAATCAGCAGGCGGTAGGCCGTCGGCGATCCGGTGAGGTTGGTGATCCCGTATTTGTTGATGACGCGGCAGGTGCTTTCGAGGGTGAACGGGCCGTCGTAGAAGGTGATCGGGTGGCCCATGGACAACGGGCCGGTGACGCCGAAATAGATGCCGTAGGCCCAGCCCGGATCGGCGACGTTCCAGAACGCGTCCTCGGGGCGCAGGTCCACGGCATCGCGGGTGTAGCTCTGGAACGCGACGATCGCCTTGAGCGGCACGGCCAGGGCTTTCGACGGGCCGGTGGTGCCGGAGGTGAACATCAGCAGGAATGGGTCTTCGGCGCCCAGCAGTACCGGCTCGCAGGTATTGGAATAGTTGGGCAACTCGGCCCAGAAGCTGAAATCGCCACGCACGATGCCTTCGCCGTTGGGGCCGGAGACGGTGACGATGGTTGGGCAGTCGGCCACTTCATTAAGCTTGGGACGGTTGACGGCGTCAGTCACCACCAACGCTGCGCCGGAGCTGTTCAGGCGGTGTTCGATGGCTTTGGGGCCGAAGGCGGTGAACAGAGGCTGATAGACCGCGCCGATGCGCCAGGTGGCGAGTACCACCACCAGCAACTCGGCGGTGCGTGGCAGGAGGCCCGCTACCTTGTCACCGCGTTTGACGCCCTGGGCCAGGAGGAAATTGGCGAAGCGTGCGGCCTGGTCTTGCAATTGGGTGAAGGTGGACGTGGCGCTGCGGCCGTCCTTGCCCTCCCAGAACAGTGCGATGCGGCCGGGCAATGCGTGGCGGTCGCAGCATTCGACGCAGGCGTTGAGCGCCTGCAGGCTGCCCGACAGGGCGGCGTCGACGGTGTGTTGGTAGTTGAACTGGGTGGTGGCAGCCGAGTAATCACGCATCGCTTCAAATCCCTGTGTGTTTTTATTTTCAGGATGGGTACGTAGACCGGTGAAATAGTCGCTCTAGAGCGGTGGACGGGCAATGGTCAAAGCTTTCAACTTGGTTGACTGGTTTGGCCAAGGGGGCTGCGCTTTTGGGGGGTATATCCGTTGCTGCGGTAACGGCCGCTATGGGTTCCGCTCTTACAGCGGCTCACTTTTGAACAGCGCAAAAGTAAGCAAAACGCTCTTGCCCCACCACTCGGCACCTCGCTAAGGCTCGGTGTGCCCTCTCTCCGGTACTACTGCGCGGGCCGCCGCGACGGGGCGTCCCTGCCCCGTCGCGGCTAAACCGGCGTCCTGCCGGTTTACCCGCTCCGTACTACCTGCGTTCGGCCAGCGTGGTTTAACGGGGCGCCTAAGATCAAGATCAAAAGCAGATCAACAGCACAGCGGCCTACAGGCCGGCTTGAGTGGTGTGAAGCAAAGGCAAGATCAAAATCAAAAGCCAGAGCGGGCACGGTCAAATGTGGGAGCTGGCTTGCCTGCGATAGCATCAACTGGGTGTACCTGATGCACCGAGGTGTCTGCATCGCCGGCAAGCCAGCTCCTACAGAAAAGCAGAGCCGCAGCAGTTTCAGATTTGGTTTTCGCTTTGGCTTTTGCTCTGGCTTCTACCACTCAAGCCGGCCTGTAGGCCGCTGTGCTCTTGCTTTTGATCTTGATCTGGCTCTGACTGCCCCAATCAGCCCGAGGCCGAACGCAGGGATTGAGGAGCGGGTAAACCGGCAGGACGCCGGTTTAGCCGCGACGGGGCAGGGACGCCCCGTCGCGGCGGCCCGCGGAGCAATGCCGGAGTGAGGGAACACCGAGCCTAGGCGAGGTGCCGACAGGCGGGGCAGAGCCCTTTGCTTACTTTGGGGCTTTTCCAAAGTGAGTCGCTGTAAGAGCGAAACCATAAGCCGCCGTTACCCAAATAACGGATATGTACACCAAAAGCCCCCCGGCGATAGACCCCACCAATCACCCAGTCAGCCCAAGCGATTGGACGCTCTACCCGCAAGCTTCTAAGCTTGAGGCCTGCGCCACCCAAGAAGCCCGCCCATGATCGTCCGCCCCAAACCCAACCTGCTCGGCATCCTGTTCTCCCTCAAGGGCTCAATCGCCAAGCGCATCGCCCTGCGCAGCCTGCTGGTCACCTTGCTGGCCTCAGTCATCGTGCTGGTAGAAACCCTGCACCCGGCCTATTTCTCGAAGGTCAACGCCACCCCCTTCACATTGCTGGGCCTGTCGCTGTCAATCTTCATGAGCTTTCGCAACAACGCCTGCTACGACCGCTGGTGGGAAGGCCGCAAACAACTGGGCCAGATGATCATTGAAGTACGCTCGCTGATCCGCGAAACCCAAATTTTCACCACCGCCGAACGCGAAAGCATGCTCCGCAGCCTGTGCGGCTTTGCCCATGGCCTGGTCGCCCGCCTGCGCCTGGAAGACGAAGCCCGGGCAATCCAGCCGTGGGTCAGCGTCGAGGCCAGCCACCCGAACCTGCCCGACCGCATCCTGCAAGACCTCGGCGCACACTGCTCGAACCTGGCCGAACAAGGCCACATCACCGAATGGCGCTACACCCAACTGGAAACCCGGCTGTACGGCCTCAGCCAGGTCCAGGCCTCCTGCGAGCGGATCAAGCACACGCCGCTGCCCTTCCCTTACACCTTGCTGCTGCACCGAACCATCTACCTGTTCTGCATTCTGCTGCCCTTCGCCATGGCCGAGCCGCTGGGCTGGCTGACGCCGGTCTTTACCGCGATCGTCAGCTACACCTTCTTCGGCCTGGATGAAATCGGCGACGACCTCGAAGACCCGTTCGGCTTCGACGAAAACGACCTGCCCTGCAACGCCATCGTCCGCACCCTGGAACGCGAGATTCTCGCCGCCCTCGGCGAAACCGAGTTGCCGCCGGCCCTTGAACCGATTGAATTCGTGCTGACGTGATGCGGGTTTGACAGTCGCGATGACCTGACCGAAGCTGATGGCTTTGCACTAGCTCCCCAGCTTTCGGACGCCTGCATGTCAAAGTCACGCCGTTACTCCATCATCGGCCTGTGCGCCCTGTTGTTTATCGTCGCAATCACCTGGTATTTCACCCGCACACCCCCGGTGGTCGTGCCCCCGGCCATCGCCCACGGTTACGCCAAGGCCTTGAAACAGGCACATAACGGCGAACCCGGCGCCGCCCGTGTGCTGTATCAACAGTTGGGGCGTCCGGACCTGTCCGACGTGCGCCGCGCCGCCTTGCATGCCGAATTGCCCAACTACCCCAGCCCCCAGGCCCTGAAGCTGGCGGACAAGGACCTGGCCAACGACGCACCAATGGTGCGCGAGGCGGCGATCCACAGCATCGTCGGCCTGGTGCCCAGCGGCCAGCGCACGCTGTTGCTCGGCCCGCTGCTGGATGACCCGGAACAAAGCGTTCGGTTTGCTGCGGCGAATGCCCTGCTGGGGCTGTCCCCCGACACCCTGGGGCTGTATTTCGGCCCATTGCAGCAAGTGCTCGACGAATACGTGAAGTTGCTCAAGGGCCAGCCCGAAAGCCCCGAAGGCTGGATTCAGCTGGCGCGCCTGTACATTCACAGCGCGCTGCTGCCCGATGCACAAAACGCCCTGGAACAGGCGATGCGCCTGCAACCGGACAACCTGCAGGCGGTGGTCGCGCAAATCGAATTGCTGGATAAACAGGGCAAGGTCGACGAGTCCCGCCAGCTCCTGGCCAGGCAGCTGCAGGCCCATCCCGATTCGGCTTACCTGC
The DNA here is from genome assembly GCF_012935715.1 of Pseudomonas sp. ADAK13. Taxonomy (NCBI): domain Bacteria; kingdom Pseudomonadati; phylum Pseudomonadota; class Gammaproteobacteria; order Pseudomonadales; family Pseudomonadaceae; genus Pseudomonas; species Pseudomonas sp. ADAK13. The sequence continues at coordinate 6,015,723 of NZ_CP052860.1, forward strand.
AACATGCCTTGGGCATGTGGCTGCTGCACCATGGGGAACGCCCTTTTGCCCTGCTCAGCCTGTCCCGGGCGGTGGAGCTGGAACCGAACAATCAGGATTACCGCTACGACCTGGCCACCACCCTGCACGCCCAGCAGGAAGTGGAAGCCGCCCAGCGCCAACTGGAAGAAATCGTCCAGCGCAACCCGGCCAATCGCAAGGCGCGGGTATTGCTGGTCAACTACTGGAAAGAAACCGGCCAGTTGCAGAACGTCCAGGTCTTGCTGGCGCAGCTTGAACAGCAGAACCCGGACGACCCGGCGCTGCAACAAGGCCTGTAAACGCTGTAATTGATACAAAACGTTGAACCGCTACACGGCGCCACGGTCAAGTAAATATGGCGCGCCCCAGCGGGCGCTCCCCCCTACTGATACGTGACCCGAGGGCACTTCTTGTCTACATCCAAAGAGCTGTTCACAGCAAAGGCGGCCACCGGTATTGAAGGTCTGGACGACATTCTTGCCGGGGGGCTTTCACGCAGCCACCTGTTCCTGCTCGAAGGTGAGCCAGGCACCGGTAAAACGACCGTAGCCCTGCACTTCCTCCAGGCAGGCGCCCGCAATGGCGAACGTTCGCTGTACATCACCCTGTCGGAGACCGAACGCGAGTTGCGCCAGGGTGCCAGGTCCCACGGGTGGGACCTGGACGAACACATTCATATCTTTGAACTCACCCCGCCGGAAAGCCTGCTGAATGCCGAGCACCAGCAGAGCCTGCTGTACTCCTCGGATCTTGAGCTGGGTGAAGCCACCCGGCAGATTTTCGAAGTGGTGGAACGGGTCAAACCCACCCGCGTGGTCATCGACAGCCTTTCGGAAATCCGCTTGCTGGCCCAAAGCTCCCTGCGCTATCGCCGGCAAATCCTCGCCATCAAGCATTACTTCGTGCGCTACGACGCCACGGTGTTGCTGCTGGACGACCTGACCACCGAGTCCCTCGACAAAACCGTACACAGCGTGGCCCACGGCGTGATTCGCCTGGAAGAGCTGACCCCCAACTACGGCGCCGAACGCCGGCGCGTGCGGATAGTGAAATACCGTGGCCAGAAGTACCGCGGCGGCTTTCACGACTTCACCATCATGGAAGACGGCGTGCATGTATTCCCGCGCCTGGTGGCTGCCGAGCACCGTGGCGGCTACAACCGTCAGACCTTGACCAGCGGCATCGGCGAGATGGATGCCTTGTTGGGCGGCGGGATCGAAACCGGTTCCAGCACCTTGATCCTGGGCCCGGCCGGTACCGGCAAATCGCTGATCTCGATGATCTTCGCCGCCGCTGCCGTCGCCCGGGGCGAGAAAGCCGCGCTGTTCATTTTTGATGAAGAGTTGGGGCTGCTGTTCGAGCGCATGAAGAACATGGGCATCGACCTGGAAGCCCTGCAAGGCACCGGCAACCTGCTGATCGAGCAAGTCGACGCCGCCGAACTGTCCCCCGGCGAATTCTCCCACCGGGTGCGCCGCTGCGTGGATGAGCGCGGGATCAAGACGGTGGTGATCGACAGCGTCAACGGCTACCAGGCCGCGATGCCGGAAGAAAACGCGCTGATCCTGCACATGCATGAACTGCTGCTGTACCTCAACCGCCGTGGCGCCGCGACCTTCATGACCGTGGCCCAGCACGGGCTGGTGGGCGACATGCAGGCGCCGGTGGACATCACCTATCTGGCCGACACCGTGATCCTGCTGCGTTACTTCGAAGCCCTCGGCAAAGTCCGCCGGGCCATCTCGATCATCAAGAAACGTACGGGCAGCCACGAATCGACGATTCGCGAATACCGCATCGGCGGCCGAGGCATGACCATCGGCGAACCCCTCGACGCGTTCCAGGGTGTGTTGCGTGGCGTCCCCACCTACATGGGCACCGATAACCCGCTGCTCAAGGAAGAAGGTTCGTGAGTGGCGCACCCGCCATCTCCGAGCGGGCAATCATCCTGGCGCCACTGGGCCGCGACAGCACTCTGGCGCTGATGATGCTCAACGAGGCGGGCTTCAGCGGCATCGTCGCCAGCCACCTGCAGATGCTGTGCGACGAACTGGAACAGGGCGCCGGATTGCTGATCGTCGCGGCCGAGGCCATGCACGGCATCGACCTGGAACCGCTGCTGACTCATTTGCAGCATCAGCCGGCGTGGTCGGACTTGCCCATCGTGCTGATGACCCACCATGGCGGCAGCGGACAGAACGGCTCATCGCGCTTGAGTACGCTGCTGGGCAACGTCACCTTCCTGGAGCGGCCGTTCCATCCGGTGACCCTGATCAGCCTGGTGACCACGGCGCTGCGCGGTCGCCGGCGGCAATACGAAGCCCGCGACCGGCTGATCGACCTGAGCCAGAGCGAACAACGCCTGCAAAGTACGCTGGAAACCCTCGAACAGCAGGTGGAAGAACGCACCGCACAGCTGCGCAATAACGAAGAAGCGCTGCGCCAGTCACAGAAAATGGAAGCTGTGGGCCAATTGACCGGCGGTATCGCCCATGACTTCAACAACATGCTTACCGGCATCATCGGCAGCCTTGAGTTGCTGCGACGACGGGTGGCCAGAGGGCGCATCGACGACCTCGACAGCCTGATCGACTTGGGCGTGACCTCGGCCAACCGTGCCGCCGCCCTGACCCACCGCCTGCTGGCATTCTCCCGGCGCCAGTCGCTGGATTCAAAACCGGTGCAGATCAACCAACTGGTGGCGTCCATGGGCGAGCTGCTGCAACGCAGCCTCAACGAGAGCATTGCCCTGGACATAAGGCTGAGCGAGCAGCTGTGGACCGCCGAGGTCGACCCCAATCAACTCGAAAGCGCCCTGCTCAACCTCGCGATCAATGCGCGGGACGCCATGCCCAGTGGCGGCCAACTGGTGGTGGAAACCACCAATCGTCACCTCGACAACGTGTTTACGGCGGCCTACGGCACCCTCACTCCCGGTGACTACGTGGAGCTGAGCGTCAGCGACACCGGCTGTGGCATGCCCGAAAGCGTGATCAGCCGCGCCTTTGACCCGTTCTTCACCACCAAGCCGATTGGCCAGGGCACGGGCCTGGGGCTGTCGATGATTTATGGCTTTGCCCGCCAGTCCCATGGCCACGTGACGATTCACAGCGTGGTCGGCGAAGGCACCACCGTCAGCCTGTTCCTGCCGCGTTTCGTCGGCGAAATAATCGCAGAAGAAACGCCCAACCCCGCCTTGCTGCCCTTCGCCAATGCGGGCGAAACCGTGCTGATCGTCGAAGACGACCCGGCCGTTCGGGTGCTGGTCAGCGCCGTGTTGAGTGAGTTGGGCTATGCGTTTGTGGAAGCCGGTGACGCCGACGGCGCCATGCCGATCATCGAGTCCAGCCAGCGGATTGACCTGTTGATCAGTGACGTTGGCCTGCCCGGCATGAATGGCCGGCAACTCGCGGAAATCGGCCGCCAGGTGCGGCCGGACTTGAAGGTGCTGTTTATCACCGGCTATGCGGAGCATGCGGCCGTGCGTGGGGGGTTTCTGGACCCCGGCATGCAGATGATCACCAAGCCGTTTACCTTTGATTTGTTGACGGCGAAGGTGCGGGAGATGATCAGGGCGTGAAGAGGGAGCACGCCCCTCTTCACCTGCCCTCAGGCCAACAGGCGCTGGATATGCTCCTGCAACGTATCCAGATCAAACGGCTTGGCCAGGATCGGTGCATTGCGGGTGATCGGGCTGTTGCAGTCGAGAATTTCCTGCGGGTAGCCGCTGATAAAGATCACCTTCAATTCCGGTCGCAGCTTGATCGCGGGCTCGGCGATCTGCACGCCGGAGATGCCGCCCGGCAGGCGATAGTCGGTCACCATCAGGTCCAGGTGCGGCTTGGTGGCCAGGATTTCAAACGCCTGCTCACCGTCAATCGCCTTCAATACCCGGTACCCGAGGCCCGACAGGTACTCACCCAACACAAACATAATCGACTCGTCATCTTCGACGATCAGAACCACATCTTGCGCATCTTCACTCATGGGAAGCCTTTGTCCGGTCAATTGCTGCTGATACGACCATAGGGTCACGCAGAGGTTGCGTCGGATTCACGATTGATTTCACGCCCCAGCCTCCAGGGGCAAACAGACGCGAAACAGGGCGCCCTCGCCTATCCGGCTTTCAACTTCGATAGTACCGCCGTGGGCCGCGATAATCTGTTCGGAGATAAACAGGCCGAGGCCCAGGCCCGCCACGGCATGGCTGGCCGACACCCGCTCGAACTGCTGGAAAATCCGCTTCTGGTTCTCTTCGCTGATACCAATCCCGTGGTCCCGCACCTCGACGCGCGCCTCACCGTGCTCGGCATACACCCGCACTTCGACAGGGCTCTTGGCCCCGTAACGCAGGGCATTGGTCAGCAGGTTGGACACCACTTGCTCGATACGAAACTCGTCCCAGTTGCCCACGACCGAGCCTTCTTCGATCCATTTCACCGAGGACTCGGCCGCGGCGACTTGCGGGGCAAAGTTCTCCAGCAGGTTGCGCACCAGTTGCGTCAGGTCAAAGCGCCCTGGGCGAATGGACAGCTTGCCGGTGCGGATGCGCGACACATCGAGCATGTCTTCGATCAAGCGGATCAGGCTCTGGATCTGCCGCTCATCGCGGTCGACCATAGCGTGCATCTTGTCCAGGGTGAACGCGGCGGCGTTGTCCCGGGCCAGGTGCATCTTGCGCAATTGGGTTTCCAGGATCAGCCCGTTCAGGGGCGTGCGCACTTCGTGGGCAACGATCGACATGAAGTCGTCACGCATGCGCACCGCCTGCTCAAGCTCGGCCTGGGTCGCCTGCAAGCGCGTCAACAAGGCTTCCTGCTCGCGACGGCTCTGCTCCAGGGCTTCCACCTGCAGCTTCATCGCCTTGCTCTGGCGGTACAGGTCGACGAACACATTGACCTTGCTCTTGACCGCATGGATATCCAGCGGCTTGTGCAGGAAGTCCACGGCCCCGCTTTCGTAGCCCTTGAACGCATAGTTGAGTTCACGGCCGGCGGCGCTGACAAACACGATGGGGATGTTCTTGGTCTTTTCAGTGCCACGCATCAACTCGGCCAGTTCGAAGCCGTTCATGCCCGGCATCTGCACGTCGAGAATGGCCATGGCGAACTCGTGCTCCAACAGCAGCGACAAGGCCTCGTCGGCGCTCAGTGCCTTGTAGACCTGACGGTCCTCGCGCTTGATCAGCGCTTCAAGGGCCAGCAGGTTTTCCGGCAGATCGTCAACGATCAGCAGTTTGGCCTGGACAGTACTTAACATGGGGACGATTCCAGGGAGGCCAGCAACTCGCCGATGCGGCTCAAGGTGAGGATATAGTCAGGTTCATGCAGCGCCAGGGCAGCCCGGGGCATCACGGCGACCCGTGCCTCCAAGGGATCCTGGACCACGGTGATGCCTGCGCACTGCTTGACGTGGGCCAGGCCCCGGGCGCCGTCCTGATTGGCCCCCGTCAGCAGGACCGCCAGCAAGCCCTCGCCATAGACGTCGGCCGCCGATTCGAACAGGTAGTCAATGGCGGGCCGGGAATGGTGCACACGGTCCTCCTGGCTCAGGGACAGGCTGCGGTCGTGCTCCACCGACAGGTGATAGCCGGGGCCGGCAAAATACAGGGTGCCTGGCTGGATCAGTTCCTTGTCGCGGGCCTCGACCACGCTCATCGACACCCGTCGGTCGAACACTTCCGCCAACTGGCTGCGACGCTCGTCTGGCAGGTGCAACACGGTGATGATCGGCAGGCTGAAGCTGGCGGGCAAGGCGCTGAAGATGCTCAGCAACGCCTCGACCCCGCCGGCGGAAGCGCCGATCACAATAGCCTCGATCCCGGATACCGGGCTGGCAGCAGCTTGGTTCATAATTTTCGGTAGATCCGTTCTTGCTTGACCAGGGGTTCGAACCGTTTGCTGTAGGCCGAGAAATCCAGGGTTTCCTTGCTGCCCAGCACCAGGAAGCCGCGATGGCACAGCGACTCATGAAACAATCCAAACGCTCGATCCTGCAACTTTTTATTGAAATAAATCAGTACGTTACGACATGAAATTAATTGAGTTTCTGAGAATACGCTGTCCGTCGCCAGGCTGTGATCGGCGAAGGTCACGTTCTCGCGCAGGGTCTTGTCAAAGATCGCGTGATCGTAAGCCGCGGTGTAGTAATCGGCAAATGAACATCGCCCACCGGCCTGCTGGTAGTTGTGGGTATACGCGCGGATGTTCTCCAGGGAGAAAATCCCCTGCTTGGCTTTTTCCAGGGAGCGGGGATTGATGTCGGTGGCATAGATGATGGTGCGCTCCAGCAAGCCCTCCTCCCGCAGCAGGATGGCCATGGAGTAAACCTCTTCCCCGGTACTGCAGCCCGCGATCCAGATCTTGATCGACGGGTAGGTCTTGAGCAGCGGCACCACTTCCTGGCGAATCGCCAGGAAGTGCGAAGGGTCGCGAAACATCTCGCTGACGGGAATGGTCAGGAACTGCAGCAACTGCATGAACGCCGTCGGGTCGTGCAGCACCCGCTCCTGCAAGGCCGAGATGGTATTGCAGTCGAACTGGCGCAGGGCATGGGCCACGCGGCGCTTTACCGACGCGCCGGAGTAATCGCGAAAGTCATAGCTGTACTTGAGGTAAATAGCCTCGATCAGCAAGCGCAGTTCAATATCGGTGCTTCGTTCCAATTAGCGTCTTTCCACTTAAATGCGTTCCATCTTCGGGAGCCATACCCGAATCAACGAAAACAATCGGTCAAGGTCGATGGGCTTGGCCAGGTAATCGTTGGAGCCCGCTGCCAGGCAGCGCTCCTGATCGTCCTTCATGGCCTTGGCCGTTACCGCGATGATCGGCAGTTTGCGCCAGCGCGGGTCCTGGCGGATCAAGGCCGTGGCCTCGTAACCGTCCATCTCCGGCATCATCACGTCCATCAACACCAGGTCGATGTCATCGACCTCATTGAGCTTCTCGATCGCCTCACGGCCGTTACGGCCAATGACGACAATCGCGCCCTTGTGTTCCAGGGCGCTGGTGAGGGCGAAGATATTGCGCACATCGTCATCCACCAGCAGCACCTTGCGCCCCTCGAAGACCTTGTCGCGACTGCGGGCGGTCCTGAGCATTGTCTGGCGTTCATGGGACAACTTGGATTCGACTTTGTGCAGAAAGAGTGTGACTTCGTCCAGCAGGCGCTCGGGAGAACGGGCGCCCTTGATGATGATCGAGCGCGAATACTTACGCAGTTCGGCCTCTTCGTCCCGGGTCAGGTTGCGCCCGGTGTAGACGATTACCGGCGGGAACGAACAGATGTCTTCGGTGGACATGCGCTTGAGCAACTCGTTGCCCAGCATGTCCGGCAGCTTGAGGTCGATGATCATGCAGTCGTAGATATTGTTGCGCAACAGGTCCAGGGCTTCCTGGGCGAAGCCAACGGCAGTGATTTCGATGTCATCGTCGCCGATCAGGCGGGCAATGCTGTCGCGCTGCAAGTCGTCGTCTTCCACCAGCAGGATGCGCTTGACCTTTTGCGTCAGCTTGGCCTCCAGGCGCGCAAAGACATCCTTGAGTTCTTCACGGGTGGTCGGCTTGACCGCATACCCCACGGCGCCCATGTGCATGGCCGCCTCGACGCGGTCTTCGACGGAAATCACATGCACCGGGATGTGCCGGGTCCCGGCGTGTTCCTTGAGGCGTTGCAGCACGGTCAATCCGGAATGGTCCGGCAGGCGCATGTCCAGCAGGATGGCATCGGGAATGTACTGTTCCGCCAGGCTGTAGCCTTCGTCCGCGCCATGGGCCACCAGGCAGTGGTAACCGAGTTCATGGGCGAGGTCGAACAGAATGCGCGCAAAGTTCGGCTCGTCTTCCACCACCAGGATGCAGCGGGTGGTAAACGGTGCCTTGTCACGGTCATCGATGAAGCGCGGGATCTGCGCCGCGTCGGCGACAGGCAGCGGCGAAACCTTGACCGGGGCCGGCGCGGGGGCCGGGACCACCACACGCGGCGCCTCGATGGCCGGTGCGTCTGCGTCACGCTCAACGTAGTGTTCCGGCAGCACCAGGGTAAAGACGCTGCCCTGGCCCGGCTCACTGGTCACACTGATGTACCCGCCCAGCAGGCTGGCCAGGTCACGGGAGATCGACAGCCCCAGGCCGGTACCGCCGTAACGGCGGTTGGTGGTGCCATCGGCCTGGCGGAAGGCTTCGAAGATGCTTTCCTGCTGGTCCGGCGCAATTCCGATCCCTGAGTCGCGCACGGTGAAGGCAATGCCCTCGTCCGGCTGGCGGGAGACCGTCAGGCTGACTTGGCCCTTCTCGGTGAACTTGACCGCGTTGGACAGCAGGTTCTTCAGAATCTGCTCCAGGCGCTGGCGGTCGGTGTACAGCATGTGCGGTGAACCTTCCTGCACCTGCACCTGGAACCCGAGTTTGCGGTCGGCCGCCAGGGGCTCGAACATCCCGCGCAAACCATCCACCAGGCGCGCGACGCTGGTGTTCTCGGGGCGCATTTCCAGCTTGCCGGCCTCCACCTTGGAGATGTCGAGGATGTCGTTGATCAGGTTGAGCAAGTCGTTGCCGGCCGAATAGATCGACTCGGCAAACTTGACCTGTTCCGCGCTGAGGTTTTCCTGGGGGTTCTCTGCCAGCAGCTTGGCCAGGATCAGCGAACTGTTGAGCGGCGTGCGCAGCTCGTGGGACATGTTGGCGAGGAATTCGGACTTGTACTTGCTGGAGCGCTGCAACTCGTCGGCACGCTCTTCCAGCTCGATCTGTACGCGATTGAGCTGGACGTTCTTCTGGTCCATGGCATCGCGCTGTTCGGCCAGGGTCTGGGTCTGCTCGGCCAACTGTTCGTTGGTCTGCTCCAGTTCCGCCTGCTGGGTTTCCAGGTGCGCCTGGGACTCCTTGAGAATGCGTGACTGCTCTTCCAGCTCTTCGTTGGCGGTCTTGAGTTCTTCCTGCTGAACCTGCAGCTCTTCATTGAGCTGTTGGGTTTCGGCCAATACTTCCTGCAAACGCTGGCGATAACGGGCGGCTTCGATGGACGTGCCGATGTTGTCGGCAATCAACTCCAGCAATTCCACGTCACGTTCATCCAGCTCGCGCAGGAAGCCCAGTTCGATCACACCGTTGACCCGGCCATCATCGCTGGTCGGCACCACCAGCACACTGCGGGTTGGGCCCTCGCCCAGGCCTGAACTGACCTTGAAGTAGTCCACTGGCACATCGTCGAGGCGAATCAGGCGGTCCTGGCGGGCCGACTGGCCGACGATGCCTTCATCGTTGTAGATCGACTGTTCCTGCTGCTCTTGCTCACGGGAGAAGCCATAGGTGGCCACCCGAGTGAGGCCGCCGTGCTCTTCACGCACATACAGCGCGGCCACCGCCGAGCCCATGTATTGGGCGAAGAACTGCAACACATTGCGGCCCAGCATGTTCAAGGTCAGCTGGCCCAGCACCTGTTCGGCCAGTTCGGTCTGGCCGTTGCGCAGCCACGCTTGCTGTTCAAGGCGCTTGGCAATCCTCTGTTGCGACTCGAGGTTTTCGCTGTAACTTGTTGATAGCTCTAATAGATTTTTTCTTCCGATATACGCCAGGATGCCGCTCAGCCCGAGCACAAACACCAGGTACAGGCTGACGCTGATAATGGTGGTGCGAGTGACGTCTTCATTGCGGCTGATGCGGAACTGTTGCTCCATCGCCACCGCCCGGTCGTACTCCTTGCGGATCTCGTCTGTCAGGCTCTTGCCACGCCCGGCTTTCACGGCCGAACGGTAATCGCCGTTCTGGCGCTGCATATCAATCATGGACTGGGCGTAGGTGTTCCACGCCATTTGCAGCGACTCCAGGCGCTTGAGTCGGTCCACCTGCTCCGGGTTATCCGCCACCAGCACCTGCAAGTTGCGCAGGTCGGAGATGATCCGCGGCTTGGCTACTTCGTAGGGGTCGAGGAAATGCTCGTCGCCAGTGATCAAAAAGCCGCGCATGCCGGTTTCCAGGTCAACCGTCAGCTTTGAGGTTTCGTTGAGGTTGTTGATTACCCGGTCGGTGTGTTCGACCCACTGGATCACCGACAACAGGTAGGTGATCAGGCACACGAAAAACACCGCGCTGAGCACGCCGACACCCAGGGGCAATGCCACGTTGCGGCTCAACAGTTTACGGAAGCTTTTCTCATCGACTGACGACGCGGGAGTCATGGGGATGCCTTGGCCAAATGCGGAAAAACGAGGAGTTTGCCCCAAAGTCGCGCCTGAGCGCTATTTTTCTGCCCGCATTGGCCACATTTACTGCATAAGTTATTGAAAAATATACGAGCGCCTGTGTTTTTCTACAGGTTGCAATGTGCGCTGAAACGCGGCTTCGGCACACCACGACTGAGTAACACCGGAGGACATTCCTACGCATTCCCGGCACAATGCCTACCTTGTTTCGGGAACTTGCCGAGATTGACGCAACTCATTAGAGGATGGTCTTTCAACTGATCAAGACCTGTACCCTCCACTTCTCGGGAACTCTCACTATGTCCGCCGCAGCCTCCACCATCCTTGTAGTCGAAGACGACGCCATCGTGCGCATGCTGATCGTCGATGTCCTCGAAGAGCTGGAGTTCCAGGTGCTTGAAGCGGCAGACGCCGAAAGCGCCCTGGGTATCGTCAACAATTCCGCGCTGACCATCGACTTGATGATGACCGACGTCGGCCTGCCAGACATGGACGGCAAGCAGTTGGCCGTCAAAGCGCGTGAATCACGCCCCGCCCTGCCCATCCTGTTTGCCAGCGGCTACGCAGAAAATATCGACGTGCCGGACGGCATGCAGGTCATCGCCAAACCCTTCTCGATTGATCAACTTCGCGACAAAGTAAAATCCATGCTGGCCTGATTTCCTCGGTCACTTGCGTGATTGCCCCCGCACAAACCAACTAATTCTTTCGTTTGACTAGCGAGTCTGAATTTTGCTGCTAGTTTCAAACGACATGTCCTACAAGAAATAGTGAAAAAGGACAGCCCGATAGCCTGTTTAAACACGCTATCGGGAACGTCACCAGGGAATTGGGGAGTTGTCATGTGCAGGTCATCGTATCTTCCGGCATTCGTGCTGGCGTCATCCGTGTTGCCTATGTTTGCGGCCCACGCCGATAACGCCGAGACCGCCAACAAGAGCAACAACCCCCTGAACCTCGCGCCGGGCGCGAACCTGCAGGATTACTACACCCCCAGGCTCTTCGACAGTAATGCCCACACTAATGACCTGCTGCTGCGAGGCACATTGCCGGTAGCCCCGTCGGATTTCATTGGCGTGCCCCAGTTACTGCGCGCCACCCTGCCCCTGAGCACCCGTCCCGACCCCCACAGCGGCTACAGCACCGGGATCGGCGACCTGAACCTGTTCGATATTTTCCTGCTCAAGACCGACGGCGTGCAGTTGGGCATTGGTCCGCAAATCACCGCGCCCACTGCCGAACACGATGAGCTGGGCACCGGCAAATGGCAGGCGGGCCTTGCGGCGGTGGCCATCGATGCGTCGCCCCGTGGCCTGCTTGGCGCACTGGTGCAATACCAAAGCTCGTTCGCCGGGGACCGCGACCGGGCTCATGTGGAAAGTGCCACCTTCCAGCCCTTCGTCATGCATAACCTGCCCAAGGGCTGGTACTTGCGCTCCACCGGCACCTGGACCTTCGACCTGAAGAACGACACCCATTACATCCCGATCGGTTTCGGTGTGGGCAAGGCGTGGAAAGCCGGGACCAATATCCTCAATGCCTACGTCGAACCGCAGTGGACCGTCGCCCGCAAAGGCGATGGCCTGCCGCAGTTCACCCTGTTTGCCGGGATCAACGTGACGTTTGGGAAATAAGGAAGTGTCATGCACGCTCTGATTCGTAGTGCCGGTTTCTGCCTGTTAACCCTGGCCGCCGGTGTACAGGCACAGCCCCTGGATACACGCATCGGCCCGATCACCATGGAGGGCGAGCTGCCGGCCCACAGCGAAATTGCCAAGCTGTATGGCGAGCTGGATTTCCAGCAGGCCACCCAGAGTTTTCTCTGGGCCTTGCCGCTGGTGTCCTACGCCCAATGGCAGGACGAATTCAGCACCAAGCTCGGCGCGCGCAGCGGCGACCTGATGGTGCTGACCACCTACGAAGACAAGCTGGGGGTGATCACTGCCAACGCCACCACGCCTTACATTCTCGGCTTCGTCGACCTCAACGAGACCGGCCCGCTGGTGATCGAGCTACCGCCGGGGCCAACAGCCGGCGGTGTCGGCGACTTCTGGCAACGGGCAATCATCGACATGGGCCAGACCGGCCCCGACCAAGGCAAAGGCGGCAAGTACCTGGTACTGCCGCCGGGCCAGGAACCCCCCGCCGATGCCGGCAAGTATTATTTGGCCAAGTCAGAAACCATGAACGTGCTGGTGGGCTTTCGCGTGCTCGACCCCGACCCGGCCAAGGGCAAGGCATTGGTCGAACAATTCAAGATGTACCCCTACGCCCAACGCGCCAACCCGGCCAAGACCCGCTTGCTGTCCCCTGGCGGCAAACCCTGGTCCGGCACCCAGCCACGGGGCATGGCCTATTGGGAGCGCCTGCACGGGATTATCCAGAAAGAACCGGTCAACGAGCGTGACCGCTTCTATATGGCAATGCTCTCCAGCCTGGGTATCGAAAAGGACAAACCGTTCAACCCCAACGATCGACAGCGCCAGGCCCTGGAGCAAGGTGCACAGATGGGCGAGCTGATCGCCAAGGCCAACGCCTTCGCCAAGCGTTTCCCCCAGGCCCAGTACTGGAAAGACCGGCAATGGGACACGGTGCTGAACATTACCGAACCGTCCCAGCGCGTGGCCTACTACGATCAGCTCTGGGAACGCAGCGCCTGGTTCTATGAGGCCGTGACCAACACCAAGGGCATGGTCTCCAAGACCCCGGGCCTGGGCCAGACGTACCTGGGCGCCTATACCGACAACAAGGGCCAATGGCTCGACGGTGGCCAGTCTTACACCCTGCACGTGCCCGCCAACCCGCCGGCCAAGCAGTTCTGGTCATTGACCGTGTATGACATCGCCAGCCGCTGCCTGATCGACAACCCGCAGCGTAAAGCGGACCTGTCGTCACGCCAGGACCTGAAGAAAAATGCGGACGGATCGGTAGATCTTTACTTTGGCCCTCACGCGCCAAAAGACTTCGAGAGCAACTGGGTGCAAACTCTGCCCGGCAAACACTGGTTCAGCTATTTCCGACTGTACGCCCCCACCGAGGCCTACTTCGATAAAAGCTGGAAACTCGACGACATCAGACTGATTCAGTAAGGACGCAACAACATGATTCGAACTCCGACGCGCCTGCTGTTGGCGAGCCTCTCGATTCTCATGAGCACCGGCGCCTGGGCCGACTTCACCGCGACGCCGAGTGAAGCCCGGGCCATCGCCAAGGAAGCCTACCTCTATGGCTTCCCGGTGGTGGAGATGTACAAGACCCTCTACACCCAGGCCGTCGACAAGACCGGGCCAAACTACAAGGCACCGTTCAACCATATCGGCAACACCGCGCAGCTGTTCACACCCAAAGACACTGCGTTCGTCACGCCGAACTCCGACACGCCCTACTCTTTCGTCTGGCTGGACCTGCGCGCCGAACCGGTGGTGCTGACCCTGCCGAAGATCGAAGACAACCGCTACTACTCGGTGCAGTTGATCGACCTCTACACCCAGAACTTCGGCTACCTGGGCACCCGCAGCACCGGCAACAACGGCGGGCACTACATGATCGCCGGCCCCAACTGGAAAGGTCAGCAGCCCCCCAATGTCGACCGCGTGGTGTACAGCGAAAGCAACATCGCCTACGCGCTGTACCGCACACAGTTGTTCGATGACAAGGACCTGGGCAAGGTCAAGCAGATTCAAAGCGGCTACAAGGTCCAGACCCTCAGCAACTACGTGAACCAACCCAAACCCGTCAAGCCGCCGAAGATTGCCTGGCCCAAGCCAACCCCGACCATGAGCGACAGCATCCACCTGTTCCGCTACCTGAACTTCATGCTGGGTTACGCAGCCCCTCAGGACAGTGAGAAAGACGTGCTCGCGCGGTTTGCCAAAATCGGCGTCGAGGCGGGCAAGCCGTTTGACCTCAAGGCCCTGACAGTTGAGCAACGCAAGGCGCTGGAAGACGGGATTGCCGACGGCAAGGCCGAATTTGCCGCGTTCAAGAAAGACAAGATCGACACTCACCAGGTTGCCAGCGGTGACTTTTTCGGTTCGCGGGACCACCTCAACAACAATTATCTGTATCGCTACGTGGGCGCCAACCTCGGGATCTTCGGCAACTCGACAGATGAAGCCGCCTACTTGAGCTACTTCGTCGACAGCGAGGGCAAACCGGCCAACGGTGCACGTCACAGCTACACCGTGCATTTTGCCAAGGACCAACTGCCACCGGCCGAGGCGTTCTGGTCGCTGACCATGTACGACGCCAAGACCAAGCTGCTGGTGCCCAACCTGAAGAAGCGCTACCTGCTCAACTCGCGGATGTTGCCCAACTTCAAGTTTGACGCCGACGGCGGCCTGACCTTGCTGGTGGCGCACCACGAGCCACCGAAAGCCGAACAAAGCAACTGGCTGCCGGCACCACCCGGCCCGTTCTACGCCGTATTGCGCATTTACCTGCCCAAGCCTGAGGTAGGTAGCGGCCAATGGAAGCTGCCACCGCTCACACCGATCAAATAGCGCCTGATCCAGTAGCACCGCTGCACCCCTGACATCAGGCATTTACAAGGAGTAGAGCCATGGTTTCACGTAGTCAATTGAGTGCGTTTACCGCCGCCACGCTGGCACTGATGCCAGGGATAGGGTTTGCCGACAATGCCAGGGATTGGCAAAACACCCCGACGGACTTGAACATGGTGTTCGGCTACTACAACCGGCTGGACACCAACACGCCGATCGACACCTCGCTGCCGATTACCGGCCTGTCGTTGAATGCCGACCTCTATCTGTTCCGCTACGCCCGTTCATTTGGGATTGACGGGCGCAACAGCGCGATCCAGCTCATCCAGCCTTACGCCGATATTTCGGCGTCGTTCGACAACGCGCAGTTCTTCAGCGGCACCAAGCACAACGGCGGCATGGGCGATACCCAGGTCGTGTTTGCCCACAACTTCTTCGGTGGCCCCGCCTTGACGGCCGCCGAATTTGCCAACTGGACGCCCGAGACGTTCCTTACCGGGGCTTTCTGGTTGACGATGCCGACCGGCGACTACGACAAAGACCGCATCATCAACATCGGCTCCAACCGTTGGGTGTTCAAACCGGAAATCGGCTTTGGTACCCCTATTGGCCCGACCTGGCTGGAGATCAACACCTATGTGTCGCTGTTCGGCGACAACAAGGATTACCACGGCAACAGCAAGCTCGAACAAAAGCCGCTGTATGCCATTGAAGGCCACTACAGCTACACCATCAACCGTGCGCTTTGGGTATCCCTGGACGCCACCTACAACCGTGGCGGCGAAAGCAAGATCGACGGCGACTGGCAAGACAACAAGCAGGAAAACGGCCTGCTGGGCGCCAGCCTGGGTTTTATGCTGTCACCGCAATTTGGCGGCCTGATCGCCTATAACGACACGGTGTCCGAGCGCACCGGTTCGCCGGATGTAAACACCTGGACCTTCCGCCTGCAGTACGTCTGGTGAACAGCGTGCGCTACGCAGCGCTCTATGCCGGGTTACTCGGCAGTGTCGGTGTGTCCGCCGCCAACCTGCCAGACCTTGGCACCGCCTCCGGCCCGGTTGTCAAAGCCGACGCCGAGACCTGCCACCGCCTGCAGCAAGACTTTGATATCGACCTCAAGCAAGTGGTCAAGGCCGGCTGCGAGCCATCCACCGAGCAGATCGCCAAGTTGATGGACAACCCGGTGGGCAACCTCGTGCTGCTGTTCAATCAGTTCGACTACAGCGCCCTAAAGGGCCCCCACAGCAATGGCACCCGTTACCTGGGCAAATACAGCTTCATGCCCACCTTCCCGATTTCCCTCGGTGAAGACTGGAACCTGATCAACCGCCTGCCCGTCAGCTATGTGAGCGCACCAGTCAACCAGAAGGCCGGCGACCTGGTAGGCATGAGCCCTTATGGGGTGCTGACCGACCGGGCATTCCCCTCGGTGGTCAATGACCCGTTCGACCGCACCTCGGGCTTCGGTGACTTGGCTTATGTGGGTGTGTTCTCCCCCAAGCAGCCGGTGCGCTTTGCCAATGGCGGCAAGATGGTCTGGGGCTTCGGCCCGACGGCGATGTTCCCCACCGCTGAAAAAGACGTGCTGGGCACCGGCAAGTACTCCCTCGGTCCGGCATTTGTAGCCGCCTACCTCGGTGAAGACTGGACGTTGGGGGTGTTCCCCCAGCATTGGTGGTCGGTGGGCGGCGATGCCCGGCGCAAAGACGTGAGCCTGACCAATATCCAGTACTTCATCCAGCGCAGTATTCCGGGCCCCAGCCAATGGCGGGTGGGCATGACGCCCAACGTCACCGTCAACTGGAAGGCCGAAGGCGGCAACAAGGTCAACTTCCCCATCGGCCTGGGTGCCGGGCGGATCGTGTACTTCGGCAAGCTGCCGGTGCGCATTTCCGGCGAGGTGCAGTACTCGGTGATTCACGCCGACGACCTGATCAGCAGCCGCTGGAATTTCCGCCTGTCGTTTATCCCGGTGATCCCGACTTTCATGCTTTGAACGAGGTGCGCCATGCGCAGTTTTCAGTGCACACGCGTGTTGTTGATCGGCCTGATATTCAGTGCCCATACCGCGGCCTGGGCCGACGAACTTGAACCCAAGGCCCTGACCGCCCTGGAGCAGATGGGCGGCTACCTGCGCAGCCTGCAACAGTTTCGCATCGACGCCCACAGCCACACCGACCAGGTGCTGGATAACGGCCAGACCATCGAATTCAGCCACCAGACCCGCCTCGTGGCGATGCAACCGGACAAGCTGCAAGTCTCGGTGGAAAGCGACGGTGAACGGCGCAGCCTGTTCTACAACGGTAAAAGCTTCACCCTGT
This sequence comes from Pseudomonas sp. ADAK13, assembly GCF_012935715.1. Taxonomy (NCBI): domain Bacteria; kingdom Pseudomonadati; phylum Pseudomonadota; class Gammaproteobacteria; order Pseudomonadales; family Pseudomonadaceae; genus Pseudomonas; species Pseudomonas sp. ADAK13. The sequence goes on from NZ_CP052860.1 coordinate 6,032,771, forward strand.
ACGACAGCCGCAGTGGCTACTTCGCCAACCAGTTAGCCCCGGCGAACATCGGCGGGCTGCTGGATCAATTGAGCGAGCGCTATGGCATCGAGTTGCCCCTGGCCGACCTGTTCCGCTGGAACCCCGGCACCGCCAGGGAGGTGGGCATCAGCAACGCCGTGCTGATCGGCAGCGAAACCATCGACGGCCAGACCTGCACCCACTACGCCTACCGCCAGCCGGACATCGACTGGCAACTGTGGATTCGCCAGGGCCCGCAGCCGTTGCCATGCCGGCTGGTCATCAGCCGCCGCGACACCGCCGAACACCCTCGGCACAGCGTCAACTACCTGTGGCAACTCAACAGCCCGCCCGCCTCCAGGGACTTTGAGTTCAGCCCACCGGCCGGCGCCCGCGCGGTCCCCCTGCAACAGCTGGAGCCTCAGGGAGAACAGCCATGAAAAGCACGGCGGCGGTGCTGACCGCGAGTTTGCTCCTGACGCTGTTCGACCCGCTGGCCGCCCAGGCCTGGCAACTGCGTGGCGGTGGCGGCGCACGGACGTTTGTGGTGCCCCATGGTGGTGGCGGCGGTTACCGGCCGCCAATGCCTGCGCCGCACCCGATGCCCGCGCCCCGGCCAATGCCGCCGCACCCGGAGCCGCACCCGCAGCCCCATCCTCAACCAGCACCGCACCCCGAGCCCGGGCCGCATCCGTATCCAGGCCCGGGACCACAACCTGGCCCACATCCTTATCCGGGACCGGGGCCACAACCGCATCCGATGCCGCCACCGCCACCGCCTCCACCGCCTCCGCCACCCCACGGAGATGACTGGTACCACCCGTGGGCGACCGCAGCCGTCGTCGGCGCCACCACGGCGACCCTCCTCGCCATCGGTACCCGCGTGACCACGGTGCCGGTGGATTGCGTCTCGGTGGTCGCCAATGGCGTGGCCTACCAGCACTGCGGGCCCACGTGGTACCAGCCGCAATACGTCGGCAGTTCCGTGCAGTACATCGTGGTCGCCGCGCCCTGGTGACCCACTGTTTCAAGGATGATTGTGATGACAGCGCTCAACGATTTAACCGCCCTGCAAGCCAGCATCGCCGAAAGCGTACTGGGCCAGGACCAGGTGATCCGGCAGATCCTCATCGGCCTGCTGGCCAACGGTCATTTGCTGCTGGAAAGCCTGCCGGGGCTGGCCAAGACCCGCACGGTCAAGGCCCTGGCCCGGCACCTGGATGCGAAGATGAGCCGTATCCAGTTCACCCCCGACCTGCTGCCCTCGGACATCACCGGCGCCGAAGTGCTGCACCAGGTGGACGGCCAGAACCAGATCCGCTTCCAGCCCGGCCCCTTGTTCGGCAACCTGATCCTCGCCGATGAAATCAACCGCGCCCCGGCCAAAGTCCAGGCGGCGTTGCTCGAAGCCATGGAAGAACGCCAGATCACCGTGGCCGGTGCCAGCCACCCGCTGCCCGAGCTGTTTATCGTGGTCGCCACCCAAAACCCCATCGAACAGGAAGGCACTTATCCGCTGCCGGAAGCGCAGATGGACCGGTTCCTGATGAAAGTCCTGCTGGATTACCCCAGCGCCGACAACGAAAGCCAGGTGCTGCGCCTGCTGCGCGAAGAAGAACAGCACGCCGCCACCGCCGCGACCCAGGGCTTCACCCTGGCGCCCGAGGTGATCTTCGCCGCACGCAAGGAAGTCAGCGCGATCCAGGTGTCCCCCGCCATCGACCGCTACCTGATCGACCTGATCAACGCCACCCGCCATCCCGCCGACTACGACGCCGACCTGGCGCGCTGGATCAGCCTCGGCGCCAGCCCCCGTGGCGGCATCGGCCTGGACCGCGCCGCCCGCGCCGATGCCTGGCTGCAAGGCCAGGCCTTCGTCACCCCGGACAACGTGCGCACGGTGGCGCATCCGGTGCTGCGTCACCGCCTGCAACTGAGCTACGACGCGGTGGCCGATGGCGTCACCGCCGACCAGGTGCTGGACCGCTTGCTGGACAAAGTGGCGATACCGGCATGAACGCCGACGGCCTGGTCTATGTGTCCCTGGGGCAGTTGATGGCCTTGCAGTTCCAGACCCGCGGCCTGAGCTTTGTCGCGCGCCAGCCCCAAGGCAGCATCCTCGCCGGCAACCATGCCTCACGGCTGCGCGGGCGCGGCCTGAACTTCGATGAGCTGCGCCGCTACCAACCCGGCGATGACCTGCGCCACCTGGACTGGCGTGCCTCGCTGCGCACCGGCAAACCGGTGGTCCGCACCTTTACCGAAGAGCGCGACCGCCCGGCGCTGATCGTGGTCGACCAGCGCATGTCGATGTTTTTTGGCTCGGTGCGCAGCTTCAAATCCGCCGTCGCCGCAGAGTTGGGCGCATTGGCGGCGTGGATGGTGTTCAACGCCGGCGACCGGGTCGGCGGCCTGGTATTCAACGATGAACGCATCGACAGCGTGGCGCCGTTGCGCAGCCGCAAACGTGTGGAAACGCTGTGCAGCCGAATCGTCGAACAGAACGCCACCCTGAGCGCCTCCAACCCGGACCACGAAGCCGACGGCCAACTCGACAAGGTGCTGCAACAGTGCCTGGCGCTGGCCGGGCATGACCATTTGATCTGCCTCGTCAGTGACTTCGCCGGGGCCGGTGAGCGCACCCTGCAATTGATGCGGCAGCTGTCGGCCCACAACGACGTGATCGCCCTGCAGGTCTACGACCCGCTGGCGCTCAACGTGCCGGACAGCGGGCACCTGATGGTTACCCAGGGCCAGTTGCAGGTCGAACTGGCGGTACAGAAACGCCAGGTGCGCCAGCCGTTGGGCGACTTTCTCGGTGGCCGCCTCAAAGACGTCGCCAGCCTGCTGCGCCGCAGCCAGGTGCCGTTGTTGATGATCAGCACCGCGCTGCCCGCCGTTGACCAACTGCGCGATGAACTGGGCCGGCGCGCGGGAGCGCGGCGATGAACAGCCATGTGCCGAGCATCGAACAGCTCAAGGAGATGGGCTTGCCTGCCCCGACCAGCTATTGGCCGCAGACCTGGGGCTGGTGGGCGCTGCTGGGGTTGCTGGCAATTGCCTTGCTGGCGCTGGGCATCCGCGCCTGGCTGCGCTGGCGGCGCAATGCCTATCGCCGCGAAGCCTTGGCGCGCCTCAACGCGCTCGACGACCTGCGCGAATTGCCCGAACTGCTCAAGCGTGTAGCCCTGTCGATGCCCCTTGCGCCGCAGGAGCACCAGCGCGTGCCGACCTTGAGCGGCGCCGACTGGCAGGCATTCCTGCTGCGCCACGCCGGTACCCCGCTGCCGGAGGACTTCAGCCGCCAACTGGCAAGCCTTGCGTATGGCTTGGCGGATGTTTCCGGCGCCCAGCGGGAACAGCTGTTGGCCCAGTGCAAAGCCTGGGTGGAGCATCATCATGTGGCAGCTTGATTACCCCTGGCTGTTGCTGCTGCTGCCGCTGCCGTGGCTGGCCTACCGTTACCTGCCGGAATACCGCGAAGCCCGCAGCGCCGTACGCGTGCCGTTCTTTGCCAGCCTCAGCCGGGCTGTCGGCCAGACGCCGGCAGCCAGCGGCATTCGCACCAACCGCCGGCAACTGCTGCTCAACCTGCTGGTCTGGGCGTTGCTGGTGCTGGCCATCGCCCGTCCGGTGTGGATCGAAAAACCCATCGAACGCCAACAGCCGGTCCGTGACTTGATGCTGGCCATCGACATTTCCCAGTCCATGGAAACCCAGGATTTCACCGACGCCAACGGCCAGAAGATCAACCGCCTGGCTGCCGTCAAACAAGTGGTGCACGGTTTTATCCAGCGCCGCAAGGATGACCGCATCGGCCTGATCCTGTTTGGCAGCGGCGCCTATCCCCAGGCACCGTTGACCCTCGACCATGCCAGCCTGTCGCTGCTGCTGGACGACAGCGGCATCGGCATGGCCGGGCCCAACACCGCGATTGGCGATGCGATCGGCCTGAGCCTGAAACTGCTGGACCAGGCCCATGAGCAAGAGAAAGTGCTGATCCTGCTTACCGATGGCAACGACACCAGCAGCGCGATCCCGCCGGACCATGCAGCGTCGATGGCGGCCGCCAAGGGCGTGGTGATTCATACCATCGGCATTGGCGACCCTGACGCCTCGGGTGAAGCCAAGGTCAACCTCAGCGCCCTGCAACAGATTGCCGACGCCACCGGCGGGCGGTATTTCCGCGCGGAAAACCGCAACACCCTGGACCAAGTCTACGCCACCCTCGACCAGATCACCCCGCACCAAGTGAACACCCTGAGCCACCAGCCCAAGCGTGACCTGTTCTGGATGCCCCTGGCGGCGGCCATTGGCGTACTGGCGCTGTATCACTTGATCGCCGCCTTGTGGCCGCACCTGAGTCAGCGCCATCGGGAGGCCCGCGATGGAACTCAACCTCAGTGACTTCCACTTCCTGCGCCCGGCCTGGCTGCTGCTGGGGTTGTTCGGCTTGTTGCTGCCGCTGCTGTGGCGTCGCAGCAAGGACCTGCAACGTCGGCTGCGGGGCAATATCGCGCCTCATCTGTTGCCGCATTTGCTGCTCACGCCGACGGACCCTCATCGCCTGCGGCCGGTGCACCTGGTCAGCGCCTTGCTGGTCCTCGGCGCACTGGCCAGTGCGGGCCCTACCTGGGAACAGGACCGCCCCGATTTCCTGGAAAACCGCGCGCCGCTGATCATCGCCCTCGACCTGTCGCCGTCCATGGACACCGCCGACGTGCCGCCTACCCGGCTACAGGCCGCCAAGCACAAGCTGCAAGACCTGGTACAGCGCCGTCAGGGTGCGCGCACTGCGTTGATGGTGTACGCCGGCAGCGCACACCTGGTATTGCCGCCAACTGACGACCCGGCGCTGCTGGACAGCTTTATCCAGGCCCTGGCCACCGACCTGATCAGCAAACCCGGGCGGGATGTGGCCGGGGTGATCGACCAGGCCAAGCTTTTGCTGGCGGCCGAAAAGGCCCCAGGCAGCCTGTTGCTGATCACCGATGGCGCCGACCTCGCGCAGCTGCCGCAGCTCAAGCAACACCTCGCAGACAGCCCGTTGCAGGTGCTGGTACTGGCGGTCGGGGTGAATTTCGACGCCGGCGCGTTGAAGCAACTGGCGGCCGCCACCGACGCACCACTGGGCAGCCTGACCCTCAACGATGACGATCTGGACTGGGTTGAGCTGCACGCCCAACAGCATTTCCAGAACGCCGACGAACAACAGCGCAACCTGCAATGGAAGGACGCCGGCTATTGGCTGTGCTGGCCGCTGCTGCTGTTGGCGTTGTTCAGTGTGCGCCGGGGCTGGAGCCTGAACTGGATGGCGGTGCTGGTGCTGGGGGTGTGCCTGCAACCGGCACCCGCCGAGGCCAATGCCCTGACCGACGCCTTCTTCACCCGCGACCAACAGGGCCGCTGGGCCTTCGAGCACCATCACTACCCCGCCGCTGCCGCACTGTTTGTCGACCCGTACTGGAAAGGCATTGCCGCCTACAACGCCGCCGACTACGACCTGGCCCTGACCACCTTTTCCCAGCTCGACACCCCGCAGGCCGCGTTCTACCGGGGCAATATCCATGTGCGCCGCTTCAAGTTCGACGATGCCATCGCCGCCTATCAACAAGCCCTCCAGCAACAACCGCAGTTCCCCGAAGCCAGCGCCAACCTGGCCCTGGCATTGGCGCTGAAAAAGGACACCGAAAACGCCTCGGACAACGCCCCCGAGGTCAAACCCGATGCGGTCAAGTTCGACAAGGCCGCCGGCAAGGGCAAGAGCAAGACGATCCAGACCGAACAGGCGAGCAACGATGCGTTGTGGTTGCAGAACCTGACCACTTCCCCGGCGAACTTCCTGCGGCGCAAGTTCAGCCTGCAAGACCAGGGAGCCCAGCCATGAACCGTCTCTGCTGGCTGTTGCTGCTGGTCGCGGGCCCGTTATGGGCGGTCGAGCCGCAACTGAGGGTGCAGGCGCAATTGGTGCCGGGCAACAACGTGGTGGTGGGCGAGCAGGTGCAACTGCAGGTCGATGTGTTGACCGACAGTTGGTTCACCGCCGCCGCCAGCCTGCCGCCGCTGCACCTGAACGGTGCGCGGGTGCAGGCGCCGGACGGTGAGTCCGAGCACCTGAACCAGGTGATCGAGGGCAAGACCTTCTACGGCATGCGCTACCGCTACCGCATCACACCGGCCGTGGCCCAGACCTTTACCATTCCGGCGCTGACGGTGCAGGCCCAGCCCGGTCAAGCCAGTGCGCCCTTGAGTGCGCAGACTGCACCGCTGTCGTTCCAGGCCACCCAGCCGCCGGGGTTCGATCCCGGAGAAAGCGTGTTGGTGGCCGAGGGTTTGCGCCTGACCCAGACGGTCAGCACCCCACCGCTCAAGGTCGGCGACACCCTCACCCGCACGCTCACCCTGCAAGCCGACAACACCCCCGGCCTGTCCCTGCCGCCGCCTGACCAAGCGCAGGTAAAAGGCCTGCGCCGCTACCCGCAGTCGCCGGTCATCAGCAACCTGGATGATGGGCGCGGCAACATCAGCGGCGGCCAGCGCATCGACCGGCTGGTGTACCGCGTCGAGCAAGCCGGCAAATACACACTGCCCGCCATCAGCGTGAAATGGTGGGACAGCCGCAACCATCGCCTGCAAATCACCCGAGTGCCTGAGGTCACCCTCGAGGCAACAGCGGCGAGCGCCTACACTCCGGCATTTTCCATCGCCGAAGACCTCAAGCAGCTCGGCCAACACAGCCGCTGGCAGTTGTCGCGCCACGGGTTGGCCTGGGGCTCTGCGTTGGTGGTGCTGGTGCTGGCGGCGTACCTCGTACATGGCATCTGGCCACGTATTCCGCCGCTGTGGCGACGTGGCTGCGAGGCATTGCGCTGGCTGTTTCGTCGACTACGCTTGCTACCACTGAACCCCCGTCGCGAAAAGGATTTCCCATGACGTCCCTCCGTTCTGTCCTGCCCCTTCTCCTGCTTATCAGCCTGCCTGCCCTGGCCACCGACCCGCTGCCCTCGTGGAACGACGGCCCGAGCAAAAAACACATCATCGAATTCGTCCAGGCCGTCACTGCCGAAGGCTCCCGGGACTACGTAAAACCGGCCGAGCGCATCGCCGTATTCGATAACGACGGCACGCTGTGGACCGAACAACCGGCGTACTTCGAGGTGCTGTTTGCCTTCGACGAAATCAAGCGCATGGCCCCCCAGCACCCGGAGTGGAAAACCACCCAACCGTTCAAGGCCGTGCTCGAAAACGATCACCAGGCCTTGGCCCAAAGCGGCATGGAAGGCCTGCTGAAAATCATCGGCGCGACCCATACCGGCCTCACCACCGACGCCTTTATCGACAACGCCAAAACCTGGCTCGCCCAGGCCCGCCACCCGAAAACCGGCAAGCCCTACACCGAGATGATCTACCAGCCGATGCTGGAAATGCTCGACTACCTGCGCAGCCAGCAATTCAAGACCTACATCGTTTCCGGCGGCGATACCGCCTTCATGCGCGCCTTTGCCGAAGTGGTCTACGGCGTGCCACCGGAACAGGTGATCGGCTCCAACTTTGTCACCGCCTTCCAGATCAAGGACGGCGCCCCGCAGGTACTGCGTACCGCCAAGCTTGCCCACAACGACGATGGCCCGGGCAAACCGGAAAGCATCGATTCGATCATAGGCCGCCGGCCGGTCCTGGCTTTCGGCAACTCCGACGGCGACCTGCAAATGCTCCAGTGGACGGCCGCAGGCCCGGGCAAGCGCTTCATGGGCCTGGTGCACCACACCGACGCCAAGCGCGAGTGGGCCTATGACCGCAACTCATCGATCGGCCGCCTGGACAAGGCGCTGGATGAAGCAAAGACAAAAGGCTGGAACGTGGTGGACATGGCGACCGAATGGAACCGTATCTACCCCTTCGAGCCGGCTGTGCAAAAGCAGGTGCAATAAGAAAAGACGTCGCGATGGACTGTAATAAACGTTGGTCGCAGGCAATGCGACTCAAGCCGAGAAAGGAGCAAGTCATATGACTCGCAGATGCAAGTGGCTACCGAAGCTCGCCCTGGTGGCGGCCTCGGTAATGGGGATCTCGGCGTTAGCCGGGGCCGCCGAAAAACCCAATATCCTGGTGATATTCGGTGATGACATCGGGCAAACCAATATCAGCGCGTACTCAATGGGTGTGGTGGGCTACAAGACCCCGAACATCGACCGTATCGCCAAAGAAGGCATGATGTTCACCGATTACTACGCGGAGAACAGCTGCACCGCCGGGCGCTCATCCTTTATCACAGGCCAGACGCCGTTGCGCACAGGCTTGTCCAAGGTGGGGATCCCGGGTGCACCGGTAGGCCTGCAAAAACGCGACATCACCATCGCCCAGGCGCTTAAAGGCCTGGGCTATTCCACCGGGCAATTCGGCAAGAACCACCTGGGGGACAAGGATGAATACCTGCCCACCAACCACGGTTTCGACGAGTTCTTCGGCAACCTGTACCACCTCAACGCCGAAGAAGAGCCGGAGCGTCCGTACTGGCCCAAGGATGACGCCGAGTTCGTCAAGGCCAACACCCCGCGTGGCGTGATCCACAGCTTCGCCGACGGCAAGATCGAAGACACCGGCGCCCTGACCGCCAAGCGCATGGAGACCATCGACGACGAAACCACGGCCGCCGCCCAGGCGTTCATCAAGAAACAGGCCGAAGCCAACAAACCGTTCTTCGTGTGGATGAACACCACGCGCATGCACGTGTTCACCCATGTGCGTGACTCGATGAAGGGCCAGAGCGGCATGCCCGGCAACGAATACGCAGACGGCATGCTGGAGCACGACGGTGATGTGGGCAAACTCCTGCAAACCCTCGACGACCTGAAAATCGCCGACAACACCATCGTGGTCTACACCACCGACAACGGGCCGAACCAGTTCTCGTGGCCGGACGCGGCCACCACGCCGTTCCGCAACGAGAAAGACTCCAACTGGGAAGGCGCCTACCGGGTGCCGGCGATCATTCGTTGGCCAGGCAAGATCAAGCCCGGCGAAGTCTCCAACGAAATGGTCTCGGGCATGGACTGGTTCCCTACCCTGCTGGCCGCCGCGGGTGACGCGGACGTGAAAGACAAGCTGCTCAAGGGCTGGGCCCCGACCGCTGGCGGCAGCAACTTCAAGGTGCACCTGGACGGTTACAACCAACTGCCCTACCTGACCGGCCAACAGCCCAAAGGCGCACGTCACGAGTTCTTCTACTTCAACGACGACGGCGCGCTGGTGGCAGTGCGTTTCGACAACTGGAAAGTGGTGTTCGCCGAACAGCGCCAGCCGGGCGGTTTCCGGGTGTGGAGCGAACCGTTCGTGCAACTGCGGGTGCCGAAGATCTTCAACCTGAGGATGGACCCGTATGAGCGGGCGGACGTGGTGTCTGACCAGTACTACGACTGGAGCACCAAAAACGTCTACCTGGGTGCAGTGGCGGTGACCAAATCGGCGAAGTTCCTCGAGACCTTTATCGAGTACCCGCCGAGCCAGAAACCGGCCAGCTTCAGCATCGACCAGATCCGCGCCGCCGTGGACAAGAAGATTGATGAAAAAATGAAGGCTAACCCGGCGCAATAGCCGTTGAGCGCCGTTCTCGCGAGCGGCGCGTAACCTGTGGCGAGGGGGCTTTTCCTGTGGCGAGGGGGCTTGTCCCCCGTTGGGCTGCGCAGCAGCCCCAATAAGCTGACCGCGGTGCTTCAGGCAGCACTTCGTTGCATGCTTTGGGGCCGCTTCGCAGCCCAACGGGGGACAAGCCCCCTCGCCACAACAAGCCCCCTCACCACAACAATCTCTTTCGCCACATTTTGATCCGTGTTCCCTATAAGGCTATTTGCAATGTCGTCACGCACCGCCGGCAAACCCGCTGCACTGGCTCACACGTCCACCACCCTGATCCCCGCCCTGCTGCTGTTCATCTCCGGCATGGCCGCGCTGGTGTACCAGGTGTTGTGGATCAAGCAACTGTCGCTGGTCGTGGGGGTGGAGGTGTACGCCATCACCACCGGCATCAGCGGATTTTTTGCCGGGCTGGCGCTGGGTGGCTTGCTGTTCGGACGCTGGGCGGATCGCCTGTCGCGACCGCTGCTGCTGTATGCAATCCTCGAAATTCTTGTCGCCGTGCTCGGCGTGGGCGCCACTGTCGCCCTGAGCATGGCGGCCAGCCCGTTTGCCTGGCTGGAGCAACACATCGGCCTGCTGGCCTGGGTGCTGCCGTTTGTACTGGTGGGCATTCCGGCGCTGCTGATGGGCGGCACCTTGCCGGTGCTGGTGCGCTCGCTGGACATCGACCCCAAGGCCCTGGGCCAGGCCGGCGGCCGCCTGTACGCGGCCAACACGGCGGGAGCGATTGCCGGCACCCTGCTCACCGCCTTCGTGCTGATCGCCACGTTTGGCGTGCGCGGCAGTGCCCTGGTGGCCGCGATGCTCAACCTGCTGGCCGCCGTCGGCGCGCTGCTGTATGTGCGACAGCACACGCCCGCGCCGTTAACCCACACCCATGACACCCAGCCAGCGCGCCTGGCTCTGGTCCTCTACGCGATCGCCGGCGGCGTGGCCCTGGGTTATGAGGTGGTGTGGTCGCAATCCATCGTGCAATTCATGAGTACCCGCACCTATGCGTTTGCGGTGGTGCTCGCCACCTACCTGGCCGGGCTGTTCATCGGCAGCCAACTGATGGCGCGCCGGGTGGAACGCATTCGTGATCCCTGGGGCGTGTTCGGCCTGCTGATCGCCGGTGCCGGGCTGGTGGCGCTGCTGGAAATCGCCCTGCTGGGCCGCTGGCTGGTGCTCCTGCAAACCCAGGCCGAAGCCCTGGTGCTGAGCCTGGGCGGCGCCGAACTGCCCGGCATGAGCGCGCGCTTTGCAGTGGCGGCGCTGTGCATCGTGTTTGTACCGACGCTGTTGCTCGGCGCGGCGTTTCCCCTGGCCCTGCGCTTGAGTGTGGGCAGCCAACACGTTGGGCGGGATGTGGGTGCCGTGGTGGCGTTCAATACGCTGGGCGGGATTGTCGGGGTGATGCTTTGTGGTTTTGTGCTGATTCCCTGGCTGGGGCTGGTGCGTACCCTCGGTTTGCTGGCGGTGATTGCCGGTACCGTCGGTTACATGGCCGTACGCCGTGGTCACGGGGTGAAGAAAGGCCGGCGCCAGGCGGTGGTCGCACTCGGCTTGTTGTCACTGGCCGTGGCGCTGCTGACCCCGGTGGACCGCCTGGCCAAGCTGCTGCCCGGGGCGCGCAATGCTAGCCTGGCGTTTTACCAGGAAGGTCGTGGCGCCACCGTCGCCGTGGTCACCCAGGGCCAGGGCGCGCGGAGCTTTCAGCGCCTGTACATCCAGGGTGTGTCCAACACCGGCGACGCCATGCCGTCCCTGCGCTATATGCGGATCCAGGCGCTGCTGCCACTGCTGATTCACACCGGCGAACCGCGTTCGGCACTGGTGATCGGCTTCGGCACCGGAATTACCGCCGGGGCCTTGTTGCGCTATCCCGGGCTGGAACACCGGGTGGTGGCCGAGTTGCTGCCATCGGTGATCCAGGCGGCGCCGCTGTTCAAGGGCAATTTCAACGCCGCCGCTGACCCGGGCGTGGACGTGCGCCTGCGGGATGGTCGCCAGGAACTGCTGCGCAACCCGCAGGCCTACGACCTGATCACCCTCGAACCACCGCCGCCGTCGGCAGCCGGCGTGGTCAACCTGTATTCCCGCGATTTCTACCAACTGGCCGCCCGGCGCCTGGAAAAAAACGGCCTGCTGGCCCAGTGGCTGCCATTGCCGACGCAAAACATCGAGGACTCGCAGTCGCTGGTGCGCAGTTTCCTCGACGTGTTCCCGTACGCGACGCTGTGGACCAGTGAGTTCCACGAAATGCTGCTGGTGGGCTCCATGGCGCCCATCACGCTGGATGCCACACGGATTCGCCAGCGCTTTGAGCAACCCACCGTCAGCAGCGCCTTGGGCGATGTGGGCATCGATTCGGCCGCCACCCTGCTCGCCACCTGGGTCACCGACCGCCAGGGCCTGGAGCGTTTTGCCGGGAGTGCGTTACCGGTCACCGACGACCAGCCGCGCATCGAATACGCCCCCTGGGTACGCAGCAAGGAAATCGCCCGGGTGCTGCCGGCGTTGCTGGACTTGCGTGTACCGGCGCCACTGTTGAATGCAGACCCGGCGTTCGCACGCACGCTGGCCAGCGAGCAACAGCGCCTGATGCAGTTCTATCGCGCCAGCCTGCATGCCTACGACGGCGACCGTGCCGCCTGGGGCCGGGATATCCAGGCGGTGTTACAACAAGACAGCGCCAACCCGTACTACCGCTGGTTTATAGGCCAATAGTTTCACCCTGCCGCCGCAGCGGAGTGACGACTGCCTGCCACTGCGCTGCAACGTCGGGTTCACCTGTGAGGCTTAACCCTTTTTAAGCTTCAGGTACGACTGATGCAGGTCCGAAGCCCAGCCGTCGATGACGCTCTTCACGTCATCGGCCTTCATCACCTGGGAGTCGTTCGACAACGGCTTGCCGGTGCCTTTGCGCACGACCTGGGCGACTACTTTGCCGCTGTCGCCATCGAGGAACTGGGCTTCGGTGCCCAGGGTGGTTTCCTGGTCACGAATGCCGGTGCCGGTGCTCACCGCTGCGGCCACCAGGGCCACGGGAATGTACTCATACGGCTTGAGGCTTTCGGTCTTGCTGCTGACGGCCGTGATCGCCGCCCGCACCACAATCACACCCGGGCCAGGCCCGTTGGCCAGTGGCAGGGACTTTTCCAGCTCACGCTTGAGCGCCTGGTTGTAGTAGGTGTTGATGCCCTGCAAGGTGCTGTCCGGAATCTTGGTGGTGGCTTGCGGCTTGGGGTAGTACTGGGTGGGCTCGATGTACACCGCGGTATACCGGCTCAGGTTCAGGTCGGGATCTACCCAACGCATTACCTCAGCGCCTGACGGTGACTTGGCCTCCTTCAGGTGGCTGTAGTCGGAGAGAAACCCGGAGTATTCATCCGGCTGCGTCACCTTGCTGGAACACCCCACCGCCCCGATCGAGGCAATGCACACCGTGCCGATCATTAGTCCTAGCTTCATCGTCGAACTCCCTGGCTGTCATCGAAGGAACACTGAGCTGTAGGTATAGCCAACTCTGGAAAAATCGCCCGCCCCGCGTGGCAGGTTGGGAGCTATTTCACAGCACGGATTTGACAGGCATGCGCTCAACGTCAAAGCTGCACGAAGCTTAAGCGCGCCGTTAGAGCGTCAATGCATCGGACATCGGAAGTCGTAATGCCCAAGCCTGACCATAAAGCCGTACCTCACCGTGATTCATCCAGCCGTTACCTGTACCCCGTCGTGATCGCCCTGTTGCTGTCGGCCATGGCCGGGATCTGGTTTTTCCTCCAGGCCAGTACGCCCACGCTGCCGGTGTCGCCCCCTGCGCCCGTGGCCAAGCCGGTGGCCGTTGTGCCGGCGGCGGCAATGGTCGATGAGCAGCAATGCCAGGGCTGCCACCAGGCTCAGGTCAAGGACTGGCAAGGCTCGCACCACCAGTTGGCAATGCAGGCGGCCACGCCCGAGACGGTGCCAGCCGACTTCAACGATGTGTCGTTCAGCAGCGAAGGCGAGACCACCCGGTTCTCGCGCCGGGGCGATGAATTCTGGGTCAACACGCCCGGTGCCGACGGCAAGGCTGCGGACTTCAAGGTGGCCTATACCTTCGGCATCGCACCGTTGCAGCAGTACCTGATCGAGGTTGGTGACGGGCGCCTGCAAGCCCTGGGCGTGGCCTGGGATACGCAGAAAAACCGCTGGTTCCACCTCTACCCCGGCCAGGGCGTGAACTTCAAGAACCCGCTGCACTGGAGCAAACCCAGCCAGAACGCCAACTTCATGTGCGTGGAATGCCACACCACCGGCTACAAACGCAATTTCGATGCCGCCAAAAACAGCTTCGACAGCCAGTGGAACAGCCTGGGCGTCGGCTGCCAGGCGTGCCATGGCCCGGCGTCGAACCATGTGGCATGGGCGGCGAAAAAAGGTGACCTGCTGCACGCAGGCTTTGCCGTGGACCTGAAAGACAAGGACGCCACCGTCGAGATCGAAACCTGCGCCCGCTGCCACGCGCGCCGCGCTCCGCTGGGGGACGGCTATACCGTCGGCAAGCGCCTGATGGACGACTACCTGCCCAGCGTCCTGACCCGCGAGCTGTATGCGCTGGACGGCAAGATCAAGGATGAAGTGTTCGAACACGGCTCCTTTGCCCAAAGCAAAATGGCGGACAAGGGTGTGCGCTGCAGCGACTGCCACAACCCCCACAACGCCGAGCTGAAGGCGCCAGGCAATGGCGTGTGCCTGCGATGCCACAACACCGCAGGCAAAACTGCCGTGGCCACGGTGGACGGTCGCGGGTTGCAGGCCAAGAATTACGACTCCCCGGAACACACCCGCCACGCGGCCGGCGAACCGGGTTCGTTCTGTGTCGATTGTCATATGCCCGGCAAGTTCTACATGGGCAATGACTTCCGGCATGACCATAGCTTCAGCATTCCGCGGCCCGGGGACAAGGTCAGCGAGCAGTTCAAGCTCTGGAGTGCCAGCGAGCCCGAGCATGCGCCGCGTTACGCCGAGAGCATGGTGTTGATCCGTGGCGGTCAGCCGGGGGCGGCGCAGGCCTTGTATGACCAACTGGCCCGCAACAACCTGCCGGCGATCCAGCGCGCGACATTACTCGCCGAACTGCCCAACTACCCGAGTGAACAGGCGCTGAAACTGGCGACCCGGGACCTCGGCAACCCGGCGCCGCAAGTGCGCGAGAGCGCGGTGCGGGCGATCAGCGCGTTTCTGCCGCCGCCTGAGCGGGTCGCTTTGTATGGGCCTTTGCTTCGGGACCCGGTGCTGGCGGTTCGGATCATCGCCGCCCGGGACCTGTTGAGCGCCGCCGGGCAAGGCCTTGGGCCGGCCTGGGACAAGGCGATCGTGGAATACGAAAACGTGCAGTTGAGCTTGCTGGAGCGGGCCGAAGCCAACCTCAACCTGGCGATGCTGTATCAGGCCAGCGGTCGGGGCGACAAAGTGGAAGCGCAGTTGCGTACCGCGCTGCTGCGCGACCCGGATTTCTTCCCGGCGCTGGTGACCCTGGCGCAGTGGCTGGAGGCCAATGGTCGCGCCCAGGAGGCGCGCACGCTGATCGCGGACAACCTCAAGCAGCACCCGCAGGCGCCACTGTTGCAGCACACTCAGGGGCTGATGCTGATTCGCGCCGGGGACACGGCCAACGCCATGCCGCATCTGCGCGAGGCTGCGCGCCTTGAGCCGGCGAACCCGCAATACACCTACGTGCTGGCGGTGGCGCTGCATGACAGCGGGCAGGCGGACCAGGCCTGTGAGCAGCTGGAAAAACTGCTCGCGTTGCAGCCGTATAACCGCAATGCGCGGCTGTCGCTGATCCAGTATTACCTGGAGAACGGAAAAGAGCCCAAGGCGCAGGTGGTGATGCAGTCGTGGAAGAAGCTTAACCCTGGAGACCCGGCATTGAAGTAACTCAGCCCGGGGCGGCCCCCTATTAACAGTCTTTGACACTTTCCCGACAAAGCTCACAAAGACGCATGGACGGGCCGCCCCTAGCATTCGAGCATCCAAACCACCCCTCGGGTGCTCATCATGTTTCGCACTTTGCGCAGTATCCCGCTGCTGGGTTGCCTGCTGGGCAGCATCGGCTGCCATGGCCAGCCACCGGCCCCGCCGCCCATCCCCAAAGGCGACTACAGCGCAATCATCCGCTACCTGCAAAAACGCATCCCCGTTGAAATGGCCAGGCAAGGCACCGCCGGCCTGTCCATCGCGCTGGTCAACGGCCAGGAACTGATCTGGGCCCAAGGGTTTGGCGTTGCCGACAAAACCCTGGGCAAACCGGTCACCCCCAACACCGCCTTCCGCGGCGGTGCCCTCTCCAAACTGCTCACCGCCACCGCTGCCCTGCAACTGGTGGAGCAACAGCGGCTGGACCTCAACGCCCCGATCCAGGACACCCTGCGGGAATTCTACGTACGCTCGCGCTTTCACTCCGACCAGGCCGCCGCCGACCGCGACATCACCCTGCGCCGCCTGCTCAGCCACCAGTCCGGGCTGCCCAGTGAACACCTGCGGGACGTGCGCAACACCTTCGCCATGGGCCAGATGCCGATGCGCATTTCCGGGGTGTGGCTGAGCACGCCACCGGGCACCCAGGTGGCCTACTCCAACCTCGGCTACGCCCTGGCCGGTGCCGCTATCGAGCGCAGCAGCGGGCAAGACTTCGAAACCCGGTTGCAAAACAGCCTGCTCAAGCCGCTGGAGATGAACCAGTCGAGCTTCGTCGGTACCGGCGCGCAACCGGGTTTCCGCGCCCGGGGTTATGAAGACGGGATTGCCAGCGCCGACGCCCAGGTACGCGACCTCGCCGCCGGTGGGTTGTGGACCAGCCCCAAAGACCTCAGCCACTACGTGCGGATGCTTTTTGCCCGGGGCCTCTACAAAGACAAACAGGTGCTGGGCAGCCCGTCGATTGATGAAATGTTCACCCGACAAAACACCGGCAACGCCCTGGATTTCGACTGCCAGATGGGCCTGGGATGGTTTCTCGCGCCCTGCGGTGACGAGCCGGTGGCCCCAGGCATCCGCACCTATCAGCACAGCGGTGGCGGCGACGATTTCGCCGCGCAACTGACAATGCTGCCGGACCAGCAACTGGCCGTGATCGTGATGGCCAACGACAGCAACGCCGAAGAGCTGGTGGTGTCCCTGACCACCGACACCCTGCGCCTGATGCTTCAGGCCCAGACCGGCAACCCGGTGTGTGCCGACACCTGCCAGGAACCCACCCACGGGCTGAAAATTCGCCAGGTGCCCGCAGCCATCGACCGCACGCGCCTGGCCGGTTTCTATGCCACGGCCTGGGGCGTGTTCCGCATCAAGGATGAAAACGGCAAGTTGTATGGCGAGTTGGCCGACACCCGTTTCGAACTGCTGCGCGACGGCCAGGGCTGGCTGCGGGCACAGCAGAAGTTCCTGGGTTTCTGGCTCAAGGACCTCGGCGAGTTGGGCCGCGTACAGCTGGATGTGGTGACGGTGCAAGGCCGCCAGATGCTCACCGCCCGCAGCCACGGCCAGCGGGTGCCGGTGGGCGAACGTATCGAACCGACGCCACTGAGCAACGCCTGGGCCGACACCATCGGCACCTATCAGGTGCTCAACACCCATGAGCCCGACGCGCCCTTGAGCGGCATCAGCGTGCGCCTGGAAAACGGCTTCCTGGTGATCCGCGGCCAACTGCATGACGAGCCACTCACCGACTACATCCTGCTGCCCGTGGACAACGCCCACGCGGTGCTGGCCGGCAACGGCTATGGCCTGGGCGACACCGTGAGCCGCCAGGTCAACGGCCTGAGCGCCTCCGGCTACCACTTCAAACGTACCGATTCTCCCCACAACCCCTTGAGCCTCTGACCTCACATGAAGACCCTCCTGCGTTCAAAACCCCTGTGCCTGTCCCTGACGTCACTGTGCCTGCTGGCCAGCGCCGACACCCTGCGGGCCGAAGATTGGGAATACACCCTCAAGGCCGGCGTGGCCAACCTGCCCCGCTACAGCGGCAGCGACGAGCGGGTGACCGCGCCGGTGCTGGGGGCGGCCATCGTCAGCCCGTGGGGGATTTTCCTCGACACCGACAAGGGCCTGGGCTGGGGGTATGACGGCGGCGGCGCGAGCTTCAGCGCCTACGTCGGCGCCAGCAGCTCACGCAAGGACGAGAGCAAAAGCGGCCGGCCGGGCTCGAAGAAACTCAAGGGCATGGGCGAGATCAAGACCCGCGCTCAGGTGGGTGTCAGTGGCAGCTATAACCTGGGCGGGGTGATTATCGGCGCGACCCTGGAACATGCGCTGAAGGAGGACGATCACAAGGATTCCGGCAAGGCCTTCACCCATCTGGAGCTGAGCCTGGGCACCAACCTGTATGACGGCGACTACGGTTCGCTGGACGCCAGCCTCAGCAGCCATTTTGGCGACAGCAACTACATGCAGACCTGGTACGGCGTCACCACCGGCCAGGCCGCGCAGAGTCGCTTCAAGGCCTACAAGGCCAGCGGTGGCAATATCAGCAACGGCATGAATGTGGTGTGGAGCTTGCCGATCAGCGAGCACACCAAGTTCTCGACCTTGCTGGACGTGCAGTACCTGGCCGACAAGGCCGGCCAAAGCCCGATTGTGGAGAGACGCTTGCAGACGTCGGTGATGGGGATGGTCGAGTACACCTTCTAATTGGGTAACCCAATCAATAATGTGGGAGCTGGCTTGCCTGCGATGCAGGCACCTCGGTCTTTCAGTGAGACTGAGGTGATGCTATCGCAGGCAAGCCAGCTCCCACATCTGATCTCCATCGTTCCTCACTCGTTACTCCACATACGCCCACGTCATGCGGAACGACGCCCCGCCCCACTCCGAGTCCAGCACTTCAACCTGCCCGCCATGCCACTGGCACACGCGCTGCACCAGTGCCAGGCCCAGGCCGAAGCCGCCGGTGCGGCGGTCGCGGCTGGCATCCAGGCGCAGGAACGGTTCGAAAATCTTCGCCCGCCCTTCCACCGGCACGCCCGGGCCGTCGTCATTCACCCGGACTTCATAGCCGGCACCAAACTTCACCAGTGACACTTCCACGCGCCGGTCGGCGTAGCGAATCGCATTGCGCAACAGGTTGATCACCGCCCGCGCCATAAAGCGCGGCTCGATGCGGATGTAGTCGACTTCGCAGGTGCGCAGCAGCAACTGCACCCCTTCCGCCTCGGCCTCCAGGGCGACGCTGCCAATCACGCTGTCGAGCCAGCTGTGGGCCTCGATGCTTTCCCGGGTGATCTGCGTGGCGCCACGCTCCAGGCTGGCGTAGGTCAACAGCTCCGAGACCATTTCTTCCAGCTCGCCGAGGTCGGCGTACATGTCCTCGATCAGCGCGCGGCTTTGCCGTGGGTCGGCCTGTTGCTTGAGCTGGTCCAGTTCAAACGACAACCGCGCGATCGGCGTGCGCAGCTCGTGGGAGACCGCGTTGGTCAACTCGCGCTGATTGGCGATCAGGCTTTCGATGCGCTCGGCCATTTGGTTGAAGTGCCCCGCCAGCTCGCGCACCGTGGAGCGGCGCGGCAGCAGGATGCGTGAGCCGAGGTCGTTGTCGCCGAAACGTTGCGCCGCCAGGCGGATGTGCTCCAGGTCGCGCCAATGGGGCCGAACCCAGAAATACAAAACAATCGCCAGGCACAGTCCGAGGAAACCGTACGCCCACATGTACAGCCACTTGGGTTCTTCCGGCAGTTTGATTTCGAGCATTTGCGGGCCGCCATCGATATCCACCAGGAACTCCATGAAGTCCCCCCGCACCAACAACTGCCCGGCGGCCAGCAACTGTTTCTCACGCTCGGTCATCGCCAGTTGGTCACGCTGTACCAGCGCCAGGCGCAGCCCATAGTGCGGTTGCAGTTCGGCCAGGCGTGCGGCCCGGGCGTCCCCTTTCACCGGGCGCAATTGCTCCACCAGCCCATACGCCGGGCCGCGCAGGGCCTCGCGGTTGTAGGTTTCGTTGGCCTCCGGCAGCAACTCGTCGAAGGTGTAGTTCACCAGCCAGATTGCCCCGGCCAGGCCGATGGCCAGGATGATATACAGACGCAGAAACAGCCGTAACATCTAGACCTCCCACGCAAACGGATTGAACAGGTAGCCCTTGCCCCAGATGGTCTTGATGCACACCGGCTCCCGGGGGTTGTCGTTGAGCTTGCCGCGCAGCTTGCTGATGTACACATCGACGCTGCGGTTGAGCCCGTCGAAGGCGATCCCGCGCATGCGGTTGAGAATGTCATCGCGGGAGAGGATTTTCCCGGCAGAGCTTGCCAGCAACCACAGCAATTCGAATTCCATGGTGGTGAGGTCGATCTTCTCGCCGCCCAGGCTGACTACACGGCAACTGCGGTCGATGGCCAGCCGGCCGAACTCAAGGGAGCCGCGCACGGTGGGTTCCGGGGTCTGGCGGCGTTGCAGGGCACGCAGGCGGGCCAGCAGCACCGGCGGTTTGATCGGTTTGATCACGTAGTCGTCGGCGCCGGACTCCAGGCCGAGGATATGGTCCAGGTCGTCTTCCTTGGCGGTAAGGATCACGATAGGCGTGTCGGACACGTTACGAATTTCGCGGCACACATGCAGGCCGCTCTGGCCCGGCAGCATCAGGTCGAGCACGACGATCTTGGGCTTGAATTCCAGGAAAGCCGCCAGGGCCAGGTCGCCCCGGTGCACCGCCAACACCTCGAAGCCATGCTGGGACAGGAAATGGGCAATCAGCCCTGCCAGCTTCTGATCGTCCTCCACGAGCAAGACCTTGCCGAGACCCAAGTTATCCATAAATTTCCAGTGCACGCGCGGATTGAAGTGTGCGCATTATAGGTGGCAAGCTGACCAACTAAAGCAGCTGGCCATCACTGGCCGACGAAGCTTCATGCTTTTAAGAGTTTTTAACAAATAGCCTGCAATCTTTAACGCCATCACAGGGAGTTGTATGCGCAAGGATTACCTGGCGTTCTTCATGTCGTTGTTCCTGTCCCGCCTCGCTGACCAGATTCTGTTGTTCATCGTGCCGTTGATCGTGTTCCAGACTACCAACAGCGTGTCCTGGGCCGGCCTCGCGTTTTTCGTCGAGTCTTTGCCGCGCTACCTGTCGTTCCCGGTGTGCGGGGCGTTGTGCGACAAGTATCCCGCCGTGCGCATCCTGCATATCAGTCAGGTATACCGGGCACTGGCCTGTGTGGCGGCGGTGCTGCTGTACGGAATGTTCGACGGGATTTACTGGATTGTCATCCTTTCGGCCCTGTGCGGCGTGTTGACCACCCAGGGCATCATGGCCCGGGAAGTGTTGCTGCCGCATATCTTCAAGCATTACAGCTATGCCAAGACCTTGTCCTATTCGCAGATTGCCGACCAGACCGGGCTGGTGCTGGGCCCCCTGGTGGCGGCGCTGATGCTGGAGGTGTGGGCGTGGCACTGGGTGGTCATGGGGATTGCCGGGTTGTTCCTGCTGGCAGACCTGGCCATGGGCATCTGGCAACGCAACACCACCGTCAATCTGGAGACTTTCGAGCAACACAATGACATCTGGCTGCAACCGCTGCGTATTGCCTTCGGGCATATCCGCGACCTGCCGGAGCTGAAAAAGATCATTGCCCTGGCGGTGGGCGTGAACCTGATCATCGGCGTGACCCTGGCCACTTCGGCGGCCATGGTCATCGGCCAATACGCCGCCGGCAAAGACACCTACGCCGGATTGCAGGCGGCGGGCGCGGTGGTGACCATTGTCATTCTGTTCTACCTGGCGCGTGCGTCGCTGCCGCTGAAGGTACTGGGCGGTTTGTCGTATTCGATGATTGCCGTGGGGGCGCTGATCACCGCCATCAGCCCCAACGTATGGGCGTATACCCTGGGCTTCCTGCTGGTGACCGGTTTCGACAAGATGTTCAACGTGTACATCCGCAGCACCCGCCAACGGGTGATCCCGGTCCGGGACTTTGGCAAGACGGTGGGCGTATTGACCTTGCTCAACAACCTCTCGCAGCCAGTGGCCGGGTTGTTGATTGCGCTGCTGGCGGCGCCGCTGGGGACGCAGACGGTGATCCTGCTGCTGGCCGGGATCACCGCATTGATCGGTGCAGCGGTTGCGTCAGGCTGGCACGCCACTGTGAAAGCGGAACTCGACGTCCGTTGATTCGATCAGCTCCTGCTCGGCAGCGCGCACCCGGTCGATGACCTGGGCAATGTCCTTGGCATCGCCGTACTGGTAAGCCAGTTTCAGGTAACCCTGGAAATGCCGGGCCTCGCTTTTCAGCAGGCCGAAGTAAAACTTGCCGAGTTCTTCGTCCAAATGCGGCACCAGTGCTTCGAAACGCTCGCAACTGCGAGCTTCGATAAACGCACCGACCACCAGGGTGTCCACCAGTTTGACCGGTTCATGGCTGCGCACCACTTTGCGCAAACCTGACGCGTAGCGGCCGGCAGACAATTGGCGCAGCTCGATCTTGCGCTTCTTCATCAGGCGCATGACTTGCTCATGGTGCACCAGTTCTTCACGGGCCAGGCGCGACATCAGGTTGATCAGGTCGACATGGGAATGGTACTTGGCGATCAGGCTCAAGGCGGTGCTGGCGGCCTTGAATTCACAGTTCTTGTGGTCGATCAGCAAGGTTTCCTGGTCGGCCAACGCGGCCTGGACCCAGCCGTCGGGGGTGCGGCAACCGAGGAATTCGTGGATTTCTGGCAGGTTCATCGGGCTCACGGGCAAAGAATCACAAAAAGGGCCGCGATTATACCGACCACACCGCAGACCGCCAGCCACCGGGCTTGATGTGCATCAACATGACGTGTGCCGGGCAGCAACTATAGTTGTTCCACGCCCACCTTTTTTGGAGAACCCGATCATGCAAGCCATCCGCAGCATCCTGGTGGTCATCGAGCCCGAGCATTCGGAAAGCCTGGCCCTCAAGCGCGCCAAGCTGATTGCCGGGGTAACGGGGGCGCACCTGCATTTGCTGGTGTGCGACAAAAAGCACGAGCATTCGGCGATGTTGAGCCTGCTCAAGGCGGGTTTGCAGGAGGATGGCTACAGCGTCACCACCGAACAGGCGTGGAATGACAGCTTGCATGAAACCATCATCGACGTGCAGCAGGCCGAGGGTTGTGGGTTGGTGGTCAAGCAGCACTTTGCTGACAGCCCGCTGAAAAAAGCACTGTTGACGCCGGCGGACTGGAAGCTGATGCGTTACTGCCCTACGCCCGTTCTGCTGGTGAAAACCTCCAGGCCGTGGGCGGGTGGGGTGATCTTGGCGGCCATTGACGTGGGGAATTCCGATGCCGAGCACCAGGCTCTGCATAATTCGATCATTGATCACGGGTTTGATATCGCCAGCCTGGCCAAGGCGCAGTTGCATGTGATCAGTGCGCATCCTTCGCCGATGCTGTCGGCGGCGGATCCGGTGTTTCAGCTCAAGGAGACGATCGAGGCGCGGTATCGTGAGCAGTGCAAGGCGTTTCAGGCGGAGTTTGATATTGATGATACCCACCTGCATATCGAGGAAGGGCCGGCGGATGTGTTGATTCCTCATGCGGCGCACAAGTGGCAGGCGGCGGTGACCATTATTGGTACGGTGGCGCGTACCGGGATTTCCGGGGCGTTGATCGGGAATACGGCGGAGGTGGTGCTGGATGCGGTGGACAGTGATGTGTTGGTGCTTAAGCCGCAGGAGTTGATGGATCATCTGGAAGAGCTGGCTAATGGGTGAGGCTTTTGGGGGGGCATATCCGTTTTTTGGGTGATGGCTTCGATGGGTTCCGCTCTTACAGCGGGTCACTTTTGAAAGGAGCCCAAAAGTAACCAAAAGGCTCTTGCCCCACCACTCGGCACCTCGCTAATGCTCGGTGTGCCCTCACTCCGGTACTACTCCGCGGGCCGCCGCGACGGGGCGTCCCTGCCCCGTCGCGGCTAAACCGGCGTCCTGCCGGTTTACCCGCTCCGTACTACCTGCGTTCGGCCAGCGTGGTTTAACGGGGCGCCTAGGATCAAGATCAAAAGCAGATCAAGAACACAGCGGCCTACAGGCCGGCTTGAGTGGTGTGAAGCAAAGGCAAAATCAAAATCTAAAGCGGGCACGATCCCCTGTAGGAGCTGGCTTGCCTGCGATGGCATCACCTCGGTGCATCTGAAAAACCGAGGTGTCTGCATCGCAGGCAAGCCAGCTCCTACAGAAAAGCAGAGCTGCAGCAGTTTCAGATTTGGTTTTCGCTTTGGCTTTTGATCTGGCTTCTACCACTCAAGCCGGCCTGTAGGCCGCTGTGCTGTAGATTTTGATCTTGATCTGGCCCTGACTGCCCCAATAAGCCCGAGGCCGAACGCAGGGATTGAGGAGCGGGTAAACCGGCAGGACGCCGGTTTAGCCGCGCCCGGGCCGGGCCGCCCCGTCGCGGCGGCCCGCGGAGCAATGCCGGAGTGAGGGAACACCGAGCCTTAGCGAGGTGCCGACAGGCGGGGCAGAGCCCTTTGCTTACTTTGGGGCTTTTCCAAAGTGAGTCGCTGTAAGAGCGAAACCATAGGTGGCCGTTACCCGAATAACGGATATGCACTCAATCACAAGGCATCCCTGAGAAACCCCGGCGCGATATACCGCTGATAATGCGCCTCAGACAAAATAAAAAACTCCCGATCAATGGCATCCCGCAATTCAGGCAACCCCCACTCCCGAAACTCCGGCATCAACACCATCCCATAAGCCTCAAGATTGCTGATCACCCGCGCCCCCCGGGCAATCAACTGATAGGCCCAGCAGTACTCCGACTGATGCGGCACAAACCGAATCTTGCGCTGTTCAAGCTGCCCCCGAAGCATTTTGGGGTCAAACACCTCAACCTTCCCCGCCATCACCTGCACCAACAACTGCTCCAGCCTCAGCCAAACCGCACGTTTTTCTTCCTCGTTATACCCGTTCCACTGAATCACCTCATGGTGAAACCGCTTACACCCCCGGCACACTAGATCGCCGTAAACCGTGGAGCACAGGCCTACGCAGGGGGTCTTGATGGTTTGGTTGGACATGGTCGACAACGCACAAATCAGCGAAACAGTTGCACATGTTAGCCCTTTGTCTAAGGTTCATCACCCTGCAAACTTGGCGCGGCAACTTACGTTTAGAAATTTTTTGCCGTAGAATCACCCGGCCTTGTAAGGCGCCAATAATCCGTTGGAAGCTGTTTTCAAAGCGTCACGAGCACAGTCGTTCCTAAAGAACGGTGTTGGCGATGGTTATTTACCCGGTAAATAGCCAGCGCCAACCCTCATCAGCTCCGTTCTGCAGGCGTAAAACTTTGAAAGCAGCTTCTGTGAGGATTGCCGGCAGCGCTGGCTCTACGGCCCAAAAAGCCCCCGAGCGCATGCGTGCCGTGCATTTCTGGATGAGCGTCCCGTGGGACCACTGATGAGGGTAATAACTGTGCTTGAAGCCTACCGCAAACATATCGAAGAGCGTGCAGCCCTGGGTATCGTTCCCCAGCCGCTTAATGCCGAACAAACCGCAGGCCTGGTCGAGCTGCTGAAAAATCCCCCGGCTGGCGAAGAAGAATTCCTCGTTGACCTGATCACCAACCGCATTCCACCAGGCGTTGACGAAGCTGCCTACGTCAAGGCCGGTTTCCTGTCTGCCCTGGCCAAGGGCGAAGCCACTTCTCCCCTGATCGACAAGAAACGCGCTGTTGAACTGCTCGGCACCATGCAAGGCGGCTACAACATCGTGACCCTGGTCGAGCTGCTGGACGACGCCGAACTGGCGCCCGTCGCTGCCGCCCAACTCAAGCACACCCTGTTGATGTTCGATGCATTCCACGACGTCGCGGAAAAAGCCAAGAATGGCAACGAACACGCCAAAGCCGTGATCCAGTCCTGGGCCGACGGCGAGTGGTTCAAGAACCGCCCGACCCTGGCCGACAAGATCAGCCTGCGCGTGTTCAAGGTCACCGGCGAAACCAACACCGACGACCTGTCCCCTGCCCCGGACGCCTGGTCCCGTCCTGACATCCCGCTGCACGCCCTGGCCATGCTGAAAATGGCCCGTGAAGGCATCGTGCCGGATGAGCAAGGCAAGACCGGCCCGATGAAACAGATCGAAGAAATGCGCGGCCAAGGCTTCCCGATCGCCTACGTCGGTGACGTGGTCGGTACCGGTTCGTCGCGTAAATCGGCCACCAACTCGGTGCTGTGGTTCTTCGGCGACGACGTTCCTTACGTGCCGAACAAGCGCGCTGGCGGCTTCTGCTTCGGCAGCAAGATCGCTCCGATCTTCTACAACACCATGGAAGATGCCGGCGCACTGCCCATCGAGTTCGACGTCACCAACATGAACATGGGCGACGTGATCGACCTGTACCCGCATGCTGGCAAAGTCACCAAGCACAACAGCGATGAAGTCCTGACCACCTTCGAAATGAAGACCCCGGTCCTGTTGGACGAAGTCCGTGCCGGCGGTCGTATTCCGCTGATCATCGGCCGTGGCCTGACCGAAAAGGCACGTGCCGAGCTGGGTCTGCCACCTTCGACCCTGTTCAAACTGCCGGAAGCTCCGGCTGAAAGTGACAAGGGCTACACCCTGGCGCAGAAAATGGTCGGCAAGGCGTGCGGCGTGGCTGGCGTTCGTCCAGGCACCTACTGCGAACCGAAGATGACCACCGTGGGTTCCCAGGACACCACCGGTCCAATGACCCGTGACGAACTGAAAGACCTGGCGTGCCTGGGCTTCTCGACCGATCTGGTAATGCAGTCGTTCTGCCACACCGCGGCCTATCCAAAGCCGATCGACGTGACCACCCACCACACCCTGCCTGACTTCATCATGACCCGTGGCGGTGTATCGCTGCGTCCAGGCGACGGCATCATCCACAGCTGGCTGAACCGCATGCTGCTGCCGGACACCGTCGGTACCGGTGGTGACTCCCACACCCGTTTCCCGATGGGCATTTCGTTCCCGGCCGGTTCCGGCCTGGTAGCGTTCGCCGCAGCCACTGGCGTTATGCCACTGGACATGCCGGAATCGATCCTGGTGCGCTTCAAAGGCGAAATGCAGCCTGGTATCACCCTGCGTGACCTGGTTCACGCCATTCCTTACTACGCGATCCAGGCTGGCCTGCTGACCGTAGAGAAGAAAGGCAAGAAGAACGCCTTCTCCGGCCGCATCCTGGAAATCGAAGGCCTGGACAACCTGAGCATCGAACAAGCCTTCGAGCTGTCCGACGCCTCGGCTGAACGTTCGGCTGCCGGTTGCACCATCAAGCTGTCGAAAGAGTCCATCACCGAGTACCTGAACTCCAACATCACCCTGCTGCGCTGGATGATCGGTGAAGGCTACGGCGATGCGCGTACCCTGGAACGTCGTGCCCAAGCGATGGAAGCCTGGGTTGCCAACCCTGAGCTGATGGTTGCCGATGCTGACGCCGAATACGCTGAAATCATCGAAATCGACCTGGCCGACATCAAAGAGCCTGTGCTCTGCGCGCCAAACGATCCGGACGACGCCCGTCTGCTGTCGTCGGTACAAGGCGAGAAGATCGACGAAGTGTTCATCGGTTCGTGCATGACCAACATCGGTCACTTCCGCGCTGCCGGTAAACTGCTGGATCAGGTCAAGGGTCAGCTGCCTACCCGTCTGTGGCTGTCGCCGCCGACCAAGATGGACGCTCACCAACTGACCGAAGAAGGCTACTACGGCATCTACGGCAAGGCTGGCGCGCGCATGGAAATGCCGGGCTGCTCGCTGTGCATGGGTAACCAGGCACGTGTAGAGCCGAACTCGACGGTTGTGTCGACGTCGACCCGTAACTTCCCGAACCGCCTGGGTGACGGCGCGAACGTCTACCTGGCTTCGGCCGAGCTGGCGTCGGTAGCTTCCATCCTGGGTCGCCTGCCGACCGTCGAGGAGTACATGGAATACGCCGCGAAGATCAACACCATGGCCAGCGACGTGTATCGCTACCTGAGTTTTGACCAGATCGCCGAGTTCCGTGAAATTGCTGCAAGCGCCAACATCCCTGTGGTTCAAGCCTAAGGTTTTGTTGCTGTAAACGAACGCCGCGTATCGTCAGATGCGCGGCGTTTTTTATGCGCCTCGATTGAGGCCCAGACCTTGTCCTGCGCCTGGGTGCACGGCGTGCCTTCCGGGTGCGACTGGATCGTGGCGATCACCGCCCGCAACTCGGCCTTGCTCTGGTCCATACGGGTCTGCAGCTCTTCTATCTGCGCAATCCTGCGTTCCAGCCTCAACACGATATCGGCGCGCTTGGCCTCGCTCGGCGAATCGTCCGGCATCAGCGCCTTCAACTCCTGCAAGCTGAAACCCGCCCGCTGAGCGCCCTGGATCAATTGCAGCGTCTGCAACGTCTGCGTGGGATAACGGCGATAGCCATTGCCTTGCCGCTCGACCTGGATCAGCCCCTGGGCTTCGTAAAAACGAATCTTCGAAGCAGCCAAGCCACTGCGTTCCGCCAGTTCACCGATATTCATCGCCTACCCCATTGACCTTAAAGTTACCTTTAAGCTTAGCCTGAGCGCTCCCATTGTGAGGAGTCAAGCATGTCGCCCTTTGAAGCATTGCAATTGCCCAACGGCCAAGTCGTCAGTAACCGCATCGCCAAGGCGGCGATGGAAGAGAACATGGCCGATGCCGACCAGGCGCCTTCCGAAGCCCTGATGCGCCTGTATCAAGCCTGGGCCCAGGGCGAACCCGGCCTGATCCTGACCGGCAACGTGATGATCGACCGCCGAGCCATGACCGGCCCCGGTGGTGTGGTGCTCGAAGACGAACGCCACCTGGACGCGTTCCGCCGGTGGGCCACCATTGGCCGGGCCAAGGGCGCGCAGTTCTGGGTGCAGCTCAACCACCCGGGCCGCCAGACCATGGCCAACCTCGGCCAGCAGGCACTCGCGCCTTCGGCGGTGCCTCTGGACCTGGGTGGCTTCTCGAAGATGTTCGCCCAGCCCAAGGCGATGACCGAGGAAGATATCCAGGACGTCGTCACGCGCTTCGCTACCAGTGCACGCCTGGCGGAAAAAGCCGGCTTCAGCGGGGCCCAGGTCCATGCGGCCCACGGCTACCTGCTCAGCCAGTTTCTCTCACCCTTGAGCAACCAGCGCACAGACCGCTGGGGCGGCTCCGTGGAAAACCGTGCACGACTCCTGCTGGAGGTGATCAAGGCCGTGCGCGCCGCCGTGAGCGCTGATTTCTGCGTGGCCGTGAAACTCAACTCCGCCGACTTCCAGCGCGGTGGCTTTGACGCCGCCGACGCCCGCGCCGTGGTCGAACTGCTCAACCCGCTGGCCATCGACCTGCTGGAGCTGTCCGGCGGCAGCTACGAAGCCCCGGCCATGCAAGGCGAAGCCCGCGATGGGCGCACCCTGGCCCGCGAAGCGTATTTCATCGAGATGGCCAGCGACCTGGCGAAGGTCGCCCGCATGCCGGTGATGGTCACCGGCGGGATCCGGCGCTTGCCCATCGTCCAGCAAGTACTCGACAGCGGCATCGCCATGGCCGGGATCGCCACCGCCCTCACCCTGGAACCGCACCTGATCAAGCAATGGCGCGCAGGCCGTGACCTCAACCCGCAACTGCCGCCGATCCGCTGGAAACGCAAACCCCTGGCCAGCCTGGCGAGCATGGCGGTGGTGCGCTATCAGCTACGCCGCCTGAGCCGTGGCCGCCAGCCCAAACCCGGCGTGGCGCCGCTGCTGGCGTTGATCAAGGACCAACTGTTTATCGCCCGCCGCACCCGCCAATATCGCGCGGCGATGACCAATTCTTCACATTAACCGGGGAGCATTCAGCGCCATGGAGCTGTCCTCTACTGATCAGCAGCTTTTTACCCTCACTGACGATTGGAGTTCTTCATGGCGAAAATCACCCTGGCCCAGCAATTGGCGACCACCCTTGAACAGGCGGGCATCAAGCGCATCTGGGGCCTGACCGGCGACAGCCTCAACGGCCTGACCGACTCCCTGCGCACCATGGACAGCATCGAATGGATGCACGTGCGCCACGAAGAAGTGGCCGCATTCGCCGCCGGTGCCGAAGCCGCCGCCACCGGCGAGCTGACGGTGTGCGCCGGCAGTTGCGGCCCCGGCAACCTGCATTTGATCAACGGCCTGTTCGACTGCCATCGCAACCATGTGCCGGTGCTGGCCATCGCGGCGCAGATCCCCTCCTCCGAGATCGGCCTGAACTACTTTCAGGAAACCCATCCCCAGGAGCTGTTCAAGGAATGCAGCCACTTTATCGAGCTGGTGACCAACCCCGAACAGATGCCCCACGTGCTGCACCGCGCCATGCGCTCGGCGATCCTCAATCGTGGCGTGGCCGTGGTAGTGATTCCGGGTGATGTGTCGCTGCTGGAAGTGGAAGACACCTTCAAACCGTGGCCGGCCCTGCTCGCGCCACGTACGCTGCCGGCGGAACAGGACCTGCAACGCCTCACCGACATCCTGGAACACAGCGGCAAAGTCACCCTGCTGTGCGGCAGTGGCTGTGCCGGCGCCCACGATGAGGTGGTGGCCCTGGCCGACGCCCTCGGTGCGCCTGTGGTGCATGCCCTGCGCGGCAAGGAGCACGTGGAGTGGGATAACCCGTTCGACGTCGGCATGACCGGCCTGATCGGCTTCAGTTCCGGCTACCACGCCATGCTCAACTGCGACACGCTGATCATGCTCGGCACCGACTTTCCGTATCGCCAGTTCTACCCCACCGACGCGAAGATCATCCAGGTCGACCGCAACCCGCAGGCCCTGGGCCGGCGTGCCACCCTGGACCTGGGGATTGCTGCAGACGTCAGCGAAACAATCCAGGCGCTGCTGCCGCGCCTGACCCGCAAGACCGATCGCAGCTTCCTCGAAACCTCGCTCAAGCATTACGAGAAAGCGCGCCAGGGCCTGGATGACCTGGCTGAGCCGTCAAAGGCCGGCCGTCCGATCCACCCGCAATACGTTGCGCGCCTGCTCAGCGAACTGGCGGACGACGACGCAATCTTCACCGCTGACGTTGGCTCGCCTACGGTATGGGCGGCGCGCTACCTGAAAATGAATGGCAAGCGCCGACTGATCGGCTCGTTCAACCACGGCTCGATGGCCAACGCCATGCCCCAGGCCATCGGCGCGCAAGCGGCGTTTCCCGGGCGCCAGGTGATTTCCATGTCCGGCGACGGTGGCTTCACCATGTTGATGGGCGACTTCATCAGCCTGGCGCAGTTGAACCTGCCGGTGAAACTCGTGGTGTTCAACAACTCGTCCCTGGGCTTTGTCGCCATGGAGATGAAGGCTGCCGGCTACCTGGATACCGGCACCGAGCTGAAGAATCCGGACTTTGCCGCCATGTCCAATGCCATGGGCATCCTCGGTATTCGGGTCGAGCAGTCCGAAGACCTCGAACCTGCCCTGCGCCGCGCCCTGGCCCACGACGGCCCGGTACTGGTGGACGTGGTCACCGCCACCCAGGAACTGGTGATGCCGCCGAGCATCAAGCTGGAACAGGCCAAGGGCTTCAGCCTGTACATGCTCAAGGCGGTGATGAGCGGGCGCGGTGATGAGGTGATCGAGTTGGCGCGGACCAACTGGTTGCGTTGATAGCGCCATAGCGGCTGACCGCAGACAAAAAGACCCCGCCTAAAAAGCGGGGTCTTTTTCGTGCGGCCTGTCAGCCGTGTTGTTTTTCGACCCACTTGCCATAGGCGTCGATAAACGCCTGCAAAAACGGCTTGGTCTTTTCCGAGACCTTGCCCGACTCGTCGAACACGCTGCCCGCACCGCCCAGGTAGGCTTCCGGCTGCTGCATGCATGGCACATCGAGGAACACCAGCGACTGGCGCAAATGGTGATTGGCGCCAAAACCGCCGATGGCACCGGGGGACACACTGATCACCGCACCCGGCTTGCCACTGAAGACACTTTGGCCGTACGGGCGCGAACCGACGTCAATCGCATTCTTCAATACACCCGGTACGGAGCGGTTGTATTCGGGGGTCACAAACAGCACCGCGTCGGATGACCGCACGTGCTGGCGGAAAGTACTGTAGGCTGCCGGCGGTGCAGCACCGTCGATGTCCTCGTTGTAGAGCGGCAAATCGCCAATTTCGACAATGTTCAACGTGAGATTGGCGGGCGCCAACTCGGCCAATGCCAGGGCGACCTTGCGGTTGATCGACTCTTTTCTCAAGCTGCCGACCAGTACGGCAATCGTGTAGACCTTGCTCATTGGGGTTTCCCGGTTTCTGACTTAAGGAGCTTGTAGTTATAGAGCCTGCGCGGCGCTATCACCAGCGTGTTTTTGCAATCTCCAGGGACGTTCACACCGCAGACGGATTTGTAAGTAATGTCTGAAAAAGTCAACGAATAGTATTTTTTTTCAATAGGTAAACTACCCCGCTCTCCTACGGTCTACAGAACCGCAAATCGAGTGTTTATCTCCAGAGGTTCTAAACAGATGGCAGCAGTACTTGTCGGACAGTTCCATGCCAGAGACGCGGAAGGTCGCGTTTATTCGGTGCATGAGTTCCAGGAATCCAACCCGCCCCAAGGCGACCTGACTGGCTCGGCGCCCACCATTACCTACAAGCTGGCCATTGGCGATCGTGTAGAAAAACTGGACGGCGATGAATTCAGATTGATTCAGTCGGGCACCATCATCACCCGCGAATCCGCAACGACCCACGCTTCATAAGACCTCGCCGTAACGCAACGTCTTGGATGTGTACCTGCTCAGTCCTGGCCATACGTGGCATGGTGACTGGGCCGGGACGGATCGCAGCGTTCAGCTTCCCCAGCCGTTCATGCCCATCAGCATAGTTATAAATCCCATCAGTACCAGACCCAGGCCCAGCGGCCACTTCAGGTAGCGGCTCCACCCCGGTCGAAGTTCGAAAAAGCGCCACACGCCTTCGCGATGCCTGGCAATCACCCGATCCCCCCAGATCATTCCCGCAATGCCCCCCGTCAACACCAGCAAGCCCATGCAGGTCAGCGCCGTATTGAAAGGTGCCTTGCCGAGTTGTACCTGCGTTATTTCGATCGGATGGTCGCTATCCTCTCGCCTGACCTCGACCGTGGCCTGCCCGCGCTCACCCACCACACGGTACAAAGACTGCGTATAGCCGGGTGTATCGCCATGAACGCCACCATAGCCCGGGTAGAGTGTCACACGCTTAAGGAGCTCAACGGATGAAACGGTCCCCACCTGCGACGTGACCTGCGCCTGTGAGCGAATAAACGCCTGAAACGCCAGGTTCGTCGGATCTTTTTCTTCGTAATGCTTGACCACTACGCCCAAAGCCACCACCGCCACGGCTGCCAACAGCCAGTTCCTGGCACGTCGTGAAACGCCGGAGGCGCCGCCGATGCTACTCGCCATAGGCAATGTCCACGTTGTCGCCTTCACCTCCCAGCGTCCGGTCCTTACCGAACGAAAACAACTCAAAGGGCGCGCTCGGCTGGGTAGCCGGGAAATGGTACTGATAGGCCACGCCCCAAGGGTCTGTGAGGATATCCTCCTTGAGGTACGGCCCCTTCCACTTCGCCTCGCCTTGAGGCTGAACCATCAGCGCGCTCAGGCCCTCGTCATCCGTTGGATACCGCCCCACATCCTGATGAAACTGCTCCACCGCCTTGCCCAGCGCATTCAACTGGACCTTGGCCGTGGCGATTTCCGTTCGGGTCACGTCGCCAAATAGCCGCGGCCCCACCGCAACCGCCAGCACGCCAACCACCAGCACCACCACCAGCAGGTCCCACAACGAAAACCCGCGCGTATCTGCTTTACCCAACATCGACGTGGCTCCCCCTTGGATCCCTTGGTTGATACGCCCTTTGTATGACCGTTGGTGGCAAGTCTCAGGGGTCTTGATCGTGCAAGTCTAGTTGGGCCGTTCCCGCGCCGGGTCTTTTTTCCACACCCGGGCCCAAGCCATTGAATCCACGTCGCACTGAACATAGACTCCGGCCATGCGTTTACGTCATATCGAAGTCATTCAAGCGATTTTGCAGACCGGACACCTCGGCACCGCCGCCGAATGGTTGCAACTCCCTGTGGCCGATGTGGAGGCGACGCTCAAGGATGCCGAGCTGCAACTGGGCTTCATGCTGTTCGCCAGTGTGCGCGGACGCTTGCAGGCCACCCGCGAAACCCTCGAACTGCAGGGCCAGATCGCCCACCTCTACGCCGCCCTTGAGCCGGTGCAGCGCCTGGCCAGCAGCCTGAAGCACCATCATGCCCCGCCCTTGCGCGCGCTGTGCACCCCGCCCCTGGCCAATCAGTTGCTGCCCCAGGCGATCGCCGTGCTGCGCCGACGCTTTCAAGACACGCCGTGCAACCTGTCCAGCCACTCCACCCGGGATATCGTCAAGAGCCTGCTGCTGCACGAAGCGGACCTCGGCCTGAGCCTGCACGACCCGGAACACCCGCAAATCCACAGCACGCCACTGGCCCACGGCAAGCTGCAATTGCTCGCGCCCCATGGCTGGCTGAAACCGCGACAGAAGTACATTGCGCTGCAGGAGTTGGCCGGGCAGTCGATGATCGGACTGGAGGGCCAGGACCCGCTGAGCCGCCTGCTGGACAGCAAGCTGCAAGCCCTGCGCCCGCTGCCGGTGGTACAGACGCGGGTGCAGACCTACCAGATGATGCGCAGCATGGTTGAAGCCGGGGAAGGTCTGGCGATTGTCGACCCGTTCACCGCCACCGGTGCACGGGAAGCCGGGCTGGATGCTTGCCCGTTGTCACCCCCGATTGGGGTGACCTTGTATGCGTTGACGCTGGAAGGCCGTGAGGCGTCGCCCGCCTTGAATGCGCTGCTGGAGATTGTCACCGAGAAGGCCGAAAGCCTGCTGACAAACACACTCTCCTGACCAACAGAGATAAATGTGGGAGCTGGCTTGCCTGCGATGCGCACACTGCGGTGTATCAGTAACACTGAGGTGATGCTATCGCAGGCAAGCCAGCTCCCACACTGAATCAGCGCCCGGCTTCAGACCGCTTCCAGCTCCGACCTGAACAACCGATACCAGAAAATCGCCACCTCGCGCGTCTGCGGATCAATCCCGCGATAGCGCAGGTGGTCGATTCCGCCCATCACATACCCGCAGCGCTCGTACAACCGGCAGGCACCGAGGTTGTTGTTCTGGGTCTCCAGCATCATCCCCGGCAGGTTCTTCTTGCGGCTCCAGAACTGCGCCACGTCGAGCAACGCCTTCGCCACCCCGTGGCGCCGCGCGGGCAATACCACTGCCAGTTCGTCCACATGGGCAAAGCCGTTCCAGTTGGTGCTGACCACGATATGCCCCACGGGCCGGTCATCCAGGTACGCCATGAACACTGCACTGTCGGCCGCGTCACGGAAGCTGGCGAACTCCTCGGGGTCGATGCCATAGCATTTGCGGTACGGCACAATGCGCTCCACCGCCCACTGATCGACGCGCTTGCCCATCTCCGGCATGCCGTAGGCGTTGACCTCAAAGCTGAAGTCGTTACCCCACACGTACGCGTCAAATCCTTCGTCAGCCACCCGGACACTGAGGCCCGGGTACTTCGGGTTCATCACAGCTTGCATAAACATTCTTAACCCTTGATGCAGTCGACGGTGTAACAACGACCAGTGCCGTCGTCTTCGTGTTGCAGTCCATGCACATCCGCGACAAAGCCGGGGAAACTGCTATCGAACGTCCTGGCAAATGCCAGGTAATCAATGATCGAGCGAGTCGATTCGGTAAAACGCTCCCCCGGCATGATCAATGGAATGCCCGGCGGATAAGGCACCAGCATGACCGCTGCAACGCGTCCTGGCAAAGCGTCGATGGACACCGCCTCGACTTCGCCCTTGACCAGCAGGTCGTAGGCATCGGCCGGTTTCATGGCGATTTCCGGCAATACGGTGTACATCCGCTTCAGGTGCTTGGCCGTGGCATTACTGCGGTAGCAGCCGTGCAACTGATCGCACAGATCCTTCAAGCCCAGGCCCTGATACCGTGCCGGCCCCTGCGCAAACACCGAGGGCAAACAGCTGGCGAGGCTCACGTTGGCGTCATAACTGCGCTTGAATTCCAGTAATTCGGTGAGCAGGGTACTCCACTTGCCTTTGGTGATGCCCATGGAAAACAGCACGAGGAACGAATACAGCCCGGTCTTTTCCACCACCAGCCCACGTTCCCAGAGGAATTTACTGACCACCGCCGCCGGGATTCCGCACTCGCTCAGCGCCCCTCCGGCGTTCAGGCCGGGCATCACCAGGGTGACTTTTATTGGGTCCAGCAACACGTAGTCTTCGGCGATATCGCCAAAGCCATGCCACTCCGCCTCGGGTTGCAGCAGCCAGTCCGCCGTCACCACCCGGTCGATGCCCGCCACCAGCGGCGGCTGCCAGATGGAAAACCACCAGTCTTCGGCGGCAATGTGCTGGCGCAGGTTGGCCAGGGCGCGACGAAAGCTCAGGGCTTCGTCAAACATTTCTTGCAGCAACGAACGCCCCGCCGGGCCTTCCATCATGGCCGACGCCACGTCCAGGGAGGCGATGATGCTGTACTGCGGCGAGGTGGAAATATGCATCATGAAGGCTTCGTTGAAGCGGTCGCGGTCCAGCTTGCGCACCCCGCCATCCTGCACATGGATCATCGAGGCCTGGCTGAATGCCGCCAGCAGCTTGTGGGTGGAATGGGTGGTGAACACCAGCGGGCTGTCGGGCGTGCGCGAGGTGCCCATGCCGTAGCGGCCGGCGAAGAACTCGTGAAACGCCGCGTAGGCGTACCAGGCTTCGTCAAAGTGCAGCACCTCGACGCTGTTGCCCAGTTGCTGCTTGATCAGCTCGGCGTTGTAGCACAGGCCGTCGTAGGTGGAGTTGGTGACGACCGCCAGCTTGACCTTGGCGGGCCGGCCACGGGTCAGCGGGCTGGCGTCGATCTTGGCGCGGATCGAGTCCGGGCTGAACTCGCTCAGGGGAATCGGCCCGATGATCCCCAGTTCATTGCGCTCCGGGCACAGGTACAGCGGGATCGCGCCGGTCATGATGATCGAATGCAGCACCGACTTGTGGCAGTTGCGGTCCACCAGCACCAGGTCATCACGGCCCACCATGGAGTGCCAGACGATCTTGTTGGCGGTGGACGTACCATTGATCACGAAGTAAGTGTGATCGGCGCCAAAGTTACGTGCCGCACGGGCTTCGGCCTCGGCCAGCGGCCCGGTGTGGTCCAGCAGCGAGCCGAGTTCCGGCACCGACACCGACAAGTCCGAACGCAGGGTGTTTTCCCCGAAGAACTGATGAAACGCCTGCCCCACCGGGCTCTTGCGATAGGCCACGCCACCGCCGTGACCGGGGGTGTGCCAGGAGTAATTGGAGTCCGCCGTGTGCTGCACCAACGCCTTGAAGAATGGCGGCAACAGGCCATCCAGGTAAGCCCGCGCCGCCCGGGCCACTTGCCGGGCGAGAAACGGCACGGTGTCTTCAAACAGGTAAAGAATGCCCCGCAGCTGGTTGAGTTCGCTCATGGCATCGGCCGGGGCGTTTTCCAGGGTGACTTGCTCACCGAGGGCGAAGATCGGCAGGTTCGGTGCCCGTACCCGCGCCAGGCGGATCAGCTCCACCATGTTTTGCATCAGGTGGGTATTTTCCCCGGCCCCTTCGGCGGCAATCAGCATGCAGGCCAGGCCGTGATGGGTGGAAGCCACCAGGCGGCCCTCGGCGTAGTCCACCGCCGAAAAGATACTGAAGCCCTCCTGTTCCAGCTCCCGGGCGATGCCCCGGACGCGGTCGCCGGCAACGGTGTCGGCCTTGATGTCGCGGTGTACGATCAGAACCGGGAACTTCAGGTCTTTGTACATGAGCGCTTGGCGTCCTGAGGGCTATGCCTTCAGGGTAGAAGCTTGGGGCCGATGTGGCGAATGAAGATGTTCAACCAGTCTTCATAAAGCGCCGTCGATGACCTCGCGCAACACCAACGCCGCCTCCATGGCCTGCTGGCGAGTTGCCAGGTTGGTGAAGCCCATCAACAGGCCTTGCTGGCGACCGGGTTCGATGCTCCAGCCAGACACGGCCTGAATCCCCAGCCCCGCACGAGCGGCGGCCGCCGCGATCGCCTGGTCAGGGACGTCCACCCGCAGCCGCGCCAACAAGTTGATCCCGCCCGACTGCTCATCCACCTGCAAAAACTCCCCGCAATGACTGGCCAACGCTTCCACCAGGAAACCGCGCCGCACGGTGTAGAGCTGGCGCATTTTTTTCAGGTGCCGGGTGAAATGGCCTTGTTCAAGAAAGTCGGCCGTGGTGGCTTGCAGCAATTCAGCGCTGCGGTTTTGCAGGACGCCGGCGCTGGCCTCAAAGGCCGGGCGCAACGCCTGAGGCACCACCAGGTAGCCCAGGCGCAACCCCGGGAACAGCATCTTGCTGAAGCTGCCCGAGTAGATCACCCGGTCGGCAGTGTCCTGGCTCTTGAGCGCCGCCAGGGGTTGGCCCCTGTAGCGAAACTCGCTGTCGTAGTCGTCTTCCACCACCCAGCCGCCATGGGCCTGCGCCCAATCGAGCAAACCGAGCCGCCGGGAGGCACTGAGGGCCACCCCCAGCGGACTTTGGTGGGCCGGGGTGACAATCGCCAGCCGCGCCTTTGGAGCGCGCCGTACGCCCGCCTCCACATCAAGCCCGTCACGGTCCACCGGCACCGGTACCAATTTCACGCCCAAGTGGCGTAACAATTGCCGCGCATGCAGGTAGCCCGGGTCTTCGAACCAGCAGTCCTGGCCGGCCATCTGCAGCGCATCACACACCAGCGCGAGGCACGCCGAATAACCGGCGCACACAAACACCTGCTCCGGCGAACACTCCACGCCCCGATACAGCGCCAGGTACTGCGCAATCGCCACACGCAGCGAACGGGCACCACGCACGTCGCCCATGGCCAGGCTGTTCACGTCGATACGCCGCACTTGGCGGGTGACCAGCCGCGCCCACAACTTGCGCGGGAAACTGTCGAGCGCCGGCAAGCCCAGTTGCAGCAGGCGCAGGTTGGATGCCGGTGCCACGGGTTCGGATGCCACCGGCAGCGTCTTGATCGACCGCTGCGGCAGTGCCTCGGCCACCACCGTGCCCGCTTGGCCGCGCGCGAGGAAGAAGCCTTCGCTGACCAGCAACTGATAGGCCGTCTCCACGGTGCCACGGGCCACCTTCAGTTCCTGGGCCAGGCTGCGCACCGACGGCACCCGTTCGCCGGGGCGCAGTTGGCCCTGGTCGATGGCCTGGCGAAAGCGCCGGTAAATCTCCTGGTATTTGGGCAGTGACGACATCGTTATCCGGCTCACAGTCAATCAGCCCTGAAGTCTGATCTTGTCCCAACCCGCTTGTCCATTCTTGGC
Source organism: Pseudomonas sp. ADAK13 (assembly GCF_012935715.1). Lineage (NCBI taxonomy): Bacteria > Pseudomonadati > Pseudomonadota > Gammaproteobacteria > Pseudomonadales > Pseudomonadaceae > Pseudomonas > Pseudomonas sp. ADAK13. The sequence continues at coordinate 6,071,728 of NZ_CP052860.1, forward strand.
CCTATTGAGCCGGCGACCCGGCCGCCAGACTGGCGGCATCACTTCACGACAGTCAGGAGCCACCCCATGCAACACCGTCTCGACTACGCCCAGGCGGCACCCGTCGGCTACAAAGCCCTTGGCTCGGTGCACAGCTATATCCACGGCTGCGGCCTGGAGAAGGAATTGATTGACCTGGTGTACCTGCGGGTCTCGCAACTCAACGGCTGCGCCTATTGCCTCGACTCCCATTCCCGCGACCTGCTCAAACAGGGCGTGAGCCTGGAAAAACTGATGCTGCTGGCCGCCTGGCGCGAAGCCTCGCCGCTGTTCACCGCCCGCGAATCCGCAGCCCTGGCCTGGGCCGAGTCAGTCACCCGGGTCGCGCAAACCGAGGTGCCGGACGCGGACTATGCCGAGGCCACCGCGGTCTTCAGTGCCAAGGAAATCGCCGACCTGACCCTGGCCATCGCCCTGATGAACGCCCTGAACCGCGTCGCCATCAGCTTTCGAAAAGTACCCGCAGCGGTGAAAGCCCACCTGGAGCACGGCCACCATGAATGATCATGTGGAGTTCGTGCACATTGAAACCGACGCCGACTGCCAGGCCTGCTTTGCCGTCATGCAGCAACTGCGGCCCATGCTCAGCGACCCGCAAGCCTTTACCCGGCAAATCCAGCGCCAGCGGGACAACGGCTACCGCCTGCTCGCCGCCCGGGAAAACGGCCAGGTGCTGGGCCTGGCCGGTTATCGCCTGACCGAAAACCTGCTGTATGGCCGCTTCATCTACGTCGATGACCTGGTGGTAGACGCTTCTCTGCAACGCCGGCGCCTGGGTGAGCAACTGCTGGACCAGGTACGCCAGCAAACCCGCAGCCTGGGTTATCGCTACCTGGTGCTGGACACGGGCATGCACATGGCCCTGGCCCAGCGCTTCTACTTTCGTCAGGGCCTGCTGCCGCGGGGGATGCACTTTTCCCAGGACCTCAGCCAATGAGCCGCGCGCTGCTGCTGAGCTTCAGCCCCCATGGCAAGGCCGCCCAGACCTTCCGCCTGGCCCGCGCCCTGCTCCGTGAACAGGCGCCAGAGGCCCAGGTGACCGAGCGTGACTACGGCGGCCAGGCGCTGCCGCCGCTGACCCGGGAATACGCCAGCGCCCTGACCACGCCCGGCGGCCTCAGTGGCCCGGCAACGGAGCGCTCCGAACAGCTGATCGTCGAGCTGGAGGCCTGCGACCTGTTGATTATCTGCACCCCGGTGCACAACTTCACCCTGCCGGCGGCGCTCAAGTGCTGGATCGATCATGTGGTGCGTATCCATCGCAGCTTCACGGTCAGCCCGCAGTTTGAAAAAGTCGGCCTGCTCAAGGACCGGCGCACTTTTGTATTGGTGAGTTCCGGAAACTCGCGAAAAAGCCGCGAGCCGGACTTCCTGAGCCCGTACCTACAGGCGATCCTCGCAACGGTGGGTATTCACACCGTGCGCTTCGTCTATCTGGGCGCCATGGTCCGGGGCGAAGCGGCCGTCCAGCGCAGCTTGGCACAGGCCCATGAACAGTTGTCCAGGGCGTTTGACCGGCAGACGGGAGGCCACGCGACAATCAGCGCTGGCGCGTAAAATTAATGGCGCTAGAATCAGCGCCATTTCCTCGCCCGCCTCCCTGACTTGAGCCACCCATGAGCTTTAATTTCGACACGATCCACTCCCGCCTCGGCACCGGCAGTACCAAGTGGAGTCGTTACCCGCAAGACGTTCTGCCGATGTGGATTGCCGACATGGACATCGCCGCGCCACCGGCTGTGCTTCAGGCGCTGCACGAGCGCCTTGGCCAGCAAATCCTCGGCTACAGCGTGGCCTGCGATGGCGTGCGCGAGGCGATCGTCGCCGACCTGTGGGCCAAGTACGCCTGGCGCGTGCAGCCGGATGAGCTGCTGTTCCTGCCGGGGGTCGAGCCGGGTTTCAACATGGCGCTGCATGCGTTTGTGCAGCCCGGCCAACCGGTGGTGCTGCAAACCCCCAACTATCGCCCGATCCGCCTGGCGCCGGGCCACTGGAACCTGCCAAAAATCGAAGTGCCGTTTGAACTGAGCGCCGAGGGCGAGTACCTCACGCCGTTGCCGGCCATGCGGGAAGCCCTCACCGGCGCCGGTGCGCTGCTGTTGAGCAACCCGCACAACCCGATGGGCAAGGTCTTCCCTCGCGAAGAACTGCTGGCCGTGGCCACCGCCTGCCTCGACCAGGGCGCGCTGATCGTCTCCGATGAGATCCACGCCGAGCTGTGCTTTGATGGCCGCCGGCATATTCCCACTGCCAGCCTCAGCCCCGAGATCGCCCAGCGCACTATTACCCTGATGTCGGCGAGCAAGGCGTATAACGTCGCCGGGCTGAAGACCTGCTTTGCGGTGATCCAGAACCCGGAAATTCGCGAGCGCTTCAACCACGCCCGCTGCGGCATGGTCGACAGCGTCAGCCCCCTGGGCCTGGAAGCCACCCGTGCAGCCTATAGCGACTGCGGCGACTGGCTGGAAGCGCTGGTGGCGTACCTGCAAGCCAACCGCGACTACCTGCTGAACGCCGTGCAAACCCGCCTGCCCGGCGTGGTGATGCATGCGCCCCAAGGCACCTACCTGGCCTGGCTGGATTGCAGCGCCTTGGGCCTGGATGACCCGCAACAATTCTTCCTCGAACAGGCCAAGGTCGGCTTGAGCGCCGGGATTGAATTCGGCGATGACAGCCAGCAGTTCGTGCGCCTGAACTTCGGCTGCCCACGGGCGATGCTGGAAGAAGGCATTGCCCGTATGGAAGCCAGCCTGCGTCACCGTTAAGGCGCAATTCACAACTTTTCGCAACGACCACCGAACCCCTGCTGTTACTGTTTTTGCCGATTCGTCCCACCGGTAACAGCAGGAGTTCCATGGCATGACGACCCAGCCGCTCAACCGCTCGACCGACCCCAAGGCCCTTCCCCTCACACCGCCCAAGTCCGGCGCGGCGTTCCATGTGCTGCTCAAGAACAGCGCCAACAACAAGAAGGTCGAGGCCGGCGACAAAACCGCGCAAGGGCTCGCTGCCAGCAAGGAACAAGGCTACGAACTGGCCGCCAAGGACGCCGCACCGCCCACCACCCTGGGCGACTACAAGGCCATCGGCCCGGCGGACGAAGTCGGCCCCGGCCTGATTCGTTATGAAACCCAGGACGGCAAGAAAGTCATCGTCAGCGAAAAAGACAGCCCCGAGCTGTTCAAGCAAGTCAGCGCCGACTTCAAGGCACTCTCCGGCGTCAACGCCAGCGAAGCCGCCGGCTACCAGCGCCTGGGCGGCGACGCCACGGCCCCGGAAAAGCTCGGCGACTACAAATCCCTAGGCCCACCGGACGAAACCGGCCCGGGTGTGATCCGCTACGAAACCCAGGACGGCAACAAGTTCGTCATCAGCCAGCGCGACAACCCCGAAGCGTTCCAGAAAGCCAAGGAAGCCTATGAAAGCTTCACCGGCCTGGCCAGCAGCGAAGACGCCGGCTACAAGCGTGCCAGCGACAACGAAGTGTGGCCACCCTACGCCGGCACCACCGTCGGCCCCGAGGATGAAGTCGGCCCGGGCCTGATCCGCTTCGAAAGCAACGGCCAGAAAATGGTCGTGGCCCGGGACGACAACCCCAAGCTGTTCGATTACCTGGCGGGCCTGCACGAGGTCTACACCCACCCGGACAAAAAGGCCGCCGTGGAGTCCGCACTCAACGACGGCTCCACCCTGGCGGACGCCAACACCCAACCGCCGGAACTGAATGACTACAAGGGCTTCGGCTGGATCGAAGGCCAGCAAGGCAATGTACTGACTTATGAAACCCACGACGGCACCAAAGTCGTGGTGTCGGCCGACGTCAGCCCGGAACTGTTCAAGAGCGTGGCCACCGCCCAGGACACCTGGAGCAAGATCCACTCCAGTGAAGACGCCGGCTACAAGCTGGCGGGGCCGAATGATTTCCTGAAAAACACCGAGATCACTTTCGGCTCCCCCGATGAACTGGGTGACGGCCTGATCCGCTATGAAACCAGTGAAGGCAAGGTCATCGTCTCCAAGGAACTCAGCCCGCAGCTTTACGACGAAGTGGTCGCCAAGTGGGAAGCCTGGAGCGCCGGCACCGTCGACGAAACCCGCGCCAAGTACAACCTGCCGAGCAACGACGAACTGGACGTGCTCAACCTCGACACCGGTGTGCACGCCGACAAGGACGACGATAAATCGCCGACCCAAAGCGTCAGCGAACTGGCCACCACCGAACTGATCGACACCTACCGTGCCGGGGTCAAGGACGGCTCGATTCCCAAGGACGACCCGCGGGCCAAACTGGTCCGGGCCCTGGAAGCCCAGGCGGCCTACCAGAACGGCCACGGCATCACCGGCTACGAAGAATCCAAGCGCCCGTTCAACACCACCTGGCGCGAGTTCGATGACAAGCAGACCGAACTCACTTCAGCCGACATGCACGACATCATCGACGGCAAGGCGGTGCAGGAGCAGATCGGCGAACTGTTCAAAGACCCGACCGTGCAGGCCGACTACAAGACCAAGATGGACGACGCCATCAGTCACCTGCCCAACAAGGACGAGATCAAGCAGAAGCTCCTCGACCTGACCAACAACCCTGACTACGTGCTCTACCTCAAGGACCTGCAAAAACAGGGCAAGAGCCACGAAGCCCAACAGGACCTGAGCAACACCCTCACCTCGCTGTCGCTGTTCGACCCGGAAGCCGCCACCAAGGCTGCGCAGAATATCCAGGCCGACGGCCTCACCACCGACCTCAACGAGATCCTGTCGGACCCGAGCAAGATCTCCGACGAGAACAAGGAACTGGCCACCAAGGACCTGTTCGGCCTGCTCAAGGGCGTGCTCAAGGGCAACCTGCTGGACTTGCCGCGACGCAGCCAGGAAGTGCTGGAGAAATTCCTCAACGAAGGCCTGGAGGGCAAGGAGAAATCCTCGGCCGTGACCAAGGCCCTGGAAGAACTCGGCGATGTCTACAAGAACAGCGGCACCATCAGCGAAGCCGACGTGAAAACCGCCCTGAGCAAACCCTATATCCCGGTGGCGGATCGCGGCATGCTCGGCGAGGTGTTCAACACCCTCAACAGCAAAGGCATCCTCGGCTCCATGGGCGCCGGCGTCAGCCTGTTCTCAGGGATTTACCAACTGGTGGGCAAAGGCGGCAAGCTCGGCGAAACCCCGGCCCAGCGTATGACCATCGCCAAGGACTTCCTGAGTTTTGCCGGCGGCGCGAGCCACTTCGTCAAGCTCGGCGACAAGATCGGCGAAGCCCTGGGCAAGGGCGGCCTGGTGGACTTTCTCGGCCTGGACAAGACCCTGCCGGAAATCTGGGGCAAGGAAGGTGCGGCCGGCAAAGTCATCGACTTCAGCAAGCCCACCGAGATCGACTCAAAGGTCAGCAAGGAAATTGCCGCGGCCCTGGACGCGGTTCCCGACAGCCAGTACGACGGCGTCGCCAAACTGTTTGGCGAAGGCGATAAAGCCGTGACCGAAGCCACCGAAGGCCTGGCCACCCACCTGGATGACGGCCTGAAGGCTGCCGGTGCGGCCAAGCTGGGCGCTTCCCAATCGGCGAAGATCGCAGGTTCGGTGATCAAGGTGCTGGGCCCGGCCACGGATATCGCCGGTGGTTTTGCCGATATCGTACTCGGCGCCCTGGCGATCAAAAGTGGCGTGGACAGCAAAGACCCGTTGGCTCAGGCGGCGGGTGGATTGCAGGTGGCGGGCGGTGCGTTCGGTGCATCGGCCGGCGTATTGGGTGCGGCGGCGCTGTTTGGCGCAGGCACGGCGGCAGCGCTGACCGGGCCGCTGTTCCTGGTGGGCGTGGTGTTGGCGGTGGTGGGCGGGATCATCGGCTACTTCGTCGACCACAACAAAAAACAGAAGGCCACCGAGAAGGAAAACGACTGGTACCGCGACCTGGCGGGCGACGGTTTATTGCAGGACAACTGGGCGGACAAGGTCGAATACGCCCACTACGAAATCCACCACTACCACGGCCGCGACACGCCGACCGATGACAGCCTGTTCCGCTTCCAGCAATCGGAGTGGGAACACTTTGACGCGACACCGCAAAGCGGCGGCTCGTCGAGCAACCGGCTGGATGGGGATTTGCACAAGGACTACAAGGACCCGAGTGAAAAGCCCAAGGAACTGCCGGATGCTTCGGGTGAGAAGCCCGGGTCCCGTCCGTCTGGAGGCGGCCCTCGGCTCAACTAAATCTACACAAATCAGTGTGGGAGCTGGCTTGCCTGCGATAGCGGTGTATCAGCCGACAAATAGGTCGACTGACACTCCGTCATCGCAGGCAAGCCAGCTCCCACATTTGGATTGGGTTCACACCTTTACAGCTTGGCAATAGACACTTCGGTCGATTTCACGAAGGCAATCACTTCACTGCCCACTTTCAATTCCAGGTCACGCACCGAGCGCGTGGTAATCACCGACGTCACGATCCCCGACGCGGTTTGCACGTCGATCTCGGACACCACTTCGCCGATCAGGATTTCCTTGATCACGCCTTTGAACTGGTTGCGCACGTTGATCGCTTTAATGGTCATGTCGGCTTTCCTTTGGTCTGTTGGGTCAATCCGCACGAATGCGCAGGCACTCAAAGTGCCCTATTCGTGAAAACAACAAAAGGAATAAATAACTCTTTATTTATTCCATAAAGACATATACAAGCTGTTGCGCAGCCAACAGTGATTCAACAAAGTGCCCTCTCCCATCACAACGTCCCTGCCCCCAACCCCAATAGAAACGGCCCCGCGACTGCTGGCACAGAGACTGCATATTCCTATAACGCATGATGGAACATGCCATATGAATTTTCTGAATATAAGAAAAGCCTTCTCTTTCCCGCCTTGCCCGGAGCTGTTCCATGAAACCCTTCGCCAAAACCCTTCTGGGCGCCTGCGCCCTCGCCCTCAGCCTGCAACCCCTGGCCCATGCGGCGGAAACCGACCCTGCGCAAGTCAACCTGGACTATGCCTATTACTCGCCGGTGAGCCTGGTGCTCAAGCACTTCGGCTGGCTCGAAGAAGCACTGCCAAAAACCAAGGTCGGCTGGGTGCTGAGCCAGGGCAGCAACCGTTCCCTGGAATACCTCAACAGCGGCGGTGTCGATTTCGCTTCGTCCGCCAGCCTGTCGGCGGTGTTGAGCCGGGCCAACGGCAGCCCGATCAAGTCGGTGTATGTGTACAGCCGCGCCGAGTGGACCGCACTGGTGGTGCGCAAAGATTCAACCTTCAAGAGCGTGAGCGACCTCAAGGGCAAGAAAATTGCCGCCACCAAAGGCACCGACCCGTACCTGTTCACCCTGCGCAGCCTGCAGAAAGCCGGCCTGGCCAAGGACGACGTAGAACTGGTGCACCTGCAACATCCGGACGGCCGTACCGCCCTGGAGAAAGGTGATGTCGACGCCTGGGCCGGTCTTGACCCGCACATGGCCGCCAGTGAAATCCAGGCCGGTTCTCGCCTGCTGTACCGCAACAAGGACTTCAACAGCTACGGCGTGGTCAGCGTCACCGAGACGTACGCCAAGGAGCATCCGCAGACCATCGCCAAAGTGCTCGGCGCCTATGAAAAAGCCCGCAACTGGGCGGTCCAGCACCCGGATGAATTTGCCAAGCTGCTGGCGGACGAATCCGGCCTGCCGCTGGAAGTGGCCAAGCTGCAATTGTCCCGCACCGACCTGAGCAGCCCGTTGCTCACCGCTCAGGACGTGGTGTCCTCCAAGGCTGCTGCGCCGATCCTGGTATCGGAAGAACTGGTGCGCCGTGGGGTGAATGTGGATCAGGTGATCGACCAGTTGATCGACCCAAGCTTCGGCCAGGCCTTGCCTCGTCCATAAGGGGAGCGTCATGAGCAGCAAAAGCGAAGCCCTGCCGGTCCCACGGACACCCACGATCACTGTCCAGCGCAGCGCCTGGCCACGCCGGCTCAAGGGCCTGGCGTTGCCGGTGTTGATCCTGGTGATCCTTGAAGTGGTGGTGCGTATCGGCTGGCTGCCGTCCTACCAGATGCCGGCCCCCAGCGAGATCGCGGTGACCCTCACCGACCTCGCCGAAGGCGCGTTATGGAAACACATCAGCGCCAGCCTGTTGCGGGTACTGCTGGGGTTCGCCATCGGCGCCAGCCTGGCCCTGGTGTTTGCCGCCTGGGTCGGCTTGAGCCGCGAGGCCGAGGCGTACCTGGAACCGACCTTCGCCGGCCTGCGCTCGATCCCGAGCCTGGCGTGGGTGCCGCTGTTGCTGCTGTGGCTGGGGATTGATGAGACCTCGAAGATCGTGCTGATAGCCATCGGCGCGTTCTTCCCGGTGTACCTCAACGGCGTCGCGGCGATTCGCGACATCGACCGCAAGCTGGTGGAAGTCGGGCAGATGTATGGCTTCAGCCGTACGCGCCTGGTGCGCCGCATCCTGTTGCCCGCCGCCCTGCCCGGCTTGTTCACCGGTTTGCGCAGCGGTTTGAGCCTGGCCTGGATGTTCCTGGTGGCGGCCGAATTGATCGCCGCGACCAAGGGCCTGGGTTACCTGCTCAGCGATGGCCGGGAAACCTCACGGCCCGACATTGTGCTGGCGGCGATCATTGTGTTGGCCCTGTTGGGCAAGATCAGCGACGGCCTGCTGGCCGCCCTGGAGAAACGCTGCCTGGCCTGGCGCGACACCTTCAACGGCCAAGGCCCGGAGAATTGAGCATGAGCGAAGCGCTACTGGACATTCGTGTCGAGCGTAAAAACTTCGGCGCTACCACGGTGCTGACCAACGTCCACCTGGCCCTGCAACCGCGGGAAGCGGTGAGTTTGCTGGGGCCCAGCGGCTGCGGCAAAAGCACCTTGCTGCGGATCGTTGCCGGGCTGGAAAAGGACTACCAGGGTGAGCTGTTGCAGGGCGGTGGCGAGGTCGCGTTTGTGTTTCAGGAACCGCGCCTGATGCCTTGGCTGACGGTGGAGCAAAACATCGGCTTCAGCGATGACAACGGCTATGACAAAGCCTGGGTCGCGCAGTTGATTGACGAGGTGGGGCTTACCGGCTTTGGCCAGGCGTTGCCCAAGGCGTTGTCGGGCGGCATGGCGCAACGGGTGGCGATTGCTCGCGGGCTGTATTCGCGGCCGCAGGTGTTGCTGCTGGACGAGCCGTTCAGCGCGGTGGATGCGTTTACCCGCATGAAGCTGCAGGACTTGCTGCTGCAATTGGCTGAGCATCACGGGATCGCCCTGTTGCTGGTGACCCACGATGTGGACGAGGCGCTGTACCTGAGTGACCGGGTACTGGTGATGGATAACCGGCCCAGCAGTATTCGCCAGGAACTGGCGGTGGAGCTGGAGCATCCGCGGGACCGGCGGGATCCGCTGTTGGCGCGCCTCAAGGCACTGGCGTTGACCGAGTTGCAGCGGGCGCATGTGATCTGAAACGCACGTGTTGGGGGGGGTAAGTCAGGCTGGGGTGTATATCCGTTATTTGGGTGACGGCTGATATGGGTTCCGCTCTTACAGCGGGTCACTTTTGGAAAAGAGCCCCAAAAGTAACCAAAAGGGCTCTTGCCCCACCACTCGGCACCTCGCTCAGGCTCGGTGTGCCCTCTCTCCGGTACTACTCCGCGGGCCGCCGCGACGGGGCGTCCCTGCCCCGTCGCGGCTAAACCGGCGTCCTGCCGGTTTACCCGCTCCGTACTACCTGCGTTCGGCCAGCGTGGTTTAAAGGGGCGCCTAAGATCAAGATCAAAAGCAGATCAACAGCACAGCGGCCTACAGGCCGGCTTGAGTGGTGTGGAGCAAAAGCAAAATCAAAATCTAAAGCGGGCACGGTCACCTGTAGGAGCTGGCTTGCCAGCGATGGCATCAAATGGGTCTGCCTGATGCACTGAGGTGTCTGCATCGCCGGCAAGCCAGCTCCTACAAAAAAGCCGCTCTTGCCTTTGCTCCTACCACTCAAGCCGGCCTGTAGGCCGCTGTGCTGTAGATTTTGATCTTGATCTGACTGCCCCAATAAGCCCGAGGCCGAACGCAGGGATTGAGGAGCGGGTAAACCGGCAGGACGCCGGTTTAGCCGCGACGGGGCAGGGACGCCCCGTCGCGGCGGCCCGCGGAGCAATGCCGGAGTGAGGGAACACCGAGCCTAGGCGAGGTGCCGACAGGCGGGGCAGAGCCTTTTGCTTACTTTGGGGCTTTTCCAAAGTGAGTCGCTGTAAGAGCGAAACCATAAGCCGCCGTTACCTAAATAACGGATATGTCATCAGACAGCCGTTTTACGCGCCGTCAGCGTCACCCAATACCGCGTACGCGACTGCACCTCCAGCGGCATCGTCGACGCCAGCAACGCAAGAATGCGATCAGTATCGGCCAACTGAAAACTCCCGGTCACCCGCAGCGCTTCCAGGCTCGAGTCCCAACGCATCACCCCCGGCCGATACCGCTCCAACTCCCGCAAAAAATCGCCCAGCAGCTGGTTCTGCGCGGTCAACACACCCTCGCGCCAACCCAGTTGCAGCGCATCAAACGCTACAGCTGCGCCCATCCCGAACGCCTGCAAGCGCGCCTGTTGCCCACCTTGCAACGTCGCCACTTGCCCCCGCAGGTCCTGCACCTGCACCGCGCCCTTCAAGACCGACACCAGGCACCCGGAAGACAGCTGCCGCACACACACCTCAGCCTGGCTGACAATCACCTGGCCATAACGCGTCTGCACCGTCAGCGCACCAGCCCCCGGCACCGTCAACGCCATCTCGCCTTCCACCAGCGTCACACGGCGCCGGGCCACGTCCACATCCACCGCACTCGCGGTGTTCAGTTGCAGGCTGCTGCCATCCGCCAGCGACACCCGCTTGCGTTCGCCAGTGGCGGTATGCAAATCGGCGCGCCATGCATCGATCGGCAATTGCCGGCTAAGCAACCACGCAGCCGGCACCAGCGCGGCCACGCCCAACGCACGCTTGAGCACCGCGCGCCGTCCCGGTTGCGGGCGATCAAGGCTGGCCATGGCCAATGCCGGTGGCAAATCGTTAAATCGCTGACGCAACAGTTGGGCTTTTTGCCAGATTTGTTCGTGCTGGGGATGGCTGTCGCGCCACTGCTGCAGGCTGGCGTGATCACGCTCGGTGGCACTGCCAGACTCCAGCAACGCCAGCCACTGCGCCGCCGCACGGGCGAGATCCGGCGCGCTGCGGCTCACAGGTCCACCAGCAAGCAATGCTCATAGGCCTGGGCCATGTAGCGCTTGACCGTACGCTCGGAGACCTTGAGCCGCTCGGCAATCTCCCGGTAGCCCAGGCCTTCCAGTTGGCTCCAGAGAAACGCGCGACGCACCACCGGTGGCAAACCGTCGAGCAGTTCATCCAGGGCTTGCAGGGTTTCCAGCAGCAACCAGCGCTGCTCCGGGGACGGCACGCAGTCTTGCGGCAAGTGCATCAGCGCGTTGAGATACGCCTGCTCCAGGCTGCGCCGCTGGTGAAAGTTGACCAGCAAGCGCTTGCCCACGGTCACCAGGTAAGCCCGGGGCTCCTGCAATTGTGCAATCGGCTGGGCGCTGGCCAGCACCCGCAGGAACGTGTCCTGGCTCAGGTCGGCCGCATCCCAGGCATTGCCCAGGCGCCGCCGCAGCCAGCTTTCCAGCCAGCTGCGGTGGTCGCGGTACAAGGTGTGAAGACTCGCTTCAGCCAGGT